>NZ_JBPZIR010000010.1:136359-250520 GCF_051857575.1 Pedobacter sp. GSP4 | reverse complement strand
ATGGACTATAATTACCATCGACCACACCAGGCATTGAACTTCAAATCTCCCATCGATTTATTGCAGGAAAGTTGAGGACAAAATTATACTTTTGAATGGTCTGAAAAACAGGGGAGCTTACACCTTGAAGATTGTATTTATGAAAGTGGAAAATATGTTTCAGGAAAGGAGTGGTACGCCAATGGGCAGTTGCGTTATGACAGTGCTATTGATAACGTTATTTGGGATGCTGACGGGTTATTAATTCGGAAAGATTGGATTTATTTTTATAAGAACGGTAATCCTATGACAAAAAGCGATGAACTTGGAAGTTATCGCCTTTCTCCTAATGGAGATGTTGTCATCTTTAATGCGGTTTTTTCAGAAGATAATTCTCCATGTAAAATTCAAACTATTTTTTTTGATAAAATCATTATAAGGTTTTTATCAGATTTATTTGAGAGAAAATACACCCGTTATGACGATAATCGTGACGCTACGAGCGGACTAGACCATCAGATTAGTCACTACACTATTTGTTTATATCTCGAAGGTTATAAGGATAAAGCAATTGCCGTAGCAGAAAAAATAATCAGTGATGCAATTAAGAGACAAAATGAAAATCGCGTAAGTATATCAGATGAATCAGTTTTAATTCATAACTATACCTCTCTTAAAAAGCACTTACAAGATGATAAAATAGTTGAATTATATGGTTATCACACAAATAAATGTGCGGAAATTAAATTTGACTAATGATATTGGCATTTGACACATTTTACTTTGAGGATAAGGCTCAAACTATTTGTTTAAGTTTTGCAGAATGGAAATCTGAACGAGAAACAGCTATCTATTCTGATATTGTTTTTGGGATTGAAGATTACATTTCAGGAGAATTCTACAAAAGGGAGTTGCCATGCATCTTAAATCTTATCACTAAAATTGATTTAACCCATGTGGAGTTTATAATAGTGGATGGGTTTGTTTATTTGGACGATGATAAAAGATTAGGATTAGGTGGTCATTTATATGAAAAACTGGGGCAAAAAATACCTGTTATAGGGGTTGCAAAATCAGATTTTGTGGCAATTCGTAATAATAAAAGCGCTGTTTTACGAGGGGAAAGTAAAAAACCTCTCTTCTTAACTTCTATAGGGATTGATTTACAAGAAGCTTCAAGTTTTATTAAGGAGATGCATGGTGAGTTTAGAATTCCTAAACTTCTAAAAGATTTGGATATTTTGACTAAAACCGTGTGATAACAATTGATTGCGTTCTCTCAAATGAGCAGTTAGAGTAATTTTATTAAAGGTAATCTCCAAGATATAATAAGTATTTTCAGTACTACATTTCGTACTAGTACTAAATTTTATATTCTTTTCTGAACAATCAGCTCATCTTTTTTGTTAGGTAAATAATTAACTTATCTTTGCCCAGCAATATTTAAAAGCACTATAACAAGTTTAATAAATATTTGCCGAAATAAAGTATGCCAGTTGCCGGTTAACACTGTTGAGGACGCATTAGAGTATTTACAATAAAATAATTTAAATGAATATTTCACCAAACTCTGTAGTAGCGTTAACTTACGAATTGCATACTACTAACGAAGAAGGACAACAAGTTTTTGTAGAAAAAGCTGATGAACAAAATCCTTTAGTATTTTTATATGGCGTTGGCATGATGTTGCCTAAATTTGAAGAGCATTTAACCGGTTTAAAAACTGGTGATGAGTATGGTTTCGAGCTATCTGCTGCAGATGGTTACGGAGACATTGATCCAGGTGCTTTTGCCGATCTTCCAAAAACGATGTTTACTGAAGCTGGTGGCGAGTTGCCTAATGTTGGTGATGTTATTCCTTTGCAGGATAATAACGGTAACCAGTTCAGAGCAGGTGTAACAGCTGTTCATGATGAAACCATCTCAGTAGATTTAAACCACCCAATGGCTGGTAAAAATTTAGTTTTCAACGGTGTAATCCTTAACGTGCGCGAAGCTACTCAAGATGAGCTGGCTCATGGTCATGCACATGGAGCTGATGGTCATTCAGGTCACTAATTAAGATATAAACTATCATTTTAAAGGAAGTCAAGTTTTATGGCAATATGCTTATAAACTTGGCTTCTTTTTTTATATCACTTTATATATCCTGAAAAACCTCTTCTAAAATAAGTTTGAACCCGGGCATAATCGATGTGCTTACCTCTTCGCCTTCGGTAAGCAGTTTGGTTGGCTGAAACTTCCCGTTATCATCAAGAATATACCTGAAAAAAGTTTTTTCCGAAGGGCTTACAATCCAATACTCTTTAACGCCTGCTTCTTCATAAACCTCATATTTGTTGATCAGCTCCTTTTTATTGTTGCCGGGTGATAAAATTTCGACAACAATATCCGGTGCGCCTATGCAGCCACGTTTATCGAGTTTACGATGATCGCAAACCACTACAATATCTGGCTGTACTACCGTAAAAACTTCTTTATCTTCTGGGCTTTTCTTCGTTAAGCGGACATCAAATGGCGCAGTATAAACATTGCATTGCTTCCCTTTGAGGATATTGTAAATAGGGCCAAAAATATTGGTTAAAACACCCTGATGAAGACGGGAAGGAGCCGGACTCATTTTAAACAAGTGGCCCTTGATGATTTCCAATCGTTCATCAAAAGTAAAGCGCATGTAATCTGCGTAACTGTAATATCCAGAAAAATCTACCTCATTAAGTGTTTTAATTGCAGGTAGCTCTTCTTCAGTTGGATACGGCTTGTTACTTTTCATAAAATTTATTCTAATCCTGAAAAACCTCTTCTAAAATAAGTTTGAACCCGGGCATAATCGGTGTGCTTACTTCTTCGCCTTCGGTAAGCAGTTTGGTTGGCTGAAACTTCCCGTTATCATCAAGAATATACCTGAAAAAAGTTTTTTCCGAAGAGCTTACAATCCAATACTCTTTAACGCCTGCTTCTTCATAAACCTCATATTTGTTGATCAGCTCCTTTTTATTGTTGCCGGGTGATAAAATTTCGACAACAATATCCGGTGCGCCTATGCAGCCACGTTTATCGAGCTTACGTTCATCGCAAACCACCACAATATCTGGCTGTACTACCGTAAAAACTTCTTTATCGTCTAGGCTTTTCTTCGCTAAGCGGACATCAAATGGCGCGGTATACACTTCACATTTATGGCCATTTAAGCTATTGTAAATGGGTACGTAAATTCTTCCCAGTAATTTTTGGTGGATTCTGGAAGGAGCGGGACTCATTTTAAACAAGTGGCCCTTGATAATTTCCAAACGCTCATCAAAAGCGAAACGCATGTAATCTGCATAACTGTAATAAGCAGAAAAATCTACCTCATTAAGTGTTTTAATTGGAGGTAGCTCTTCTTCAGTTGGATACGGCTTGATATTCTTCATATTAGGTATTTAACCAAATATAATAATTATCTAAATTATCCTAAAAATCAATTTTCAACCTTAGTCCACCATTGGTAAGGTTAAGGTTTTCTTTAGAAAAACTTTTCATCGGCAACCTTAAAAACGGCTCGATAGCAATGTTGTTCTTTTTCGATATTTTCTGCTTATAACCTAAAGAGAAATTGTAAAAACCAATGTACTTATCCGGATCAATATTGGTTTCTGGCTGTGGTTCGGTGGTTTTTTCCTGTACAATCAGCATTTTCTGATCGGCGATGCCGTTTGCTGAAGAATAAGACACATTTTGTACCTGGTTAACAATGTAGTTGTTCTCTTGCGAGTTATTTAAAACGGCCAATGCCGAAACTCCGATACCGGTATACAGTTTATCACTGATGTTATATTTTAATTCCAATGGGATGTTAATTCCGCGCACCTTAGCATCAACCGATGCGAGGTTCCTGCCTGTTAAAGTTTGTGGTGCAGAAGCATTTAAAGATTCGGTTGTACTTATTGAGGCGTAAGAAACCCCCGAGCTTATGGCCAGTTTGTTGGCTATGGCATACGATAATGAAAAACCATAGTTCATATTTACCTTATTATCATTTCCCATGGCGGGGGCAACGTATACATCAGGCTGCCATTTGGAAGGTTGGTTGGTTTTCGAAGCTGCAAGGCCTTGGTCTGCACGGCTATCATGGGCCAATAATTCCTCAAATGTTGTTTTTTTAATGGGTTGTGCCTGTTTCTTTTCCCTCCAAATATCAAAATCTTTTGGTACATAGTTAGAGTTAGAAAGTGCAATATTTTTCATGCTATTATCCAACATATTGGTGCTTGGTAAAACCTTTTCTTGAAACGCATTCGCAATGATATAACCGGTTTGCACTACGGTTGAAATTTTGGAGTTGGTACCATTTACCACTGACTTAGCCATTGCAAGTTCATTTGCCTTAATAATATCCACTTTTGATGTAGAAACCGCATCATTTTTGGTAATAAGGTCAGTATTTTTATCAATACCTGTAGTGGTTTGTTTCTCTTTCTGTTGTGTTTTGGTTTTATTGGCAACTATGTTGTTTTTTTGGTTATTGGTATTAAGGGCAAAAAACACCCCGCCAAATATTAAAATTAGGGCAGCCGCCGCCCATACAGGCCAAAAATGAATCCCCCGTTTTTTCTCTTCCTTTTCAGAAAAGCGCTCCCAGGCACCATTGGAGTATTGTTCCTCGTGGTTTTGAAGCTGCGATGTAATATGCTCAATTAATTCCTTATCCATTTTTTTCATATGAATTAACCAAGGTATTTAGGTAAAGGGTACGTAACTTATTTTTAGAGCGCGTAAGGTAAACGCGGCTCGAACTTTCGGGTATGTTCAGCATCTTCGAAATCTCATCGTGTGCAAATCCTTCAATCTCATATAAGTTAAACACCAGTCTCTGCGTATCTGGTAAGTAATTTAGTAAATTCAAAATATCGTTAACATGAAGTTCTGAGGCCACCGAAACCTGGGTAACCGGGTGTTCGTTTTCTGCCAGATCATCAACATAAAATTGAATTTTTGAACTCCGTATTTTATCTATAGCTGTTCTCGAAGCAATCTGAGCAATCCATCCCTTAAAAGAGCGCTGCAGCTCTTCGGGGTTTTTAGGCGGTTTAAAATTGCCAACGTGCTTAAAAATCTTGATAAAGCTGTCGTTTACAAGCTCTTCGCTATCTGAAGTGTTTTTGGTATACCTTAAAATAATGCCCATTAAATAGCCATAAAATGATTTGTACATCATTTCTTTACAGCCATTGTCGTTTTTTACACAGCCTTTTAAAATTTCCTCAAAACTGAGTATTTTTTTTGCCACCCCTGTAAAGGACTATTTATTAAAGGTTTATCATGATTAATTGCTTGCAAATTTACGAAAATAACACCACCCAATTTTTTGAGTGGTGTCAATTTTCAATCTCACAGGTAGAGTGATGTGCTATTTGTTTGTCATAACTGATAAGCCAAGTCCTGTACTATCTGTTTTACTTGATAATCCTTTTGCCCAAATGGTATAAATTTTTCCTTTTTCAATTTTAACTGCCGGCAAGCTAACTTTAACGGTACTGCCCTGTTTCAACTGGAAAGTATAGCTGTCGTTCGGTGCAATATTGCTAAAAGTGGTAAATTCTTTAAATGCTTTTGCTGGAAATAGTGGGGCCTCTGTTCCGGCAATAGCCAACTCGTAAGTTGCTGTTCCGGGGCTAAGGTTTACAAATCTTACTTTGGCTTTATCTGCATCTGGTGCTTTTAAATCATCTTGAAGCACTAACAGCTTGGTCGATTTTAAGGTATCTACCACAAAAACCGAATAAAAAGATCCAGAATTTAAGGTTGCGGTTGCAGTTGTTAAATATTTTAATGTATCTTTTTTAGCTACACCGATTAACCTTGTACCCGGATATGCAGCATAGTAGCCTAAATCTTTGGTATAGGTAAAGCTGTTTATTTTTTGGTTATCGAGTATAAAATCCAATGCAGCTGTTCCTGGTGAGGCGTGTACAAAACCAATTCCTGCAGCCTCTATCGGGTCATTATTAAAATCCTTTTTACAGGCAGTTATGGTTAATGTAATTGCTAGGAGAGAGAATATAATTTTTGTGGTGATGCTAAAGTTTTTCAAATTCGTTTTCATTTCAGTGTTTAAATCAATTTTTATGAACAAAATTGGTTAATGGCCATTAACACTTTTTTCTTCTAAAACGATTAATGAAATGAAAACGCTACAGCTGAAATTATTTTTTTGAAATTACTGTATATGATAAGGCTTTTTGGTCTAATCTACGGTGATATCGCCATTTACAATTAATTTGCTCTTTACGGCATGGCCGTTAACTTTTGCAGGTACAAAGGCAAGATCGTCGGGGTGCAATTTGGAAAGATCCATAATTTCAGCTTTGTTGTAAGATAAAGAAGAAATTTTTACCTCGAAGTTCGTCAGTTGACCGCTATCGCTGATCGTAAAAATATAGTTTAACTTATGAAAACCCTTGATGTTCTTTACTTCATTCGGAATACGAAAGCGTGAGGTTAAAAAGTACATCCCATATAAATGCCCGCCAATTTTGGCCGGATAGATAACTTTATCACCTTCTTTTAGTGAGTCGATTTCGAACGTTAACTCTTCAATTGGAGCGTTGTACTCAAGTTTTTTGGTAGAATAATTGTATATCTGCTCAAGTGTATCCAAGGGACAGAAAAAATGCCAGCGGCCTATCCGTTCATTGTTTTTATACATACCTGTGGCAAGTTTCTTTTTGCCCGAAAGGATTGTTGCTATGCCGTTTTTAACACCTCTTTGCGATTTCAATTCTGTAGAATGCTCAATAAAGCCGCCGCGTACATAGCGGTAATGTGTATGTGTAGAATCGGTTTTTTGGGCTGAAACAGAAAAACAGATCAAAGAAAGCAGGAGAGAGAGGAGCGTTTTCATCGTTTAAATTATGGTATAAAGAAAAAGAGTTTTGACATCATATCAAAACTCTTTTTCCATTTAAGATCTTATTGTATTAAGCGTACATTTCTTCGCGCAGTTTTGCAACATCTGAGCTGTTAATGTATTCATCATAAGTCATTAACTTATCAATAGTGCCTTTTGGTGTAATTTCTATAATGCGGTTGGCCACCGTTTCTGTTAACTGGTGATCTCGTGAAGTAAATAAAATGGCACCTTTAAAATCTTTCATACCATTGTTCAATGCCTCGATAGATTCCAGGTCCAAGTGGTTGGTTGGCTCATCAAACATCAATAGGTTGGCCTGTTGTAACATCATTCTAGAGAACATGCAGCGCATTTTTTCACCTCCAGAGAGCACCTTAACATTTTTAAGTACTTCTTCGCCCGAAAATAACATACGGCCCAAGAAACTGCGTACAAACTGCTCGTCGGCATCTGTTCCAGAATATTCGCGCAACCAATCTACCAGGTTTTCATCTTTACCTGCAAAATATTCAGAGTTATCGTTCGGAATATCGGCAGTACTGATGGTTACACCCCATTTAAATTCACCTTTATGGTCAGCATCGCGACCGGTTAGCACATCGTAAAATGCTGCGGTAGCCAAACTATTCTGCGATAAAACAGCAATTTTATCCCCTTTATTTACCATAAAAGTAACTTTATCGAATAAAATGCCATCGTTTCCGGTTTTACCTAAGTTTTCAACCTGTAAAATCTGGTCGCCAGCCTCACGGCCTGTATTGTTGAAAATAATTGCAGGATATTTACGGCTCGATGCCTTAATCTCAGTAATATCGATCTTATCTAAAGCTTTTTTACGCGAAGTAGCCTGTTTTGATTTTGAAGCATTGGCACTGAACCTTCGGATAAATTCCTGTAGTTCTTTTACCTTATCTTCCATTTTCTTGTTCTGGTCGCTACGCTGTTTTAAGGCCAGCTGACTAGATTCGTACCAGAAAGTGTAGTTACCGGTGTAGATACTCATTTTGGCGAAGTCGATATCTACAATATGCGTACAAACAGCATCCAAAAAGTGCCTATCGTGCGATACTACCAATACAATATTCTGGTAATCGGCCAAAAAGTTTTCCAACCAGGCAATGGTTTCGATGTCCAAATCGTTCGTAGGCTCATCCAGCAATAAAATATCCGGATTACCGAATAACGCCTGAGCCAATAACACACGTACTTTTTGTGTATTATCCAACTCCTTTAACAGTTTATAGTGGTTATCTTCAGTTATGCCCAGGTTGCTTAACATGGTTGCTGCGTTGCTTTCCATGTTCCAACCATCCATTTCTGCAAAAAGATTTTCCAGTTCTCCGGCACGTTCGCCATCTTTCTCGGTAAAATCTTCTTTCATGTAAATGGCATCTTTCTCTTTCATAATGGCATAAAGTTCCTTATGGCCAATCATTACCGTTTCCAATACCGAAAACTCATCAAATTCGTAATGGTTTTGCTTTAAAACGGCCATTCTTTCGCCAGGAGTAAAGGCTACACTGCCCGAAGTTTGGTTAACCTCTCCCGATAAAATTTTAAGGAAAGTAGATTTACCTGCACCATTAGCCCCAATTACACCATAGCAGTTGCCTTGGGTAAATTTTAGGTTAACATCTTCAAATAATGTGCGTTTGCCGTATCGTAACGATAAATTAGAAACTGAAATCATGCTATAATTGAAATAAGCCGCAAAGATAGGGAAAAAGGTTGAGGGTAGAAAGGCAGAAGGTTGTTGATTGTTGGAAAGTTGTGAGGTTTGAGGTTGAAAAGTTTGGGTGGAAAATGGAGGGTTCTGTTCTTTGTCGGGGGGGGGGTCCCGTTATTCGCTTTACTCCGTTGCACTGCGTGTTCGCTACTACCGGGTTTAGTTAACAAAGGTTGGTGCTTTTGGCCAATTTGTTAAAACCCACCGCTTAAAAATAATACCTGCCTAAATGGTCTTTTTAGCAGCATTATTTTGTATTTTAGGGCTACACACAAAATGAAATCAATATGAAAAAATTAACACTAGGCATTCTCATGTCTGCTTTTTCCGTCGTGGTTTACGGCCAAACTTCTCAGTATAAATACAAAGTAGACTTTTATGGCGATACCATACTGGTTGATGGAAAAGATAATCCCATTGGTAAACAAAAGAAAGATTTTTTTGGCAACACCATTGTTGTAGATAAGGATGGTAAGACTATTGCCAAGCAAAAGCAGGATTTTTTCGGCAATACCATTTTAGAAAATGAAGCCGGAAAAATGGTAGGCACACAAAAGAAAGACTTTTTTGGTAATACTGTATTAGAAACTGAAAAGGGGCAAAGCCTGGTAGAAAAGCCTTTAAGCGGTATAGTGCCCGGGGATGGAAAAACAGAAATAACCACTAAACAAAAGACCGATATTTTTGGCAATACCATTATTGAAGATGATCGTGGGCAAACCATAAGTGTTTATAAAAAAGATATTTCGGGCAACGTTGTAATAGAAGATGGTAAGGGACGCACCATTGGTAAACAGAAAACCGATATTTTTGGCGATACCGTTATCGTTGATGAAAGGGGCAACGTACTTACCAAACAAAAGAAAGATATTTTCGGTAATACTATAGTTGAAGATGGCAGCGGTAAGAAAATAGGGACTTATAAAACCGATATTTTTGGTAATAAAGTATTTGTTCCGGAACATTAAAACTTATTGATCACCTCGCAGTTTTTAAAAGCTGTGAGGTTTTTTTAACCAAAAGCTTATTTTAGCGGCATGCAAAACGGTATCCTGCTCGAAGCTATAAAAACAACACTCCAAAAAAGTAAGGTAGAAAAACTGGCTGCAATAGCCTCTGAAGAAACCTTTTCGGTAAAAGAACTGATTGATTTAAGTTTTTACCACGATGAGCAGATTGGCTTTAGATCGGCATGGATTTTAGAAAATGTTTATACCAACCATCAGCAAAGGTTTTTGCCTTATGCACTTTACTTTTTAGAAAAATTTGAGCATCAAGGCAATTTGTCGGCACTTAGGCACTATGTTAAAATCTTGGCGTTTATGACCAAGAAAAACGCATCGGCAGGGGTTAAGGAAATCATGGCAAATTATGATACCGATCATGTGGTTGAAATTGTTTTTGCCTGGCTTATTGATGATCACATTCCGGTGGCCGTAAAATCTCATTGCCTCAATATTTTAGCCAATTTAAATACTAAGCACAGCTGGATAAGGGAAGAATTGCTTCAGACCATGGATTTTTTGATAGATAAAGAAAGTATAGCGTTTTTTGCAAAGGTAAAGCAGATTAGGAAACAGCTCTCAGTTGGCAGTTAGCAGTTTTTCAGTTCTCAATTTTCATTTGGGAGTTTCATGCCTTCAGCCTTCAACCTTGTATCGGTTAGGATAAAGTCAAATCTTTCAGAAGAGATTAAATTTGTCTTTCCCTTTCAGCTTTAGTCTTTCAGCTTTTAGCTACTTTTACCAGATGAGTACAACATACGATATCGTTTCAAAAGTAATAAAAGAACGCCGCAGTATTTTTCCTGCTAGTTATATTAAAAAAGAAATCCCTGTTGAAGTGATTAACCAGATTTTAGAAACGGCTAATTACGCGCCAACACATAAATTAACAGAGCCCTGGCGTTTTGTGGTGATCAGAAAAGCAGGCTTAGCTAAGTTGGGCGAAGAGCTAGGTCGTTTGTATAAAGCATTGGTAAGTCCACAACAGTTTTTACAGAAGAAATACGATAGTTTTGCCGAAAAAACGAGTCAGGCAGATTGTATTATTGCCATCAATATGCAAGTAAGTGGTAAAATTCCTGAATGGGAAGAATTGGCTGCTGTAGCCTGTGCCGTGCAGAACATGGCGCTAACCGCCGAAAGTTTAAAGGTTGGTGCCTATTGGAGTTCGCCGCCATTGATTGATGATCTGGGCAGTTTTTTAAATTTAAAGGAAAACGAAAAATGCATCGGACTGTTTTACATGGGCTATCATAACGAAAAACCTTGGCAACCAAACCGTAAGCCGATTGAAGAAAAAGTAAGCTGGATAGAGGAGTAGTTTTTAGACTATGGTCCATAGTTCATAGTCTTGAGTCTGGTTTAGGCATTATTAGTTTGGAATTATTAACTTCGAACTGCCGTATTTGGGTAATTTATATCATTTGAAATTAAGAAGTTAAGCTGATTTAGAGTAACTTCAAAAACTTAATGTTCTTAATGCCTTAATGGTCCAAAAGATAGTAGTATTAAGCAGTTAAGGTTAAGATGATGTCGATGTTGCTATTGGTTAATATTCTTTCGACCATTAAGAAGTTAAGCTGACTAAGAGATAACTCCAAACTTAATGTTCTTAATGCCTTAATGGTCCAAAACATAATATTATTAAGGAGTTAAGGTTAAGATGATGTCGATGTTGCTATTGGTTAATATTCATTTGACCATTAAGAAGTTAAGCTGATTAAGGATTAACTTCCAAAACTTAATGCTCTTAATGCCTTAATGGTCCAAAACATAATATTATTAAGGAGTTAAGGTTAAGATGATGTCGATGTTGCTATTGGTTAATATTCATTTGACCATTAAGAAGTTAAGCTGATTAAGGATTAACTTCCAAAACTTAATGCTCTTAATGCCTTAATGGTCCAAAACATAATATTATTAAGCTGTTAAGGTTAAGATGATGTCGATGTTGCTATTGGTTAATATTTATTTGACCATTAAGAAGTTAAGCTGATTAAGGATTAACTTCCAAAACTTAATGCTCTTAATGCCTTAATGGTCCAAAACATAATATTATTAAGCAGTTAAGGTTAAGATGATGTCGATGTTGCTATTGGTTAATATTCTTTCGACCATTAAGAAGTTAAGCTGATTAAGGATTAACTTCCAAAACTTAATGCTCTTAATGCCTTAATGCCTTAATGGTCCAAAACATAATATTATTAAGGAGTTAAGGTTAAGATAATGTCGATGTTGCTATTGGTTAATATTCATTTGACCATTAAGAAGTTAAGCTGACTAAGAGATAACTCCAAACTTAATGTTCTTAATGCCTTAATCGTCAACAAACTAGTTGCTATGAAGAAGTTAAGAATTATCCATTTTACCAATTCCATCTTTAGGTATGCTAAACCCTCTTGATCACTATTTTGAACAAAAAGACGAGCCTATTAAAAGCTGTTTGGCATATTTAAGATCGTTTTTAATGGCCTATGCCGATATTACAGAGCATTGGAAATATGGAATGCCTATTTATTACCATAAAGGAAAAATGTTCTGTTATCTTTGGATCCACAAAAAGCTCCATCAGCCGTACATTGGTTTTGTTGATGGGAATAAAATTGAACACGAAGAGCTGTTGCAGGAGAAAAGAGCCAAAATGAAAATTCTATTGATTAACCACCTTGATGATATTCCGAAAAAGAAAATCGAGGCTATTTTAAAATTAGCTTTTGAGCTACGGAGTTCTCCTCCTTTGAAGGAGCGTCCGTAAGACGTGTAGCTATTATCCATCCAACATCTTCCATCACCCATTTTCCATTACATCATATGTCTACATTAAAAACCCAATTGTATCAGCTTTGCTTAAATTTTATCCAAAAAAGGATAGAAAATATAGAATACTCATTGCAGCAGGCCAGGCAAGCTTCGAACGATGATACAAAAAGCAGCGCAGGCGATAAATATGAAACCACGCGCGAAATGATGCAACAGGAAATGGACCGCAACAATAAGCTTTTGTACGAGGCAGGTCAGCAGAAAATTGCCCTGCAACAGATAGAAAATGTAGATGCGTCCAAAGTGGTTAAAAACGGAAGTTTGGTTTTAACTTCTGAAGGGAATTTCTACATCAGCATTAGTGCTGGCGAATTAAATGCCGATGGACAGCAATTCTTCGCTGTATCCCAGGCTTCACCAATTGGCCGGTTTTTAATCGGGAAAGCTAAAAATGAAAGTTTTAAGTTTAATGGCAAGGATTATTTAGTGAAAGAGATATTTTAAGTGCGGTTCTATAGATCACTGGTGCAATAATATAAATCTCGGGTGTAGTTCTAGATCGCGGGTACGTTAATGATAAACCGAGGTGCGTTAATGATAAACCAAGGTGCGTTAATGATAAACCGAGGTGCGATAATGATAAACCAAGGTGCATTAATGATAAACCAAGGTGCGATAATGATAAACCGAGGTGCGATAATGATAAACCAAGGTGCGATAATGATAAACCGAGGTGCATTAATGATAAACCAAGGTGCGATAATGATAAACCAAGGTGCGATAATGATAAACCGAGGTGCGTTAATGATAAACCGAGGTGCATTAATGATCAACCGGGGTGCGTTAATGATAAACTAAGGTACATTAAATGATAAACCGAGGTGACCCTTGCTAAAATAGCTTAAGGCTCTACTGATTATTTAATTCCATTTTAACACCCCGGTCTGCGATAACCCCTTCTAGTAGAGGAAATTACAAACGCTATTCTCCTCCTTCGGAAGAGTGCCAGATGGCCAGGAGCTTAAATAAACAATAGTTTTCAGTAGGCAATTTTCAATTTGCAGTTAGCATTTTCAGCTACTTAATCCCCATACGCTGTGCAAATTCGGGAACCAAAAAGGTTTTTAGCTCGGCAAAAGGTATAAAAACTACAATCTGTCCTTGGGCATAGCTCGCTACTTCGTAGGGGTTGTACATAAAGGCAAGTCCATTGGCATTGAAATAAAAATTCTTGTTCGGCTTTATAAAATTATCAAACAGCACAGTGCTTAAAGCATCTTTTGCCTTGATATTATAATCTTTGCGGAGATTACGTTCTAAAATTTTGGCTAAGCTATTGGTATCTATCTTTACAATATCGCTCAGCAACAGTTGCTTTTTGTTCTTCACATCTAAACAGTACATGGTACTGCCATAATTGCCATGCGCGCCACCAGTGTAAGCATCGGCTAAAAAATCGATCACTACGTAGCCATTATCGTTATAAGTGACTGATTGCTGGCTATTGTTGGTATAGTTCATCCAGGCCTGATAATCATCATCCCTGCCATTTTTTTGCTGTTCGGCAACTTGGGTTTTATAGTCTTTAAAATAAGCACTTGCAATGTTTTTAAAGCCCGTTTTACGGTCAACAGTTGGTTTAATACCTATTATTTTTTTTAGCTCTGTATTTAACCAGGTGCCAAATTCGTCTTTGCTGGTGCTTTCGAGGTACTCGAAGCTAATTTGAGCTACTGGCGATTTTGCCTGGTTGGGCAGAGCTTTAACCGAATCTTGGTAAATACCTGCATTGAAAGCGTAACTGTTTTCCGGATATTTTTCTGTCAAAGCAATCGGGAATTTTTTGGTTTTATCGCCACTTTCCCATGTTCCGTTAAAGCCGTTTCCATTCCACTTTAAAGCTAAATGGGGCGATTTAAAATCCTGGGTAAAGTACGATTCGTAAAAACTGTATTCCGTTAGCAGAATACTATCTTTTCCTACCAGGGTATCGGTTGATAAGTTGAGCCATGAACCATCATAATAATAAGTTCCGCTAACATCGTCATTTACTTTTTGCAGGTGTACCACCACCTTTTTGCCGGCAATTGTACCTTCCAATCTTTTGTAAAAACTTTCGGTAAGTTCTGTTTTTATATTGGCGGTGCTATCTGCTGTTTCGATAGTATTGCCCGTGTTTTTTGGATTGTTGCAGGCATTGAGCACAACCATTACGAAAACACATAGGAGAAGAGAATATTTCATAGGTTCAGGATGTTTTTTAAAGTTGAAATGTTTAAAGGCCGTAAAGTTGCAATATTTTATTTTCTGCTGACCTTAACCTTTAAACATTGCTCAATATTTAACCCCCAAAACTAAGATTTTGTTTTATTGAAGCTTTTGTTAATACTGTAATACAGGTTTTTTGCGGTGTATCTTCCCGGATCAATTATCCTTCTAATGGTGTAAAGCGGGTAGTTTTCGTCTCTTGCGGTTGATAGGATAAATGCGGCCTTAAAGCCATGTTCTTTTAACTTATGTAAGGTAGATGATTTTGAAACGCCGTAAGGAAAAGCAAAGTATTCTACCTTTTTGCCGGTAATCTGCGCTAGCTTTTTTGTAGGTTCATCAATCTGTGTTGTCCAATCGGCATCGGTAAAAGTTGCAAAATTTTTATGGTCGTAGGTATGACTGGCAATGGTATTCCCCTCATCAGCAAGTTGCTTAATCTGCTCCTTGGTCATGTAATTAATCCTGCCTTTTCGCCCAATGGATACTGTCATGATAAAATAAACCCCTTTAAAACCATATTTTTTCAACGTGGCATTTCCTATGGTAAATTGATCTTCGTCGGTATCATCAAAGGTAATCATAATAGGTTTTTCTGGCAGTTTGGCGCCATAAACCAGGTAATTGTACAACTGATCGGGCAGGATGGTATGGTAACCGCTATCGGCCAGCATTTTAATGTGTTCGCGAAATTTATCAGGGGCTATAATATCATCGTGCGCCCTTTTACTATCGCTGGCAATATTGTTCCTGATCTGGTGGTAACAGAGTACGGGAACTTCCCTGCGGGCCAATATGGTTTTGTTATCGGCAGGCTTGGTACTGGCTGAATCTGTTGTTACCTGATCGGCAGTTGTTGCTTTGGCCGTAGATTTTTGTTTCGAAGCCCCATTAGACTGGCAAGCGCCTAAAAACAAGCTAGAAATGGCACCAATAAGCAGAAAACTTTTCATAATCTTTCAACAATGTGTGATTTAAAAGCTGTTTTTAATGCTGTTGCTTAATGTTTTTGGCGACCAGTAACCACTCGCAATAATCCTACGGATGGTAAACAAAGGATCTTTTTCATCACGTTTGGTCGATAATTGGTAAGCCATTCTGAAACCGCGTTTTTTGAGTTCAGGTATACCTTCTGCATTCCACAAACCAAATGGATAAGCAAACTCGGTCATCTTTTTGCCGGTAATTTCTTCCAGTTTTTTGGTTGGTTTATCTAACTGCTCTTCCCAATCCTTACCCGCGTATTTTTTAAAGTTTTTATGGTCGTAAGTATGGCTGCCGATAATATTTCCTTCATCAGATAGTTGTTTAATCTGCTCTTTGGTCATGTAATCCACAAATTTGCCTTTTCTGCCGATAGAAACCGTCATGATAAAATAAACGGCTTTGAAGCCAAGTTTATCTAAAGTAGGGCGCACAATGGTAAACTGGTCCATGTCTGTATCATCAAAAGTAAGCATAATGGGCTTGCTCGGTAATGCAGCACCTGTATTAAGGTAGGCGTAAAGCTGATCGGGTAAAATGGTATGGTAACCGCTATCGGCCAGCATTTTCATCTGATCTTTAAAGTTCTGGATTTCTACAATATAATCTTTACCTACTTTTCCATCAGTTGGTTTCCAGTTCCTTACCTGGTGATAACATAAAATAGGCACCTGTTTTCTGGCGAGGATGGTTTTGGCATCAGCCACTTTTATTTTTGATACATCTACAGGGGTTCCGGTAGCTGCAGCGGTTTTGGTGCTTTGCCCGGCAGCATCTTTAGCGGTAGCACTTTCTGTTTGAGATTTAGATTGGCAGCTGGCAAATAAAATTATTCCGGCAGTTATAATGGTTAAAAAGTTGTATTTCATCGTTAGTATATATGGCTACAAAACTATAAAATCCATCAATTATTTAACCATCAAAATAAATTGTGTTAATAATTATTTTATGTAAAGAAAATAGCGCTAACTATCGCTTTTATTACATATTATTTCCTGCTTAATATGCTTTAATTAAATAATTTAGCGGTTCAAACAAATTTTAATGAATAAACTTTATAAACTCCTGCTCTGTGCGCAGTTTTTATGCTTAACTGTAGCTGCACAAAACAAAACATTTACCATAACCGAAAATATTCAGCCTCAGCCAAAGGCGAATTATCAGCTTGCTTCGCGTTTTTCGCCAAATAAACTGAAAAAAATGGTGTATTCTACTTCGGTAGATCCGCATTGGCTAAAGTTGAGTAACCGTTTTTGGTACACTTTCGAAAGTCCTAAAGGTAAGTTCTGGTACCTGGTTGATCCGGCCACCAAAAGCAAAAAAGTAATTTTCGATAATGCTAAGCTGGCATCTGATATTACCTTGGTTGTGCGCGATCCGTTTGATGCAGAGCACCTGCCTTTAGAAAACTTAAAATTTGCTGCTGATGAAAAAAGTATCTCTTTCGAGGTTAAAAGCAGTGTTGATGAATTAAAAAAGGATAGAAAAGATAAAAAAGCCGCAGATTCTATGCAGAAGAAAATATTTTCTTTCAAATATGAACTGGCAACAGCCAAATTAACCGAAGTGCCCAATTTTAGCAGGCCTAAACCTAAACCGGGCTGGGGTTCTGTGGCGCCAGATTCATCGGCCATTATCTTTTCGCGCAATTACAACCTGTACTGGATGGATAAGGAAAACTACAAAAAGGCTGTTAAAAACGAAGACGACAGTACTATTGTAGAACATCAACTGACCAAGGATGGTGTTAAGTTTTATTCGTACGGAAGTGATGGCGATGGCGAAAACAATGTAGAAAACGAAAAAAACAACAAAAAGCGCCGTGGTGCTTATGTGCTTTGGTCGCCCAATTCGAAATATTTTGTGTTGGATAGGACTGACTCGCGCAAGGTGAAGGATCTTTGGGTAATTAACAGTGTAACCCCGGGCCGTCCAACTTTAGAAACCTATAAATACCAAATGCCGGGCGAAACAGAAGCCCCGCAGGATGAGGTTTTACTGTTTGATTTTGCAGCCAAATCGTATAAAAAGCTAAATGTTGCAGCGTTTAAGGATCAAAGCGTTTCGGTATGGAGCAAACCATCTTTAAATAAAGACCGCGATAACGAATTCCGTCCTTCTATTTGGTTAGGTAACGATAGCCGTTTCTATTTCTCGCGTACCAGCCGCGATTTAAAGCGCATTGATATTGGTACGGTTGATATTGCTACCGGAAAAGTTAATCCTTTAATTGATGAGCGCTTTAATACCTATGTTGAGGTAAACCGTCCGGGTTTGGTAAACGATGGCAAAGAACTGATCCACTGGAGTGAAAGAGATGGTTGGGCGCATTTTTACCTTTTTGATGAAAACGGTAAACTTAAAAACCAGATTACCAAAGGAGCTTTCCACTGCGAAAGTATTGTAAATATCGACGAGAAAAAGCGCATACTTTATTTTACCGCAAATGGGCGCGAAGGTAAAGAAGACCCATATTACCTGCACCTCTACAGCATTAATTTTGACGGTTCGAACATGAAGCTTTTAAATGCAGGCGATTTTGATCATGCTTCGAACATGAACGATAACAATACTTTTTTTGTTGATAATTACTCGAGGGTAAATACTGCACCAAAAGCTACGCTTTACGATGGCAGCGGAAAAAAAGTAATGGATCTGGAAACCACTGATTTATCTTTGCTGGTAACTGCAGGTTATAAATTTCCTGAGCCCTTTAAAGTAAAGGCAGATGATGGAATAACCGATTTATATGGTGTGATGTACAAACCATTCGATTTCGATCCGAATAAAAAATACCCTATAATTGAGTATGTATATCCAGGTCCACAAACCGAGGCGGTAAACAAAGCCTTCAGCAAAAGCATGGACCGCACCGAGCGCCTGGCGCAATTTGGCTACATTGTAATTACAGTGGGTAACCGTGGTGGTAATCCTTCGCGTTCTAAATGGTACCACACTTATGGTTATGGAAACCTGCGCGATTACGGTTTGGCGGACAAGAAAACTGCAATTGAGCAATTGGCAGCTAAATACGCCTATATAGACGAATCGAGAGTAGGTATTACCGGGCACTCTGGAGGAGGTTTTATGTCTACAGCTGCAATGTTGGTTTACCCCGATTTCTTTAAAGCAGCGGTTTCGAACGCAGGTAACCACGATAACAGCATTTACAACCGCTGGTGGAGCGAAAAACACCATGGTGTAAAAGAAACCATTTCTTTAAAAGGCGATACCTCATTTAAATATAGCATTGATAAAAATCCAGATCTAGCGAAGAACCTAAAAGGACATTTGTTGTTGATGCATGGCGATGTTGATAACAATGTGCATCCTGCAAACTCTATCCGCGTGGCCAATGCGCTGATGAAAGCTGGCAAACGTTTCGATTTCCTAATTATTCCCGGTCAGCGCCATGCCTTTGGCGATATGACAGAATATGCTTTCTGGAAACTGGCAGATCATTTTAACAAATACCTAATCGGCGATTTTTCAACCCCAAGCGATGTAGATCTTGTTGAAATGGACAGGGATATTGAGCAGAACGGAAAATAAGCTGTATTAAAAAATTAAACCACAGATTAAAAGGGTAAACACAGATGCGTATAAAGCTGTGTTTACCCAATTGACGTGGTTGGTGCGCTCAAAAATCATAAAGAACGGATAAGCCTCTGCCGCCATGGTTCGTGTCCTCACGAACCGATTTAAAAGGTTGAACATCAATAATACACCTCAATCTGTAGTTATCTGTCTGCATCTGTGGCTAAAAAAGGAGAGAGCACTCCAACAGCCATGGTTCGTGTCCTCACGAACCATAATAAAATGATGCATATAAATAAGTCTTAAAATCTGTGTTTATCTGTGCGCATCTGTGGATAAAAAAAGAGGGGATTTGTTTTTCACCTTTCAACCGCCATGGTTTGTGTCCTCGCGAACCATTATCATTTAGAAAATAGGGTGTTGTAAATTATTATCTGATTAATATTTATTGAAAAGCAATCACTGTAGTACTTCGGTTATTCCAGTCCTGCTCTTGCCTATAGTCCCGATTGGAAGGAATCGGGAGCTATTCGGCGCGATCAGGTTTATTTAACTCCATGCAGCATTTCAAATTCAACAGCCATGGTTTGTGTCCTCACGAACCACTTCAAAAGGTTGAACATCAACAATGCACCTCAATCTGTGTGCATCTGTGGCTAAAAAAGGATAGAGCACTCCAACACCCATGGTTCGTGTCCTCACGAACCATAAAAAAAGGATTTATATAAATAAACCTTAAAATCTGTGCTTATCTGTGCGCATCTATGGCTAAAAAGGGAGAGGATTTGTTTTTCACCTTTCAACGCCTTGGTTCGTGTCCTCACGAACCATAAAAAGGGCGCATACATAAAAAGGGCGCATATAAATAAGCCTTAAAATCTGTGTTTATCTGTGCGCATCTGTGGCTAAAAAAGTAGGGAGCAAGCCAACAGCCATGGGTCGTGTCCTCACGAACCACAATTGGAAGATCTGCGTTAATCCGTGTCCACCTGTGAAAACAAGAAAGTCCTGAAATTATTCAGGACTTTCTTGTTAAGGTAATTCCGCTTAAATTTTATTTGTAAAGGTAGTTCACGGCAATTACGTCGTTTGCATTAAAGGTGCGGTTACCACCATTAGAGCATGCCAACATAAACGAAGCTGCATCAGGACTAGAAGGTGTGCCAGGAATCCTAACAGCACCTACGTTTGACTGGCCTTCATTGCCTGCACCGCTCGAACCACAGCTAAAAGCACGGTTCATGTAATCGGTATGGCGGAAACCAATACAGTGGCCTACTTCGTGCTGGATCACAGAAGCGAGGTACAATAAATTAGGATTGGCACCATAAGCTGCGGCATTGGTGTTCATTCTGATCTGATTAAATGGCTGGCCCGAAGAAGTAGGGAAGCCTGCAGAACCCAAGGTAATAAAACCGCCACTCGGACCTTCGTTAAAACCAACTACATTAATGTTTCCGGTTGTTCCGGCGCTGGCCCTTTGAAAGGTGATGCGCAGACCTAAAGAGTTGTATCTCGAAATCATGGTATTAACCGCATCGCTATACACTTGAGGCAAATTGGTTACCGATACTGTAATTACGCGTGGCAACGATTTAACAATATTTGTGGTTCTGTACTGTTCCGTTTCTGCGATATTTAGGTTTGCACCGGTAGAAATTTCGGTCAGGTTATCGTCTGTTAGCAGGATATCTCCTTCAACAAGATAACCCTCATCTATTTTACGGATGTTATCGGTACTAAAGCCTAATGATTTGATCTGTGAAAGAGTATTTACCGAAATATCAGTTTTGTTTTCCACTGCATTTTCTGTATTATTACTCTTACAAGAGTATAGTGTTGTGAACAGCATGCACACAGCGGCAGCTGATAAAAATTTTGTTTTTTTCATCTTGGTTAGATTTGAAAAGGGATGGTTGAATAAGTTAGTTAATAATAATTTGCGAATTACCTTATAAATACTAATTTAGAGAAGATTTATCATGTAAGCAAAATTTTACAACAAAATATTTTTTGAGAGTCACTAATGTATTTTTAGTTATATGTATATGTCTGTGTGTATTTCGTTTAAACGCACAGGTACAACCTGGTGGAATAGAAAAAAACTTTCAAAAATTTAGCTCATCGAAAGTTAATTTTAAAGAATTACAGCCTGCTGAACTGATATTGGTTAGGTTTAACCATGCCTTAACCGCTGATGAAATCCGTTCGCTGAACCCCAAAAAAAAGCTATCTGCCGATTACTTTATTGTAGAAAAAAAAGCAGTTTCAAACCTCAACGAAACTATTATTTACCAGGGCCAGGCGAGTGGGTTATGGAAAGCAAGCGATGGTTTAATCAAAGCACTTAATAAAAGCGGCAAAAAAAGTGATTCTTTACTGGTTCGATTGGTAGTTAAAAACATCGCTACTTTATCAAAGGCGCTTAAACATTTAAAAATGACTTCGAGCGACGTATCCAATAATATCTTTACGGCTTCTATTCCGATTATAGCGGTAAGTGATATACTGGAAGATGATAATGTTTTATATGCGGACATTATACCGCTGCCCAAAACCGAAGTGGTTATCAACGGACTCGATCTGGGTTTAAACCAGATTGCCAATGCCCGTAGCCTCTTTGATGGAATTGATGGTACTGGGGTAAATATTTCGCTTAAAGAGGAAATGTACGATCAGACGGACCTTGATCTTTTGGGTAAAACCGTGCCAGGTGCCAATACAAATGGCAAAATAACTTCGCATGCTACAACTATGGCTACACTTGCCATCGGGAGCGGCAATTCGTTTATCCGCGGACTTGGCGCAGCACCCAAAGCCAAAATTGCCTATTCTGATTTTATTAACCTCATGCCAGACCTGGCTACTGATTTAGGTAAACTTCAGATCAGGGTTCAAAATCACTCTTACGGTACCGATATCGATAATAATTATGGAATTGAAGCGGCGGCCTATGATAAGCAGGTATTTGAAACGGATACAATAATCCATGTTTTCTCTGCCGGAAATAAAGGCGTAGCTACCTCTGCAAGCGGGTTTTATCAGGGATTAGCAGAAAGAGCAAACCTTACCGGTAATTTTAAGCAAGCTAAAAACCTGCTGGTAATAGGGGGTATAAACAGGGAAAATGTTTCTGAACGGTTAAGCAGCAAGGGCCCAGCTTATGATGGACGAGTAAAACCCGAACTTGTGGCCTTGGGTGAGGATGGAACTTCGGGCTCTGCGGCCATTACCAGTGGCTCGGTTGCACTGGTTGAACAGTTATACCGGCGGAAATTTAACAGGGCACCTTCGGCAGCACTAATTAGGGCTACCTTGGTTAATTCAGCTGATGATTTAGGTACGCCACAGGTAGATTATGTGTACGGTTTTGGTAAACTGAACGTAGCACAATCGTTAAAAACAATTGATGAAAACAGGGTTGGTGTATATACGGTGGCCAAAGGGCAGGATTTGGTGCTTCCCTTAAATGTGCCTGCCAACGTAGCCGAAGTAAAATTAACCATATCGTGGAATGATCCTGCTGCGGCAGTAAATTCGGCGCAGAGCTTGGTAAATGGTTTGGATCTCAGTATCGAAAGCCCATCAGGAGAAATTACCCTGCCCTGGGTGTTAAACAGTGCTGCAAGTTTAAGTGCGCTTGCCGAACCTGCAGTGCGTAAATTAGATCTGATCAACAATACCCAGCAGGTCACTTTAGGAAACCCCTCAGCTGGGAGCTTTAAAATCCATGTAAAAGGAAACCGGATCACTCAGGGAACGCAGCAAAATTTTGCCTTAGCTTATCGTTATACCCTTAAAAATACTTTTTCTTTTATTACGCCCGAAAAGGAAGGCCATCTCTTTGCCCGAGAAACCAATTATATCAGGTGGGAGAATACCTATGCTTCCAAAACAGGTAATTTATCCATCAGTTACGATGATGGTAATACCTGGAAACTACTGGCCCAGGGGGTAGATTTAAGTACAGGCTTTTACAGTTGGAATGCCCCTGATCTATTTTCGAAAGCCGTTTTAAAAATGGAAGTAGAGGGAAATGTGATTTTAAGCCAAAATTTTGTGCTTTCTGCACCATTGAGTTTAAGGGTAGGTTACGCCTGTAAAGATGGTGTGGTGTTAAATTGGAGTCCACAACCGGACGCTAAAGATTATACCCTATACGGATTGGTTAATAACCAGTTGGCTCCCGTTTTAACAGTTACTGATACAATTGTGAAACTGGATCCAAGTAAAATTGCGGGTAAGTATTTTGCAGTAGGGGCAAATGGCACTGGTTTTACCGGTTTAAAGAGTTATACTATTGATTATACGCAACAAGGGATTTCCTGCTATGTAAGAAGTTTAACTGCTGCAACAACAGATGAAGGCAAAATAAAACTCGATCTGAGTATTGGTACTACGCTCGACATCAAAAACATCATGTGGGAAAAACAAACCGGTGTAAATACCTATACTGTTCTACAACAAACACCGCCTGTTCAAAATCAGCTCGATTACAGCATTTTCGATGAGAAACCAAAACTTGGCATCCAGTTTTACAGGGTAACTTTCGAAACAGCCAACGGAAGATACACCAGTGATCTGGTTTCGGCTGTGTTCCTTAAGGAAAGCGACTTTTCTTTTTATCCCAACCCGGTATCCGATTACCTTACTATTTTGAGTGGATCATTTGAGGATTACAGCCTATCTATATTTAATATGCTCGGACAGAAAGTTTTTGACGAGAAAGCCTCGGGTACCAACCGCTTTGCTTTGAATACTTTGGCCGGTGGTGTGTATGTGGGGGTAATTGTTAAAAACGGACAGCAGATGAAGAAATTTAAGCTGATCAAGAAATAAGGAATAAAACAAAAAGCGCCCCGATTTAAAACCGGGACGCTTTTCGAAAAAAAGTCATTAGTTAAATGCTTCCTGCCGGAAGTATTTAATTAAAAGTGAAACTGTACACCTAATTTTGGTGCGAAAGTATTAGCTTCTAAACCGAAAGAGTTGCTGGTAGTTTTAGCACCTGTAGCTTCTGCTTTGATTTGGTTGTTTGCATAACCTAAACCGTTAACTGATACTTCGATACCAATTCTTTTGGTTGGGAAGAAAGCAAAACCAGGAGCAACATTTACACCGATAGAAGTTGTTGTGCCTAATTTAGCACCTGTATCGCCATTAGCATCAACTGCCTTTACAGTACCAAAAGCCATAGGAACTGATAATTGTCCGAAAAATTTGAATTGCTCAGATAAACCAACATAATAACGGCCAAAAGGCGAAACCTGGAAAGCACCGATTTGGTTTGGCGTTGCGCCGCTTACGGTTTTAGAATAAGTATAACCTACACCAGTACCGATTGCAAAGTTGTTGCTTACAAAATAACCAACACTTGGTACTACGCTAAAGTCGATGTCTGATTTTGCTGCGCCTTCTACTTTTGTAGAATTGAAACCAACATTACCGCCTAAAATGAATTTTCCTTTTTCAGTTTGTGCCTGTGCGCCATAAACTAAACCTGCTACTGCTACTAAAGATAATAATAGTTTTTTCATTGTTTTATTAATTATATTTTGTGTTAAAACATAGTCATTTTTACTTTTTTAATATCTGACTATATTTGGCTAAAAGTCAACACTTGTGCCAAAAATCATTGTCTAAGTCATTAAAAAATCAGATTTTGGCCAACTGCTTAATTCATAAACAGATATAAAATTAAGGTTAACTCAATATTATTTTCGTGTGACCAAAAATCAATCGATTGATTAATTTTTTGAATATGACAAATTGACAATCTGACTTTTTTTGTATAAATGTCAGGTTTTTAAGCGGTATAATTGACAGGATTTAAGACGCAAAGCAACGTTGTATTTTGGCCTTAATGCGATGTAGATTTAAATGAATACGGTAGAATTAACTCGAAAAAAATGGGTTTAAATTAGAAAAAGGTTTGACTTTAACAAGGACAAGCTGTTCAACAGGAGAAAAATATAATTGTTATTTTTGGCCAATAAGCATTTGCCATGACCGAGAACACCTCCAATACTACAGCAATCATTGAGAAAACGGTATTTCCGATACTATTTGCATTAAGTTTTTCGCACTTATTAAATGATACCATACAATCTTTAATACCGGCAATTTATCCGATTATTAAAACCAGCTACCATTTAAGTTTTTCGCAGATCGGATTAATTACCCTAACCTTCCAGTTGGCCGCCTCCCTGCTCCAGCCTTTTGTTGGCTTATATACCGATAAAAAGCCCCAACCATATTCATTGGCGGTTGGAATGGGTTTTACATTGATTGGGCTGATCTCGCTTTCGCAGGCCACTCATTTTTATACCATATTGCTTTCTGTTTGCTTTATTGGCATAGGGTCCTCTATCTTTCATCCAGAAGCCTCACGTATGGCGCATGCCGCATCAGGTGGTAAACGGGGATTGGCACAGTCGGTTTTTCAGCTTGGGGGCAATGCAGGCAGCTCGTTGGGCCCTTTATTGGCCGCTTGGATTATAGTGCCCTATGGCCAGTTCAGTGTAATCTGGTTTTCGGTTATTGCACTTTTGGCCATTATTATTTTAAGCTATGTGGGCCGCTGGTATAAAGGCTTCATGCTGTCAAGAAGTAAAAAGATCAATATACAGAGTGTGGTTAATCAGTTTTCTAAAGGCAAGGTTATATTTTCTGTATGTATTTTATTGCTGTTAATCTTCTCCAAATATTTTTATATGGCGAGTTTAACCAATTACTTTACTTTTTATCTGATTGATAAATTTCATGTTTCAGTTCAAACCTCGCAGGTTTACCTGTTTGTATTCCTGTTTTCGGTTGCGGCTGGTACATTGTTGGGCGGACCGATTGGCGATAAAATAGGACGCAAATACGTAATATGGGCGTCTATATTGGGTACAGCACCATTCGCACTGTTATTGCCACATGCCAATCTGTTTTGGGTAGGTGTGCTTATTGTGCCGATAGGAATGATTTTGGCCTCAGCCTTTTCGGCCATATTGGTTTATGCACAAGAACTGATTCCGGGCAAAGTAGGTTTGGTTGCAGGCCTGTTTTTTGGATTTGCCTTTGGCATGGGCGGAATCGGATCGGCCTTATTGGGCAAACTGGCCGATTCTACCAGTATTGAATATGTTTTTAATGTATGTGCCTTTTTGCCCTTGATAGGCTTGCTCACAGGCTTTTTGCCAAATATTGAAACCAAAAAGAAATAAAAAAGAGGCTGCATCACATTGTAGGGTTGTCATCCTGAGCCTGCCGAAGCACATCATTAAATTAAGTGATAGCATTTCGACAAGCTCAATTTGACAATTTGAATAAGATTTATAGCTTATGATGCAGCCTTAAAACCTTACTGTTGAGGAGTTAAAATAGGATATAGATCTTAAAGCCAAGGTTGTTGATGAAACCTTGTGTATTTAAATTGAAATTTGTGGTTTCGTTTGAGTGGTAGTTTTGATTTGTAGATTCTGTTTGCTTTAATTTGCTATAACGAAAATCTGCGCTCAATAAAGAAGTTTCTAAGGCAAACCTTTGAGATATAAACCAGGTAATTCCACCATAAGCGCCAATACTATATTGATTATTTATGTCGGTGCTGGCTTGGGGATAATATGGTTCTATGTTTGAGTTTTTTATTTTGCTATAAGTATAACCAGCTCTACCGCCTGCATAGGCAAAAAGTGTTTTTACTATAGGGAAGTAATGTTGATAATTTAAATTTCCACCATAGCTTTTTTGCTGTTGCCCAGAATAGTTGTTGCTATATTTATCAAGTCCATAGGATAAATCCAGCTCAAATTTACTGTTGTCTTTAAAGAAATATCCATAGCCCAGCGTAAAAAAATTGTTTTGAGTTTTGTTCTCGTAATTGTTTCCCTGGGAACTATTGTCCCTGCCTTTGTTTGTGTAAGTGTTAACGCCGAAGCTCAGTGCATTTGTTCCTTTTGTTTGGGAAAACGCAGATAGCGACAATCCCGCTGCCATAGCAGCAAGTAATAATTGTTTTTTCATTTTCATTTGTGTTTTTGTGTATTCAATGATAAACTAAAAAATCCAAATAAAACTAATTTTTTAGTTAAATAATTGTTAAGATATTGATGTTCAGAAGATAAAAATAGGTGGCTTAGTGCTAGTCGGGATTCCTCAGTTGTTGGCGGTTAAGTTTTTCAATAAAGTAATAGCTATCTAAAGCATCTTCCGATGCTGAATCATCATTTTCATTCAGGATTGATTTTACTTTACCATCGCTTTTTTGAGAGCCGCTGTTATTGTACTCAAATTTGATATTGCCAATTGATTTGATTTTTCCATTTTCGGAGCTAAATACAGAATTATAATATTCAATTCTTATACCATCAATAGATTTGATTTTACCATTCTCTGAGGCGAATACACTATTATAATATTCTACTCTTTTATTGCCGATTGATTTTACCTTTCCATTTTCGGAACTAAATACAGAATTATAATATTCAATTGTAGTACCATCAATAGATTTGATTTTTCCGTCCTCAGAAGGGAACACACTGCTGAAGTATTCTATTTTGCCCCGAAATCGCTGCGCATTTGCCTGATTGTAAAAACCCAACAGAAATGGTAGGCATATAGCGGTTAGGTTTAAAATTTTGATTGATATATTTTTCATGAGACGTTAAGATTAAAAATGAATGTTGATGGTAAAAGTTGGTGTGAAATTCTGCAAAGCCAATCGGAGGTTGTTGGTTTTATCGTAATTGTACAGCGATTCGGAAGCGTAGTAATTCTGGTGAAAGAAAGTTACGATAGGGAATGAGAATTCGATGGTTGAATCGTTAGAAAGCAGGTAAGCAAAGCCTGGACTAATGCTAGCCCCAAAACCTTTTACCCTGGCATCGGTACGGATGAGGTAGCCCTCAGCATCAATCCGGTTAAAAGTATTTATCTGCATCAGCAGATTAGCTTGAGCGAAGAATTTAAAACGCTCTTTAACATCAACATATTTGCGGATAAAAGGGGAGAAGCCGAAACTGAATTCTTTAGGGCCGTAACGGTCTTCGTATCTGCCATCTTCTTCATCCCATGAGATATAGCTTTCGCCCCTGAGCTTGGATAGGTTTAAAGGGATTTCCAATCCAACGGCTAGGTTGTTGGCAAAGAAATAGCCTCCTCTGGGTGTAACTGTAAAAGTATTTAGGCTGTTGGATGAACTGTTTTGTTTGGAGGTTCCAAAACTGAGGCTTAAGCCGGCAAAGCCGGTTCTTTTTTCAGTTTGGGCATAGCAGCGCCAACTGACGGCACATAGCAATGCCATAACGATTAATTTAGGTTTCATTTTATTGTTATTTGTGTGTATTCAATAATAATGATTATTGATTTAAAAAACAAGAAAATGAACTATCGGATTAGTTACGTAAAGCTTTATTTTTAAGTGGATTGTAAATCCATAGTTTGGGGATCTGGATTGCAAATCCAGACCAACGGTGAAATGAACTATCAGATTAGTTACGTAAAGCGTTATTTTTAAGTGGATTATAAATCCACAATTCTAGGATCTGGATTTCAAATCCAGACCAACGGGGAAATGAACTATCAGGTTAGTTACGTAAAGCGTTATTTTTAAGTGGATTATAAATCCACAGTTCTAGGATCTGGATTTCAAATCCAGACCAACTGGAATCCAGACCAGCTGGGATCTATTGAAGCAGATCTCTGCATTTGACTTCTTTAAGTCCGATAGCTATCGGATCGAGATGATGACGACTGTTCTGAAGTTATAATTCTGAACAGCATTGGAAGATTAAACAAAAAAAATCCCATAGAAATTAATCTATGGGATTTCATTTAATTGTTATGTTTTAACCTGCATTTTGGTTCAGGAATACAAAATTATGATCAAACATATCTAACTTAATTTTACTGTCCTTATCTATCTTGCCCGCCAATATCTCTTTCGACAGTTCGTTTAAGATTCTTTTCTGGATAACTCTTTTTAACGGTCTGGCACCAAACTGCGGATCGTAACCCAATTGTGCTAACCAATCTAGAGCTTCATCACTTGCATCCATATCTATACCCATTTCGGCCAAAGTTTGCTGTACATGTTTAAACTGTAAGCTCACAATATTCCTGATTTCGCTGCGGTTTAAAGGGGTAAACATAATCAGCTCATCAATGCGGTTTAAAAACTCTGGGCGGATGGTTTGTTTCAATACCTCAAACAGTTCGTTTTTGGTTTTGGCAATTACTTCATCACGGTTTTCGTCGCTTAAATCTTTAAAATTATCCTGGATTAAATGCGCACCAATATTAGAGGTCATGATGATGATGGTATTTTTGAAATTTACCGTTCTGCCTTTATTATCGGTTAAACGGCCATCATCTAAAACCTGTAGTAAAATGTTAAATACATCTGGGTGGGCTTTCTCAATCTCATCAAGCAGTACAACCGAATATGGTTTACGCCTAACGGCTTCAGTTAACTGTCCACCTTCATCGTAACCTACATATCCTGGAGGCGCCCCAATCAAACGCGAAACAGCATGGCGTTCTTGATACTCACTCATGTCAATACGTGTTAAAGCATTTTCATCATTGAATAAAAATTCGGCCAGGGCTTTTGCCAGCTCGGTTTTACCCACACCTGTTGTGCCTAAAAAGATAAAAGAACCAATTGGTTTGCGTTTATCCTGCAAGCCTGCACGCGAGCGGCGTATGGCATCCGAAATGGCTTCGATGGCTTCATCCTGCCCGGCCACACGTTGGTGTAGCTCGTGCTCCAAATTCAATAATTTTTCGCGTTCGCTGGCAATTAATTTGGTAACGGGAATGCCGGTCCAACGGCCAACTACACCTGCAATATCATCAGCCGTAACTTCTTCTTTAAGCATACGGCTATCGGTTTGCTGGCTTTCCAGATCGGCTTTTAGTTTTTCTACCTTATCCTGTGCCTCTTTAATTTTTCCGTAGCGGATTTCGGCAACCTTACCATAATCTCCGGCACGTTCCGCCTGTTCTGCTTCCAGTTTAAAATGTTCAATCTGCTCTAACTGGTTGTTTACGGCATCTACCAAATCTTTTTCACCTTGCCACTTGGCTTTAAATTCGTCACGCTCGGCCGATAGGTTGGCGATTTCTTCTGATAACTCCTGAACTTTTCTGTCGTCCTTTTCGCGTTTAATGGCTTCGCGTTCAATTTCCAACCGCATAATTTCGCGGTCTAATGCATCTACATTCTCGGGCACACTATCCATTTCCATACGTAGTTTGGAAGCAGCCTCGTCCATTAAATCGATGGCTTTATCGGGTAAGAAACGGTCGGCAATGTACCGCTGACTCATTTCAACCGCTGCAATAATAGCTTCATCTTTAATCCGCACTTTGTGGTGTGTTTCATAACGTTCTTTCAATCCACGGAGGATAGAAATGGCATCCTGGGTATCAGGTTCTTCTACCATTACCTTTTGGAAACGGCGCTCCAAAGCTTTATCTTTTTCTAAATACTTTTGGTACTCATCCAAAGTTGTTGCACCAATGGCACGCAATTCTCCGCGGGCTAGGGCCGGTTTTAGGATGTTTGCGGCATCCATCGCGCCTTCGCCACCGCCTGCTCCAACCAAAGTATGTATCTCATCAATAAATAAAATGATATCCCCGTCGCTTTGGGTAACTTCTTTTACTACCGCTTTTAAACGTTCTTCAAACTCGCCTTTATATTTTGCACCGGCAATAAGTGCGCCCATATCCAGGGAGTAAACAGTTTTGCTTTTTAAGTTTTCGGGCACATCGCCTTTAATAATCCTAAAGGCAATTCCTTCGGCAATAGCTGTTTTACCTACACCCGGCTCACCGATCAGGATCGGATTATTTTTGGTACGGCGGGATAAGATCTGAATTACACGGCGGATTTCTTCGTCGCGGCCTATCACCGGATCTAATTTTCCACTTTCGGCATATTCATTTAAGTTCCGTGCATATTTGCTTAAGGCCTGATAGGTGGCTTCTGCATTCTGATCGGTTACACGGCTATCGCCACGGAGCGCTACTATTGCTTTTTTAAGGTCTTTTTCGTTAACACCCTGTTCTTTTAATAATTTAGAGGTGCTATCGTTAGCTGCCAAAATACCTAACAAAAGGTGTTCTACAGATACAAATTCATCTTTAAACTCTTTTAAAAATGTTTGCGCCTTTTGCAGTACGCTATTGGCATTTGATGACAGATAGACATTGCTTCCACTTACTTTCGGGAACCTGGCTATCTCGGCATCTAAGTTTTGATTTAACGAATTTAGGTTTACGTTTAATTTCTTCAATACATAAGAAACCACGTTTTCATCAACAGTAAGCAAACCTTTAAGCAGGTGTGCTGTTTCAATAGCCTGTTGCTGGTTGCCCTGGGCTATTTCAGAAGCCTGTTGAATTGCTTCCTGGGCTTTTATTGTAAAATTGTTGAAGTTCATATTCCCTTTAAGGTCAAAACAAATGCCACAGCGATTTTGATTTTTATAATCGGAAATTTTGTCGTGATGATTTGATTTGTAATGACTAAATTGCTGATTTTTAGTGTTTTGTGCTGAAAAAATGTCGTGTTGTTGGTCAAGACTCGTTAGGAATAAGGATTAGCGGATGTGTCGCAGTCAGACCTCGCAGGTTTTTAAAACCTGCGAGGTCTGTAAAGATTCTTCTCTACGTTCAGAATGACAGATCCGTTAAAACCTGAGAGGTCTGGATTAATTTTTTGCTTTATTTTCAATCACATACTTGCCGGCAGCCAATTCTATTTTACCGTCAGTATTAAGTTTTCCATTCACATAAACGTTCCTATCCCGGGTAAGCGGTAAGTTCATGCTGGCAGTAGAATTGGCCGGGATGGTGATATCGTATCTAATGCCGTTAGCCGTTTTTTTCCAGGCACTGGTAATCTTTCCATATGGGCCGATATGGCTGGCCTCAAAAGCATCCAAACCTTCCATTACATGCGGATCCAAGATGATGTGCTTAAAACCAGGCTGCTTTTCGTCTGGCCTGATCCCTCCAGGTGACTTATATAACCAGGCACCAATTTCGCCAAACATAATGTGGTTCATAGAAATATCAGATTTGGCATCGATCGGCCAGTTTTCGTATAAGGTTGTGGCGCCGTTTTCCATCCACCAGCCCCAGCTAGGGTAAGTTTTTTGTGCAGCAACTTTATAAGCCATATCGGCATATCCGTTTTCGCTCAGGGCATTTAAAATGGCTTTTGTGCCCAATAAACCAACATCTAGGTGAAAACCATCGGCTTCAACACGTTTGGCTAAATTTTCAGCCACTAAAGCAATTGATTCTTCGGGAACAATTTTCCAATACAGTGGAACGCTCATTTCTGTTTGTATGCCTGTACCATAAATTCCTTTTTCTTTGTTCAGGTATTTGGCATTGAATGCCTCTTTTATCTTTTTAACCAAAGCGGTATAACGCAGGTAATCGTCGTTCTTACCTAAAATTTTAGCGGCTTTTGCCAAAATTACAGCGTCGGCATAATAATAACAGGTTGAGGTTAGTTCTACAGGTGATTTAGATTTTACCGGAATCCAATCGCCCAAACCCCATGTGGTTAAGCCGGTAGGGTAGGTTTCGTCGATGTGGTTCACGTATTTTTTGATGTTTTCGTAGCAATCGGCCAATAGTTTTTTATCGCCATAAAACAGGTATACATTCCAAGGGATAATGGCAATGGTACTTGTCCAATCTGGTCCATTTCCCCATTCGTAGCCCCAGCCATCAGTAGGGATAATAGATGGCAGTACGCCGTTAGGCTGCTGCTCATCGCGGTGATCGGCCAACCACTTTTCGTAAATGGTAATCCCATCAAAGCCGTATAAACCAGTTTCAATGGCAATTTGTGCATCGCCTGTCCAACCGTTTTTTTCTCGCTGTGGACAATCGGTTGGGTAGCCAAATAGGTTGGATAGGTAAGAATTGTTGGTGGCGTAGTATATTTTATTGATAATCGGTTCAGAAGATTTTACCTCACCCAAAACAGGAACATCACTGTGCATAAAATAACCTACCAAATTTTCCTTTTTCAGATTGATAGGGGTTGAAGTGCTTACTTCTACATACTGAAAGCCCTTGTAGTTAAAGTGCGGCATAAAACTTTGTTCGCCTTTGCCATTCAGGATCAAAATATCGGTTTGAAAAGGATCGGTATTATCCGTTGGGCGGTAATGGGCATCAATATTCGAAATATCCAAGCGTCCGTTTGCATATAAACGTTCACCGTGTTTTAAGCGCACCGTTGTTCCGGCAGGCCCGTTGAGTGTAATTTTGCTAACGCCCGAAATATTTCTGCCCAGATCGAACAGATAGGTAGTGTCGTTAATTTTTTTAAGGGTTTTGGCCGCAATTTCTTCCACATTACGGATAGGATGCAAAGCCTGGGCAACAATATTTTTGGAAGGTGCCGAGCGGTACATCACATCTTTCCAGTCTTTATCGTCAAAGTTTATGGTGTTCCATCCGGGTTTTTCCATGCGGGCATCGTAATGCTCGGCAGTGTAAATGCTGTTAAACACAATCGGACTTAATGCTGTTTTCCAATTTTTGCCCGATTTGATAGTTTCAACAGTTCCATCTTCGTAGGTAATTCTAACATCCAGGCAGAAAGTTGGTCTGTTACGCCATGGAGCGCGGTCGAAATACCATACCGCGGTAGATTGGTGGTTGTACCAACCATTGCCCAACAGTACACCTATAGCATTTTTACCTTGATTGATTGCTTGGGTAACATCATAGGTTACATAAAGCGTCCGCCTATCAAAACGGGTATACATGGGGTCCATACGGTGGTTGCCAATCTTTTTTCCGTTGATAGAAAGTTCGTATAAACCAGCGGCTGCAATGTATGCCCTGACCGATTTAATTTTTTTATTGGTGGTAAAGGTATTTCTAAAATAGGGTGCGGGTTTTAGCTTGATGTTTTCGGTATCCGAAATCCAGGCACCCTGCCAATTGGCCATATTCATCATGCCCATTTCAAAGCCCGAAATTTTGCTGATGTTTTTTTTATTTCCGGTGCTGATATCGATGCGCCAGAAGTATTTGGTAAAAGGTTTTAGTAGTTGGCCCGAATAAGTCACAAGGTTCGCATCTGATTTGATCCAGCCGGTATTCCAGCTGTTTGCTTTTTCTTTAAGCAGGGCTGTAGAATCGGTATCGACCAGGATGCGGTAGGCAGTTTGTTTGGCATTTTGACTATTATCCTGCATTTGCCAGGTAAAACGTGGCTTAGGCGTATCCAAACCAATGGGGTTGATGAGGTATTCGGTTTTTAAGCCGGTGAGTGTTGATTGGGCAAAGGTGCCAGCGATAGGGAAAAGTGAAAAAAGTAAGGCTGATACCTTTAGAAATTTAAATTTCATTGTTTTCGGTTTATTGAAAACTAAGGTATCAAAATAATAGCTGTAAGGGCAAATAGCAATGGAATTTTTACGCATAAAAAAAAGCGAAGTTTTCGCTCCGCTTTAAATACTGATCTGCCGCCGTAATTAGGCTGGCCAGCTGTAGGGATTATCCCAATATTTCTTTCAACTGCTGTGTTTGATGGTCGGCCAGTTTTTGAAGTGGGCCTGAAGCCAACATTTTCATCATCATATTTAAATCTGCCGAAATAATGTGCTTTGCAGTTGTTGTGCCATTTCCATTATCTGTAACGGTCCATTTCAGTTCGACTTCAAAAGGAGCTTTTTCTGTCGGAATGGCTGTTAATTCTTGGTTTTCAATACGATTAGAAATTTTGATGGCCAGTTTTGCCATGTTTTGGATCGTAAAACGTGCTTCATCTTCTGTAGATTCCCAGTTGTAGATATTTTCTGGCATCAATTGCTGATGGTTGTTCATGTTGGAGAGAAATGCATAAACCTCTGCAACGGGCTTATTAACTTCTACAGCGCTTTCGATAATCGTCATTATATATTTTTTATAGGTTTTTACTCAAATCAGTTTATGATTCAGAACTTAAGGCCTGTCCCCACTCTGAAGGGTTTAAACGCCATTTTCCCAATAATTCCATATCGCTTTTTGCAATAATGCTGTGCTCAGAAGCATAATCAATTAAAGCGCTGTAATTAGATAATGTTAAGTAACGGCATTTCGCTGCTGCAAAATTCTCATCGGCCTTTTCAAAACCATAAGTAAAAATTGCGGCTAAACCAGCAACAGATAAACCGGCTGATCTTAATGCCTCAACAGCCTGTAAGCTGCTTTTTCCGGTCGAGATCAGATCTTCGATCACTACAACACGCTGTCCTTCCACTACTTCACCTTCTATTAAACTTCCGGTGCCATGTTCTTTAGCTTTTGCTCTTACATAGATAAAAGGTAGGCCAAGTTCTTGCGCTACTAAAACGCCCTGTGGAATTCCTGCAGTAGCAACTCCAGCAATAACATCTACCGAACCAAATTCTTCCTGAATGGCCTGGGCAAGTTTCTGGCGAATATAAGTTCGAACTTGAGGATGGGATAGGGTAATCCGGTTATCGCAATAAATTGGCGACTTCCAACCCGATGCCCAAGTAAAAGGATTATTAGGTTGTAATTTAATTGCCTTTATTTGTAATAAAAATTCCGCTACCTTTAATTCAATATCACTTTTATTATACATGGCCCAAAATTACAGAATTTATATTAACGATAACACCCTGTTTATCTCAGATGTTTTGCCAGAACAAAAAGAAAAGATTCAACAGCTTGAATTTCAGGATTTTGATTTGCAAACATTTTACAAAAAATTAAAAAATGGGTCTAAAAAGAGCTACATTTTCTTAACAAAGAATCCTAAAGAAACCTTTAAAAAGCTAAAAAAGGACTGTACCATAATCAAGGCCGCCGGAGGTTTGGTGGAGAGCGCGAACCATAATTACCTGTTTATTTTCAGAAATAAAAAATGGGACCTGCCCAAAGGAAAGCTGGAAGACGGTGAAAATATGAAAGAAACTGCTGTTCGCGAGGTGGAAGAGGAGTGCGGTATTAAGGTATTTAAGCGTGAAGAAAAGCTTTGCAAAACTTACCACGTTTATCCCATTGGATCAAAAATGGTGATCAAAAAAACAAACTGGTACAAAATGAAGGTAAAGGGCGAGCCGAAACTGGTTCCGCAAAAGGAAGAGGGAATTGATGAGGCTGTTTGGTTAGATAAAAATCACATCAACCCTGTGGTTAAAAACACTTTTCCATCAATTATGGATGTGTTGCGTGCAGGAGGAATTTTATAAGTGTATATGAACCGTCAGGTAGCTAACACCTGACGGCAATTTTTTCGGATAACTATTCATAATCCAGTTCATCGACCACTTTTTTAACGCGTTTTAGGTATTTACCGTAGTAAAACCAGGCCCATAGTTCGGTTATTGCTCCTATAATTAAAATGGTGATAAAGCAGTTTAAAAGGATATAGGTTGGAGAGAGTTTGGCTAAAATTTTATTTACCACCGAGGTTTTTTCAAGAAGCAGATAAACCGATATAAAACCGACCCAGATAAAGGCAACAATATAGGTTAGTGCTTTGTAAAGTTCAATATTCAGTTTCATTTCGTAAAAAAACCAGAGGATACTTTTTCGGCTATCCATACTCATATCGCACGAATTTTTATAAAACCTGAAAAATTTAATGAAGTAATAGGTTGTAAAGCCGCAGGTTATGGAATAGAAAGCTAAGTATACCAATTTCATCTGGGCAGAGAAATTAAAAAGGTAAGGCACTATTGCCATGATGATAAGTGCCACCACCTGATAAAAAAACTCATGTTTCATCTTTTTCCGGATGATATCAATAGGGGTATGGGCTTGTTTTATGCTAAGCATATCTGCAGAAATGTTGGTTTCTGCAATGGTTTCGGCATTCCATTCGTTTTTTAAATCGTCAAAATTCATAACCGTTTTTTTTTATAATGAATTGTAATTTTTCTTTAGTCCTGTTGAGTTTAACGCGGGCGTTTACCTCGCTAATGCCCAGGTTTTCGGCAATTTCCCGGTGCGATTGATTTTCGAGAAAAAGGAATATCAAGGCTTTTTCTACTGCATTTAATTCCTGAACTGCTTTGTACAGATAGGTTAACTTTTCTTCTTTTGTTTCACTTTCGTTGATATCAATAATATCGAAATTTTCGTCGAGCGGGGTTTTATCTACTTTCCGCTTACCTTTTTTGAAATAAACCAAGGCTGTATTTAAAGCAACGCGGTACATCCAGGTAGAGAATTTGCTGTTTCCTTTAAATGTTGGATAGGCTTTCCAAAGCTGCATCACAATTTCCTGAAACAGATCTTGCTGATCCTCCATATTGTTCATATACATTTTTGAAACTTTATGTATAATCGCTTTATGCTGATTAATCAGGGAGAGGAATATGTTTTCTGTTTCTTTCATTTAAAATATAACCCATTGGTAACGGATTTTGTAAAACGTTACAGGTTAATTAAAATTAATATTTAAATGATTGCATAAGGGATATTAATAGCTTACATAGTCCTTCGACAGGCTCAGGATGACAATTAACCACGGATAAAGAAGATAAACACAGATTGCTTTGTGGTATCAGATAATAGCTAACACAGTTAGAAACCTGTCGGATGGTAACACGCAACAGCAATAGGGTAAAACTATAAAAAACTAAGCGCTTCTTTAGGTACAAATGGACTCACATCGCCATGGTTTCTTAAAATGTCGCGTACAATGGTAGAACTGATGGCAGAGTATTCGGGTTTGCTTAACAATAAGATGGTTTCCACTTCGGGCATCATGGTCTGGTTAATCTGGGCAATGGCGCGTTCATATTCAAAATCTGCTGCCGACCGGATGCCCCGCACCATATAGGTTGCATTAATTTTCCTGCAGAAATCTACGGTTAAGCCCTCGTAGGTTTGAACTTCAATATTGTTATAACCTGCAAAAACGGTGTTTAAAATCTGTAAGCGCTGTTCGGCAGTAAGGAAATTCTGCTTTGAACTGTTTAGTCCAATGCCAATCACAATTTTATCAAATAGCGGGGTAGCACGTTGCAAAATGTTTACATGGGCAATGGTAATGGGATCAAATGAACCTGGAAATAGCGCTATTTTCATGCTTCAAATATAAATTTTTATGCTGAAAGGAAGAATAGTCCGGAATTGGAAGATAATTGCCAATAAATAACCAATATACAATAATCAATTACCAAAGACTTTGGAAAAGTGAAAGCTTATCTATGGGTATTGCTAATGAACAAATGACAAATGAACTAATGACCAATGAACCATTGAACAATTAAAACTCAAAAAAGCTAAACGATGAGTTGCCATATTTGCGTGTTTCCTGGTAGCCTGGTTGATTGTGTAGGCGCATATTGCTCTGGTGTTCTACCACCAATAAGCCGTTGGGTTTAAGCAATTGTTGTTCCTGCACCAAAATTGGCAATTGCGGAATGTTGGGCAGATTATATGGCGGATCGGCAAAGATTAAATCGTATGCGCCCGTCATCTGTTTAAGCAGCTTAAAAACATCACCTTTGCGCACATCAATCTGGTCGAATTCGTATTTTTTGGCAGTGCTTTTAACCCAGTTTACGCAACCATAATCCATATCTACGGCTAAAATACTTTCGGCACCGCGCGATGCAAATTCGAAGGTTAAATTGCCTGTACCGCAGAATAAATCCAGAACAGAGCAGTTTTCGAAATCGTATTTATTGTTCAGGATATTAAACAGGGCTTCTTTAGCCATATCTGTAGTTGGGCGCACAGGTAAATTTGCAGGAGGCTGCAAGCGGATGCCCTTTAATTTGCCACCAATTATTCGCATAGATCTAAAGCAAGCAAACCGCTGAAATAGTGTTTAGGCATATCAGCTAATAATTCGCTATTTTGTTTCCCCGCTGGGAGAAAGAAATAAAGTTGATTAAAATATTTTAAGAGGCAGTTATAATGTTCATCATCCTCGTTTATAATGCCCTGTATGTACACCGGAACGGCATCGTTTAAACCCAACTGTTCGATAATCAGCAAGAGGAAATAATTAAACTCCTCTGCATTTTCTGATTGGTAATGGTTTTGAAAAACTACCTTTTTATCTTTGGTATACAATACGTTGAACGATATGGCTGTGAAATCAATCAATAAAGATTCGCTGGCCAAATGGTCGAATAATACCATTAAAGGCTCGGATTGCGGGAATACATTTGCATTTTCGGGCAGTTGTGCTTTAACCTGATCGTTTAAACAGAAAATGGTATTGAACCCTAGTGCATCGTTATGTTTGGTGTAAATTTTGGCATCGGTGCCAAGATAATTAGAGTAAACAGCTAAGTTTTCGGCCTCAAACCATTCATCAGGAATAAAAATGAAATTTGAAGTATGAACAGCAGCCTTTACAGCTCCGTAATTTAAAGAGAGGTAACTATCTGTTTCGAATGCCGATTTTAACTCCTTTTCTACATCTTCACAGCCTTGTTTGTCGAAAATAACATTAATCTCCTCAGTATCTTTGCTAATCACGGCATAAGAAAAGCTGTCATTCGTTATTTTTAATAATAAATGGCAGTTTGCAGATGTATCAGCTTTAAAATTCGGGTCGATTAATAAAAGACTGTTGTTACTCATTGAAACAAAAATAGGTTTTTTTAGGAATTAACCGCAATTGAAAGTTTACAAAAGAATTAAACCCCAGATAAAAAGACTGAACACAGATAGTTTTTTTATCAATTTATTGTTCTTGTTCCAAATCTGTGTTTATCTGTGAAGATCTGTGGTTAAAATTGAACTAATCTTTTTACCAAAATCAAACCTTTCAGGTATCCTAAAATCAAAATATTCAGCTTAAATTCGGAACATGAGTTACAAGCCTACTTACAAAGCTGCAAACACCATTGCGGCTACAATTGAACAACATTTTGAAAAACTGCATAAAAATGCAATTGCACAGGGTGAAGTAGATTTGGCTACACAACCAGATAGAAAAGTAATTGAGGCGATAATAGATGTTGCTTTTTGGAGCAGTTTACGCAAGGAAGAAGGGCATTCGCCCCGCATTTCTATCGCGTTTTTGCCCCCATCGCAGGCATCAAAACCTTTGCATTTTGCCAAAAGGTTAGCTTTAAATGCAAATACCTTAACTAAAATAGCGCCGGGTATCGAACGTTCAGGCATTCATTTAGGGGTTTGGGAAGAAGATGGCGAACTGTATATCTGGGGGACAACTTTAAATATCCCTAATTTCTGTTTTGTTGTTGATGTTTCTGAACCAGGCTTAATTGTAATTAAACACCGCCGGATTTACGGTATCGGCAAATTTACCAATGTGGCCGTGCTAAAAGGAGAGCAGATTAGGATCGTTGATGATACGAGCTGCACCAACCGCGATTGTCCGCCGATTTTAAAAGCCCTGCTCGATTTAACTGTTTTGGCCAGTTGGAACGATCCGATCAATATCCTGATCCAGTTTGCGGTTTCTATGCGCGCGCATGGACGAGGCGGTGCCCTGTTAATTGTACCAAAAGGCGATACAAAATGGGAAGAATCAATTATCCATCCTATACAATACTTGGTTGAACCGCCTTTCTGCGGATTATCCAATCTGGCCAAGCAGAGCGGCAACCAGAGCGAAATCTTTTCGCAGGGTGCTGTAAGGCGTGAAGTTGAACATTTAGCCGGCTTAACCGCTGTAGATGGCGCAACCATTATCAACGAAGAGTTTGACCTGATTGCTTTCGGTGCTAAGATCGGTCGTGCAAAAGGGAAACCAACTGTAGAACAGATTGCATTTTCGGAACCGATTTTAGGTGGCGAGGATAAAATTTTATATCCGGGCCAACTTGGCGGAACCAGGCATTTTTCTGTAGCACAGTTTGTTAACGATCAGCCCGATGCGATTGGATTGGTTGCTTCTCAAGATGGCCATTTTACCATTTTCAGTCATAGCAAAAAGCAAAGTATGGTCATGGCACACCGCATTGAAACCTTACTCTTGTAAAAAAACTGTTTAACTGCCCAATTGTTTTATGGTTTGCGTGGGGGCTTAGAAAAGACCATTATCTTTGCCCTCTAAACCGTGTCCGATAGTTTGTCGGATGAAGCGGCATCCCAGGGTATAGACCATAATTTAAATTTTACAACAGATTTTAATTGGGTATGTAGCGGAAATAGGGGGTGCCGGAATAGATTGGCCATTTAATTGCTTCTCAAAAAAAATGCTTTTTTAATCACGGTAGCTGCAAACAGTTAACCAATTTACCATTAACCTTAAATGATCCAGGATAAAAGCCAACTTATTGCCGCTGCATACGAACATAGCCCAACCAAAGAGCAACTGCTTTTTTGCGAACGGATGTCGACGTTTTTGCAGGATGAGGATGAAGAGCGCTGTTTTGTTTTAAAAGGTTACGCGGGTACGGGTAAAACTACTTCTGTAGCGGCTTTGGTAAAGGTTTTGCCCCAGTTTAAGCTGCGCAGCGAACTGCTTGCACCAACCGGAAGGGCTGCAAAGGTGATGAGCCAGTATGCCAACCGCAGGGCATTAACCATCCATAAGCGGATTTACCGTAAACGTTCTGCGGCATCGCCCGAAATGCAGTTTCAACTGGCCCCAAACCTCTCGGAGAATACGGTTTTTATTATTGATGAGGCTTCGATGATTGCTGATGAGTTTAACGAAACTGGATCGTCTATACTGAGGGATTTGCTGGAGTTTGTATACAACAATAAAAACTGCTTTCTGCTTTTTGTGGGCGATACGGCCCAGTTGCCCCCTGTTGGCAGCTTAGATAGTCCGGCTTTAAATGAGCAGTATTTAAAAGATACTTTTTATCTGTCGGTTACCTCGGTCGAATTAAAGGAAGTGGTGCGACAGGAAAAAAAATCTGGTATTCTGGCCAATGCCACCATGCTGCGGAACCAGATTTCAAAGAACCCTGAAAATCCGATGCCTAAATTCCTCACCAAAAGTTACAAGGATATTTATAATATGCCGGGTGCCCGTTTGGTAGAGGGATTGGAGTATGCTTACCGGAAATTCGGAATAGAAAATACCCTAGTAGTTTGCCGCTCCAATAAAACAGCAAACGTATACAACCAGCAGATTAGGGCCAGGTTGCTGTACCGCGAAGAAGAACTAACAGGCGGCGATCAGATTATGGTGGTGCGCAACAATTATTTTTGGCTGCCAGAAAACGAGGATACGGCCTTTATTGCAAATGGCGATATGGCCAAAGTGATCCGCGTACGCGGAGAGGAGGAACGTTATGGTTTTAGGTTTGCCGATGCTACGTTGGAGTTTATGGATTTTCCGGCTGCTGGCCAAATTAGTTGTAAGGTTATGCTGGATACCCTGAATTTAGAAAGCGCCAACTTGCCCTACGAACAGAATAAAAAGCTTTTTGAAGGGCTTAATGAAGATTATGAACATATTGCCAATAAAAGGCAGCGGATGTTGGCCATTAAGGCCGACCCTTTTTATAACGCCCTGCAGATTAAATTTGCCTATGCCGTTACCTGCCATAAAGCTCAGGGTGGGCAATGGGATGCCGTTTTTGCCGATCAGGGCTATTTAACGGAGGAAATGATCGATCTTGATTTTCTTCGCTGGCTGTACACCGCAGTAACGCGGGCCAAAAAAGAGCTATATTTAGTCAATTTTGCTGCCCAGCTTTTCGGTAAGACGGCCCAGGAGGATTATTTTTGATAAGTAACATAGATTTTAATATTAACTAACAAGTCACGGAGACTAGAAGATTTTTTATTGGTGTTTTACCAAAATTAACCGCCTATATAAACATGAAATTATTTGCTTCCTGCCTTTGCGTCTTCGTGGTACATAAATAAGATAACCTTTAGCGTGTGAAGTTTTCCCTTATATTCTTCGCGTTTTGGTGAATATACTAACCAGATTATATGATGAAATTTGCCTTTAGCCTTAAAAATAAGCTGAAAATCGCTTTCTTGCTTTTCTGTATCATGTGCTGCACGCTGCTGATCCGTTTTTTGGAAGATAAAAGCGTAAAGAAAATTAACGAGTCGTTTATTTCGATGTATAACGATAGGTTGGTACCGGCCACTGATTTATATTTTATAGGCGAAAACCTTTATCATAAAAATACAATCCTTCAGGAAGCGCTGCTGCCGGATAATCCTGTTGATCCATCAGCTGGTAAGGCTAAAATTGATAAGCACAACCGTAAAATCGATTCGGTAATCAACAAATACGAACAAACCTTATTGGTGAAACAGGAGCAAAGCTTTTTAAACGAGCTTAAAAAGGCACTGCTTATCCAGCAGGATATAGAGCTGAAGGTATTGAACGCCGATGCAACACAGCGTAGGATGATTTACGAATCGATTGGGCGGGGGGCTGCCGATCAAACCTTAAACAAGCTTTCGGCACTGATTAAAATACAATCTAAAGTAGGCGATGAGCTGATTAAAGGATCTAAGATATTTGTTTCTGGTACCAAGGTCTATTCTACGCTGCAAATGATTTTGGCCATTGTAATCGGGATTATGATTGTGTCGATTATTTCTGCATCGAATGCGGTCAAGATCCAGCATGATAAATTTAATTTGAATTAGGTTTTACCGGTGGTTTTTTACCACGAAGCCACTAAGGCACTGAGAAAGTTTTTTCGTCACGATCCAATAGCTATCGGATGTAGCGGAGAGATCTATTAAGATAGATTTAGTTTATTGCCACGGAAACACGGAAAACCACGGATAGGTTTACCTGCATTACAAATGCAGTACTCGTAGAACCTTGTTACAAACGAGGACCATTTAGCAAATCACAGACAATAATCCGTGTAAATCTGAGCCTCTGTGGCTTCGTCATCTTAACCGCAGTGGATAGATCTATTAAGATAGATTTAGCTTATTGCCACAGAGGCACAGATTAACACGGAAAGGTTTATCTGCATTACAAATGCAGCACTCGTAGAACCTTGTTACAAATGAGGATCATTTAGTTTTTTTACCACTAAGGCACAAAGACACTGAGAAAGTTCCGTCGTCACGATCCGATAGCAATCGGATGTAGCGGAGAGATCTATTTAGGCAGATTTAGCTTATTGCCACGGGGGCACAGATTAACACGGAAAGGTTTATTTTTCTGTGATTTCAGTGTTTCCGTGGCAATTATCGTTTATTATTCAGCTTCCTCATCGTTAATCAATCTGATGGAATCATCAGAAAGCATGATTAAGCGCTCTTTGTACAATGAACCTATGGTTTTTTTAAAGGCACTTTTACTGATCTGGAAACGGTGATAAATATCTTCAGGAGAGCTTTTATCGCCCAATTCAATTACACCGCCACTCTTTTTCAGTTCTTTTAGCATCATTTCTTTCGAATCGAGGATATGGCCATAGCCACTAGGCTGTAAAGTTAAATCAATTTTACCCTCTACACGGATTTTCTTGATCCATCCTTTGCGTATTTCACCTGGTTGAACGTTATCGAAAACTTCATTATTGTACAGTAAACCAATGTAGGTGTTGTTAATAATAGCGTTATAACCTAAATCTGTTTCTTCGGTAATCAACAAACTTACTTCGTCTCCCTCTTCAAAATCGAAACCTTCCTCTTCAACAAAATCGTATAATTTTGAAGAAGCCAACAGGCGGTCGTTATTTTCGTCTAAATAAAGGTAAACCACATATTTATAGCCTTTTTGCATTGGCCTTTTTTGCTCACGGGCGGGTACGTAAACATCTTTATCGATACCAAGATCCATAAAAACACCGTCATCACCATCTGAAACAACCTTTAGAAAGGCAAAATCGCCCACCTCTGCATAAGCTTTTTGGGTAGTTCCGGTTAAACGGCCATCTTTCTGTATAAATACAAAAACATTAATATTGTCGCCAATTTCTACACCTTTTGGCACGTATTGGTAAGGCAGAATTACCAGTTTATCGCCGTCGGTTAAGTTTAATCCTGCTTCTGTTTTGCTTAAAATCCTTAACTCGTTGTATTTTCCTATTTCAATCATTTGCTTCGGGTTTAACCATTTTCTTCAATGGCTTTTGTGCAAAGTTAACAATCTTTAAATGAAAGGGAGCGTGATTGGATGATTGATTGAGAGAATGATTGATTGAGAGAATGATGCATTGAGCGATTGAATGATTGATGGATTGAATGATAGAGTTAATGATGGAGTGATGGATTGAATGGGGGAATTGAGATCTCTCGAATAAATTACATTCTCTAATTTAATAATTTGTCCATTAATCATTTCTTTGGACTAAATTTGGGATCCACAATTTAAGGTGTCTTCATTGATATGGAAAAACCCAAAGCGGCCAAAAAGCCAAGTATTTTTAGTTTACTTGGTAATTATAGGGGCCTTATTTTTATGCTTATCCTGTTTGCTCTGCTCAGTAACGGCATTAACCTGCTCTTACCTAAAATCATAGCAAAAGGTATTGATTCTTATACACACAAAACCTTTCACCTTCAAACCATTTTAATCCAGTTTTCGCTGGCCATAGTGCTGGTTTTTATTTTTACCTACCTGCAGAGTATTGTGCAAACCTATGCATCAGAACGGGTGGCGAGAGATTTAAGGACCAAGCTTTCTGATCAGATTTCGCGGCAGAGCCATGCGTATGTGATACAGGCTAATCCTTCCAAGCTGTTAACCAACCTTACATCGGATGTTGATTCGATAAAAATGTTTGTTTCGCAGGCCATTGTTTCTATCTGCTCATCCATCTTTTTAATTGTTGGTGCAAGCATTTTACTCTTAATCATCAATTGGAAACTGGCCCTTTGTGTTATTGCCATTGTACCGATTATCGGTGGGGCGTTTTTCTTTGTGCTGAGCAAAGTGCGCGTGCTTTTTAAAAAGAGCCGTGAAGTAATCGATTGGTTGAACAAAGTAATCAGCGAAAGTATTTTAGGTTCGGCCTTAATCCGGGTTATCAACTCGCAACAGCTGGAATACAATAAATTTTTAGATGCCAATGCCAAGGCAAGAGATTTAGGCTTATCCATTCTGCGACTTTTTGCCAGTCTTATTCCGATCATCATTTTTGTAGCCAATTTATCCGGTCTTTGTATTTTGGTTTTGGGCGGTCACTTTGTAATTACCGATGCCATGACATTGGGAGAGTTTACCGCATTTAGCAGTTACCTTACCCTAATTATCTTCCCGATTTTGGTAATCGGCTTCATGAGTAACGTAATTGCACAGGCTACCGCATCTTACCAAAGAATAGAAAGTGTATTGAATGCTGCAGAAATTGCACATTTGGGAACGGTTACCGAACCTTTAACCGGCACGGTAGCTGCGAATAATATTACGCTAAACTTAGGACAGAAACCAGTTTTAAGTTCAGTTTCTTTTGCTGCACAGGCAGGATCAAAAACAGCTATTATTGGACCTACTGCAGCTGGTAAAACGCAGTTGTTATATGTTTTGACGGGATTAATTGCCCCCGATGCCGGTGAAGTCCTTTTTGATGGAAAGGAAATTAAACATTACAATCAGGAAGCGTTTTATAAGCAAGTGGGCTTTGTATTTCAGGATAGCATTATGTTTAACATGAGCATTAGGGAGAATATTGCCTTTAGCGATACGGTTACCGACGAGTTTCTGGCCAAAGCCATTGCTACCGCCGAACTAAAAGATTTTGTAGATGCTTTGCCCGAGCAGTTGAATACCATTGTTTCGGAACGGGGAAGTAGTTTATCTGGCGGACAAAAGCAGCGCATTATGCTGGCAAGGGCCTTGGCCGTAAACCCTAAGATTTTATTGCTCGATGATTTTACTGCACGTGTTGATACCAATACCGAAAAACGCATATTGGAAAACATTCAGCAAAATTACCCCGGCTTAACCTTAATTTCAGTTACCCAAAAAATAGCTTCTGTTGAACATTATGATAAAGTAATCTTGCTGATGCAGGGCGAAATTATTGCAGAAGGAACCCATCAGGAATTGCTGAAAAGCAGTCCTGAATATGTTCAGATTTACAATTCACAACAGAGCACAAGTAATTATGAACTACAATCTTAACCAGCTTCTAAACAAGCAGGAGAAGCAGTCTACCTATAAAGCGCTTAAAAGTCTGCTAAAACTGATATCTGCCGAACGGCGGAACCTGTGGTTGGCACTGGTTACCATTTTGGTTAACTCAGGCCTATTGCTATTGGGGCCATTGTTAATTGGCCACACGGTTGATACCTATATCCGCACCAAACAGTTTCATGGCGTACTTGTATTTGGCGGTATTTTGCTGGTTATTTACCTTATTGCCATGGTTACTGGCTATACCCAAACCAAATTAATGGGTGGTATTGGCCAAAGGATGCTCTATACCTTGCGCAATGCTGTTTTTAATAAATTACAGGAGCTGCCGGTTTCATTTTTTAACCAAAACAAGGCAGGCGATCTGATTTCGAGGGTAAACAACGATACCGATAAGTTAAACCAGTTTTTCTCGCAATCCTTAATGCAGTTTATCGGCAGTATTGTAACCATGATTGGGGCTGGCTTTTTTCTGCTCTCTATCAATACCGAACTCGGCGCTGCAACTTTGGCCCCGGCAGTTGGCATTATCCTGTTTACGGTAACGCTATCGCCATGGGTAAAAAGAAAAAATGCAAAGAACTTAAAAAGTGTGGGCGGCATGAGTGCCGAAATTCAGGAAAGCCTGAACAACTTTAAGGTAATTATTGCTTTTAACCGCAGGGATTATTTTAGAAAACGCTTTGATGAAGCCAATAAGGAAAACTATAAAACAGCCATTGGTGCAGGTTTGGCCAACAATATTTTTGTGCCTGTTTATGGCTTATTATCGAGTATAGCACAGCTGATTACTTTGCTGTTCGGTATTTATTTAATTTCTCAGGGTAGCTTTACGCTGGGCCTATTGGTAAGTTATATTGCCTACACCACAAATTTTTATAATCCTTTAAGGCAATTGGCAGCATTGTGGACGAGTTTTCAGGTAGCCATGGCGGGCTGGGACAGAATATCTCAGATTTTACTTTTAGAAAGCGACTTAAAACAGATCAATACCGAAACGGCTCTTGCTTCTGATGCTTTATTGGAATTTAAAAACGTCCATTTTTCTTACGATGATTCGAAAGAAATCCTGCATAACGTTAACCTGCGTTTCGAAAAGGGTAAAACCTATGCGTTAATTGGTCCAACGGGTGGGGGTAAAACCACTACGGCCTCGCTTATTGCCCGGCTCTACGATGCCACCAAAGGAACTGTTTTATTAAATGGCAAAGATATCCGTTCATTTTCGGCCGAAGAAAGAACACAGCAGGTTGGCTTTATTTTACAAGAACCTTTTTTGTTTACCGGTACAGTAAAAGATAATATTCTGTATGGCAATAGCCAGTACAAAGAGGTTAGTGATGAGGCATTGGAGAAAATAATTGAAGAGGCCAATTTAAATGCGCTATTGGCCATTTTTGATGAGGGTTTAAATACACCGATCACTTCTGGCTCGGATAGTATAAGTTTAGGTCAAAAGCAGTTAATTGCCTTTATGAGAGCCGTTTTGCGCAATCCCGAACTGTTGATATTGGATGAGGCTACTGCTAACATTGATACGATAACTGAACAGCTTTTGGGCAGTATTTTAAATAAACTATCGAAAGAAACAACATTGGTAATTATTGCCCACCGTTTAAATACCATTGAAAATGCTGACGAAATTTATTTTGTAAATGAAGGCGAAGTACAAAAAGCCGGAACATTGAATGATGCATTGGATATGTTATTGAAAGGGAAGCGGGTAAGTTAATGCGGATTGGTCGAGATTTACAATCTCGGCTTTATGTGCTGTGGATTTTTAATCCACGTAAAGGATTACAAATCTTTGGCTCAATAGACGGGATTACAAATCCCGACTGGCAGATATTGAAAGGGAAGCGGGTAAGTTAGCAGACGTTGGTCGAGATTTACAATCTCGGCTTTATGTGCTGTGGATTTTTAATCCACGTAAAGGATTACAAATCTTTGTCTCCATAGACGGGATTGCAAATCCCGACTAGCAGATATTGAAAGGGAAGCGGGTAAGTTAGCAGACGTTGGTCGAGATTTACAATCTCGGCTTTATGTGCTGTGGATTTTAAATCCACGTAAAGGATTACAAATCTTTGGCTCCAAAGACGGGATTACAAATCCCGACTAGCAGATATTGAAAGGGAAGCGGGTAAGTTAGCAGACGTTGGTCGAGATTTACAATCTCGGCTTTATGTGCTGTGGATTTTTAATCCACGTAAAGGATTACAAATCCTTGGCTCCATAGACGGGATTACAAATCCCGACTAGCTTAAACAAGATGCATTAAATATGTTACTAAAAGGGAAGCGGGTAAGTTAATATCTTTACAAACCTCGTAGGTTAAAAAACCTGCAGGGTCTGATCAAATCAACATACATGAAAAAATACTTCTTCTTTTGGGCATTTTCGGCCCTTAGCCTAGGCACTTTTGCGCAGAGTGCAGAGCAAAACCTTTTTGTTCAGGATAGTTTAAAGCTAATTTCTTCTCAGTTTAAGTTTACCGAAGGTGCGTCCGTTGATAAGCAGGGCAATGTTTTTTTTACCGATCAGCCAAATGATAAAATATGGAAGTATAGTGTAGATGGTAAACTGAGCCTGTACATGGATAAATCGGGCCGCGCAAACGGGACATATTTTGATAAGAAAGGCAACCTTATTGTTTGCGCAGATGAAAATAACCAGATCTGGTCTATCGATAAAAACAAGAAAATAAAAGTGCTTTTTACTGATTATGAAGGTAAAAAGGTAAATGGACCGAACGATATCTGGTTAGATGCCAAAGGCGGTATTTATTTTACCGATCCTTATTATCAGCGTAATTATTGGACAAGGCAAGCGCCCGAGCTTCAAAAGCAAAGGGTGTATTATCTTCCCAAAGGTAAAAAAGAAGCTATTGTTGTGGCCGATGATGTGGTTAAACCAAACGGTATTGTGGGTACTCCAGATGGGAAATATCTTTACGTGGCCGATATGGGGGCGAATAAAACATACCGTTACGCCATTAATGCCGATGCAAAATTAACTGATCAACAGTTGGTGCTTAATCAGCACTCTGATGGAATGACTTTAGATAGCCAGGGAAATATTTATGTAACTGGAAAGGGCGTGAACATTTACAAACCAACAGGCGAAAAAATTGGCCATATTGATGTGCCTGAAGAATGGTGCGGTAACATTTGTTTCGGCGGAAAAGAAAAAAATATTTTGTTTATTACCGCATCAAAATCACTTTATATTATTCCAACAACAGCAAAAGGGGTAGAATAATACTTGCCAGTATAGCTTTAAATGGCATTTGGTGCATAAAAACAGGTGTGAATTAAGGCTGAAATTTTTTCTGTTCAGTTTATTCAAACCCAAAAAATATTAAACGTATTAATTAGTTTTGAACTTCCTACTTATAGGGATAGACGACTATGAAAAAGCCCTCTCAGGATTGAAGGGCTTTTTTAATTTATCCTGCTATTAAGATTTTAACTGCTGCATGTAGCCGGTTGGGGTGATACCAAATTCTTTCTTAAAAGCTTTAGTAAAATAAGATTGTGTTTGTATCCCGATGCGGTACATCACTTCTGTCATCAGCACATCTTCAGTTTTCATAATCTCAATAGCTTTTCTAAGCCTTGCCGAACGTACAAATTCGCCGATAGACTGTCCGGTAATGGATTTTATCTTCTGGTAGAGCTTGGTACGGCTCATGCCAATTTCTTTGCAAAGGTAATCGATATCCATTTCGGGGTTGATCATTTCTGCATCGATAATGGCCAGCAGTTTTGTTAAAAAGGCCTTATCTTTTTCTGAGTGTGCCAAGGCCTTAGGCTCGGTATCTTTGTTCTTTAAATAATGATCTTTAAGCTTTTGTCTCTGCTCAAAAATATTTTTAATGGTCAGCTCCAGTAAGTTGGTATTAATGGGCTTGGTAAAATAAAAATCGGCACCAGAGGCAGCACCTTCAATTTCGGCTTCTATACTGTTTTTGGCTGTAAGCATCAAAAAGGGAATATGGCTCGTTTCAATATCGTCTTTAATGGTTCTGCAAAATTCGGTCCCGCTCATTCCGGGCATCATTACATCGCTGATAATTAAATCTGGCACTTCTTTCCGTGCCTGTTCAAGTCCTGAATAACCATCGGCAGCTTCAATAACCTGGTAATGCAGGCTGAGGGTTTCCTTTAAAAATGTTCTGAGTTCATCATTGTCATCCACAATAAGAATGCTGGCTTCGGTTTCCACAGGGCGCTGTTCGGCTATGGGTTGCGGTATATCTGTTTCGGTACGGTAGTTAATGCTTTCCAAACGTGTTCCCCCAGCTTCGCTGTTTTGGCTAAACTGCTCATTTAAACTATAATCTGTTTTACTGCGCGGAATGCCGATTATAATTTCTGTCCCCTCATTGCGTTCGCTCGATACGTATATTAAGCCTTTATGGAGTAATGTTAAGCTTTTTACGAAGGCCAAACCAACCCCCGATCCCAGGTGCGTTTCGGTTATCCGGTAATACCGCTCAAATAGGTGCTGGATAGAATCTTTCGAGATGCCTATTCCATTATCTATCACTCGGAAGTAGATATAGGCATCGGCTTCATAACCGCTTTTAATAACCAATTGGTTCCCGAATAGTGGGGTATAGGTTGTTAAATCGGTAAAAACCTGAAGTTGAAGCGTTCCACCCGTTTTGGTGTATTTGATGGAGTTGTTAACCAGGTTCAGGATAATTTTTTCGATCACCTGCCTGTCAAACCAGATATCGGCAGGCAGATTTTCCTTTTCTACCGTAAAGCTGATTTCTTTTTCGGCAGCCATTTCCGAAAATTCTTCTGCAACTTCATCAATAAACAGGTTGAGGTTACCATTTACCACGTTTAATTTTAAGGCACCGGAGGCGGTTTTCCTAAAATCCATCAGTTCGTTAATGAGCCTTAACAAACGGTTTGCATTTCGGTGTATGGTGTTGTAATAACTTTGAAAGCTTTCTTGTGTATCTTCCCTCAACAGGCGCTCTATGGGGCCCAATATCAACGAAAGTGGTGTCCGGAACTCATGTGAAATATTGGTGAAAAACTGAAGCTGTGTTTGGTGTATTTCTTCTCTTTTTTCTTCTTCTATCTTCCTAATTTCCAGCCGGCGTTTAAAACTGAGAGCTAAATAGGTTAAATACAGGGCAGTGGCAATAACCAATAGCCTAAACCACCAGGTTGCCCAAAACGGTGGAGAAATTACGATTTTTAAAGTAGTACCTGTGGTATTCCAAACATTATCGTTGTTTGATGCCCTTATCCTAAAGGTATATTCGCCCGGATCGAGGTTGGTGTAAAATGCCTGCTTAATGTGGCCGGCAAAAATCCAGTCTTTATCTTCACCTTCCAACCGGTAGGCGTAATTGTTGTTTTCGTTGGCCACATAGTTTAAGGCAGCAAAACGGAAAGATATGCTCGCCTGATCATAATCCAGCTGAAGTTCTTTGGTATAGCTGATATCGTTTTCGAGTACTGAACCTTCGGTATTGGGCGTTATTTTTTGGTTGAATATCTGAAACTCTGTAAGGTAAACAGGAGGAATGAATTTGTTGGTCTGGATATCATCGGGAAAAAACGAATTGAAACCATTAACGCCCCCAAAAAACATTTCGCCGCTCCGTGTTTTTAAATAGGCATTGGCTTCAAATTCAAGTCCCTGCAAACCATCGGCCGTATTGTATTTTTTAAAAGTATGGTGCTGCGGATTAAAACGCGTTAATCCGTGGGCTGTAGAGATCCAGAAATTGCCTTCATCATCTTCGGTAATTCCTTTTATAAATTCTGTTGATAAACTTGCTTTGGTGGTATAAAGATCAAATTTGTTTCTGGCGCGGTCAAAACGGTAAAGTCCGGCCTGTCCAATCCATAAATTTCCTTTGCTGTCGATAAAAATCACCCTCAGGTCTGGCCGTTTTCCACTGCCCATAAAATAATGGGTAAACACCTGGGTGTTTAAGTTGTAACAGTTTAAGCCCCCATCGTCTGTACCGATCCAAAGGTTTTTGTATTGGTCTTCATTAATAGAAACAATGTTGTTGCCCGTTAATTTGCTTCCGTTTTTGCCTTCGGTAATGCGTTTAAACTGTTTGGTTTGTGCATTAAACAGGTTTAGTCCGCCATAGTAGGTGCCTATCCAGATATTTCCATTGCTATCTTCAAACGACTTTTGCACATAATCAGAAGAAATGCTATTTGGATCGGCATTATGGTTAAAGCGGGTAAAAGAGCCATCGCTGTGCATCAGGTTTAAGCCGCCTGCCCATGTGCCGATTAACAGCGTGCCATTGCGTGTTTCAGTGATATCGAGAACGGCATCTGCACCGATACTGTTAGGGTTAAAAGGATTATAACGGTGGTGGATAAAGGTTTTTGACGTTTTGTTGTAGATATCGAGTCCGCCACCATCTGTTCCGATGTAAATGTTGCCCGCTTTATCTTCGTGGAAAGCCTTAACATCGCTATAACTTAAACTGTTTTTATTGGGCTCTTGGCGTATCAGTTTAAATTTCTCTGCCTGCGGACTGTATAAATTTACACCTCCACGGTGGGTGCCAATCAATAGGTTTCCCTGTTTATCGACAAAAAGTGCCGAAACGGTACGCTGCGACAAACTAGAAACATTGCCAGGTTCGTTTTGATAATGCGTAAAGGTTTCGGTTTTTGGATTAAAAAGGTTCAGGCCGCCATTAATTCCGCCTATCCACAGGTTTTTCTGCTTATCAAAAACGATTGCCCTAACCAGGTTGCTGCCAATGCTATTGCTGTTCTTCTCCTCGTGGCGGTATGTTTTGATTTTGTTATTGGCTGGATTGAAATGGATTAAACCATTTTCTTCTGTTCCAAACCAAAAAGAACCGTCTGTATCTTTTTTAATTACCCTAAAGGTTTCATTTTCTAACGTTTTAACAGCAGTTGAAGTGCCCGATTTCAGGTTTAAAATATGGATACCGGCATCGGTTGCCATCCAGATATTTCCGGCAGCATCGCAGTACAAATCATTTATGTAATCTTTCCGGTTGGTTTTCCCGTCCTGTTGCAGGTATTTAAAGGGACTAAATGTGGTTGATGTTGTATCCAATAAATTTAAACCGCCACCATATGTTCCTATCCAAATTCCTTTTTGGGTTTCTTTTATAGAAGTGATAATGTTGCTGCTTTGGCTGTGCTTGCCTTTAGGCGCATAGGTAGTGAAGTTGTTCTTTTCTGCATTGAACCTGTTCAAACCGTCTGAAGTGCCGATCCAAAGGGTATGGTGCTGATCTTCGAAGATGCACCTGATAAAATTATCGCTAATGCTGTTTGGGTTTTTACTGTGCTTGTAAACGGTGAGCTGACTGCCATCGTATTTGTTTAAACCATCGCGCGTGCCAAACCAGATAAAGCCCCGGTGATCTTGAAAAATGCATTCGATGGTGCTGTTTGATAAACCATCTTCTACTGTTACATGCTTAAACTTTAAGTTTTGGGCATGTACATTTTCCAAAGAAAAGACAATAAGCAGCAGGAAAATGGTTCTGGCTAAAATAGTCATTGTTGTTTGGTGGGACAATTCTGAGGGGATAAAGATAGTTGATTTTTTTTCAACCACAGAATAAAGGATAGGTTAGGATACATGACAGAGAACTTCATATTTTGTATTAATTGAATTCGATCATTTGGGCATGCCCCAAGCTGCGCAAGGGTCGGGCTATCCGTTACATTCCAGATGAATCGGGAGATTTCCACTGCTATCCCTCAAGCAAAAAAAAAACAGTGCCTCAGTGTCTTTGTGGTTAATCAAAAAGGTCTGCGAGGACACAGACCTTGGCAGTAGATGAAAAATCAAAAAAGGATTTCCACTGCTATCCCTCATGCAAAGAAACAGTGCCTTGGTGTCTTGATGGTTAATAAAAAGGTCTGTGAGGACACAGACCTTGGCGGGAGGCCAAAATCCGTCTGGCAAGGTGCTATAAGCAATAATATGTCTGTTAGCACAAAATAAATGAACAATAGCACAAGGTGGCTAATTGGATAAATACTTCTTTTGTGTCTCATCCCTAACCAATATATTTTATGCACATTTTTACATCTTTCTTCAAGGGTAACAAGCGAATGCTAATGCTTTTACTATTGATTTTTACCCATGGATATCTTTTTGCACAGCAAGCAACCATTACTGGGGTTGTTAAATCTGCACCCGATAACCTGGGAATGCCCGGCGTAAGTGTCCGTTTAAAAGGAACAGTAATTGCGACCTCTACCGATGCAAATGGTAATTTTAGTATTAAGATACCTGCAAAAGCCGGAATCCTCGAATTTACCTCCGTAGGTTATAAAGTTCAGGAAGTAGCGGTTGCAAAAACTACCACCTTAAATATTACTTTACAGGAAGACGCCTCTACATTAAGCGATGTAGTGGTTGTTGGATATGGAACAACACGGAAACAGGATCTTACTGGTTCTGTAGCAGTTGTAGGCGTAAAAGATTTCCAAAAAGGGAGCATCAGTACGCCTGAGCAAATGCTGTCCGGTAAGGTGTCGGGTGTTGCCATTACTTCCAATAGTGGTCAACCAGGCAGTGGCAGTACCATCCGTATCCGTGGCGGTTCATCGTTAAACGCCAGTAACGATCCATTATTTGTTATAGATGGTGTGCCTTTAGAGAGCGGTGGCGTTTCTGGTGCATCAAATCCCTTAAGTTTTATCAATCCGAACGATATTGAAACCTTTACAGTTTTAAAAGATGCGTCAGCAGCGGCTATTTATGGGGCAAGGGCTTCAAATGGTGTAATCATCATTACCACCAAAAAGGGACTTGGCGATGCTCTGAAAGTAACCTTCAACTCGGTAAATTCTGTTTCCAAACTAACCAAACAGTTGGATGTATTAAGTGCCGATGAAATTCGCGCTATTGTGAATTCAAAGGGAACTTCGGCCCAAAAAGCACTGTTGGGTACCTTTAATACCAATTGGCAGGATTTGATTTATCAGGATGGTTTTTCTTCAGATAACAACATCAGCATCAGCGGCGGTATTAAAAAACTGCCTTACCGTTTATCTCTTGGCTACCAAAACCAAACAGGTGTGTTAAGAACAGATCAGTTGGAGAAAACTTCGGCTGCCCTTGTTTTTAACCCAAGGTTTTTCGATAATCACCTAAAGCTGGATGTTAACCTGAAAGGAAGCATGCAGAAAACGCGTTTCGCCAATACTTCGGCCATTGGTGGTGCGGTAAGTTTCGATCCTACGCAGGCTACCTACACCAACCGCTCGGTTTATAACGGTTATTGGGAATGGCTCACTAACTCAGGTACCGATTTGGTTAACCTGGTAGGCCGTAATCCGGTTGGTTTGTTAGAGCAGCGGGAAGACCGCTCAAAACCGATGAGAAGTATCGGTAACGTTCAGCTGGATTATAGTTTTCACTTCCTTCCAGAGCTGCACGCCAATTTAAACGCGGCTTATGATGTAGCAACCGGTAAAGGTACTGTTTATGTAGATCCAAATGCTGCAGAATCTTTTTTGAGCAAAGGCGTAAACAATCAGTACAAAACCAACCGTAGAAATACAGTGCTCGATTTTTACCTGAATTACGTTAAAGAGTTTAAATCGATTAAAAGTAGGGTAGATGCAACTGCAGGTTATTCTTACAACGATTATTTAACTACCCAATACTATTACCCAAGTTTCGATGCATACGGAACTAAAGTGGTAAACTCCGATCCCGCTTTTGCGTTTAATAAACCACAATACCGTTTAATTTCTTATTTCGGTAGGTTAAACTACAATTACGATGAACGCTTTTTATTAACGGCAACAGTACGCCGCGATGGTTCATCACGTTTCGGCCCAGCCTATAAATATGGTGTTTTCCCTTCAGTAGCCTTAGCCTGGACGGTTAATAACGAATCATTTTTGAAAGATGTTAAGGCAATTACAGCTTTAAAGTTAAGGGCAAGTTATGGTGTTACCGGCCAGCAGGATGGAATTGATAATTATGGTTATTTATCTACATACGGGTTGAGCTCGCTTAATGCACAATATCAATTTGGCAATACCTTTTATCAGATGTACCGCCCAAGTGCATACATTGCCAACATTAAATGGGAAGAAACAGCCACAGCCAATATTGGTTTGGATTTTGGTTTATTTGATAACCGTGTAAGTGGTAGTCTTGATTTTTACCAAAAGAAAACAAGCGATTTATTGAACAGGATACCTCAGCCCGCAGGAACAAATTTCGCTGCTACAGCGGTTGTAAACGTTGGCGATATGAAAAATGAAGGTGTAGAGCTGACTTTAAACTTTAATCCTATCAAAGCGAAAGATTTTAACTGGGATTTCAGCTTCAATGCAACCTATAACAAAAATACCATTACCAATTTAACGGTAGTGCCAAACGATCCAAATTATGCAGGTTTCCCTAGCGGAACCATTGCAGGTGGTGTTGGCGGTCAAAATGCTTTTATCAATGCTGTTGGCGGACCAAAAAATACCTTTAACCTTTTTGAGCAAACTTACGATCAGGCAGGAAACCCGATCGAAGGCGTTTATGTAGATCAGAACGGCGATGGAATTACCAGCCCGAGCGATTTTAAAAAAGGCAAACAGGCCGATCCGAAAGTGTTTTTGGGCTTTAGCAATAACCTGAGCTATAAAAAATGGAATTTATCATTCACATTAAGGGCCAATCTGGGTAATTACGTGTACAACAATAATTTTAGTCAGGCCGGAAACCTGGCGCAGATTCTCGGTACATCAGTAATTTTAAACGGATCGCCAAACTACCTGGCCACCAACTTTACGGCACAGCAGTTATTGAGCGATTACTATATCCAGAATGCTTCTTTCCTGCGTATGGATAACGTTAACCTGGGCTATTCATTTGGTCAGCTTTTAAAAAGTAAGGCCAACCTACAGCTTACCGCAAGTGTGCAGAATGTGTTTGTAATTACCAAATACAAAGGGCTCGATCCCGAGGTAGCTTCTGGCGTGGATAACAACATTTATCCTAGGCCGCGCATATTCTCTTTGGGCCTAAATCTTAATTACTAACGCTTAGATATCAAAAGATGAACTGTTTTAACAAAAAATATATGAAACCACGTGTTTTACAATTAATCCTATTGGCTTGTAGTGCCTCTATTTTACTGCTATCGTGCAATAAATTGGACCTAACGCCAACCAACGATTTAACCGCAGATAAAGTATATACCAGTGCCGCAGGTTATAAGCAGGCCCTGGCCAAGGTTTATGGTGCGTTCGCATTAACCGGAAATGCATCAGTAGGTCAGCCTGATATTCCTTCAGAAATTATCAAAGATGAAGGAAATTCTGATTTCTTGCGTTTGTACTGGAATTTGCAGGAGCTAACCACCGATGAGGCCGTATGGTCGTGGAAAAATGATGCTGGTATTCAGGGACTGCACGAATTGAGCTGGTCGTCTATCAATTCGATCATCAACGGCTTATATTACCGTTCGTTCTTCCAGATTACGTTATGTAACGATTTTATCAACCAATCATCTGATGATAATTTGAGCAAAAGGGGAATTGTTGGCGCCGATGCCGATGCCGTACGTAAGTTTAGGGCCGAAGCACGCTTTATCAGGGCCTATCAATACGCTGTTTTAATGGATATTTATGGCAACCCGCCACTGGTTACCGAAACCACAGAAATTGGGGGAAAAGATTTACCAAAACAGATTTCCCGTAAAGATTTATTCGCTTACGTAGAATCGGAACTTAAAGCCATTGAAAATGATCTGGCTGCACCTAAAGCCAACGAGTATGGCCGTGCAGATAGGGCAGCAGATTGGGCTTTGTTATCGAGGATTTACTTAAATGCCGAAGTTTACACCGGTACAGCCCGTTATACCGATGCCATTACCTATTGCAATAAAATTACCGGCGCGGGTTATACACTTCATGGCAATTACCCTGAGTTAACCATTGCCGATAATCATTTAAACACCGACGAGAATATCTTTACGATTAATTACGACGGAACAAGCACCCAAAATTATGGTGGTACAACCTATTTAATGCATGGTCCTGCAGCTGTTCCGGGTGATGTATCGGGTTCGAGTGGCAACTGGGGCGGTTTAAGGATTACCCAGCAGTTTGTTAACCTCTTTGCCGATAAAACAGGCGCAACCGATACAAGAGCACAGTTTTACATGTCGGGACAGAATATGGAAGTGAACGATCTATATGTATCAACTGATGGTTATTCGAGTACCAAATTCCGCAATAAAACACGTTCAGGTGGTCCGGCGCCGCATCAGGATGTAGCTAAAGACTTTTCTGATATCGATTTTCCACTTTTCCGCTTGGGCGAAACCTATTTAACTTATGCTGAAGCTGTGTTGCGTGGCGGAACAGGAGGGAGTTTAACGCAGGCTTTAGGCTATATTAACCAGTTACGTACCCGTGCTTATAATGGGAGTACAGCAGGGAACATTACTTCGAGTGCTTTAACAACCGATTTCATTTTAGATGAACGCGGAAGAGAACTTTGGTACGAGGCAACCAGGAGAACCGATTTAATCCGCTTTGGTAAGTTCACTACCGCGGCTTATTTATGGGCATGGAAAGGCGGTGTTAAAGAAGGAACTGCCGTAAATACCAAATATAATCTTTATCCGTTGCCTCCAACCGATCTTTCGGCCAATCCAAATCTCCGTCAAAATATAGGTTATTAATCCAAGAATTATGAAAAAGTTATCAATTAAGATCATATACACTTTGCTATTAATCAGCTTGTTTTTTGGCTGTAAAAAAGAAGAAAGTACAAATATTGTGAGTTCACCTACTGCGGGCAGTCTTGCTTTTAAAAGTTCTGCAGCGAGTGTAGTTTTAACTGCAGCTACCGATGCAACTAATGTGGCTACTTTCAGTTTTAAGGCTGCAAATTTTGGTGCCAGCGTTATTCCGGTTTATTCGTTGCAGTTTGATGTACCTGCCGATACCTTAGGCGCAAATGCCTGGGCAAATGCCATAACTGTTAAGCTTGCAGCGGGCACTTTTGAAAAAGCTTATCTGGGTTCAGATTTTAATTCCCTTTTAGCCAATCAGCTCATGCTGCCAACAGGAACGGTAAGTACCTTGGTGGTACGTTTAAAAGCAGAGGTAACACAAAATACAGGAGCAGCATCGACCATTAAGCCTATATATTCGAGCTTAACCATGACGGTTAATCCCTACAAAGCTACAATAGAATACCCGGCTTTATTGGTAAGGGGCGGCAATTCGTGGAAAACACCAACAGCCAGAACCAATGGTTTTGTATTAACCTCTTCTAAATTTAACGATAAATACGAAGGTTATTTAAACCTGCCAAATGCCGATGGTTACGGTGGCGATGCCTTTCAACTGGTATCATCAAAAGATGCCACCAAAATTTACGGCTGGGGAGGTACTGCTACAACCATGAGTTTAACCGGAGGCAATTTATACCTTACACCTGCACCTGCCTACCTCAAAGTTAATGCCGATGTAAGCGCATTAACCATTACCTACACGCCAGTAAAATTCTTCATCTCTGGTGATGATAATGCCTGGAGCACCTCATCAACCCCAATGGTTTATAATGCAACAACAGGTAAATGGGTGGCTGCAAACGTTTCTTTAACCGCGGGCAAAACATTTGTATTTACCTGCAATGGCGGCTACGATATCAGCTATAAAGTAGATGCCAACGGTAATCTGGTTTATGCAGGTGCACCAACTTGGGGCGGTATCAATATTCCGGTTGCCAAAACAGGTGTTTTCACCGTTACTTTAGATTTAAGTGCAGGCGATGGGAATTATACTTACTCGGTAAAATAGTTTTAGCGAGGACAGAAAAATTAAGTTAAATTTTGCTTAAAGGAATATACAAATGTTTAAAAAAATAAAAACCATCAACTGGTTAGGCCTTATCTTAATGCTTAGCCTATTTAGTTCAGCCTGTAAAAAATCGGTTAAGGGCGAAACGCAGTTCTATCCAGAACCCGATCAACCTGGAACCTATGCCAAAGGAGCAGATGTAAGCTGGGTGACCGAGATGGAAGCTGCGGGTAAAAAATTCTACGATAATGCAGGCCAACAGCAAGATCTGTTCAAGATTTTGAAAGATAAAGGGATAAATACCATCCGTTTAAGGGTTTGGGTAAATCCAAGCTCAGGTTATTGCAATACTGCCGATGTACTGGCGAAGGCCAAAAGAGCATCGGCCATGAACATGCGTGTGCTGATCGATTTTCATTACAGCGATTCGTGGGCCGATCCTGCGCAGCAAAATAAGCCTGCAGCTTGGGCCACACAGGATTTTGCCACTTTAAAAACCTCTGTTTACAACCACACCGTAGAAGTGTTAACAGTTTTAAAAACCAACAAAATTGTACCAGAGTGGGTACAGGTAGGTAACGAAACCAATAACGGTATGTTGTGGAATGATGGCAAAGCTTCAGTGAATATGAAGAATTTTGCTGAACTTGTTCAGGCTGGCTATAATGGGGTAAAAGCTGTTAATCCAAGTACTAAAGTTGTTGTTCATATTTCTAACGGATATGATAACAGTTTATATAGGTGGATATTTGATGGATTGAAAAATAATGGTGCAAAGTGGGATGTAGTGGGCATGTCGATGTATCCAACGGCCAGCGATTGGTCGGCAAAAAATACTCAATGTTTAGCCAATATGACCGATATGGTTAACCGTTATGGATCGGAAGTGATGATTTGTGAACTAGGGATGCCGGTTTCGGATGCTGCAGCCTGTAGGGATTTTATCAAAGATTTAATGGCTAAAAATAAATCATTGGCCAACAATAAGGGATTAGGTGTTTTCTATTGGGAACCACAATCTTACAACAGCTGGAGTGGTTACAAATTGGGCGCTTTTGATGATACAGGTAAACCAACGGTTGCAATGGATGCCTTTTTGCCATAGTTTGGATATGTTGGTCCGGATTTGCAATCCGGGCCAGGCTAAAAGCGGATTTTAAATCCGTAGTTCAAATGTCGGGATTACAAATCCCGACTAACAGAATTGTCATCCTAAGCCTGTCGAAGGACAGGTTAAATGCCTTGAATTTTGGATGAAATTTCGACTTTTGATATAGCCGCCAGTTGGTCTGGATTTGTAACCCGGACCAAGCCAAAATCGGATTTTAAATCCGCAGTTCAAATGTCGGGATTGCAAATCCGGACTAACAACAAAAAAAATGACTTTACTTAAAAAAATATCTCTTTCAGTTGCTTTTGCCGCCATGGCCATTGCTGCGCATGCGCAAGATAACCAGGGCATTTACGTAGATGCTTCGGGTGTAATCCGATGGCAGAAAGACCATAAAGAAGCTGCTTTTTACGGTACAAATTATACCGCACCCTTTGCCTATGGGAACCGGGCAATTGTAAGGAGGGGGGTAACTGCCGAGCAGGCTATAAAAGATGATGTTTATCATTTTTCGCGTTTGGGCTTAGATGCCTTCCGCGTCCATGTTTGGGATCAGGAAATATCGGATGCCAAAGGAAACTTGATCGATAACGAACATTTACGCCTTTTCGATTTTCTGTTGGCCGAACTAAAAAAGCGTAAAATTAAAACATTGGTTACGCCAATTGCTTTCTGGGGGAATGGTTATCCTGAAAAAGATGAAAATACAGGAAGTTTTGCCAACATATTTGGAAAGGAAAAGGCTTTGGTTAACGAAGAAGCCTTTAAAGCACAGGAAAATTACCTGAAACAGTTTTTTAAGCATAAAAACCCTTATACTGGCTTAACCTATCAGCAGGATGCAGATATTCTGGCAACAGAAATCAACAATGAACCCCATCACAGTGGCCCCAAAGAAAGGGCAACCGAATACATTAACCGGATGACTGCTGCCATAAAAAGCACCGGCTGGACCAAGCCTGTTTTCTATAACATTAGCGAATCGCCCTGGTATGCAGATGCTGTTGTAAAAGCAGATGTTCAGGGGCATAGCTTTCAATGGTACCCAACGGGCCTCGTTGCCGGACATACACTGAAAGGCAATTACCTGCCAAATGTTGCCAGGTATAAAATTCCTTTCGATACTATCCCGGCGTTTAAAACCCGTGCAAAAGTTGTTTACGAATTTGATGCCGGTGATGTAATGGCACCGATCATGTATCCGGCAATGGCCAGAAGCTTCAGGGCTGCAGGTTTTCAATGGGCCACCCAGTTTGCTTACGATCCTATGGCCACCGCTTATGCCAATACAGAGTATCAAACACACTATTTAAACCTTGCTTATACACCCGCTAAAGCCATAAGCATGTTAATTGCTTCGAAGGTTTTTCATCAAACCAAGCGTTTAGATACGCTGAACAATAGCAATACCTTTGGGCCTTTTAAAATCGATTACAAAGGTTCGTTGAGCGAAATGAATGCGGAAACCGAATTTTATTACACCAATACAACCTCATCGAAAGTGATCAATGCGAAAAAACTAAAGCATATTGCCGGCGTAGGGAGTTCTAAAATTGTTCAATACCAAGGTAGGGGAGCCTATTTTATAGATCAGGTGGCTCCTGGCGTTTGGCGTTTAGAAGTAATGCCCGATGCAATACAGATCAAAGACCCTTTCGAAAAAGCATCGCCCAAAAAAGAGGTTACCCGCATTAACTGGGTTACCTTGCCCATCGGTATTGAGCTGCCTGATTTAGGTTCGGGCTTTACAGTTAAGGGCCTGAATCAGGGCAATACTTTTAATGCTGCAGCCAGTAAAAATAATTTCAGGGTTTCTCCCGGAGCTTATCTGCTAATCAGAAAAGGACTTAAAACGGCTTTAAATGCTCAAAGCAACATGCAAAATATTGCCTTGGGCGAATTTGTGGCCCCAAAAGCAGATCAGGAAGGTGTTTTTGTTAAGCATGAGGCATTGGCAAGCGTTTCAGCAGATGCGGCTTTTCTAATCAATGCAGAAATTGTAGGTTTAGGAACAACTGATTCGGTATTTATTCAGCTGAATGCAGGCAGCCGCTGGAAAAATATTCCGATGCAAAAAAATCAGGAGTATACATATACAGCAACCATTCCTGCCGAACTGGTCAAAAATGGCCTGCTGAAATACCAGATCATCATCCACAGGGCCAATGGCGATTATATTGCTTTCCCCGCCAACGAAAAGGGAAATCCGAATGCATGGGACAGGCTCGAAACCGAAAGTTACCAAACCTATGTTGCAGCTAAGGATGCCGTTTTGGAGATTTTCAACGCAGCTGCGGATGGAAAAAACATCAATATCTACAGTCCCGATTGGGGAAGCAACAAGGTGGATTATGTTTCGGGAGAAAATCCTTCCGTACTGCAATTGAACCTCGCGATCAACAAGCCCAAACCCGGCCAGTTGATGGGTTTTCAAAGTTACTTTGCTGATAAATTGGAAGGTAGGTTAGAATCGCTCCGCAATGCAAAGACATTGGTAATCAAGGTTAAGGCAAATGCCGAAAACACGAAGCTTAAAATAGGCTTAATTGATAATGATGCGCATTTTTTTGCTGCAGAAATTTTGGCAGGGAAAGAATTTAAATCAATCGAAATTCCATTGAACCAACTTAAAAAGGCTGCACAACTGTTGCTGCCCCGTCCATACCCGGGGTTTTTACCGCTGTATTATCAACCAACTGATAGCGCTGCCTTTAAACTGCAAAATGCCGAAAAGTTAGAAGTTACTTTTGGCTACGGAAGCAATACCAGTGCAACTCAAATTACCATCGAATCTATTTACCTAAAATAAACATCTGTTACATGTTCAGTTTAAAAAAAATACTTTTTACCGTTTTTATTCTCAGTTTAGCTTATTTAAATGCCCTTGCCCAAAGAACTGAAATACTATTAGATGAAGGCTGGAAGTTTTCGAAAGGAAATTTTCCTACAGCTGCAGAATCAACATTTAACGATACAAGGTGGGAAACGGTAACCGTTCCGCACGATTGGGCCATTAGCGGTCCGTTTGATAAAGAAATAGACAAACAGGTAATTGCCATTACCCAAAATAACGAAAGCAAAGCCAGCGAAAAAACGGGCAGAACAGGTGCTTTACCTTACATTGGTGAAGGCTGGTACAGAAAAAAACTTAATCTTCCGGTAATTCAGTCCAATCAAAAAGTTTTGCTGCAGCTTGATGGTGCCATGAGCGAACCACGTGTTTACCTGAACGGGAAGCTGGTTGGACAATGGAATTATGGCTATAACTATTTTTATATCGATATTACAAACGACCTCAAAAAAAGCGATAACTTATTGGCCATTCACCTTAAAAATATGGCTAAATCGTCGCGCTGGTACCCTGGTGCAGGTTTGTACCGCAATGTGCGCCTCATTATCAAAGAAGAAAAAAGTATTGAGCAGTGGGGCATTACCGTAACCACACCAATAGTTAAAAAGGAATTTGCCAAGGTAAATATCAAAACCAAATTAACAGGTAAAGGGTTGCGGTTGGTTACGCAGATTGTAGATAGCCTGGGCAAGCAGGTTGCTGTTGATACGGCCAAAACTATCTTTGGAAATGAAGCCGATCAGAATATCCAGCTCCAAAACCCTAAGCTTTGGAGTCCAGAACGGCCTTACCTCTACACGGCAATTTCCAAAGTATACGAAGGGAACGTATTGAAAGATGTAGTTAAAACAAAGGTTGGAGTTAGGGAAATCAGTTTTAGCGCAGCAAAAGGTTTTAGCTTAAACGGGCAGGTAAGGAAATTTAAAGGGGTATGTTTGCACCATGACCTTGGACCACTTGGAGCGGCCATAAACACAGCTGCATTAAGAAGGCAGTTAACCATTTTAAAAGAAATGGGCTGCGATGCCATCAGGAGCTCGCACAATATGCCATCGCCAGAGCAATTGGAGCTGTGCGATGAAATGGGATTTATGTTTTTGGCCGAAAGCTTTGATGAATGGGCAAAAGCCAAGGTAGAAAACGGTTATCACCTCTATTTTAATACCGATGCCGAAAAAGATATTGTTAACCTGGTTAAGGCTACTAAGAACCACCCTTGTATTGTAATGTGGAGCTCGGGTAATGAAGTGCCCGATCAGTTTGGTGCTGAAGGAGTTAAAAGGGCCAAATGGCTTCAGGAAATTTTCCACCGCGAAGATCCTACGCGCCCCGTTACTGTGGGTATGGATCAGGTAAAGGCAACCATGCAATCGGGTTTTGGTGCATTATTGGATATTCCAGGGTTAAACTATAGGGTACATCTTTACGAAGAGGCAAACAAGGCTTTCCCACAGGGATTTATCTTGGGTTCAGAAACAGCATCAACTGTAAGTTCGAGGGGGATATATAAATTTCCGGTTGTAAAAGGATTTGATAAACAATACCCTGATTTCCAGTCTTCTTCTTACGATCTTGAATATTGCAGCTGGTCTAACGTGCCTGATGATGATTTTGTGATGCAGGATGATAAGCCATGGGTAATTGGTGAGTTTGTGTGGACGGGTTTTGATTACCTTGGCGAACCAACACCTTATGATAGCAGCTGGCCATCAAGAAGTTCTTATTTCGGGATTTCGGATCTGGCGGGCTTACCTAAAGATCGTTATTATTTATACAGAAGCCGCTGGAACAAAGATAAACCTACTTTACACCTGCTTCCACACTGGAACTGGGCGGGAAGAGAAGGAGAAACGACCCCGGTTTTTGTATACACCAGTTACGATAGCGCCGAGCTTTTTTTAAATGGCAAAAGCCTGGGTGTACGGAAAAAAGATAAATCATCGCCGCAGAACCGTTACCGTTTAATGTGGATGGATGTAAAATATGAACCTGGAACGCTAAAGGTAGTTGCGTTGGATGGCAATGGCAAACCTGTAGCGGAAGAAAAGGTTACAACAGCCGGAAAGCCTGATCAAATCGTGCTAAGTCCTGATAGAACCACAATTAAAGCTGATGGAAAAGATTTGGTTTTTGTAACTGTATCGGTAGTGGATAAAAACGGAAATCCTTGTCCCACCGCTACAAATGCCTTAAATTTCGAGGTTAAAGGAGCAGGTGCATTTAAAGCGGTTTGCAATGGCGATGCTACCTCTCTTGAATCTTTTGTAAAACCAACTATGAAACTGTTTAGCGGCAAGCTGGTGGTAGTTGTGCAGGCTAATCAAAAAGGTGGGGCTATACAATTGAATGTAAAAGGTAAAGGTTTAAAAGAAGGGCATGTTCAGGTTACTGCTAAATAATATCATCAACTATTAGGTTATTTTACCATGTAAGGCAGCTGAAAACATAAGCCGAAGTACTTATATGCCTTACATGGTTATCAAAAAAATAAATCAACCACACAATTTCCACTGCATTATCGGGTTTTATTAGTGATACAGGTTTTATAAAAAAATCAGATTGTATAGGTGCTGTTACAATTCACCACAATTCGGATAATTTTTTAAATTAGCATATATTAAAACCTGATAAGCTTATGGAAGAACTAAAAGAAGAAACCAAAATCAAAGCTTTCCTCACCAGGATAAAAGCAGAGTGGCCAGGAGTTGTTGAGCGCTTTGAGTTTAAAACAGGAAGTGTAATTTATGTTCATTTAAAAGAAGGGATATCCAGCATGGATTTTTTGGGTAAACTTTCCCGAAAGGTAGAACGCTTTGTTGATTTTAGCATGCCGATTATCCTTTATCACATCGAGAGCGATGGCATGAATTTAAGATCGCACCCCATTAACTGGTACTCATCAATTACGCAACGGAAATCTTTCTGATCTAAGTAGCTTGCTGTTCATTCTCTTTGTACTGAAAGGATTAATCTTTACAGTTGTAAATCTTTTTGCGCATTATTAACAAATTTGTTTGCCTGTAATTTTGGTTTTTGCGTTTTAATCCTATTTTTGGTTTTTTAATTTAAACATCCAGTATAATGAAAAACGGAACAGTAAAATTTTTTAACTCAGAAAAAGGCTTTGGCTTTATCAAAGAAGAAAGCGGATCTGAGATTTTTGTGCATGCATCAGGCCTGATTGACGAAATCAGAGAGAATGATACAGTTGAATACGAAGTTCAAGAAGGCAAAAAAGGCCTTAATGCAGTGAAAGTAAGAGTTGTTTAATTCTTCCCTAAAAAGATTTTGAGCAGGATTTATTCCTGCTTTTTTTTTGCCCGGACATCTGTAAACCCAGCTGTGCAATTACTGAACAAAAAGGTTGAAAAAATTTCTTTCTCATTTCTAGCCCATTACCTTTTCAGTTTACTTAACAAGTTGTTTCTACAGTTATTTTCTGGATTGGATTTTTATTTTTGCCCTTGCCGGTACCAACGGCCAGAACCAGACAAACTAAATACTTTTGCAACTTTCTATTTTTTCAGTTCAACAACCTGCCAACAGCAATACACATGTGGATGAAGGCGCTTTTATGGCGGCCGCACAGTTCGTAATGGCACTTAATTTTGAAAGCGAATTCGAGCTCCTAAGCCTATCCAGTACCAACGTTCAGGCCGGAATGGTAAAAAAAGGCGGATTGGTATTTGTACGCAATGGGAAATTAAAAATGCATCCCGCAATTTACGATCACTTGTCACTGATTTCCATATCCTCTATCTGCGCTTCGAGTGTTTATTGCCACGGCTTGAGCAAAATTTCATCAGAAATTGTAGATCTCCCTTATAACGATAGTCTTTTGAATTTAAACGGTGCAGAAGAAGATTATATGGCCTTTAAGCGTCTTTGCAGTCCGGTTTCGAGATTCTTTCTCCTACAGGCTAAAAAAACGCAATGGTCGGCAATATTAGCTGCTTTTAGGTTTTTCCTAATGGATGGCATCTGGGATGTGGTTGCATTTGTAGCCAGGGCCATTCACCAGGCCGATGCGGATGTTTGTGCCTGCGTACAGCTTTTAGAGCAGCTTAAAAAAGAAGATTGGTATGAAGGTTTTAGTCTGTCGCTTAAAAACTTCCATTCCTCACGTTATCCATTAAACAAGGCCGGTTTAGAATCAGAACTGCCTGAGATTGTTTAAACTGCTTATTTTAAATAATTTTCCAAGAGGTCACTAATTTCAGCATCAATAGTTCTATTGCTCATGTTGGTGAGTTTTTGCTGAGAAGAGTTGTGTTTTTCAATATAGGTTGCTTCGGTTTTATTAAATTTAAGGTAGCCCTGTTCAAAATAACGCTCTTCAATTTCGTTGGATGAATCGAGCGAGCGGAACCATAATTTAATTAAAGAACCCGTAATTTTATCGAGATAAAGCCAGTGGTATACCGCTTCCGCATCAGCGTTTTGAGGTAAATCAAGACGTTGTATTTCTATTATAACAGTATCGGAGTTTTGAAAAAAATATAAAACCTTGTATTTAGACGACATCCCGCAAAAATAAGACTTAATTTTTTATCCCAAAGGGATTTTGTTGTTTAGATTTAATCTTGGTGATAATTATTCAGCTTAGAAAAATTGCGGGGCTTAATGTTTTTCGCCCTTAATAACCTTAAACAGATGAAATACATGTGGAAATAGCGCATCCATACTTTCTTCTACACCGTTTTTTGAACCCGGAAAAGTAAGCACCAAAGTATCGCCGATAAAACCGGCCACACCACGCGAGAGCATGGCATAAGGCATACGCTCTTGGCCATACCTGCGCGCCGTTTCCATAATTCCATCTATTGGGCGGTTAATTAAAGGTAATATCGCCTCAGGTGTTACATCACGTGGCGAAAGACCTGTTCCACCCGTAAATATCACCAATTCGTAGCCATTACTGCTTAAATCGAGCGCCTTCTCTCCAATAAGCTTTATTTCATCAGGTAAAACTTCATACTGTAAGGTGTTAATGCCAAATTGTTCCAGTCGCGAAATAATGGCCTTTCCCGAGCTATCCTGTGCCTTATTTTCAAAAACCGAATCAGAGCATACTACAACTGCAGCTTTTATTTCAGGGAATTTGGCATTTTTGAGATCCGATTTCCCCCCCGATTTTTTAAGCAGCCTAATATTACTGATTTCTACCCCTTTATCAATCGGTTTCAACATATCGTACATGGTAAGTGCCGTAATCGATGCGCCATGCATGGCTTCTACTTCTACGCCGGTTTTATATACCGTATGCACCTCTACGGTAATGATAATGCTTAAATCTATAATTTCGTAGCTGATTGCCGTATATTCAATAGGCAGCGGATGGCAATCGGGAATAACATCGCTTGTTTTTTTTACGCCAAATAATCCGGCTGCACGTGCAAATTCAAAAACATCGCCTTTTGGTATTTTACGCTGCTCAATAGCATCGATGGTTTCTTGCTTTGATACGTTAACAGTGGCAGTAGCAATGGCAATTCTTAATGTATTCGATTTTTTTGTAATGTTTACCATGTTAAATATTTTCTTTCCATTGATGCGTTTCGTCTTCAAATATTTCTTTTCCCCAGATGGGCAGTTCGGCTTTTAGGCGCTCTACCACTTCGTTGCAGGCATCCATTGCCGGTTTACGGTGGGCTGAAGATGTAAACACAAATAAACAGATTTCGCCAGTTTTTACAGTACCTAAACTGTGGTAAATGTGCATGCAGTTAATGGGATACTTTTCAAAAATATCTTCCCTTATCTGGTGCATTTTTTCCAAGGCCAGTTCCTCGTAAGCTGTATACTCAATAGCGGCAACGAATTTCCCAGATATTTCATCTTTCCTTACCTGGCCCATAAAAATACTGTGACCACCAATGGCAGTTTTAGTACTATGTTTGGCAATACTATCGGCAATAAAAGCAGGTTCTATTTTACCGTTTACGAATATATTTTTGATTTTTTTTTCGCTCATGTTACGATTTGATAAAATGGTCTCTCCATTTAACAATGCCACCTTTTAAGCTGTATATTTTTTTTGAAGCACCGTATTTTTCCTGTAGTGCTTCGGCGGCGGCTACACTTCTTATTCCATGCTGGCAGATTAAAACCACATGCTTTTGGGTAATTTCTTTCGTAATGAAAGCCCCAAACTCTGACATCGGTACCTGGGTAAAAACCTGTTTGTCCAATATAGGTACTTCGTGCCTTTCGCGCACATCGATCAATAGGGTAGATTCTGTCTGTTGAAGTTTTATCAACGCTGCGGCATCAATTTCTATATATCCCTGCGGCAGTTCGCACGTATCCTGGTATTCCATATTTAAAAATTCATCAACAGTTTTGGGCATGGTATAGTTATTGGCCTGACTGATGTTGATGATATACTGTTCTTGAGTAAGTAAGTTATAATTTAATATTTTGTTGGTTAAAGGTTGGCCAATTTTGGTGATCAGTTTAATGGTTTCAGCTGCGGCCATGGTACCCAATATGCCCGGAAGAACACCGATTACCCCATTTTCGGCACAGTTTGGAATTTCTCCTTTTTCTGGCGGGATAGGGAATAGGTCGCGGTAGTTGGTACTGGGTACCAAATGATCTGGCGTGTTAAATACAGCCAATTGGCCTTCGAAACCCGAAACAGCAGCAAAGATGAGCGGTTTGTTGAGCAGGGCACAGGCATCGTTAATGAGGTATCTGGATTCGAAATTGTCGGTACCATCCAATATGTAATCGTAGCGCGATAAAATATCGAGAATGTTGCCTTTCTGCAAACGGATTGGGTGGCGCACAATTCCAATCTGGGTATTCATTTCCTGCAATCTTTTTGCTGCAACCTCAGTTTTCAGTTTGCCTATATCGGCGGTGGTAAACAAGATCTGCCTGTGCAGGTTGGATAAAGAAACCGTATCATCATCAACAATACCCAAATGGCCAATCCCTGCGGCAGCAAGATACTGTAATGCAGGGCAACCTAAACCGCCAGCACCAATTACCAGTACTTTGGCCCTTAACAATTGCTGTTGTGCCTCTTCGCCAAATCCTTTAAGGATAATCTGCCTGTTGTATCGCTCTGCACTCATGTGTTATCCTCCAGAAAAAGGTGGCATTATGGCTATGGTATCGTTATGCTTTATTACTGTGTTGGCCTGAACGATATCCTTGTTCAAAGCGAGTTTGTATTTTATCCCTTTCAGTTCGGGAAACTGGTTTTCTAAGTGTGCTTGTAAAGCCGCTGTATCCCCAATATCAGAAATATTAATTTTTTGATTTTTGATCAGCTCAGCAATCTTTCCAAAACTGATAATGTCGATTTCCATGCTGCTAATTTACCTGTAAGATGCTGATTTTACTCAATCCTTTCACAAATCTTCTTCCTGTGGCAAAATCGCTTGGCGTAATAATGGCAATATTGCCTTTTTCTGCCTTTGCGGGGTCGGTGTCATATCCGGTTAACACCAATAGCTGGTTGCCCGTAGGCGAATTAAAAATTTCGTTCCAGGAATAAACCACTTTGTAGTTATCTGTTGCCGTAAAAACAAGGTAATATTCGCTCAACGTTTTCGGCGAAGCGGCATCAATTTCAACTTTGGCCAAAATATCTTTCAACAATACGCCCTTGATGTTTTTAATGCTGCTTTTACGCTGCATTAAGTGGTTAAAAATAGTCATACTATCCAAACTAACGGATTTGTATGCACTTAAATTGCCCAATGTTACTGTTAATGGAGCTTTAACCTTTCCTTCAATTACAAATTGCGTGCTTTCTTGAGCCCTTGTGGCAAAACCTATAAAGAGTAGGGCAATTAGGATGTATTTCATATTATTATGCATGTGTAAACAGTAATTTATAAGCGGCCAATGCCAGTACACAGGCCAGAACATTTTTTAAAACGGTTTGTGGAAATTTTAATGCACCAAAGTAAGCACCGCAAATGCCTCCAACAAAGGCTACGCCAACATAAGCCAACATATGGCTGTTAAAGTCGAAGCCCTTAATCAGCTGGCCACCTAAGCCCGAAACTGAGTTGACAAAAATAAAAGCTGCACTTATGGCTGCAGTTTGTTTTTGATCGGTCCACTTTAACAACAGCAAAATGGGCGATAGGATAATGCCCCCGCCAATACCGATCATACCAGAAAGAAGCCCGATTATACCGCCAATGGCTAAAGATAAAGGAATATTGGAAGGTTTAAAATCTTTGGGATCTGTATTTTTGAAAAAGAAAAAACGGATTACGGGAATAAGCAGCAGCAGCCCCAAAATCTTCTTGTAAACTGAACTTTCAATTGCCATCATGCCTCCCACAAAAGAGAGTGGGATAGAAGCCAGCGCAAATGGCCAGAATGTTTTCCATTTAAAATGCCCACCACGGTAAAACTGAATAAACGATGTGGAGGAAACAAAAAGGTTAAGCAGCAATGCAGTGGGTTTCATTACAGCTGGCGAAATTGCAAAAATAGCCATCAGTGCCAAATAGCCGCTAGCACCGCCGTGGCCTACCGAGGCATATAAAAAGGCAACAATAAAAAGTAAACAGTAAAATAAAATAAAGCTTTCTTGCATGTTTATTGAGGTAAAATAATGGCGGTTACGGTTTCTCCTTTTTCAAACTGCTCTTGGCTTTCGTTTAGGCAGATTAAGCAGTTGGCCTGTGCAAAAGAACTGAGCCTGTACGATTCTTGAGCACTAAGTGGCGTGGCCTGTCCGTTTTCATACTTACCTTTCAGAAAATGTGTTAATCCGGCCGGTTTAGTGTAAGGATGGGTTAAAATGGCTTTAACCTCATTTAAGCTGCTGGTTTTTTGAGCCGCAAGCTTAAGCGCAGGGAGCACATAATTGTAATAGCAACTGAGCACTGATGAGGGGTTGCCAGGCAGACCGAAGACCAGTTTTTCTGCTTTGGTGCCAAAAAATAACGGCTTTCCGGGTTTCTGTTTCACTTTGTGGAAAATAGGCTTAATTCCGCAATTGGCCGATGCTTCAATTACAAAATCATAATCGCCAACACTTACGCCGCCGGTTAAAAGTACTACGTCACTGTTGCATAATGCTTCTTGCAATACGTTTTGTAAAATATTAAGGTCATCATCAGCTTCATAAACGGCAAGCCGATTAATCCCTTCGGCCTTTAATGCGGCAGAAAGCGAGTAAGAGTTCGATTCGTACACCTGCCCAAAACCGAGCTCCGTTCCTGGTTTTTGCAGTTCTTTACCCGTTACAATAATCGAAACACTGGGCAGTGGAAATACCGCGACTTCGGTTATGCCGATGCCGGCCAGAAATCCAATTGCCGCCGGACTGAGCAGGTTGCCTTTTTCCATGGCCAATGCACCCGCACTAATTTCCGAACCTTTATCCCTTACATTCGAGCCTAGTTTTAAATTGCTATCCTGTAAGGTAATTTTTCCATCCTGCCGGGTTATTTTTTCCTGCATTACCACCGTATCGGCACCTTCGGGCAGTGGAGCACCCGTAAATATCCTACTGGTTTCGCCCTGCTTAATTTCAATATTGGTAGGGGTACCGGCCGCCATTTCGCCAATAAGCACCAATGCTTGATCGTGGTCTTCAAATTTTAAGGCGTAACCATCCATTGACGATTGCCTAAAAGCAGGAATATCGTATTGTGCGTAAATGTTGTTGGCAAGTGCGAGTCCTGAGGAATCCGCTAAGGGGCTAACAACAGGAGTTAAAGGTGTAATGTTTTGATAAATAAGGTTTTTAGCTTCGGTAACGCTTATCATGAATGTTTTATCCTCCAATGGTAATCATGCTGCGGTTGTTGATGGTTGCAGCATCTATTTGTTCAAAATCGGGTAGTAGTTGTCCGCCAAGTGCTTTTTTCTTGCTCCATATGTTCGCCTCAATTAAGGGCAATACATCTTGGTTATTTCTCAAAGCTGTAAGCAGATCGGTTTCACTGTCCGAAAAAAGGCAGTTTTTCAGTTTCCCATCAGCGGTTAAGCGCATGCGGTTGCAGGTATCGCAGAAAGGGTTGGTCATGGTGCTTATAATGGCAAAAGAACCCTCGTGCCCCGGTATCATAAATTTTTTGGCCGTATCGTGCGCGGCTCCTTTTACCGGAAGAACCGTAAACTTTTGGGCTGCAACAGCCAGTATTTCATCTAATGAGAACATTTTGTTGCTCGTCCATCTGTTTCCGCTAAATGGCATAAACTCAATAAACCTGATCTGCACTGGGTTGGGTTTAGTCCAGGCTATAAAATCATTGATTTCATTATCGTTAAGGCCCTTCATCACCACCATATTGATTTTTACCTCAATTTTATGCTGTAAAAGCAGTTCAATATTGCTGCGTACCTGATGAAATACATCTCTGCGCGTAATCATGAAAAACTTTTCGGGCTGTAAAGTATCCAGGCTAATGTTGATGGCTCTAATTCCTGCCTCCTTTAAAACAGGTAGCATTTCGGCAATGCGTGTTCCATTGGTGGTAATGGCCAGTTCTACAGGTAATTTGCCCAGGGCGGTAATAATGGCTGCAGCATCTTTGCGCACCAAGGGCTCGCCACCGGTCAACCTGATTTTTTTTACCCCATTGGCCACAAAAATTTCTGCCAGTTTGATAATTTCGTCAGTTTGCATCAATCTGGAAGCAGGTGTAAAGTCGTATTCTTCCTCTGGCATGCAATAAAAGCAGCGAAAGTTGCAGTTATCGGTAAGCGATATCCGCAGGTAATCGTGTGTCCTTCCAAAAGAATCTTTTATCATTTACCCGTTTATTAAATTGATGTAATCTGTTTCTGTGTCAATATCTACGTACCCAAGTTCAAACGCCACACTTTCTACGTCTGCTGGATATTGTTTTACTATTTTTTTTGCCCCTGAAGATCCTTCGAGCGATAAAAGTGCTTCAAAATAATCTTTTGTAAACAGAACCGGTGTACCTAAAGTTTGCTGGTAAGCACTGGCAATAATACCTTTTCCGGTCGATTTTTTCTTTTCAATTAGGTTATTAAAGGTAAGCTCAGTAATAAATGCCTGATCTGCTACTGCAATAATAATATTTGCCGGGTATGGATCTAGATTAACAACAGCCGAAAGGCCCGCTACAATGCTCGATGCCATTCCATTTTCCCAAAGGGGATTAACTATAAAATGTATGTTTTTGTTGTTATGTTGTTCCAATATTTCATCGGAATTTGCACCTAAAACTACAACAATGGGACTGCAACTGGTTTTTAAAGCTCCGTCTATAACATTTTGGAGCAGGGTTTTGCCTTTGTAGCTTAAAAGCTGCTTCGGCCTTCCCAAACGGGATGATTTGCCTGCTGCCAATATGATAATGCCTGTTTCCACCTTAAATGCTTTTCATTTCGTAAACATGGATCGGTTTTTTTTTCGCTTTGAGATAACCGCTCGATGCGCCTGTAAAAACGGCTTTAATTTCAGCGATGATCGAAATGGCAATTTCCGCTGCCGTTTCTGCACCAATATCCAAACCAATAGGGCCATGCACCCTTAATTCATTTTCGGGCGTTCGTAAATCCAGCTCATCAAGCATTCTGATGAGTTTTTTCTTTGGCCCCAATGTACCGATATAGGGAGCTTTGGTTTGTAACAAATGCCCAAGTAACTGTAAATCGTAGTTGTAATTGTGGGTCATTAATACAAAAGCAGTCTGATCGTCTATTTCGGTCTGGCCACAAACATTTTCTGGTTTACACACCAAAATTTTGTTGGCATTGTTAAAGCGTTGGGCGGTTGCATGGGTAGGCCTGCCATCTATCACGGTTACTTCCCAACCTAAAAGATAGGCCACTTCGGCCAAAGGCTGCGCATCGTTTCCGGCACCGGCAATAATCAAAGAAACAGATGGATGTATAAATTCTAGAAAAGCATCAATCTGCACATTATCCGTTTGGTAACTGTTAAATATTGAGGTTTTGTTGCCCATAACTTCTTCCGCATCTTTAAGTACGTTGTTTTGAATGCTTTCAGGGAGCTTGGACAAATTGTCTTCTGCCCGGTAAAGCATGCTGGTTCCCAGCTGAAGCTTTTCGCTTAAAGAAAAAAGGGTTACCAGTACTGCATTTTCTCTTTTTGCCTGCAGTGCCAGTAAAATGGCAATTGGGTTTAAGGCATCATCGGCTTTTATGGGTTCGAACAGGATGTGCACAATGCCGTTACAGCCCAGCTGAACGCCAAATTTGGCATCGTCTTCGTCGGTAGTATCGTAAGTAATCAGTTTGTTTTCCTGTTGTACAATTGCCGAAAGGGCTTTTCTCAAGGCATCGCCTTCCAAGCAGCCACCACTAATGGCACCTGTTAACTGTCCATCTTCGGTAATCAACATGCGGGCGCCCGGCCTGCGGTAAGAAGAACCTTCTACCTTCACCACAGTGGCCAGGGCAGTTTTTTTGTGTGCCTTTGCTGCCTTTTTGTAAGCCTTAAGTATATCGGTAATTTCTTTCATTCGCGGATGGTGGAATAGATGATGCAATTTAAGCATAATCTATTATAAAAAGACCAAAAAGATAGGCGAAAGAAGAACTATCAGCAGTAAAAGCTATCGTTAAAAAGGATCGGTATGAAAAACTTCGAGGTGCGTGCAACGGAGACCGATGCTGCTAAACAATGCTGTAATTTCTGCCGTCCAATCTTTGTTCGAATCTACCCGTAGGATTTTATCATTGTCCCAAAGATCGATGTTCCACTTAATCTCTTTAAAATAACGGTTAAGTAGCGGACTGATTTTGTTTAACTCACGATCTGAGGATACATTAGTTTTGAAAACGGATATCATATAGATTATGTTTTAGGTTTATTATTAGCGGTAGACGTATGAGACCGATAATTACTTTAAAACAATGTGCTTTTTTTGATATTCATTTAAAAATGCATTCGCAAATCCAAATTATAAGCCCGAATAATAGTCGTAGCCCTGTTCTGCCCAGTAATCCCTTGGCCTGTTATTGCTAAAACTCATGGTTCCTATTCTTTTTAGGTTTTTAATGCCATATTTTACCGGTACAATGAGTCTTAGCGGTGCACCATGCGCTACACTTAAGCTTTTTCCGTTCATTTCGTAAGCAAGCAAGGTTTGTGGATGAAGTGCGCTTTCTCTTTCTAAACCTACATAATAAGCGCCATTTGGGGTTTCTAAGCCCATGTACGGCAGTTGCGCCTGAGCATCTAATTTAAAATGTGTTAAAAAATCGCTCAGTTTTACACCTCCCCAATGCTGGATTTCGTCCCAGCCCTCTACGCATTTAAAATCGTAAACAATTTCAGTTTTGGGCAGCGCCTTTATTTCTTCCAAACCGATGTTTAGGTTTTGCCCATTTACACGTTTTACAACCAGTTTCCATGCGTTAATATCAAAATCTTCATCGTCTTCGATACCAATTAAGCTGTTAACCCTGGGCGTAGCAGCTGCCAGTTCTTTGGGGTAGGTTTTAACCAGGTGGCTGTTGCTAAACAAATTGCGGAAAAAGAGTTCTGTTTTGTTCAGTGCCCTCCGCAATGGCGCCCTTGCACCAGCGGTAACTCCAGGTATTTCTTCCGGAGCATCTAAAAGCCATTTCCAGCCAACGGTTGCAGCTCCACCGAGTGCGAAAAAAGCACCGAATGAAATAAAACTCCGGCGTTTAATTTTTTGCTCAACGGTTAAGGGCACTTTGAGTTTCTTTTTATGGTCTGCTGGCTTCATCATTTTCAGGTTTATGGTGTATTGGCTGTTCTTTTTCGGGCAAAGGCTTTTTTTCTATCACTTCAAAACCGGCAACCACTGCGCGGAAGTTATTCCACCCGGCAAGTGCTACCTGTACAATATGAATGATAAAGAATAATACATAGCCAATGGTTAATGCAAAGTGGATAATCCTTGCAAAATGGTAACCGCCACATAACCAGCATAACCAATATAGCTGCACAGGCTTGTAAATGGCTAAACCGGTTAAAGCAGAGCCTATACCCATTAGTATAATTGCCGAATAAGCTATGCTCTGGGCAGCGTTGTATTTTTTTTGCGGTGGAACGGTTTTACGGAGGTGAAGATCATGTAACAAAACTAACCAGGCCTCTTTAAACGAATTTTTATTGGGTAAAAGTTCGCGCCATGCACCAGAAAAAACCGTGTATAAGAGGTAAATCAGTCCGTTGATAAAGAAGAACCACATGAAAAGAAAGTGAAAGGCCATTCCTTCTGCCAGGCGCTGGGGGATATGGAAATAATTGTAAAACCACTCTGGGAAAAACTTAATCAATGTAATGCCCAAAATGGAAACACCATAAGCATCATTTGCCCAGTAAATCAATAAACCGCTCCAGATCATAATGGCCAATACGGGGAAATTTACCCAATGGGTCCACCGCATTAACAGAGCATGTTTTTCCTTAATTTCTATCATATTGATAACTGTTTAGCTTAAAAACGCAAAATATTATTGCTCAGATTTATGATTTAACTCATTGTATACCAGGCTTCTTAAGCTTGTCGCTGCAGTTATTCTACCTGTTTTATTATCTTGCAAAAAGGAAATCAGTGCTGTTGGCTGTTGCCCCTTTGTTTGTTCCATTTGCACAATTACCGACCCAGTGATTTTTTCACTAAGAGGAAAGGTTTCAAATTGGTTTACTATCTGCACATGGCTTAAAGTTTTGCCTTTATTCTCACCCTTTAAAACCCGATTGCTTGCTTGCTCAATTACCAAAGCCACTGCTAGTGAATAACCATCGGTTGGTTGGTCGGTATTATAATTTAGTGTTAGTTTACCGTTGCCACTTTTACTGGTTGAAACAGCCAAATTGCGGGTTGATGGTTTGGAGAGTGCTGTCTGAATGTTGTTCCGCAGGATGTTTTCTTCCGAACCCACAAACTCTTTACTTCCATTTACCACAATCTGTGGCGTGTAAATGGTTTTAAGGTTAAGCCAATCGGCATATTGATGCTGTCTGGAAGAAAATTTTGCACTGCTAAAACTATCTTTCCAGCCTAGCCTGTCCCAATAATCTACGTGATAGGCCAATAAGTATACAGGTTTGTTTTGGCTTTCTTTTTCAATCTCAGCAAATAATGCATCGGCCGGGGGACAGCTAGAGCAACCTTCGGAAGTAAAAAGTTCTAAAACTGCAAAACCTGTTTTAGCAGGCGGTTTTGAGGCACCTTTATGATCTTCAGTAGAAGCAACACAGAGTAAACTCATCACTAAAAAGGGCAATCCTATTTTTCTGATCATGGTTATCAATTTTAGATTTGGTCGTTTTCAATATGGAAACCTTACAAGAAAAAAAATAAAATAAATTGTAAGGATATACGCATTTGCCCGACTAAGCGATTAAGCACTATATTTATGCTAGATACACAAAAGATGCAAAAAGAAATGGATCGCAATGTTAATCAGAAGTATAGCAGTTCTGACCCGGTTACCTGGGTAGAGCAGTATGCCGATTATCTTTATGGTTTTGCCATGTCGAGATTAAGGGATGAGGATGTAGCAAAAGACCTGGTACAGGATACTTTTTTGGCAGCCCTACAGCGTTTGAACCAATTTGAAGGGAACAGCCAGGAGAAAACCTGGTTAACCGCTATCCTTAAAAACAAGATTGCCGATTTTTACCGGAAACAATCATCAGGTATTTTAAAAGATTTAAAAGTAACTGATGCCGAAAAGGAGCAAAGCGATTTTTTTGATGCCGAAACTGGCCACTGGAACGCACATTGCAGGCCACAGGCCTTTGGTTTAGAAACACACGACCCATTAATTTTAAAGGAACTGGGTGTTATTTTAAATGCCTGTTTGACCAAGTTGCCTAAATTATGGTTTTCGGTATTTGCCATGAAACATATGGATGACCTGGAATCGGAGCACATTTGTGCTGAACTCAAACTCAGCCAGCCCAATTTTTGGGTAATTATGCACCGAACTAAGCTAAACCTTCGGAACTGCCTTCAAAAAAACTGGAACTAACATGACTAACGCATTAAAAAATATTATTTACAACTGTAAGCAGGCTACTTTTTTAATAGAAAAGAGAATGACCGGTAAAATTACAGCTGCAGAAACGGTACAGTTAAAAGTTCATTTGGCCGGCTGCTCGGTGTGCAAGCTTTATCAAGAACAAAGTATGCTGATAAACAGATTGTTTACTGGCTTTCCGGTAGAGGGTTTTAAGTTAGATGAAACTTTTAAAAGCAATTTGGTTAAAAAGCTAGAAGCAGAAATAAATAAAAACTGATTTTTATTGTAAGGTATTCTGTTTTTCTCCGACAGAGGGGTAAAAACACATAAAACATGAAAAATCAAATTTTAAAATCGACAGGAAAATTGTTTGTAGCTACTTTAGTTGTGGCCAGTCTTTATTCACAAGCCTTTGCTGCTACCCAACCTTTGCAGGAAAAAGAAAAAATGAGCACAGTGAAACAGGATAAGATGGGTAAAAAGAAAATGGACAAGATGGAAAAAGACAAAATGGGCAAAATGAAAAGTGATTCGGTGAAGAAAGCTAAAATGGAAAAATCGAAAATGGCCAAAGACAAAATGTCGAAAAGTAAAATGTAAAAAAAACTGGCAGGAAAGGCTAAAATCTTTCCTACCTTTTAAACTAACCATATGATGAAAAGAATTATACTATCTATTGCCTTAATTACAGTCCTGTGTTTACAGGTAAAGGCGCAAAAAGGTTTAACAGTTGGCTCAAAAGCTCCATTATTTAGTGGTGTAGACCAGAACGGTAAAAAAGTGGGTTTGAAAGATGCGCTTAAAACACACCGCTCGGTTGTACTGTTTTTTTACCGTGGGCAGTGGTGTCCATATTGCAATAAACACATTAAAGAACTTCAGGATTCTCTGCAGTTGCTCAGCGATAAAGATGCTTATGTGATTGGCATTACGCCCGAAACCAAAGAAAACATAGACAAAACGATCAAGAAAACAAAGGCGGGTTTTTCTATTCTGCAGGATAAGGATGATTCAATTATGAAGGCTTATGATGTAAACTTTGTAATGGACGATGCTACATTTACCAAGTATAAAGGCTATGGTATAAACCTCGAAACCAATAATGGCAATAACAGGCACACGCTTCCGGTACCGGCAACTTATATAATCGATAAATCAGGCAAGATTAAATATATTCATTTTGATCCCAATTACCAGAAAAGAGCATCGGTTAAGCTTTTGTTAAGCCGATTGTAACGATAAATAAGACGGTATCATAAGTCGAAATTTTATTCGGATTTGTCAGGCTCAGCTCTCCGATTTTTGGGAAGCAATCTTTGATGCTAACATTCTTACCTTTTTTGAGGCCTAATCCTCAGCGAAAAGACGGTTAAAATGGTTTTCAAGATGGTTTCTCATCGCATTGCGGAAAAGTTCTGGCGATCCGTTTTCCAATATATCCACTAAACCTTTATGCGATACGAACTTATGCAGCTGTCCCTGTTTTTTTAATAACCCGCTATTGTGTACAAAATCGAATATGGGGAGCAGCATGCTCTGAAATTTCCTTAAGGTTTCATTGCCGGTAATATCGTAAAGTTTACCATGAAAGGCAATTTCATGTTCGATGTTGAAGAGGTGATCCTGTGCCGCTTCGGGCTCATTATCTACAATGGTTCTTAACGCTTTTAAATCTTCATCGGTAATGCGCTGAAACAGAAAATCGGCCATTCCAATTTCCAGCACCAGCCTGATCTCGAAAATTTCCTTTAATGTTCCCTGATCCAGGATATGTGGATTCATGCTTTTAGAAAGGATGCCAAATAGATCGGGACTGGTAATTACTGCGCCTTTTTTCTTTTTGGATTCGATGAGTCCCATCATCCTTAACCTCAGCATAGCCTCGCGCACAACCGTTCTGCTTACCCCCAAAGCGGCGCAGAGTTCGAGTTCAGTAGGGATGCTATCGCCCACTTTAAGCTTGCGCTCCTGTAACAGCTGAACTAGTTTATCTTCTACACGATCTACCAACGAACTGGTATCCACTTGTTTAAAATCACTAATGCTATCCATTATTATGTATAATTTATTTTTTCGGGTAAAATCCGCTTTATCGCTATGCTAAGGGCAAATATAAAGCTAAGTGCTTAAATTCTAATTCAAAATGTATAGAAATTATTTGCAAATAACTAAAATAAATCGGTACTTAGTATTATTATGTATAACATAATACAAAATAAGATAACCAAATTATGAAAGAAACTTACTTTAAACTCATTAGGCATTGCTTGCCGTTTGTGTTGCTGTTTGCAACCATTACAGCATTTGCCCAGCAAACCATTACCGGAAAAGTTACAGATGCAGGAGGGCAGGGCATCCCCAGCGCTACCGTTGTAGTAAAGGGAACAAGAAATGGTACGGCAACCAGTCCAACCGGTACCTTTAGCATTAAAGCGAATAAAGGAGAGGTATTGGTGTTTAGTTTTACCGGCTACCTTAGTCAGGAAATTACTATTCAAGATCAGACCAATGTTAATGTTAAACTTTTGGAAGATACTAAAGGCCTGGATGAAGTGGTTGTAGTAGGTTACGGTACGCAGAGCAGGCGCAGTGTAACCAGTTCTATTTCTAAACTGGATAAAGATGTACTGGCCAGTACGCCAAGATCAAATGCAGCATCGGCCTTGCAGGGTACTGTACCGGGGTTACAGGTGGTAACCGCTTCGGGGCAACCTGGCGCAGCACCTGCTATCCTGTTACGTGGGGGCGCATCTATCAACAGTCCGGGGGCACCTTTGGTTATTGTTGATGGAGTAATCAGATCATTAAGCGATATTTCTTCTGAAAATATAGAATCGATAGAAACCTTAAAGGATGCTTCGGCAACTGCTATTTATGGGGCAAGGGCAAACAATGGGGTAATATTGGTTACAACCAAAAGGGGTAAATCGGGCAGCGCGCAGATTGGCTATAAATTTACCGGAGGTTACAACCAGGAGCGCAAAGGCTACGAATACATGGGCGCCGGCGATTATATTTATTACACCCGTTTGGGCTATTTAAATGCCGGCAGAACTTTAGCCCAGGCCAACGGCTCGAGGGGACTTGGACTTTCTACAAACGCAGCAGATCTGGCTAGTTTCGATATCCGCACTTATACACCGGGCACTACGGTGCTGCCCAGCGGCTGGCAATTGGTAAACGATCCTTACGGTGGCCAGATTATGTACAAAGACCACGGTGGAGAAGTGGAAGACCTTGTTTTTCAGAATACCTATACCAAAGATCATTATGTGAGTGCCAGTGGGGGTAACGATAAAGGAAAATATTTTGCTGCTTTTGATGCCTATAACGAAAATGGTGTAATTGTGGGTTCGAAATATAAACGCTACACTGGCGATATCAACGGATCGTACAAGATTAAGCCGAACCTGGAAATCAGCTCGGGAGTAACTTTATCTACTTCTTCACAACTGGGTACAATTGGAGGCGAGGTAAATACACTGTACAGAAGTTTAGCCATATGGCCTACTTTTAACCCCTGGATTGATGAAGCAAAAACGGTAGCCAATCCCGGCAACAGTACCAGCGATGGCAATCCGCTTTACTGGTTGGGCAGGTTAGACCGATCGAACGAGGTAAACCGGATTGTGGCCAATGCTGCCGTAAAGTGGGATATTATTCCTGGTCTTTATTTTAAGGCAACAGGTAATGCCTATTTATTCGAAACACTGGATCAGTCTTTCCAAAAATCGACACAGACCTATGCGCAGATTTTTGCGAATACCGGTAGCAGTACCACCAGAAACTCGATAAGCGCTTTTAACAGGGATTTTCAGACCCAGTATAACGGAATTTTAAATTATACCAAATCATTCGGTAAGCACAATTTTACCATAATGGGCGGTGCAGAGTATTTTGATGTAAAATCGTACGGTTCTCAAGTATTTGGTCAAAATGCACCAACTGATGATATTCCAACGGGAAATGCATCTACAACTTTTGCGGCCGGAAATAACAACACTACCCGATCGGAGTATAAAATTTTATCTACCCTTGGCAATTTTTCTTACAATTTTGATGAAAAATACCTGCTTAATGCTTCATTCAGGGTAGATGGCGTATCCAGCTTGGCCAGCGAAAATAGAAATGGCTTTTTCCCGGGTATATCTGCAGGGTGGAATGTGCACCGTGAAGATTTTTTTAAGAACTCAAAAATCAGTCAGTTCATTTCGAGCCTGAAGCCACGCATCAGTTACGGCCAGAACGGAAATATTGCAGGTTTGGGCAGGTATGAAACCCAGGGTGTTTACAGTTTACAGGGAAATTATAATGGCAGTGCAGGTTTCTTAAATACAGGTATCATCAATAGTGATTTAAGATGGGAGAAAAGTAAAACTACTGATTTCGGTTTAGATATGGGCTTGTTGAAAGATCGAATTACAGTGATATTTGATTACTACAACCGCAAAACCAGCGACCTTTTAACCAACCTGGATTTACCAAGCTATACCGGATTTTCGAGCTTCCGGACCAACTTGGGTACTTTCCAGAACAAAGGTGTAGAAATGGGTATTGATGCCAAAATTATCAGTAAAGGTGATTGGAAATTAAATGCCGGCGCCAATGCCTCATTTGTAAAGAATAAGATCCTGAAATTGCCTTTTAACGGAAACGATAACAACAGGCAGGGTGGTTTACAGATTTACGATCCGGCATCGGGCCAGGTAATATGGGTTGGCGGTTTACAGGAAGGCCAACCGTTGGGTAATATGTATGGCTATAGGCAGATTTCGATTTTTAAAGATGCTGAAGAGGTAGCCGCAGTTGCGGGTAACAGAACCGATGCTATTGCAGGCATTACAGGACCTAATTTAGCCGTTGGAACCAATGGAAGGATTACCCCGGGTGATGTAAACTGGCAGGATGTAAACGGCGATAATATTATCGATTCGAGAGATCAGGTGTATTTGGGTAACATTTATCCAAAATGGACAGGTGGTTTTAATTTAAATGCCAGTTACAAAGGTTTCGGTATTTACAATAGGTGGGATTTTGCGCTAGGGCATACCATTTACAACGATCTTGTAGCCAGAACTCTAGGTAACTATCAGGGTACTTTTAACTATATCACGCTACAGGCTGAAGCTTGGTCGCCAACCAATACAGTTACCGATATCCCGAAAGTTTATTATGCAGATCAGGTAGCCGGTTCTAAACAAAATTATACGCGTGCCAATAACGGAAACGCTGTTTTGAACGGAAACAATTCGCGCTTTTACGAAAAAGGAGATTACCTGTGCCTGAGGGAGATTACCCTTTTTTACGATCTGCCTAAAGGGCTTTTACAAAAATCGAAATTCTTTAACAATGCCAGAATTTATGTAACGGGCAGCAATTTGTTGTACATCACCAAGTTTTCGGGTCCATCGCCTGAGCCACCAGTATCTGGATCTACAATTACCGGCATTTATTCAGGAACATACCCAACACCCCGCACTTTTATAATGGGACTTCAGGTAGGCTTTTAACACAAAAACGATCAAAGATGAAAACGATATTTAGAAATTTATTGGTAATGTTAAGCCTTTGTGGGCTGGTGTTTACCGGATGTAAAAATGACCTGGATTTAAGTCCGGTGAGTAGTTTAAGCGATGCAAGTTATTGGCAAACTGCCGATCAGTTTGATGCTTTTGTAAACGGTGTGTATGCAAGGTTCAGGGGCCACAATTCAAATTTTCAATACCTTGGCGAGCTGCGTTCAGATATTTTTGGTACCGATCCGGGTTCTACTGCAACCTTTACCGGCGAGGCTACACAGGGTTTGGAGCGCATGTGGCTACAAACACTCGATGCAGATAATGCTGGGGTGAGTGCTTTTGGTGGTTTTTATACCAACATTAACCAGATTAACCTGCTGATTAAAAAGCTGAACGAAACCAGCATATTGCCCGATGCCAAAAAGAAAAACTACCTGGGCATGGCTTATGGTTTACGCGCATTCTACTATTTCCAGATGTACCGGACCTGGGGCAAAACCATTATCCAAACCGAGCCCACTACTTCGGTTGATGTGGCTAACCTGGCCAAAGCGGCTTCAAGCGAAGCGGATGTAATGACATTGATTAAAGCTGACATTGATTTATCGAACGCTAATTTCGGAACGAGCTATGCTTTTGACAGCAAAAACAAAAAGGGCTTTTGGTCTAAAGCAGCAACACAGATGCTAAAAGCGGAGGTTTCACTTTGGAATGCACACCGCAGTGGGGGAGTTGCTGATGCCACTACAGCGAAAACGGCACTGACCGAAATCCAATCGAATGTTACCCTAGCCCTATTGCCAAATTTTGCAGATGTTTTTTCTACCACCAACAAGGACAACAATGAAATTATATTTGCTTCTAAAAATAAATTAGATGAGGCTACGCTAGGTTTTATTGGTAATTATGTGCCTCAAACCGGTTTGATTGTTAATTTTTACGATTCGGTGGGCAACCGTAAATTCGATGTAGCTACCGATAATTATGGTGGCCTGCTAAGGGCGCCGACCAAAATTGCCACCTACCGTAAATTCAACAATTTAGATCTTCGAAAAAACCTGACCATCCAGGCGGCCTATTCAAAAAATGCTGCCGGTGCCTACCTTATTGCCGGGGCCTTCTTTAAAAAATTCCAGGGCGAGCAAAATGCAGGTAACAGGGTTTACACCAACGATTTCCCGATTTACAGATACGCAGATCTTTTGCTTTTACTGGCAGAAGCTAAAGTATTGTTGGGCGAAAGTCCGGTTGCCGAAATTAATCTGGTTAGGGCCAGGGGCTACGGCGCAAATTTTAGCGCGGGCAGCTTTGGTTATCCAAATCAAACGGTAGATGCCAATCCAAACGAAGCCATTTTAAAAGAACGTTTTCTCGAATTTATAGGTGAAGGGAAACGCTGGTATGATTTAAGACGCATGGGCGATAATTATGTATACGAATATACACCGATAACCGCTGCAACGGCCTACAAATTGCTATGGCCGTTAGATCGGAGCACACTTACCAATAACAGGGCTTTGGTGCAGAACCCAGGTTACCCTGCTTTTTAGACAAGAAAATCGTCATTTCGACTGGAGCCAGCCGGTTTTTCACCGGTGGTGGAATGGAGAAATCTATTGAATCAGATTTTAGCTTCGCTGAGCCTTCGGGTTCTGGAATAAATTGCCCCGGATTACTATCGGGTCTGCTCGAAATGACGATCTTAAAGAGGATGTCATTGATATTGATTTTTTTACGAAATAGATTAACCCACAGGATGACAATTGATAGGGAAATAAAATTTGGTAGCATTTCTTAATGTTATCATGTTAAATTATATAGATATACAATATGTTAAATACTAAACTACAGGGACTTATTGCCGCACCCTTCACACCATATAACCAAAATGGCGAATTAAACTTGGAACTGATTCCGAAATACTACGGGTTTTTAAAACAGAATGGTGTTACAGGTGCATTTATCTGTGGCTCAACTGGCGAAGGAGTTTCCCTAACCAAAGATGAAAAAATAGCTGTTGCCGAGGCTTGGGCTAAGGCAAGCAAAAACGATCCTGATTTTAAGGTAATGACCTTGCTTGGCGGCACCTGCCTGGCCGATTGTAAGGTACTGGCAAAACATGCTGCATCAATTGGCCTCTATGGAGTTTCCTTTACGGCACCATCGTATTTCAAGCCCTCATCGGTAGCGGTATTGGCAGAAATGTGTGCAGAAATTGCCGCTGAAGTTCCTGATATGCCTTTTTACTATTACCATATTCCGGTATTAACAGGCGTAAACCTGAGCATGATCGATTTACTCGAAGCCGTTGATGGTAAAATACCAAACTTTGCAGGCGTTAAGTATACCCATGAAGATTTTATGGACTTTCTATCTTGCATGAGTTTCAAAAACAACAAGTACGATATGCTTTGGGGCCGCGATGAAAATATGCTTTCGGCATTGGTTTTAGGTGCTAAAGGCGCCGTTGGAAGCACTTTTAACTACCTTACCCCATTGTATAGCCAATTAATGGAGGCTTTTGAGCAAAACGACCTGAAAACTGCAGTAGCATTACAACAAAAATCGATTGATTTTATCCGCTTATTGGGTAAATACGGTGGCATTGCAACAGGTAAGGCCTACATGAAGCTGATCGGCTTGGATTGTGGTGGATTTAGGCTTCCGGTTAAAAATATGGATGCAGCAGCTTTTAACCATTTTAAAGCCGACGTTGAAAATTTAGACTTTCAGGCTTTCAGGTCAAAATAAATTGCATAAACCTTTATCAGCGGGTGACAAAATAACCATATTAATGTTTGGCAATGGTTATCTTTATTAAACCGCCAAATCGTATTCAAGAATTCATCATGTGCTTACCGTTCAGCAATAAAGCAACGAATATAGCTCATGATGGTTTCATAACGGATAAGGGTAAAATAGATTCCAATGAAAAACATCATTTTATACTTTACTTTCTTGCTAACATCTATCATATCACCCCAATTATTGGCGCAGCACCAACACGTTAAAAATATCGGTTGGCGCGTTGCAGCCCAAATACCGCCAGTGCCCGGGCAGCCCATTTCCATTGGTCTGGCTGGTGCAATTTCAGGTATCGATCATCATATACTACTTATTGCAGGCGGAACAAACTTTCCCCATGAAATGCCATGGAACGGTGGGAAAAAGCAATATTACGACAACGTTTTTATTTACCTGAAAACAGCAAACGATTTATTGCTAATGCCTGTTACTAATGCCTTAAAATTACCCTTTAACCTAGCCTATAGTGCTGTTTGCAGTAGCCGGCAGGGCATAGTGGTGGCCGGTGGCGAAAATGAAAACGGATTAAGCCAAAAAGTACTGCTGCTCAACTGGAAAGCGAATAAGCTACTTACCGGTTTTCTGCCAGATTTACCCCAGGGCTTAACCAATGCCTCTTTAACGGCAATAGGCGATGTAATTTATCTGGCCGGCGGCGAAACCGAAAATGGAGCAACTAATCAGTTCTTATCACTGAACCTGAAAAAAACAGGTGAGGGTTGGAAAAAAATGATCAATCTCCCTTATCAAGTATCCCATGCCGTACTATTGCATCCGGAAAAAGGCGAAGAACTTTTCCTTATTGGAGGCAGAAAAAGAAACCCGGGCGATACCAGTACCATATATAAAAATGTTTTTGCCTTTAATATAGCCAGGCAAAACTGGGTAGCAAAGGCATCGTTGCCCTATCCGTTATCTGCTGCTTCGGGCATAACAAGAGAAAAAGAACTTTTAGTATTTAGCGGCGATTTAGGCGAAACCTTTCATCAGGCAGAAAAACTGATTGCGGCAATTGACGAGGAAAAAGATCCATCAAAAAAGGAAAACTTAAACCAGCAAAAAGCTAAAGTTCAGGCCAATCATCCCGGTTTTAGTAAAACGGTTCTAAAATATGATCTGCTGAGCAATAGCTGGCAAGCTTTAAAAGGCGAGTTGCCTTATGGTACCGTTACCACAACGGCAGTATTTTTAGATGATGAGGTCATTATAGCCGGAGGAGAGGTTAAAGCAGGAGTGAGAACGCCCAATATCCTGATTGGACAATTAAAATCGAAGAAATGAGCGAAAAAAGATATGCTTGGATAGTGGTTGCTCTGCTTTGGTTTGTGGCCTTGCTTAACTACATGGACCGCCAAATGCTCTCTACCATGAAACCCGCCATGCAAATGGATATTGCCGAGCTAAAATCGGCTACAAATTTTGGCTATTTAATGGCTATTTTTTTATGGATATATGGCTTTATGAGCCCGGTATCAGGTATTATTGCCGATAAGTTAAACCGCAAATGGTTAATTGTGGGCAGTTTACTGGTGTGGTCGGCAGTTACTTTTTTAATGGGCTATGCTACCACCTTTAACCAGATTTATTGGCTTAGGGCTTTAATGGGGGTTAGCGAAGCCTTGTACATTCCGGCTGGTTTATCTTTAATTGCCGATTACCACAGTGCCAAAACAAGGTCGGTTGCCATTGGTATCCACATGACGGGGCTTTACATGGGGCAGGCCCTTGGTGGTTTTGGCGCTACCATTGCCTCAAAATTTTCATGGCAGGCTACCTTTCATGCTTTTGGTTTTGTAGGCATGGCTTATGCTTTGCTGCTTGTATTCTTTTTAAGGGAGAAAAAAAATATTCAGGTTTCCCAATCAGAATCTATCCGGATCAAACCTTCGCTGTTTAAAGGCTTGGCACTTTTATTCAGCAATATTTCCTTTTGGATTATCCTGATTTATTTCGCCATTCCAAGTTTACCCGGCTGGGCCACCAAAAACTGGCTTCCAACTTTATTTGCCAATAATTTAGGCATCGATATGGCTCAGGCCGGACCCATTTCTACCATTACCATTGCGGCTTCTTCTTTTTTAGGGGTAATTTTTGGCGGCATCCTATCCGATAGGTGGGTGCAAAAAAACATTAAGGGCCGTATTTACACCAGTGCCATTGGTTTGGGTTTAACTATTCCTTCCTTATTGCTAATCGGTTTTGGGCACTCGCTGTTCAATATTATTGGTGCGGCCTTTTGCTTTGGTTTTGGTTACGGCATGTTCGATGCCAATAACATGCCTATACTCTGCCAGTTTGTTTCTTCAAAATACAGGGCTACTGCTTATGGTATAATGAATATGACCGGCGTATTTGCCGGTGCCTTTATTACTGATTTATTGGGAAAATCGACCGATTCGGGGAGTTTGGGCAAAGATTTCGCCATGCTATCCATCATTGTATTTATCGCGCTGATGATCCAACTTTATTTCCTGCGTCCGAAATTTAATGATTTTGAAGATGCTTAAAACAACAGAAAAAATGATGAAACACATTAAAATAACAATTGCCTTTGGTTTTTTATTCCTGATGGCTTCGTTTACAGTCCAGGCCACCGCCATTAAAGGGATAACCATTACGGCTTCATCGCCAGTGGTGCCCGTTTTAAAGGGATTGGAATATAACGAACTGTTAAGGTTGCTGATTTACATTCCGGCAGGTGAGAAAGAAATTTCATTTAAAAAGATATCGGCCAAGCTCAATGCAAACGGGGCTCAGGCCATCGAAAAAATTGATGTTTATTTTACCGATCAGGAGCCGCTTTTTGCCCCGAAAAATAAACTGATTAGCATTAACGCAATGGCTTTAAATATGGGCTTTGATTTAAACCTTAGCCTCAAACCCGGTATGCATTACATTTGGTTCTGTGCGAAACTTAAAGATAATGCCAATGTCGATTCGAAAATCGAGTTTCATGTAAACCAGGTTGAAGGGGCAGATGCGAAAAAATATCCTGTGCTGGAAGAAGGGCAGGGCTACGTTAAAAGATTGGGCATTGCCGTAAAAAAAGCGGGCGAAAACGGCATCAATACTTTCAGGATACCCGGAATAGCGACTACAGATAAAGGTTCGCTTATTGCCGTTTACGATGTCCGTTATAAAAACTCCGGAGATTTGCCGGGCAACATCGATGTAGGCTTGAGCCGCAGTGTGGATGGCGGCCTTACCTGGGAGGCAATGAAAGTAATTATGGATATGGGAGAACCGAATGAAAATAATGGCGTAGGCGATCCGGCTGTGCTTTTTGATCCGGTTACCAAAAAAATATGGGTGGCAGCCCTGTGGAGCAAGGGCAACCGCTCTATAGCAGGTTCGAAACCAGGTTTATCAGAAGATGTAACAGGCCAGTTGGTTCTGGTAAGCAGTGATGATGATGGACTAACCTGGTCGGCTCCTAAAAGTATAACCAAAACAGTCAAAGATCCGGCCTGGAACCTATTTTTTAATGGGCCGGGCAGTGGTATTGCCATGGCTGATGGTAAGTTGGTTTTTGCTGCACAATATTGGGATGAACGGGCCGTACCGCATTCTACTTTGGTGTACAGCAACGATCATGGTTTGAGCTGGAAAACCGAAGATGGGCCCAAACCCAATACCACCGAAAGCCAGATTATTGAAACAACTCCAGGTGTTTTAATGCTGAACATGCGCGATAACCGCGGAAGTTTTAGAAGTGTGGCTACCACAGCCGATATGGGTAAAACCTGGACCGAGCACCATACTTCGTACAATGCCCTTCAAGATCCTGTTTGTATGGCCAGTTTTATTAAGGCCAATGTGAATTTAAATGGCAAGCAAAAAGAGGTGGTGTTTTTCGGTAACGACAATACGCAGGCTAACCGCTATAATTTAACCATAAAAGCCAGTTTGGACCTGGGCGAAAGCTGGAACAGAAAAAATGAGCTGCTGGTTGATGATAGAAAGTTTTATGGTTATTCATCCTTAACCAAAATTGATGATAAAACGCTAGGCTTCTTTTACGAAGGTGTTAGGGATTTATATTTTGTGCGGATTCCGGTAAGTGAAATTATAAAATAACCCCGATGAAAGCTTTTTTCAGATTGATATTTGTGCTGATCTTTTTGATGGGCAGCAAGGCCTATGCGCAGAAAATAAAAATTGCCTGCATCGGTAATTCGGTAACAGCAGGTTATTTATTGGCCAGCCCCGAAACAGAATCGTATCCTGCTCAGCTGCAAAAGCTTTTGGGCAACCAATATCTGGTAGGTAATTTCGGGCACAGCGGAGCTACTTTGTTAAAGAAAGGGCACAATCCGTATGCTGAAACCAAAGCATTTAAGGATGCGTTGAATTTCAAGGCTGATGTGGCGATTATCCATCTGGGCTTAAATGATACCGATCCGCGGAACTGGCCCAATTATCAAGACAATTTTCGGCCAGATTACCAATGGCTGATTGATAGTTTGAAACTGGGAAATCCACGGCTTAAAATTTATATCTGCAAGCTAAGCCCCATTTTTAGTGGTCATGCCCGGTTCAAATCTGGAACGCGCGATTGGTATGATCAGATCCAGGAAAAAATTAAGCAGGTGGCCCAGGTAAACGGTTTTGATTTGATCGACCTTAATACAGCGCTAAACAACCGCCCAGAGCTTTTTGCCGATAACCTTCATCCCGATGTTACCGGAGCCGGTATAATTGCAAAAACTGTTTATGGCCAAATAACTGGCAACTATGGTGGGTTTAAACTCAATAGCTTCTTTACCGATCACATGGTTTTGCAGCGCAATCAGCCCATTCCGTTTTATGGCACAGCCAATGCAAACGATAAGATTGAAATTCAGTTTAACCACATCACCAAATACGCTATTGCTGATAAAAAGGGTAAATGGAAAGTGTTTTTTGAAGCGATGAAATTTGGCGGCCCTTACGAGCTGAAAATCATAGCTAATCAACAGCGTTTTTCAATCCACGACATCCTGATCGGTGATGTTTGGCTGTGCGCTGGGCAGTCGAATATGGCCTTTCCCTTAAAATCATCTGCCACCGGGCAGGCTACGTTAAAAAGTTTGAACAAAAACCTTCCCCTAAGGTTGCTAAAATTTAACCTCTTGGCCGAAACCGACAATGTTTCGTGGGATGAGCAGACATTAAACAGCATCAATTCGCTTAATTATTTCTCCGGCAGCTGGTCGAAACTAACTGAGGACGCAGTAAGCAATTTTTCGGCCGTAGCCTATTATTTTGGCGAAAAAATAGTTTCGGATGAGCAGATCCCGGTAGGTTTAATTCAAATGGCGGTAGGTGGCTCAACGCTCGAATCGTGGATAGACAGAAAAACATTAACGCATGATGATTTACTGGTTGATATTTTAAATAACTGGCGCAGATCGGATTTTATTCAGGATTGGGCGCGCGGCAGGGCAGATGTTAACCTTAAAAATGCCAGCAACCCCAAACAGCGGCATCCTTACGAACCGGCCTATAATGATGAAGCCGGTATTTCAAAACTAAGCGGTTTTCCAATAAAAGGAGTCATCTGGTATCAGGGCGAAAGCAATACACACAATGTAGCGCTTTTTAACCGCGAATTTCCCTTACTGGTTAACAGCTGGCGCGAAAAATGGCAGCAAAATTTACCTTTCTATTATGTACAGTTATCCGCTATCGATCGGCCTTCGTGGCCATATTTCAGGGATGCGCAACGGCAATTGCACTCGGTTATTCCCAATTCGGCAATGGCGGTAAGTTCCGATCTGGGCGATTCGTTAAATGTTCATCCTAGCCGTAAAAAAGAGGTAGGCGAACGCCTGGCCTTACTGGCGCTAAAAAATACTTACCATAAAAATATTTCAGCCAGTGGCCCTGTGGCTGTAAAAGCCTTTCAAAAGCAGAACACAGTCACTGTTACTTTTAATCACAACAAAAAACTCTTGCCTGGCACAGGTTCAGTACTAAAGGGCTTTGAAATTGAAGATGAAAAGGGCAATCATTTAGCTGCTGAGGCCAGGATTATAAAAAACAGCGTGTATTTAACTGTTCCAGCACATTTAAAAATAAAACGGGTTTTTTATGCCTGGCAGCCGTTTACAAGGGCAAATTTAATTAATGAGGCTGCTTTGCCAGCTTCTACATTTTCTATTAGCATCCCATAAAAAATATGAGTTACACTACTAAAGAACTGCAGGATTTAGCTGCTTTTTATAAAAACCAATTGCTTCAGAATACAGTGCCTTTCTGGTTTCCACGGTCAATAGATCAAGAATTTGGTGGTTACCTGTTTATGCGCGATAGGGACGGCAGTTTAATTGATGATGATAAGGCAGTCTGGATTCAAGGGCGCGCGGCCTGGTTGCTGTCTACACTCTGTAATACCATTCAGCCAAAAAAAGAATGGTTGGATGGTGCAAAATCGGGTATCGATTTCTTAAATAAACATTGTTTTGATAGCGATGGGCAGATGTTCTTCCATGTAACACGCGATGGGCAACCCATCCGTAAACGCCGGTACTTTTTTTGCGAAACCTTTGCCGTGATTGCCAATGCTGCATATGCAAAAGCAAGTGGAGACGAGGCTGCGGCCGAAAAGGCGCGTTTTCTGTTCGGCAAATGCATCGAATATGCCACAACCCCTGGCCTGTTGCCGGCTAAATTTACAACAACCCGTCCATCCAAAGGGATAGGGGTGCCTATGATTATGATAAATACTGCCCAGCAGTTGAGAGAAACCATTGGCGATGACCGCTGCGATGGGTGGATTTTGAAATGGATTGAGGAAATTAAGCGCGATTTTGTAAAAGATGATATTGAATGTGTGATGGAACAGGTGGCGCCCGATGGTGCTATAATTGATCATATTGATGGCAGGACCTTAAACCCCGGGCATGCCATAGAAGGCGCGTGGTTTATCCTGCATGAGGCGAAATACCGCAATAACGATCCCGAACTGATTAAACTGGGCTGTAAAATACTCGATTACATGTGGGCACGCGGTTGGGATGAGCAATACGGTGGAATTTTATACTTTAAAGATGTGTACGGTAAACCTGTACAGGAATATTGGCAGGATATGAAATTTTGGTGGCCACAAAACGAAACCATTATAGCCACATTGCTGGCCTACACCTTAACCGGCGATGAAAAATATGCCCGCTGGCATAAAATGGTGCATAGTTATGCCTATGGTAAATTTCATGATCAAGAGCATGGCGAATGGTTTGGTTATCTGCACCGTGATGGTTCTGTGGCGCAAACCGCAAAAGGCAATCTCTTTAAAGGCCCTTTCCATTTGCCAAGGCAAGAATGGTACTGTGCACAATTATTAAGCAATTTAGGCTATTAATCCAGTTTAAAATGAATAAGTTTAATCCATTGTTGGTACAATTAAAATGGAATTATTGAAAATTGAAATGACAATCTTAAAATCAAAAATAGGCCTATTGCTGCTGATCGGCCTGTGCTTTTCGGGGATTTTATACGCCCAGAAAACTGCCCCACCAGCCACTAGGCCAAATATCATCATCATCATTTCCGACGATCATGCTTATCAGGCCATAGGCGCGTACGGCTCAAAATTAATGGCTACACCAAATATCGACAGGATTGCCCGCGAAGGGGCAACGCTGAACAAGGCTTATGTAACCAATTCTATCTGTGGTCCAAGCAGGGCGGTAATACTCACGGGGAAGTACAGCCACAAAAATGGTTTTTTAGATAATGAACATTCCAAGTTTGATGGTGCGCAAAACTCGTTTATCAAAGAACTGCGGGCTCAGGGCTATCTCACTTCGTGGATTGGTAAATGGCATCTGGAAACCGATCCGCAGGGGTTTGATTACTGGAAGATACTGCCGGGGCAGGGTGCATACTATAATCCCGATTTTGTTAACATGGATGGCAGTACCAAAAGATTAAACGGCTACGTAACCAATGTAATTGAAGATGAAGCCGAAAAATGGCTGGATAATAGGGATCAGAGCAAACCTTTTTGCTTGGTTATCGGTCATAAGGCCACACACCGCACCTGGCTGCCCGATACTGCCGATCTGGGGAAGTTTGATCAGGTGAAGTTTCCGTTGCCAGCCAATTTCTTCGATCAATACCAATCGAGGGTGGCTGCCAGCCAACAGGATATGACCATTGCCAAAACCATGGTTATGGGTTACGATTTAAAAATGTTTGGCGAAGCCGAAGAGGAGAAAGAGAGTACGTTTAAAAGGATGAACGAGGCACAGCGGAAAAGAATGGATGCTTATTATAAGCCGATTTATAACGATCTCATTTCTAAAAAGCTCAAAGGAAAAGCACTAACTAAGTGGAAATACCAGCGTTACATGCGCGATTATTTAAGCTCGGCACTCGCATTGGATAGAAACATAGGCCGGACACTCGATTACCTGGATGCGCATAACCTGAAAGATAATACCTTGATTATTTATATGTCTGACCAAGGATTTTACTTGGGAGAGCATGGCTGGTTTGATAAACGCTGGATGTATGAGCCATCTTTCCGAACACCTTTGGTAATGCGTTATCCGAAAGTGATCCCTGCTGCAACTACCTCAAACGATTTTGTGCTGAACCTGGATATTGCGCCAACGGTACTGGAGGCAGCGGGCATAAAAAAGCCACAGGATATGCAGGGCGAATCTATATTGCCATTACTTAAATCTGTAAAGAAGGCAGGTAGAACGGCTGTTTATTATCACTATTATGAAAATGGCGAACATGCGGTTTCGCCACATTTTGGGATCAGTACCAAGCGGTATAAGCTTATCCGTTTTTATAAGCGCGTTAATCAGTGGGAACTTTTTGATCTGCAGAAAGACCGCAATGAAATGCATAATCTTTACGGTAAAAAAGCTTATGCCGAAATTACTGAAGAGTTAAAAAAAGAGTTGACTGCGTTGTTGGTAAAGTATGAAGATACTGATGCCCAGGCCATTCTCCGTACAGAGAATTAAGGACTTTAAAGATTTCCGCCCAGATTGAGACAAAACGTAGAAAGGTTGATCTGTGGCTGTACCGCGATTTGGGATTTCTTCTGTTTCTTTGCTCTCCCCTCAAAAGCAGTTTTTTTGAGGATAGATGAGCCAGTTTACAAGAAACCAAATGGATACCTTAATAGTAGATCAAAGTACATTAAAAACCAAACAGCATTTTAAAATCCTCGATGGATTACGCGGCATTGCAGCAATAGCTGTGGTTATCTTTCACTTTATGGAATTTGCCACCCCCGATTATGAAGATAATTTTATTGCCCACAGTTACCTGGCCGTCGATTTTTTCTTCTGCCTTTCGGGCTTTGTAATGGCCTATGCATACGATAACAGGGTAGCCAGTATGGGCGTGCTCAGGTTTATCCAGGCGCGCCTTATCCGCCTGCATCCATTGGTGCTAATCGGTTCGGTGCTTGGCCTTATTACCTTTATTTTCGATCCTTTTAGTCAGCTTTATCAGGTATATGGACTCGGCAATACCCTGCTGATGTTCTTGTCATCCAGTTTATTGGTGCCATATCCTTTGGTGCACGAACGCTACTTTAACCTTTTCCACTTAAACCCGCCAACCTGGTCGCTGTTTTGGGAGTACATGGCCAATATTTTTTATGTTTTTGTACTGTATAAAATTAGCAACAAGCTGCTGTGGGCACTGAGCATTGTGGCAGCCTTGCTATTGGGCTATCAGGCTTACCAGACCACAAACCTGGCCGTTGGTTGGGGCGGGGAGAACTTTTTTGGTGGCGCTGCCCGTATTTTTTATTCTTTTTTGGCTGGTATACTGGTTTATCGCTCGCAGTGGATCATCAAATCGCGTATCGGTTTTATAGGCATGTGCATATTATTGGCTGCGGTTTTTATGGTCCCTTTTAGCGATAAACTGAACTGGATAATTGATTTGTTAACGGCAGTTTTTTATTTCCCTCTTTTGGTTGCGCTCGGAGCTGGTGCAGTGCTACATGCCCGTTACGATAAAATCTGTAGGTTTCTTGGCGATATTTCTTATCCGCTGTACATGATCCATTATCCTTTTTTATGGATCTTTTTAAGTTACGTGGAAACAGAAAAACCACCTATGCAAAATATGGTGATCATTATTATCCTATCTTTATTTTTATTGCTCGGATTGGCCTATTTAATCATGATTTTTTTAGATCAGCCCATCCGTAAATATTTAACCGCAAGGATTAGGAGGAGCAGTTAAATGGCGTTTTTAGGTAAATTATAAGGACGATGAAAGGTATTATATCGATTTTTTTGTTTAGCCTGGTTGTTTTTCAAAACGCCAAGGTAGCGGCACAGCAGCTCGATAGCATTAAGTTTAAAATTAGCGAAGCCCCAGAGTGGAGCAATCTTTTTAACCGTACCGAGGGCTGGTTTGGGGGCGATGGCATTTATACCATCCCATTAAACGGGAAAGAATCATCGCCACCAAAGGCAAAACAAACACTGTTTATTTTTAGCGATAGCATGATCGGGAAAGTGGCCCAAGGTAAGATGGAACCAAATGCTAAAATGATCCACAATTCGGCCGCTGTTTTGGTTGGAAATGAGCCAGATTTACAAAAGCTCCACTTCAGTTGGAAAACGAATAATCAACATCCCGACCCCATATTTGAGCCAAAAACGCCCTTAACAGGTGCTAACGATTATTACTGGCTTGGAGATGGCTTTGTAAACCAAGAGCTGGATAATACAACATTTATTTTTGGTTACCGGGTAAAAAGCACGGGCAGCGGGGCATTTGGTTTTGCCGAAGTGGGCAATACCCTGATTAAAATTAAGGCCAGCGAGACTTTGCCCTTCGCTAATTACGAACAGCAGGATACACCATTTTTCCTGAGCAATGAAAAAGGCGAAACAGGTTCATTTGGTGCCGGGATATTTGTGAATACAGAAAAGGCTGGCGAGGTAAATCCAGACGGTTATATTTATGTTTACGGAACCATTGGGCAGGCCAAAAAATTGCTTGTTGCCAGGGTTAAACCTAAAGAATTTGAAGATTATGCTAAATGGACCTACTGGGATGGGGTAAACTGGCAATCGGACATTAAAAAATCGGCTGCTATAACCGAGCAGGTTTCGAACGAGTTGAGCCTATCCCGCTTGGCCGATGGGAGGTATGCACTCATCTTTCAGCAAAGTGGTATCGGTAAATACATCTGCATGCAATTGGGTAAATCCCCATATGGGCCTTTTGGTCGGGTAATTAAGCTCTACGATACCTCTCCTGCACTCGAATTAAAATCATTTTTCACCTACAATGCCAAAGCGCACCCAAGCTTATCCAAAAAGGGCGAGCTGCTGATCAGCTATAATGTAAATTCATTCGATTTTTTAACAGATTTACAGCAGCATCCCAATCTATACCGGCCCAGGTTTATCAAGGTCGTTTTTGAACCGTAAAAATAATTCGACCAAATGGAGGCTGTACCCTAAATGCGAATACACAATTTAGGATACAGCCTTCCTTATTTTTAATGTTTTTTGCCGCTGGGGCGTACACTTTGAAGAATAACCGAAGTAATTACAAAACAGCAACCGATGTAAAAATACAGGTTAACTTCTTTTCCCTCGTTAAAAAACAGAAAGGCCATTACTATGGCATAAATGGGTTCGAGATTAAAACTGAGGTTTACCGTAAAGGCCGGCAATTTTTTAAGCACTTCGGCAAATAAAATGTAAAGGCCAACGGTACAGAAACCCGCCAATAACAATAAATAGCCAAAATCGGGCAGGCTCGGAACGAGGGATGCAATTGGGAGGTAATACATGTAAAGAGGTAAAAACAGGCCCAGGCCCAATGTACCGGCAAGCATCTGGTAATAATTGATAGAGATGCTATCATATTGTTTCACCAGCCTTTCGTTAAACACGGTATACAATGCGGCAAAGGCAGAAGAAATAACGCCCAAAATGATCCCAAAGCGGTAAGAAGTATCGAAGTGAAAGATGAGGCTTATGCCTAAAAGGGTTAATGCACTCAAAGCGAGCTGCGATATTGAAAAACGTTTTTTATTGATCAACGGTTCAAATACAGCAGTACAAAGGCTGGTTAAACAATAACAGACCACACCTATAGAAATGTTCGAATATTTGATACTGGCATAAAAGAACACCCAGTGAACGGTAATGAGCAAACCGATTTTTCCGATGGATATGCGCTCTTTCAGGCCGATTGGAGCTGATTTTAGAAAATTACGCTTGATGAACAGCAGTATAATTGCCGAAAACAGTACCCTATACCATACCAAAAGCCCTTCGTTTAAAGATATAAGCTTGCCAAAAACTCCTGTAAAGCCAGCCAGTAGTACTGCTATGTGTAATAGCAGATATGATTTTTTCATAAGATGAATCTTATAATTAATAATGTGTTAAAACTGATTTTTTGGGCACATCAAAGAAAACGGTTAACATAAAACCGGTAAAATGTGCAACGGATTGTGGTTGAACTATGGGGCTGGAGGAGAGATAATGCTTCTTCTGTTCATAAAAGCAAATATAAAATTAATTTTTAGTTTTGGGTTAGCTGAATTAGATACATTTACCGCTTCAAAACGATAAAAAATATGGAATCACAGTATTGGCCAATCATTAAAAAAGCTTACGATGGGTTTAACATCAGAAACATTGATGGGGTTTTCGCTGTAATGCATGCGGATGTAAAATGGCCAAAGGCTTTCGAAGGTGGTTATGTTAGCGGTCAGGATGCTGTTAGGGAATATTGGACCAGGCAATGGAGCGAAATTAATCCGATAGTAGAACCGCTATCGGTTACAGAACGCCCCGACGGAAAGATAGCCGTTCTGGTAGATCAGCTTGTGAAAGATTTAGAAGGGAATGTTATTTTTGACGGACAAACAATCCATGTATATGTTTTTAAAGATCACCTGATTTTAAGTATGGAAATTGGACAGGATTAATCTTCCATGAATAGCATATGAAAATATACACTACCTTTATTTAAAAAAATAATGCTCTTATTACAGATCACCGGCCTTTCTGGCGCTGGCAAAACAACTTTGTCAGAAATGGTAAGTTTCCGGCTCAAAGAAATGGGCCTATCCTGCATCGTGATAGATGGAGATGTTTACCGTAAAACCCTGTGCAGTGATCTTGGATTTTCGAAGGCAGACCGCTTGGAAAATATCCGCCGGTTGGGCAAACTCGCACACCAGCACGTTCAACAAGGTACTATTGCGCTAATTGCTGCTATAAACCCCTTTGAGGCCGCACGCCGGGAGTTAAAAGAATTATACAATGCCCAAACCGTTTGGGTAGATTGCCCGCTTGATACTTTAAAAGAACGTGATACAAAAGGGCTTTACCGGAAAGCTTTTTTGCCAGAGCACCATCCCGATAAATTACATAACCTGAGCGGTGTAAATGATAGCTATGAAAAGCCTCTAAAAGCCGATCTGTATATCGGTACGCATCTGTTAAGCCCTGAAGATGCTGCCCAAAAACTGTTCAATTTTATTGCAGCACAGCTTGCGAAGCCCTTAGCTGCTCCAATTGGTTATAACGTTTAAAAACCGCTTGCTGGTAAGGCGCAATCTGTTCATCCGGCTGTAGCTCGTTGAACAGCTGTTCAGGGTGCTTGGCATTAAACTTACTGCGCAGCTTGATCTGCTCCCAATCATTAGTGTCCAATTCTATGCCTGTAATGTTGCACAGTTTATGCATCATATCCATAATGCCTTCATTATAGTTAACCAACAGGGCAAGCGGGTCATTTTGCGACCATTGGATAAAACAGTCAAGATATATTTCCAAAACCCGTGTAATATGTTCGTCTAGGTTGATATTAGCTACCGAGCCGGGCTCGATGCCCAAAAATTCATCCGGTACTACGCCGGGTACAGCTTGCATACCCCTTAGTTTTTGGTGCGACCGGATAATTTCATCGGGTTTCCGGTACAATAAAATAAAAGGTGTGTTTGGGTATAGTTTTCTAAGCAAAGGCATAAAGTGGATGTGCCAGCTATCTGTTTTGATAAACAGGTGTTTTTTGTCTCCGGTAGGGTTTTGGCCGTATAAACTAAATACCGCCTTTAATATCTGTTCCCTGTTTAATGTTGATGGCCAATTGTCATTTTTGGTAAACCTCAGCATTTCATCAATAAAGGGTGCTTCAGGCAAAACGATGTGCTGTTTATTAAGGGATAAAGACTGGGAGATTAGCGTTGAACCACACCTGGAAACATGAAAAATAAAAGCAGTAGGCGTTAAGCTGTTTATCCCTGTAGCCCATTCGGGCAGTACACTGATATGGCTGTAAGGCCTGTATGGCCTAGCGTTGAAGGGGTGCGACATGCATTTGCCCATCGATTCGGAAAAAAATGGACCCGTAAAATGCGCGCCATCAGTATAGAGCCACCTGCAGGTAAGTTCATGATCTTTAGTTGCCAGTTGGTAAGGTATCCAGTTGTATATATTACTGTGGAGAGTGTTCATTTTAGCTTGGTATTAAGTTATCGTACTCTTGTTGCAGGCTATCGGCCAATTGTGAGGCGGCGGTTGTATTTTGAGATCGGAGTGAAACAATCATCTGCTTCAATAGCTCCGGATCGCGCATTTCATCAGGTGCATGCGCAATAATGTTCGAAGTTAATATCACATCTTGCAGCCAGGCATTAACCTTACAATCGATAACCAGGTGTATCCTGTCGCTAGTGCTATTATTGGTTACGCGATGGGGCAGATTGGCATTAATGTACCAGCACTCGCCTTCGGCCATTACCACACGTTCGCTGTTTACATAAAATTCCACTTGATTGCTGGTTTTTAAAGGTATGTGCAGCCTGGCTTCACCTTTTTCGAAAGCAAGTTCTACATCCCGGTGTTCTTTAATAACAGATCCGGCTGCTAGATTTAGCAATCTTACCGACATAATTTCGCATGGCAATCCATCAGTAAACTGTTTAATGGATGGAAAAAGCTTCATGTTCGGGTGGTCTAAAAAGCAGGATGCACCAGCAAGTTCAGCAAAAATGCTGTCGGTACCATCTGGTGTCCGCAATGGAAACACGGTCCAATCGCCACTATAATGGTAAGTATTGAAATGTGCTTTCCAATTTTGGGTAACCGCTAAGAGCTCGTGCTGCATTTCGCTGATGGGTACTGGGAGATTTGCCTTCGAATAAATAACCATTCCGTAAATAAAATAAAATTTTCGAGTATTATTAATTTAAAAATAACGGCATATTAAATTATACTGATTTTTAAGTATTTGTATATTCCTATTTGGAGTTGACAAAATAATTAAATAAATTTACGTCATCCAAATAATAACCTCTCTTGAAATTAATCATACTCTCAAACCATGTCTTATCAGTCCCGGTATTAGATTACTTTTCGGTACAGGGATGGTTAAAAGCTGTCGTATCTACCAACCGGCTCCGGGGCCAGCACTTGGGCCTCGAAGAATTCTGTAATCAGCGCAATATTCTGCATTTAAAGGTTAATAAGAAAGGATTGCTTGTTGCTGTAAATGAATTGTTTACAGCCGTGAAACCTGATGTAGTGATTATGTTTAGCTTCTCTTACCGCATTCCAAAAGTACTTTATGATTTCCCAACCCTAGGCTTTTTTAATGTTCATTTTAGCCTATTGCCTGCCTATAAAGGACCGGATCCTTTATTCAGACAGATGGTAGATAGAAAGACTAGTGGCGGTGTGAGTATCCACAAAGTTGATGATAATTTTGATACAGGATCTGTAGTTCTACAGCAGGTTGTACCATTCATTCCCGGCGAAACCTGGGGCATAGCTGACGGGAGACATAGCGCAGTAGCTGTTAACATGATGGTTCAATTGGTAGAACAATTAAGAGCCACAGGTGGCATTGCCGAACTTCCTGTTGATGCGCACGCTGCAAGTTATTTTCCGAGGGCTACCACCTACGAGCTGGCCATTAACTGGGCATTACAAACAGCTGAAGAAATAGAAGCATTGGTAAATGCCTGCAACCCGGGTGCCGGTGGAGCACTTACCACCTTTAAGCAGCAAATGGTTAAGGTATTGGAAGTATCACCGGTTGATGCCCAGGGCGATCCTGGGGTTGAAGCCGGAACAGTTGTACATGCAGATGCCAGTGGGATATATGTACAGTGTGTGGATGATAAGATACTCCGCGTCAATATCATAAAACTGAATGAAGGTTATATCACAGGTTCAAAATTAGCCGCAATGGGCGTACAGCGCGGAGAGAAATTTGAGAACGGGCTATTTGAATATCAGGAAACAAATTAATTTATAAACCATAAACAACCTTACTATGTTAGATTCACCTTACATCGGCGAAATCAGGATTTTTGCGGGGAATTTTGCCCCGCTGAACTGGAAAGTATGCGATGGTTCACTTCAACCTATCAGTCAATACGAAACGCTGTTTGCGTTAATAGGCACCACCTATGGTGGCGATGGGCAGAGTACATTTGCCTTACCCGATTTACGCGGGCGTGTGCCTGTACATGTAGGTACTGGCGGTGGCTTATCGCCAGTGGTATTGGGTCAAAAAGCAGGTGTTGAAAGTGTTACCATGACAACCAACCAAATGCCGTCTCATACCCACCCGTTAATGGCACAGAGTGCAGAAGCTAATGCAAATTTACCCGCTACAAATGCATTTGCCAATACGGGTTCAGGAGATCTTGATTACGCATTGGGCACTGTTGCGCCAGATGCTCAATTGGGTAACCAATCCATTTCAGTTGCGGGAGGGAGTGCCCCGTTTGATATCGTACAGCCATCATTGGTTGTAAACTACATCATCTCAATGGCCGGTGTATGGCCTTCACAAAACTAACCACATATAAACCTTAAACAATCGAAAAAAAATGGAATGGTATTTAGGAGATATAAAAATTGTTAGCCAAAACTTTGCACCTAAAGGATGGGCGGTATGTAATGGGCAACTAATGTCTATTGCACAGAACCAGGCATTGTTTTCGTTGCTTGGCACTGTATATGGTGGCAATGGAACAACAACATTTGGCCTGCCAAATCTTCAGGGGCGTGTATCACTTGGTTATGGCGTAAGCCCGGTAAGCGGCACAAATTATACACTCGGGCAGGTTGCAGGTACACAGAATGTTACCGTGCTGCAGAGCCAGTTGCCGATGCACAACCACATGTTTGCTGCAAATAATGCACCGGGCACCTCGAATGCGCCAAGTGGAAATTATGCAGCAGATTCTGTTGCTCCTGATCTTGATTACTCCAATTCTGGTGTAAATACGGTAATGGCCCCTGGCGCAATAGCACCAGCTGGTGGCAGTACGCCGCTTTCAATTCAGCAGCCTTATTTAGGACTTACATTTATCATCGCTACCACAGGGATGTATCCATCTAGAAACTAATTAAAAGAACCTTAAAAACATTAAAAATGGACAATAATTTTGTAGGAGAAATAAAATTGGTAGCAGAAAACTATGCCCCATCGGGCTGGGCGTTCTGCCGCGGACAGTTACTGCAGATCCGTCAATATACAGCATTATTTAGCCTTTTGGGCACCAATTACGGCGGCGATGGTAAAACTACTTTTGGCCTACCTAATCTTCAGGGCATTGTTCCTGTAGGTATGGGCAGTGGTCCGGGCTTAACACCGCGGGTAATTGGGGAGGAATTTGGTGCTGAAAGTGTTACTTTATCGGCTAACAACCTGCCTATGCATACGCATGCTGTACGCGCGGTAAGTGCCAATGGCACAGTATCGGAGCCTACAGGCAACTATTTCGCAAATAAAGGGAGGGGCGACAATGATTATACGCCAACTGCTCCCAATGTAGCCATGAACCCAATGACGGTGGGTATAGCAGGCAGTAGCCTACCAGTGCCCCTGATGCAGCCTTACCTGGCACTTAATTATGTAATTGCACTTCAGGGTGTATTCCCCGCTAGAAATTAAAATACCTATTACCACGGCTTTGTTTAATTAAACAGGGCCGTGGCGTTTATAAACCAAAAAATAAAAATACCAGCTGTGATAGTTGTTTCTGATTGCCAGTTGATATAGGACCTATAATCCAAAACATATGAAAAAAGCTCTACGTGTCTTATTTACCACCACCATTTTTTTATTACTTGCGTTGGCTGTAAATGCTCAGATCCAGTTTAGGGATACCTATGAAGAAAGCTTCCCGCCAACTACCCAAACTATTACACTTGCGCCAACAGGTAATTCGGCAGGGCGTAATACCTATGCCGGAAATTCTACAAAAAGCGGCACCCAGTATCGCATACTTTATGTAAATTCCCGTTGGGAAATCCAATTTCACGATGGGGGTTCGTTTATTGCAGGCTACTGGAATACAACCGCAACACTTCCTGATCCTCCGGCGCTTAATAATGGCACTTGGGTATCTGCACCTGGCAATCCTGACCAACTTACGGTATTAACAGGCAATGTGATCAGCAGTGTATCAAATGATGCCACATTATTAAGCTTAGCCTTATCGGCTGGTACATTAACACCAGCATTTACAAGTAGTGGAATAACTTATTCGGCGAGTGTTCCCAATGGTACAGCAAGTATCAATATTACACCAACCCGAAACCAGGCAAATGCCACAATCAAAATAAATAATGTTACGGCAGTAAGCGGTAGCCCATTTACCGTAAATTTGAGTGTTGGAAACAACCCAATTAGTGTTGTGGTTACGGCACAGGATGGCACCACAACCAAAAACTATACGGTGAATGTAGGGAGAGCACTACCAGCACCAATGGTAATTATGCCGGCAAATGGAAGTGCTAACAATACCCTTACACCAACTTATACGGGTACATCTACAGGCAATGCAACCGTAACGGTTAGTGTGGATGGTGTGGTTATTGGTACCACAACAGCAGAGCCTGGTGGAACATGGAGCTTGACTCAGCCTAGCAGCTTAACTCAAGCTTTACATACTCTAACTGCTACAGCCCAATTGAGTACCAATTCGGTTAGTGCAATTAGCAATACCAATACTTTTACGGTTGATGTTACCAAACCCAATTTAACTATCACCAGTTCTGCTGGTGCGTCTGGAAGTTCAACAGCAACTTCACCAATTCCCTTTACCGCTACTTTTTCAGAAAGTGTAAGCGGTTTTGCACTAGGCAGTATCACGGCTACCAATGCAACATTGGGTAGTTTTTCGGGCAGTGGTACAACTTACAGTTTTACTGCAACACCAAGCGCCAATGGTGCTGTTACAATTAATGTAGGGGCTAACGCAGCGCAGGATATAGCAGGTAACGGAAATAATGCAGCAACACAGTTTTCAATAACATATGCGGCAGCGGCCAATATTACAGCAGGCAGCACTTTCCCTTCGGCTTTAAGCACTACATACGGAACAGCGTCTGCATCAAGCAGTGTCGCGGTTTCAGGAAGCGGATTATCAGCGGGTATTACCGCAACACCATCATCAACAGCCAACTTTGAAGTAAGTGCGGATGATATTACTTACGGACCATCTGCTACCATTGGCAGTTCTGGTACAGTATCTGGTACTATTTACGTAAGGTTAAAAGCAACTGCGGCCGCCAATGCCTCTATTACCGGAAGCGTAACATTAACCAGTACAGGAACTAACAGTCCCATTGTAACCATACCAACCAGCTCTGTTGCACAAAGAGCAATTACGGTTACAGCCAATGCAGGTCAATCGAAAACCTATGGTAATGTCGATCCAACTTTAACCTATGCAGTCAGTTCAGGAAGCTTGGTTTCTCCAGATACATTTTTAGGAAGTTTAAGCCGTGTAGCTGGAGAGAATGCAGGCAATTATACCATTACGCAGGGTTCATTATCAGCGGGAAGTAATTATGCAGTTACTTTTACCCCCGCAGTAACTTTTGCCATTAATCAAAGAGCAATTACAGTAACGGCTAACGCAGGTCAATCAAAAACTTACGGAAACGTTAACCCAACATATACTTATACACTTAGCGCCGGAAGTTTAGCTTTTGCCGATACCTTTACAGGAAGCTTAGCCCGCGCGGCAGGAGAGAATGTGGCCAATTATGCCATTACACAGGGTACACTTGCCCTTAATGGCAATTACGCTATTACCTTTACGCCGGGAGTAACCTTTGCTATTAATCAAAGAGCAATTACGGTAACAGCAAACGCAGGTCAATCTAAGACTTACGGAAACATTAACCCAGCATATACTTATACACTTAGCGCCGGAAGTTTAGCCTTTGCTGATACCTTTACAGGAAGCTTAGCCCGCGCGGCAGGAGAGAATGTGGCCAATTATGCCATTACACAGGGTACACTTGCCCTTAATGGCAATTACGCTATTACCTTTACGCCTGGAGTAACCTTTGCCATTAATCAAAGAGCAGTTACGGTAACGGCTAATGCAGGTCAATCCAAAATTTATGGCGATGTTGATCCAACTTTAACCTATACTGTGGGTGGAGCAGGCTTAGCCTTTGCCGATACCTTTAGCGGAAGCTTAGGCCGCGCGGCAGGAGAGAATGTGGCTAATTATGCCATTACACAGGGCAGCCTTGCCTTAAGCAGCAATTATGCGGTTACTTTTACACCGGGATTAACCTTTGCCATTAATCAAAGAGCAGTTACGGTAACAGCAAACGCAGGTCAATCCAAAATTTATGGCAATGTTGATCCAACTTTAACCTATACTGTGGGTGGGGCAGGCTTAGCCTTTTCCGATACCTTTAGCGGTAGCTTAAGCCGTGCAGCAGGAGAGAATGTGGCCAATTATGCCATTACACAGGGTACACTTGCAGCAAGTGGTAATTATAGCCTAACTTTTACACCAGGCATAACATTCGCTATCAGCCAAAGAGCGGTAACGGTAACGGCCAATGCAGGTCAATCCAAAATTTATGGTAACGTAGATCCAACTTTAACCTATACCGTTGGTGGAGGAGGTCTGGCTTTTGCTGATACCTTTACTGGAAGCTTAAGCCGTGCGGCCGGAGAGAATGTAAGCAATTACGCCATTACACAAGGTACACTTTCAGCAAGTGGTAATTATAGCCTAACTTTTACACCAGGCATAACATTCGCTATCAGCCAAAGAGCGGTAACGGTAACGGCCAATGCAGGTCAATCCAAAATTTATGGTAACCTTAATCCAACTTTAACCTATACTGTGGGTGGGGCAGGCTTAGCCTTTGCCGATACCTTTAGCGGGAGCTTAAGCCGTGCAGCAGGAGAGAATGTGGCCAATTATGCCATTACACAGGGTACACTTGCAGCAAGTGGTAATTATAGCCTAACTTTTACACCAGGCATAACATTCGCTATCAGCCAAAGAGCGGTAACGGTAACGGCCAATGCAGGTCAATCCAAAATTTATGGTAACGTAGATCCAACTTTAACCTATACCGTTGGTGGAGGAGGTCTGGCTTTTGCTGATACCTTTAGCGGAAGCTTAAGCCGTGCGGCCGGAGAGAATGTAAGCAATTATGCCATTACACAGGGTACACTTGCAGCAAGTGGTAATTATAGCCTAACTTTTACACCAGGCGTAACATTCGCGATCACCCAAAGAGCGGTAACGGTAACGGCCAATGCAGGTCAATCTAAAGTTTATGGTAACGTAGATCCAACTTTAACCTATACCGTTGGTGGAGGAGGTCTGGCTTTTGCTGATACCTTTAGCGGAAGCTTAAGTCGTGCGGCCGGAGAGAATGTAGGTAATTACGCCATTACACAAGGTACACTTGCAGCAAGCGGTAATTATAGCCTAACTTTTACACCAGGCATAACATTTGCGATCACCCAAAGAGCGGTAACGGTAACGGCCAATGCAGGTCAATCCAAAGTTTATAGTAACCTTAATCCAACTTTAACCTATTCGGTAGGCGGATCAGGTCTGGCTTTTGCTGATACCTTTAGCGGAAGCTTAAGCCGTGCAGCAGGAGAGAATGTAGGCAATTACGCCATTACACAAGGTACACTTGCAGCAAGTGGTAATTATAGCCTAACTTTTACACCAGGTGTAACTTTTGCCATTACGCCAAAAACATTAACGGTTACAGCAAGCGGAATAAATAAGGCTTATGATGGCACTACAGCTGCTACGGTAAACTTAAACGATAACCGTGTAACAGGAGATATATTCACTCTAAATTATGCAAGCGCTGTATTTTTAACACCGTCAATAGGTACAAATAAAACCGTAAATGTTACTGGTATTACCATAACAGGCGGTGCATCTGGCAACTATACCTTGGGCAATACTACTGCTGCAACAACCGCAGATATTACGGTCAGGGCTATTGTGGTAACGGCCGATGCAAAAAACAAAATCTATGGTGAGGCCGATCCGGCGCTTACCTATACCTACACCGGCACTTTAGTAGGTACTGATGCCTTCACAGGAACATTATCAAGAGCTGCAGGTAACAACGTAGGTACTTATGCAATCAGTCAGGGAACATTGACTTTAAGTAATGCAGGTAATTATAGTTTAACTTACAACACTGCTAACCTATCCATTACGCCTAAAACTTTAAACGTTACCGCAACTGGTATCAATAAGCTTTACGATGGCAATACAACGGCAACAGTAAATCTAAGCGATAACCGTGTAGCAGGTGATGTATTTACCGAAAGCTATACAGCAGCAGCATTTACAAGTCCAGTTGTTGGAACAAACAAAACGGTAAATGTTACGGGTATCGCCATCACAGGCGGTGCATCTGGTAACTATAGCTTAGGCAATACTACAGCGGCAACCACTGCAGATATTACTCCAAGAACTATTGTTGTTACAGCAGAAGCAAAAAGCAAAGCTTATGGAGACGCCGATCCGGCGCTTACCTACACTTATACAGGTACACTTATAGGAACGGATGCTTTTGCAGGTGCATTAAGTAGAGCAGTGGGCGAAAATATCGGTAACTATGCTATTAACCAAGGTACACTTGCTTTAAGCACAAACTATAGCATTACATTTAACAGTGCTGATTTAACCATCGGTGCAAAAACCATCACGGTTACGGCCGCTGCTAAAAGCAAAACCTATGGCGATGCTGATCCTGCTTTAACCTATACTTTTGCTCCGGCACTGGTAACTGGCGATAGTTTCTCAGGAGCATTGACCAGAGCCGTTGGCGAGAATATTGGTACTTATGCCATCAACAAAGGTACATTGGCTTTAAATGGCAACTACACTTTAACTTACGTTGGCGCAGATTTAACCATTGGTGCGAAAAACATCACGGTTACGGCTGCTGCGAAAAGCAAAACCTATGGCGATGCTGACCCAGTTTTAACTTATACTTCTGCTCCGGCACTGGTAACTGGCGATAGCTTCACAGGAGCATTGACCAGAGCCGTTGGCGAGAATATTGGTACTTATGCGATCAATAAAGGAACGCTTGCTTTAAACGGCAACTATGCCTTAACTTACGTTGGCGCAGATTTAACCATCGGTGCAAAAAACATTACAGTTACAGCCGCTGCGAAAAGCAAAACCTATGGCGATGCTGATCCGGCTTTAACCTACACTTTTGCTCCGGCACTGGTAACTGGCGATAGTTTCTCAGGAGCATTGACCAGAGCTGTTGGCGAGAACATCGGTACTTATGCCATCAACAAAGGAACATTGGCTTTAAACGGCAACTATGCCTTAACTTATGTTGGTGCAGATCTGACCATCGGTGCAAAAACCATCACGGTTACGGCTGCTGCGAAAAGCAAAACCTATGGCGATGCTGATCCGGCTTTGACCTATACTTTTGCTCCGGCACTGGTAACGGGCGATAGTTTCTCAGGAGCATTGACAAGAGCTGTTGGGGAGAATATTGGTACTTATGCGATCAACAAAGGTACATTGGCTTTAAACGCTAACTATGCCTTAACTTATGTTGGTGCAGATCTGACCATCGGTGCGAAAAACATCACGGTTACGGCTGCTGCGAAAAGCAAAACCTATGGCGATGCTGACCCAGTTTTAACTTATACTTCTGCTCCGGCACTGGTAACTGGCGATAGCTTCACAGGAGCATTGACCAGAGCCGTTGGCGAGAATATTGGTACTTATGCCATCAACAAAGGAACGCTTGCTTTAAACGGCAACTATGCCTTAACTTACGTTGGCGCAGATTTAACCATCGGTGCAAAAAACATTACAGTTACAGCCGCTGCGAAAAGCAAAACCTATGGCGATGCTGATCCGGCTTTAACCTACACTTTTGCTCCGGCACTGGTAACTGGCGATAGTTTCTCAGGAGCATTGACCAGAGCTGTTGGCGAGAATGTGGGTACTTATGCCATCAACAAAGGAACATTGGCTTTAAACGGCAACTATGCCTTAACTTATGTTGGTGCAGATCTGACCATCGGTGCAAAAACCATCACGGTTACGGCTGCTGCGAAAAGCAAAACCTATGGCGATGCTGATCCGGCTTTGACCTATACTTTTGCTCCGGCACTGGTAACGGGCGATAGTTTCTCAGGAGCATTGACAAGAGCTGTTGGGGAGAATGTGGGTACTTATGCGATCAACAAAGGAACGCTTGCTTTAAACGGCAACTACACTTTAACTTATGTTGGTGCAGATCTGACCATCGGTGCAAAAACCATCACAGTTACAGCCGCTGCTAAAAGCAAAACCTATGGCGATGCTGATCCGGCTTTAACCTACACCTTTGCTCCGGCACTGGTAACGGGCGATAGTTTCTCAGGAGCATTGGCCAGAGCTGTTGGCGAGAATGTGGGTACTTATGCCATCAACAAAGGTACATTGGCTTTAAACGGCAACTACACTTTAACTTATGTTGGTGCAGATTTAACCATCGGTGCAAAAACCATCACGGTTACAGCCGCTGCGAAAAGCAAAACCTATGGCGATGCCGATCCGGCTTTGACCTACACCTTTGCTCCGGCACTGGTAACGGGCGATAGTTTCTCAGGAGCATTGACCAGAGCTGTTGGCGAGAATATTGGTACTTATGCGATCAATAAAGGAACGCTTGCTTTAAACGGCAACTACACTTTAAC
>NZ_JBPZIR010000010.1:0-136259 GCF_051857575.1 Pedobacter sp. GSP4 | reverse complement strand
TTATGTTGGTGCAGATTTAACCATCGGTGCAAAAACCATCACAGTTACGGCTGCTGCGAAAAGCAAAACCTATGGCGATGCCGATCCGGCTTTGACCTACACCTTTGCTCCGGCACTGGTAACGGGCGATAGTTTCTCAGGAGCATTGACAAGAGCTGTTGGGGAGAATGTGGGTACTTATGCGATCAATAAAGGAACGCTTGCTTTAAACGGCAACTACACTTTAACTTATGTTGGTGCAGATTTAACCATCGGTGCAAAAACCATCACAGTTACGGCTGCTGCGAAAAGCAAAACCTATGGCGATGCCGATCCGGCTTTGACCTACACCTTTGCTCCGGCACTGGTAACTGGCGATAGCTTCACAGGAGCATTGACCAGGGCTGTTGGCGAGAATGTGGGTACTTATGCGATCAACAAAGGTACATTGGCCTTGAACGGCAATTACGCTCTAACTTATGTTGGTGCAGATCTGACCATCGGTGCAAAAAACATCACGGTTACGGCTGCTGCGAAAAGCAAAACCTATGGCGATGCTGACCCAGTTTTAACTTATACTTCTGCTCCGGCACTGGTAACTGGCGATAGCTTCACAGGAGCATTGAACAGAGCCGTTGGCGAGAATGTGGGTACTTATGCGATCAATAAAGGAACGCTTGCTTTAAACGGCAACTATGCCTTAACTTATGTTGGCGCAGATTTAACCATTGGTGCAAAAACCATCACGGTTACAGCCGCTGCTAAAAGCAAAACCTATGGCGATGCCGATCCGGCTTTGACCTACACCTTTGCTCCGGCACTGGTAACGGGCGATAGTTTTACAGGAGCATTGACAAGAGCTGTTGGGGAGAATGTGGGTACTTATGCGATCACTAAAGGAACGCTTGCTTTAAACGGCAACTACACCCTAACTTATGTTGGTGCAGATTTAACTATCGGTGCAAAAACCATCACGGTTACAGCCGCGGCTAAAAGCAAAACCTATGGCGATGCCGATCCGGCTTTGACCTACACCTTTGCTCCGGCACTGGTAACGGGCGATAGTTTCACAGGAGCATTGACCAGGGCTGTTGGCGAGAATGTGGGTACTTATGCGATCAACAAAGGTACATTGGCCTTAAACGCTAACTATGCCTTAACTTATGTTGGTGCAGATTTAACTATCGGTGCAAAAACCATCACGGTTACAGCCGCGGCTAAAAGCAAAACCTATGGCGATGCCGATCCGGCTTTGACCTACACCTTTGCTCCGGCACTGGTAACGGGCGATAGTTTCACAGGAGCATTGACCAGGGCTGTTGGCGAGAATGTGGGTACTTATGCGATCAACAAAGGTACATTGGCCTTAAACGCTAACTATGCCTTAACTTATGTTGGTGCAGATCTGACCATCGGTGCAAAAACCATCACAGTTACAGCTGCGGCGAAAAGCAAAACCTATGGCGATGCTGACCCAGTTTTAACTTATACTTCTGCTCCGGCACTGGTAACTGGCGATAGCTTCACAGGAGCATTGACCAGGGCTGTTGGCGAGAATGTGGGTACTTATGCCATCAACAAAGGTACATTGGCATTGGGAGGTAATTATGCAATCACTTACAACGGTGCAAACTTAACCATTAACAAGGCTGTGCTTACTGTTACTGCAAATAATGCGGTAATGTGCCAGTCAGATGGTTTCCCAACATTTACAGTGGTTTACAGTGGCTTTAAAGTAGGCGATGCCGATGCGGCTCTAAGCACTAAGCCAACAGTAAACACTACGGCAAACAGAAATGTTGCCGGTACTTATGCACTTGTTCCATCGAATGGGGTAGCCAATAATTACAGTTTTGTGTATATAAATGGCACTTTAACCATTAATGCGCTTCCAACGGTAAATATTGTGAGTAACAAAGGTACCGAGATCAGTAAAGGTGAAACGGCAGTATTAACAGCAAGTGGCGGAACTAGCTACAGCTGGTCTACCGCGGGTGGAATCATCAGTGGTCAAAATACAGCCGTACTAACAGTTCGTCCGGCACAAACTACCACCTATACCGTTCGGGTAACTAACGCCAGTGGATGTAGCAGTATAGCAACCATTACCATCAAAGTTTCCGAAGATTATAAAATTGTAGCCAATAACATCTTAACGCCAAATGGCGATGGGGTAAACGATACCTGGATTGTACAGAACATTGATATGTATCCGAGCAACGAGGTAAGGATTTTTGACCGCAACGGTAGACAGATGTACAGTAAGAAAAGCTATGATAACAGTTGGAACGGAACCATTGGCGGAAACGAACTTGCCGAAGGTACCTATTACTACATCATTACTTATGGACCGGATAAACTGGTTCAAAAAGGATTTATCACGATTATCAGAAACCGCTAAGAAAATGAAAAGGATGAAAACAAAATTATTGATATTGGTAGCGCTTATTGGGATTTCGAAAGTGAATGCACAAACCAACCCCTTATTAAACCAGTACTATAACAATACTTATCTCGCTAATCCGGCAATGGCCGGGCTAGCCGAGGGGGCAACGGTCGATTTAGCTTTCCGTTCGCAATGGAACGATATCCCCGGCGCTCCGGTAGTACAGAACCTAACCGCAACCTATGGCTGGGAGAGGGTAGGCGTTGGGTTAAATATGAACTTGGATAAAGCTGGTCTGCAAAGGCAAACGCGTATCCTGGCAAGTTATGCTTATCACCTTCCCTTAAGTGAATCTGCTAAATTACATTTCGGCCTGTCGGCCGGTTTTATGAACCAGAGGATAGATATGCAGGATCTTATCGGTAACCCGAACGATGGCCAGATAGGCGCATACAATACCGATCATAGAACGTATTTCGATGGCGATTTTGGTGTGGGGTTAACAACCAGAGGTTTCAATGTCGATTTAGCCATGGTAAACCTTAAAAATTATTTCAAAAGAGATAATTTTAAACTGATCAATACCCCGGTGGTGTATGCCTCTGCAGGTTACAAATTCTCATTGGGCGAAAATATATTCCAGCCTAAACTAGCTTACCGCTCTTTTACCGAAATATCGGATATTGTTGATGTCGGCGGACAATTTGCTGTGGCCAACCAGCAGTTACTTTTTACGGCTATGTACCATACCAGTAAAGCAGCGAGTTTTGGTGTTGGTTTACATTACAAAAAGAAATATACCATTAACACTTCTTATACTACGCAAACCGGTTCGTTAAGCGGTTATACGGCAGGAAGTTTTGAAATTAATCTTGGTATCAATTGGTAGCAGGAAGCATTTAAATCCAATAGTTAAAAGAAACGGGCCTATTTTTTATGGGCCCGTTTCTTTGTAAAAATCATAGTGGCCTATTTTAGCCCTTTTCCTAATAGGATCGGCATCTTCCCGCTCGATGCAAATCAGAACCTTGGTAAAAAAGTGGTTCTGCCCATCCCTGCCGTAGGTCAACACAGCTTCTTCTCCATAAGCGTGGTAAAGCCGCTGTTTAATATTTCTTAACCCGGTATGAAAGCCCAGGTCATTTAATCCGGTGTTGATAAGGTTAGTGGTTTCTAACTTAAAGAAACCATCACTTAAACTGATGTCGATTTTACCGGCATCTTCCTGCACACTCAGGTTCCCGTGCTTAATCATATTTTCGGTTAAGCTAATCAATACCAATGGGATAATTTCTATTGTTTCAATTTCCTCACTGTAGTTGAAATCTACAAATAGGTTAGGCTGCTTAATCCTGCTTAGCTGCAATAGATTTTCCACCTGTAATATTTCTCCTTTAAGTGGCATCATATCCGGACCATGTTCGCATTCTAAGGCATACCTTATAATTTTGGTGAGGTACCTTACTGCTTCAGCGGCGCGGGGTTCCGATTTGTGCGTGCTGTTGTAGATGTAGGTAAGCGTATTGAATAAAAAATGTGGGTTAATTTGTGCCTTAAGGTAACAGTTTTTAGCATTCGCCAGTTCAATTTTAATTTGTTTTTCTTTGAGGGCTTTTTCTGCTGCGGCTTTTTCAAGCACTGCTGTCCGCTGTTTTTGTTGTATAAAACGGCTGATGAAGTAATAAGCCGTAGAAAAAAGCAAAAAGTAAATTCCCCGCCACAAGCTTGCCGATAAAAATTTCCACTCTATGATTTTAAAGTGTGGAATAACCAGTTTGCCCGATACCGATATAGCACTGTCTGCAGCATAAGTAGAAAAGGAGAAAATGCCTAATTCAACTATTATCAATAGGATCATTACCGCATAGGCAGGCTTTTGGGGCCTTAAGGTTTTCTTTAATACAAAATCTGCATGTATATAAAAAAGGCATATGTTGATGGAGTAATGAATAGCATAGCTTAACAAGGGCCTGTTTAATCTCATCACCATTGCAACAAAAGCATATTCGTAGAGGATAAAGATACACCAGGCCATAATGTGCCAACGATGGTTTTTTAACCAGTTTTTCATTTTGTTTTTTGAGTTAAAATTAAGCTTCACAACAGCTAAAACCTGTTTCGTGTAAGTTGATCTTCTTCACGTTTTCTTAAGGCTAGGTTCGTTTATGAAGAGAATTAACGACTTAAAAGCAAGCAAGAAAACAGCGTTTGTTTTCCGTAGAAAAGTACAATTCATTTTATTGGCAGAAACTGGCGATCCAACCACTACCACAATGACTGCCATGACCACTGCAACCACACACAATGATTGCAATCAATTGGTATCAAAGCCGCTTTGAGATCAGGATATTTCGGTTTACATATTCCATAAAAGCTTCTTTGTACTGTGGCGTCATTAGTACTTGGTACTTTCCCAGATCGATCTTGTGTCCGTTAATTTCTTTTACAAAGCGCGTATTAATGATATATGATTTGTGTACTCGGTAAAATTGCTTGTTGTCGCTCAGCTTTTCTTCCATTTCCTTCATGGTCATGTACACAGAGTAATTATGGTCGCTGGTGTAAATGTGAACATGGTTATTGGAGCCTTGTAAATAAATCATATCAGCTTTGAGTACTTTGGTCAGTTTACCACGTTCGCCGTTGGTACGCAAGAAAAAGGCGAGGTCGTTTTCTCTTTCTAAATGCTGCGAATCATAGTACTCGGTAATTACCTCGTTCACCACTTCGGCAAAATCGCTGATGTTGAACGGTTTTAAAAGATAATGCTTGGCCCTAACTTTAAAGGCTTCTAAGGCATAATCGGGGTAGGAAGTAGTGAAGATGATATTATGCGATCTGTGCTTTAGGCTGTTTGCCAGCTTTATCCCCGACATTGCCGGCATGTCGATATCCATAAAGATCAGGTATTTGCAGTTGCACTGGCTGATATTGTTAAGCGCCTCAATCGGTTTGGTATAAATCTGCTCAATTTTGAGCCTGGGCATTGCTGAAATGTGATCTTTCAATATTTCAACGGCAGTGGGGTCGTCATCAATAATGATGCAAGAGATAGCGTTCTTCATATAAATATGGTTTAATATTGGCCTTATCATTAGCTTCAACTGTTCTTTGTTAATACTTAGGTGCAAACCAAGATTTCGCCATAAAACCAAAACTAATTAATGGGATATTTTACCGCACATTTAGGCTTGTCCATTAGCTTGCCCAAAAAACTACAGCAGTTGCTTTTGCATTTTAATGGGCTTAACCGCCACTAATCTGTGGCTAAATTTTAACGAAGAAAAAATCGGCTACAAATAAGTGCTTTGGTCAGAAAGAGCCGTTAGAGCAGAATAGGAATATTTGTTTAGCGCGGGTTCAACTCAATTGAATGTGCAAAACAGGATGCTGATGATCGGATTATTCTAATCCGGCACTAAAGTCTACCTCAAAATCGAAATCTAGAAGTACAGATGGATGGGTTTTTAATCCAATGGCCAGCCGGGTTAAAGTAATAAAGGTAGGACTGGTTTCACCGTTTTCATATTTAATAATATCTCCGGTATTAACGCCACTTCTCTTGTAAAACTCCCGATAAGAAAGCTTCTGTTTTTCCTTTAAGTTTTTTAAATGCTGACCAAAGTTTTTTAGAATTATTTTTTCTTTCTCACTAATCATTGGTAATAATTAAGAATACCAATGTCTTCTATATTTTAAATAAAAATGTCATGTAATTGCTTGACATTCTCGATTTTATTGCATACATTTACTTATTAGAAAAAATTAAGTAATTAGATAAAACTAAGAGTCTTGCAACCTCAAATCTCACGCCGTTGGAGCAGGACAGCAGATTTTATCCCATTTCTTATAGCGGAATTGCTATCTTAGCCCTTCCAAAATAAGAGTGGGCTCTGCTGTAATTCCATTTCAACGTAAGGCGTGAGAAACATTATGAGGTTATGGTTTGGGAAGCCCACTTTTATTCTTCCATTCCGCTCGGCTCGTACAACTCACGGGTATGCGTACACAGAAAATAAGCTTGATAAAGAGATTAAACCCAACTAGGATAGGGGAAGTCTGTGTTGGCTTTTTTTCAGCGCCTTATTTTCCGCTGTTTTTATGTGTGCCCTTGTCAAATTGTCCCTTTGATAGGCTGTATGCCTTAAAACCCAAAAACCCCGAATAGCTTTCAATAAGGCAGGTGGACCTAACGGTTAATAATAAAATTGGTTCTTAATAATAACAGCCTGCCTTATTTTTCTGCTGTTTCTTAATAGATGCCCCCGCTTTTTCTACTGGAAAAATTCTGTTTTTTGTGATTGACCTGAAAAAAATAACGGTTCTGCCGTAAGGGGATTGTTACGCCCAAATTTTTTTAAGCTGGATATCCTTTCTCCAGGCTGTGGTCACCATCCGCAAAAGGTGATGCAGCTAGGTTGTAGCAGAGATAGGCCTTTAAAAGCCTATCCTGTCTGCTTCCGTTTTCCTTTGCTTTATTTTTTTGATCAGTAAAACTTAATCCCATTCTGTTTACTGCTCTCTCTAGTGCAATATCAAATTAACCAAACTAATAAAATTAAAATATGAAAACCAATAATAGTTATCTGCCACTTTTTTTTCTCTGTTGGGCATTTCTTTACAGCCCTTTCGCGGTTTTACCTGCTTTCCCTCAGGCTAAAAAGGGAGATGTTGTAAACCTTACTTCATCAGGAATACATGTTGGGCAAACTGTACCAGATTTAGAAGTGCTTAACCTGCATAATTATACCGATGGGGCTGGTAAACAGGTATCTGCTATGCAGCTCTCTTCACTTAAAGGAAAACTCGTTATCCTTGATTTTTGGGCAACCTGGTGTGCCCCATGTGTGGCCATGATGCCAGTGATGGACAGCCTACAGCGGCGTTTTGCAGGCAAAGTTCAGTTTATTTCTGTAACACGCGAATCTGATCAGGTGGTGACACCCTTTTTCGACCGCCTGAAAAGAAAGGGAAAAGGAGCGATTCCTTATGTTACTTCCGATATCATACTCTCAAAAACATTTCCACATCGGCTCCTGCCTCATTATGTATGGATAGGTAGCAACGGAAAAGTAGTAGCCATTACATCTCACGAAGAAGTTAACGCAGGGCGGATAGAACAGGTGATAAAAGGGGAAGAAGATGGTAAAATAATCCAGAAAACTGATCTGGCTATTACCTACGATAAAAAAAAGCCCTTGTTTTTTGAAGGCAATGGCGGCAATGGAAAAGGCCTGATTTTTCATAGCATGCTCAGCAGCCGGCAAGATGGCTTATCCATGGGGTTTTGGATTAATCCTGCACTCAGAAAAGCTTCGGTAACCAATCTTGGCATAGTGGAAATGTACGAGGCAGCATATAGTGAGAAGATGCTGTTCGCTAAACACAGGATGATTTTTAACATGAAAGATCCAAGTACCATAATGTTTGTTAAAGGAAAAACTGATCCGAAAACATGGAGGGCAAAAAATATTTATTGCTATGAACTGATTGTACCAGAAGGAAAAGAACAATCGCTCTACACGCATATGCGCAAAGATCTGAAGCATTTTTTTCCAGCTGTACAGGTAGATACCTTAACCATGGAAACCATGTGCACCGTATTGGTAAGCACCGGCGATAATACAATGTTACAATCTAAGGGCGGGATATCAAATGTTGATATAAATGGATTGGGCGCTTCTTTTCGGAATATGTGGATTACAGCACTTACAGGAAGACTTGATGTACTGTTTATGCAGGAAAATCCATATCCAATTGTTAACGGAACAGGCATCAGCTATGCAGTAGATCTGCAACTGGAATGTAATTTAAATTCCGTTCCGGAAGTTAATGCTGCCTTAGAAAAGTACAATCTGAAATTGGTTAATAAGCCCTTTAAAACAGTTATGCTCATTTTTAAGGATGCAGATAAATTGGCAAACAACTCCAAATAGCAGCAGTGATGAAATATTGTTTTTATGTTCTCCTGTTTTTCATGCTAGGCATGGCGAAATTGAGCGCGCAGGTAAGTGGTAAAGTAGTTTCATCCGAAACCGGTAAGCCGTTGAAAGGTGCTACTGTAACCTTGGGTAAAACCAAGGTCTTAAGTAAAGAAGATGGGACTTTTACATTTTCAAAAGATGTAATTGACCTCCGCTCCGGAACGGTTTTTATTGAAGTTAGCTTTTTGGGCCACGGAATTGTTAGACAGCAGCTTAACGTACCTGTTAACGGGCTAATTATACAGCTTGTACCTAGAGAAACCCAACTGGAAGAAGTAACGGTGAGCACAGGCTATACCAAATTGCCCAAGGAAAGGGCAACAGGTTCCTTTGTGCAGTTGGATAACAAGCTGCTAGAGCGATCAGTAAGTACCAACATTATTGACCGGTTGCGCGATGTGGTTCCTGGTCTTGTTTTCAATCGGACAAGGGGTGTAGCTAACGAACAGGTTTCAATTGGCATCCGTGGGCAAAGTACGCTTTATGCCAATACCCAGCCGCTTATCGTGCTAGATAATTTTCCTTATGATGGTGATATTGCCAATATCAACCCAAATGATATAGAGAGTGTTACGGTGTTAAAAGATGCTGCTGCAGCTTCTATCTGGGGAGCCCGTTCAGCAAATGGGGTAATTGTTATCACCTCTAAACGGGCTAAAAATAACCAGCCACTTCAAGTTGCCGGAACAGTGAATTTTAACTTCACTGGGCAGCCCGATCTGATGAAAAACCAGTCTATGTCCACCCAGGATTTTATAACTGTAGAAAAAGTGCTTTTTGCCAAGGGATTTTATTCGGGTACAGAATCATCGGTGCTAAAAGCCCCTTTAACACCTGTGGTAGAATTGCTGATTGCCAAACGTGATGGTAAAATTACTGCTGCTGAGGCCGATGAGCGTATTGCTGCACTTTCAAAATATGATGTTCGTGAGCAGTACATGAAATACATGGGCAACTCTGCAGTATCCAAACAGTATGCGCTAAACGTATCTGGTGCCAATGCAGTGAGCAGTTATTATTTCTCTGCAGGTTTTGATGATAATAAGCTGTCTGACAAGCTGAATAGCTATAAGCGCATGACTCTTAATTTTGCTGATAGGTTTAGTTTCTTGGCCGATAGGCTTTCGCTGAATGTGAATATAATGCTTTCACGGTCTCTTTCCAGCAGGCCCAATCCTGGTTTCAGTGCGATCAAAATGACGGCAGGGCAGCTTATTTACCCCTATGCGCAGCTGGTAGATGATAATGGCAATGCCCTCGCTGTGATTAAAGATTACCGGCAGGGATTTATTGATGGCCTTGCAGGAAGTGGTTATTTAGATTGGGCTTATCGGCCTGTAGAAGATATTGCCTTTAGAGATAATGATCTGGAAGGATTGGATTACCGGCTAAACACTACCTTGCGCTACCGTTTGTTTAAAGGCCTTAATGCAGAGGCCAGTTTCCAATACGGCAAATTAAGCAGCCAAGGAACCGACCTTTACAGCCAGGAAAGCTATTTTAGTAGGAACCTGATTAACCGCTTCTCTCAGCTAACTCCAGGTGCCACCGGTTTATACCCTGTTCCGCTAGGCGGCATAATGGATAGGTTTTCCAGCAGCCTGCGTACCCTAAATGTTAGAGGTCAACTCAATTATACAACATCATTTTCTGATTTTGAGCTTAATGCGCTGGGCGGCTATGAGTGGCGCGATCTGGAAGGAAGTTCGTTCAATAACCGTTTTTATGGTTATAACCCGCTCAACGCCACTAGTGCCGTTGTAGATTATATCGGTTCCTATCCACAGGCCAATTATCCGGCCTCAACAAATATAATTCCTTCTGCAGATGCGCAAACAGGTACCGTAGACCGCTTTCTTTCTTATTATAGCAACGGATCATTATCTTACAAAGGTAAATATACCTTATCTGGAAGTATCAGGCTGGATAGGAGTAATCTTTTTGGGGTAAGTGCCAATTTAAAAGGTGTGCCGTTATGGTCTACAGGGTTGCTTTGGAACCTCGCCAAAGAAGATTTTTATAGCATTGAGTCCTTGCCCATTTTGCGTATGCGCTTAAGTTTTGGTTACAACGGCAATATTGATAAAAATCTTTCGGCCCTCACCACCGCAAGATATTTTAGTGGACAGGGCACTTTGACCAGGCTGCCATATGCCACCGTACTCAATCCACCAAATCCTGAATTGCGCTGGGAACGGGTAAAGATTATCAATGCAGGGGTCGATTTTGGCTTAAAGGGGAACAGGGTTTCAGGTACGTTAGAAATTTATCAGAAAACAGGCTTGGATCTGATTACCGATATGCCATTTGCACCCTCTACAGGTATAACAACATTTAGGGGCAATATGGCCAACACGCAAGTACAGGGCCTTGATTTTAATGTAAATACCGTTAACCTAACAGGAAAGCTGAAATGGAACAGTAGCTTTTGGATCAGCTATACCCACGAAAGGGTTACTAAATTTTTTCCGGGCACGCTATCAACCGCAGGAAACTATGCGCAAATGGCCGATGCAGGCACGCTGCCAAGAGAGGGTTTCCCTTTATATGGAACCTATTCTTATCGTTATGCCGGACTAGATGCCACTGGTGAGCCTCAGGGTTATCTCAATGACGCGCCAAGTACAGATTATCCTGCAATATTTGCAGCTACAAATTTAGAGAATATCGTATTCAGCGGATCTGCAAAACCTGTGGTTTTTGGTTCATTGATGAATACCTTTAGATTTAAACAGTTTAATCTTTCGGCCAATATTTCCTATCGGTTTGGTTATTATGTGAGGCGCAACTCCGTGAATTATACAAGTGTGCTTTCGGGATTGGGCGGAAATAGTGATTTTGCCCTAAGGTGGCAGCAGCCAGGAGATGAAGCATTTACGAAAGTACCCAAAATGCCCGATGCTGCCAGTACCAACCGCGACAATATTTACCTGCTCAGTGATGCCCTGGTTGCGCGTGGCGATCATATCCGACTTCAGGATATAAGGCTTTCTTACGATCTGGATGCTAAGAAAATGGGTTTCCTAAGGTCTGCTCAGTTATATGTGTATGCATCTAATCTTGGGTTGATCTGGCGTGCCAACAAGTGGAATATAGATCCTGATTATCAGTCCATTCCGCAGCCCGTTTCCGTTGCGGCAGGTTTAAAAATTAATCTTTAATCTTTTATTATGAAAAAGTATATCTTAAATATATGGTGTATTGCATTGTTGTGCTTTACATTCTCCTGTAAAAAAGGCTATCTGGATGAAAAACCGAGTAAGGCGCTTACCGTTCCAACTACCGCGGCCGATATGCAGGCTTTATTGGACAATTCGGATGTGATGAACATTGCACCTGGGCTGCCACAGCTCGCCACAGATGATTTTTTGCTTTCTGATGCTGCATACGCTTCTTTGATCTTTTCAGACGAACGTAATGCCTACATCTGGAAAAAGGAAGTATTTAGCTCACAGACCAATGCAGAATGGAAAAACGGATGGCAGCAGATTTTCTATGCCAATATCGTTCTTGATGCTATAAAGTTAAGGCCTGATGCAGAAGCACCATCCCTAAAAAGTATATTGGGGTCAGCGCTTTTTTTCAGGGCAATTGGTTACTATCACCTGTTGCAGATGTTTACCCGCCCTTATGTTCCTGCTTCTGCAAATAGCGATAAAGGGCTTCCAATCAGAGAAGGAGCAGATGTTAACTTTAACCCACCTAGGGCAACACTAGCCGAAACGTATCAGTTTATGTGTGCTGATCTGGAAAAGGCAGAAAAACTACTGCCCGAAAAATCTGACTATAAAAGCCGGCCAAATAAAGTAGCGGCATTGGCGCTGCTGGCGAGGATAAGCCTAATCATGCAGGATTACAATAAGGCATTTGAATATGCCGATCGCTCCATCAAAATATATGGGACATTGATTAATTACAATAGCTTGAACAGTGCTGCAGCAAGGCCATTTCCGGCGGTATTGCCCAAAGGAAATGATGAAGTGCTATTTTATGCCGGGCAAATATCTTATTCATTTATGAGTTTTATGGTTTCTTCGGTCAATGTAAATCCATTACTATATTCAAGTTATTTAACAAACGACCTCCGAAAAGTGGTCTTTTATAATGCCTCCGGAAAAAATTTTAAAGGGAATTACAATAATTCGGGCAAACTCTTCGGAGGAATTGCCAATGATGAAGTATACCTGATCCGATCTGAAGCACAGATTAGGCTAGGCAGGATAAATGAAGGGCTTTCAGATCTAAATGCCCTGCTTGTTAACCGCTATCGGACAGGGTTTTATATCCCATACACCCAGGCAAACGTTAGTGATGCATTAAAACTTGTACTGGATGAGAGGAGAAAGGAATTGCCATTTAGGGGGCAGCGCATGCCCGACCTGAGGAGAATTAATCAGGAGGAAAGGTTTAAAGTAACATTAACCAGATCAATAAATAATGTTGTTTATGAGCTGCCTCCCGGCGATATGCGTTATGTTTATCCAATACCACAAGAAGAAGTTCTGCGTTCAGGGCTAGAACAGAATTAAACAAAAATTGATCGGGAGCGTGATTTGGGCGCTCCCTAATCATTTATTGGATCGGTGTTATGGTAAGCATACCGTAATCTATCGGCTCAGTTGATAATGGCGTGTCGCTTGGTGCAGGGTTCGGGTTGGTTGTCGTATCAAAATATCCCTTGCAATAAGGGGGATTTTCAACTTCATTACACTGGATTTCATATTCCTCCGGATTGTAATCCGACAATTTTACCCAGGCACCTCCTAATCTGCCAAACTGTTCATGAAGGCGGTTCTGTTTTGCCGGTGTAAACGCACTTTGTGTTAAAACTAAAGAGGCACCAATTAGTACTGCTACAGCACCAAAATGGATACGGTTAAAGATTTTTTTCATTTTTTTTTCAATTTAATTGGTTAAGCCTTACTGGCCCATACTACCATATGCAACTCTTTTGACCATGCATGTGATGGGGTAGATTGTTGATTATTGCCGAGGAGTGGTCAAAGCTTCCGGTTTGTCATAATTATGCCATTTCCTCCTTTCTTTTTGGGTTAATACCAATTATTCCGATGATAGAGAGCAGAAGAAAAAATAAGTTGAAGAATAGGTGATTTTTCCAACCTAGATTTTTAAGTACACCGCCGCATGAGCAGGGAGTGCGGTTGAAAACATGGAGTACCACCATGGCAATATATACTGTAAATACTGACAATAAAACTGTGGATAATAAAAGGCCATATTTTTTGGTCTCATTAAACAACAACAGCCCCGCCGCGAATAGTTCAATGCCCGGTAAAAACCAGATGAGAAAAGGCGTCCATTTTTTATCGAATACCTGATTGTTCAACTGGGCAGCAAATTCCTTAAATTCTGATATCTTGGAAAGCGCAGTGTACACCCATAAGATGATCAGTGCACCGGAAATCAGTTTTTGGGCGAGGCTGGAAGGAGGAGCGGTTCTCATTATCGTTATTTCATGGTTTGAATCTCGCAATCTGATTCTTCTGCCAGTTAATATCCAGCAATGATAATGCAGAGTTTACCCCAAGCATAAACCTAATCTGTAAGAGATTATTTTTTTGCTTTAAGCATACTTAAGGTATTGGGGTGCATGCTTAGATAAGAAGCAAGATCTTTGACCGAGGCAAGATTGAATAATGAAGGTCGAATTAGCAGAAGCTTTTGGAACCTTTCTTCGGCAGTCAGGGCTTTTATTGATGCGCTTCGTTTTGATAGAGAAAGAAAGTGGGTAAAATAGATTTTATGGTAAAGCAAGGTACATTCACTAAAAAGTTTAGGGAGGTAACTGAAATGTTTTTCATTAATGCTTAACACTGAACTGTCTTCCAAAAATTCAATAAATAGCTGTTGATCATCAAAAGAAGGCAGATTGGTAAGGATAGGGAGAAAATCACCAGGCAGAAAAAACTCAATAATGTGCTCTTCGTGGGTTTCTTTATCCACTGCATATAGTTTTGCGCTTCCCTTACCAATGTTAGCCAGATACATGCCATGCCCTTCAGCATGTCCTATTTTCATATGCTTTGCGCATAAGCTTTCATTCAAGCTATGAGATAGGTAGGCGCTTAAACCGCGGGGTATTTGGTGCACAGCATTAAGGGCCTTTAAATAATGCGCTATTTCCATAAGCTTTTGTTTTTTACAAAGAAAGAGGTATTACCTTGGTTGTCAAGTTGCTGATAAAGCAACCAACAGCAACCTTATTATTTTTTTGTTTTAAAAGGATGAAGCCCTTAATTACCCTATATTTGGGGCATGAAATAAGAATTATTTACATATATGATATTATAGCAATCGCTATTTTACTGTTTTAGAAAACCGCAAAATTTCAAACAACACAGGAAAAAATAGAGGGTTGCCTGCGCTACGCGTGGGTACCAGTTTATCTTGTGTTGTGGGCTCTTTGCGGTGCCTCTAAAGCGGATATCGGGTTAACCCACGCTTTTTTATGGACAGTTCCGCCGCATCAAATTTATTTCTGGTCAATCTGCCGATAGCAGAACTCCCCTTAAGCGAATCTTTTAAACTGAGAAGTAAGCTGATGGGCTTTTTTACCTTACAGGATATTCTTTCGGCAGATCAGGTAGATATGCACACCCGTGAGGATTACTCCGAGCATTGGTATTTTGAATTTGTGGGATTTTTAAACCGTAAAGGGTTATTATACCTGCTCAGCTAATATTTTTCTTGGGCAAGTGCCAGCATGATGGCAATTTTATCGATCACTTTTTCTACATCCTTCCCCACGTTTCCATAGTATGCGTTCTTGAAGCTTTTTTCAGAGATATTTTCTTGTTCTACCGTGCTATAATGTTTGGTAATGTAGCTGTGAAGTACCTTAGGGCTTTGTGATTCAATAATTTTGGCTTCAACCTGTAAATGGATAAAAATAGCGAGCTGCCGAACAGTAAACGTAACTTTAAAGTTGTGATCCATTAAGCCGTTGGCACGCAGGTCATCGGCAGTGATTTCAAGCGATTTCATGTAATCCAGTTCTGCCTCGATATACCGCTGTAGCGATTCGTTAATAGCGGGTAGGCTGCTGTTGTAACTGGAGGCAGATAGGCTAAAAATCTGCTTAAATGTTTTCTTTAGAAAATTAAGCATTTTATATTGCTGGGAAATGCTTTCACATTTATCCATCTCTTGGTTAAAATATGCACAACAAAAGTAATAAACTGCCGGGTGGTTGAAATTCAAAGATACGGTGATCAGTATAACATCCAGTATTTCAGGCAGCCCATCAATTGTTTGAAGCTGAGTGTTAAATTCATCCAGAAAGTTTTCCAGATAAATCTTTTGTTGATAGTTTATGGCTTTGTTTTCGGAAATCAAGCTTTTTGATAAGGTGCGGAAGAATTGCAAAGTCTCTATATCTACGCCCCTGGTTTCCAGTTTTACCTGAAGATCACTAATTTTTGTTTTCAGTTTTGTGTTGAAGCAGTTTAAGGTACATTTGGGTAGCACAGCGCCGTAATCAAAATAGTGGGGGAAATAGTATTCAAGATCAGCAATCAATTGTGCGGATGTTTGTATAAAAATCTCCAAACTGCTTGTTTTTACTGGTAGGCTCAAGCATGCGTCTTCTGTTAACTTTTCCAGCTCAGTCAGCAGTTGTGCCAATGTTTTTTGGTATTGCAGGATATATTGCCTGCCTTTTGCTGGTTCCAGGTCTGATATATTTTTCTGTATGGAAGTAAGCAGCTTGGCCGATTGAAGTTTCATTTCTTTAACAAGCATACCGACATCTTGATGCTGGGCTGCAGTATTGTAAAGCTGATTATCGATTATCTGCTTAAAGTTTAAAAGTTCATCGTCCATACCTTGGTTTAACAGTTGGTATTAACGTAATCCTTTTTCAGTTGTTTTCTTTATAAGTGTGGCGAAACTGGTTTTTTATGTGGTGAAATGCATTTTTAACCTGATTTTTTAGTGAAAAATATAACGATATTATTCCCGTATTGTTGCTGGCTTATATACTGCAGTCAAAATAAAGGCCACTGTATAACGTTTTTATCATACCGTATATACTGAAAGCTTTATTTTTAGTATTTTTGTATGTACCTCATCATAATTATACTATGGAGCTCACTTTAAAATCAAATAACGAAGAAAGTCTTGCAAAAATTATTGCTTTGGCAAAACAGTTAAACGTGATTATTGAAAAGAAAAATATTGATTTTAACAGTACAGCGAAAGTTAATCTCAAAAATCGTATCCTTAATTTTAAAGCTTCAGCTCCTTCATCTTTTGGCGATGCTGCTGAATGGGAACAAAATCAGAGAGCTGACCGTGAGCTACCCTTTTCGTAGCTATGGCTTTTCTTTTAGATAGTAATTTAATTATTTACTCGTATTCAAATACCTACGAATACTTAAGAGCATTAATTGTTAGTGAATTTTGCGTGCTTTCAGAAATATCCCGGGTTGAAGTGCTCGGTTATCATGCGTTAAAGAAAGAGGAAGAAAAGTACTTTAAGGATATTTTTGACTATGTACCAATCATTCGTCCTGATCAGGACATATTTGACAAGGCTATCGAAATTCGTAAAAACTATAACCTAAAATTAGGTGACAGTCTTATTGCTGCTACTGCCTTAATTCATAACCTCGAAATCTATACCCGCAACTTAAGTGACTTCGAGCGTGTTAAAAGATTAAAATGTGTTAATCCGATAAGATAAGTCCATTGTATTTATCTAAATCAAAACAATTCCAACTGCCATTAAATTAAAATTTCAAATAAACTAACTGGGTTGCCATGGTAGTGGCTGGGCAATTGGTCTGTATGCTTTAAATTATACAATCCAAGAAAATTAAAGCCCATTTTGATGTAATGATTAATCAGGCCTTCATTTTGGCCAACAGTATCCAAGCGCACATAAGTTTTATTATTGGCCTTGGCATATTCTTTAGCCCAGGCAACAATCGTAGCCACCATATTTTGACCTTTAAATTCAGGATTGGTGGTAATGCGGTGTATATAAACGGCCGGATCAGCATTACGTTCTTCCCATATCTGCGGATCATCAAATGTAGTTGCCCATACACAGGCAGTTTTTCCATCGATGGTTATTTTCCACTGCCTATTCTCCTCAATTTCAGTTTCGACCAGTGAAGTTTCGAATTTTGGCCAATGAAGGGTGTATTTTGTTTTCTGGAAATTTGTTGCGCTTTCGTACAGCCTAAAAATTTCTGTGATATCTGCTCTGGTACTGTTAGCTATTTTCATAATGTTTTATTGATTTTATTTTGCAAACTTTTTTGAACCGGCAACACAAAGGATAATGCCGATGGTAACCGCTAGCATATTTAAACTCACTTCTTCATGGAGCAGTGTGGCTGCAAGTGCCAGCCCGAAAAAAGGCTGGAGCAGCTGAAGCTGTCCCACAGTTGCAATACCGCCCTGTGCAAGTCCTTTGTACCAGAAAATGAAACCGATAAACATGCTGAACAATGAAATATAAGATAGACCCAGCCATGCACCTGTGCTGACAGCCGAAAGCGAAACAGGTTTAAAAACAAAAACCAGTGGGAGCATCAATGGAAGAGAAATAACCAGTGCCCACGAAATAACCTGCCATCCACCAAGGGTTTTAGATAGGCGTGCACCTTCGGCATAAGCCAATCCGCAGAGCACAATGGCTGATAACATCAACAGATCACCAATAGGCGATGCATTAATGCCCTGATAAACCGCATAGCCAATTACCAATAAACTGCCTAATACCGAAAAAAACCAGAAAACCGGTTTTGGTTTTTCTCCACCACGCCATACAGCAAATACGGCCGTTACCAAGGGCAATAAACCTAAAAATATCAGCGAATGTGCCGAACTGATGTGTGCCAGCGCCAGTGCACTCAATAACGGAAAGCCGATTACGGCACCGAAAGCCACAATAAACAATGAGCCTAAACTGCCTTTGGCAGGGCATTTCTCCTTAAGCAACAACAACACCACTAGTGCAACTATGCCCGCTATGGTGGCCCGCGAAACAGTTACGAAAATAGGGCTCATATCCATCACGGCAATTTTTGTGGCTGGCATAGAACCGCTAAAAATCAGTACACCTATAAATCCATTTAACCATCCGCTCGAAATTTTATTGGCAGCCACGCTACCAGTTGTTGTGGTAATCATATTTTAAAAAATTGCTTATCCAAAAGTGCCAAAGAGAAATAAGTAAATACAGTATCAGTTTTGTATATTTGAATGGATACAGTTTAATATGAAAAAAAATTATCGGTACAATGAAATTGCGGATGGGATAGCGGCCCAGATCAGAAATGGTATTTTGAAGGTTGGCGATAAGCTTCCCTCGGTGAGAATGCTCTGTAAAGAACATGCTGTTGGAATGAATACAGCCAAAAGGGTTTTTTTAGAACTCGAAGCCCAATCGCTGATCGATCCAAAACCACAATCTGGTTTCTTTGTGAGTAACCGCTTGGTACAGCGCCTTCCCTTGCCGGGGATAAGCAAACCCACCTTAGTACCTGGTAATAACGAACCAAATGAGTTAATTACGAAGGTTTACTCGAGCCTGGGCCAAAATGACATTACAAATTTTTCAATCGGTATTCCCTCTGGTAACCTCTTGCCCTTGGCCAAACTGCAAAAAGAAATCCTTCAGGCCAGTAGATATTTGCAGGGAGGTACAGCCTACGAACCGCTTCAGGGTAATGTACAGCTGCGTAGAATGGTGGCCGTACGCTCATTGGCTTGGGGAGGTAATTTAAGTGAAGATGATCTGGTTACCACAAGCGGTGGGATGGGAGCGCTTTCGTTCTGTATGATGGCTTTGGCAAAGCCAGGCGATACCGTTGCCATTGAAAGTCCCTGCTATCCCGGAATTTTTCAACTGGCCATTAGCCTCGGTCTTAAAGTACTCGAACTGCCTACCCATCCGGTTACCGGTATTGAAATTGAGGCACTGAAAAAATTGGTTTCCCAAATTAACATCTGCGTGCTTATCCCTAATTTTAATACCCCTTTAGGCAGTTGCATGCCCGATGAGCATAAAAAAGAAGTGGTAAAACTATTGGCTAAACACAATATTCCCCTAATAGAAGACGATGTGTACGGCGATCTGTATTTCGGATCGCAAAGGCCTAAATGCTGCAAAGCTTTTGATACAGAGGGGAATGTACTGTGGTGCAGTGCCATTTCAAAAACACTTGCCCCAGGCTACCGGGTAGGTTGGGTAGCCCCTGGAAAATACAAGGATAAAATATTGAAACTGAAACTTGTACATGCCATTGCTACCCCTTCATTGGTTCATCAGGTAGTTGGCAATTTCTTTAAAAGTGGACGATACGATATGCATATCCACCAAATGCGCCGTACCCTGATGGGGAATTACCAGCGCTTTAGCCACGCCATTGCAGCTTATTTTCCGGCGGGAACGAAAATAAGCCGACCACAGGGCGGCCTTGCCATTTGGGTTGAACTGCAAAAGGACACCGATACCGTAAAACTTTACGATCTGGCCATGAAACAAAAAATAAGTATTTCGCCGGGGCGGATGTTTACCTTACAGGATCAGTTCCATAACTGCCTGAGGATCTGCATGGGCATGCCATGGACAGATGAAATCGATTTTAAACTTAAGCAGCTTGGAAATTTGGTAAAGATGCTTTAGCTTTTTAAAAACAGCGCTTTCATGGAGTATTTTTTATCCAGAAAAATTAAATGCGGTCTTACAATGTACGGTCAATAAATAAAAATGAAAAATATATACGCCTGTGGCCGGCAGTACCTACAATTCGGTAACTCATAATAGAGAAGCCGCTTATTGGAAAAATGAAATTCTGGTAATCCTTACGCGCGATAATAGACATGCATCAGCAAATGCTGGCCACAGATTAACGGAAATCAGTTTCATGCAATATGCTTAGCTGTTTTTATTGAAGTATACCACAATAAATATCCCAATGGATTTATGCGTGTATGATTATCTAGATTTAAAAACTTTAAGCTTAAATTCCGGTTAATGTAGCCGATAACAATTTAGTGTGGATGGAAGTCAAGCTTGACATGTGAGTGTAATTGTTATGATGCGGAGCATGGTACTCCGCATTTTTTTTGGCTGATTGTTGCTAAATGTACTCATCGCATTTTGCGGGGTATTAAACTTTTTTAGGAGGTAACTATTCTGCGTTAGCGGTAAACAGGTCAAACAGATCTTCTGCACCCCCATTAAATTTTTTGCCGTTAACAAAGAATGAGGGTGTACCATTTACGCCACTACTAACACCGCTTTCAAAATCATTATCAATTTTTTCTGCCAGTGCCGGTTTTTAAAGGTCATTGCTAAACTGTTCAAGATTTAGACCCAACTTTTCTGCCAATGTAAAGAGAAAATGCTCGCTTAGGTATCTTTGGTTTTCGTAAATGGCACCGTGCATTTCCCAAAATTTACCCTGTAAAGCAGCTGCTTCCGCGGCAATGGCAGCCGGACGTGCATATTGGTGCATTTCGGAAAGCGGGAAATTTCTAAATACAAATTCAACCTGATTGCCAAATTTGCTCAATAATTCTTTTAAAATAGGATAGGCGGCACCACAGTATGGGCATTGATAATCTTCATATTCTACAATTACCAGTTTGGCTTTGTGGTTGCCCTGTAAATGGTCGGTATTGCTGACGGTTGGTTATAGTGACATGTTTAGGTGTTTAAATGTTTCTAATGCTAAACCTACAGCAGAATGAGGTCTTTAGGCGGTATAATTCGGTAAACGGCACAATATATGGTTAAGCTAATGAAAAGGATAGTTAAGGATAAATAGATCCCTTAGTAATTGCTATTGTTTATAAAGCCACGTTTTTATCAATTTGGTGTAACTGGGCATCACCACGTATACCATTAACAAAACTATACAGCCCGAACTGATTAAGGCATCTAAATAATGATAAAGCGGGATGTGCAGCCACCTTAAAATTGGAAAAACCAATAGCGGAATGAACAACGATAACGGATAAATTGCCGACCAGGTTACTAGATACTGTTTCCAGCGGACCGGCACCTTACCACTTTCATTTTGTGGGCTAAAAAGAAAATCCAATCCAGAGTTGATTTGGTACCGGTCATTTTTCCTCAAAAAGGAACTTGCCTGATCAATAAACCTTTTTCTGTGTGGAGATTCCATCCAGTTTTTTAGATTGTTGATCGTATCAAACCGGATAATAACGGTATAAACAAATGTTAGTTTAGGAATTGGCTTTACCATCTGCAGATCAATAAAGCCTTGCGCCTGTTTAGTTACCGGCACGATTTCATCGAGCCACTTTTCATATTCTTTTTGTTTACCCTCCTGTATATGATGTGTTATCACAACCGATGCTCCTTCATTTTCCATATGGCTTAAGTTTAAATGGGTTAAAAAACTGTTTGTATTGAGCTAAATGTCTGTAAGTATTTTCTATAAATCGCAATAATTTCGGTAAAATGGCAAAACTGGTCGTTGAATCGATTTTGATGCTTAGTGCTCCATCCCGGACCTATTTACAAATGATACGATAATAAATGTCTTGTTTGCTGAAGCAATATAAAAATACCACAAAACTTTAAGTAGAAAGCTGGACCATACATTTTACTGCAAACTGCACCATTATTCAATTATTTTATGTTTATATCTTTGCAGCGCAAAAACCATTAAAAGAAAGCGATACATGTTCATATCCGATCTCATTATTTCCGATAAACAACATATTTTATTGGATGATATCATTCTTGAGCCAGCTAACCGGTCAAAACTGGATCAGCTTATCCGTGAACACAGATTCGCGGAAGAACTGCTGCAGTATGGTCTTCCTTTAGATAATAAAATACTGCTACATGGAAGTTCGGGATGTGGAAAAACCACGGCAGCCAAAGCAATTGCCGCTGCACTGGGAAAAAAACTGCTGATCCTTAATTTAAGCAATGTAATTAGCGCACGTGTAGGAGAAACAGCACAAAATATTAAAACGGTGTTCGATAAGGCAGCCAAAGATAAATCAGTCCTTTTTTTGGATGAGTTTGATCAGATCGGAAAGGTGAGAAGCATTGATGACCGCGATGTTGGAGAGTTGCGCAGGCTCATCAACAGCATGATCCAGCTTATTGATTACTTCCCTCAAGATGCGTTGTTGATCTGTGCTACCAATCACCAGTCTTTCATTGATCCGGCATTGTTGCGCCGTTTCCAGCTTTCGCTTGGATTTTCATTGCCCTCAAACGAAATATTGGATGGGTATTATGACAAATTGCTCTCCGCTTTCCCGACAGAACTGACCTCGATTACACGCAGGTATGGAATTTCTTTTGCCGAGGCGCGCGATTATACTTTTACATCAGTGAAGGCAATATTGCTTGCGAAATTGGAGAAAGCGGAAAGCGCCCTAGTTTAATGCGGGTAGTTTAATTGGTTTGTGGATTTTTAAATAAGTATTCAAGTTGTTGATGACTAGTTATTTATTTTTTATGAGATTGGCGATCTGATTCTAGTGGAGTTCTGATTTTAGTGAAACCAGACCTAATATTACACTTTTAGTTGAGATAATTTGGCTGTATTTTGGACATATTAGCAATCTAATAATGAGGTAGTCCTTTCAAAAACATTACGTATTCTTTTGCGATCTTATTTTTTGTAGACGTAAATTTTACCATACTCATTAGAGCTGAAATTTTCTCCTGTAAAACCACGTTTGATAAGTTCTTTCCGGATCACCCTCATTACAAACCAATGGCTGATAACCAATATATCGCTTTCGCCGCTATTGATTAGCTTATCAATAAAACTAATGATCTCCCTTTGGAAATGTTCCGTATCCTTATTTAATGCAAACGACTTGAGGTGTAAAATAATCCCCCAAATGATAAAAGGAAGTTGAAGGTGAGAAGATAATCGATGCAATATATTCAATTCTTTTAAGGCATCTATTTCTGTGATTTTCCCTTTATGAATATATCTGGCAGTATTTATTGCTCTAATTGCATATTCCGGCAAAAGTAGCGTAGCGATTTCGGACCAAACTGGTCGCTATTATGGCTGCCGGAAATTTTATATTTCATTCCTTTCCCTCTGAAGAAATACACCTCCGAAACCAAATTCTATCCCCTCAATTTTATCCCTTTTAAAACACTCGATTTAAGTCCACTCAAAGAATGGCTCAAGCTAAAGAAACCCTATCCACAAAGATTAGGGAATAAAGCGCTAAATCAAGCTGTAAGGAAGTATGATGTCCCAAGTTTTAAGCAAGGCTAATCACACACTGAATTATCAGCAAACGAATAGTTGAAATTGGATATTGAAAAGATATTTGATCAAAGGATCAAAACGACCAGCTTGCTCCGAAATACTCCATCACTTTGAAGCGAAACAGCTTAACAGGTTAAATGCAGAATGGCCGCACACTTTTGCCGAAATACGCAACCTTACAACGCAGAGTAAATATAGTATAATGACATATAAAAGAAAAATTATTATTATTTGATTACTTATAGATGACCGTTATTATTTTAATTCTATTCGGACGTTTTTAAAGTTAATTCTATTTATTAGGTTTGATAATAAAATTAACATTCTATGCTTAAAATTTCACCAGCTGATTTTTATTTGAATACTCCGCTTTATACCAAATTGTTCTATGAAAAAAAGGGGGAGCTTAATGACTACATATATGCCTATAGAATTCCTGATATTGAAGGATACAATCCTGTAAACAAAATTGAAACAACATTTGAAACTACTTCAAACTATAAAGATGTAATAGTAGATAGTTATAAATATAGTGTGAATCCGGAAATATTATTAACCTGTAAAAGGACTCGTTCTGAATTCAACTTCTATTTATTTTGGAATCAAGAAGAAAGGTTTATAATGAAAATTGGGCAATATCCTTCTGTAGCAGATTTTCATATCTCTGATGTTAAGCAGTATAATAAACTATTAAATAAGGAAAGTTTAAAGGAATTTACGAAGGCAATAGGATTAGCTGCAAATGGTGTTGGGATTGGGAGTTTTGTTTATTTAAGAAGGATATTTGAGAACCTTATCTATGAAGCATTTTTGGAGTTTAAAAAAGAATTTTCGATAGAAGAAGGTGACTTCAATAAAAAACGGATGGCTGAAAAAATAGTCTTTTTAAAGGATTTTTTACCAGAATTTTTAGTTGAACATATTGAGTTATATGGCATTTTAAGTAAAGGAATTCATGAGCTTGAAGAAGAAGAATGTTTAGCTTACTTTGATACAGTTAAGGTTGGTATAGAGCTAATTTTGGATGAAAAACTTGAAAAATACAATAAAGAAAAAAAGAGGGCTGAAGCAAAAGCAAAAATTTTACTAGCCTCTAAGTCAATTAACACCAAAGGGGAATGATAAACATTTAAATTAATGCTCATGACAATAAATGAATTTAGGAAAGCAATAGCAGAAACTAAAAATCCAGAGTGGTTTAACAATAAAGCAATTGAATTATCATTTCCAAACGCGGGATTCACCAATACATTCGTCGGTTTACCAAGCTTTATTTTTTATCTGCATGACCAATTAAAAAAATATACTGACCTAAAATTGGAGAGTACTAGTAATTTAAAAAATTCACAACGCTTTTTTAAATCTGCTATAGATGTAACGGAGAAGTTTTTACAAGATAGGGCTAATATTGAAGATTCTGTATCGTTAGATTCATATTGGTCGTACATTGTCAGCAATACTATTGATAAAAATAGCTGTAAAATGATCTTTCCAGCAGATAGCTCCGAAGCAAAATTAATTTTTGATTTAGAGAAATATAATATAAACATTGCAATCGGTGCGTTTAGATATTTGATAAATGCAAGCGATAGTAATTTTACTTCCTTTGATGTTTTAAACGGTTATTTGCTTGCTTATGAATTAAGAATGCGAGATCATCGGACAATAAAAGATTTAGTTGCAAATGAGCGAAGAAGCATCAATACACTTAAGAATGATTTTGCAAAGGCAATACCGCAATCAGAGCATGATTTAAATGAGCATCTTATCAAAACAGAAACATCTGTTAAAGAGTACTTTGATGAAGTTGAACAATATAAAACCGATAAAGAAAAACTCTATTCTGATTGGTTTATAAGCACAAAAGGTGAATTTGAAGTATTTAATAACGAATCTGTAAGCAAAATCAAGGATTTAGAAGAAACTTATAATCAGAAGCTAAAACTGGAAGAACCAGCATTATACTGGAAAGAACGGGGAGATAATCTTAAAATACAGGGTCATTGGATGTTAGGAATCACATTGTTTTTAGTTGCGATAACAATATGGTCATTAGCTACTATTTTATTTAAAACTCCAACCGATATATACGCTAGTTTTTTTAGTAACGATAAGAGTGCAGCAATTAGATGGTCAATTATATATATAACAATATTATCGTTTATCGCTTTTCTAATAAAACAATTGTCAAAAGTAATGTTTAGCTCTTACCATCTCGCAAGAGATTGCCAAGAACGGTATACACTAACTTATTTCTACCTGTCGCTACTTAAAAATAGTGCAGTTGCACCAGAGCAGCAGCAGCTTATAATTCAATCTTTATTTAGTAGAGCTGAGTCAGGGTTATTAAAAGATGATGGTTCTCCGACAATGCCTACAGATATAGTGCAAAATCTTTATAAAGGGAAGTGATTTTTTAATTATGATAGAAAAAATATTTAAAGATATTATAGAAAACAAGGTTTTTAGCACTTTAATAGTTGCTGTTGTGACGTGGGTAGTAAAAACTCAGTATGACAGGTACATTAAAATTAGACCTAGATTATATTTAACAAGTGGAATCGTGTTATATAGTCAAATGGTTAGGGGGATGATGTTTTTTGATTTTACATGGAATATGGATATCTCAATTAAAAATAATTCTCAGCATACTGCGGAACAATTAAATTTTATCCAGATAGAAGGATATGAGTTTTCAGATAATCCAGATAAATTGTTAGATAAAAATAACCATTTGGAAAAGTATAATTTTTCAAATATCTCTTCTACTATGAAAAAAGAAATCCCCTATGAAGAATTAGCAAATGTGGTATATGAAGGAGATCAAAGGGTTATATATCCTGGGCTAAAGCAAAATGAACCAAGTGAGTTCTACAAGCCAAAAGGCCTCAAAGAATTGAGATTAATTTTGAAATATAAAAATGAAAAAGGTAAATCATTCTATACATATTACACTAAAATTAATGGAGAGGAAAGAAATATATTATTTAGTTTTAATCCATTAGTGTTAGGTAGGTTTCTAACTCTTTTTTACAGATAAATGGATATTAATAATTTCGGGGTTTTTAATTCAAATACTTGGGGAACTGTATCTGATTGGGCAATGGTAATAGTTACTATGCTTACTGCATTCTACTTGATTAGAACGTTTAATGCACAATATGAAATAAAGAAAATTGAACTTTGGAAATATCTAGAGACAATCAAGCCTATTTATACCGTTGAATTAATACATACTAATGTTATTAACTCAAAATCAAATTATGATTTGGATTTGTCATTTGTGATTAGCAATACTAATGGCGTAGCTAAGAATGTTACTTTGGATATTTTTTCAACTTTCGAAGGCTGGAAATTCTATATAGATAGTAAAATTCCTTTGGAATTGCCTATACGTGAATATAGCATTGTATCTACGATGATATCTGCAACGTATTCTAGTGAAAAATCAGGGGCAGCTTGTACTTTTAAATTTGAGTTTTCAGATAATGTTGGGAATCTTTATCGACAAATGTGCGTATTCTCGGCGATGAATTCTAATTTAGATGTAAAAACAAGTATACCGATAATGCAAAACAAACCTATCTTTAAGGTGTAAAAAAACACCCAACTACACTTTTGTGGGTGTAAAATTGGGTGTTAATTGTGTAACTATTTGATTTTTAAGTTACTTTGTGGAGCCGAAGGGAGTCGAACCCTTGTCCAGTTGTGAGATAAATTATACCCTCTACATGCTTATTTTTCAATTGATTTTAGGGAAATAAACGGGCTGAAAACCGACCTTATTTAAATCCTTAGATACTTTATCTCACTTTAAGTCGTATCTCCTTAAAGCCAGCTTTGTTGTTTCGATGCCCCAGGTTCTAACCCAACAATGCAGCAGTTAGAGGGACAAAAGCTAGTTAGTTCTAAACTAAGCAGCTAAGGCGTAAGTATTTTCGCCAACTAAAATGTGATCGTTCACTTTAAGTGCTCTCCGAACAACGCACTGCATGCTAACATAACCTTCGCCACCCTGTCAAATCCAAGAACGGCCCCGGGTTTTCAGTTTGCAATTATCAATTATCAATTATCAATTATCAATTATCAATTATCAATTGCAAAGTAGAAGTACAAATATACAAATTTATTGGTTAACTGGCTAATTGTTTAAATCGGTTAACTGGTGGGCTATTCTAACAATTAACCAATTTAAACAGTTTCAACAATTAACCTTGTTTACCAGGATATTGTTGCAAAGCGATTTCTAAACAGTCCATAGCTGCATTTAAATCGTCAGTATTTAATACATAGGCCATACGTACTTCATTTTTTCCTGATCCCGGTGTAGAATAAAAGCCTGTTGCAGGGGCCATCATTACCGTTTGGTTATCATGGCTAAATTCTTCTAAAATCCACTGACAGAATTTATCCGCATCATCGATCGGGAATTTTGCCACCACATAAAATGCACCACCCGGGTTAGGGCAAAAAACACCATCAATATTGTTTAAACGGCCAACTAAAGTATCGCGGCGCAAAGTATATTCGGTATTTACCTTTTCAAAATAGCTGTCTGGTGTATCCACTGCAGCTGCACCGGCAATCTGTTCAACCATACCCGGACTTAACCTGGCCTGAGCAAATTTTAATCCGGATGAGATAACTTCTTTATTTTTGGTGATTAAACAGCCCAAACGTGCACCACAGGCACTGTAACGTTTAGAAACCGTATCCATAATCACTACATTTTCATCTAAGCCGTCTAAATGCATCGGCGAAATAAATTCCCTGCCATCATAGCAGAACTCGCGGTAAGCCTCGTCCGAGAATAAAAACAGGTCGTATTTAACACATAGGGTTTTTAAAGCTTCAAGTTCTTCTCTCGAGTATAAATAACCTGTCGGGTTATTAGGGTTACAGATAATAATAGCCTTGGTTTTTTCCGTAATCAGCTTTTCAAATTCAGCAATTGGAGGTAAAGCGAAACCATTTTCGATATACGATAAAATAGGTTTAACCACCACGTTGCTCATACAGGCAAAGCCGTTGTAATTGGCATAAAAGGGCTCAGGAATGATAATTTCATCGCCTTCATTTACACAGGTTTGCATGGCAATGGTAATGGCTTCAGAGCCACCAACAGTTACCAATATATTTTCTGGCGTAATGTTATAACCCAGTTTATTGTAGTATTCAGTAAGTTTTAAGCGGTAGGCAAGGGTACCTTCTGACGGTGTGTAGGCCCAAACATCAAAATCAATGTTTTTAATGGCGTTCAGCATTCCTTCAGGCGTTTCAATATCAGGTTGGCCAATGTTTAAGTGGTAAACCTTTTTACCATCTTTTTTAGCTTGATCTGCAAATGGAGTTAATTTTCTGATTGGCGATGCAGGCATCTGCACACCTTTTTGTGAAATTTTTGGCATGGCACAAAAATAAAAAAGTCCCGATGAAAATCGGGACTTTTTAAAATAATATCGTTTAAAAATTACTTTGATGTTGCGGCAACAGTTTCACCTTTGATATAAAGTACTTTAATAGGCGTTTTAGCATTTGAAGTAATGGTTACTGCTTTAGAGAATGCAGATGGACCAGCAGCTGCGTTAAAAGTTACCGAAATTACACCTGTTTCGCCTTTTTTCAATGGAGTAGAAGTGTATTTTGGTACAGTACATCCACAGCTTGCTTCAGCTTTAGTGATAATTAGGGGCTCTTCGCCAATATTGGTGTATTTAAAATCGAAAGTTACTGGTTTGTTTAAAACAATTTTACCAAAATCGTGGGTTTCTGTTTCAAATTTAAATTCAGCAGGTTTAGTTTGTGCATTTGCAGCAATACCAAAACCTAAAACAAAAGCGAATAATACTAAGATCTTTTTCATGTTATGTGGTTGTAATTTACTTTTTAAATTTCTAAAACAAATTTAATGTTTTCAATTTAAAACAAAAACTATTCCAATTATATTTTCCAATTCCATATATAATTTTACAATAGAGGATAAAGGCAAACTTTTAATTTTGTATATATTTGCCGCAACCAATCTTTGATTACTATGCAGAATGAAAAATTGATTACCAATGCTATTGATGCTTCTGAATTAAGTTTTAATGATTTTAAATCGATTGTTATAAACGACTACAAAATAGCCTTTGAAAGCAGACAGGCCAGTGTTTTGGGTCGGAGGGAAGTATTAACGGGCAAGGCGAAATTTGGCATTTTTGGCGATGGTAAGGAAGTACCACAGGTGGCTATGGCGAAAGCTTTTAAGAACGGAGATTGGCGTTCTGGCTACTACCGCGATCAAACTTTTGCCTTCGCAACCGGTATTTCAACAATTAAAGAATTTTTTGCACAGTTGTATGCAAATCCCTCTGATGGAGCCGACCCATTTTCGGGCGGTAGGCAAATGAACTGCCATTTTGCAACCAAATCAGTTAATGAAGATGGCAGCTGGAACGATTTAACGCAGATTAAAAACTGCTCATCCGATATTTCTCCAACTGGTGGTCAAATGGCACGTTTGGTGGGTTTGGCTTATGCTTCTAAACTGTTTAGGCAAAATAGTGAACTCGATTATTTAAAGCATTTTTCTGTTAATGGAGATGAGGTGGCTTTTGGTACCATAGGCAACGCATCCACCTCAGAAGGAGTGTTTTTTGAAGCGATTAATGCTGCTGGTGTACTGCAGGTGCCCATGGCCATTTCTATTTGGGATGATGCCTATGGTATCTCCGTTCCTGCTAAATATCAAACCACTAAAGAAGATATCTCTGAAGTTTTAAAAGGCTTTCAGCGCGAACCGGAGAAACCCGGATATGAAATTTATAAAGTAAAAGGCTGGGATTATCCGGCTTTGTGCGAAGTATACGAAAAGGCAATTAATGTATGCCGTGAAGAGCATGTTCCAGTTCTGATCCATGTGATCGAACTTACGCAGCCACAGGGACATTCTACTTCTGGATCGCACGAAAGGTACAAAACCAAAGACCGCTTAACCTGGGAAACAGAACACGATTGTATCCTTAAAATGCGTACCTGGATGCTCGATTCGGCCATTGCTACCGAAGAAGAAATTCAGGAGATTGAAAAAGAAGCTAAAATTTTTGTCCGTGATGCCCAGAAGGAAGCGTGGAACGAGTTTTTAGATAGTATCAGACCAGAACAAAAACAGGTAGTTGATTTAATCGGTGGCTTGGCTAAACACCAGCCAGAACTTGCTAAAATTGCTGCGGTGCTGGCTTCTACGGCTGATGCACAAAGAAAAGATGTTTTTACGGCCGCACGTAAAGCTATCCGCCTTTCTGCAAATTATCATTCGGCCGAACGTGATGAACTGCTGGCATGGTATAAAAAACAGGATGCGCTTAACTACGATAGGTACAATTCCAAACTACATACCGACGGTAAGGAAAGTCCGGATATGATTCCTGTTGTAGATGCCACTTTTGATGACCTTTCGAAAATGGTTGATGGCAGGGAAGTATTAAATGCCTGTTTTAACGAAAACTTTGCCCGCGACCAACGCTTGGTAGCATTTGGGGAAGATTTAGGCAATATTGGCGATGTAAATCAAGGTTTTGCAGGTTTACAGGCCAAATATGGAGAGTTAAGGATTACCGATACCGGAATTAGGGAAATGACCATTATGGGACAGGGGATAGGCCTTGCCATGCGCGGTTTAAAACCTATTGCCGAAATACAATATTTAGATTATTTTATCTTCGCGCTTAACGTATTGAGCGATGACCTGGCATCACTTGCCTACCGCACCAAAGGCATCCAAAAAGCACCGGTTATTGTGCGCACACGCGGACACCGTTTGGAAGGAATTTGGCACTCAGGCTCCCCAATAAGCATGTTATTGGGCTCACTAAGAGGCATGCACCTTTGTGTACCCCGTAATATGACCCAGGCCGCCGGTATGTACAATACACTTTTTAGGGCCGATGAACCTGCAGTGGTAATTGAATGCCTTAACGGTTACCGTTTAAAAGAAAAACTGCCTAGTAACGTTGGTGAATTTACCATTCCCTTGGGAAAAGCAGAAATATTGGAAGAAGGAACCGATATTACCGTGGTATCTTACGGCTCATCATTGAGGATTGTGCAGGAAGCTGCTGAAGAACTAGCGCTTTTGGGCATTTCTGTTGAAATTATAGATCCACAAACCCTATTACCTTTCGATACCAATCATGTTTGTGTGGCTTCTCTTTCAAAAACCAGTAAATTATTGGTGGTAGATGAAGATGTTCCGGGCGGTGCTTCTGCTTACATCCTCCAAAAAGTACTGGAAGAGCAAAAAGGTTATTTCTATTTAGATGGACAGCCAAAAACCTTAACGGCTAAAGCACACCGTCCGCCATTTGGCTCGGATGGGGATTATTTTAGTAAACCTTCTGTAGATGATGTAATTGAAACCATTTATCAGATGATGCACGATGCAAATCCAGGTAAATATCCTGCAATCTTTTAAGGCCTAGGTACTTATCAATATTTCTGTTTAATTAAGCCATCTTATAATTAGATTGTTTTTGACTTAGGCTAATCCGCGGAAATATTTTTTAAAATAGGGTAAAAAATCGGTTACTTAATAATCGATTTTTTATATACTTTTATAAACCAAACCCTATTTTAGTATTTCTTATGTCTCATCCCAATTTAATTGTGCAGCATAGTGGCTCACAAAGTCTTTCGTGTATCTTTTTTAATAAAACCTGTAACTAGTTTTTATTAATATGATGCAGTACCTTGTTTATAATCAGCCATTAATTAAGCGTTTTTTCTTGATAAGGAGCGCTTTTTGCTTGCTGTTTATTTTGCTCTGTACAGTTGGTTTTGCGCAGGTTAGCACACCACAGAAAAAACTGGATAGCCTTTTAACCTTAAATCAAAAGAATTTAAAATCCGATTCTACCAAGATTAAAATATTGACGGAGGTATACCGACAGTACATGAGGATGAAAAATATTGATAAGGCTGAAGAATTTACGGATAAAGCCATTCAGCTTTCTCATGAGAAAAACCTGAAAAAATTCTCGGCCATGGCTTATTACCGGAGAGGGTTAATGTACCACGGAAAGTCAGAGTATCAAAAAGCCGAAGAAAACTATCTTACTGCCCTTTCAGAATTCGCTTCTGTGGGCAATTTAGATATGGTTGCAGGTACTTACCTTAACCTCGGTGCCCTCTACAACAGTATTCCCGATTACGTAAAATCTTTGGATGTAAACCAGAAAGCCATCACCATTTATGAAAAAATGGGCAACGAATCGGATATGGCCAGTTGCTATACCAATATTTCAAGCATTTATCAGAGCTTGGGCAACCAGAGCCAGGCATTGGTTTACCTAAATATGGCCCTTAAAGTTTTTGCTAAAGAAGGCGAAAATTCGCGGGGTGTTGCGGTTGTTTATAACCTAATCGGGTCGAATTATTTCGAAGCTTCTGATCTTGAGCTGAAACAGATGAATGTGTTGCCCGGGCAAAAAATAAAATTGGCTTTAGAGTTCTATAATAAATCGCTCAGGGTGGCCGAGGTTATTGAAGATACCGGACTGGTTGCCAGCGGTAAGCGCGATCTGGCTGAACTTTACAGCTCCATCGGACAAAAAGATGCCGCGCTAAAATCTTATCAAAAATCGGTAGAGCTGAGCAGGGATAAGGATAGTAAAGAAAATTATGCTTCGAGTTTATATGCGCTCGGTAATTTTTACCAAAAGGAAAACGATTTTGGAAATGCCATTGTACTCCTTAACCACAGTTTAAAAATAGCTGAAGAAAACAGGCTTCTGGATATAGAAAAACAGGCCAGTTTAGGTTTAAGTGCGGTTTATGAGAAACAAAAAGATTATAACAAATCATTGATTTACTACCGGCAGTATATTGCGGTAAGGGATAAGATCTTTAACGAGGAAAAGGAGAAAGAAATTACCAGAAGGCAGATGCAGCTCGATTTTGGGGTTAAGGAACGCGATTATTTGCTGAAGCAAAAAATTACGGAAGGCGAGCTAAAAAGGCAGCAACAGGAACTTGTTTTAAGAAAGCAGCAATTGGCCCTGAGCGATAAAGAAAAAGCATTAGACCTGTTGACTTTCCAAAAAGCAAAAGCCGATCTGGATATCCAGCGTTTGGCCCAGGAGAGCAAGTTTGCCAAAGCTAAATTTAACGCTCAAATTGCCGCAGAGATAAAGGATAAGCAGATCAGCAGGCAGGATCAGCAGATCAAATTTGATAAGCGCGTAAAATTATTTTTGACCATTGCCGCTACATTGATTTTAATTATCGCTGTAGTTATCTTTTTTAATCAGCGCAAAACCACCCGGCTGAATAAAATCATCAACAACCAAAAGCGCGAACTGGAGCAGTTAAGTAAGGTTAAAGACCGTATTTTTAGTGTAGTAAGTCATGATATGCGCACCCCGGTTAATTCGTTGATTTCTTTTATGCAGCTACTGGAGGGCGGTAATATAGAGCAGGAGAAACTAAACCGTTATGCGGCATCGTTAAAGAACAACCTTACCTACACCTCTACCATGATGGAGAACCTGTTGAACTGGGCCGCCAGCCAGATGCAGGGATTTAATCCGTATTTAGAATCTTTGGATATTCATGGGTTGGCCAACGAGGTGATCAATTCGCTGCAGGATCAGGCCGATCAAAAGAACCTAACCATTAGAAACCTGGTGGCCTTAGATGCCAACTGTAAAGCTGATGCAAATATGCTCAGCCTGGTGATCCGAAACTTAATCAGCAACGCCATTAAATTTACACCAAACAGCGGTGCAGTTGAAATTAGTTCTGCCAGTGTAGCCAGCTATTTAGAGATTAAAATTTCAGATACCGGTATTGGTTTAACCCCCGTTCAAATTGCCCATTTTAATAAACCAGGCTATCTGGGGGCAGGTGTAAGCACATTGGGTACCAATAAAGAAAAGGGAACAGGTTTAGGCTTATTGCTTTGCAGAACCTTTATCGGCTTAATGGATGGTAGAATAAGTGCCGATGTAAATGCTACAAGCGGTAGTTATTTTAAAATTATACTGAAGAAATAGTTATTTTAAAAAGCGGGATAGGATTTTCTTATCGATAGATTTCTCTAATAATTCCTGCCGGTTCGATGCACTTATGGGTACCACGAAATTATGGTCGAGGTGTACTTCGTGATTGGTTAAGGTGGCAATATGGCTCGTGTTGATGATATACTGTTTATGCACCCTGGCAAAAAATTTAGAAGGCAGTTGTTTTTCCAGGTTTTTTAAACTTACCAGGATAATGTGCTTATCCGTACTGGTAAACAGTTTCGAAAAATCGCCCATACTTTCAATGTAAATTACATCATCGTATCTCAATTTGGATATGCCCTTGGTTTCCCTGAAAAAGAAATGATCGGCACCCCCATCGCTCGTAGATTCTTCCTGCTGCTGTACATCTTTGCCCACCAGTTTCTTCAGTTCGAGGTATTCGATGGCTTTATTGGTTGCTTTTAAAATGCGTTCAAAGGTAGCTGGCTTTACAATAAAATCTAAAGCATCCAGGTTAAAACTTTCTGCAGCGTACTCACTAAATGAGGTGATGAAGATGAATAAAGGCTGTTTTTTTAAGCTTTTTAGCAGATCCATTCCTGAAAGTTCAGGCATGTCTATATCCGAATATACAATGTCAACAGGGGTGGTAGATAAGATCTGTGAAGCTTCTATACCATTGCTGCAAACCGCTAATATATTTAATGATGGAATTTTTCTAAGATGCATTTCAATAGCATCTCTCTCAATTTCGTTATCATCAACGATTAAGCAGTTGTATGTCATTTATTAGGATAGTTAAACTTTAGTTAGAACAAGGATTTGCACTTTTAGTTTCAAATTTAATCTAAAATGTGGATTATCATACAAATGGAATGCATTTTTTTAGACTAACGCATGTGCAACATTTATTTTTGATGCTTCTTCTCGCCGGTATATAATTTTTCTCCTACGGCGATACGCAGCTGTAAATCATTCTCTTCTGGAGGTACAGGACACCGATAACCATCACTGTATGCGCAGTAAGGATTGTACGCTTTATTGAAATCTATTGTGAGCTGGTTACTGTTGATTTCTTTTGTATTTAAATCGATATATCTACCACCGCCATAAGTTTCCTTTCCATTGGTTTCATCTGTAAAAGGAAGGAAAAGATGGTCTTTATAAAGTGGATTGGCCGATAATGCAACACTTTTGTACAGCGTCATTTGAATTTTTTTTCCCTGCAACGTAAAATTCAAATGTGCATACCGAAAATAATCGCTGCTGCTTCCATTATATGTAGGCATTTTAAAAACCTTTTCATTCTTTAATATTTCTACCTCTGCTAAAACTTTATAGGTGCTATCGGCCCCGTAGAAGTGCAGGTTCTGTAAATCATCTTTTTTTAAAGGAGAGCGGCTGTCTTTAACAAAATCTTGTTTATACTCCTCGCGGTGCTTTGCAAGCTGTTCAGAATAACTTTGTGCAAAGGCACTTGTGCTGATCAATAAAAATAAGAATGAAAGGATTTTCATGGTTTAATTAAATGGTACTTACTTTATTCCTTAAAAACTGATCGGCTAAAACCAGTGCGGCCATTGCCTCAACAATCACAACTGCCCTTGGTACCACACATGGATCGTGCCTGCCTTTTCCTTTAATTTCTGCCGCTTCACCTGCTGCATTAATGGTTTGTTGGTTGTGCATAATGGTGGCCACAGGTTTAAACGCAACTTTAAAAGTAATGTCCATTCCGTTCGAAATACCGCCTAAAATACCACCTGCATAGTTTGTTGTGGTTTTAAAAACTTTGTCGGTTGCAGCTTTAGGCTGGGGGATATCGTTGTGCTGCGAACCTCTTAATTCACTTCCAGCAAAACCAGATCCATATTCAAAACCATGTACCGCATTGATACTCAGCATGGCTTTGCCTAAATCGGCGTGTAGCTTATCAAAAACAGGTTCCCCCAAACCAGCTGGACAACCTTTAATTACGCAGCCAATTTTTCCGCCTACGGTATCGCCATCTTTGCGGATAGCATCGATAAACTCAACCATTTCATGTGCCGTTGCCGGGTCAGCACAACGCACAATATTTTCTTCCCGAATCTGAAGCAGTGCATTTAAATCATTACTTTCTAAATTGGGTGCTTCAATTGTACCTACTGAAGTTACATGGGCAAAGATTTCGATGCCCTGTTGTTTTAAAAATAATTTGGCAATAGCTCCGGCGGCTACACGTGCGGCAGTTTCGCGGGCCGATGAACGTCCACCGCCACGGTGATCGCGGATGCCGTATTTTGCATCGTAAACATAATCGGCATGGCTTGGACGGTACACGTCAACATTGTGGCCATAATCTTTAGATCGCTGATCTTCGTTTGGAATAAGTAACGCAATAGGGGTTCCGGTACTTTTTCCCTCAAAAATACCCGATAATACTTGAACAGTATCACTTTCCTTTCTTTGAGTCGTAATTTTCGATTGACCCGGTTTGCGTTTATCCAGTTCTGATTGGATAAAATCCATATCGATATCCAATTGCGCCGGACAGCCATCAATAATTACCCCAATGGCTACGCCATGAGATTCGCCAAAGGTGGTTATGCGAAAAAGTTGTCCAAATGAGTTACCTGCCATATTTTAATGTGTGAATGGTTTAATTTTGAATGAGTGAATGTTGCTATCCAATCTTGATACTATTATCTCGATACGCCTGTTCCAATACTTATCGCTCTTACTTGATACCGATCTCAAATCCAGCTTTCTTCAAATCCTCCCAATAAAAAGGATAAGATTTTTCTACTACCTGCATTTCTTCGATCTCCACTTCGTTAATCAGTAGTGCAAGAGGCGCAAAAGCCATGGCCATGCGGTGATCTTCGTAAGTAGCAATGGTAATTTTATCAGGGAAATGAAGGTTATCGGTATTTAAGGTATAAACCAGGTTATCTTCTGTTAAAGTAACACCAATTTTGGCCAGTTCATTTTGTAAAGCAGCAATACGGTCGGTTTCTTTGATTTTTAAAGTTTCTAAACCCGTAAAAGCCATGTTTTTACCCAAAGCAGCGGCAATAACCACAATAGTCTGTGCCAAATCAGGACAGGTTTTTAAGTCTAAAACTTCTTTTGTATCCAAAGAAAGGCCTAAATTGCTGATCGCGATCCCTTTTTCCGTTTTACTGGTGGCAATACCAAAAATTTTCATGATTTTCTGGATCTGACTATCGCCTTGTAAGCTTTTATCTTTTAACGCTGGTAAGCTGATTTCAGCCTCTTCAGCCAAAGCCGCAATGCTATACCAGTAAGAGGCAGCGCTCCAATCCGGTTCAACAACAAGTGTTCCCGGTTTAAAAGCCTGTGGTTTTATCGAAATGGAATTGCCGGTCCAAACATGTGTTATGCCAACTTCTGCCAACATATCCAAAGTCATATCTACATATGGTTTAGAGGTTAGCTCGCCTTCAATTTCTAAAGTTAAACCCTGGGGTAGGATAGGAGCAATCATCAACAATGCAGAAATATACTGACTACTGATATCACCTTTGATCTTTACTTCAGCTGTTTTTTGGTTTAACGGACCAATGATATTCAATGGAGGGAAACCTTCAGCTTCTGCATAAGAAATATCAGCGCCAATTGTTTTTAATGCTTCAGCCAAAATCCCGATCGGGCGTTGTTTCATACGCTCGGTTCCGGTTAGCAGGAAATTACCGTTTTTAGCCGAAAGATAGGCTGAAAGAAAACGCATTGCAGTTCCTGCAGGTCCCACATCTACTGTTTTCGATTCTTTAATTTCTACTTCTAATTCTTCTTCAAGATTATTCAGGATGCCATTTAAGGTTACCGTATCGGCTGCATTAGAAAGATTTTCGACTTTAACCAGTTTCTTGCTTAAAGCACTGATAATTAAAGCCCTGTTGCATTCGCTTTTTGAGCCTGTTAATTGGATTTCCGTGTTAATATTCTTGGTTCCTTTAAAAGAAACTAAGGCGTTCTTTGACATTTTATTCGGTTTTTATTCTCAAATGTAAGTGTCAGGTGTTTCCACCTGACACCACATCAATAATTTAATATTGTCATTTTGAATACCGAGCTATCGTTATAAGATTGCTTCGTACCTCACAATGACTTTGTGCGAGAGGGGTTCTATTTAAGATAGAAATTTTACCCTCAACCTTAAACCTTCCAACCCTCTACCTTTTTTAGGCTTTAACTTCGCTATGTTGCTCAGCAGCAATGCCTTGTTCAGCTTTGCCAGCATTCATAATTTCAGTTTGTTTACGGATAGATTCGCCGTGTACCAATTCTAAGAATTTCTCTGTAAAGTTGATGTCTAATTTTAAAGCTTTTGCAAAAGCATGACCTTTTTGGATAATGGCATCCCAACGGTTAACCTGTAAAATAGTTACCTGGTTATCGCGTTTAAACTCACCGATTTTTGCTACGATAGCCATACGCTCACCTAATTTTTGCAATAAGATATCATCAATTTTATCGATTGATTTACGCAGTTCAGCTAATTTATCGGCAGAAGCTTCGTTTGCTACTTCTGGTTCGCGAACAGTTAAGCGGTCAACCAATTCGGCTAAAGCCGCTGGCGTTACCTGTTGCTTAGCATCTGTCCAGGCAACTGATGGATCTACGTGCGATTCGATCATTAAGCCTTGCATATCTAAATCCAAAGCTTTTTGCGAGATGTAAGGGATTAACTCACGGTTACCGCAAATGTGGCTTGGATCGTTAATGATCGGTAAATCTGGGCAAAGTGTTTTCAATTGGATAGCCAGTTCCCACATTGGTTCGTTACGGAAAGAACTTTTCTCGAAAGAAGAGAAACCGCGGTGGATAGCACCGATTTTGGTAATTCCTGCACCGTTAATACGCTCAATGGCACCAATCCATAACTGTAAATCAGGGTTAACCGGGTTTTTAATCAATACAGGAACATCATGACCTTTTAAAGCATCAGCAATTTCCTGAACGGTGAAAGGGTTTACAGTAGAGCGGGCACCAATCCAAAGGATATCTACACCTGCAGCCAATGCTTCTTCAACGTGTTTTGCATTTGCAACCTCAACAGCTGTTGGTAAGCCTGTTTCTGCTTTAGCGCGTTTTAACCACTCTAAACCAATGCTGCCGATACCTTCAAATTCTCCCGGACGGGTACGTGGTTTCCAGATACCAGCTCTTAAAACCGATACTTTACCGGTAGCGGCCAATAAATGCGCTGTTGTTAATAATTGCTCTTCAGTTTCTGCACTACAAGGGCCCGAAATGATTAATGGCTCGTTGTTAACGTTTAACCAAGTGTTTAAAGGTTGGATGTTTAAATTAAGTTTCATGATGATGGGGTGTATAATAATATTTTGTAATTCGATTGTTTAATTGTTGTATTGTTTTTTGGTTAATCGGTTAATTGTTTAAATTGGTTAATCGACAATTAACCAGTTAATCAATTTATGCAGTTAACCTTGTTATACTTTATCGTTCTTCTGATATTCGCCAAGGATATTGAAGTTCGAAGTATATTTTAATGCTTTCCTAACTGCTTTATCATATTTATCGGTGCTTGGCCATTCTAAATCAACATAAAAGTAGTATTCGTTTCTTTTTCCCAGTACCGGCATAGATTGTATTTTTGTTAAGCTTACCTCTTGTTCGGCAAAGATGTTTAGTACGGTTGCCAGAGAGCCAGCTTTATGGCCAACCTGAAAACAGATAGAGGCCTTGTTTATTTTCTTTCCTTCATCTGTTTTATCTTTTTTCAGGATCAGGAAACGGGTATAATTTTTTTTGTTCGATTCTACGCGGCGTTCTAAAATGTTTAATCCGTAAAGCTCTGCTGCCAGGTTATTTGCAATGGCCATGGTATCCGTTAGTTTTTCTTCCTGGATACGTTTGGCGCAGGCAGCCGTATCGTTGCTTTCTACAATTTTAATGTGTGGATAATCGTAAAAGAAATCGATGCACTGACGGATAGCAATAGGGTGCGAGGTTACAATTTTGATGTCTTCGAATTTCACACCTGGCAATGCCATTAAGTGCAGTTGAATTGGTAAATAAACTTCGCCAACTACCGAAAAGCCGTAATCGCGGATGAGGGTATAATTTGGCAATAAACTGCCGGCGATAGAGTTTTCTATGGCCATCACCACGAAATCTGCATCGTTTTTCTCCAGTTTGTCGCAGGTTTCTTTAAATGAATTACATTCTACCGTTTCAATGTCTTTACCAAAGAATTTGTAGGCTGCCTCTTCATGAAAAGATGCTTTAATACCCTGAATTGCTACTCGTTTTGTCGTTTCCATTTTTGTGTTAAACAAAAAAGTCCCGGCTGTTGGCCGGGACTTTCTTATACATTTTAATATTGTTATATATCTTTTTGCATATTAGCCCCGGCTCTCACTAAAATAGTAAAAGTAACCAAAGTAATATGTGCTAAAATTTTTCATCTCTTTTTTGTTGAGCCAAATGTAGCAACAAAATTTAATTTGTCAATAGGAAAATGAAAATATTTTTAATAAAATTTAATTTTGTTTAGAGCGGAACCATTTTGCGATTGGTCTTTTTGCGGTTTAAAATTGTTTAAAAACAGATTTTTATGTGGTTGCTCAAACTAATAGTCTATTCTTGATCTGATACGATATTAATTTATTTACCAAGTTTTTTTGAGGCTTAAAACGCAAGATCTTTATAGAACTCGCCGAAATAACTGATGTAATCGCCTGTTTTTGAAATAACACTAAAGCTTCCACACTTCATCTCGGCTGTAGGATAGTCCCGACGGAATGGAGTAAATTACTTTGTCGTCACCCTGATCCGATAGCTATCGGATTCATTTCAGGGTCTATTTTGCGTGAAAGATGCTGAAATAAATTCAGCATGACGATCGGGTCGAAAAACCTGTCTTGAAATAGATCTCTCCACTCCGCGATGCTCCGGTCGAGATGATGGTAGCTTGTGAGCAGGTGTATCATTTGAACTATTTTTCTGAAATAATGAACCAAAGAATATTCGTTTTATCAAATAAAAAACATCATCCGTGTTAATCCGTGCATCCGTGGCTAAAAATTAAGCTGTGGCTAAAAAATAACTGACCAATAAAAATGGCCTGTGTTTGCACAAGCCATTCTTAATGTAAACGATTAATTTTTTATCCTGTTGAGCTTAATTCTCCACGATCATTAAGTCCTTTTACTTTATCCTGTTGTAAGGCATTAAATTTCTGCTGTTCTTCCTCACGTAGTTCCTGTTGCATAATTTTGGCAATTTTGGTGCTTCCATCATGGCTCCATCCCGGTGGGTTGAAAATATATTTTATTTTATCGATAAAGGTAGGTGCTTTTTTAACATCGGCCCTTAAAGCTACAAACTCATGGAAAATAATATTTACAGGTCCAGTATCTTTTGGCTGTGTAGTTAAACCGTATTTTACAACATCTTCTGGCAGTTCGGCCTGGAAAGTTCCAAACCACCTGTCCCAAAGGATTAAAACCATACCCATGTTTTTATCCAGGTAGCGTACATTGCTGGCGTGGTGTACCCGGTGGTGAGATGGAGTTACAAAGATATATTCATACCATTTCGGGAACTTAATGTTGTACTGGGTATGTACCAGGTTGCCATAAATTTGGGTAACCAGGTACGCAAAAAGAATATCGAGCGCTGTAAAGCCCATAAATGCCAAGGGCAGATAAAAGAAAACCCTGTACAAAGGCTCGAAAACTGTTGAGCGGAAACCAGTTGTTAAGTTAAAATGTTCTGATGAGTGGTGGGTAACATGCATGGCCCAGAAAAAGCGTACATAGTGGCCTACTGTGTGTAAAAACCAGTAAAGAAAATCCTGCGCTAAAATCAGTACGAGCCAGTACACCCAAACATTGGAGATTTGAAATAACCTGAACTGGTAACAGTAACTTAACAGGAAGAAGGTGCCGGTTTTGGTGGCCAGATTAATGACAACGGCTGCAAGCATCAGGTAAATATTGGTCCAGGTATCGCGTTTGGTATATAATTTTCTGTCGTGCGCATAGCTAAAATACATTTCAACCAAGGTTAAAACGATTACAAAGCTAAACAGCCCGATTACAGAAATATCACTTCCGGTAAAATTCATTTTATAAACTATTGTAATAATCCAAACTGCTTAAAATATCGCTTGAGCTTACACGGCAGTTAAACGTGCATTTGCCTACAGTTTCTAATAAAGAGAACAAAATATTGCCATCTTCATTCTTTTTGTCGCTTTGCATCAACGTTAAAAGTGTATCAAAGCTTTCTTTTTTAATGTGGTATTTAGGATATAACGAAAGGATGTATCCGCTAATATCGTTGAGTTCTTCTTTGGTAAGGGTGCTGTTTTTGATAGAAAGTGCAGCCTCGCATACAAAACCGATGGCAATGGCTTCACCGTGCGTTAAGGGGTTTTCATCATTTGCCAACGAGTAGCTTTCTACGGCATGCCCAATGGTGTGACCGAAATTTAAGATCTTGCGCAGGTTTTTCTCATGCGGATCGATGGTGACCACGTCATTCTTTATTTCTACCGAACGGTAAATATCTTCAGCCGTTGGGGTTAGATAATCGGTGGTTTTTAATTTATCGTAGTAAGCCTTGTCGTAAATTAAGCCATGTTTGATCATTTCTGCAAAGCCGGATAAAAGCTCGCGCTGAGGCAGGGTTTTTAAAAATCCGGTTTCGATAAAAACCATTTGTGGTAAGGTAAAAGTACCAACCATATTTTTAACGGTATCTACATCTATACCTGTTTTGCCACCCACCGAGGCATCAACCTGCGAAAGTAGGGTAGTAGGTACATTGATAAAATCGATTCCACGTTTATAAGTAGAAGCGATAAAACCGCCCATATCGGTAATTACACCACCGCCAAGATTAATCATTAAGCTTTTGCGGTCGGCTTCAAAATCCAATAGGGTTTTCCAGATGCCGATACAAAAATCGATGTTTTTGTTTTCTTCTCCTGCCGAAGTTTCGATGAGGTCGAATTCAGAAAAATCATCCAAGAGCGACTGAAAAAGAGGTAAACAGATTTCGCTGGTATGCTCATCTGCAAGAACAAAAACTTTGCTGTACGTATTGCTTGCTAAAAGCGTTTTTAGTGCTTCTAAATTACTTTCGAAATAAAGGGAATGGCCTGCGCTGGTTAAGGTTTTCATTAAATCACTTCTATTTTATTTTCCCCAAAAGTAATAATATCGCCAACTCTAACCTTATAACGTTTGCGATAATCTACTTCGCCGTTACATTTTACTAAGCCATCTTCTACAACGGTTTGGGCATCGCCGCCGCTTCCAACCAATCCGGTAGCTTTTAAAAGCTGGATGAGTGGAATAAATTCGCCCTCTAATTTGAATTGTATCATTTTGTGCAAAAATACGATTATTTCAAGGTTTTTAGTTTTAACAATCAATGCTTTTTATAATTTTGCACCAATCTGACTTAATTATAAACAAAAATGGATTTATCCCCCAACAAACAACCCAATTTCGATAACACTGAAGTAGCTTTCCGTCAAAAAAGCAATACAGAACTAAAAAAGGCCTACTGGCTTTTCAAAATAATTGCCAATAATTTTCTTACAAAAGTTGGCCCCGCCATTACCAATTTCTTTTTAAACATTGGCCTGCCTATCCAGGGCGCAATTAAGGCAACCATTTTTCAGCAATTTTGCGGTGGCGAAACCATTGCAGAATGTAACAAGGCGATAGATCAGTTAGATAAAGGTGGTGTGGGTACCATTTTGGATTATTCGGTTGAAGGTGAAGAAGAGGAACAGGTTTTTGATGAAACCTGCGCTGAAATTATACGTACCATTGTTCGTGCAGATGGAGATCATAAAATTCCCATCACAGTTTTTAAGATTACCGGTATAGGGCGTTTTGCTTTATTGCAAAAGTTAGATGCGAAAGAAACCCTATCTGAAGCAGAACAGGCTGAGTATGCAAAAGTAAAATTACGTTGCGAAATGATCTGTAAAACGGCTTACGAAAAAGGTGTGCCGATTATGATCGATGCAGAGGAAACCTGGATACAGGATACGATTGATGAGCTGGCTTTGGACATGATGCGCAAATTTAACCGCGAACGCATTATTGTTTATAACACTTACCAGATGTACCGCCACGATAAGCTGGCCGATATGAAAGCCGATCATTTAATTGCCAAGGCAGATGGTTTTATTTTGGGCGTTAAAATGGTTAGGGGTGCGTATATGGAGAAAGAACGCAAACGTGCTGCCGAAATGGGCTATCCTTCTCCAATCCAGCCAGATAAGGAAGCTTCGGACCGTGACTACAACGAATCGTTACGCTATTGTGTAGATCATATTGAAGAAATTGCGATAGTTGCCGGTACACACAATGAAGATAGCAGCCGCTTATTAACTTACCTGCTTGAAGAAAAAAATATCGCACATAACCACCCGCATGTATATTTTGCCCAATTGCTGGGGATGAGCGATAACTTAAGTTTTAACCTGGCCGATTCGAACTATAATGTAGCCAAATATGTGCCTTATGGACCAATTAAAGCGGTAATGCCTTATTTGTTTAGAAGAGCGCAGGAAAATACTTCGGTAGCTGGCCAAACAGGCAGAGAGCTTGGTTTAATTGAAAGAGAATTAAAAAGAAGAAAACTGTAGTTCGGTTAGCAGTCTTCAGTAAGCAGTTGGTAGTTTTCAGTTTTAGAGACTGCCAACTGAAAATTGCCAACTGAAATTATTTCTTTACCACAAAAGATTGCTTCTCGGTTAATAAATCGTAAAACAGGATAAAATCGCTCGCTAAGCTATAGCCAGGATACTGGAAAGTGGCAGGTTTGTTCTTTTCGAAAAAGAAGTGCCCCATCCAGGCAAACCCATAACCCACAACGGGCATGAGCAAAAAGAAGCGCCAGTTGTGAAAGAGAAAGCCGGTAAAAAAAGCCAGCACAACCAGTCCGGTGCCGATAAAATGGAGCACCCTCGAGGTCGTATTAACATGTTCTGAAAGGTAAAACGGATAAAACTCTTTGAGCAATTTAAACTTTTTTTCTGCCATACCCCAATTTACAGAATTCCATTCGCTTTTAAAAACGCTTCTAGCTGCGCTGGCTTTTCTGTCATCAGTAAAGTATTTAAGCCCACTTTTTTAGCCCCTTCAATATGTTGTGGACTATCATCAATAAATAATGTTTCTGCAGGATTTAAATTGTTCTCTTTTAGTACCTGTTCAAAAATATTGGTGTTGGGTTTACGTAATTTCATGTGCTGCGAGAAATAAGCTTTCTCGAAAAAATCGTCGTAATTATTGATTTTGAATGTGGTTTTAAGGTAATCGATAATCCAATTGTAATGGATTTCGTTGTTGTTGCTCAATAAAAAAGTGCGGTATTTTTCTTTAACCTGCAGCAATAAATCGTGGTTTTGCTGTATCGTTCCAATCAATAAGCTGTTCCAGGCATCATCAATCTGTTTATCGGTAAGCTCGGGTTTGTTGGCTGCTTTTCTAATGCCGGCTCTAAATTCGGCAGGAGAAATTGCACCCGTTTCAAAATCGTCAAACAATTGGTTATGGGCCTTGTGTGCAAAAAAGGTTTCAACATTGTTGATGCCCAGTTTTTGGAAAGAAGCCTGAGCTATTCTAAAATCTATATCGAATATTACGTTTCCGTAATCAAAAATAACGTTCTTTATGTGCTGCATATCTTTTTATGGATGAGCTGCAAAGATATTATTGCAGATGTAAAGAAATGGTATTAAAGGATATTTTTTATAATCAAAAGCCTGTAGTGCCTAATTGCCAAGTGATATTTTGTAGATGCGTCATTCCCAACTTGATTGGGAATCTTAATGCTTTAGTGGTATTTTTTATTTGCATTAAGATTCCCGCCTGCGCGGGAATGACGACAACACTACAATTACGTAAATTATTTAGGCTCTACAGTGATCGACTGAAGAATTGGTCGATTCTTTTTGTCACCAGTTTTTAGTTCTTTGAATACAAAATAAATGTTATGGGATTTTCCATCCGAAATCATATTGATTGGAATACTTTTTCTAAATGTTGATTTTCCGATCATGATACCTTTACTGTCATCTAATCTGATTTCGATTTCTCCATCTGATCCGGGATCAAGGTTTAAAAATGCATAAGAAAAGCCTGAAATGCCTGTTAAATCAATATTTTTAATGCCTATCCAGCCATTATCCTTAGTTAAAACCAATTTTTCTCCACCATAAATATCCTTGCGTTCAAAACCTTCAAAATTTTTAATGTCATCAGCATCAATTACATTGCTTTTTAGGTTAACCAGATTGGTTGTTGTTAAAGGTTTTAAGCCTTTTGCACCTGCATCCGTATAGCTGGCCTTCAAGGTCATTACGGATTTCTTTTTATCTACGGCGGCAGGCGGAATAATTTTACCTGCAGTAGGCAATGAGGCTACCGCTGCTTCTTTATTGCCAAGGGTCATAATCCACTCGGTTATTTTTTTCACATCAGACTCTTTCATTGCGCTATGGGCCGGCATAGGCACTTCTCCCCAAACCCCATGGCTGCCACCAATTACTTTCGAAGCAAGATAATCAACCGCCTTGCTGTCGTTCTTGTATTTTGCGGCAATTTTATCAAATGCAGGACCAATAGAAACAGCGGCTTCTTTGTGGCAGGTACTACAGTCTGATTTTAGCATTAAAGCCTTACCGATAACCGTTTGTGCGGCCTGCTGGTGACCCAACTGAGCGCCGGCCATGTCTGTTCCTTCAGTATAGGTATTAGAGATGTAAATGCGGTTATTATTTACTTTTGCCCCTCTATCGCTCACCAAAACCTTATAATCAACCACTTTATTCGGGAAATAGAAACTTTTATTTCCACTTAAAAGAATAGATACATTAGGATGCTCGTTACCTGCAAAAACAGGTACAACCTGGCTTTTGGCTGTGGCTTTGCTTTTATCCATGGCTGTAACACTTACCGGATATTCTCCTGCTTTGGTAAAAGTATATTGCAGGGTAGGCGAGGTGGTTGTTTTGGTAATGCCCTTGCCCAAATTCCAAACATAGGTTAAAGCACCTCCATCAGGATCTTTAGCTTTCACACTAGCGGTCATTTTATAAGGTAAAAGGCCGCTTGTTCTTGCAATCGTTAAGCTTTCTACTGTTGGTGGGCGGTTTCCTTTCAAATAATCGATACGGGTAATTGCAGCATCGGGGTTTTTACTGAACCAACCTTTACCATATTCAAGGATGTACAATTTGCCATCAGGACCCAGCTCCATATCAATTGGTGCAGCCAAAGGAACTTTAGATAAGAAAGGTTCCATGCTGATGTAATCGCCAGCAGCATTCATGGTTACAGCTTTTACCCATCCACGTACCCATTCGTAAATAATCAGTTTCCCGTTGTAATAAGCAGGATAAGGCGAGTTTGCTGTGGCATAATACACCGGACCGGCCATTGCTGTACGGCCACCGGCACCAACCTGCGGAAATTCTTTCGATTCGCCATATGGATACCATATATAAGCTGGCTGAGCGGGCGGCAGTTGACTAAGGCCGGTATTATTTGGCGAATTGTTAATTGGCACAGCGGGATCAAAAGCATTGCCGTTTTCACCGTTAGTAAAATCGTAAGCCCTGTAAGGATAGTTATTGCCGATAAATAATGGCCAGCCAAAATTTCCCGCTTTTCTGGCCTGGTTTACCTCATCATAACCCCTTGGCCCACGTAAAGCATCATCATTACTGGCATCGGGGCCAACTTCACCCCAGTATAAAAAATTGTTCTTCTGATCAACCGAGATACGGTAAGGGTTTCTGTTACCCATTACATAAATTTCGGGCCTTCCCTTTGGGTTGTTTTTGCCGAAAAGATTACCGTCAGGAATGCTGTAGGTTCCATCTTCGTTAACCTTTATCCTTAAAATTTTACCCCTTAAATCATTGGTATTTCCGGCCGATCTTCTGGCATCGTACTGCTCAAAACCCTTTCTGTTATCAAGCGGTGCATAACCTTTATTTACAAATTGCTGTTTTGGCGCATCAAATGGAGTAGAGTTATCGCCGGTAGAAACATACAATAAGTTATCCGATCCGAAAGCTATAGATCCGCCCGTGTGGCAGCAGATTTCGCGCTGCGAGTAAAACTCCAGGATTATTTTTTCGGATTCTTTTACCAGCTCATCGTTAACCAGCTTAAACCTGGATAAACGATTTACCGATTTATCAAAAGGACTATAAAAAAGATAAATATATTTGTTGACGGCAAATTTTGGGTCGGCTGCCATTCCCAACAAGCCTTCTTCGGCATTTACGTCCGGCGTGTTTGTTTTAAAATATACATCGAGTTTGCCGGCCTCTTTAATTTTTTTGGTCTGGTTTTTATAAATCAACAGTTCGCCGCGGCGCTGTGTAACGAGAATATCCAGATTAGGTAAAACGGCCATCTCGGTTGGTTCGGTAAACTCGCCCTGGGCCAGGGTAACTTTTACAAATCTATCTTGGTCTGGCGTGTCGATTTTATTGTAAGGAAACAGTTTTTTGTTGTTTTGCTGATAGTTGTTTTTTAATGTGGTTGCCGAAATCAATAGTAATGCAGCGGCAGATAGCATTAGCGTAAAGGTTGTTTTCATCTACTTGGTTAAATTGTGTATCCAATAAATATAGGACATAGTTTTGATGCAATGGGGATTGTATCAAAATTTATGCGAAAAAAGACAACAGGCTGTAGCTGTAATTATATTTATAATGATATTCTGATTTAAGCTTTTAGTTTAGTCTACTTCAATTGTCTGGCAACTCCTTATGCGTAAAGAAAACTGCTTTTTATAGTGAACATTGCTTTATAACCAAAATAGTACCATCGTTTTTGAGCTTGTAGTAATATTGTTTTTCACGCTTGCGGCGCAAAATTTCAATCCGCGAAACTTCTCCCTGTTTGCCTGTGTCATCTTGTATGTTATCGCCTTCTTTAACATTATCTAATTCTTTTTCCGAACTGTTTTTGGTTAGCTTTTTCATATTTGGAAGATATTGGTGTATATTAATGAACAGGTGGTAGCGATATAAGTTTTAATTTTAGGTAAATGCCTTAAAAACAGGTGCAATATGCTTAACATATGCACTGCATTCTGCCGCAAAATAAATTCATCAACCAATCTCAGCCGCTCATCTATTAATTTCTTGATCAGCTCTACTGTTGTGGTGGTATTGTATTGATAATGTTAGCTTTAAATCCGTTAAAATCGCTAAAATAAATTTTATGATTGGTGTAATTACAGCATATAATAAACAGAGGGGTTTTGGATTAATCTCTCAATATCTGGTAACCGAAAGCATCTATTTCGACATTGTAGATTGTAAGGCGAAGGGTTTGTATATTGGAAGTTCGGTTGAGTTTGATACTATAATTACCAAAAGGGGAGTAGTGGCGAAAAATATTATGATGGCACCTAAGCTTAAAATTAAAACCAGATCCTTGGTTTAAAATTCCGTACAGCAATTCTCACAATTTTTAGTTCCAAATGCCAGTTTTAATTAAATTTATCAAGGCCAACGATTTTTTTCTATCGGTTTTCAACTGATTTTAGCAGCTGTGCCAAATCAAATTGTGGCTTAAAATTGATCCAAAAACTGCAAACCTTAACACTTTTAAGAATATTTTAAAAATATTTTCTGTCAGACTATTGTCATTACAAAATTAATTTGTAGCTTACAGAATGGGCGATAAATTAAATTTGATTCTTGGAATAGTTTTCCTTTTGGGTGGTTTTAGTGTTTTCTTGGTAATTTTTAGTGGTAAAAATAGCTAGTTCGATAATCAGATTGATTTAAAGAGTTTACTCTTTTGTTTTTTGATGGGGTATTATTGTCCCAAATTCGATTGAAAAGAATTCATTTTTTCTTGTGCAGGCAACAATGATCATGCTTGTCTACATTATGTCGCCGTTTCTTCTTAGAGAGGGGTGCGTGGCTAATGGAGCTATAGAAGTTTAATAAGCATGTTGCTGCAAAATATAGTAACTTCTGTGTGGAGGCGGATGGTTTTTGCCTTCAGCTATCATTGCGTGCTCCAACCTCTGCAGGTTTATTGATTTTTTTTCTCTATCAAACCTGATGCACATATAGCGGTTTAATGCTGATGAAAATCTCCCTATCTCCATGCTTTTTTAATCTAAAGGCTTAGTGTTAAAAACGAATTGATGTTACTTCGCCCGTTGTTCGATATTTTTTTACTTTTCTAAACTTTTTCCCAACTGCGATGTTTTAATACCCACAGAAATATCGCTTTATCTATTAATTTTATATATAAATCGATTAGGTATTTTAAATTTTGCATTGTTATTGTATGTTTATACTCAAAATTCTAAATTAAATGCAGGGAAAGGTAAAATTTTATAATGACTCAAAAGGTTTTGGGTTTATTGTACTCGAAAGCGGAGAAGAGGTCTTCGTTCACGCATCAGGTTTAACAGATAAGATAAATCAGCACGATCTGGTTGAATTTGATATTGCGGAAGGTAAAAAAGGTGCCAATGCCATTAATGTAAAGTTAATTTAATACATGATGAGATTAGGTACTGTAAAATTTTACAATGATGAAGAGGGATTTGGCGCTATAACCCCTTCAAACGGTGGTAACGAAGTTAATGTTTTTGCGCATGGGTTAAGTAGCCAGATTAAACCCGAAAATATTGTTCAATTTAATATCGAATTTACTCCCAAAGGGGTAGAAGCAGTACAGGTAACTGTTTTATCTGCATAATAATAGCCGATTATGCTCAATGTTGGCCAATGTGTTACCCTTAGCTGTGCGGCTCATTTTATTTTGGCACAGTTTTAGAATTAAACCCACAAAGCATATGGAGTTAAGGCCAGGATGATAAAACAGATGGGAACAATAGGATATTATAATGAAGCAGAAGGTTTTGGTAAGATAGAAACTGATTTCGGAGAAGAAGTTTTGGTCTATCAAAAAGGCGCATTGAACGGAATTAATTTAAAAGCAGGTTTGAAAGTTTCTTTTGACATGCATCAAGCTTTATCAATAGCTGTAAATGTTCAAGTGATTGATTAATTAAATATATTTTTGCTTAACAATACCTTTTGAAATTCTTCAGAAGGTTTTTTTTGTGGCACATACCATGGTTTCTGATAAATAATTTTAACACTTTGTAACCAAATACTGTAATTTTGGTCTTACAAATGTTAATCCTTTTGATTTTATTATGATACAGCTAGAGCCAATTAGCGGAATTTTTAAAAGAGAGCGTGCGCTACAGGCCATATATCCTATGCGCATGTTGATTGTTAAAGAAGGCAAGGGCTTTCTGTGCATGAACTCTGGCGATTATAAGCTGTTGGATCATAGGATTTTCTTTATTCCAGAGGAAGGGCTGGTGAGGCTCGAGGGGCAAATTGTTTCTGGTTATTGGCTTAACTTCAGCAGTATGTTATATGCTGAGTTTTTACTCCAGCACTTAGATCCGCTCGCCAAAAATCTTTTCCTAAACCTGTCTTTCCGCGACCTGGAAGGGACAGAGTTTACCAAAACCTATAGTTTGCTGCACCAGCTGCAGAAAGAAATCAAGGCCAAAAAGGATATGCCTTTTTTGGCGCAATATTTATCACTTTTTTTAGGCTTTACCGCCGGCTTGGATGGCTATTTGGCCGCCTTAACTTTGGATGAACTCCAGTACGTGCTTCGCTTCAGGGCTATTTTAGAGCAGTTTTACAGGCAGGAACGCGCCATACAGTTTTACGCAGAGGGCATGGGCATGAGCCCAAGTAAACTGAACCGTTTCTTAGACCGTGTTTTAGGTAAAAGCCTTGCTGTACTTATTAAAGACCGGATTATGCGCGAAGCAGAAGAATTACTGAGAAACAGCGATTATACGGTTGATGAAATAGCGGGGATACTGGGATTCGAGCAAACGGTTAATTTTAGTACCACCTTTAGGCGCTATAAAGGCATGTCGGTTTCGCAGTTTAGCCGTTTAAGCCTGTAAAATTGAAAATTGGTGCGTCCGTATCAAAGAAGTGCGCATCAATTTGATTTCACCTCTTCCAGAAACAGGTATTCCATACCCTCACCACATTACTTGCCTGAGCGCCTAACGCGTAAGGCTTTGCTTACTGCCTCTATTTTATCAGCCGCACCAATTTTACAGGACTAAATTATAAAATCTTATCCTAAAGCAGAAAAAAATATTCCGTTTAGGGGTACAAAATATTAATCTTTCTTGTTTAGGATATTTGAGCAAAACAAAATGATATTAAACAAAATAAAAGTCTAGTAAATTTGTAGTCTATTTAAAAAAAATTATATTTGCCAAAAATATAATCATTATGAAACAAGCCTTTACCAAATCTATTGCCGCTCCAAAAGCGCTATCAGAAAGCAAAACTAGGATGAATTGTTGTTGATCTAATCTAAATATTTGACCCGGCCCATGAGAAGGTAGGGCAAAAAAAAAGGAAAATACAAGCTGTATTTTCCCTAGGCAAAATTAACAAAACAGGAATTCAATTGGCGTTGCGCCTGTTTTAAATCAATTCAAATCACCTATTTCAAAGTTATGCAAAATTTTGAGAAAGTCAATCCTGTGCAGCAGGCTTTGGCTTTACGAAGTATTACGTCCAGTTTTAAATTGGATTTCGGGCCAGCAGGCCGTTTTTTAACCTCAATTTTAGTTTTTTGTTTACCGCTGTTCGCTCTGGCACAAAATCCTACAGAGCCTACCATCAATGCCACTTTATCGGGTACGGTTATCGATTCTAGAACGAAGGAAACATTAATTGGGGCCTCCGTTAAAATCCAGGGCACAACCAATGGCGCTTCAACCGACCGCGAAGGTAAGTTCCGCTTAATTACCGGACAGAAGTACCCATTTACCTTATTGGTTAATTTTGTGGGCTACAAACAAACCGAATTGGTGGTTACCCAAAACCAGGTTACCGTTGAGCTGGTGGAAGATAACAACCCGCTTGATGATGTAGTGGTTGTGGGCTATGGCACGCAGAAAAAGATAAACCTTACCGGTTCTTTGGCTACTGTTGATGCCAAAACGCTGGCCAACCGGCCGATAACCAATTCGACACAGGCCCTTCAAAATGTGCCGGGTGTTTTTACCAACCAGACCAAGGGTAGGCCGGGGGCCGATGGAGCTACAATCCGTATCCGCGGTGCAGGGACTTTGAACAATAACAATCCGCTAGTTTTGGTAGATGGTATCGAATATCCATTGGGCGATGTTAACCCCAATGATATTGAAAGTGTAACGGTTTTAAAAGATGCGGCTTCGGCGGCCATTTATGGTAACCGTGCAGCCAATGGTGTAATTTTGGTTAAAACCAAAACAGGTAAAAAAGGAACCTTTTCTATCGATTACAGTTTTTATGCCGGCTCGCAAAAGGCTACCCAATTTCCGGATGTGGTAACCAATACGGTAGATTACATGATCGGCAAAAACAGGGCGCTTGCCAATGAGGGCAAACCGGCTGAAAGCAGCGATGCACTGATCAACGAATTCAGGACGGGTACCGATCCATTTATTTACCCTAACACCAATTGGTTTGATGTGATGTTCCGTAATGCGGCTATCCAGGAACATAATCTCCGCATTTCCGGGGGAACAGAAAAAACAGCTTTTTCCATCTCGCTGGGCTATTTGGATCAGGATGGAATTTTAATTGCCTCATCGGGCAAAAGATATTCTTTAAATACCAACATCAGTTCTGATGTAACCAAAAACCTAAAGGTTGGTGCCAGTTTAACGGCTAATTTTTGGAACAGCAGAGAAAGTGCATACAGCGCCGATGATGGAAATGGCGAGGGTGGTTTAATGGGTTTAACTTATCGTGGTTTGCCTTTTCAAACACCTTATGCACAGGATGGGACCTATGCCGATCAATGGATACGCGTGCCGGGGCATAACTTTTTCCGAAATACGGTAGCCTTGGCCAACGAAGGTTTTAACAAAAATAACCAGTACCGTACTTTGGCCAATGTGTTTTTAGAATATCAGTTGCCTTTTAATATCAAGTATAAAACTACTCTGGGCGCCAATCTACTTTACGGCATCAATAAATACTCGTATCCGGCTATTAATTTAACCAATCCCAAAACAGGGGTGGTAACACCTATCGGTAATACGCCCGCACGTGGGGTTAGGCAGATCAGCCAGAACAATATCAACATTACTAATTTCCATACATTGAATTGGGAAGGATCGTTAGATAAGCACCATTTTGGCGTGTTAGGAGGTTTTAGTTTGGAGCGTTTTGATGATGGGAATTTTTCGGCCTATAACGAAGGTTATCTGGGCAACGATTTAACCGAGCTGAATGCCGGAAGTACATCGCCACAGGTTAGCGGTACATCAGGTGCTTCGCGTTTGCAATCTTATTTTGGCCGTTTTAATTACAACTATAACGAAAAGTACCTGTTGGAGGCCAACTTTAGGTATGATGGTTCATCGCGCTTTGCGAAAGCCAACAGGTGGGGCTTTTTTCCTTCCTTTTCTGCCGGGTGGCGGGCCAGCGAAGAAGATTTTATCAAGGATTTAAATGTGTTCAGCAATTTAAAGCTGCGGGCTTCTTACGGTAAACTGGGCAACCAGAATGTTTCGCTGTTTAGTTATGTAGATGCGATAGCCCTCGGACAGAATTACAACTTTAACGGTTCGGTTGTAAGCGGTGCAGCCATTACACAGTTAAGCGACCCGAATATAACCTGGGAAACCACAACCATGAGCGATATTGGTTTAGAAGGCAGCTTCTTTAAAGGTAAACTCAGCTTTGAGGTCGATTTTTTTGATAAACAGACTTCAAAAATTTTAAGGCAGATCAGTGTTCCGGCACAGGTAGGCAACCTAACCGGTCCGGTTAAAAACATCGGTGCTGTAAACAACCGTGGATTCGAAGTTACCCTGGGCTTTAAAGATTCGGTAAAAGATTTTAGGTATAATATTGATGCCAACCTTACATATGTAAAAAACAAGGTAACCAATGTAAACGGCCAGAAATATTATAGCGGCAACACCATTATCCAGGAAGGATCGGCCATTGATAGCTTTTTTGGCTTACAGGCCGAAGGGATTTTCCAGACCGCAGATGAGGTTAAGGCACATGCCTTTCAAAATGCAGGCACAGTGCCGGGCGATCTGAAATACAAAGACGTGGATGGTAACGGCGTAATTGATAACAATGACCGTGTGGTGATCGGTAATAGTATTCCGAAATTTGTATTTGGGTTTTCGGGCGGCTTTGGTTATAAAAGATGGGATTTCAGCTTCATTTTTCAAGGCCTGCAGGATGTTGATACTTATTTAACGGGCAATTTGGCGCAACCTTTCAAAAACGGTGCGGGCGTAACCAAAGATTGGCTTACCGATTCGTGGACGCCTACCAATACCGGTGCCACTTTACCAAGATTAACCACTTCCAACGGGTATCCGCAAAACTTCCAAACTTCTAGTTTTTGGATTAGGGATGCTTCCTATTTAAGACTGAAAAATGTGCAGATCAGTTATTCTTTCCCCAACAGGTGGTTAAACAAAGCTGGGATAGATGTGCTGAAGGTATTTGTGAATGCACAGAACTACCTCACTTTTTCGAAGTTCAAATTTAGCGATCCGGAGCGGAATTTAACCCGCGCAGATCTGATCGAGTATCCCAATGCCAAAACGATCAGTGCCGGAATTAATGTATCATTTAAATAACAGGTCATGAAAAAATATATTTTATTAGTATTGATTCCGGTGTTCTTGTTCGGTTGTAAAGATTATCTGGATGTTACGCCAACCGACCGTTTTACGCAAGACACCTACTGGAATACCAAAGTGCAGGCAGAAGCTGCCCTAAACGGAACATATGCGGCAATTTACTATAATGTTTACGCGGCCAATTCGATTTACCTTGATGCTTTAAGCCCGAACACTTACCAGTATAACAACGATTATAATATTATTTCGCGGGGACTGCACAACGCAGCCACGGGTTATTTTAACGAAACCTGGAACGGTAGCTACAAGGGCATTGGCAGGGCAAACAATGTGCTGGCCAATATTGACAAGGTAAGCATGGATGCTACTTTAAAGGAAAGATATAAAGCCGAAGCAAAGTACCTGCGTGCGCTTTATTACCTGCCGCTGTGGAATTTATTTGGTGGCGCACCTTTAATTACTGAGGCTACCAACTATGAAACACAGGCAGCGCTGCCAAGGAATTCGGCAGATGAGCTGTTGGCCCAGATTTTAAAAGACTTAACTGAAGCATCAACTGGTACGTCATTACCGTTGAGCTATTCGGGAGCGGATAAAGGAAGGGTAACGCGTGGTGCCGCCCTGGCTTTAAAAGCGCGGGTGTTGCTTTACGCAAAACGTTGGAAAGAAGCTGCCGAAGCCGCAAAAGCGGTTATCGATTTGAAAGTATACAGCTTATTTCCAGATTACCGTGGTTTATTTTACCTGGAGAATGAAGGGAACGCCGAAGTAATTTTTGATGTACAGTACAAATACCCTGAGTTTACCCATTCGTTGGATATCAGCTTGGATCAGCAATTGGGATCAGCACCATTGCCCGACCTGGTAAACAGCTACTATGCTACTGATGGTAAACCCATTGCCAGCTCATCGGTTTACAATGCGGCTAAACCTTTCGAAAACCGCGACAGCAGGTTGCAGGCAACGGTAATTTTACCTGGAACCCAGTTTAAAGGTGCAACAGTAACAGCAATTCAGTACCCAAGTACAGGCTATGGATTAAAAAAATACACTATTTTTAAGGATAATGAAAAGCCTGTTGCAGCACCAACCAGCGGAACATCCGAATTAAATTTAATTTTACTGCGTTATGCCGATGTCCTTTTAATGTACGCAGAAGCTAAAAACGAAGATTCAGGACCTGATCAATCGGTTTTTGATGCCTTAAATTTAGTAAGGGCAAGGGCCAAGATGCCAAATATTCCTGCTACCTTGGGTAGGGATGAGCTCCGTGCCGAAATTAGGCACGAGCGCAGGATAGAGCTGGCAGGTGAAGGCCTGTACTATTACGATGTACGCCGATGGAGAATTGCAGAGCAGGTATTGAATGGAAATATAACAAACAGTGCAGGAGCCAGAATTGATAGCCGACTTTTTGATGCCAATAAAGATTATTTATGGCCGGTTCCTTCTATTGCCATTCAAAACAATCCATCATTAAAACAAAACCCTAACTACAATAAATAAATATGAAACTTATATTGAAATGTATAGCACTAGGCCTGCTGTTGAGCAGTTATACTGAAGTCCAGGCGCAGAGCAAACGCAAGCCGAATATTATTTTTATCCTGGCCGATGATTTGGGCTACGGCAATGTACAAAGCTTTAACCCTAATAGTAAGATACCAACCCCCAATTTAGATAAACTGGCTGGAGAAGGTATAAAATTTACCCGGTTTTATTCTGGAAATACCGTTTGCGCACCATCCAGATGTGCTTTAATGACGGGCTACAACATGGGGCATGCCTGGGTTAGGGGCAATGCAAAGGCTAAAGATGGCCTTGGTGCATTGCGTACGCAGGATATAACCTTGGCTGAACGTTTAAAAGGCAACGGGTATAAAACAGGTATGTTTGGCAAGTGGGGGCTGGGTGATGAAGACAGTAAAGGTGCACCGCACTTAAAAGGTTTCGATAGTTTTTATGGCTATCTCGATCAATCGCATGCACACGATTATTATACCAACCGCTTATACGAAATTGTTGGCGGTAAAACTGTTGAAGTTCCGGTTGATACTACGCAGTACACAGAAGATCTGATTGTAAATAAGGCTGTTGATTTTATCAATGCAAATAAAGATCAGCCTTTCTTTTTGTACCTGCCTTTAACCGTTCCGCATGCCGAACTAAAGGTACCGGCCGCATTGTTAAAGAAATTCCAAAATGAAGATGGCTCGAGCAAGTTCCCGCCAGAAACACCCTTTGAGAAAAAAGGAAATTACGATAGTCAGGCACAGCCGCATGCCACTTTTGCTGCAATGGTAAATAAACTGGATGCTGATGTGGGTACCATTGTAGAGCTGATTAAAAAACTTGGTTTGGATAATGATACCTATATTTTCTTTACCAGCGATAATGGTCCGCACAAAGAAGGTGGGGCCGATCCTGTGTATTTTAACAGTGGTGGCGAGTTTAGGGGTGTAAAAAGAGATTTATATGAGGGTGGAATCCGCGTACCTTTAATTGTAAGGGCTACGGGTAAAATAGCCGGTGGACAAGTAAATCCAAGTCCATGGGCATTTTGGGATATTTTGCCTACCCTAGGCGAATTAACCGGAACTCCTTCGCCTAAAAATATTGATGGTCTATCTTTTTCTCCACTATTGAGCGGTAAAAAAGCTGTTAAGGAGCACGATTATTTTTACTGGCAGTTTAACGAAGGCGGTTTAAAAGAAGCTTTAACCAAAGGTGATTGGAAACTGATCCGTTTTAAGGATAAAGGCACTGCCGAGAAACTGGAGTTATATAATTTAAAGGCCGATATTGGTGAGAAAAATGATATTGCTGCTAAAAATCCTGAAACGGTAAAGGCGCTATATGCTTTGATGAAACAGGCTAAAACACCGGCCGAAAACCCACGTTTTGATTGGTCAGAAATTGAAAAATAATGAAAGCTAAATTGAATCAAGCTGTTTTTATTTTATCCTGCGCTTTACTTGTAGCCTGCAAAAACGATAGGGCGAAAGAAACTGCAGAGGCTAAGGTAAAAAAGAAACCAGCAGCCTGTTGTTCGTCTAACTTGCCATCGAGGTTTGGTTTTAAAAAACTGACCGCAAATGTGCCTGTTTTGGGCAGCAAGCAGAGTGGGAGGTAATTGGGATTATAATCGTTAATATCACTCAGAGGCCGTCATTTCGAGCGGACCCGATAGCTATCGGGTGCAGCGTAGTCGAGAAATCTTTCTTAATAGATCTCTCCGTTACGCTGCGCTTCATCCGATAGCTATCGGATCGAGATGACGGATTTTTTCTATAGGTGTCTGTCAATGGCAGCGCAGTCGAAGGATCTCTCTTTACTGGCCTTAGCGTTTGGCTAAGACTTTTTTGTATTGTTTTTTGCCACGGAAGCACGGAAGACACGGAGCGAGGGTGCTTATTTAATCACAGATATGTACAGATCAACTCAGATAGCTTAGTGCAGATTACAAGTCGTTGTAATATTTTGCCATAACCTGTCATCCTGAGCACAGCGAAGGATCTTCTTGAAAGGGTTAAATTGAACCATTCCATTACACCAACCCGTCATTCTCGCGTAGGCGGGAATCTTAAAGCGTTCGCGCTGTTTTGCCCCTTGCTCGGGCTTGCCTCGGTTAGCCACCGAAGGGCTCTTACCTTTTTCTTGATAAAAAGGTAACCAAAAATCAAGGCTTGCATCTTTTCTTGTAAAAACCTACGGAAATCTTTATAGCGGCAGTTTCTAGGCACTTCCTTTCACTCATCCCTGCGCACGCACTTGATCCTGCCTTGGACAGTGCGGGATGAAAGGGAGAGTAAGGATTTCCGTGCTTTTTCCGGCGAAAATCTGCTAGGCCGGTAGCAGGGTGCAGATAGCAGGGTGCAGAAACTAACCTACCGTTATCTGTCATCCTGAGCGAAGTCGAAGGATCTTCTTCCATTATCTCATAAACCAGCAGTGGGCAGATTACGTGCCGCTGAAATACTTGGTAAAATCTGCACAAATCTGCGTTATTTATCCCTTTAAATCTGCGGGAAGATTGGCATTCTTTTCCCCGCAGATTTTCGCAGAAAAGGAACGCAGATTTTCGCTGATATGCTTTCCCTGCGAAACATCTTAGATAGACAAATTAGTTAAAATTAGCTACGGAAACACAGAAGACACAGCGCTTAGGCACCGTTTTAAAGATTCAGAATGACAGATGATTTTAGGTTCTGATTTGATGCTCTGATCAACCAAGGTGTATTAATGATCAACCACAATGCTTTAATTATAAACCATAACGCATTAATGATAAACCATAATGCAATAATGATAAACCATAGTGCGATAATGATCAACCATAATGCAATAATGATAAACCAAGGTGCATTAATGATAAACCGAGGTGCGTTAATGATCAACCATAATGCTACAATGATTAAATAATGTTCTACTTCTAGCCCTATAAGCCGGAATAAACTTACCTACCTGATATGGTTTTTAAGGCGCCACTAACAAAGATGCCTCGATAACCGAAACCTCCATGTTTAGTTGTAACGAACTTAATCTTCAAACAGATAGCCGCTATAAGCCAATCCCTTAGCTACACTTTTAAAGTTATCGCCAGAGTTTAGCGGGATATGTGGAAATTTGTTTTTAAATAGCTTTTGTACTGCCGCAACCATCGATGTTCCGCCTGTTAAAAACAAGCAATCAATATCCTGTGGCTTAATTTTATGGGTTTCCATAAACTGATCCAGGTAGGTATCAATTTTATTGATGTCTTTTTCGATGATGGCATTGTACTGTTCGAGCGAAATGTTTTCATCAATCACAATTTCCATATTGTTATAGGCAAATGTAGAAACAGGCTCGTCTGAAAGCTCGATTTTGGTTTTTTCGATCGATCGGAACAGCGAATAACCCAGGTTGTTTTCGATCAGGGTAATCAGGTTTTTAAACTTAGGGTCATTTCCAGAGTAATAATAGTACTCTTCTATTTCCTTTTGAATTTTTAAGCCGTTAAAGAAATTCATTTTATCCCAGGTACAGATGTTGGCAAAAAGCGATTTAGGCACGTTCAATACTTTGCCCGGTGTAGCCTCATACATGGTGTTTTTACCAAAATAAGGTGTGCCTTTCTCCCACATAAAAGCCGAATCCAAACTATCTCCACCGATATAAATACCGCCCGAAGCAATCATGTCGTTCTTCCTGTCTTTGCTGCCCACTTTATCCGGATCGAGGATGAGATAGGTAAAATCAGTTGTACCTCCACCCAAATCGGCAACCAAAACGCGCTCTTTTTGGGTAATTGTTTTTTCATAGGCAAAGGCTGCACCAATGGGTTCGAACTGAAAGCGTACTTCGTTAAAACCAGCACTTTCTGCCGCTTTTTTTAACCTGGTTTGCGCCAGCGTATCTTTCATGGTATTATCATCATCAAAAAAAACCGGACGGCCAATAACGGCTTTATCGCAATCTTCGCCGATAATTTTATCTGCTTTCTCCTTTAAATCCTTTAAGATCAACGTTACCAGATCGGCAGCAGTATACCTTTTATTATGGATGCGGGTTTCGGTAAAGGTAGTGCGCGATAGGATCTGCTTTATCGATTTGATAAACCTGCCTTTCATGCCATCGTTCAGGTAAGCCTCAATCGCGTTTTCGCCTACAATGTGACTTTCGCCATCTACCATGCTTTTGGTTTCGGTAAAATAGATTAATGAAGGGATCGAAATGGTATCGATGATTTCTCTTTTTTCTTCATCATAAATAGAAAGCGCCGAATTGGTTGTTCCAAAATCGATTCCGTATAAAAACTTACTCATGGCCGGGTGTTTATGGGCATTGCTGCCAAAATGGGGTTGCGAAAGTATTAAAAAAAAGCGAAGCCCGGAAAATTTTATTGGCTAAAATACATCAGCCAAAATATCTGCAGATTAGGCCCGGTTTTAAAAAAGCTCGCTCGTGCCTAAATGCGCATTGATAATTCTGGTAATCTGTTGCCCAAGTTCTTTGGCATTCCCAATACCCACACTTTTTAATGCCGCCAGCTGATCGGTAGTGCGTGGCAAGCGCTCGGCAATGGCGAGTAAGGCCAGGTCAGAAAGTACAGCATGATCTGCCGTGCCTCTTTGTACTGCAATTGTTTTGCGCCATTCTACCAGGTTTTTATACACCTGCGGATTTGAAATCTCTTTAGGTTTGATGCTCGATTTTACCTGCTTTTTTTCGGCGGGCTGCTTATTGCTGGCTGCATGCAAAGTATCGATATAACTTTTGACAGAAAATTGATCCCATGCAATTCCGAATAGTGCCAGTTTAATTTTTAAGGCGTCTTTTGCCTCTTTTAGCAGGCCTAACAGTTTATCGGAATGGCTGTCGTTGTAAAAGTTGATCGCCACAATCCTTTCCATAAGCGAAATAACCTGTTGCAGCCTGGGTACAAAATAATCGGCTGCTTTTTGTAGGCGCTCCATAAAGGCCTGTTCGCTGGCTGGAGGGGCAGCAGGCGATATTTTTGAAAATTCTTTGGCAATAAAACTCCTTGCTACTTTAAATACCTCCTGTTGCAGCAGCTGGTTGCCCTGTTCGTACAAGGCTAAAAATGCATTTTTCTCGTCTTTATCTATCAGTTTGGCGCGGCCAAGTTTTTCCCAATCTTTGGCCATCAAAGAGAAATCCAAAAGCTCATGGATGAGTCCCCAGGCATATTGCTGGCTATACTGTTCCAATTGCGCACGATCGGGCTGTTGCTGGTGACTGGTTTTGGTAAAAGCGATTACTTTGGCGTCGGTAATGATATTTTCGGCCACTACAGGCGATTTCAGGATCAATCCTTCCAGGCTTCGGCAACGGCTCAGCGCTACATAGGCCTGTCCGTGCGTAAATGCCGTACTTACATCCAGTATGGCTTTATCGAAAGTTAAGCCCTGGCTTTTATGAACGGTTATGGCCCAGGCCAGTTTAAAGGGGTATTGCGAAAAGGAACCTGTGCTGTTTTCGTTTATCTTGTTATCGTCTTCGCTTAGGCTATACTTAACATTTTGCCATATTTCTCTTTCTACCTCAATTTCGCGGCCATCGGCAGTAAAGCTAACCTTAATGCTGTTTGCATTAATTGCCGTTATTTTGGCCGCTTTTCCGTTGTAAAACTGTTTTTTGCCTGATGAGTCGTTTTTGATAAAGATTACCTGTGCACCTAATTTTAACTGTAGTTTCTCGTCGGTAGGGTAGGCATCTTTCGGGAAATCGCCACTTATTTCTGCATCAAAATCGAAAGTTTCGCCATCCAGTTTTTCTAAACAGCCTTTATTTATTTCGTTTACGAGCTGGTTGTGCGTAGTTAGGGTGATGTAATCGTCTTTCCATTCCTGGTTTAAAGAGGGATCGTAACGTTCGTTGAGCTTTTCGAGCAGCGCTGCATCAATATTGTTTTCCCTGATCCCGTTCAGGATATTTAAGAATACCGGGTCTGATTGGCGGTAAACCTTTTTTAAAGCAAAGGTGAGCATTGGGGTAGACCTAAAAATCAGGCTGTCAAAAAAATACGGACTCTGATAATAAGCACCCAGAATGTGCCAGGCATCATGGAAAATTGGCGAAAGCTGGTAAAGATCGCCGATCATTAAAAGCTGTACGCCACCAAAGGGACGGTTTGAGCCTTTAACGGTTTTTAAGGTGCGGTCGATAAAATCGATGATATCCACCCGCACCATACTGATCTCGTCGATAATTAAAAGATCGAGGCAACGGAGCAATCTTGTTTTCTCGTCAGAATACTTTAGCTGCGGCTCGGCGTTTTCGTCCACTACGGGAACCAGGGGCCCAAAAGGGATCTGGAAAAAGGAGTGGAGCGTAACACCGCCGGCATTGATGGCCGCAACCGCTGTAGGCGCAACAACAGCATAGTTTTTCTTGGTGCTTTCTCTAATTTTGCGTAGCAGCGTGGTTTTTCCAGTACCGGCCTTTCCTGTTAAAAATACAGGTTGGTTGGTTGTAGCTAAAAAATCTAAAAGGAGTTGGTTGTCCGGATCGGGCGTATTCATATCAATTACAAAAATAACCTATTCGTTAATAATCAGGAGGAGTTTTAAAGGTCTTTTATCCACAATCTAAGCAGTCCGCTTTCTTCGTTAACCAAATTGTTATAAAATTATCCGATATAAAAAATTACTTTTAAAGCTTTATATTGGATTCCTAAATCGTTTAATGAATACACAAATGATCAAAAGAAATAGCTTTAAGTTTTGCTTATCGTTGATAATTAGCTTCAGTACTTTTCAGCTTTCGGCCCAAGATTATGCCGGCGCCGGTAACCTGAAATATGTTGATCCCAAAATTGGTAACGTAGGGCAGTTGTTAGAACCTACCAGGCCAACTGTTCAGCTTCCAAACCAGATGATCAGGATGTTCCCGATGCGGAACGATTACATGGACGATCAGGTTTCAAATTTCCCATTAAATGTGGTTTCGCACCGTTTGGGCGAAGTTTTCTCTATTATGCCAGTAAACCAGTTGGATATCAGCAGTTGGAAAAAACGGGCCACATACGATCATGAACTGGAAATTACCCGCCCTTGGTATTATGAAACTTTTTTAATTGATGAGGGTATTAATGTGGCCTTTGTACCGGGTAAAAAAGTTGGTTACTATCAGTTCGGTTTTGAAAATGATCAGCCAAAATCAATTTTATTGGGTGTTTATAATGGAGGCGATAGCGAATATCGATTTATTTCTGATACCGAAATTACGGGCATGGAAACTTACCACGATAAGGTAAAGGTTTACCTGTATGGTGTTTTTAATGCGGCTGCAAGTGTGGGTGTGGTTAAGGATAACCAATTGGTAAATGAGCGCGCCGTAACAGGTAAAGGGGTAAAAGCCTATATTACCTTTGCGAAAAACACCAAGCACGTTGATTTTAAATATGCCATTTCTTATGTAAGTGCGGCACAGGCCAAAAAGAATTTCGAAAATGAATTTAAAGCCCAAACTTTTGCTACACTGCTTAAAAGTGGGGAAGAAGCCTGGAGCAAGGTAATTAACCAGATTAAAACCGTTGGTGGAACGGAAGCGCAGAAAAGATCGTTTTACACCGCACTTTACCGCACTTACGAGCGCATGGTTGATATTACCGAAGATGGGCAATATTACAGCGGTTACGATAACCAGATCCATAAAACCGTCCGCCCTTTTTATGTGGATGATTGGACCTGGGATACTTACCTGGCGCACCATCCTTTACGCACCATTTTAAACCCGAAGCAGGAAGAAGATATGCTGAATGCTTATGTGGCCATGTACCAACAGAGCGGCTGGGTGCCTACATTCCCGGTTCTGTTTGGCGATAACCCCTGCATGAACGGTTTCCATTCGACCATTGTTTTCTTAGATGCCTATAACAAGGGCTTGAAGAATTATGATGTGCAAAAGGCCTACGAAGGCATGAAAAAGAATGCCGACGAAGCCACCATGATGCCTTGGAAAAATGGCAAGAAAGGTGCGTTAGAGGATTTTTATTATGCGAAAGGTTACATTCCAGCCTTAAAGCCCGGCGAAAAGGAAACTGATACCGCTGTGCATGGTTGGGAGAAAAGACAGGCCGTGGCCGTTACCTTGGGCAACAGTTTTGATGATTGGGCCTTGGGAGCGTTTGCCCAAAAACTGGGTAAAACCGACGATTATAAGCGCTTTAATGCCCGAGGACAGAATTACCGCAACCTGTGGGATGCAAAAACTGGAATGTTTATGCCGAAAGATAAGGATGGAAACTGGATTAACATTGATCCGGTTTTTGACGGTGGAATGGGCGCGCGCGACTATTACGACGAAAATAACGGTTGGACCTATCTGTGGCAGGTACAGCACGATGTTAAGGGGTTACAGGGTTTAATGGGCGGCAAACAGAACTTTGAAAATAAGCTCGACCAGCTTTTCCGCGAACCTTTAGGAAGATCGAGATATGCTTTCTGGGCCAAAATGCCCGATGCAACCGGTTTGGTAGGGCAGTACTCGATGGGTAACGAACCGAGTTTCCATATCCCTTACCTGTATAATTTCACCGCTTCACCCTGGAAAACACAAAAACGCATTCGTTTCTTGCTCGATACCTGGTTTAAAGATAATGTATTCGGCATTCCGGGCGATGAAGATGGTGGCGGTATGACGGCTTTTGTGGTATTCTCTGCCATGGGTTTTTATCCGGTTACGCCTGGGGTTCCGATGTATACCATTGGTAGTCCGGTTTTCGAAAATACCACCATCGATCTGCCCAATGGCAAGAAATTCCAGGTGATTGCCAACAAATGTTCGGTGCTGAATAAATATATCCAAAGTGCCAAATTAGACGGAAAAGTATTGAATACCCCATGGTTTTCGCACCAACAGTTAATGGATGGTGGCAAACTGGAGCTGGAAATGGGACCAAAGCCAAATAAAATGTGGGGTTTAAGTAATTGAAAATGAGTTTATCTAAAAAATAATTAAATTTTTAATGAAAAACATTTTCGAAAATTGAATGCAAATTTGTAACATTGCACTCGCAAAAAAGGCAATAGCTTTTTTTCCGGGCCTATAGCTCAGCTGGTTAGAGTAGAAGACTCATAATCTTTTGGTCCCTGGTTCGAGCCCAGGTGGGCCCACTGCTTTAAACCCCTTTAAGATAATCTTGAAGGGGTTTTTTGTTGGATTTTTTTAAAAAAAATGCTTGTTTAATATTTGTCTAATTTTCTAATAGGTTAGATGATCTTTCATCCATACAATATAAACGGCTTAGATGTATTAATACGTATTTAAGATGTAAACATAGCAGGGTGGCAAAATACAGCATATACAGTTTGTAACGAAAAACGATCCACACTTTTTAGCGAAATTTCCTCTGCCCATTACTAAAAACTGTAAGTTTAAAAGTAAACGCAGTGCCTTATCAAAAAATTAAGCAGAATCAAGCCTCACAGAATAAAGGCTGTATCTTACCTAAACAGTTAAGAGGAAAGGGTAAGATTAAGGGATGCTAATTTCAAACCTGTAGCTATCAACTCATCAATAGTATCCTTGCCGACACGTGTTTTCTGTAAATGCTTAACGCATGATGGGATTCCTGTAAACTTTCGTTGTATTGGATTCAATCCAAGCCTCGAATTGCTCTTCCCTTTGAGGGTTATCCGAATAAGGTCTTTGGTTTGTAAGTTAAAATTAAAACTGGTAAATAGTTTGTACAATTCAACATCAACATGCTTATCGATTTCTAGAATTTGCTTTTCGATATCAATGAAGTAATATGCAGCAATCCAACCATCAAGTAGGTTTTTGATCTTTACTAAGCATTGTAATAAATATAATTCTGCCTTGGGGTCTCCCTTTCGTTCTTCCATAGAAGACAAGCGCTTTATCTTACTAATTAGGCTTTCAACCTTTGATTCGTTTACCCAGCACCTGACTCCATCGAAACGAACTGACAGAAAACTAAAAGATACTCCTCTAGGATCTAGTATTCTACTTACTTTTTCAAGTTCATGCGTCTTTTCTTTGATGGGATATAGGTGTAAGCCTAGTTTTGTTGTGAGTTCTTCTTGTGCAATGTTGTATGCTCGCTGTGCTTCCCCCTTGTTTTTGCACATTACAATGAAGTCATCGGCGTAGCGAACCATTTTTACGTCCTCCTGAATCATACGCTCGTCGAAATCAGAAAGACAGATGTTTGCAAATAACGGAGAAAGCGAGTTGCCTTGTGGTATACCGGACTCTGAATTTTTAAAATGCTCCTCGTAAACCTTCTTGTTTTCTAGTTCTTTAATGTTTCCTAATTCTTGTAAAACTGCTTTTCTGAAGAGTGTGTTTACAGAATTGTCAGGCAGAGCATCTTCGATTTTTAGAAATAGCTTATCAGAGTTTACGGAAGGAAAGAACTTTTTAATATCGGCTTCAAGAATAACAGTGTATCCTTGTTGATAATAGATATTCATTTGGACAATTGCCTGCACAATACCTTTTCCCTTTTGATAAGCAAAACTACATTGGTTCTTTAAATTAAACTTTGACGTTAGTAGTTCTTCAAACTCTAATGCTAAGACTTTATGGACTAGCCTATCCTTAATTTCCGGAACTCTAAGTGGCCTAGGGCTTCCATCTTTCTTATCAATGGTAACGCCTTTCACCTTTCCGAACTCGTATAGACCTGCTTTTAGTTGTTCAGAAATTTCACTTATGTGTTTGTGTAGATTGCTTTCAAACTCCTTGACAGAAACATTAGATAAGCCGCGAGATGTTTTGTTGGTTTTGTTCAGTTTCTTCCAAGCGGAATAAAGAGATTCTTTGCTAGAAATCCTTTCGAGTATCGTTGTTTTTTTAGACATCATGTATTGACTGTGGGTTCCAAGTTCGAATAACTTGTGCAGATCACACTCCTAAAGCTGTGGCTTAGATAATCAACCAAACTAATAGGATTGTTCGTCCTACCATCCGCTTGAAACACTCTATTGCGTTTGCCATCTGCTTGTACATTGCACATGCTCTGGCGAACCTATCTGTGAATGCAGCTATCGCTGATTCCAGATGCCTTGTTTTTTAGCTTTCATACTCATTTTCATTGTATTACAGTCGTTTGTTAAAGTTACCTTTTTTCGCGACATATGCAAGTTTTTTGAAATTAGTTTCAGCCCGCCCGACCCCTCTCCTTGAAAATACCAATTCCACTGAAACGGTTACCTTAAATCTGCAAGTAACTGTGGTATTGGTAGAGATGTGAGGTGAGATAATCAACCAAACTAATAGGATTGTTCGTCCTACCATCCGCTTGAAACACTCTATTGCGTTTGCCATCTGCTTGTACATTGCACATGCTCTGGCATAATTCAAAGATATACATTGAGATCAATTCAAAAGTCAATAGTTTTCAACATTTATTCTGAACTAAACTAAACAATCAATATAAAACGTGGACAAAAAGTACTGATGTTCATTTCCCCCTCCAAACATTTGATACCTAATTTTGGCAGTAAGGATCGCCGGTGGTGCAGTTTTCACGGGTGGCATAAATTTCTAAGTTATCGGCTTTGCCATCCCCATCATAATCCATAGTCACTAGCACATCGAAGTTGTTTTGCGTAAGCCTGAGTATTTTGTAGGTGAACTGCTGCGCGCCAAAATTCAGGATCAGGTTTTCTCCTTTGAGTTTCCAGTCCATATTGGTTGTAGATAGGGCGCAGTTGGCGTTGAGGTGTGTTAGCTCTACATAGTCGTGATCTTGACTGGGCCTGTTCATAAAATAAAAACAATCTTTTCCGCAACCGCTTCTGTGGGGGTAAGGGTAGGCTGTGCCGTTTACTTTCAGGCTTTGGTACACCCATTTCCCAATTACCTGTTGGTCGGTGTAGCGGTCTACTTCAGGTGGCTGTGTTTCGCTGGAGTTTTGTTTTTTACAGCTCAGATAAAGTAAAGGGCATAAGAGGAGGAGCGTTAAGTATTTTTTCATGTTTCTTTAAGCTTGGTAGCCATTACACAAATATAAAGATCGAGTTTAAAAATCTTTAAGCTTATTTTTCCGGTTCGAGCGGGTAATTCAGGTTCCGTTTTACTTCATTTACCACAAAGCTGCTGTGCGATTTTAGCACGTTTTCCAGTGTCATCAGGTCTTTGGTAATGAAGCTTGTGTATTCCTGCATGCTCCTTACCACAATTTTCAACAGGAAATCGTAATCTCCGGTGGTGTGGTAACATTCCAGTACCTGTGGAAGCAGGGCAACCTGTTGCTGAAAATTCTGTAGGGCAGAACTGCTGTGGTCTCTAAGGGTAACGTGCGAGTAGGAAACCATCAGTTCCTTAAATTTATCCCGGTTAATGATGGCAATAGTCGCTTCGATGAAACCGCGCTCCCGCATGCGCGTAATCCGCTCAAATATGGTACTGGGCGATTTGCGGAGCTTGTAAGCCAGCTCCTTATAATGTAAATCTCCTTGGATCTGAAGCAGGGCTAATATTTCATAGTCGAGCTTATCCAAAATATCGTCTTGCATTGTGCAGGTCTTTTAGATAATGGGATATTGCAATAAATGATAGGTAAATGATTACCGGCTGCGTGTTTCAGCGGATGGTGCAAACATAATAAGTTTATCACCAACTCGCAATTAACTGAACATTATTTGGAGTGCCTATCGGAAATAAGTGCAGTTCAGAATTAAGTTTGGTCTTTTGGATTATTTCTCGGATAATTTTCGCTGAAGGCACAAGAGTGAGGATTTCTCTACAATTCGCTGCAGATTTGCCTTTCTTAAAGAACCATTAAAATACATTCGGCAGATTGGTACCAGTTGATCAGCCTGCCATCAAAAATACTTATGAACAACACAAAAATATTGGTTATTGGCGCTTGTGGGCAGATCGGCACCGAACTGCTTGTTGCATTGAGAAAGAAAAACGGACAGGAAAATGTAATTGCGGCTGATATTCGCCCCCAGGAAAGTGTCGCAGCGGATGTTGCGCCTTATTTCACCCTTGATGTGATGGATACGGATGCGCTTGAGTCGTTAATCGTTGACCTCAAAATCACACAGATTTATCACCTTGCTGCAGTTTTATCGGCTAAAGGGGAAAACAATCCTACTTTAGCCTGGGACTTGAACATGAACAGCTTGCTCAGCGTATTGGAACTATCGGTAAAACATAAAATCGAAAAGGTATTCTGGCCGAGCAGTATTGCGGTGTTTGGGCCTGATTCACAGAAAAACAATTGCCCTCAGCAGGGTGTAATGGAGCCCTCTACGGTTTATGGGATCAGTAAAGCGGCTGGCGAGCAGTGGTGTAAATATTATTTCGAAAAATACGGTCTGGATGTACGCAGCTTGCGTTATCCTGGATTGATCAGCTATACCGGAGCACCAGGCGGTGGCACTACAGATTATGCGGTGGATATTTTCCATCACGCGGTAAAAGATGAGCCTTATACCTGTTTTTTAAGCGAAAAAACTGCTTTGCCAATGATGTTTATGCCCGATGCCATTGATGCTACCTTACAGCTGATGGATGCGCCGCAAGAAAGTATCAAGGTGAGAACCGCTTATAACCTGAATGCGCTCAGCTTTACACCCGAAGAACTGGAAGAGGAAATTAAAAATCTTATCCCACAATTTTCGGTGTCCTATGCGCCCGATTTCCGTCAGGCTATTGCCGATAGCTGGCCTGCAAGTATAGATGACCAAGCAGCGCGGACAGATTGGGGCTGGAAACCTGGCTACGATTTAAAGACCATGGTTAAAGAAATGCTGGATAACCTTAGGGTTTTACAGGCAGAACCTGAGGCGCAATAATAATCAGCCTAAAGGTTTGAAATAGGGGATTGATGCCCAAAGATTTTTTGTAGAAGCCGGATTTTTTACGGCACTATTTTAGGTTTTAGTTAATGAGCGGTTCCTTCTGGATGGAGGGAACCGCCTTTTTTTTGTTTTATTTTAGAGAACACCCTATAAGTTAAACTTTAGGTGAAAGGCCCTGAAATCTTTCTGAACCTTATTTTTGAAGGATAAAAGTGGCCTTATTGGTAGCTTTCAGTCCACTGATACCACTTGAATTATAAACTATCGTGTATTTTTTTCCGGCTTCAAGCTGGTAAGCTTTTAGCAGATCTACATCAGCCAATAGGGTATCCTTTGGCTTCACGGCCAGATAACTATCAGCAGGAGGCGGCATAATCCTTTTTGCCATTGGTCCTTTGTAAGACACCTCATTTCCATTTTCATCCGTAATATCAAGGTATTTACTCATGAGCGGTTCAAACGGTGTATGCCATTTACAAAAAGACTTGCTGGTTGATTGATCATTGTGCACCACAAATTGTAAGTTGATCTTTTCGCCAGCTTTGATCACATTTTTTATCTTCAGCACAACATAAAGGGAATCACCTTGATTTTTGGTGGTGCTACCTGTGTCCGGGTTGCGTACTTGTTGGCTACAGCCCGCAAGTACGATAAGCACCATTGGGATCATAATTTTTAGTTTCAGCATGTATTTGTTTTTTAATAGAAACGTTGGGCAGGAGGTTAATGCTACACTAGATCGTTAACCTGTAGATTTACAGCGTGATATTTTTATTTTATGCGAATAATATGGGCTTATCGTTATTTTTCTATGTTGTTAATAAACCGAATGATAGAAATTATCTTCCCATAGCGAAATATACCAAAAAAGTAGATCGTATTTTTTATAATAGCAGTTAATTGTTTCCCTACTGAAAATGTTAATCATTAATTTTTATTAAATCTTGCCTGCAATGATTAATTTAGTAAACCCTATCAATTTGTATTAACCATAAAACAAACCATGAGAGCAATTAATCCCTGGATCAACTTTAATGGCAATGCTGAGGAAGCATTCACTTTTTACCAATCAGTTTTTGGCGGCGAGTTTACGAAAATTATCCGTTTTAAAGATTTAGCTAGCGATGAGTTTCAGGTGCCGGATGAGGAGGCCAATAAAATCATGTATATCGCCTTGCCGCTTGGCAAAAACAATCTGTTAATTGCTAACGATGTTCCTGCATTTATGGGGCGGGTAAGCGAAAATGAAAACCGCTCTAAAATATACGTGGGTGCCGAAAGCCGTGAAGAAGCCGATCAATTATTTAATGGATTATCAGCAGGTGGGGAAGTAGAAGGACCAATTGGCGACAGCCCTTGGGGCACCTATGCCGCCATGTTCAGGGATAAATATGGTATTGAATGGATTGTAGAGTTCGACCCAAATTACACTGGCTAGCTTTACTAGGCAAAAGGAGCGCAATTTTTTTCATGTCTGGAAGGATTGAAGATATAGGAGATTTTTACTGTGAACTCAAATCGCTGGTGGCGAAGCCTAACTAAACCATAGCATAAAATCAACTATCTAGCAGTAAGTATATAAAAAAAAAATCGATCATTAAATCTGAAAAAGCTATCCTGAAAAAGTTAAGTTATAAATAGTTCAGTAACTAAACTGCTATTTAGAATGTTTTGAATTTAATAAATCGATTTAGTTTTTGGAAAATACTATCTTAGTGCTAAGAACCAGAATATACTAACCTTATCCTGATATGAGAAACAAAGTTGTACAGATGATCTGCTTAACAGGCTTTTTACTGGCTGGCTATTTAGGAAATACTGCTGCACAGACACCAAAATTACCCACCAAATGGACAGCAGAGGCAAGCGCTTCTTTAAATCCATTTCCAGAATATCCACGCCCGCAGCTTGTGCGCGAAGAATGGAAATCGCTTAATGGCAAATGGGATTATTTAGGTGGAAAAGAAAGAACAAGTGCTTTAAATCCTCAAAAACCCATCACTTTTTCTGCAAAACCTGAAAAAATCCTGGTGCCGTACTGTCCTGAATCGGTGATTTCCGGGATCGAACGCAAACAGGAAATCAACATGTGGTACCGCAGGTATTTCGAAATCCCCAAAAACTGGAACGGCAAAAATGTCCGCATCAATTTTGAAGCGGTCGACCATGATGCAACGGTATTTGTAAATGGTAAAAAAGCAGGATCTCATGCTGGCGGATACGATGCTTTTTCTCTTGATATTACCACACTTTTAAAAGCTGGAAGCAATGAAATCATCGTTGCGGCATACGATCTTAACGACGGAAGGATGCCCTCAGGCAAGAACGGTCCCCGCGGAGATTACACTTTCAGTTCGGGTATATGGCAGAGCGTATGGCTAGAGCCGGTAAACCCTAACCACATCAAAAATATCAGACTTCTACCTGATCTGGAAAATAACAGGCTTAAAGTAACTGTAGATGCAAACGCACTTAGTGTATCCGCAATAGCGCTGGATGGCAAAAAGATAGTTTCGCAGGCAGAAGGAAGCGCAGGAAAGATTTTTTATCTGCCCATCAGCAATCCAAAACTGTGGTCGCCTGAAGAACCTTTTCTTTACGACCTGAAGATTAGCCTTAAAGATGGCAGCGGAAAAATTACCGACGAGGTAACCAGTTATTTCGGAATGAGGGATGTTAAACTGGGCAAAGTGGCCGGTGTTGTGCGCCCTTTGCTAAACGGTAAATTTATTATGCAGGTGGGGTTGTTGGATCAGGGTTATTGGCCTGATGGTATTTTGACTGCCCCAACAGACGAAGCCCTGAAATCTGATATCGATTTTAGTAAAAAAGCAGGCTTTAACCTGATCAGGAAGCACATGAAAACTGAACCAAAACGTTTTTACTATTGGGCTGATAAGATGGGGATGCTGCTTTGGCAGGATATGCCGGCAATCTGGTACCAGAACGAGGATACAGCTAAGGTACGTCCGGTTTTCCGTAAAGAGCTTAAAGCAGTTATGGATGAACATTATAATTCTCCATCTATTATTGCCTGGGTGCCATTTAACGAAAATTGGGGCGCTTTTGATGTGCCTGAGATTACGGATTGGGTTAAAAAGTACGATCCCTCAAGGTTGGTTAACGGCAATTCGGGCTTTAACAATAATCCTGGTTATCAAAAGGCTGCCGGCGATCCGGGTAATGGAGATTTTGTAGATACCCATATTTACATCGGTCCGTATGATGCTTCTAAGCCCGATAATAAACGGGCGGCTTCGCTGGGCGAGTTTGGAGGGGTGGGCCTGTTTGTAAGAGACCACATGTGGCCGGTAGAAAACAATGCTTATGCCTACGAACCCACTGTTGCAGCGCTTACCGATAGATATGTGTTATTGATGAGCCAAGTAGAACAGCTGATGAAATACCAGGGACTTAGTGTAGCGGTGTATACCCAAACCACCGATGTGGAGCACGAGGTTAACGGGCTGCTCACTTACGACCGCGCTGTTGAAAAAATGGATATTAAACGCGTTAGTGAAATTAACCGCATACTAATTGCAGAGGGAAAAAAAATGAACGAGAAATAGTTAGATCTAAAAAGATTTTTGATTTTAGTTGTAAAGGGTGAATGTTCTGTATCATAGGTAGATAATTGTCGCTTTCACAGGCGGAATTTCGACTGATGATACAGGCTTATTTTACGGCTAGTTTTAGCATTACTTTCTAGGCTTCAGCTTAAGCCCCAATTTCAAGCTTATATCCTTTTCCGCGGATAACCACAATTTTCAGATTGGGATCAAATTCCAATTTTTTTCTGAGTTTGGAGATAAACATATCCAAACTGCGGCCCACAATCACACCTTCATCTTCCCATATTTCTTTTTGCAGCCGGCTTCTGGCTATGGTTTCGTTGGGTGAAAGTGCGAAGATGAGCAATACGCGGGTTTCTGTTGCGGTCAGGTCTATTGTATTTTCGTTTAGACTGAGTTTGCGGTTCTTCGCATCAAATAGTACCGAACCTAAATTGAATATATTGGCAGCTTGATTATTGGTCGAAACTTTGTGTGGCTTAACGGATTTTAGAAAAATAAAACCAACAAATGCTAAAAATGGTAAGCTGGCCAGCAAATATCCTTTATTGGTGGCAATTCCTGTTGTTTTAAATTTAATATTGATCATGTAACAGGCTTTGGGCTGTATTCTTCCTTTACAGGTTACAATATCATCCTTTTTATTTTTGGATATCGCGAAACCATAAACAACACCAGCCTTGCCACAGTTGATCACATTAACCACATAATCGGGCGTAAGCGGGTCTTTGGCCAACAAGCGCTGGGTGGTATTTACCAGTAAACCCGGACGAAAGGCGAAATTGTTGGCAAACATGATCCGGTATTCATTTTCAGCTATCTTTTTTACTGGAAGCACTAGTGACGTACTATCGCCCGATTGCAAAAGTATTTCATGCCCAATCTGCCGGAGCAGAACTTCTCTTCTGGCGATATCAAAATCGTTATTGCCTGTGGCATTAAAAGCCGCACAGATAATGAGCGTAACCGAGAGTGCCATCAAGCCGAACAGGTACTTGCGTTTTCCGGAGAGCAGATTTTGCCTAAAGTCCATAGTGCCAGGTTTTTATTTGCAAAGGTTACATTTTTATTTAATATCCAGGTTTCCTGTTTTAAAAGAGATCAAAATAATTCCGTTGAAATCAATTTTAATGAAATATAAAAAACATTTTTCTTACTATGAGCTGATTGTGTGTGGCTGATCTTTATCGATTAAAAATTTGTATAACGGGTTTATAAAGCTATCTGCTCTGATTGTTATAGCGCTGTAATGTGAAAAAGGCTGTCATTTTTGACAGCCTTTTTCTACTACAACTTATGGTATCGATCCGAAACAGTATTTTGGGCCTTACTTTCTTTATTAAAAAAAGTAATTTTCAGTTTCTTGTTTTAACTGTTGTGATCAATGGTTTTCTACACCCACATCAATCGTTCCAGATAAAGTTGTTCCAAAGAAATCTAAACCGCCATTATTGGCTATTGTTAATCCCTTATCAATACATGGTGAAGAATTGGAAAGCTTGAAAGCGGATGCAGTACTTCTGCCTATTCCATATCCCGATGGATTGCTTAAAAACGGATTACTGAAAATGTTTCCACTGTGCGTAGAACCATCCCAAAGGGTGCCAGGTGCAGGAGAGAAACAGTTGTTTTTAAATACAGCACTTGCCGTAAGGGGCACTTCCGAAAATTTGGTATATGTACCTTTGCTGTAAAAAATGTTATTGCTGAATTCACCTACAAATGCTTTATTTTTAAAGATTTGAGTTATGTTATTGGTTAGGTAAAAAACATTATTATACAGTTTATTGGTGTTGTTGGAAGGTTTCCATTCAATTAACCTTAAGCCACCGATGACATCATTGGCACTTACATTGTACCTAACGATGATATTTTTAGCGCTCGGCATAAATAACATAAAGCCTCTACTGTTGTCGTGCGAATAATTGTATTCAAAAATATCGCCATCGGTTGATTCATCCGCATCAAATGCCTCCCCATCACCACCTCCTCCTGTGAGGCCGTAAACTTCATTATAGGATACCACTGTGCCCTTGCTTAAATAGGTCCAAATACCAGCATAAACAACACTTGGGCTCTTGCAAACATTGTGTACCAAATTATTGGAAATCTGACCATTTAATACTCCATGAAACACAATGCCATCGCCATAAACATCTTCTACCTCATTGTTATCAAATATAACCCCCGTAGCCATGGTATTAGCGTTGGTGCGAATGCCTTCAATATCGCATTTGGCCACATGGTTGTTCTGTACCAGTACGTCATTTATCAATCCATTATAAATGATGCCTCCAGATCCTTTAGAATAGTTCGTAGTGCCAGGTAAAGTAGAGTTCACGTCGTGCACATAACACGACTTTACATAAATATGTGTCATGGCGCTGGACGATGTATTGTTGGCATAGATACCAATAAGGGCGTATTTATTGATAGATGTATTGGTGATTTCAAGATTATTGACCTCCCAATAAGAAACGTTTTGCAATAAAATAGTTGCCGAACCGTTTGCCGGACCGCCACCATTGATAACCGGTTTGTTACCTGTATCATATTTATCGATAACAATAGGCGATGCGGCTGTACCCGAGCCAAGCAAGGTTAAGGTTCCATTCCAGATACCGCCCGATTTAAAATAAAGGTGGTCGCCTTCTGCAAAAGTTTGCCCGTTTACTTTGGCAAGTGTTTTCCAGGGCGATGATGTACTGGTTCCGTTGTTGTTATCATCACCGTTCGGATCAACATAATAATTCGTTCCGGTGGTGGTTGTTAGAAGTTGTGCTTCTTTCGCCATTTGTAGCTTGATGGATGCAGTTTGAAGGGTTGTGTCTTTTCTACATGCTGTTAAACAGGCAAGTAGCATTAAAGGCATGGCGTTAAAAAATCTTTTCATTTGATTAAAGATTAATAGTTAATATTTGGTTAATAATAAGGTTATTGATTGCCTTTAAAATTAACGTAGCCTTTAATAAGGATAGGGGGGGAATCTTAAAAGAAAAGGGTGGTTTCCTTAAAAATTTACCCTTTCTTGGGGGGGTATAACTGCTTGATATTGCAGTTGAAGCCAGATAAGATGCTAAGCAAACTGTGGTTGTCAATTCATAAACTATGACATAATGTGAACCGCTGGCATCATTAAATCTGATGATAGCGTTTGATGATAATATCCTTTAAAACATTTATACTAGGTATGTGGTCAGATAATTTTAATCAGATTAATGTCAACGATCAGCAAAATATTAAATAGCAGTATATAATTTACATATTTTAGCAAAGAAAACTATAGAGTTTAAATAACTTTGTTATTCAATAAAAAGAATCGGGAAATCGATTTAGTTTGTTTTAAAACCAAATAATTTAAAATGCCTTTAATTATTCTTAACATTATTTTTTGCATCTCGTTTTTAGGCTTTGCTTATGTAAATTTAAATGATAACGATGCTTTTCTCTGGGTATCTATCTATTTGAGCGCAGCCATTTCGTGTGGATTGGCAGCTGCAGGCAAGTATTATCCTTTTGCTTACCTCTTTTTAATTGTCTTTTATCTAATTTATGCTGCTATCCTTTTCTTTGCAAAAGATGGCGTGCGCGACTGGATTACGAAGTATAGACGGGAGAGTTTGGTGCAGAGTATGCAGGCCACTAAGCCTTATATTGAGCAAACTAGAGAATTCTTTGGCTTATTAATTATTGCAGGTGCCCTTTTGATCAATTATTTTGTTTCGGCAGGCATGACCAGCTAAAATAGCCGTTTATTTAGCAGATATTTTTTGATAATGACAGATTATGATATTTCAGCTTATGGCGCAGCCTTATCAAACGTTGTAAAAAGCAATGTAAATGCCGATTGCCTGAGCTGGCTGGAAGGGGTGCTGCAATCAGCCGAACCAACCGCTAAAATTAGTCAGGCTTTTGTGATGGTGCCACGTAAAACTGGTAAATTGCCTATTCAGCTTAACGATGAACAAAAAGATCTACTGGCTGAAGCGGGCATTGCTTACATCGGCAATTGGACGGTGGATAGGTTTTGCCGGGTTTGGTTGTTAAGCAGCTTAAACGCTGTAGCGCAGGATAAATTATATGCAGTTATCGATAATTTGTTCCTATCAGCAGAAATGAACGAAGCTGTAGCCTTATATTCGGCACTGCCATTTTTAAGCCATCCCGAAATTTGGGTGAAACGCTGTGCCGAAGGAATCAGGAGTAACATTGGTTCTGTATTGGAGGCGATTATGGAAAACAATCCTTATCCTGCACAATATCTGGATGAAGCCGCATGGAACCAATTGGTGCTAAAAGCTTTTTTTACCGAAAAAAATATCAAGCTGATTGTTGGATTGGACGAGCGGGCCAATCTTCAACTGGCCTTAACGCTTACCGATTATGCCAAAGAACGTTGGGCAGCTGGGCGACAGGTAAATCCACAGCTTTGGCGTTTGGTGGGCAGATTTATCAATGCAGAAATTTTTGAAGCCTTAAAAACCGGTCTGCAGCATTACGATCAGACCGAACAGCGGGCCATTGCACTGGCGGTTTCACAATCTGCTTATCAGCCCGCAAAAGATTATATTCATACCTTTCCAGAACTTAAATCGGCCTTGGCCGATGGAAGCCTAAACTGGAATTTATTTTAACCATTAAACATTCAAAAGAAACGATATATGTGTTGCAGCAGTTCAATTGAAAGAGATAAAGCATTGATGGGTGAACCTGAAGCTTTTGATATCAGTGCGGTAAAGGGAATGAAATTCTTCGATCCACATGTGCATATGACTTCCAGAACCACAGACGATTACCAGGCCATGGCCGATGCAGGCGTTGTTGCGCTGATAGAACCAGCATTTTGGTTAGGACAGCCACGTACCGGACTGGACAGTTTCCGGGATTATTACAGTAGCTTAATCGGTTGGGAGCGCTTCCGTTCTTCGCAGTTTGGTATTAAACATTACTGCACCATTGGCCTTAACTCCAGAGAAGCCAATAACGAAAGTTTAGCCGAGCAGGTAATGGAAATCCTTCCACTATTTATCTATAAAGAAGGTGTGGTGGGCATAGGTGAGATCGGCTTCGATGACCAAACGGCCGCCGAAGAGAAATATTACAGGTTACAGCTCGAACTGGCCAAAGAAGCGGGTTTACCCGTGCAGGTGCATACGCCACACCGCGATAAGAAAAAAGGTACACAGCGGAGCATGGATATTGCTTTGGAGCATGGCCTTGATCCTTACCAGATCATTATAGACCACAACAACGAAGAAACCGTAAAAGAAGTGCTGGATAGAGGCTTTTGGGCAGCTTTTACCATTTATCCGTTTACCAAAATGGGTAATGAGCGCATGGTTGATATCGTAAAACAATATGGTTCTGAGCGTATTATGATCAATTCTGCAGCCGATTGGGGAATAAGTGATCCATTGGCGGTGCCTAAAACTGCTGCTTTAATGAAAATGCGTGGTTTGAGCGATCAGGATATCGAGCTTGTTACTTACCGAAATGCAATTACTGCATTTGCCCAGAGTGGGCAGATTGATGAAGCCGATTTTAACGCGCAGGTAGATCTTACCCAAAAGTTTGAGGGAAATACCATTTTAAGGGGCGGGCAACAGCCTCGACCAGATAAATCTTCTATCATTATTAGCTAAAAAATATTGAAAAGAATAATTGTGTATCTGCGCATGATGCGCCCGGCCAATATCGTTACTTCAATAGCCGATATTTTAGCCGGTATTGCCATTTCTGGTGTTTTAAGCAATGGATTTTCCACGCCATGGCTTTCTATTGTATTGCTGGCAGCCTCTACAGCTTGTTTATATGGCGGAGGCATTGTTTTTAATGATGTTTTTGACGCCGAACTGGATAAAGTTGAACGTCCTGAACGGGCTATTCCAAGTGGACAGATCAGTTTACAAAACGCGGCCACTTTAGGTACGCTTTTGCTCTCTGGCGGAATTATACTGGCAGCCTTAAATAGTTTCACTTCGGGCATATTCGCCCTTTTGGTTACCGTTTTTGCTTTGCTCTATAATAAATTTGGCAAACACCATGCTTTTTTTGGTCCGTTGAATATGGGCTTATGCCGTGGTTTTAATTTATTATTGGGCTTAAGTATTGTACCCGAAATGCTTTACAGTCACTATTATCTGGCGGTAATTCCAGTAGTTTATATTTTTTCTATTACCATGACGAGCAGGGGTGAAGTGCATGGCGGCCATGCTAAAAACCTGTATATTGCTGCGTTTTTGTATGCCCTCGTAATCTGTGCTATTGCCGGCTTTGCGCTGGTTAACGATAGACTGCTTTGGTCGCTGCTGTTTTTGGTTCCTTTTACCTTTATGATTTTTAGACCGCTGTTAAAGGCAATAAAACAGCCTATCGGCAAAAATATTGGTGCTGCGGTTAAAGCAGGCGTAATATCGTTAATTTTAATGGATGCCGCTTGGGCAGTAACTTTCGATGCGCTGATCCTTGCTTTTGTAATTGCCGCATTATTGCCTTTGTCGTTAGGCCTCTCTAAATTATTCGCCGTTACCTAAACAACACACACATTATCCAATCATATGGAACATTTACATCAATCTTTCACCGTACAATATAACTATAACGTTTTCTTCACCTCAGCGCTGTTTTCACCTCAAAACGAATTGCTGAATAATTTTTTGATCAACTTAAACCCGGCCGTTACTGTAAAGAAAATTTTATTTGTAATTGATGAAGGTGTAGCCAGTGCACACCAAGGGCTTATTGATGAAATTAAGGCATATTTCTCCAAATATGATAAAACTCAACTGGTTCAGGAGGTTCTGATTATTCCGGGCGGAGAACAAGTGAAGAACGATACCCGTTATTTTGATCAGGTTTTGGAAGCCATCAATGTTCATGGTATTGATAGGCACTCTTTTGTTGCGGCAATTGGCGGTGGTGCCGTACTGGATATGGTAGGCTATGCCGCTACTGTGGCGCACAGGGGCATTAAGCACATCAGGATACCAAGTACCGTACTTTCGCAGAACGACTCGGGTGTTGGGGTAAAAAATGGCATCAATTACTTCAATAAAAAGAATTTTTTGGGCACTTTTTCGCCACCGGTTGCGGTATTTAATGATGAACTGTTTTTAAAAACCTTATCCGACCGCGATTGGCGTTCGGGTATTGCTGAAGCCATTAAAGTAGCATTGATTAAAGATGCTGAATTTTTTGAGTGGCTCGAAGCCAATGCAAGGGCACTTGCGGCGCGCAATACCGAAGCCATGAATTACCAGATCTGGAAATGTGCCAAACTGCACATGGAGCATATCCGCAGTGCCGATCCTTTCGAAAATGGTTCGGCCAGGCCGCTTGATTTCGGACACTGGAGCGCCCACAAACTCGAATACCTAACCAATTTCGAAATCAGGCATGGCGAAGCAGTGGCCATGGGGATTGCCCTGGATGCCGTATATTCAAATTTATCGGGCAGGATCAGTACAGCTGATGCACAACGGGTAATTGCCATCATCCAGGAACTTGGTTTCGAATTAACGCATCCTTTGTTGCAGGTTAAAGCAGGCAACAGCCCCATTTTAGATGGTTTAGAAGAGTTTAGGGAACACCTTGGCGGCCAGTTGACCATTACTTTGCTAACCGGCATTGGCAGTGGCGAAGAAGTTCATGAAATAGATGCTGAAATTTTGAAACAGGCGGCCGAAATGTTAAATAACCAAACCGCTATTATTCAACATTAACCCTATGAAATTAAATTCAGGACATTTAACTTTCTGTACCAATATTTATGCTGGCGAAAGCTGGGATGCTCATTTTGCAGTGTTAAAAGAGAGTTTTCCGGTTTTAAAGGCACAATTATCGCCAAATTCGGCAATGGGTATCGGTTTGCGCCTTTCCAACCTGGCCAGTATCGAACTATTGGAACACAATCATTCAACCGTTTTTAAACAATGGCTTGAAAATGAAGGTGGCTATGTTTTTACCATGAATGGATTTCCTTATGGCGGTTTTCACAATACGAGGGTTAAAGATCAGGTACATGCACCCGATTGGACAACTAAAGATAGGGTAGATTACACCTTGCGTTTGGCCGAAATCCTTTCGCAATTACTTCCTGACGGTATGGATGGTGGTATTTCTACTTCTCCATTAAGTTACAAACCTTGGTTCAGCGATGCTGTGGCAAGAGAAAAGGCCACCACTAGCGCAACTGCCAATATTATAAAAGTGGCCGAAGGTTTAGATCAGATTTATAACCAAACCAGCAAAATTATCCATCTGGATATTGAACCTGAACCTGATGGTTTTTTGGAATCAGGGCCTGAATTCATAAACTGGTATGAAAATAATCTCTTGCCTGCCGCAAATGCAGAAAAACTGATCAAAACACATATCCGCCTATGTTACGATGTTTGTCATTTTGCCATTGGTTATGAGCCACATATAGCCATTATCCATGAGCTGCGGCAAAAAGGCATCCTGATCGGGAAAATACAGATCAGCGCTGCGCTAAAAGCCAAGTTACCGGCCTCAGTATCCGAAAGGACAGCAGTATTGGCTGAACTGGGCCGTTTTGATGAGCCTACCTACCTGCACCAGGTAATTGCCAGAAAGAAGGATGGAAGCTTGCTACGCTATCCTGATCTTTCAGCAGCATTGGTAGAAGGCCAAGAGCCCGCAGTAGAGGAGTGGAGGGCACATTTTCACGTACCGATTTTTGTTGAAGATATGGGACTGATCCAATCTACCCAAAGCGATATAACCGAAGTATTGAACCTGCAAAAACAGCAGGCTTTTACCACCCACCTAGAAGTAGAAACCTATACCTGGGAAGTGTTACCAACAGCTTTAAAGGCTCCATTAAACGATTCGATTGTAAGGGAACTGGCTTGGGTAAAAACATTATTAGAACAGTAAGATTATGCATAAAACCGTTGTTATTGATATAGTGGGTTTATCTGCATCCGTAATTGGAGTGCATACACCCTTTATCCAAAAATATATTTCAGCAAACCATTTAACCACAATTGAACCCTTACTGCCTGCGGTTACTACGTCTGTACAGTCGAGTTACCTCACGGGCAAATTCCCTAACGAAACCGGGATTGTGGGCAATGGATGGTATGATCATGCCGATTCGGAAATCAAATTCTGGAAACAATCAAATAAACTGGTTAATGCCGATAAAATATGGGATCAGGCCAAAAAAGAAGATCCAAATTTTACCTGTGCCAATATGTTCTGGTGGTACAACATGTATTCAACGGCTGATTATTCGGTAACACCTCGTCCTAATTATTTGGCCGATGGCCGTAAATTGCCCGATTGTTATTCGCAACCAGCCGAACTGCGCGATTATTTACAGGATAAATTAGGACAGTTTCCGTTGTTCCAGTTTTGGGGGCCAGGGGCCAATATTAAATCAACCCGTTGGATTGCCGATGCAGCTATGGAAACCGAGCAGCTGCACAACCCAACGCTTACCCTTATTTATCTGCCCCACCTGGATTATTGCTTGCAAAAGTTTGGCCCAGATCTAGATAAAATCAGTCCAGAATTGAAAGAAATCGATCAGGTGGTTGAAGATCTTGTCCGTTTTTATGAGGCTAAAGGCGCGCGCATTATTTTACTTTCCGAATATGGCATTGCACCTGTAAATAACCCAATCCACCTTAACCGTTTGTTCAGGGAAAATGGCTTGATCCAGATCCGTGAAGAAAGAGGGTTGGAGCTTTTGGATCCGGGAGCATCTAAAGCCTTTGTAGTAGCCGATCATCAGGTTGCACATGTGTACATCAACGATAAAAGTGTGACCGAACAGGTGAAAGCATTATTGAAAAATGCTGCCGGTATTGAATTGGTGCTTGATAAGGAAGAACAGAAAGCGCATCACATCAACCACGAACGCTCTGGCGATCTGGTTTTGGTGGCAAAAGAAAATAGCTGGTTTACCTATTATTTTTGGCTGGACGATGCCAAAGCCCCTGATTATGCACGGGTAGTTGATATCCACAAAAAACCAGGTTACGATCCTGTAGAAATGTTTATGACTTCTAAACTGCGTGCAGCCTATAAATTGTTGAGAAAAAAAGCAGGGTTCCGTTATGTCATGGATGTTATTCCGCTTGATGCCACGCTGGTAAAAGGATCGCATGGGCGCGTAAATGTTGCCGATGCATTTAAACCTGTTTTGGTTACCCCGGAAGCAATTGATAAGACTTTACACGCGCCAGATGTTTACCAGGTTATTTGGGATAGTTTAACCGCAGGATAGTTTGATCTGCAAGAGGGCATACGATCTTTTAAGCATAACAGACAGGATCAGTTCCATTTCGGTACTGATCCTGTTTCCGTTTTATAGCATATTAGCAGGTTAATTTAATGAGCCGTGCCTTTACCTGAACTGGCAAGGATGAAGTCTGCAATTTCACTGATATCTGCATCGTTTATAGCGCCGTTCCAAGCGGGCATTCCCTTTTCAATAATGCCAAATTTGATGCTCTTGATGATCGATTTTTGATCTGATCCATAAAGGAAACTGCCTTTAAGAAAACCTTTAGCTGTTGCGGTTCCCTGCAGCTTATCTCCATGGCAGGAGGCGCAAAGTGAACCGAATATTTCCTTCGCTGTTTTTTTACTGCTGTTTAAAGGCACTTTTGTGGCAAACACCTGTTGATCGGCCATTCCAGTAGTAGCAGAAGGGCTGATGCAGAGGATCATATCGTCATGCTTATCACGTGGATGCCCTTCTCCCGGATCGTGCATGGAGGTAGAGAAATAAATTAAGCCATCTGGCCCTTCTACCAACGACCTGATTCTGCCGTACCGGTTTTTAAACATCACCATTTGATCGGTAATCTGATTATTTTTCAGGCTAATGTTCATGATGGATTCTCCGCGCAAACAGGCCATTAATAACCTGCCTTTTAACTGGGGCAAGCGATTCCCCTTGTAAAACATAATCTCAGCAGGGCCGATAGATGGCGAATATTGTTGAAGCGGCGGCTCCATTCCCTCGTGCCTATCATCGTGATGGATTAAGGGCCAGCCATAATTGGCTCCCTTTTTTATCAGGTTAATTTCATCGCCGCCGGTTGGTCCATGCTCAGAGGCGAACATTTGCCCTGTGCCAGGCTCAAAAGCAATGCCCTGGGGGTTGCGGTGGCCATACGACCAGATTTCTTTAAGGGCGGTATCATTTTTTACAAAGGGGTTATCCGATGGGATACTGCCATCGCTGTTAAGCCTAAGTATTTTACCGTTGTAGGCCTTTAAATCCTGCGCCAGCATGGGTTGGTCGGCGTCGCCAGTGGTAATATAGAGCTTTTTATCCGGACCAAATATCAGCCTGCAACCGGTATGGTTCTGATTGGCCGGGAGGTTTTGGAGTATAACCTTTGCATTTATCAGGGTATCGCCAATTAAATGATACCTTACTATCCTGAGTTTCATGCGTCCATCCAATAAATAATTACTGGCCAGATATACCTGTTGGTTCTTTTCAAAATCAGGATGCAGGCAAATCCCCAGTGCCCCAGATTTGTTTCTCAGCACAATATCATCCAGATTGAGTAGGCTTTTAGGAAGCAGTTTATGCTTTCTGATAATCCTTACCCGGCCTTCGCGTTCGGTAAACAGGATACTTTTATCGGGCAGGAATACTATTTGCCACGGAACCCTCAGGTTATCGGCTATAGTATCTATCCTGAACCCTTCGGCTGCTGGTGTGTATGTTTTTCGATAAGTGTTGAAAGCTGTAGCAAATAAGCCAAAAAGGATAAAAGACAGGATGATAATGCTTTTTTTATTCATCAGGATTTTGAATAGTTGGATGTTCTAATCTACTGATTTTTAACTTATTCTGAAAACGTGTTCGATAGTAAAGAACTGTAACTTAACGAAACAAAAAAGCGTAAAACAAATTAGCCGGATCATTTTTTGACGCCGGCTAATTTGTTGATATGGGTAAGCAGAAGCTGATTGATCTATGATTTTATAAATGCTAAAATATCCCTGTTAATTGTATCGGCTTCTGTTGTTGGCATGCCGTGCGGAAAGCCTGGATAAGAAATCAATTTTCCATTCGGTAATAATTTTGCTGCCCTTGGTGCCTGGTTAAAAGGAACAATCTGGTCGTCTTCGCCATGCAGTACCAATACCGGAATCTCAACACTTTTTAAATCTTCGGTAAAATCCGATTCTGAAAATGCTTTAATGCCATCATGATGTGCCAATACAGAGCCCATCATGCCCTGGCGCCACCAGTTGTGTTTAATGCCTTCGGCAATTTCTTTACCCTCACGGTTCCAGCCATAAAAGGCCACCGGAAAATCGTAAAAATATTGTGCCCTTGTAAAAGCGGTACCTTGACGGATTTCGTCAAATATAGCTAAAGGTACACCCTCAGGGTTACTTTCATTTTGAATCATAATCGGTGTTACAGCGCTAATTAATACTGCTTTTGCAACACGGCCTTTACCATATTTGGCAACGTAACGGATCGCTTCACCACCACCGGTTGAGTGGCCAATGTGAATGGCATCCTTCAAATCAAGTGCAGCTGTAAGTTCTGCAATGTCGGCTACGTAAGTATCCATATCATTACCGGTACCACTTTGACCTGAACGGCCATGTCCGCGGCGGTCGTGCGCAATTACACGGTATCCCTGTTTTAAGAAAAACATCATTTGGTTATCCCAGTCATCTCCAGATAGTGGCCATCCATGATGAAATACGATCGGTTGACCTGTTCCCCAATCTTTGTAGTAAATTTCAGTTCCGTCTTTTACTTTAATAGTACTCATAGCTTTTTTATTAGATTAAAATTTTAATGAATTAATCGGTTTTTTATGATTTAACAAATTAGTATAATGATGAACACTAAACTGTTGGTCATTGTTATGCTTTTTAGTTTACAATTTGCGATCCATTGGGTTAATCAATTGATTATAAGTTATTTGTAATTTATTTTGAGATAACTTCTTCGCGTTATTTCGTTAATTTACGTTGGTTTATCAACAAAAAACTAGAGGAGAGCTGCTTAGCCTTTATGTTTTTTATCATTAGAGGATGATGAAGCGTATTGCCGGGATTTTTGTTTCATCATCCAGTGAGTCTGATCACTACAGATTGATTTTATCCATCCACCGATTAATCTGCCCATCTCAACGATTGAAAAAGCCAAAATTTAAAGTGCTGCGCTAGATTTATATCAAATCTAAAAATCAGATATCATGCATTTGATAAGCTGCCTAAACACAAGTTATTTATCAGGCCAGCCTCAAGGCAATAGTGCCTTTAAATGCGTAAGGATAGTAAAATTACGTTATATCGTGAATTTGTAGGGATGAAATTGGTGTGATTTTACGCTCAAATAACTGACTATTTGTTGATTATATTTGTGGTTTATTCTTTGCCGGAAAAACGCTATGCATTACACCCTTCTTCAGTTTTTAATTTTACTTTCTGTGGCTTTCCTTTTGGTTATGCTGGCGCAAAAAGTTAAAATTTCCTATCCTATATTTTTAGTGGTTGCAGGTTTAGGGATCAGTTATATTCCGGGTATTCCGGCCATGTCTATCGATCCCGAAGTGATATTCCTGATTTTTCTGCCACCCTTGCTTTACGAAGCGGCCTGGTATACCTCATGGAACGATTTTTGGCGCTGGCGCAGGCCCATTAGTCTGCTCGCTTTTGGCCTGGTAATTATCACTTCTTTGGCTGTAGCCTTTTTAACTTCTTCTATGATTCCAGGCTTTACCCTGGCCATGGGCTTTTTACTGGGCGGAATAGTTTCTCCTCCCGATGCCATTGCGGCAACATCGGTATTAAAGAATATCAAGGTTCCGAAGCGGATTACCACCATTTTGGAAGGCGAAAGTTTGGTTAATGATGCTTCCAGTTTAATTGTGCTCCGTTTTGCTTTGGCTGCAGTAATCACAGGGCAATTTTCACTTTCGGATGCAACAGGCGATTTTTTACTGAGCACAGGCATGGGGATAGTAATCGGTTTGGCAGTGGCGCATGTATTGTACCTTATCCACCGGTTTTTACCTACTACACCGAGCATCGATGCGGCCATTACCTTAATTTCTCCTTATTTTATGTATCTGGCGGCAGAACAATTCCATTTTTCGGGCGTAATGGCCGTGGTAAGTGGAGGCTTGTTTTTATCTTACCGCTCGCACGAAATTTTTGTAGATGGACAAAGCCGTTTACAGGCCGTTAACGTGTGGGCAACCTTAACCATCATACTTAACGCACTGGTTTTTATTTTAATCGGATTGGAGCTGCCTATCATTATGGCCGGTTTAGAAGGCTATTCGCTTTGGGAAGCCTGTAGCTACGGGCTGATCATCAGTGCGCTTGTTATTGTGCTGCGTATTGCCTGGATTTATCCTGTAGCTTTCATCCCGCGATGGCTTTCGGCCAAGGTAAGAAAAAGCGAAGCCCACCCCGGCTGGAAAGGACCTTTAATTATCGGCTGGGCTGGGATGAGGGGAGTGGTTTCGTTGGCGGCTGCACTTTCCTTGCCCATTACTACGGCTGCAAACATTAATTTCCCGCACCGCAACTTAATCATCTTTATCACTTTTGTGGTTATTTTGGTTACGCTGGTTTTTCAGGGGCTTACTTTGCCGTACATCATCAAGGCCATTAACATTTATGAAATCGATCCGCTGGTACCCGATGAGCAGCAGGAGGCGAACATTAAGCTCAGATTGTTAAATGTTTCGTTAACTACGCTGAAAGAAAAATATGCTGATGAGATGGAGGGAATAGAATTGGTAAACGGGCTTAAAAATGAGTTGGAAAACAGTTTAAACCATGCCTCCAGAAGATTGGAATCGATGGAGTGCGAAGCCATAGAAAATGCGGAGATGGAAGTTTATAACCACATTTTGAAAGATATTTACCAGGTTCAGCGGCAAGAACTGCATAAAATCCGCAAGGAAAAGCAGTTTAGCGATGAGGTAATCCGGAAACAGGAAATGCAGATTGATTTATCGGATACCAAAATTCCGCACAAAAAGGCTTAATCAATTGGAGCATTAAGCCTGCCGGATAACCTTAAACGTTTATCCGGCTATAATTAAGAAATGACTGGGCAAGCTAAACTATTTTACAAATTCGAATTTTATACCTAGTTTTTTAATTTTTGAGTTTAACGTGGTGGATGGAATATTCAGGATTTCGGCTGCGCCACCTGGTCCGAATATTTTGCCTTTGCATAGGGTTAAGATGCTCAATATGTGCTCGCGTTCCATTTCTTCCATGGTTTTAACTTTGAAGTGTTCGCTACCGGCAAAATCGCTAGCAGCAACTGCGTTCGGAAGATCAATCTGCGTAATGGTTTCCCCTTCGGTTAACAACATGGTTCTTTCAACCAGGTGCTCCAGTTCTCTGATATTTCCGGGCCAATCGTAATCCTGTAACACATTCAGCGCTTCATTGCTGATTGAATTAACGGTAGATGATCCTTTTTTGCCGTATTTGTCCAAAAAATAATCAACCAATAGCGGTATATCTTCTTTCCGGTTTCTTAAGGCAGGCAGCGCTATCGGGAAAACATTTAAGCGGTAATATAAATCTAAACGGAAGCGGCCTTCGGCTACTTCTTTTTCCAGATTTCTGTTTGTAGCGGTAATAATCCTAACGTTTATCTTTTTGGTATGGTTTCCGCCTAGGCGCTCAATTTCTTTTTCTTGAAGCACCCTTAACAGTTTTACCTGCGCTTCTAAAGGAAGTTCGCCAATCTCATCCAAAAAGATAGAGCCTCCATCAGCCTGCTCAAATTTACCGATGCGTTTATCGTTTGCGCCTGTAAAAGAGCCTTTCTCATGGCCAAAAAGTTCCGATTCAATCAGCGTTAGCGGTAAAGCAGCACAATTTACGGTAACCAAGGGCTTGTTTTTACGGGGAGAGAGTTGATGGATGGTTTGGGCAATTTTCTCTTTCCCGGTACCACTTTCGCCCAGTATCAGTACCGAAGTATCGTCTGGCGCCACCAGCTCTAGCTTTTTAAAAGCGGCATGCAATAAAGGGCTGTTACCAACAATACCGTTAAAATCTTTGGGTATTTCGGTAGGTTGTTCCCGCTTAACAATCGGTTTTTCGGCAATGCTTAAAGCAGGAGCGGGGCTTTGGGCAGCAACATCTTTGCTGTAAATTACTTTGTCTAAAATCAGCTCCAGGCTTTTTTTAAACTGATTGATAATCCCTGTATGAACTTTGGTGTATAAATCTGAAGCCTGGTTAAAAAAAACAAACTGGAGCAGCTCGCCAGCTCTTTCCACTTCAACAATTAATGCCGATTCGAGTTTGTAATGATTGGAAAGTGCTTGTATCCATAAACTTTCCATTCTTAGTTTCCTGAAATCGTAGCCGTTAAAAACCGATTTTCCATTAAGCGCAATAGCACTGGTATTCCAGGCTTTAAAATCGCGGCTGGAAACGTTAATCTCTTTTAATAGGGTTTCGTTACTGAGCGTGTCGAATTTTCCGTTGGTTAAATGGATCAGGTTAACATCTTTTATGCTTGTTCGTGGCTGCATTTTGGTAATCCATAAAAAATCAAAAGGTATTACGGGGTGTAACACAGCGCTGATCTGTTTCAGCCGCTCGGCAATCGGTTCTTGCTTATCTGCAAGGTGTTCAATCTGTTTTTGTAGCGAGGGTTCAGTATGGTGGTTGTATTTTAAGTTCTGCTCGTGCCTGTAACGGGCAATATCCAGCATTACCATCAGGTCTTTTTCGCGGAATGGCTTTACTAAAAAACCATAGGGCAGGGTGGCTTTTGCGGCTTCTAAAATACCCTGATTGGTATTTGCCGAAATGTAAATAAACGGAATTCCCATTTCAGTGAGCTGTCCAGCCAGGTCAATACCCGTTTTATCGCCCTGTAAAAAAATATCCAGTAATATCCATTCGGGTTGCTTTGTAGCAATCAACTCCAAAGCTTTTACCACCGATGGCGCAATTCCACACACTTTATAGCCAGCTTTTTCGAGCATGATCCGCAGATCGTTGGCTACAATAAATTCATCTTCTACAATTAAGATTTTCTGTTTCATTTTTCAATTTCGGGCGAGCGTAACATACAAACCGGCAACAGCCTGATTTTGGATTTTGAATAGGAATTCCCTTTGAGGAAAGCATTTTTAAAATTTCGGTCAAAAACTGTCTGCGCAAATTAACACAGTGCTAATAAGTCAAGAAAAATACCAATGTATAAGTTTTTGTTTATCAGTGTTTTGTTTGGTTTTTGCGTTTTGAAAATTTATGATATATCGTCGATTTACTAAATGTCATTAGCGCTGAATATCCAGTTTTTTTATTTTCGAATTCAATGTGGTTGCCGGTATGCCCAACAATTCGGCTGCACCGCCACTGCCCGCTACTTTACCTTTGCATAGCTCCAAAACCCTGATAATGTGGTCTCTTTCGTTGTCTGTAATAGATTTTATGCCATTCTGCGGGATAGGTTCATCGTTTTTAGCTCCCAATTCTAAACAATTTATATCGAGTGTACCATTAGATGATAAAAGAATTGCCCTTAATATAATGTGTTCTAGCTCCCTGATGTTGCCCGGCCAATCGTACTGCAGTAAACGGTCTATAAATTCTTTAGGTATTTCTGGAATGTGTTTGCCAATTGATTTTGCATGCTTTTGAACAAAATATTCGGTCAATACCGGTATATCGGTTTTGCGTTGGCGGAGCGGCGGAATGTGGATTGGAAAAACATTGAGTCGGTAAAACAGATCGAGCCTAAACCTGCCTTTTGCAATCTCTTTTTCTAAATGGAGATTGGTGGCTGCAATGATTCTTAAATCAACAGCAATGGGCTTTGTGCCGCCAATGCGTTCAATTTCCTTTTCCTGAAGTACCCGAAGCAGTTTAGCCTGAAGATCGAAAGGCATTTCGCCAATCTCATCCAAAAAAATGGTGCCCCCGTTGGCTTCTTCAAATTTTCCGACCCTGGTATTGATGGCTCCTGTAAAGGCACCTTTTTCATGACCGAATAAAATAGATTCAATTAAGTCGGCAGGCAGGGCAGCACAATTTACCGCTACAATGGATTTGCTATTGCGGTGCGATAAACGGTGAAGGCTCTTGGCAATTTCCTCTTTTCCAGTTCCGCTTTCTCCGGTAATCAGTACCGAGGTATCGGTTGGTGCCACAATTTTGAGTTTATCTAAAACAGCCAGTAGTGCCGTGCTCTTGCCAATAATATTTTCGAAATTGTTTTTGGCCAAGGCATAGGTGTCTTTTTGCAGACTGGATTCTTTTCCTGCTTTTTCGAGTTCGATAATATGGACCAGTTTTTTCTCTAAAGTGCCCGCTAAGAAATTAAGCAGTTCCATATGGGCCGGCTGATAAATATTTTCGGTTCTGCTGTAAAACGAAATACTGATCTGGTCGCCATTTTCCAAATAGAATGTTTTTACCAGATTGGAATGGAGATGATAGGTATTGGCAATTAAATTTTTCATTGGTGCAGCCTTTTTTACCTTTTCAAAATCATCGCCAATGTAAATGGCATCGGCCGTAGTTTCGGGCACCAATTGGTTAATGGTATTGTATTCGTTGCGGCTTAAGCCTGTATATTTCAAGAATTCGCTAACGGTAAATAAATCGTACTGATCGAAGTTTTTTCGGGTGATACCAATTTCGCTGTATCTTTTTTTATCCTTTCCGATGCCCGAAAGCGCAATAAAATCAAAAGGCACATAAGGTTGGAATGCACTTGCAATAGAGAGGATTTTTTTTTGCCAGGTTAACGATTTCATTGAAATATCGACAATAAAATCGCGCATAAAACGCTCGCTGCTCATTTTCATGTTATGGTTGTTGTTCTTACGGTACCGGGCAATATCAATGCTGAGCAGAACATCGCGGTCGCGGTAAGGTTTAACAATAAAACCATAGGGGAAGGTAGATTTTGCGGCCTCGAGCACCTTTTCGTTCGAGTTTGCCGAGATGTAAATGAATGGGATCTGGTTTTTCATCAACTGGTGCGCCAGATCAATTCCGGTGTGCCTGCCTTTAAGGTAAATATCCAGCAGTACCAGATCAACGGCCTGTTTTTCGAGTATGGCCAGTGCACTTTTAACCGAATCGGCAATGCCGGCAACCTGATAGCCTGCACGCTGCAAAATCATCTGCAGATCGTGGGCTACAATAAACTCATCTTCAACAATTAGGATCTTTTCGGTCATCATTTTAATTTAATCATTCAGCAGCAATAAATCATCATGTGTATTGGCAAATAGGAGGCTAATCAAAACCCCATCCCTGTTTTCCATGGTAAAAACACCGTCTATCTGTGCGCTTAGCCCTTTCATCAGGGTTAGGCCCAAGGTGCGGCTTTGTTCGAAATCAAAATCAGCAGGTAGGCCAATGCCGTTATCTTTAATCATTAACTTGTAGCGGTTGGGTTCCTGCTCCTTTAAACTGATGTCGATTTTTCCTGTGGTTACCTGTGGAAAAGCATATTTGAATATATTGGTAATGGCCTCGTTAATAATTAATCCCAGGGGAACTGCTTTCGCAATATCGAGTTCGAGGTTTAAAATATCCAGTTCGAATTTTATCCGTTTACCGTCGGTTAGGCTCTCATTTAAATAGGCCACCAGTTCTATAATGTAGGGTTGGATATTGATGGTAGCCACATGATCGGTTTGGTAAAGCTTTTGATGGATCAGGGCAATGCTTTTTAACCGGTGCTGACTTTCCCTTATCGCCTCAATTGCCGATAAATCTTCGAGGTAATAACTCTGGCTGTTCAATAAGCTCATGGTAAGCTGCAGGTTGTTCTTAACCCGGTGGTGTACTTCTTTAATTAAGCTTTCTTTTTCTTCAATCAGTTTGTTTTTTTGCTGCACGTTCACTTCTAGTTTAGCGTAAGCAAGGTCTATATCTGCTTTCTTTTTTACCAGTGTATCATGAAGTTTCTTTTTCAGCCGGAACCTGCCGTAAATTAAAACAAGAACGATGGTTAAAAAAGCGGAACCGGTTATGGTTGCATTTTTGATCAGTTGAATGCGGTTTAGCTCCTGGCTCTGCAGCTGCGATTTCTTTCTGAGGATTTCATTTTCATTCTCCTTTTGCGAAGCCTGAAATTCGATTTTCAGCCGCTCAATCGTATTCAGATTTTCTTGACTCAGCATCGAATCCCTTAGCTTATGGAAATTTTGAAGGTGGAGAATGGCTTCTGCAGGGCGTTGTGTGGATTGATCTATTTTGTAAAGGATTTCGTTTAGCCGGATCTGCCTGGGCAGGGTCATGCTGATCTGGTTTTCTTTCGCCTTTTCTGCAAATTGTAAGGCCATCCCGTATTTGTTCTGGGCAAAATAAAATTCGCTTACCGAGAAAAAAACAGAGGTTTGAAAAGGATTTGAAAGTGTTTTTAGGGTAGTCTCTTCCAGCAGAAGATTGAAGTATTTTTTAGCCAGATCGTACTTTTTTAAAGCAGAATAGCATTCGCCAAAAGCTAGAAAAATAAAATACTCATGCCCGCTCGATGGATTGTTTACTTCGCTCCATGTTTTTTTAAGTATGGCCAGCGCCTTTTCCTGTTCGCCCAATTTAATCATCTGGCTGGTAATGGCATATGCCGTAATGAAACGGTACGGGTCTTTCTTGTCTTCACTATTAAGGGTTTTGCTGTACCATGATATACTTTCTCTGGCTTTGCCCATAGCCTCGTAGGCAGAGCCAACCCGGTTTAAAAAAGTATTTAGTACTTCCTCCTTATTGTTTTGAGCGGTTTTTACGCTCAGTAATGCACAATTTAATGCCTTGCTCAATTCTCCTTTCCTTTCGTAAACTGCCGAGAGTAAATCGTATGCCATTGGAAGATTGGGGAGCTTAAATTTTTTGTCCAGTGCAATCACCTCAAAAAGCTCGCTGATGGCCAGATCAAACTTTTCTTCTTCCAAATGGAAATCGGCCATGGCTTTTAGAAGCCTTGCTTCCCTATATTTTTCGTCGAAAGAAGTGCCAATTTCTTTGTAAAGTGCATGCGCATTGGCAGCCCTGTTGTAGAAGGTTTTGTTCCTGTAATCCGAAACCGTATCAGGGATATTAACATAATAGGCATGCCAGGCACTGGCTTCCAAGCGCTTATTGCCCATTTTTTTTGCGATTGAAATTGCGCTTTCATAGGTAGATGCCTGCTGTACCTTTAATTTTTTACGGTGCAAGAGGCGCGCATACATCATCAGTGATCGGAACTCCCAATATGGCGATTGAAGCTGATGGCTCAGGTTGCGTGCTTTGACCAGATAGGGCAGTGCTTTGGCCAAATGTTCCTGCTGCTTTTCCTCCTGGTTAATGTAGTGGTTGGCAATTTTTATCAGGTATTTAATGCGGCTGGTATCAGGCTTTGATTGAGCAAGGAGGATGGTTAATTGCTGTAGCGAATCGGCATGGTTTAAGTTGCTTAGCTGTTTTTGGACCGAACTGCCGCTTACTTTGATGAAAATGAGGTTAAAAACCCAAAGAATGGCAATAACAGCTACCATTTTACAGATAGGTTTGAATATTGTAACGCTTTTAAACAACCTGTTTAATTGTACCATTAAATTTTACTTGTTGAGGATGTGCTCCCGTTTAATTTTGAATTTTTTAATTTTTGAGTTAAGCGTTGTTGCTGGGATGTTTAATATTTCGGCTGCCCCGCCTACACCAGATATTTTGCCATTACAGCGTTTTAATATGGATAAAATATGGTCGCGCTCATTTTCATAAATGCTCTTTATTTTTTGTTCTTCTCCATTGCTGATCGCCTCATTCCTATCTATTTTAGGCAGGTGGATTTCTTTAATGATGCTGCTGGGAGCCAATAAAATGCTTCTTTCAATCAAGTGCTCGAGTTCCCTAACATTTCCGGGCCAGGGGTAGAGCATTAATTTATTCAGTGCGCTTTTGGAAATGGCGTTTACCTGCCTGCCGGTTTTTTTTGCTATATGCCCAATAAAGTACGCAACCAGATAAGGGATATCTTCGAGCCTATCTCTCAACGGTGGAAGCGCAATCGGAAATACATTTAACCTGTAATAGAGGTCGTTCCTAAAGTTTCCTTTTTCTACCTCCTTTAATAAATTCCTGTTGGTGGCCGCAACAATCCTAACATTTGTTTTAATTACGTCCTTTCCGCCAATGCGTTCAATTTCTTTTTCCTGCAATGCCCTGAGTAGCTTAACCTGAAGTTCGAGGGAGAGTTCGCCAATTTCATCTAAAAACAACGTGCCATTGTGGGCCAGTTCAAACTTGCCTATGCGCCTTTCCGTAGCCCCGGTAAAGCTTCCCTTTTCATGACCAAAAAGTTCGCTTTCGGCCAGGCTGGCGGGTATTGCAGCGCAGTTAATTTTTACCATCAGCTCGTTTCGGCGCAGAGAAGCGTTATGTATAGCTCGGGCAATAAGCTCTTTTCCTGTTCCGGTTTCGCCAACAATAAGCACGGTGCTGTCTGTGGTGGCTACATGGTCAATTAAATGGAAAATACCGTTTAACGATTTGCTTTGGCCAATAATTTCAGCGTGATTGTATTTGTGCAGGATCTCTTCTTGAAGGTAACTTTTTTCGTCTTCTAACTTTTGTTTATACTCATTAATCTCTAAAAGCTGCTGTTCTATTTTGCTGTTTGCCAATATGTTCGATATGGCAATCGAAATCTGCAGCGAAATACCCTGGAGTAGATCAAAATAAATGTTCGATAATGAATTTGCGTTTTTAGCGTAAAGGTAAAAGAAACCGATACAGGCCGATCGGTCGACCATTTTCAGGCCTATCATTTCTTTAATGCCTTTGTTGTGCCAAAACTCCAGCCATGCAGGCGCATCAGGCCATGTGAGCACTTCTTCAACATTAAAAACGATAGGTTTTTCAGCGGCAATCATGGCGTTGCACATGCCATCATCAAGTGTATATTTTTCTGATGATTTAGGCGGAATACCAGCTGTTTTAAGGAAATCTTCTTTTTGATTGTAGATAAAGGCACTGTGTGTTAACCCATCATCATTTATCAAACAGATAACGAAATCATCAAAGTCGAACAGTTTTTTCAGCTTTTGATCAATCACATCAAACAGATCGAGCTTGTTGCGTATGGAGGCTATGGCATTACTTAAAGATAATAGTACTGCGTTTTCTTTTTCTTTCTGTTCCAGCTTTTTAAGCAGTAGGGCATTTTCTTTTTCAATGGCAAAGGCTCCGCTTGCGTTTGGGGGATTGTGCTGTTTGTTTTTAATTCCAGTTCGATTACCCTTGCTTTCCATAATGCTAAAGTAGGGTTTATTAATTTAAATAACGTTTTTTATTCATGTAAATATGTAACGAAATTTCGTTATTTAGTTTTGTAACTTATTGAATATTAATTTATTAAAATGTATTTTTAATGTGTATATTTTTTGTATTATTTCGCTATACACACCGGCTTTATTTTTCATTTCTGTATGCTGATTTGAGCTTATATGTCTTAAATGGTAAAAAAATATGAGCTGCACCAATAAAAAATTTGCGTTTCTTTTCTGCGCAATCGCTGAGATCAGCGGGAAATCACTTCAGCTATTTATTCCCCGCGGATAAAAAGGATAAAAGCCGCAGATTTAGGGAAACCATATAAGAGGCATAAGACATTTGCTTATATGTTCATTAAAATGCTTATATGGTAAAAAAAGGGTGTAGGTACCATATTTTGCCTCCGGTTTTAACCGCAGGCATTTTGTTCTGTGCCTCTGTGGCAAAAACTGCAAAAAGCTTTTCATGGGGGCACTACGACCAGTATGCTACAGGTAAACCATATAAGGAATGTAAGGTTATTTAAGCTTATAGGTGTACTTACTTGCCTTATGGTAAAAAAATGGATATGTTAAATTCGCGAAATTCGTAAATCAACGATATATGGTTAATCTTAAATTAATGAATTATGTGTAATTAACTGATTATTAGTTTTTTGCGTGGTGGTATGTTTCTTGGAACAGTGAGGGAAACAAAAAATACTTAATTATGAAACCATCACCAGATTTATTATCCCCAGAAAATCACGCATTAGTATTAATCGATTTTGAAGGACAAATGGCTTTTGCCACAAAAAGTATCTCTATTACAGAACTTCGCACCAATGTGGCTATTGTTTGTGGTGCATCTAAAATCTTCAATATCCCAACTATTGTAACAACAGTTGCAGAAGAATCGTTTTCTGGACCTGTTTTCCCTGAGCTGGAAGAGTTTTATCCACAGGCAACATCAAACTACATCGATAGAACTTCGATGAATACCTGGGAAGACGGACCAGCCTACAATGCAATTGTAGCACTTGGAAAAAAGAAAATTGTTTTGGCAGGCCTTTGGACCGGTGTATGTATTGTTGGTCCGGCTTTATCGGCCTTAACCGAAGGTTTTGATGTTTTTGTAATTACCGATGCCTGTGGTGATGTAAGCGATGAGGCACACGAGCGTGCAGTGCAGAGAATGGTACATGCCGGTGTAAAACCAATAACTTCTGTACAGTATCTGCTCGAACTACAGAGAGATTGGGCCAGAACAGCAACTTACGAGCCTGTAACCACCTTAATGAAAAAATATGGCGCGGGTTATGGCCTTGGTATCCAATATGCACACAAAATGATAAAACACTAATTGCTGTTTAGCATCAAAATGAGCATTCATTATCCCCATTTGGCAATTAAATTGGCTATTTGCATTTGCTGCTTTTCAATAGCAACTGCCTTTGGTCAGGGCATTAAATTAATGCGCTACGATGAGGATTATAGTAATTTGAAAGATTCGGTCAGGAACTTTTACAACACCTTAAAGTTCCTGCCACTTTCTGCCGATAAAAAAGTATACCTCAGTTTTGGTGGCGAAATTAGGGAAGAGTTTGGCGGGAAAATAAATGAGGATTGGATCAAAGATCAGGGTTTCAATTCTTCTTTTTTACAGCGCTACTCAATTTATGCTGATTTAAATGTTGGCGAGCGGTTAAGGTTTTTTGCTCAGGTAAACAGCGCCCTCGAAAACGGAAGTAAGTATGGGCCATCTCCGGTTGATGAAGACCAGCTTGCCGTTGAAAATCTTTTTGCCGAATACCGGATACTGAAAAGTTCCTCGGATAAAATGGCTTTGCGTATAGGCAGGCAGGAAATCAATTACGGATCGGGCAGGTTAATTTCCGTGAGGGAAGGTACCACTGTGCGGCAGTATTTTACTGGCGCCAAATTGATGTATGCGAGTAAACGGTTTTCGCTCGATGCATTTGTTTTAGAGGCAGATGAAGTTAATTTCGGGGTATTCGACAACCGTCCAAGCCATCAGGCCAACCTTTGGGGCGCTTATTCAAACCTCAATATCCAACAAGGTGGAAACTTCGATTTCTATTATTTAGGGATTAGGCGCGATCATGCAGAATTTGAGGAGGGCATAGCCAAAGAAATGAGGCATACCCTGGCTACCCGCTATTGGAAAAGCGGCGGTGGTTTTATCTACAACTTAGAAGCCGCCTATCAGTTTGGTAAATTCGGAAATGGCCATATCGATGCCTGGACAATGGCCATCGAATTTGGATATACTTTTGAGCAAAGCAGATTTAAACCATCAATAAACCTGCGCAACGATTACATTTCGGGCGATCAGAAAGCAGGAGATGGAAAACTGCAGACTTTTAACCCATTATATCCAAAAGGAGGTTATTTTGGGTTTAACCCACTCATCGGACCAGCCAATTTTATCGATCTACATCCATACCTAACACTAAACTTAACAGATAAATTAAGTGCCCAGGCTGATGTTGTTTTCAACTGGAGATACGCTACCCAAGATGGGATTTATCGCCCGAGCGGAAATTTTAACACCGCAGGCTCACTTTCCAGTCACCGTTTTATCGGTACAACTTATCTGCTCAGTGCAGATTATAAATTCAATAATAACCTTTCATTCAGTTGTGGAGGGCAGTATTTCAAGGTTGGCGGTTTCATAAAAGATATTGTAGCCCTTTCTGATAATTCAAAGTTTTTTAATGCCCAGGTATCATACAAATTTTAAACAATAAAAAAATGAAAAAAAACTTCACTAAACGGTCAGCACCCGCAAGCCTAATCATTAGGACAGCGATAATTATATTTTCTGTATGCTTTGCAGGAACAGCATTTGCCCAAACAACCACAGCATTAGGAACGGCTAAAGTTTGGGGTACGGTTGATGGAATTGCCATTGAAGGCATTGTTCAAGGTCCGTCGGCGCAGCTTAGCGATTTGCAGATTGCCTGTGTTTTCGAATATACCGAGGGCGATATTTATAATTCACCGCCTGCACTTCCACCGGCCTTAAATGGATTGGTACACTTGGATCAGGATATGAAAGGCCTGATAACCGAAATCCGCAAAAGCGGTAAATTTATTGGCCATGCTTACGAAACCCTTTTAATTTCTCCACCAAAAGGTACAATAGGGGGCAAGCAGCTGCTTTTAATCGGCCTTGGCGACCGGAACAAGTTTACCCCCGAACTGATGACCAATGTAGGCACCATAGCCATGAGAGAAGCACTCAAACTAGGTGTAAGCAATTTTTCTTTCGCAAGCGACCTTAAAGATGCGGGCATCGATTCGCCAACAGCCCTGGTTGCTGGCAATGTTGTAAAGGGCATTTTCGGTGCTTACAGAACCCAAAGCTGGTTGAAAGAAAAAAACATGGCCACATTTAAACCCGTGTCAAAAGTTATCTTTTTGGCTGGTCCGGCATTTTTTACCACCGCTGGGCAGGGAATCCAGGAAGCCATTACAGCCATTAAAAATTAATATCAACAACAGATCGATACCTAAAAAGAAAATACAATGACTGCAGATATCATTTTATTCAATGGTAAAATACATACCATTGCCAAACACAAACAGGAAATAACAGCCGTGGCCATTAAAGATGGGAAATTCATCGCTGTGGGTAGTGATCAGGAGGTGATGAACTTCTCTGGCTCAACCACCCGGTTGGTAGATTTAGGCAAAAAAAGGGTAGTTCCGGGAATTAACGATTCGCATATCCATCTCATCCGTGGTGGATTAAATTATAACCTCGAGCTACGTTGGGATGGAGTGCCATCACTTGCCGATGCCCTGCGGATGCTTAAAGAGCAGGTAGCTATTACCCCTTCGCCGCAATGGGTACGCGTTGTAGGTGGCTGGTCGGAATTTCAGTTTGCGGAAAGAAGAATGCCCACACTCGAAGAAATAAATGCCATTGCACCCGAAACGCCTGTTTTTATCCTGCACCTGTACGACCGCGCTTTTATGAACCGGGCGGCACTTAAAGCGGTTGGTTATACCAAAGACACACCAGCGCCTCCAGGTGGCGAAATTCAGCGGGATGCAAAGGGAGAACCTACCGGATTGATCATTGCCAGTCCGAATGCCATGATTTTATATTCCACTTTGGCTAAGGGACCAAAACTTTCTTATGAACACCAGGTAAATTCTACCCGCCATTTTATGACAGAACTTAACCGTTTCGGTATTACCAGTGTAATCGATGCCGGTGGAGGTTTTCAGAATTTCCCTGATGATTATAAAGTGGTAAACGAACTGAACGAGCAAAAACAGCTCACTGTGCGTATTGCCTATAACCTGTTTACCCAGCGCCCAAAGCAGGAGTTTGAAGATTTTGACAATTGGACAAACACCGTAAAACTTTATCAGGGAGATGATATGTACCGCCACAATGGTGCAGGCGAAATGCTGGTTTTTTCGGCTGCAGATTTTGAGGATTTTCTTCAACCAAGGCCTGATCTTAATGAAAACATGGAACCGGAATTGGAACGCGTGGTGCGCTTACTGGTCGAAAAAAGATGGCCCTTCAGGCTGCATGCCACCTATAACGAAAGCATTGGCCGGTTTTTAAATGTTTTCGAAAAGGTAAACCAGGATATTCCCTTTGCAGGCCTGCCCTGGATATTCGACCATGCCGAAACCATTGATGAAAGAAATATAGAACGCGTAAAAGCTTTGGGCGGTGGTATTGCGGTACAGAGCAGAATGGCCTACCAAGGCGAATACTTTACCGAACGTTACGGCGCAAAAGCTGCGCTACAAACTCCACCGGTAAAAAAGATGCTCGAAATCGGAGTTCCTGTTGGCGGTGGTTCTGATGCCACGCGTGTAAGCAGTTATAATCCATGGGTTTCTATGTTCTGGTTAACCGCCGGTAAAACAGTTGGTGGCTTAAAAATATACAGTGAAGAAACCGTACTATCCAGAGAAACTGCTTTAGAGCTGTATACCAGGGGCAGTGCCTGGTTTTCTAACGAACAGCAGAAGAAGGGCGATATTGCCGTAGGCATGCTGGCCGATTTGGCGGTTTTAAATCACGATTACTTCGAAGTTGCTGATGAGCAGATTAAAAGTATCGAAGCCGATTTAACCCTCGTTGATGGTAAAATTGTGTATGCCAAAGGCGATTTTTCTTCCTTTTCGCCACCAAAAATCCCAATCCTGCCCGATTGGTCGCCTACCAATAGCTATAACGGATACTATTCGCCAGCTACACATAAAACCAATCAGCAGGGAAAAACAAAAGGAGCTACCGGAACCGGCTCTGTACTGGCTGCGGTGCATGCCTGTACGGGCAGTTGCAATGTACACCAGCACAATCACGATGCGGTAAGGACCAGTAACCTGCCGGTAAACAATTACACCGCATTTTGGGGCGCATTGGGCTGCTCATGCTTTGCATTTTAATTATGGAAAATATCATCAAATACCTGCTTTATTCTGATTTAGGATCAGAGATAAATAACTGGGCAGTACTCATTTTCAGGGTGCTGCTCATGCTCGAACTCTTTAGGGTTCATGGAATGAAAAAGTTCAGGGTTCAGAATGGAGAAAGAGAGCATGTGCCCAATCCCCTTGGTTTGCCCGATAAACTAAATGGTTTGGTGGCTACATTTTCTGATACCGTTGTACCCCTGCTCGTAACTATAGGATTTGGCACAAGGCTTTTTCTGCTGCCATCAATTGGCGTAACAGCCATTGGCTACTTCGTGGTGCACAGAAAAGATTCGGTCGAGGTTAGGGATGTACCCTACATGTACACCTTGGCCATGCTATTTCTATGTGTAATCGGCTCAGGAACTTATTCAATAGATCATTATCTACTCAATACATTTTTTAACTAATACATAAACAACAACATCATGGAAGCTAAAATTGGAATCAGCGCAGATCACCTTGCCGAGGTGGCACATTCACTAAGTAAAATTCTTGCCGATGAATATGTGTTATACACCAAAACACGTAAGGCCCACTGGAATGTAGAAGGACCGGATTTTTACAACAAACACAAGTTTTTTGAAGAGCAGTATACCCAGTTGGAAGATATTGTGGATGAAGTAGCAGAACGGATCCGCAAACTGGGTCATTTTGCACCCGCATCACTTAAACAGTTTTTAGAATTAACCCACTTAACCGAAGATGATCGCGGTAAAAATGATGCCTTAAGCTATATCAAGGTACTGCTGGCAGATCACGAAAGCATTTTAATCCATTTAAGGGAAAACATTGATAACTACGCCAGTGCGCTAAAAGATGCTGGAACCAGCGATTACATTACTGGCTTAATGGAAACACACGAAACCATGGCCTGGATGTTAAGGGCACACTTATCCTAAAATTTAATCACAATGGAAGAAAAACAGAGCAATATCTGGTTTGTTACCCTGGTATTAACCATCATAGCGGGTTATTGCGATACAATTACCTTCGTTGCAGCCGATAAAATTTTCTCGGCGCATGTTACCGGAAACTTTATTGTATTCGCGTATCAGATGATCAAAGGTTCTGATGGCGATGCATGGATCAAGCTGTTAACCTTCCCGGTATTTATGCTCTCGGTTATGGCCGGAGGCTGGATAACAGCAAGGTTTTCGAACAGGCATTTTCTGCTTTTATGCGAAGGCATTGTCCTGCTGGCTGGTGGCGCAATTGCCTATTCGCTTGGTTATATCGATCATAGCGAAATTACCTGGCCGATGTATCTGGTTACCATGATCGTGGTTTTTGCCATGGGTTTGCAAAATGCCTTCGGGAAACTGTACGCAAAAGAAACCTACGGACCAACAACCATGATGACCGGTAATGTAACCCAGTTTGCGCTCGATATCAGGGCTTTCTGCAATTCAGGTTTTAAAAATGCCGATTTCCTTTCGGGCGTAAACAAGGGCTTAATTACCCTTGGTGGCTTTTTAATAGGCTGCATTTTAGGTGCCTGGGTTGGGCAGCTTTTTGGCCTGGCAGGTATTGTGCTACCTGGTATTGGAATGATTGTTTGCTATTACAGCACAAAATCAGAGAAAACGGTTTAAGCTTTAAATATGCCGATCAGAAATAATACCACCGGTTTGTGCAGTATCAAAATCAGAATTTTGAGCCTCATTTTCTTGCTAATTATCCCTGTCTTTGCAAAAGGACAGGGCATTAGAACCCAAGCTGAGGCAGAAGCAGGAAGCAAAAACCTGCGCAGACTGGGACAAACAGAAAAGAAAGTCGATTTGCTGATTGATATGGGAACCTATTACCTCAACCTGCCCGGAGAAATTAAAGCCGATTTATCACTTGCCTCTAATCTCGAGCAACAGGCTTATGGTTTAGCAAGCAAAATCGAATATCCCAAAGGAATGGCCAGGAGCATGGTACTCAAAGGAAATATCCTTCGCGAATCCGGGAATAAAGCTGCTGCTACCAGCACGTACCAGCAGGCCATTGCATATGCCGGCAAACTGAATTTAAAAGATGAACTGGCAGAGGCTTATGCCGCTACGGGCAACCTATTTGGTAATGAAGGAAAAGATCTCGAAAAAAAGATCAGCTACAATGAAAAATCGTTGGCTTTGTACCGCCAAACCGGTAATAAGCTCGAAGAAGGTAATTCGCTCAAAAATCTGGGCGATTATTACAACATAAAGGGTCAGCCCGCCTATGCCATTAAACTGATGGATTCATCACTCGCGGTTTACAAAGCTATTGGTTTTAAAGAACTGCAAGGCGTTTACAATAATATGTGTATTACCAATACCAGTCTCGGTAATTTTTCTGAAGCTTTGAAATACGGTCTGTTGGCTGAAAAAACTGCAGATCAACTGGCCGATACCAGCTTGCAGCGAAGTTCGATCAACAACCATTTAGGGCTTACCTATTACTATCTGCGCAATGATCAGAAAGCGCTCGGTTACTGGTTAAAGGCCAGGAAAATTGCTGAGCGGTATAAAGATGCCGGTTATATGCAAACCATCATCGCCAATATAGCCACCATACTCGTTAGAATGAAAAAGTTTGAAGAGGGGATAGCCGCACTGAAAGAGCTGATCAGGAAATATCCACCTACCGATACACAGATGAAACTGCGCATCCCCTATATTTTGTTCAATACCTATTATGATATAGAGCAATATGCAAAGGCCGAACCTTACTTTAAAGTGCTGCTCCAGTTTCATCACGATTTACCCAAAGATGATCCGAACCAGATTTATTTATACCGGAGCATTATCCGGAACCTGATCCATAACAAACAATTTTTAGCGGCCGATGGCTATTTAAAAGAACACGAAAAGCAGAGTATACAGCAAAAAAACTTACTGGCGCTTTCCCAGCTGCACCGGCTTTGGTTCGATGTAGATTCTGCGCTGAACAAACCCTGGTCGGCAGTTGCGCATTATAAAACCTATAAAAGATTAACAGATTCCATTTGGAACAACGAAAAGAACAAACAGATTTCGGGCTTGGAAATTGAGTTTCAAACAGAACAAAAGGATAAGGATATTGCCCTGCTCAGCCAGAAAAACCAGTTGCAGCAGGTGCGCATCGGAAATGAAGAACGCGTACGCTACATCTTTATTGCCGGTTTATTGGTGGCAGTACTGTTTGTTGGGTTGATTTATAACCGCTACCGCTTAAAAAAGCGCAGCAACCACATCCTCGAACAAAAGCAGGGCGAAATCAATATGCAGAATGCACTGCTCAGAAAAATACTCGATGAAAAAGAATGGCTGCTCCGCGAGATACACCACCGGGTAAAAAACAACCTGCAGATTGTAATCAGCCTGCTCAATACGCAGTCGGCTTACTTAGATAACGAAGATGCACTCGTAGCTATCCGGAACAGCCAGAACCGGATGCATGCCATGTCGCTCATCCACCAAAAGCTTTATCAATCCGATAACCTGGCCGAAATTGACATGAAATGGTACATCAAAGAGCTGGTCGATTATATGATCGAATGTTTTGGTACCGATAAGAAAATCCAGTTTACGCTGGAAACAGAAGCCATTAAACTGGATGTTGCCCAGGCAGTTCCGCTGGGTTTAATCCTGAACGAGGCCATTAGCAATGTAATCAAATATGCTTTTCCAAACAATGAAAAAGGCAAGGTGCACATCTCTTTCCTGTTTATCGGAGAAGAGCTTTGCGAACTGAAAATTGCCGATAACGGAGTTGGTCTGCCGAAGGGGTTTGATCCCGAAAATACCGAATCGCTAGGCATGAGCTTAATGACCGGCCTTACCGAACAGCTTAACGGCGATATTAAAATGTGGAACGATAAAGGCCTGGTGCTCGATGTTATTTTCAAAAGGCACAATGAATTAATTACAGAAAACGCAGAAATATTAATAAATAAAAATTAAACGATATGAACAATATTTTAGGTTTGCACCACATTACCGCTATTGCAGGTAATGCGCAACAGAATTTCAACTTTTATACCAGGACATTGGGTTTAAGGTTGGTTAAAAAAACGGTCAACTTTGACGATCCAGGTACCTATCACCTGTATTATGGGGATGAAACAGGATCAGCAGGCACCATTCTTACCTTTTTTCCATGGGATGGAATAGGTCAGGGTACCGAAGGTGTAGGTATGGCCACAGAAATTGGTTATTCCGTACCCGAAGGCAGCCATGCGTTCTGGTTAGAAAGGTTTGGAGCCGCAAATGTTAAAACAAAAGAAATTACAGAACGGTTTGGCGAGCAGGTACTTGATTTTAAAGATCCTGATGGCCTCTCGCTAAGCTTAATTGTGCCAAAAACTACCGATATAAGAACAGCATGGGAAACCAGCGACATTAAAAAAGATACTGCAACCAAGGGCTTTCACAGTACCACCTTAACCTTGCAAAGTATTGATGAAACCGCAAAGGTACTTACCGATCTGTTTGGTTACCGTTTATTGGCCCAAGAAGAAAACCGCTACCGTTTTATCACCGATACCGTAGATAATGCAGCAATTGTCGATCTGTTGGAAGTTCCATCAGGGCATAGGGGCCGTAATGCTGCCGGTACAAACCATCATGTTGCCTTCCGCGTTAAAAACGAAGACATTCAGATGGAGCTGAGAGAAAAGATTTTAAGTAAAAACCTGCAGATCACCCCAAAAATAGACCGCGATTATTTCTACTCATTATATTTCCGCGAACCGGGAGGCGTACTGTTCGAAATTGCTACCGAAAACCCAGGTTTTACTGTTGATGAACCTTTAAACGAGCTGGGCACACACTTAAAGCTACCGCACCAGCACGAGCATTTACGCGAAGATTTAGAAAAATTACTTCCAGAATTAAAATAGAAAAAATGGCTCAGGTAAAATTAAATATACAGCAGGGCGAACCAAGTTCGTTCGATGTTTACGATGAAGACGGAAAAGTTGGCGAAATGATTTTCGATATCAGCGGTTCCGATTTAACCGTTTATCATACCGAAGTAGACCCCGATAAAGAAGGTTTGGGATATGCAAAAATGTTGCTCGAAGCAATGGTTGCCTATGTGCGCGAGAATAAACTGATGGTGATTCCGATGTGTCCTTACGTGCATATGCAGTTTGCAAGGCACGAAGAACTTTACAAAGACATCTGGAACAAAGTAAAAGAGGAGTAAAAACATGAAAGAAATAATCAAATCAGGGAAAAGTTTTGATCAGGCAGAAAAAGTACTGATCATGATCCATGGCCGTGGCGGAACGGCAGAGGATATTTTATCCATATCAGCACATTTAAATGTGGCCAATTTTGCACTTGTTGCACCCCAGGCGGTAGGAAATACATGGTATCCGCAATCATTTTTAGCGCCCCGTACAGCCAACGAACCCTCGCTTTCAAACGCCTTAAAAACGATAAAAGACACTGTTCTTTATTTGGAAGAATCAGGTTTTTCAAAAGAACAGATCTACTTTTTAGGCTTTTCGCAGGGAGCCTGCCTAACATTGGATTTTGTTGCTGCAAATGCTGCCCGTTATGGTGGTGTTGTGGCTTTTACCGGTGGCCTTATTGGCGAACAGGTAGACCACCGCAACTATCATGGCAATTTTGATGGCACGCCGATCTTCATTGGCAGCAGCGATCCTGATATGCATGTTCCGGTATCCAGGGTGAAAGAATCGACCGTTTTACTCGAAGAAATGGGCGCACTGGTAACCGAAATTATTTACGAAAACATGGGGCATACCATTAGTCATGCAGAAATTGCACAGGTTAACAAGTTGATTTTTAACGATTAATTTAAAATGGAAAAAGAAACGGGTAGGATAGAAGCTTTTAGCGATGGTGTTTTTGCCATCGCTGTTACGCTTTTGGTGCTCGAACTGCATATTCCTGATGCCAGCGAGGGCGCTAACCCCACACGTTTGCTCGAAGCACTGAAAATTCAGTGGCCGGGTTATATTGCTTTTATCATTTCATTTTTCAGCATTTTTGTGATCTGGGTTAACCACCACAAAATTTTTAAGCAGATTTACAGGCGAAACACAGGGCTCATGTTTGCCAACGGACTTATTTTGTTTCTGGTTTCGCTTGTTTCCTATCCAAGTGCCCTGTTGGCTAAGTTTTTCCTTACCGAATCCAAGCAGCTTTCCGTAACCATTTACACCGGCCTGTTTGTTTTGATTAACCTTGCCTTCAATTTACTTTGGCAACAGGCCACCAGGGATAAAAAATTGTTACGCCCAGGAATAAGCGATGCCGCCATCAGCCAGCTCAGGTACAATTATCTTTACGGTTTTCCAACTTACCTGGCTGCCTTTGCTGTTTCGTTTTTCTACCCGGATTTAGCCTTGGTGATCTGTATTTTGCTCTGGATTTTCTGGGCAGCTTCATCAAAGAAAATTAACTTTACCGAAACACCTGCTTCGTAATCCAAAGAACCTAAAACCAAAAAAAAATGTCAAAATATAAAATTGCCATACTCGATGATTATCAGGATGTAGCTAAATCATTTGTCGATTGGACAGCAGTTACACCTTATGCAGCTATTGAAGTGTTTACCGATCACCTGCATGGAGAAGATGAAATTGTAGCACGCTTAAAGCATTTTGATATCATTTGCGTGATGCGCGAACGCACGCCTTTAACGCCAGGTTTACTGATGCGCTTGCCCAACCTAAAATTAATCGTTTCTACAGGTGCCCGAAACCGTTCAATAGATGTAGCTGCTGCAGAAAAGCTAGGTATTGAAGTGCAGAATACCGGTTACTTAGGTCATGGCGCATTAGAACTAACCTGGGCTTTATTAATGGCTATCGCAAAGCATATTCCGCAAGAAAATGCTAATCTCCGCAGGGGTGGCTGGCAACATTTGGTAGGCAACGATTTAAAAGGGAAAACGCTCGGTATTTTGGGACTTGGAAATTTGGGTGCACAGGTGGCGGCAGTAGCAAATGTTTTTGATATGGATGTAATTGCCTGGAGCGAAAATTTAACGCCCGAAAAAGCCACTGCAGGCGGCGCCAGGTATGTTGATAAGCAAACACTTTTTCAGGAATCTGATTATTTAACCGTTCATATGGTGTTGAGTGAAAGGAGCAGGGGGATTGTTGGTGCAACAGATTTGGCTTTAATGAAACCCACAGCTTACCTCATCAATACCTCAAGAGGCCCATTGGTTGATGAAAACGCATTGATTAAAAGCATTGAAGAAAATAAAATTGCCGGTGCAGCTTTAGATGTGTTTGATCAAGAACCACTTGATACCGATCATCCTTTCAGAAAATTGAAGAATGTGCTGGCTACTCCGCATATAGGCTTTGTTACACAAGATACCTACCAGCTTTTTTATAATGATATTGTTAAAGTTTTACTGGCTTGGTTTGCCAAGAAACCCTAAAGACTAGGTAGAAAGCCGTTGTGGTAAAATCGCAATTGCGAGAAGGCTTTTTCAGCCGATAGCCTGCCCCGATTTTCGGGGAAGCAATCTAACCTGTAAAGATTGCTAGCATAAAAGAATGCTTCCTCGCAATGACGAACATTCTACTGGATATTTATATTCAAGAACTGACAATTGAAATGGTAGAACCATTATTGTTGTTTTAATTTTTTCGATTGTAGATTGTATTTCTTTCAATTGTAACTGTATAACTGTAGCCCTTATTTTAATTTCTGCCTACCCTAAGGTTAAGCACTTCGCATCATTCACTCCCACATTATTTCTATCAATCAATCATTCCCTCATTCAATCCTTCACTAACCTTACTACATTTCGTCTTCAAAATCGCCTTTTGGCGAAATATCGTGAAGCATTTATGCCTACAACAGCTAGCCCGCAACAATGGGGCAATATTATGGTGTTTGGCATGTTCTTTGACTTCGCGGCTTTGAACAAAAGCACAGTCACATCCCTACTCAATCAATGCTCAACCGATTCGAAATGATTAATAATCAGTTTAGGCTTGATCGTTTTGGCGATTGCTGTAAAGTTCAGTCACCTTAATATCCGAATTAATGTTTTGGGAGAAGATCAATTTTAGAAAGCATGAGAAACCAGGAAACAGATTATAGCGCAACTATTGTTGATGGCAGCAACACCAATGCCTATTTCGAAAGTCGGGCAGAAACAATAGCCGAACAAGAAAGGAATTTTAGCTTAAAAGAACTGTTTCAAGGTGTATTTGCTAAACTTTATCCCTTGTTTGCTATCGATTGTGGCGCATTGATCCTGTACAACCAACAACGGAACCACATTACCAGGGCCTATCTTGCCGAAGCTCCATCAGGCAATATATCCTGTATCGAAACCATTTCAGATCCCGTTAGCCTTTCGCTCATCACCAAAGAAATATCCGGTTTTGATTTTCCTGTACTAAAATCGAGAAAGGAGTGGATTGCCGATTTTGGCGAAAACCATTGCCTAGCCAATCATCCCACTGAATATCATTTTCATTGCTATATCCCTTTGGAGCATAACGGGCAGATTTTAGGTACTTTCGAACTGCATAACCAAAGCCGCGAATTGAGCGCAGAAGGCATAACTTTTTGTTGCAACATTGCCGATTTTATGGCAGGATTGCTGGCCGTAATCAACGAAAGAAATGTAGAAGCACCAGCAGCTACTGCAAGGCTAACCGAAACCAAATCAATAATTACTGATCAAAAAATTGTGCAGTTAAAAAATGAGATCGATCAATTGAATGCGAAATTGGCCGAGTACCTTATTTTTAAACCTGAAGCACCTACAGAATTGCTTACACACCCGCAAATTGTGGGCAGTAGTTCGGAGATGCAGGAAGTTTATAAACTGCTAAACCGCATTTCCACTTCAGAAACTACCGTGTTAATTTTGGGCGAAACCGGCACTGGAAAAGAGTTAATCGCTAAAGCCATTCATGATGCATCGCCAAGGAGCCAACAAACAATGGTTAAAGTAAATTGTGCCGCCATTCCACCTAATTTAATTGAATCTGAGCTATTTGGCCATGAAAGAGGGAGTTTTACAGGGGCCACCGAGCGGCGCATAGGCAAGTTTGAACAAGCGCACAAAGGCACAATTTTTTTAGATGAGATAGGCGAGTTACCGCTCGATTTACAGGTTAAATTACTGCGCGTTTTACAGGAAAGGGAAATAGAACGTGTTGGTGGGAAAACAACTATCGCAACCGATGTGCGCATTATTTCGGCAACCAATAGAAACCTGTTGGAAGAAGTGGAGGCGGGGCGGTTTAGGCGCGATTTATTTTACAGATTGAACGTATTTCCGGTTTCATTGCCACCGCTGCGGAACCGAAAATCGGATATTGGCTTGCTGGCCACTTTTTTTCTGGAGAAATTTGCCAAAAAATCCAACAGAACTTTAACGGGCTTTTCAAAAAAAGCCATCTCTACAATGATGGCCTATAGTTGGCCCGGAAATGTGAGGGAACTGGAGCATCTTATCGAAAGGCAGGTGGTAATGGCTGTGGGTAAAATCATTAAAGATGTGGAAATTCCGGGCGGCACTGCGTCGCCGTCATTGGCAGTAGCGCCCGTTAAAACCATTTTCGAAAACGAACGCGATCATATTTTCTCGGTTTTAGCACTATGCAACGGAAGGATTTCGGGTAAAAACGGAGCTGCTAAACTCTTGGGCGTTCCGGCAACCACACTGAATTCGAAAATTAAAAAACTGGGCTTAGCTAAAAAACATGTTTTTTAATTCAAGTCCCATCAAAGGTGCTTAAACACGAGCATTTTTAAACGGTAACTCACCAGCAATAAAATGGAGAAAGCATTATAAAAGCTTTCTCCATTTTAATTTCAATAATCAATTATTTAAGCATCTAACTCGAAAGAGGAGCGTGAAGCTTTATCCGCCTGATCTAGCAGGTCAGCATCATGCTCAGCGGCGGTTTCGCCGCTAACAACTGTACTTTGGTTTAAGGCATCTTCCTCACTGGTTAATGCATCTTCCTTATCATCAGAAAGTTCTTCTTTATTTGGGTCTATCACCATAGTCTTTTTGTTTAAAGATAACCAATATAATACACTTAATGCCTGTTTTTTGGCCAAAAAAATGTAGCAGAAGAATAATTTTATGCTCAATTTTTAGCACATCAAAAAAGCGTAACGAAATATCATCACCGGTTCACTTTATATCGTCAGTTTTATATCGAACTGCTATAGTTAACATTATTGCTGTTGGGCTTTTTTCAGTTTTTCCTTCAGTAATTCAATATCTTTTTCCAACTTATCGATATACTGTTTTTGCGGTTCCAAAAGTTCCTTAACCTCTTCAATATTGTATTTGGGATTAATATGCTGCGTGCAGTTCCAGTCGTAAGCCTTGATATGAAAAATTATCAGCCTTTCAGGTTTAAACTTATAATCTTTCGGGCGCAAAAAATCATACAGTCCGGGATCTTCAGTGAGATCTACTATTTCTGCCTCGGCGTAAATTTTTAACCTGGTACGAAGGGGGTATGAAAGCAAAATGAGCGAAACCTTGGCGTTTTTAGAAATATTGCCAGCAGAAATATACTGCCGGTTTCCAATAAAATCTACTATCCCAATTGTTGATGGATCAATTACCCGTATGAAACCTTTTGGGCCGCCCCGGTGCTGAATGTAAGGATAGCCGTTCTCGCCAAAAGAAGCCAGATAAAAACTATCGATCTGCGCAATAAACGCTGTTTCATAATCAGTTAATCCATCAACGTAGCTCCCTCGCTCCATTCTTTCATAGCTGAGCCGGCTCCCCAGCCGTTCCTGCAGTTTTTTTACGGCATCAGTAAATGCCAGTTCAGCATAATTCATCTTCTTAAATATTAGTTGTATGCAGTAGTTAGCCGTTTAAAATAGAGGCAATATTTGCACTTAAACTTACAGCATTGGCATACGGATGGCTACCCAATCAAATATAACGGTGTTTAAATTGATAAACAATAATTTGCATCATCCCTATATCAAGTATTACATTTTGTGAAAAATATTTTTCCTCATTCTCAGCTCCTTATATTTCTTGACTTGATAATGTGCTTTATCCGTATATTTTTGCCATATGACCGTAACCGTACTGGCGATTTTAGAGACAGATTTCAAGCCTGAAAAGGCCTTAGCCAAAGTAATGAACGACCGATTGTTGCGCACTGCCAAAGAACTGCAGGATGTGCATTTTAAGCCACTATCTGGCAAAGGGTTTTCTTCTGATGATCTTGTGGTGTACATCAGCTACAATCCAAAGTATAAAATCAGATTCCGTATTGTTAATGATGTACCTGCCGATATCGAATATTTTGTTGCAGAATGCTGTGGTAGGCTCGGTTTTATCCTCTGGAGAGCAAATGCGATTGGGGTATCGAGCGATATCGGAGGTTAAATAATCTATCCGTTGTGGTGTCAGAAGTTATCATCCGATATGTTTACAGCGTTAATTTTAACAAAAATAATATACCCATTTTTGGGATAGCAGCCATTGAACTTCTTCAGTGGCTTTTTTATTTGCCGCTTTGCCTAGGGCGTAATAATTTCAGAGTTGCCAACTTTCCAGCAAACGGGCTATTAAAGTTGGCAACTCTTATAAATTAAGATTTTTTAGCTATCCCAACAGAGGCATAATTCCCTTATCTTGTAACCAAAATTGATTATCGGAAAACGTGCTGGTTGATCGTCCAAAATGTTATTAAAGCTTATTGTAAACCTATGATGATTAAAAGATTACTACAGTTAGTATTGCTACTGGTTTCTGGCCATGCGTTTTCGCAGGGAACCGTTATAACCTACTTATCCGGTACAGATAAAGACCACACCAAACAATGGGATTTTTATTGTACAGCAGGGCGTAAAAGCGGCGTGTGGACTAAAATCCCTGTACCCTCCAATTGGGAACTGCAAGGTTTTGGGAGCTATAATTACGGGCACGATAAAGTTAAGGCAAACGAACAGGGCATTTACAGGCACGAATTTTTATCGGGGAACATAGCTGGTAAAAAAGTGTTTTTGGTGTTTGAAGGAGCCATGACCGATACCAAGGTAACTGTTAACGGACAACTGGCAGGCGATGTGCATCAAGGAGGTTTTTACCGCTTTAAGTACGACATTACCAAGCTCTTAAAGCCCACGGGAAAGAACCTTTTAGAAGTTACTGTAGATAAAACATCCGCCAATGCGTCCATCAACAATGCCGAAAGGAAAAGTGATTTCTGGATTTTCGGCGGAATCTTTAGGCCCGTTTATCTGGAAACGGTTCCAGGTAAATTTATCGAAAGGCTTGCTGTAGATGCCAAAGCCAATGGTGCTTTTCAGCTCGATGTGTACAGCCAGAATTTAACGGCTGGCGACGTTATTGAAGCACAGGTTAAAAAAATAAACGGAGAAAACGTAGGTAAACCATTTTCCGTTAAAGCCGATCCCACAAATGGCTTTCAGGTGTTAAAGGCCAACTTTAAGCAGCCTTTATTGTGGAGTTCAGAATTTCCAAATCTGTATCAGGTTGTGGTACGGGTAATGAACAGGCAAAAAATCATTCATCAGGTTAAGCAGAAATTTGGTTTCCGTACCCTCGAACTACGTACCGCTGACGGTTTTTATGTGAACGGAGCTAAAATGATACTGAAAGGTGTTAACCGACATAGTTTTTGGCCGGAAACCGGGCGTACGCTGAGCCGAGATGTACATTTAATGGATGTAAAGCTGATGAAAGAGATGAACATGAATGCTGTTCGGATGTCGCATTATCCACCCGATGCCGAGTTTTTGGATGTGTGCGATTCTTTAGGCTTATATGTAATTAACGAGCTTACGGGCTGGCAGGCAAAATACGATAACGAAATGGGGCACAGGCTGGTGAAAGAGCTTGTAATAAGAGATGTGAACCATCCCTCCATCATTTTTTGGGCCAATGGCAACGAAGGTGGCTTTAACACCGATCTGGATAATGATTATGCCCTGTACGATCCTCAAAAACGGACTGTAATCCATCCATGGGAAAAGTTTAACGGTACCGATACCAAACATTATCCTGATTACAATTACATGGTTAAGGCCGCTGCCAATGGCAAAGAAGTTTTTTTTCCGACTGAATTTATGCACGCCCTTTATGATGGCGGAGCCGGCGCTGCTTTAGATGATTTCTGGAACCAGATGCTTATCCACCCACATGGGGCAGGTGGTTTTATTTGGGCCTTGGTGGATGAAAATGTAATCAGAACGGATAAAAATGGTATATATGATGGTGATGGAAACCACGCCCCAGATGGAATTGTTGGGCCACACCGCGAAAAAGAAGGCAGTTTTTACACCATAAAAGAAATATGGTCGCCGGTATTTGTTGATTTGCAAAAAATAGCGCCCAATTTTAATGGCAAAATACCTGTTGAAAATAGATTTGCTTTTACAGGCTTTAATCAATGTACCTTTAAGTGGCAACTGGTTAATTTCCCTGATGCCAATGCCAGCAAAACACAAGCCGTAATAGCTGCAAGTGGTGTAACGGGTTCAAATCTTAAACCCGGCGCCAAAGGTAATCTTGATCTGGCCCTTCCGATATCTTGGGCACAGCACGATGCGTTGTATTTAACCGCTTACGGCCCCGATAAAAAAGAAATATTTACCTGGAGCTGGCCGATAAAAGCTGCCCAAAGCATTGCTCAAAAACACGAAAACACATCATCAAATTCGGCCATTAGTACCGAAGAAATAGGGCAAAACCTTTTGGTTAAGCAGGATGGTATCGTTTTCCATTTTAATAAAGAAACGGGCTATTTAGCGCAAGTGGTTAAGAACGGTGCCACCATTTCATTGGCAAAAGGACCGTTGTTGGCTGGTGTCAATACATCATTAAAAACTTTTACCTATAAAAAAGAAGGGCAAAAGTACATTGTTGAATCGGCCTACCAAGGCGATGGCAGTTTAAATGCAAAATGGACTTTTGAAACCGGTAAACTGGTTAAACTGGACTATCAGTTTAGTCAACAGGGCGATGCAGATTTTATGGGCATTACCTTTAATTATCCAGAAGAGAAAATTACCGGAATAAAATACCTCGGCAGGGGCCCTTACCGTGTTTGGAAAAACAGGTTAAAAGGTCAGCAATTTGGAGTATGGCATAAAAATTACAACAATGCCATTACTGGCGAAACCTGGACTTACCCAGAGTTTAAGGGTTACCATGCAGCGGTAAACTGGGTGGTAATAGAAAATAAAGAAGCGCCCTTTACAGTATTTATTCCCGATCAGGATACCTATTTGCAAATGTTGCAACCCGCCCGCGAAGCTGCTGCACTGAGCAATAACAATGTAGAACCCGCTTTTCCAGAGGGCAGCATCGGTTTCTTAAAAGGCATTGCACCCATCGGCACCAAATTTCAATCTCCGCGTTTGATGGGACCGCAGAGCCAAAAAAATAAAGTTGACGGCCAGGTTTTTAGCGGAAGCTTACTTTTTGATTTTACACAAAAGCTGTGAAAGGTTTAATTATAAAATTCTGTGGCTAAAATGTTTAATTCCTAGCCACAGATTTTTATTTCTGTTGATCTTGAATAGCTTATAAAATACTCTGCACAATACCGCCTTCGGCACGGATGGCCGCACCATTGGTAGCTGCAGCCAGCGGGCTTGAAAAATATACAATCGTATTGGCTATTTCTTCAGTCTGTGCAAAGCGTTGTATCAGTGATGATGGACGTCCGGTTACAAAAAAATCGCGTTCTACATCTTCTTCGCTTACATTGTTGCTGGTAGATAGATCTTTTATAAACTGGCCTACACCTTTTGATTTGGTTGGGCCGGGCAGTACTGCATTTACCGTTACACCAGTACCTTTGGTAAGCTCGGCCATTCCTCTGGATACAGCTATCTGAGCAGTTTTGGTTACGCCATAATGGATCATTTCTGTAGGGATAATGGCGCCCGATTCGCTGGAAATGAATATGATACGGCCCCAGTTTTTTTGCAGCATTTTAGGGAAAAAGTGTCTGGCCAGTCTAATGCCGCTCATTACATTAACATTAAAAAAGTGGAACCATTCCTCATCCGTTATTTCTTCGAAGGGCTTGGGTTCAAAAATACCCGCATTATTGATCAGGATATCGAGTTCGGGCAATTTATCAATGAGTTGGTTAACCTCATCGGTATTCGAAAAATCGGCAGCAATTCCACTTACCTTTTGGCTACCCGTTTCTGTTTTTAACTCGCCAACGGCTTTATCTACACTTTCCTGTGTTCTGCCATTAATAATAACGGTAGCTCCCTCGGTTAAAAATCTTTTGGCCGTAGCGTAACCGATACCGGCAGTAGAGCCACTTACAAATGCTGTTTTTTCTTGAAGTTTTAAATCCATGTTTTTAGTTTTTAAATGTTGTTTGGGTTTCGGCCGCGTAATACAAAAACAGTGCCTTAGTTTGTAAAATCGTATACCACAACTTTCTCCCAAAGCAGATGGAAATCGGCTATTAATTTGGTGTGGATGGGATCGGTTTCATATTGGTCGCGGTGTACCTCAGCGTTAAAGCCGATCAGCAATGCCACTTGGTAGCTGTTATCAACCATTTCGAATTTATGGCTGTTGTTGGCCGGTTTTCCAATTAAAAAAGTATTAATGCCCTGTATTGCTTTCAGGCTTTCAAGCCCTTTTATCAGTGCTACGGTATCCGCTTCGTTTTTTGTCCAGAATAATACCTGGTGGATAAATTGTTTTTTCATTCTCTTGTGTTTTGTTGAGGCGTATAGCTGTGTGTTAATTATTTTTATTTGCTATAGCAAAATTATACAGTATTTTGATTGCTTATTTGTATATGGTTGCTATAATAGTGTATATATTTGCTTTATGTTAAAACATCAATTGTACGAGCCTTATAGCATTCATTTTGAGACCTTGGATGTATTTCCAGAGGGAGGGGGCAAGAAAAACTTTTTCGAACTGGTATTTATTTTATCTGGCACCGGCACACAGTGCATTAATACTTCTACATTCAATTATGGCGAGAACCATATGTTTTTGCTCACCCCACAAGATTGCAGTAAGATTAGTATTACCAGCACCACTCATTTTTTCTTCCTGCGTTTTAATAATATCTATTTGGAAAAAAATGGGTTGACCAACGAAAATATCAAACGGTTGGAATTTATCCTGCAAAATGCCAACCATAAACCAGGCTGCATTTTAAAGAACCAGAGCGATAAAAAACTGGTCCGCCCCATGATTGAAGGTTTGATAAGGGAAGCAGTAAACCGCGATGTGTATAACCGTGAAATTACGGAGCAATTGGTAAATACCCTGATTGTAATTGTAGCACGTAATATTGCCAAATATCTCCCTCAAGATCTGGAAGCGACATCCGAAGAAAAAATTGTAGACATCATCAATTATATCCAGGCCAATATTTACGAACCCGAAAAAATAAGGGCCGAGGCTATATCCAAACATTTTGGTATTTCGGATAACTATTTGGGGAAATATTTTAAAAAGCACTGTGGCGAAACCATGCAATCGTACGTTAACCATTACAAAGCTTCGCTGGTTGAGCACAGGTTAAAACATAGCGACAAACGGATCAATGAAATTGTAACGGAGCTGGGCTTTACCGATGAAAGCCACTTAAACAAGTTTTTTAAAACCCAGCGCGGAGTGAGCCCTAAAGCGTTCAGGATGGCGCTGGCACAGTAAGGTTTCGAGGAAATGTTTTTTAACTAAAGGAAGCTCATGCTTTTAAATGGTTAACCAAAACACAGGATTAATTACTCAGCGCATCATTAGGCGTCATTCCCGCGTACGGGAATCTTAAAGCATTATGCTTATTGGTTTTAGCATTCCGCCAATACCTTTTTTTATAGGGAGAAGCTTTTTTTTCATAAATAAGAACTTGGTTAAAGCTAATTACCCGACTTTATGGCTTATTTTATATGTTTGTAAATAGAGGTATTTGGTTTTAAGTTATTTAAAAACTGTGCCTATTGCTGTTAATTGCCTTATTGTTGAAAATACCTGAATGGATACCCTTGATTTACCACCTCATAATCAGCCAGCTTTTGATGCACTGGATAGCTGTTGTCAGAAAATAATAGAGAAGATGGGGAATAAGGCCATTGAAGATTGGCGGTTGGCTGATTACAATACTTTGAGCAGTATGCTGGGTAAACAAACTAAAGTATACCTGAGCGTAAATACGCTTAAAAGGCTTTTTGGGCAATTGAAAACCCCAGAGCGCTATTTCCCACAAAAAGCAACCAGGGATGCCCTTGCACAATTTATAGGTTATCGCGATTGGCAGGAATTTGAACTCGTTAGTACATCTGCAAAAATGGTTAAGGTAAATCCACAAGGCAAAATCACTGCGCCAATTGCACAGCCGAAATTTAACAAAAGCATTTTTTACTGGATGGGTTTGGCCGTTCTCTTATCGGTTTTAACCGCTTCGGTTCTGTTGTGGCAAAATTCTGGCGATGTAGCAAGACAAACGGAACTGGTCTGCGAAAACCCTTTTGGCAGCGTTCCGCACACTGCGGTGTTTAAACTTAAATCTAAAAAACCGTTGGATGACGCCGCATTTCAGATCGATTTTATGGATGAGGCATTAAAAACACCCATTAGTGGTACAAAAGAAGTGGCCAAATTTTTTAGAAATCCTGGTGTGGTGTATGCCACGCTGCTGTATAAAAATATCCCTATCGATACCGTTGCCGTGTACATGCAAACAAAAGGATGGGTAGCCAATTCGGGCAACGATACCTCAAGGGCATTTCCCATTGCGGGCCTCAAACCCTTAAACCCGAAAAATATTTATGTTTCCGAAACGCAGCTAGATTCGGCGGGCCTTGCTATACATAAACCCTTTTTAGTCGGTTTTAGCAACATTAAACCCTCATATATCAGTGGCGATAATTTTTCTTTCAGCTGTAGGGTATTTGCCGAACAGAGTAGGCCTGGCACACAATGTGTAGAAACAACTATCATTATTTTAGGCGAAAAACACCGCCATTTATTAACCCTAAACAGAAGCAGCTGTGTAGCTTTTTCGCAGTATAAATTTTCGGAGAAAAGAGTGGTAGGGGCCGACCAGTTTTTAGGCAACCTGGCCTTCGATCCTGTTAATGGTGGAGACATTAAAATTAATGTGGCCAACAAAAAAGCTACAGTTATCCTTAACGGTAAAAGTGTTTTATCTACCAGCTACAAGCAATCTATTGGCAGGATAATGGGCATTAAAATTTTGTTCAGCGGCATAGGTAAAGCTGTTTCGCCAAAGCTGTACGATCTAGCTACCAACGAAACTTTTTAATACCGGTCACAATAATTTTAATGCCACCTTGATTAGCAGTTAAAGGGCTGTAATTTTTAATACCACGCTGGTTCTGTAGGCATTGGCCTCAGGGTTAAATCCCACCTTCATTAAAAAATCGCCTGAGTAAATTTTTGTACTGTCAACCGGCGATTTTGTACCCGGATACAGGTTAATCTCTTCTATTTTGTATTTTTTCTCAGCAGCTAATCCTTTCAGTTTAATGGGCAGTATTACGCCATTGGTAAAAAGGGTTGCTACATAATAATTAAATACAACGGCCTCCGTTTTTGCATCGTTTACGTAGGCAATAGCTGCTATTTTGTTCTCGTATGGGTCTTGTAAGCGGTATTGCTGACCATGCCAAACAATATCTTTAAAGCTGTTATAGGTTTTAACCGCATTCTGGCTAAAAAGCAGGTCGTTTTTGCTCAGTTCATTTACACGCACATCATAACCCAATTTTCCCATCATGGCTACGTCTGTTTTAAACTTAATGGGTTGCTTGCCCATATCGGTAATGTGGTTATCTACCGCAACAGAAGGGAAGTAGTAAGAATATTCCCACTGGATAAAAATCCGGTCGTAAGGATTGGTGTTATCACTTGGCCAAAACTCGGTAAAATATTTTAGGGCAGCATAATCTACCCTCGATCCGCCACCGGCGCAGAGCATCATCGGTATTTTAGGATATTTTTTTCTAATGCGTTCCAGTACACTGTTTAAACCCCTGATGTATTCGATATAAAAATGATCCTGATTTTTTAAAGTGGGCGAATTGGCATTGTATATTAACGAGTTGCAGTCCCACTTAATAAAGGCCACTTCCGGTACTTCTTTAAAAATATCATCAACGGTTTTGTAAATAAAATCCTGAACCTTTGGGTTGGTTAAATCCAGCACCAATTGGTTGCGCATGTAATATTCTTTTCTTTCTGGCTGCCTGATAATCCAATCGGGATGGTTTTCGTAAAGCTCGCTTTTGGGGTTAACCATTTCTGGCTCTATCCAGATGCCAAATTTAACACCGTTGGCTGTGGCTTCTTTGCCTAATGCGCTAATTCCATTTTTGAGCTTTTGTTTGTTAAACTGCCAGTCGCCTAAACCCGATGTTGATCCATTTCGCGGGTATTTATTGCCAAACCAGCCATCATCCAGTAAAAATACATCAACGCCAAGTTTTTTGGTGTCTTTGGTCAGTTCGTTTAGTTTCTCATCATTAAAATCAAAATAAGTAGTTTCCCAGTTGTTTAAAATGGTTAGTCTTTCTCCTTTTCCATCTAGCAGCTGATAGTTTCTGGCCCAGTTTTGTAGGTTTCTACTCGCTAAACCCTTACCTTCGCTTGAATAGGTGTACACAAAACGTGGGGTAACAAAATTTTCTCCAGCCTTTAAGGTATAGTTTGAAGAAAAGTTATTGATACCTGCCGTTATCCTAAGGTAATATTCGTCAAAAGTTTCAAAGTCCAGTTTAAAGTTTCCGGTCCAGGCTAAGGAACCTGCAATTACTTCGCCCGCATCTTCAGTGGCAGGTTGATCTATCGATACCATAAATGATGAAGAATGCAAAAGGTTTGTTCTCGTTCCAAGCTTCGAATCGATGGTTCTTATGCCATGCAGCAACTGCTGCTCTTCTGATCTCATTTCGCGTGTAGCACCACTGTACTGGTTTTTAAGGAAGAATTTTTTGCCGCTCAACGTAAGGTTGGCAGAGGCATATTTGTTTAATACAACCGCACCTTTTTCCTGATGTACAACTTCGGCCCATTGTTCAATTACATTTTCATTAAAGTAGGCTAGGTATTTAAGCGTAACCTGGAAATTATATTTCAAATCTTTTAAGATCACACTGGTAAGTTTCCGGTTTTGATCAAGCTGCTCCGTTTTTACATCGCTAAAGGTTAAAACAGTCGATTTGTTTCCATCGGCATGCGTAACGGTTAATGCAGGCTCTAATAGGTTAAGGGAGCCAGAAGCAATATAGGCCTCTCTTTTGTTCAATAAATCGTCCGATCCCGGTTTGTATTTATCCAAGGCCTGTATACTCGGATATTCATTGTTGTTTGCCAGCTTTTTACCAATATAAGTAGATAGTAATGTGTTATCGCGATCTGTTTCTAAAATCAATACATTGTTTTTAGTGACAATTTCTATTGTTTTTTGAGCCAGTACATTTAGGCTGGCAGTTAAGCTAAGCAGAAGCAGGGCGGTAGATTTTCTTTTCATTTAGTCAATTCTGGTCGTAAGGTTTACGGTATTTCGGGGTCAATAGCAAAACCTCAATTTATTTTAAGGTCGCTTCATCAATTTTCCAATCGAAAATACAATTTTTATCAACCGTAAAATTATCCCAAAACATTTAAAATCACTTTTAGCCAAAGTACAAAAACAGTACAAAACTTTGTACGCGTAAAATGTTGATTGCTATTAAGTTATTGATGTAGGTACGGTGGTTTTGTATGGCGGCAGGCAAGGGTAAGTTCGCTAATAAAATGCAGGTTTGCTTAACTAAAAAATTATGGAAGATGAACCAATAGGCTAACTGAGTAAAATCTCTTTGTAAAAAATAAAACAGGCATTATTATTGTTTAAGGCCTTGCGACATTGTTTTTGTTAAAATTAGCGTAATTTTATAATCATAAAAAAAGCGAAACAATTTTAGTTTTAAAAGATTTAAAGAAAATGCATTTCCGTCAAAACCATAAGTTACCCCAGGCCATATACGCTCATGAATTATAAACAATTGCAGGAAGATGCAGCAAAACATGTTGACCATTACTTCCACACCCATAACGACCCCAGGTTGGTATACCATAACCTAGAGCATACGCAAGAAGTTGTTAATGCCGCACAGCAGATTGCCAACCACTATCAGTTAAACGAGCAGGATTTTTTTACCGTAACGGTTGCCGCTTATTTCCACGATACGGGTTATTTTGAAGATGCGCTGAACCATGAGGCAAAAGGAGCTGAAATGGCCGATCATTTTCTGGAGAAACACCAGGTTAGCCAAGAAGTACGCGATGGGGTTAAAAGTGCAATACTGGCCACTAAAATTCCACAACAGCCCAAAAATGAAATCGATAAGATTTTATGCGATGCAGATCTTTTTCACCTGGGATTGCCAGATTTCCGGAAAAAGGGCAAACTGATGCACAAGGAAGTAGAGCTTATCTACAAAAAGGACATTGGCAAAACCGAATGGCGCCAAAAAGATATCCAGTTTATGGAATCGCACCATTACCTTACCGATTATGCCAATCTGCTGTTAAGCGATCAGAAACAGAAAAATATCGAAAAGCTTAAAAGCAAGCTCACCGCCCAGGAAGAAATCAGTGCCGAACTTGCCCAGCCTAAAAACTTTGCCCCTCAGATTATTCAGGATAAAAAGAAAAAAGATAAAGACGACCGGCCAGATAAAGGGATCGAAACAATGTTCCGCATTACCTCGGCAAATAACCAGCGTTTGAGTGATATGGCCGATAACAAGGCACACATTCTGATTACGGTAAATTCGATTATGCTTTCTTTGATTGTGAGTTTATTGCTAAGAAGGCTCGAAGATCATGGCAACCTGATTATTCCAACCTTTATTTTGCTATTGGTAAGTTTAACCTGTGTGGTGGTTTCTATCTTATCTACCCGTCCATCCATCCCCAAAGGAGAATTTACACAGGAAGACATGGACAAAAAGAAAGTAAACCTGCTGTTTTTTGGTAATTTTTATAAAATGAGCCTTCCAAGTTATACCGATGGTATGATTAAGGTGATGAACGATAAAGACTTTTTGTACGGAACATTAATTACCGATGTATACTCGCAGGGTGTTGTGCTGGGCCGTAAATATAAACTTATCCGCCTGGCCTATAACATATTTATGTGGGGTTTAATTGCCGCAGTATTTGCTTTTGTTATTGCTTACGCAGCTTACGGGAAACTTTAATGGAGAAAATGATTGAAACATCTTTTTTCAACAGAGATTTAAGCTGGTTAAAATTTAACGAGCGTATTTTAATGGAGGCCGAGCGAAATACCGTTCCATTGCTAGAGCGCATTAAGTTTTTATCCATATTTTCTTCTAATCTGGACGAATTTTACCGCGTAAGAATGCCTGTACTGCTGGCTTTACAGAAATTGAGCAATAAAGAAGACAACGATATCCAGTTCGATGAAAATTTACTGAGTACCGCCAATCAGCTCATTTCCGACCAGCAACAGCGGTATGGCAAAGTGCTAAAAGAAAGCCTGATACCACAGTTGAAAGAAAATAAGATCAATTTGATTTATGGGCAGCCATTTCCCGGTGAAATAAAAAAAAGCCTAAGCCGTTATTTTTTAAGTCAGGTAATGGCTTTTCTGCAGCCGGTTTATATCAATACTGATACCGATTTTTTTCCTTCCAACAACGAACTCTACTTTCTGGTAACATTCCGGAAAGATGGGGAAGATGAAACGGTGGTTTTAAATATTCCATCAAACCAGTTGCCCCGTTTTTATAAGGTAGAAACAGATCAGGAAACCTTTATAGTTTTTCTGGATGATATTGTCCGTTTCCACTTGGATAAGATTTTTCCGGGTGCAGAAATTACGGGTTGTTTTAGCTTTAAGGTAACCCGCGATGCTGAAATTGATCTGAAAGACGAATATTCAGGCAGTTTATCCGAGCAGCTGGAAAAACAGCTTTTAAAGCGCGATCTAGGTTTCGCCACCCGTTTTCTTCATCAGCCCGGTATCCCGGCAAATGTTTTCGAGCTGTTAAAAAAAGTATTCAACTTAAAAAAAGCCAATCGGATAGCAGGCGGGCAATACCACAACCTAAAAGATTTTATGGCTTTTCCAGTTAACATACCCAAATTATCCAACCAGAACTGGCCCAAATTGTGCAATACCGATGTAATTGAGGGTTCTTTAACCGAAGCCATCTATAAGAACGATATTATTGTACATACTCCATATCAAAGTTACGATAGCATCCTGCGTTTTTTTAACGAAGCCGCGATAGATGCCGATGTCAGGGAAATCTACATTACCCTGTACCGCGTAGCCAGCGATTCGAAAATTGTAAACGCCCTGATCAGTGCCGCTAAAAACGGTAAAAAAGTAACGGTTCTGGTTGAACTTAAAGCCCGTTTCGACGAAGCCAACAACATCAAATGGGCCAAAAAAATGAAAGAAGTTGGCATCGATATTATTTATAGCGTAACAGCTTTAAAAGTACATGCCAAAGTGGCCCTGGTTAAACGCCAGGTAGGAGACCGGATGCGTTATTCGGGCCTGTTCTCTACCGGTAACTTTAACGAAAGTACAGCAGCGTTTTATACCGATCATATTTTAATGACGGCCAATAAGGAAATGCTGCGTGAGGTAGAATTGCTTTTTATCTTTTTGGCCAAGAGGGTGAAGCCAAGTTCGTCTGATCTGATTAAGTTTGAGCATTTACTTGTTGCACAGTTCAATTTGCAGCAGGTTTTTCTTAACTTGATAGATCGGGAAATTGAACACGCCAAACAGGGTAAGCCGGCTTCGATTACGATTAAAATGAACAACCTTGAAGAAAAGGTGCTCATCAATAAACTTTACGAGGCTTCGGTGGCCGGCGTTAAAATCGATTTGATTGTGCGCAGCATCTGCCGCTTGGTTCCGGGTGTAGAAGGCATGAGCGACAATATTAAAATTACACGGATTGTAGACCGTTATTTAGAGCATGGCCGTATTTTTATCTTCCATAATTTAGGCAAAAACGACGTTTACCTGGGCTCGGCAGACTGGATGAACCGCAATATTTACCGTCGGATTGAAGTATGCTTCCCGATCTATAATGAGGAAATTAAGCAGGAAATACTCGATATTATTGCCATCCAAAAACAAGATAATGTGCAGGCTGTTTGTATTGATGAGCATATGGATAATGTACCCGTCGAAATTACAGGGCCTCCAATTGCTTCTCAAGAGGGTATTTATCAATTATTAAAAAACAAAAAATAAAATAATCACCATGAAATATAAGAGAACTTTTTTCGCCTCAGGCTTATTGGCTGCAGTTGCTTTTTTAGGTATATCGTGTGTAAATGGCTCGCGCAATGATAAACAGGCTGCCAGTACAGAAACCACTCCAGCAGGCGAAGAGAAAAAAATAGATCTTCCTTACGATTTAGCCAATCCGGTAAAATACAATATGCCTCAAAACCTTTTTGAAATTTCGGGGATCGTATTTCATAACGGAGATCCTAAAGAAGTGTTTGCCATTCAGGATGAAGATGGAGATTTGTTTCATTTGGGACTAACCGATAAACAATCAAAGTTTACCAAATTTGGCGGTAAGGGTGATTATGAAGATGTAGCCATCCTGAACAATGATGTAATTGTTTTAAAAAGTAATGGAGAACTGCACAGTTTCCCAATTGCTGAAATTGCCAAGCCTGAAGTAGCAAATGTGGTAAAAACGAAAGACCTGGTTCCAAAAGCCGAATACGAAGGACTTGCTGCTGATGAAAAAAGTGGTTTGGTATATGTTTTAACCAAAGAAATCAAGAAAAACAAAAGCGGACAGACGCCTATTTATGCATTTAAATATGCTGGTGGTAAATTTACCCCAAGTGGCGAATTTAACCTTGCAGACAAAGAAATTGCAGCTTTATCTGGAGAATCTAAAATGAAGTTCCGCCCATCAGCATTGGCAAAAAATCCGGCTACCAACGAGTGGTATGTGCTTTCATCGGTAAATAAACTTTTGGTTATAACCGACGCTAATTTTAAACCTAAGGCTACTTACCCATTAAAAGGATCATTTTTTAATCAGCCAGAGGGTATCGCATTCGACCGCGATCAAAACCTGTACATTTCTAACGAAGGCGGTACGCTATCCGCAGGAAATATATTAATGTTTAAACTGAAAAAATAATTAAACAATTAAGATAGTAAAGGTTGTTAATGCATAACAATTAAAGTTAGCAACTTAATGCCCCCAATTTCTTAATGTTAAATAAGTAATAATGGTGGGCAAACGTAACCATTCAGGCATTAATATAGTTAAGGTTTTTGATGCTTAACGATTAAAGTTAGCTGCTTAAGGCCTTAATTTCTTAATGTTAAATAAGTAATAATGGTTGGCAAATGTTACCTTAAGGCATTAAGATAGTTAATGTTTTTAGTGTTTAATGATTAAAGTTAGCAACTTAATAACCTTAATTTCTTAATGTTAAATAAGCAATAATGAAGGTCAAACTTTGCCATTAAGGCACTAACATACTAAAAGCTGTTGATGCTTAACGATTAAAGTTAGCAACTTAATAACCTTAATTTCTTGATGTTAAATAAGTAATAATGAAGGTCAAACGTTACCATTAAGGCACTAACATACTAAAAGCTGTTGATGCTTAACGATTAAAGTTAGCAACTTAATAACCTTAATTTCTTAATGTTAAATAAGTAATAATGAAGGTCAAACGTTACCATTAAGGCATTAACATAGTAAAAGCTGTTGATGCTTAACGATTAAAGTTAGCAACTTAATAACCTTAATTTCTTAATGTTGAGGATAATATTTATGCTTTAACTCATAGCAATATCAAAATTAAATTACATCTTAAAATAACTATCTTTATACAAACGCAGGGCTATGATTAAAAGATTTACCCTTTTTTCAATCTTATTTTTAATTAATTTCATTGCCCTGGCACAGGATGATGTAAAATACCGGGTAATCCTTTTTGGCGATGCCGGGGAAATGAATCCCGCCCAGATGCAGGATTTAAAAAATGCCGCCAAACAGATCCTTCCCAAAAAAACTACAGTGGTTTACCTTGGCGATAATATTTATCCAACAGGTATGGGCCTCCCAGGCAGCGCTGAGGAAGAAGAAACCAAAAAGATTTTACGCTCGCAATTTGAGCCGATGCGCAAAATGGGGGCTTCTGTTTACTTTGTTCCCGGCAACCACGATTGGGATAAATCAGGGCCCAAAGGCTTGGCCAAAATCAAAGCTCAGGATGACTACCTTAAAGCACAAAACGATCCTCTGTTAAAGTTGGTGCCAGAAAACGGATGTCCTGATCCAGTGGCCATTAAACTTACCGATAAACTTACCATCATTGCCTACGATAGCGAATGGTGGCTTTTTCCATATAATAAATCCAATCCGAATGGCGAGTGCGAGTGCCGCACAAAAGATGAGGTTTTAGTTAAAATGGAGCAACTGCTCGAAGAAAATAAGGATAAAATGATCCTTTTGGCTTCACATCATCCATTTCAAAGTTATGGTCCGCATGGTGGGTATTTCAATTTGCGCAACCATATTTTTCCATTAACATCGCTAGATAAAAACCTATATATCCCTTTGCCGGTGCTGGGCTCTGTTTACCCCTTATTGCGTTCAACACTGTTAAGTCCCGAAGATTTAAATCATCCCGCATATAAGGACATGATCAAATCGATAACAGGTGTGTTTGGCGATTATCCCAATGTAACTTATGTGGCGGGCCACGAGCATGGCCTACAGTTAATTAAAGGAAAGCAGTTACAGATTATCAGTGGCTCAGGTTCAAAAGTATCCCCAAATAAAGAAGGTAAAACCTCGCTGTTTCACGAAATGCAGCAAGGTTATGTAGTAGCCGATCAGCTTAAAAATAACGATATGCGCTACGAATACTATATTTATTCGGATACCAGCGTGAAGCGGGTTTATAGTTACACCAAAAAGTTCGAAACCATACCCCAAAAAGTTAGAAACAGGGATAAACCCATTACTGCCGACAGTATTTTTGTGCGGATAAAACCAGAGTACGACAGTGTTGGCCGTTTTCACCGTTACGTTTTTGGCGAAAACTACCGTAAAGAATATGCCGAAAGAACAAAAGTTCCGGTGCTGCGGGTTTCTAAAATGATGGGTGGCCTAAAAGCTACGCAACGTGGAGGCGGGAATCAATCGCGCTCATTGCGTTTAGAAGATAAAAACGGTAAAGAATACGTACTGCGCAGTGTAGAAAAATATCCTGAAGTACTTTTGCCACCGGCCCTTCGCGAAACTTTCGCCAAAGATGTAATTAAAGATAACATGTCGGCACAGCACCCATTCTCGGCGCTGGTTGTGCCTGATCTGGCCAAGGCTTCCGGAATTCCGCACAGTACACCAATTATTGGATGGGTTTCGCCAGATGATAATTTAGGCGAATTTGAGCCTGCTTTTGCCAATACCTTATGTCTTTTCGAAGAACGTGAACCTGTTGGAGAATCGGATAGTTCGCCAAAAATGGATAAAAAACTAACCGACGATAACGACAATAGGTTAGATGGGCCAGCCTGGGTTAAAGCCAGGGCCTTCGATGTGCTGCTGGGCGATTGGGATAGGCATGAGGACCAATGGCGTTGGAAAGAAACCAAAACCAAAGAGGGATCGCTTTACTCGCCCGTTCCGCGCGACCGTGATCAGGTGTTCTTCAGGTCGGATGGTTTCCTGCAGCGTTACACACAATCTTCTTCTTTGCTGCCGATGATGCAGGGCTATGAACGTGGAATAAAGAACATTAACTGGTTTTTGTGGGAGGGAAGAGAGATCAGCAGCCGTTGGACAGCCGATATCAGCGAAGCAGAGTTTGATAAAATTGTAAAAGATTTTTGTGCCAACTATAACGATGCCGTTTTTGAAAAAGCACTCAAAAAACTTCCTGAGCCCAGTTATTCGCTTCACCACGATGCTTTTTTAGCACAGTTGCGCAACAGGATTGCTACGCTGCCTAAATTAATGAACCAATATTACCATTTCTTTAACCGGATTGTGGATATAGAGGTGACGAATAAAAACGAACTGATCCAGATTACCGATGCACCCGAAAAGGGATTGGCCGTTAAAATCAATAAAATATCGAAAGAAGGTAATATTAAAGATGAACTCTTTAACCGGGTTTTTGATCCGAAGGTAACCAAAGAAATCCGCGTGTACATGCACAACGGTAACGACAGTTTGATTTTGAACAACAAAAATTCCAATATCAAATTAAGGATTATTGGCGGTAAGGGAAACAAAGTATACGATTTTGCCAATAGCAACGGTTCAGTAAAATTATATGGCAGAACCGATAAAGCCACTTACAATGGTGAAGATGCAGATAAAATCAGGAAAATAATTTCGAACGATACCGCTAATTTTAGCTATATCCCTAAAGATATGTACCGCAGAAATAGCTGGTTGTTAAATGCCGGTTTTAATAATGATGATGGTATTTTGTTGGGGCTTATTTACAAGCAAACAAATCCGGGTTTTAGGAAACAGCCATATGGCAATGCCCAAACTGTTTCGTTTTTACATTCTTTTTCTACAAAAGCTTTTAGGTTTAACTATAAAGGCGAATGGTTAAAAGCACTGGGCAAAGGCGATTTTATTTTAAAAGCCGATGCTTTTGCACCAAATAATACACAGAATTTCTTTGGCTTGGGTAACGATACCCATTTTGATGAGCATGGAGATGACATTAGTTATTACAGGGCACGCTTTAACCTTTACCAGATTGATGCCGCTATACGCTGGCGCCGCCCTAAATCTACATTCAGTGTTGGTCCATCTTATCAATATTACAAACTTAACCAAGAAGATAACGATGGGCGGTTTATCGAAAACCCATCCCAATTGCATTCTTCAGATAGTTTAACCGTACGCAACGAAAAGATGTTTGCTGGGGCATTTGTAAACTTTACCAACAATACCCGCGATAACGATCTGTTGCCAACATTGGGCAGTTATGTAGATTTTAAGCTTTTGGGTTATAAGGGAGTTAACAAATATTCCAATTCGTACGCACAGTTTACAGCAAGCATTGCTTTATACAAAAACCTCGATGGCAGAAAGAACTTTATTCTGGCCGACCGTTTTGGTGGTGGTGTTACAGTTGGTAAACCAGCTTTTTATCAGGCCTTATACCTTGGCGGACAGGGAAATTTACTCGGATACCGCCAGTTTAGGTTTGCAGGTGAGCACATGTTTTACAATAACTTAGAACTGAGGGCCAAATTAGGCGACCTGGTTAGCTATGTTTTACCCGGACAGGTTGGCTTACTTGGTTTTTATGATGTAGGTAGGGTTTGGAAAAGAGACGAAGCCTCTACAACATGGCACCACGGTGTTGGAGGAGGGGTTTATTTTGCTCCCGCATCACTTACAGTTGTACGATTTGTTATGGGACACTCCTCAGATGGCTGGTATCCGTACGTGTCATTAAATTTTAGGTACTAAATTTGTGTAACATAATGATAGATGTTTGATCGAAGTATTACGTTCAGCAGACTAACTTGCTTTGAGCAGTGCTTATCTTTGCAATGAATTAGTAACGAATTAGATAACTATAATTTTTACACTATAGCAAATTTATACAATGAACACCAATGTAATACAGATACATAAAAATGAATGTATTCATTGCCAGGTAGAATCAAGTCTGTCTTTTCGCCCCCTTGTGGAGTATTTAAAAGGCCGTTTGAAAACAGAGAAATCTGTAAAATCAGAGTTTTACAGGTTTTTGCTCCAAAAAATTGAAAAAGACGATGTGCTTCTAGGCGGTATCAGCGCCGAAGACCTGTCGAAATATAAAGATACGTTAGAATTGATTTTTACAATTTTAACCCCTTTAATGGATAATGAAGATGATTTGTTTTGGGCTTTAAGTACCCCGATCCCAGATCAGATTTTTTTCAGCACCAACGCCTTTTATCAGTTCTTTAAGGATCATGATCCAAAAAATAAAGTAACAAAGGATAATGAGCCTGTGGAGAAAAAACAGCTGAAATTTATCTACAATATTATTTTGGCCCGTTTTTACAATTTTACCTCGGTTCTTAAAAATGAAATCATTTATGCTCATGTAAACAATGAGACAAAACTTACGCAGTACTACAACATCCAAACGGATACCAAATTTGTAGAAATCATGCATAAGGGCGATTTGCCTGAGTTAAATTTCGAGGCGCTTGGAAAACATTTTCAGGAAGAAACCGAACTCGAATACCTGGTAGAACATTTGCCTTTAAAAGATTTCCATTTTGAGGGGTTTAGCATTATTTCGATCACCGATGTAACCTTGCAGCATGCCATTGATGGTATCCGCGATGCGTTGGTAGATCATAATTATCAAACTGAAGCTTATGCGCATGTAATCCATGCCTTAAAAACGCTAAGTGGTAATGGAAAGATAGAATTTGGCTTAATGCCTTTTTTAACCGTTAACAATAAACTTGTTTTCGATAACCAGGAGTTTTCTCAAAGTATGCTCATCAACTCGGCAAAGGCTTCCAATTTAGAAGAAGAGGTTTTTTACTCGCTGGTTGATAAGTATAAAGAAAACCCGAGGGCTATTTTTGTTAGCGCCATAAATGACGATCAAATTCAAAAAGATCCATTTTTACGGGTATTAAAAGCCGCTGGGGTTTGCTCATATTCGGTTTTGCCTATTTATTACAACAACCAGCTTGCGGGTATTTTAGAAGTTTACTCTAACGATGAAGTAAAGGTAGATGATAAACTGTTATCAAGGCTGCGTCCGGCAATGCCTTTAATCGGGCAGCTTTTTCAATATAGCATTGAAGAGTTTGATGCCCGTATGGATGAAATTTTGATGGATAAATTTACTGCCCTGCAACCTTCGGTTCAATGGAAATTTAACGAGGCCGTTTGGCATTTTATCCAACAGAACAAGGGTTACCATAAACTAAAAGAAATCGAAACGATTACTTTTAAGCACATGTACCCACTATTTGGCGCCATTGATATCCGTAACTCAACTATTGAGCGTAACAAGGCTTTAAAAGATGATATGACCGTTCAGTTGAATACTTTAATTGATACATTAAAACTCATCCGCAAGCATGTTTCTTTAGAGCTGATTGATAAACTGGTTTTTAACTGTAAAGACTGGATCAAAAGAATTGGCGATTTCGCTTCTTCGAATGAAGAAAACAAGCTGAATGAATTTTTGGAAATGGAAGTTTATCCTTTCTTATCCATTATCAAAGGAAATTATCCTAAAACAGCTGAGTTTGTAGACCGTTATTTCGAAGTAATTGTTCCTGCAACCGGCGCTGCTTTCGACAACCGTAGGCAGTTAGAGGTTTCTATGCAGTTAATTAATACCGAAGTAAGCCAGTATTTAGAAAAATCGCAGGCCAACCTCCAGGCATCATATCCATGCTATTTTGCTAAGTTTAGAACAGATGGTGTGGAGTACGATATTTACATCGGACAGGAAATTGCACCAGATAGGCCTTTCGATTTACTGTACTTAAAAAATATCCGTTTGTGGCAGTTAACTTCAATGGTTGATATTGCACGCTTATCAAAAGGTTTAATTGCAGAAATGCCGCGTGCATTGGAAACCACCCAGTTGATTTTTATCCACTCAAATGCGATAGATATTAGCTTTAGGAACGATGAACGCCGTTTTGATGTAGAAGGAGCATATAATATCCGTTACGAGGTAGTTAAAAAACGTATTGATAAGGTGCTGATTAAAGGTACTACCGAACGTTTAACACAGCCGCATAAAATTTCGATGGTGTATTTCAACCCCGAAGAAGCCAAAGAATATATGGAGTATATCCAATATATGCAGGTGCAGGGGTATTTGAATGATGATTTAGAACAATTGGAACTGGATGAATTGCAGGGCGTTTCGGGCTTAAAAGCTTTAAGGGTAGGGGTTAAATATCCTGAAGCGAAAAAAGCTAAAACCGATGTTGCGAAAAAACTCAAACCAAAGGAGATTAAATCCATTGAAAAGGAAATAGCTAAGGTGCTGCAGCGATAAAGGTGAATAATGTGATCTGGATAGAACATTTCCTCGCAAATTGTCAATCCTGAGGGGTGATTTATTTCATAATAATCAATATGAATGATAGTCCTCTGAGATCGTCATTTCGAGCGAACCCGATAGCTATCGGGTGCAACGTAGTCTAGAAATCTTTTCTAATAGATCTCTCCATTCCACTGCGTTTCATCCGATAGCTATCGGATCGAGATGATTGTTATGATAAAAACAAATTTTAAGCAGCTATATTATAATTGTTTTTATAGCTCTCCTGGTTTTTTATAACTGCTGCAACTCTGAGCGCTATTTTGTTTCTGAC
>NZ_JBPZIR010000001.1:0-896020 GCF_051857575.1 Pedobacter sp. GSP4 | reverse complement strand
TCTTCTTTTGTGTTGTCTGTCAGACACCACCTTTAAAATAAAGCCGTTAACCATGTACTTCGGTCAGTACTCCATTAAACCCGCTTTCGCTACATTGACATCTCTTTTAAGAACTTGTTCGGCTAATACCTCGCGGCTGCCTTCTATATATCTTCAGGTTTCGGTTTCGGCAGGTCTTATTAGTCCAGCCTTCAGTTTTCCCTGTTTCAATCTTTTTTCTGTTTGCCTTGTGCGGCATCCGCCGCTTTAGCTTTTTTGCCCTTCCTTTCGGTTGGGAGTGCAAAGGTAAGGATCTTTTTTAAACTTCCAAATAAAATAATTTTTATTTTTTTGTTTCCTTTTCTCTTTACCCTTATTTCAATATGCCGGGCTTATCCGGCGTTCCATCCTTCCGGACGGGGCTGCAAAGGTAGCAATCTTTTTCTCTCCCGCAAACATTATTTTAAAATAAATGCCGCTCTCCCTATCACCACACCACCTTTTCAACTCAACCGTTTCCTCCGAAGCGGGATGCAAAGGTAGAAAAAAATACTGCACTGGCAAACACATCCAAGGGAATTATCGGGGCTTTTACGGTAACACAATGGTTTTCAGCAGGAAAAAGTTTTGGCCACATCAAAACTTTTTGCCGGAATGGGTGTTTAGCCGCTTTTTAAAACCATTTAATCTTAGACTTCCGAAGTTTCGCCTGCACCCAGCCCATTGAAACTTTGGAAGACCTGCCCACCTAAACCCGGCCGTAGCGGAAAACCCGAATCCCGATTTTTCATCGGGAGAGGCTTTGCAGCAAAGGACGGGAGCATACCTATATAGTAGTACAGGCATTGCTTTTCAAATAAGAAGGAAAATGAATTATACTATATAAGATAAGGCATATATAAAAGCATATCTGAAAAGAAATAAGGTACCGCATTACCAACCATACTATATATGTTAAAATTTGTTAACTGTTATTTGCTACTGAATTGCTTTGCATAGCTTAGCGGCCAATTGTTTTTATTGATGTTATCGTATTATTAATTATCTTTGCAGAATGTTTAAAGTTAAACACTTAATTATTTTAGTATTTGTTGCCGCTTTGGGTGTGGCAGGTTGTAAAAGCCGTTTCGAGAAATTGAGGGCGAGCAATGATGTTGCAAAAAAATACCAAGAGGCCCTTCGTTTGTATAATAAGCGCGATTATAGCAAAGCATTGGTACTTTTTGAAGATCTTTCTCAGAAATACCGCGGCCGTGCTGAAGCTGAGGATCTGAACTATTATTATGCTTATACCTTATATAGATTAAGTGATTACACTACCGCCAGGTACCAGTTTAAAAGCTTTGCTGAAACTTACCCTGCGAGTAAAAATGCTGAAGAAGCCAGGTACATGGGCGCTTACTGCTATTATTTAGAATCGCCAACTTTCTCACTAGATCAAGAAAATACGTATAAGGCTATTGATGCCCTGCAGCTCTTTATTAACTTATACCCTACTAGCGATAGGGCTGCCGCAGCCGGCAAATATATTGCTACTTTAAGGGGCAAGTTAGAGGATAAGGCTTTCGAAAACGCCAAAATGTATTTAACAACGGGACCAAGCAATGTAGATAATTACAGAGCGGCGGTTATTGCTTTAAAAAATGCGCAGAGAGATTATCCAGACATTAAGTATGCTGAAGAGATGGATTTCTTAATGATCAAAGCGCAATATTTATACGCAAAAAACAGTTATATCATTCGCCAGGAAGACCGTTATAACGAAGCTCTGGGCTTATATACTGAATTTACTGAAAACCACCCGGATAGTAAGTGGACTAAAGAAGCAAAAGGATTAAAAGACGATGTTGAGGCAGGTATTGCTGCCACTAAACAAGAACTTGCACTATATGCAGCCGACCAGGAAAAATACAAGCAAATGCTAATTAGAACCGGTAAGTTAAAAGATACTGCAACAATTAATAAAACGGATATTAAAAACAAGTAATACATGAATACTAACAAACCTGCTGTACCAAATACTACAGTTACCAGAAACGTACACGATTTAGACAGAACTACAGATAACCTTTACGAATCTTTAGTTGTGATTGCTAAAAGAGCAAATCAGATTTCGAATAACGTTAAAGAGGAGTTACACGGTAAATTAGCAGAATTTGCATCGAGCAACGATAATTTGGAAGAAATTTTCGAAAACCGCGAGCAAATTGAAATCAGCAAACACTACGAGCGCATGCCTAAGCCTGTGCTGGTTGCTATTGATGAGTTTTTAAACGAGAAAATTTATCACAGAAATCCTGCTAAAGAACAAAAGTAATTGGCTTAGCGTATAGCGTTTAGGGCAAAGCGTTAGCACTACGCTCTATGCTTAAAGCCCCGTGCACTATGCTAAAAAATAAAAATATAATCCTTGGCGTTTGCGGTAGCATCGCGGCATATAAGTCGGCCTTTTTGGTTAGACTGCTTGTTAAAGCTGGTGCAAACGTAAAGGTTATTCTTACCCCTGATGGTGCAAATTTCATTACACCACTTACCCTTGCTACGCTTTCTAAAAACCCGGTTTATACACAGTACTTTGAAGAAGAAACCGGTGTATGGAGCAACCATGTTGAATTAGGCTTATGGGCCGATTTAATTATTATTGCCCCAATAAGTGCCAATACACTGGCGAAACTGGCCACCGGAATTTGCGATAATCTACTTACTGCCGTATATCTTTCGGCAAAATGCCCTGTTTACGTTGCCCCAGCTATGGACCTTGATATGTGGAAACACGAAAGTACCCAGGCCAACATTCAAAAAATTACTGGATACGGCAATATTGTTATTGCACCCGGCAGCGGTGAACTGGCAAGTGGTTTATACGGAGAGGGCCGCATGGCCGAACCTGAAGAAATTGTTTCCTTTTTAACCAGTGCCATAAAAAAATCAATGCCGCTATTTGGCAAAAAAGTAATGGTTACGGCCGGTCCTACTTACGAAGCCATCGATCCGGTGAGGTTTATAGGCAACCACTCATCTGGTAAAATGGGCTTTGCCATAGCCGACGAACTTGCAAAACTTGGTGCCGATGTTACGCTGATAGCTGGACCAACTGCCCAAAAAGCTATTCAAACGCTAAACAGGATTGATGTGGTTAGCGCTCAGGAAATGTTTGAAGCCTGCACCTCGGTATTTCCCCAAACCAGCATTACCGTAATGTGTGCAGCAGTGGCCGATTACCGTCCGAAATTGGTTGCAGCACAAAAAATAAAGAAACAGGATAGCAACCTTGTTCTTGAACTGGAAAAAACAACTGATATACTGGCCACACTTGGCCAGGCAAAAACAACAGATCAGATTTTGGTTGGCTTCGCCCTCGAAACCAATGATGAAGAAAACTATGCCAAAGGCAAGCTGGAAAAGAAAAACCTCGACCTCGTTGTTTTAAATTCTTTAAATGATAAGGGCGCAGGATTTAAATCAGATACCAATAAAATTACTATTTTTAACAGCGCTTTAGAACGCAGTGTATTTGAAATGAAATCTAAAGCAGAAGTTGCTAAAGATATTTGTGCAGCCATTTTAAAAATTGCAAAATGATAAAAAGGATTTTTTGGGTATTACTATTGGTTGGTTTTGGAAAATTACAGGCGCAGGAACTGAATGCGCGTGTAACGCTATTGGCTCCACAGGTTTCGAATATTAGCAAACCCACTTTAGACGCGCTGCAAAAAACAATCCGCGATTTTTTAAACAACAACAAATTCAGCAACGAAAGCTATAAACCACAAGAACGGATTGATTGCAGTTTTGTAATCACCATTAACTCATGGGATGGTGGCTCTGGTTATACTGCCGAGGCGCAAATTCAAAGTAGCCGTCCGGTTTTTAACAGCTCTTACAACAGCACCCTGCTGAACATGAGTGATAAAAACTTTGATTTCAGCTACCTTGATGGCTCAACTATTGATTTTTCTGATCAGAACTATATCTCCAACATCAGCGCCCTCCTCACCTACTATGCGTATACCATTATCGGAATGGATAAAGACAGTTTCAGCAAAATGGGCGGAACTCCATTCTATAAAAAGGCGCAGAACATTATTAACCTGGCACAAGCTTCGGGAAATACGGGCTGGAAAGCGGCCGATGGCCTACGTAACCGTTTTTGGTTTAACGAAAATGTGCTGAACCCTATTTTCGGCGAACTGCGCACTTTCATTTACAGCTACCACCTTAATGGATTGGACCAGCTTACGGATAACGATAAAGGTTTAACACAGATTGTTTCTGCCCTGCCTGCCCTGCAGCAAATGGACAAACAAAAGCTGGGTTCCATTTTCCCAAATGTTTATTTTGCATCCAAAGCAGAAGAGGTTACCAATGTGCTATCTAAACTCAATGTACAGGAACGCATTAAAGCCTACAATATGCTGGCAGAAATAGATCCTGCAAATATTGGCAAGTACGAAGGCCTGAAGAAGAATTAGGCTATTTGGTTCACTAGTTTATTGGTCATTAGTTCATTGATTATTGGTTCATTTGTTCGTTAAGCGGTTAACTGTTCAAATTGTTTAATTGATTGCTATACGCCTAACGCCATGCGCTAAACTACCTGTTTGTTATTGGTTAAGCGGTTAATTATTTAATCGTAGAATTGTTAAAGCTAATTGATCATTGGTGAATGGTTTACTCGTTCATTTTTTGATTGATAATGGCCAAATTGCATATAGTGCCCGCTTAAAACCTTATCTTCTTAACTCCTTAATGGTCAGAAAACGGATAATTATTTAAATTGGTTAATCAAACGCTATACGCCAAACGCTTAACGGGCTTCATTGGTTAATTGGTCATTAGTTCATTCGTCATTAGTTAATTTGCTCTACGTTAATCTACTTTCTGGAGTTTTTTCTGAAAAGCAGCAGCTGTGTTCCAATTAAAAGTAAGCCCTGCTTTTGTTCATACGCCTGCAGGCCTTACACACAAGCCGGTATCCACGTCAATCAGGTTTAATTAACCTATACCAGTTTTTCATGGCAAGGTTTCCCCTCCCAGCGTACAATAACACAGTTAACCGACCAAATTATGCAGTTAACCATATCCGTACATGCAACATTTTCCCCTCCGCAACGTCTTATCCTAAAGTTAAACAGTTAAACAATTTCAACGATTAACCATTGAAAGTTAAAAATCTGTTAAAACATTTTGATATTACGAATATCTTCGTACATTTGAATACGAAATAATTCGTACAACCTGTAACATATGATTAATAATAACATCAAACCAACAGAAGGCGAAATGGAAATTCTCCAGGTGCTGTGGCAAAAAGGGAATGCTACGGTAAGAGAAGTTCATGAAGCATTGAACAAAAAAGACGCTGGCTATACCACTACTTTAAAGCTGATGCAGATTATGCACGAAAAAGGGATGGTAGAAAGAGATACCAATCAAAAAACGCACATCTACAAAGCGCTTGTTAGTCAGGATAAAACTGAAAAGCAATTGGTAAACAAAATGATCGATAACGTATTTAACGGATCGGCGGCAAGATTGGTGATGCAGGCTTTGGGTAACCACAGCGCAAGTGCAGACGAAATTGATGAAATAAAAAAATATTTAGATAGCCTTAAATAAGGTTAAAAGTTGAGGGTTGGAAGGTGTAGGGTTTAGATCCCTAATAAAAAATGGCATTTCTGGCAAAGGCCAGTTAAAAAAATTAAAACCACCGTTATGGAAACTTTATTACAACAATTTATCAAAGCATTTGGTTGGAGCATTTTAAATTCTCTTTGGCAAAGTGCTGTTATTTACGGCATCTTATTTATCGTAATGCTCAGTTTGCCCAAATTGGCAGCAAAGCACAAACATAACCTTGCTTTTGGCGCCATCGTTTTAATGTTTATCGGTTTTGGCTACAACTTTATCAGCCAGCTAATCGCCAGCAGAAGTTATCAGGCCCCAGCCATCAACACACAGAATATACAGGTTTATCAATATTTCAATAACCTGCCACCAAGTTTTAGCAGTAAGGCAGAGCAGTATTTCCCTCTCGTAGTGGTTTTCTACATTATCGGTATCCTGCTTCAGCTATTTGTAATTGTTAAAGGTTACAGCCAACTATCTAGATTTAAAAAAGACAGTTTAAGTGCAATACCAGAAAGCTGGAAGCTGATTTTTAACCAGGTTACGGCGCACCTTAAAATCAATAAAACCATACAGTTCCACCTATCTGCTATCGTAAATGTTCCCTTGGTAATCGGTTATTTAAAACCGGTGGTACTTTTCCCGCTTGCCCTGGTTAATCAACTGGATAACGATCAGGTAGAAGCGATATTGATCCACGAGTTATCGCACATCAGAAGAAATGATTTTTTATTGAACCTGATTAAAACGGCCATAGAAACCCTCCTTTTCTATAATCCATTTGTTTGGATGGCCGGTAGGTTTATACACATTGAACGCGAGCATGCCTGCGATGACCTGGTTTTAAAAATTACGGGCAAACCATTGAATTACGCCCACGCCCTACTTAAGCTCGAACTGCTAAAGGATAAAAATAGTCCGGCCTATGCACTGGCCGCAACAGGCAAAACACAAAATTTATATCAACGCATAAAAAGAATAACCAATATGAAAACAAATTATTTAAACGCCAAACAACAAATGGCAGCCTTAACCCTTGGCGTAGCCTGCCTGTTTTCTATTGCTTGGATCAATCCGACCGAAAAGAAAAAAGAGACCAAAAAACAACCTAAACAAGAAATACTTAGCCTTCAGGTTTCAGATGGGACTTTAAAACACATCATCTGTACCGATACCACCAAAAAACGCAAGGTTAAAATTGTGACCATTGATGCAAACGGCAAAAAAACAGAATACAACTCTGTAAAGGAAATGCCGGATAGCGTTAGAAGGGATTTTTACAGGGATGAGCTTTTTGCCGGAAACAATGTATTCAGGATCCACAGCGATAGCGCTTTTAAATTTAAAGATTCGTTGTTCCGTGTGAAAATAGACCGCGAATTCAACTCGCCGGAAGCGCAGGCTAAATGGAAAAAATTTGGAGAGGATATTGCCAAACAATACAGCTCGCCAGAAGCACAGGCCAAATGGAAAAAATTTGGCGAAGATATTGCCAAACAATACAACTCGCCAGAAGCGCAGGCCAAATGGAAAAAATTTGGAGAGGACATGCAAAAGAAAATGAACTCACCTGAACAACAGGCCAAATGGAAAAAAATGAGTGAAGATATGGCCAAAGAATTCAACTCACCAGAAGCCCAGGCCAAGTGGAAAAAATTTGGCGAAGAAATGGCGGCCAAAGTGAACACGCCAGAGTTTAGGGCACAAATAGACAACATCCGCATCAGTGCTTTAAAAAACGGCGAAATGCTAAAATTATCAAACTTGGCGAGAATCAATTCAGATTCTTTATTTCAGGGCACTAGAACCATGAACGGTCCTGAGAATAGGGTATTGTATCTCCAAGATAATTCGAACAGTAAAGTACGCCAAACTGAAGAGTACAAAAAACTGAAAGAAAAATTTGATACCGAAGTAAGAGAACTTAAAGAGCGGATGGAAAAGAAAGAGAAAAAGGAAAAAGTTGAAGGTGGCAACAAGGGTACACAACTAAGTCCGGCCGTAATGCTTTACAACAACAAAAATTTCACCAGCCCGGTTAAAGCTTTAAATGCACAAAATGCTGTTGTTACATATAAAAACCCCGATTTTGCAATTGCAGATCAGTTGGCACTTAAAACCTACGTACAAACTGGCAATCTTAACTTTACCGATCACAACAATATTAACGTTGTAATAAAATAAAAGGATTTAAACCACACAAATTAGTTGAACAGCGAAGATTATTCTTCGCTGTTTTTGTTTTACCTTAACTTGTTGAAATAACTTTTTAGTATTTTCGCAAAGCTATGCTACAAAAACTTTCTATACGTAATTACGCATTAATTGATAGTCTTGATATCGAATTTGATAAAGGCTTAAATATTATAACGGGCGAAACTGGCGCTGGTAAATCTATCATACTGGGCGCACTGTCGTTAATTTTGGGTCAACGCGCAGAAAGCAAATACTTTTTTAACCAGGATAAAAAATGCGTTATTGAAGGCAGTTTTGCTCTGGCAGATGAAAACCTTAGGGATCTTTTTGAAGAAAACGACCTGGATTTTGCCAACGAAACTATCCTGCGCAGGGAAATCTCGATAGATGGTAAATCAAGATCGTTCATTAATGATACCCCGGTTAACCTTTCCATTTTAAAACAGATTGGAGAAAAACTGATCGATATCCATTCGCAGCATGCCACACAGGAAATTAACGATACCGATTTTCAGTTGTTGATTGTAGATTCACTGGCCAACCACCAGGCCCTTCTGTTCGATTACCGTAGCGGGTTTAAAAAACTCAAACAAGACAGCAACCTGTTAAAGAAACTGGTTACCGAGGCAGATGAAGCCAGAAATAAACAGGATTATGAACAATTTTTGTTCAATGAACTGGAGCAGGCCAAATTACAGGAAGGCGAACAACAGGAGCTAGAGCAGGAATTAGAAAGGTTAACACATGCCGAAACCATAAAAAGAGCATTACTTACCGCTTCAGGATTAATCAATGAAAGCGAACCTTCTGCCCTTCAGATTTTAAAAGAGGCTTCCTTGCAATTGCAAAGCATAGAAAAGTTCGATCCAGCTATAAATACCTTGTACGAACGTTTACGCTCATCGATTATTGAAATTAAAGATATTACCGACGAAGTTTCGGCAATTGAAGAAAATACTTTGCACAGTGCAGACAGGCTCGAAATTGTAAACCAGAGGCTAGATCTGTTTTATTCATTGCAGCAAAAGCACCGTGTAGCCGATAATACGGAGTTGCTGGCCCTTCAAAAACAACTGGAAGAGAACCTGAACAGGCTCTTATCTTCTGATGAGCACATAGAGAAACTGCAAAAAGAAATCGATCAGTTAAAAAATGAACTGCATAAAAAAGCCGATCAGTTAAGCGCCAACCGTAAAAAAGCAATAAAAGTGGTTGAGGACCAAACCGGTATTACCTTAAAAAAAGTGGGTATGCTTAATGCCAGGCTACTGTTGGAGCAAAAGGTACTTACCACTTTAAGTAAGGATGGCCTTGATGAAATTAACCTGCTTTTCACTGCCAATGCTGGCCAGGCACCTGCACCGGTAAACAAAGTGGCATCAGGTGGCGAGCTATCCAGGTTAATGTTGGCCATAAAGGCTTTATTGGCAAAACATACCGCTCTGCCAACTATTATCTTTGACGAGATTGATACGGGGATTTCGGGAGAAACAGCCCAAAAAGTTGGCGAAGTAATTGCAGAGCTGGGCAACAATATGCAGGTAATATCCATTACACACTTACCCCAAATTGCGGCAAAAGGCAAATCGCACTATTTTGTGCATAAACATGAAACCGGTGGCAAAACCACCACAGGAATCCGTAAACTGAAGCAAGAAGAAAGAATTGGAGCCATTGCCGAAATGTTAAGCGGCAAGAACCCAGGCGCATCGGCAATAGAAAATGCCAAAGAACTGCTTGCTTAAGGATGTATATAGTGCCATATGGTAACATCTGGCACCACTTTTAAATTAATTGATTGACATTAACTATGAGATCAGTTATATTTAATCGATGAAATCATTATTACTTCTACTCTCCTTGCTAAGCACCTACTTGGTTTCTTTTGCGCAGCAAAGCTACTACCTGAGCGGTACGGTGAAAGATAAACGCGGTGAGGCTTTACCAGGAGCTGGAGTATATATTAGTGGTTACAAAATTGCTACCATCTCCGAAAATGACGGTTCTTATAAGCTGCTGCTAAAACCGGGTAATTACGATATACTGGTACAGCTTATTGGTTATAAAGCCCTCAATAAAAATGTAATCATTTCTGACAAGACTGTAAAACTCGATCTGGTGCTAGAGGAAAGCGTTACACAGCTGGCCGAAGTAACCATTAAACCCGATCTGAACCGCGAACGCTACATTGCCATGTTCAAAGATTTTTTTATCGGAACAACCCCCAATGCAGCACAATGTAAGCTCATCAATCCAAATGTGCTTATTATCGATTACGATAGGGAGAACGGTCTGCTTACCGTTAAAAGCAACGAATTTTTAATTATCGAAAACAAAGCACTCGGCTATAGGATTAAATATTTGGTTAACAATTTCGAATATAGCCGCAAAACCAATATCATTTATTACGAAGGTTACCCCACTTACGAGGATTTAAAAGCTTCTAAACGCAAAAAAGAAGGCTGGGACAAAAAGCGATTAACCGCATATTTGGGTTCGCCCCAACATTTTTTTAAATCATTGTTCAATAAAAATGCCACTGGCGAAGGCTTTATCATCAATAAAATGATCAACATTCCTAACCCTGATAAACCTGCCGATAGCCTAATCAATGCCAACATCAAGCGCTTAAGCCCTGTACAGAATATTACGGGGAACATTCACTTTGTAATTGGCGATTCATTAAATTATTGGGTTAAAAAGAAAAATCTGCCCAAAGAAATATCGGTATTGAGTAAGCAGGCCGTTCAGCAGGATACCCTTACCCATCTGACCAGTAGCAGTGCCATTAAAGAGATTAATTTTACCGACAAACTTTACATTGCCTATACCAAAGAAAAGGAAGACCCATCTTTTTCGCAAAGGATTGGAATTGCCATTGGCAGACCCTTAGAATATTCACATTACCAGATATCGACCATCACACAGCAACACGGGCCTGTATATTTTTACGAAAATGGTGGCATTTACAATCCACGAACCATGCTTTATTCGGGTTATTGGGCTTGGGAAAAAATTGCCGATAGTGTTCCTATGGATTACCTGCCTCCGGTTAATTTAGCAGAGAACAAGTAGAAATATTGCTAAGCTTATTAAGCAGATCTACCCGTTTCCAAGTCAAAAATGATTTCTATCCTGAACCTGTATTTTGCATAATTAGCTGTTTAAAGGCCTCGAAGAAAATCCTTATCTCTATTTGACAAAGCAGCGTGCACAAATGTTAAATTTGTTAAAAATCTTTTAGGATTTTAATAAATATTGAGCCTTTTGGTTACATTCGTGTCCATGATTAAAAGCCTTTTAGTATCCTTTATACTATTGATATTGGGTACTAATGCCATCGCTCAAAATACATTTTCAATTAGCGGCTTGGTTAGAGACCAAAAGGATGGTTTGCCGGGCGCAAGTATTTATTTAAGCGGATATAAAATTGCTACAGTTGCAGATAACGATGGGCGTTTTAAGCTAAGCAACCTTAAGCCGGGAAGCTACGATCTTCTGGTGCAGATTGTTGGCTACCTCCCCTACTCCAAAAGTGTAATCATATCGGATAAATCGGTTCAGGTTGAGCTGGTTTTAAAAGAAAATGTGGCGCAGTTGGAAGAGGTTGTAGTTAGGGCCGATCCGAACCGGCAGAAATACATTAATCAGTTTAAGGAGTTTTTTATCGGCAAAACACCGAATGCGCTGCAGTGCAAAATATTAAATCCACAGGTTTTAAATGTAGACTTCGACATTACCAAGAGCACACTGAGCGTTTCTACCACCGAATTTTTAGTGGTAGAAAATAAAGCTTTGGGCTACCGACTTAAATATATGCTCGATCATTTCGAATATAACTCAAGAACCCATATTATTTACTATTCCGGTCACCCGTTTTTCGAAGAACTTAAAGCATCTACAGCCAAAAAGAAAAAGTACATTGCCGCTCGAGAAACTGCTTATTACGGCTCTTCGCAGCATTTTTTCAGGTCGCTTTATGCCAATACCACCAAAGAAGAAGGCTTTATCATCAATAAAATGGTTAAAGTGCCTAACCCAAACCGTTATCCTGAGTATTTAATCAACGCCAATCTAGAAAAAATTAAGGCAGTACCCGAAAAAACCGGCATCAGACAAACCAAGGGCAAGGTAGATACAGCCTTATTGGCATTTTGGATGAAGCAAAAAGAAATGCCCAAAACCATCGATAAATTTTCGCGAGCAGATGTGCTTACTGATACGCTGGTGCATTATTTTAATCCAAACCTAAAATACCTGAGCTACACCGATGCCTTGTTGATCCAGTATACCAAAGAAAAAGAATCGCTGGCCTATTCTAAAACCGGTTTTTGGATCTTCAGACCTTTGGATGTGCCCGAAAATGAAATCTCTGTAGCCAATTTAACCGGAGAAGGCGTCCGTTTTTACGAAAACGGTGGAATTTATGATTCCAGATCGTTGCTGTATGAAGGTTATTGGGCCTATGAAAAAGTGGCCGATATGGTACCAATGGATTATATCCCCTTGCCAAAAAAAACAAATAGTGTTGAAAAGTAGGGTATTTATTTAATTTAGAATTACTAATATTTTTAGTAATTTTAAATCATGATCAGCGGAGAAGAAAAACAGTATTTTAAAGGACGGGGCGCTCAGGTTAATCCACACAACAAATTTTTAAAGGATGTTTACATCAAAGAGCACGATGAAGGAATAGATGATTGGGAAGAAAGCGATCGTAAAACATCATTCATTGTTGAACATTCAAAAACCATTGTAAATAAAGTTGATAGTCCGGATGTGGGCATGGCCTATTCGCTAAATCCATACCAGGGATGCGAACATGGCTGTACCTATTGTTATGCACGCAATTCGCATCAGTATTGGGGCTATAGTGCGGGGATAGAATTTGAACGGAAAATAATTGTAAAGAAAGACGCTCCGGCGCTGTTTAAAAAATTTCTGGAGAAAAAAGGCTGGGATGCCACTACCATATCGCTATCGGGCAATACCGACTGCTACCAGCCTGCTGAAAGGAAATTTAAATTGACCAGGCAGCTATTGGAAATTGCACTGGCCTATAAACAGCCCATTGGCATGATCACGAAAAACTCCTTAATTCTCCGCGATCAGGATATTTTACAGGAAATGGCTAAGCTAAACCTGTGCATGGTTTATGTATCGATAAACAGTTTAAACGAAGATTTACGACAGGTAATGGAGCCCCGTACCACCACAGCCAGGCAAAGGTTAAAGATTGTAGAGGAACTGAGTAAAGCAGGTATCCCTATGGGGGTTATGGTTGCACCACTGGTTCCAGGCTTAAGCGACCATGAAATTCCTAAAATTTTAAAGGCCGTGGCCAATTCCGGTGCCATTAAAGCAGGCTACACCGTTGTTCGGCTAAATGGGGCCATAGGGCAGATATTTGAAGATTGGCTCCGTAAAAACTTTCCCGATCGTTTTGATAAAGTTTGGCACATGATACAGAGCTGCCATGGCGGAAATGTGAACGACAGCAGATTTGGGGATAGGATGCGCGGAGATGGCCATATAGCCCAACTCATCAGGGATAATTTTAGGTTACATTGCCGTTTAAATGGCTTAAATGTGAAAGATATTATTTTAGATCACAGCCTGTTTAAAATTCCCAGTAATCAGGCCAGCCTGTTTTAGCTGTACCTTTAGCAGGTTAATTTGTAATCTACAACGATAAAACCTAGTTTAGCTCCATGAACATTGCATTGATAACCTACCTCGATAAAGGAGCTTATGATAGCACCACGGTTGAAAGTGAAGACGATAAACTTTTAGTTTTTTTAAGAGAAAAAGGTTTAACTATTGAAAAGGTAATCTGGAACGACCCAGCGGTAAACTGGGCAGATTATACATTGGCTATTTTAAAATCGCCATGGGATTATTTCGATTTAATTGAAGATTTTTATGCCTGGCTTAATCAACTGGAAAGTAAAAATATCAGATTGCTTAATCCTATTGATGTTGTAAAATGGAATTCGAACAAGCAATACCTGCAAGAAATTGAAGCTGCCGGTTTAAAAATTACCCCAAGTGTTTTTGTCAATAAGCAACAAAGCATAGATTTGAACCATTTTTTTCAGCAATTTAATACCAGCAAGCTAATTGTAAAGCCCTGCGTAAGTGGCGGTGCAAAAAATACCTTTAAAGTAACTGCAGATAATGTAGCTGAAGTAAACGAGAAATTAAACCAGCTTATTCAGGAAGAAGATTTTATTGTACAGCCCTTTTTGCCCGAAATTTTAGAAAACGGTGAGTGGTCTTTTATTTTCTTTAACGGCGTGTACAGCCATTCGCTGGTTAAACAGGCAAAGCCTGGCGATTTTAGGGTGCAGCCTGCTCATGGCGGATCTGTTCATCCACAAAAGCCCGATCAGGCACTTATTGAAACAGCGCAGCAGTATATAAACTTATTTGCTAAAGATTGTCTTTATGCCAGGGTTGACGGTACTTTTGTAAATGGCGAATTTTTATTGATGGAGCTGGAACTTATTGAGCCATTTTTATTCTTAAACACGGACCCTCAAAATTATGAACGGTATTTTAAGGCTTTGCAAGAGCTGATGTAAAAAAGTTGTTAGCTGGTCGGAATTGCAATTCCGACCAACTTAGAGATTATTTTATTAGGCCGTCACCCTGCACTTGTTTCAGGGTCTTTACAAGATCGGGATTACAATTCCCGACCAGCTTAGAATCCCGACCAACTTAGAGATTATTTTATTAGGCCGTCAACCTGAACTTGTTTCAGGGTCTTTTACAAGATCGGGATTACAATTCCCGACCAGCTTAGATTCCCGACCAACTTAGAAATGGAGAGATCTATCTTGAGATAGATTTCTCGACTTCGCTTAGCTCCGCACGAAATGACGGTAAATTAGGAGAGCTAGAGACAGAAACTTCTAAAAGTAGTGTCATTGCAAATCCAGATAAGCCTAATGTTATTATTTAGCAGCAAAAACCTGCACCCAGTAATTATCAGTTTTAGCAGCACCCATTTCTTTAAATGCGGCATTCATAATATTTTTACAGTGGCTTTCGCTGGCAATCCACTCGTTAAAAACCTGGCTTTCAGAAGTTTGCCCTGAAGCTAAATTTTCGCCAACAGTTGTCCAAATGTAACCCGTTGCGGTAACCCTAGTACCCACAGTTTCGCCATTGGCAGAGGTGTGTACAAGGCTTTTTATCGATGCGGTATACTTGCTCTGGTAAATGGCTGCAGAACCTAAATTGGCATTCCATGTTAAAGCTGCTACCGCAGGCATTTTTGTGGTACCACAGTTACATCCGGCTAAACGGGTATCGTTAACAAGCTTCAACAATGCATCGTTATTGATATTTGTAGCAGTAGAGCTTTCTATTTTTAACGTTTTAGATGTTTCCGTATCCGAAGAAGAGTCGGTTCCTTTTTTGCAGGACAGGGCACAGCACAGCGCTATGCACATTAACGGGAGGACGAAAGATTTCATTGACTATAATTTGTTTAAGGAAAGATACAATCATTTTTTTTAATAAAAATAATTTCCAGCGATCTTTTTCTCACTCCAAAAACAACTAAAGTGCGTTTGCACACTTATACAAGCCTTATAACAAAGAAACTCCCGATTTACACCGGGAGTTTCTTTTTATTTACTCGAAGAGTCTTCTTCTTTTGATTGCTCTTTCTTTTTCTCGCCTTTTTTCTGGTTTACCGAGATCAGCTCTGTTGTTTTATCGTAATCGATTTCTAAAACATCGCCTTCTGTCAACTCACCTTTAAGAATTTCTTCGGCAATTGGATCTTCCAGATACTTTTGGATAGCCCTTTTTAAAGGACGTGCACCAAAATTGCTGTCAAAACCTTTTTCAGCGATATATTCTTTTGCATTTTCGGTTAGGGCAATATCATATCCTAAAGTATGTACGCGGCCGAATAACGCTTTCAATTCGATATCGATAATTCTGAAGATTTCTTCTTTACCTAAGCTATTGAATACCACCACATCATCTACACGGTTTAAAAACTCTGGTGCAAAAGCGCGTTTCAAAGCACTTTCAATTACACCACGGCTGTGCGATTCTGCCTGGTTTGTTTTAGCTGAAGTAGAAAAACCAACTCCTTGACCGAAATCTTTTAACTGACGGGCACCGATGTTTGAAGTCATGATGATGATTGTATTTCTAAAATCAACTTTGCGTCCTAAACTATCAGTAAGCTGTCCTTCATCCAATACCTGTAAAAGGATATTAAATACATCAGGGTGTGCTTTTTCAATCTCATCTAACAGGATTACCGCATATGGTTTTCTTCTAACTTTTTCGGTTAACTGTCCACCTTCTTCATATCCAACGTATCCTGGAGGCGCTCCCACTAAACGTGATACCGCAAATTTCTCCATGTACTCGCTCATATCAATCTGGATCAGCGAATCGTCGCTATCAAACATGAAACGGGCCAGTTCTTTTGCCAATTCTGTTTTACCTACACCGGTTGGACCTAAGAAAATAAATGAACCAATTGGTTTTTTGGGATCTTTTAATCCAGCTCTTGTACGTTGGATGGCTTTGGTTAATTTCTTAATCGCATCATCCTGACCAATAATTTTTTCGGCCACTTTATCATACATGTTCAACAGCTTTTGGCTATCGGTTTGTCCAACACGCTGTACCGGAATACCGGTCATCATGGCTACCACCTCTGCTACGTTATCTTCTGATACTTCGTAACGTTTGGTTTTGGTTTCGGCTTCCCATTCTGCTTTGGCCTTATCTAATTCTTCAATTAAATTTTTCTCCGTATCGCGAAGTTTAGCGGCTTCCTCGTATTTCTGACTGCGAACAACCTTGTTTTTCTCTAACTTAATATCTTCAATTTTCGCTTCAATATCGATAATATTCTGCGGAACGTGGATATTGGTTAAGTGTACCCTCGAACCTGCCTCATCTAAAGCATCAATAGCTTTATCGGGCAAGAAACGATCAGAAATATAACGCGAAGTTAACGTAACACAGGCTTCAATCGCTTCCTGAGTATAGGTTACACCGTGGTGTTCTTCGTATTTATCTTTAATGCGGGTTAAAATTTCGATGGTCTCATCTGGAGTTGCAGGTTCAACCATTACTTTTTGAAAACGACGGTCTAAAGCGCCATCTTTTTCGATGTACTGGCGGTACTCATCTAATGTAGTAGCACCGATACATTGAATTTCGCCCCTTGCCAAAGCTGGCTTAAACATATTTGAGGCATCTAACGATCCAGATGCTCCACCTGCGCCAACAATGGTATGAATCTCATCAATAAATAAAATTACATCAGTAGATTTTTCAAGCTCGTTCATTACAGCTTTCATACGCTCTTCAAACTGGCCACGGTATTTGGTACCGGCAACCAACGAAGCTAAATCCAAAGTAACTACACGTTTGCCGAAAAGCACACGCGAAACTTTACGCTGAACGATACGCAGGGCCAAACCTTCTGCAATTGCAGATTTACCTACCCCAGGCTCTCCGATCAGGATCGGGTTGTTCTTTTTTCTACGGGATAAAATCTGCGATACGCGTTCAATTTCTTTTTCGCGGCCAACAATCGGATCTAAGCGGCCTTCTTCTGCAGCTTTGGTTAAATCGCGACCGAAATTATCCAGTACGGGAGTTTTAGATTTAATATCTGAAACCTTTTTAGGTGTACTAAAGCTTTCTTCCTCGCGATAATCATCATCACCGCCTGTTGAAGCGCTGTTCGAAATATCATCTCTGAAACCGTTCTTATTTACTTCAACTTCCTGTTTAAAAACATCGTAAGTAACGCCGTATTGCAACAATATTTGTGAGGCAATGTTATCATCATCTCTCAAAACCGATAACAACAAATGTTCGGTGCCAATTAAATCGCTTTTAAATATTTTAGCTTCTAAGTAAGTAATCTTTAAAACCTTTTCGGCCTGTTTCGTTAATGGAATATTGCCTAAGTTTACTGTAACACTCGAAGTACCGCGAACAGCATCTTCAATTGAGCGGCGCAATTTACCGGTATCAACCCCTAACGATCGTAAAATTTTTATTGCCATGCCATCGCCTTCGCGGATGAGGCCCAATAATAAATGCTCGGTTCCAATGTAATCATGCCCTAAGCGGAGCGCTTCCTCCCTACTAAAAGAGATTACATCTTTAACCTGTGGTGAAAATTTTGCTTCCATAATACCTTTCTTAACAGCTACGTCCCTAAACTATAAAATAAATTATAAAAAGAGTACGTGCTGTTTTCTTTATTTTATCAACAATTGCGCCATACGGGTGGATAAAGAGGCCTTTAAACGCCTGAAAGCCTTAAAATCAATGCAAGAATATCGTTTCGATAAATATAATTTTATTTGTATCTATCTACGTAATAAGTGTTCTAAAGGATTTAAAGGGACATTTGCCAAAAACATCCAGCTAATCATATTTTATTGTCGGTTTATTGTAAGGATTTTTTCAGGTCCAAAAACTGACAAATTGTATCTATTTACCAAAGCAATTTACAAGTTTTGACAGAAAAATAAAAGGAACATGTCATCATTTAACAATTTCGTTAGATAAAAATCAACAACAGTTAGCGCCCCATACACCTCCTTACATAAATCTATACGGCAATAACTGTAATTAGGTTGTTTTTGTTTTCTAAAAGGACAGTAATCTACATCGTCCCTGTATTTGTTTTATGATCTTTTTTATGCCTCTTGAGTCCATCCTTTCTCTGTAAAAGCGTAGTGATGGCAAAAGGAGCAAACGTTTGCGTTTTATAATATTCTACAGTAGTGCGGCTATAGTGCAAATCCCCCTCAAAAGCACTAAAAACCTCATAATTGCCTCATTTACGCACACATTTCAAACAAACGTTTGCGCTGCATTAACCATTTGAAATTAATTTTTATGGTGATAGTTTAGTAGTATCCGGTTTAAAAAAATACATGCTATGGACATAAGAACAACTTTTATCCCTCCTTGATTAACCGCTCCCAACCCGCTCCTAAAACAACGAACCAAAAACTAACCTAATCAAAAAAACATGAAGAAATTTATTTTAATAATTTCCTTTATTGCCTGTGCTTTTATATTAAAGGCACAAAACCGTACCGTTTCTGGTACTGTAACCGACAGTAAAAAGCTTCCCCTCCCTGGAATTACCGTAAGCGTAGTGGGCACCAAAACAGCCACACAGACCGATGGCAACGGAAAATTTACCATTAGCGCCGACAATGGAAGTACACTTGAATTTAAAGCATTGGGCTTTAGCACCCAAACCATTAAAGTGGGCAGCAGCACAACAATAAACGTTTCATTAACCGATCAAACCACAGATCTGGATGCTGTAACCGTTGTTGGTTACACCACCAAAAAGAAATCGGAAATTTCCAGTGCGGTAACTACCGTAAGCGGATCGCAGCTTAACGATGTAACTTCGGTAAACCTGGGCAACCTGCTGCAGGGTAAAGCACCGGGCGTTGTGGCGAGTTCGGCCTCTGGCGATCCAACAGCCGGGTCAACGATTGTAGTTCGTGGCGTTGGCAGTATTAATGCAGGTATTGGTCCACTCGTTGTTGTTGACGGAAATATTGGCGGCACGTATAATCCTGCCGATGTAGACAACATTACCATTTTGAGGGATGCCGCAGCAACGGGTTTATATGGATCGAGGGCTGCAAACGGCGTAATCATTGTAACCACCAAGAAAGGTAAGGCCGGAGAAACCAGGTTCAGCTTAAACTCAACAGTAGGTTTTGCCAAAGCCACTACGGGTAATTTTCAATTGATGAACGCACAACAGCTTTACGATTACCAGAAAACCTTCTTTACCGCCCCTCCTGCTGCTTCACTGGTAAATACGGATACCGATTGGTGGAACGAGGCTTTTAGAACGGCAATGGTAAACAACCATACGTTAACTGCTTCGGGCGGAAGCGATAAAACTCAGTTTTACATCTCTGGCAACTATTTTAAAGAAGAAGGTACGCTAATCAATAACGATAAAACACAATATAGTTTAAGGGCCAATCTTACCTCACAGCTAACAAAAAAACTTAAATTAACTGCTTTACTGAGCGGAATTGTAATTAATGATAATTATAACCCTGAGAGCGCAGTTTATCAAGCCTACCTGAACATGCCTTATGATCCGGCATACAATGCCGATGGCAGCCCAACTGATCCGCGGAATATCCCATCATGGAAAGGAAGAGACCGTTCTAACTTTTTGCAGGGTTTACAATATAACTATTCGAAAGCCAGAAGCGTTACCACCACGGGCGACGTTAACCTGGACTACGACCTGCTTAAAAACCTAACCCTTTCCAGCTATAACAGAGCCACTATAGCAAACGGCCGTTCAAATAATTATTACGACAGGCGGAGCCAGAGCGGTGCTACCAATTTGGGAACAGCATCGTTAAGCAATACTTTTTCTACTACTTTACTTTCCTCTAACCGGATTAGATATGCTGTAAATTTTGGTCAGCATAGCCTTAGCGTTTTGGGCGTTGCCGAGATAGAAAGCTATAAATACGATGCCAGTGGCATTACAGCCAAAGGGCTACCTGCCGGTATGGATGCCATTAACACCGCTACTGACATTGTAAACAAACCTACCGGAAGAAATGATCAGTACCAAAATATAAAATATTTAGCTCAGGCCGATTATAGTTATAAGAGCAAATATTATTTAATAGCCTCTGTAGTTAATGAATATTCTTCAAGGTTTGGGAAAAATAATCCTGCTGCAACTTTTTACCAAGCAGGTGCATCGTGGATTTTATCCAATGAAGATTTTTTAAAGAGCAACACTACACTTACATTTTTAAAGCTACGAACTAGTTTTGGTACCACTGGAAACCAGAATTTCAGAGCAGATAACAACCTAGATGGTTTATACGAATCGTTAGGTTTATATAATCTAAATGCTGCAGCCTCTTACAATGGCCAAACAGGCGCTTTCCCAACACAGCTTGCCAACCCGGATTTAACCTGGGAAAAATCGAGAGCATACAATTTAGGACTAGATTTCGGTTTATTTAAACGCATTGACATTACCATTGACATCTATGATAAACGTAACTCTGATTTATTATTCGCAGTTCCACTTCCATCAACTGTTGGTTACCAAACAATTAGAAGAAATGTTGGTGCCGTAAGAAACCGTGGTTTAGAGTTTACCATTAACTCCAAAAATATCCAGTTAAAAGATTTTAACTGGGAAACCAGCTTCAACATGTCGTTTAACCGCAATAAAGTAATGGAACTTAACCAAGGCTTGTTGGTGGTAAACACCAGTACGCAGCCTATTGCCCTTGGGCACGATATGGATGAATGGTACATGCAAAAATGGGCAGGTGTAAACCCTGCAGATGGCAAGCCGCTTTGGGAAAAATTAGACGACCCAACAGGTGTAACCAGCACATATAATCAAGCTACCAGACAGTATACCGGAAAATCATCAGCACCTAAATTTAGCGGTGGTTTAACCAATACCCTGGCCTACAAAAACTTTACTCTTTCGGCCTTTTTAAATTTTGTGTATGGCAACTGGGTGTATAACGATAGCCGTTTCTATTTCGATAACGATGGTGTTTATGAAAGTTACAACCAACAGGTATTGCCAAAAGGTTCGGTAAGGTGGACAACCCCAGGCCAAACCGATGCCACCCATCCACAGGCCAAATTTGGAGGCAACCTTCAATCGCACCAAACCTCTACCCGCTTTTTGGAAAACGGAAGTTATTTAAGATTGAGAAATGTAACCGTAGGATACAATTTACCTACCAACTGGCTAAAAAAGGCATCGATAAATGCAGCTCGCCTGTATGTTAGTGGCGATAACTTATTTACGGCCACCAAGTTTTCGGGGGTAGACCCAGAGGTTGACCTAACCGGTGGCATATCATCTTTCAGATACCCAACAAGCAGAAGATTTGTTTTTGGCGTTAATTTAACTTTCTAACCTAAATAAGATCAAAATGAAATTATATCATAATCATATTATAAAAGTTGCAATGGCAGCCTGCATTGTTTTTGCTGCAACGGCCTGCCGTAAAGATTACTTTCCTTCTGATAGAGTGGAAGATTCTGGCTTACTGAACACCATTGATGGTATGCGAACCGCAACGTTGGGTAATTATGCCACATTGAAAGGTTTAAATTACGAGAACAATTACCATTGGCTGGCCGAGCTTCCATCGGATGAGGTAGCACAGGGCCAAAATTCATCAAGTGATGTAACTAACTTATACAAATACACACATTTGGTCAATTCTGCCAATGCAACGGCCTATTTCCAGCAGGCTTATTACATTGCCGCAGCTGCGAATAAAATTATTAGGCTTATACCCGATAATTCTTCAGCAGAGCTATTGCAGATTAAAGGAGAAAACCTGTTCTTAAGGGCTATGCTGCACTTCAATTTGGTACGGATGTTTGGAAGGCCCTATGCACAAAACCCAACCAGCAACCCCGGCGTTCCAATTTTAAGCGAAACTGTTAGTGAAGCAGATGCCGCCATTATTAAAAGAAGTACAGTGGCCCAGGTTTACGATTTCGTGTTGGCCGACCTATTGAAAGCAGCACAATATATAAAAGATGAGAAAGGAAATAGTTTTGCCTCAAAAATGGCAGCTAATGCACTCCTATCAAGAGTTTATCTGTACATGGATAACAATGCCAAAGCGGTAGAATATGCCAATATGGTAATTGGATCAAACAAATATCAGCTGCTTCAAAATGCCGAATACCAAAACTATTTTAGGGTTGCACCAGAAACCAACAAGGAAAGCATTTTTGCCATTAAACATACCAAAACCGAAAACTACGATTATTCTGCTGTTGGCTCTTTGTACTATAGTGGCGATGCCAATGGCAATGCCTTAGGTCAGGGAGAAAGTGGATGGGGAGAAATATATGCTTCGGTTAAGTATTACAATTTCCTGAATAAATATCCTCAGGATAAGCGCAAAAGCTTTATCTCGCCATATATTGTAAATGGTGTACAACAGTTAAATACCAAATTAACACCAGCGGCACCCATTTACTATGTAAACAAAAACAACCTGCAAGAAGGCGTAATTAATTTAACATCGCCTGTTTACTTACGTTTAGCAGAGATATACCTCAACCGGGCAGAGGCCAATGCCAAGCTAAACAATGCACAATTGGCTTTAGATGATGTGAATATCATCAGAACCCGTGCAGGAATTCCGACTTATACTTTGGCCGATATTACGCCAACGCACAGCATATTGGATATTGTACTGGAAGAAAGATGGTTGGAACTGGCTTTTGAAGGCCAGCGGGCTTACGACCTGTTCAGGAATAACCGCCCAGTAGTGAGGGATTACCCCGGAACACACTCTACCATTAATGGTTCTGTAAATCAGACCATTAACCCAACAGATGCAAGGGTGATTTACTTTATTCCACAAACCGAACGCGATAAAAACCCTAATTTATCGCAAAACCCATAAGTATGCTTAAATATTACGGGCTGAATCATAAAAATAAATTCTTATTCATGATTCAGCCCGTTTTTGTATCCTGTCTACAAAAATCACAATAAATTATTCCCTAAAAATCTAAAGAAGTTTTTTTGTCGTATATGCTGGTAAGTCCCAAAAAACCGGATCATCCACATGGCGTCTATTTATCAAAGACTTCTCATTATACTCATCTTAACCATCGCTTTTGCGGGGAAGATGGCAGTATATGCCATAATGGTTCAAAAATCGCCACAAGAAGTGGTTAAAGAAAACAACAAACAAGATAAGCCTTCCAACAGTGAAAATGATGGACAGGAAGAAGAGAAACTCAAACTCGAAGATCTTGCCATTAACCGGTTAACTCCGTTCAGCTTCTTAAATTTTACCCAGGCTAAAACCAGACTATTTATCACCGATTACAAACTGGTTAGCCGTTATTTACAAACATTAGAGTACCCTCCTAAATAAGTGTAAGCACTTATCCTTAACTAATAATTTTCTTAATTAAATCTTAAAACCATGGTAAAAGCCAAACTTTTCACCATAGTAGTCCTATTGACTATTATGACCCCTATTTTATTTTCTGCGTGCAAGAAAGACAGGAACAACATGCCTGAACAAGAAACCTTAACCCCCGGACCAGATGTTAACCTGTATGCCCTTACTGCCGATAATAAACTTTTATTAATTAATGCTAAAAATCCAACAGCTATAACCGCCCAGGTAACTATTTCTGGGCTGCAAAGCGGAGAAAGCATTTTAGGCATCGATTTCCGCCCTGCTACCGGGCAGCTGTATGGCGTTGGCAGCACAAGCCGTATTTATGTAATTGACCAAAAAACGGGCGCTGCGCGGTCTATTTCTACTGCACCGTTTACGCCAGCCTTAAGCGGAACCTCAGTAGGTTTTGATTTTAACCCAACTGTAGACCGTATCCGTCTGGTTACCTCAACCGGGCAAAATTTACGCTTAAATCCTGAAACTGGAACCGTAGCAGCCACAGATGGCGCAATTAACGGGGTAACCAATGCAAAAGCTTCGTCAGTTGCCTATACCCAAAATAAGGCTGGCGCGAGTACGACCGTGCTTTTCGATATCGATATTGCAAACGATAAACTGCATAAGCAAGATCCGCCAAATGATGGTAAACTGGTTGAAGTTGGCAGTTTGGGCTTCGACTTTGAAGATATTGGCGGTTTCGACATCAATCCGGATGGCACAGCAGCATTAGCTGCTTTAACAACCGGTGGAAAATCGGGCTTATACCTGATTGACCTTACTTCAGGAAAAGCTTCGAAAATCAGTAATGTTGATCAACAGATTACAGGTATTGCCATTCCTACCGAACCGGTTGCCTATGCTGTTTCAAATAACAACGAATTATTAATTTTTAATCCTACTGCTGCAAGCCCAACGTTAGTAGTTAAAGCAATTACGGGCATACAAACCGGAGAGAGTATTTTAGGTATCGATATGCGCCCATTAAATGGGCAATTGTTTGCCATTGGAAGCACAAGCAGAATTTATTCGATCAATGCTTCATCTGGTGCAGCTGCAATGGTCGGAACCGGGCCACTTACTACCCTGTTAACGGCTACACAAGTGGGAATAGATTTTAATCCAACGGTTGATCGCATCAGGATAGTTGGCAACACCGGCCAAAACTTCAGGATAAACCCAGCCGATGCTGTACTTACAGTAGATAGCCCGATTTCGTTAAGCAACGTGGCGATTTCAGGGGCTGCATATACCAATAATTTTGCAGGTGCAGCAACAACAGTATTGTTCGATATCGATTCTACCACAGACCGTTTATACAAACAAGACCCACCAAATGCCGGAACATTGGTTGATGTTGGCCCGCTTGGTGTAAATGTTGAAGCCAATAGTGGTTTCGATATTGGCGGTACCAGCGGACTTGCTTACGGTATTTTTACAGTTGGCGGTGTGCAAAAATTATATACAGTAAATTTAACCACAGGTGCGGCAACCCCCGGTGCTACAATCAGCACTGCTGTGCGCGGCTTTACTTTAGGCTTGGGTTTTTAAGCCATTTTATTTTCAAACAAAAAAGCAAAAGCCTTTCAATCCTGAAAGGCTTTTGCTTTAACTAATGTTTACGGTATCTACTAAGAACTAATCCGCATGCTAAAATTAGTGCTTTTACGTTCCCCCGTACAACCTTAAGTATTTTATGAGCAAAATTTGATAATTACATTAAAACCCGATTAGAATTAAGTTAATTTGGCATTTAAGCAAGCTTTTCAAGCTCAAAATACTCATTCCTTCTCTTTTGGATAGTGGATGGTGATATCCTGTTTCTGGTAAGGTATAATAATATCATTGGTTTTGAACGCTTCGTTTATTGCCACAATTAAATCGCTTTTTGTATTGGCTGCATTGCCGATCTGCTTGGTCCAGAAATAAATTTTAATCCCGATGGCACTATCGGCAAACTGCTCGTATTGCACAGCCGGTGCAGGACTTTTAATAATTCTTTCTTCTTGGCTCAGCACATCCATCAAAACTGCTCTGATTTTTTGAAGGTCGCTGTTATACGCAACATTTACGTTTATCGATATCCGCTTACGGTTTCCACCTAACGACCAATTGATAAGGTGGGCATTCAACAGGTCGCCGTTTGGCATCACTACATCTGCACCATCCCAGGTAGAAATAACGCTGCTCCTAAACCCGATCGATTTCATGGTACCTGCCTGCCCGTCAACATCAACAATATCGCCAACATTAACCGGCTTTTCAAAAGCGATAATCAGACCACTTGCCAGGTTATTAACCAAAGTTTGCAGGCCAAAGCCTATACCAACACCTAATGCGCCCAATATAATCGTTATCCTATCTATAGGTATGCCCGCAGCAGCTACAGCCAAAAATAAACCAATGGCCAAAATCGCAATGCGCACCAACAATAACCAGCTCCCAATGCCATAGCGCTTATTATCGTCATTATGTTCGAGATGCTTATCGCTGGCAAAAAAGGATACGACCTTTGATACAATTACCGATATTACAATAATGACGACAAAAAGTAATAGCGTATTGATGCTGAAAGTATAATCGCCAATGGTCCTATCTTCCGTAAAAAATTCTTTCAATGGTTTAGAAAAATAGCTGTATGCCGGAAAATTCCGACCAAATAAAACTAACCAGCCTATAATAAGCAGTGCATAAAACAGCAATGGCGCCCGCTTGCCCACCTTAGAGAAATTTAAATAGAAAAGCTTTTTATCCTGCCCAGCATAGATGTTAAAGGCTAGGTTTAGGCCTTCGTTAATGAGCCTTACTGTCCAAAGAAATAAAATAGCTACCACTACGTTTAAGTAACCGCCTATAAAAAATGTTTTGGCCAGGTTATACCGTCCAAGGAGGTTCATTAATACAGACATGCTTTCTAAAAACACCATCAGGGCAATCGAATACACTATCCATTTCTCACGCAGGGTATCTCTTTTGCCTTTTAATAAAGTAAATACCCCAAAAAATATCCCTGTTGCCGAGATAATCAAAATCACCCATCTTTCCGTTCTCGACGCCTGCAATATCAAATTATCAATAACGGCAAGCCCAAAAAGCACAACCATGGCCAACCAAACATTCATCCAGTATTTGTTGATGAAACGTTTGAAGATTATGCTTAACGCGATACAGCAGCTGATCCATAAGATGGCATTGAGTATGAATGGAGGTGACTGAAAAATGAACTGAAATATACTGATCACAATGAGCAGCGCCGAAAGAAATGGATACCTGATAACCAGTTGCCCCTCCATATTTTCGTGCAGTAAATTAGAATCTTTGTAAATATTTTTGAGCGATTTTAAATAGGTAAATGATAAAAATACCAACAACATCAAGGTTAATAGTTTGCCATAATTGTTTTCTGCATAGAAACCCAATGTCATAAGGCCTTTGGTCCACGAATTTGCCAATATTTCGCCAAAGGGGCGGTAATGACCTTCAGGACCTAATAGATTTCCAAACTCCCGCTTAAAACCATTATCGGCCATGGCCTGTTGATAGAATTCGATATCTTCCAGATGGTTCTGCAGTTTAAATACCGAAACATTTACCTGGTTAAGTAAACTTTGGATATTGCTGTTCGCGATTTTTAGCATGCTATCTACAGGCTTAACTTCGCGGGCCACTAAAACCACCTTGTTTAGGTATTTCATCAGGGAAACAGAATCCTGAGGGAACTTAAAAAGCGCAGGTTCACTGGATAAAGAATCGAGCTGATACCGAAAGTTATTGAGCAGCTGTTGATTGGCATCCAAACTTATTTTTCGCGCATTTGCCTTTTTTAGCAGCTCGGCAAGTATTTTGGAAGTAGCGGTAAGGTTGCGGAAAGTGTGTGCCGTGCCCTTATTGGTAAATACGCCATCACCTGCCTTTACAAAATCATCATCAATTTCCTTTAACTCGTTCTTAATACCAGGCGTATCCAAACCATTGTTTAAATAGTTTCTGGCCTTTTGCATGGTTTTTCTAAACTGCTCAAAAATCCTGATCTGATCGATTGTGGCCTTATCTGCTTCAAACTCCTCCTTACTCTTTTTGGCAGAACGCTTTGCAAAATCCTGCATTTTTTGAACAAAGGTCTGTTTAAGGCTATCAGATAAAGTACTGCCATGCAAACTATCCTGCTTTTGTGCCCTAAGCAGATTAAATGTGCACATTAATATCAGGATGAGTAAAAAGGCTTTGATTTTCATGAGCGGTAGAATTAATCAATAATACGAAAAACCGTTAAAACAATCAAACAGCCATCAACAGCCAACCTTACAACACTCATAATCATAGTATTACCACAAAATCAGTTTAACCCTGTCATCAGTTGTAAATTTATTGGGCAGCAATACATTGAAAGCTTTTTTACTTGCTTAGCTCCATCCCTTCCTTATCTTTGTAACCTTAACCGCTATAATTTAAATCACATATTATAATGTCAGACGAGAAAATAATCTTTTCTATGGCAGGTGTAAATAAAATTTACCCTCCACAAAAACAGGTTTTAAAAAATATTTACCTTTCATTCTTTTACGGGGCCAAAATCGGTGTTATCGGTTTAAATGGTTCTGGTAAGTCATCCCTTTTAAAAATTATTGCCGGTTTAGATAAATCTTACCAGGGCGAGGTTGTTTTCTCGCCAGGCTATTCAGTTGGTTATTTGGCGCAGGAACCAATCCTTGATCCAGAGAAAACCGTGCGCGAAGTAGTTGAAGAAGGTGTGGCCGAAGTAACCGCCATTTTGAAAGAATACGAAGAAGTAAACGAAGCTTTTGGTTTAGAGGAAAATTATTCTGATCCAGATGCGATGGATAAACTGATGGCCAGACAGGGAGAGCTTCAGGATAAGATTGATGCTTTGGGTGCATGGGAAATTGATTCGAAACTGGAAAGAGCAATGGATGCTTTGCGCTGCCCTGATCCCGACACGAAAATTGGGGTACTATCGGGCGGTGAGCGCCGCCGTGTGGCCATGTGCCGTTTGTTGCTGCAACATCCTGATGTTTTATTATTGGATGAGCCTACCAACCACTTGGATGCCGAAAGTATCGATTGGCTAGAGCAGTTTTTACAAAACTACGAAGGAACAGTAATTGCGGTTACCCACGATAGGTATTTCTTGGATAACGTTGCCGGATGGATTTTAGAGTTAGACCGCGGCGAAGGTATTCCATGGAAAGGTAACTACAGCAGCTGGTTAGACCAAAAGGCTAAACGCTTATCTCAGGAAGAAAAAACAGAAAGCAAGCGCCAAAAAACTTTAGAACGCGAGTTGGAATGGGTACGTATGGCCCCAAAAGCACGCCATGCAAAATCGAAAGCACGTTTAGCCAATTACGATAAATTAGCCTCAGAAGATGGTAAAGAAAGAGAAGATAAATTAGAGCTTTTTATACCTGCAGGCCCACGTTTGGGTAATGTGGTAATTGAAGCTACCAATGTAACCAAAGCCTACGGCGATAAAGTATTGTTCGATAATTTAAACTTTTCTCTTCCTCCAGCGGGTATTGTGGGTATTATCGGGCCAAATGGTGCGGGTAAAACCACCTTGTTCCGTTTAATTACCGGCCAGGAAGAGGCAGATACCGGTACTTTCCGCGTGGGTGAAACCGTAGAACTGGGTTACGTAGATCAGATGCATAACGACCTGGATGCCGATAAAACCGTTTACGAAAACATTACCGATGGTTTGGATAACATACAGCTGGGAACAAAAGCTGTTAATGGCCGTGCCTATGTTTCTAAATTCAATTTCAATGGTGGCGATCAGCAGAAAAAAGTAGGAATCCTATCTGGTGGTGAGCGCAACCGTGTACATTTGGCTATTACGTTGAAAAAGGGTGCAAACGTATTGCTACTGGATGAGCCTACCAACGATATCGACGTAAATACACTGCGTGCACTTGAAGAAGCTTTAGAAAACTTTGGCGGTTGTGCTGTGGTGATTAGTCACGATAGGTGGTTTTTAGATAGGATCTGTACACACATTCTTGCTTTCGAAGGTAACTCTGAAGTTTATTTCTTTGAAGGTAACTACTCCGATTACGAAGAAAACCGTAAGAAACGTTTGGGTGATGTTACACCAAAACGAATCAGATATAAAAAATTAAGTTAATAAAAAGTCCCGGTGAAAATCGGGACTTTTTTGTTTTAAAAGCGTTAAAGACTTCCGAAGTTAAAAAGAATAGCCCCCAGAAAACTTCGGGAATCTTCACAAGACGATTTAAATAGGCTGAGCAACTGGTACAGGCCTTTGATTCTCTTTCGCTTTACGTTTACCCCTAAAGAAAAAATACAGGTTAATGAATAGCATTATACCGAGGTAAATGGCAAAACCACCAATTTTAGAACTTAGTGCCTCTATTAAATTGCGATAATCGTTCGTGCTGATGGTAATCTTCATAATCAACAGCGCAAACCCAATGTTCAACAGGTAAAAACCCGTTTCAAAAAGTTTATTTGTAGCATTGGCAATCTCTTCCCTTCCCTTAAAAATATCGAGCATATAAACTTTACTGTTTTTGAACAGGGTTTTTGAAACATATAAGGTTAAGAAGAGCGCAACTGGTAAATAAACCGCATAGCCGATTAAAATTTTTGTCGTTTCCATGATTTAGTTTTTAGATTGTTATTTTATTAATTTATGAATGGTATTGGTGAGCAGATAAATATTTAAATAATGTAGCATAGATAAAATACATACAATGGTTGCGATTTTGATTGCCATAACTTCTATTAGCTGTTGCGATGAGACGACCGTTTCCCAGCCTACCAAAGTAATTGCAGCATATCCGATATTGACCAGGTAATAAGAAACCAGCAGCGATTTATTAATCTGTTGGCAGAGGTCTAAATGATCTGGAATGAGTGATGCAACAAAGATATTTCCATTGCGGTAGCATATTTTTCCTACTATCACGATGATGCAGGTGATCACAGTAATAAAAATACCATAGCCAAGTATATTGTAATCCATAACCTATAAATTTAATTACACAACTTTCAGGAAATAATGAAAGTATATATCAAAAAAAATAGGCCTTTAAGGCTTAATTTAATATATGCGATGCACCAATCCCCTTCATGGGTAAAAGTAAAATAAAATTATTAAACTTTCAAATATTATTGAAAATTCATTAAACAAAATAATAAGTGATACTGATGGGTCTTATTTATTATTGGTTTCTACTTTGCTGTAAGATTCTTCACTGCGTTCAGAATGACAGCAAAGGAAAGTTACTTGTGTTTTATGATGCTTAATATCTGCATTATCTAACCAATGAACTATTGACATGCGAACTTTTAGCCACGGATTCACGGAGAACACAGATTTTTCTGCATCATGCTAACCAATGAACTAATGACAAATGAACTAATTACTGCGAGCTTTTAGCCACGGATTCACGAAAAACATGGATTTTTCTTCCCCATGCTCACCAATTAACTAATGACAAATGAACCAGTGAACTAATAAATTCGACCTAGTGCCTATTTTTCAATGCCTTTTTTATGGCCACTTCCGTTACCTCTTCCATTATTTTATAACCGGCCACATTAGGGTGCACACCATCAACCGTTAAATCGGCCCTTTGCCCCTTGCGTTCATCAACCAAGGGTGTCCAATAATCCAGTACAGTGTAGTGCTTCTTCTTAGCATAGGCAACAATCAATTCGTTTAAAGCTATAATGGTATCTGCTGGCTGTATGCTTTTGTTCCAGGGATATTGATAAACCGGGAGATATTTGCACAAAATCACTTTAATGTGGTGCAACCTTGCCAGTTCGGCCATTGATTTAATGTTATCCATAATCTTATCGTTGGTAACATGTCCGGTATTGCCCGCAATATCATTACTGCCTGCCAAAATAATTACCACCTTGGGCTGCAGGTTAATTACATCCTGCCTAAACCTGATCAGCAATTGCGGAGAAATCTGTCCGCTTATACCCCTATCCAAATACGGATTGTTGTTAAAATATGCGGGATCTTTCTGCTTCCAAAACTCAAAAATTGAGCTTCCCAAAAACACAACTCTTTTTTCTTTTTTAGTTGGTGGCGGTAAAAGCACATTTTCTTTCTGGTATTTGGTAAGCGCCGCCCAATCATCGGCAAAGTTTTCCTTTTTAGGCCTGTTGTTTAGAGAATCGTTAGGTACAGTTTGTGCAAATAAACTGTTGGCACTAACCAGCAAAAGAAAGAATAGCATTTTACTTTTCATGGGATGTTTGATCAGCATATAAAACTGCTAAGCTAAATTAATTTTCTTTTAATAAAGCTCCTCATTATTAATATTTGTAGGTGTTGTCCTCACTCTTTTATCTCCAAACTGACTGATATTGTAACTTAACGTAGCCTGCACAAACCGGCTGATAAACCTCGTCCTGTTTTCGGATATGGCATTGTTGGTAATGCTGGTTCTAAAAAGCGAAGCCTGATTAAACAGATCGTTGGCCTGTAAAGCAAAATTAAGCTTATTGTTTTTAAGGAAAGAGCTGCTTAAGCCCATGTTTACCAGTAAAGGATTACCTGCATTTAAATTATATCCAAAATTTAAACTTTTAGACGCCGATGCATTTACCCTAAAACGCTTGCTGGGAATCCAGCTGGCACTTCCGTTTAAGGCCAATACCTGGATATTTTTGATATTCTGGTTAAGCACCGAATAGGTATTCGAACTAAAACTGTAAGATACACTGCTGTTTACGGCAAATTTCTTTTCGTTCAGGTTAAACCTAAAACCGTTCGAAACATTTATTCCGCTGCTTCTGTTCAACACATTATCGGTATAAAAAACATTATGGCTATACCCTAAATTTCCGGTCAAAGACAGTGAAAGCTTATTAGCCATTAATCTTCTGTTTACCGAATAATTTCCGCCAATGCTATAAATTCCGTTTACATTCTCGTAAGTGGTTTGCTGTTTTAGGCTGTTCAGTGTATCCCTCAAAAATACCGTATTACTTACCACGCTATTAAAAGCGAAATTTCCCGATAGCCCTGCCATGATACTCCACCCGCTTTTGTTGTCGAACTGATTATAGCTTAAATCTGCGTTGTGGCTCGAGGTCGCTTTTAAATCAGGATTTCCGATAACCAGGTTCTGCACATCGTTATTGTTCCTGATGGGCTGAAGCTTATTAAAATCGGGCGAACTGGTATAACCATTATAGCCAAAACTTAAACTTTTGTTCTCTTTAACCTGGTAACTTAAATTGCCTGAAGGTGAAAAGTTTAACTGATAATTCTTGAGCTCCTGTCCGGTATCCTGATATTTACCGATGATGATGCTTGGCGAAAAATTAATGCCAAAATTATAGCTGATCTTCTTTTTATTGGTATTGTAGCCTATGCCGAAATTCTGGTTAATAAAGTTCGAAACATAATCCTGGCCTAGCGAATCGACCAAAAAACGCTCTCCAAAACCATTGATTACCGTAGTATGCTGCATGTTCTGGCTTCTGCTGACAGAAAAGCGGTAAGAAAAATTGATAAAAGTGTATGCCGTGCTATCGCTTGCGCGCTTTAAAGCGTTGGAAAACTGGATATTCCCCCCCAAATTAGAATTCTTGGTATTGTTTTCGACCAATCGGTTTAAAAGCGAATCTTTGACCAAAACGTTCGTAGTTTCGTTATAATACCTGATGATATCATTAATAGTACTATTTGAACGGCCATCGCTACTACCAAAATTGAAACCCATTGAAAGCGATTTCTTATTATTGGATAAACGCCTCGACCAATTAAGGTTTCCATTAATATTGGGGCTGTTGTTTTTCGAACCTGAACTGGAAATAAGATCCTGCCTAATAAAACCTGTTTTATTTGAAGTAGAAAAAGCATCATTTTTACCGTTGGCCAATGCACCGGTAAGGGAGGCGTTAAAATAATTCTTCTTTGTTGCCCCGTTAAACCCCAGGTTAATGTTATTGTTAAGCGAGCTGGAGTTATTGGCACTTTCCCTTAAATCGTATATTGTTCCCTGAGGGTTAAAGGTTTCGAGGTAAGTGCTCTGTATCGAATTGTTGCTAACATTGTTAAGGTTATACCCTGCCGTAAGTGTAAATTCTTTCGAAATTTTATCTCTGATGTTTCCATTTAAGCCCCGGTTGTTCAATTTGGTAAATTCGTTATCGGTAATTCCGTAACGGCCACCGAAACCAATCTGCTTAGTTTTTTTCCATATGCTGCCATTAAGTCCCAAATTATGGGCATTATTGGTAGAAGAACTTACGTTTAGCCCGCCAAAAACACCTTTATCCATTCCGGGTTTGGTTACCAGGTTTAACATTTTTTGTGGCGTACCCGTTTTTATGCCGGTAAAATTAGCCTCATCACCATAATCATCAATTACCTGTAGCTTGGCTACCATGTCGGCCGGTAACTGCCTAATGTAATCTTCCACATTGCTGGTAAAAAAATCTTCGCCGTTTACGCGCAGCTTGGTCATTTTTTTTCCCATGGCCGTAACTGCTCCTTTTTCATCTACCTCTATACCCTGAAGCTGTTTTAACAGGTCTTCTACTTTATCATTTTCGCGCACGGTATAAGCACCGGCATTGTATTCAATGGTATCTTTCTTAATTTTAATCGGATCAACCTTTACTTTTACCTCCACATCATCAAGGTGTATGGTTTTGGTTTTAAGCACTATAGGATCGAGTACCTGATTTTTTATGGAAGGGTCAATTTCATATACAGAGGCAAAGGACTTATAGCCCAAAGCCTTTACAACAAGATAGAACTTGCTGTTATTCACTTTTGAGAAAGAGAAATTCCCCTTTCCGTTTGTATTTGAACGGAGGGTATCTTTATCGGTGATTAACCGGATACTTACACCCTCGATGGGCTTTTTTAAAGAATCGGTTATCTGCCCACTGATTTTAAACTGAGACTGAGCGAGCGCGTTAAAAGAGAAAGTGATCAGTATAAAAAGTAACAAAAAGCATAAATTACTGCTTTTTCTCATCCCTCGGACCTCTTTTGTAAATGACAAGACCATTTAAAAAATTACGCAGGATCTGATCGCCACACGGCTTAAAATTCTCATGGTCTTCGTTTCTAAAAATATCGCCCAGTTCGGCTTTGGTAACCTTAAAACCAACCAAATCGCAAATGGTAATTATATCTTCGGTTTTAAGTGATAATGCTACTCTTAGTTTTTTTATAATATCGTTGTTGCTCATGTCTTTTTAATTGTTGAATGATAGCGTGATTGAATGATTGAATGATAGAATGTTGTTAAATGTTATAATGTTGGAAGGTTAAAGGTTTAAAAGCCTAATATTAATTCCCAATTCCGAAATATCAACGCCAAACTCAATTCTAGCTCGCTACTTCTAATTTAAGTTTCTTTCCTTTAATTTTCTCGCCGCTTAAAACTTTTAACAGTTTTTCTACTTTGCTGCGTTTTACCGCTATGTAACTGCTTGTATCTTTAACTTCAATTAAACCCAGATCCTCTTTTGTTAAATTCCCCTTTTGCAAAAATAAGCCAACAATATCAATTTTGTTTATCTTATCTTTCTTACCGTGGGCCAGGTATAAAGTTACCCAATCACTAGCCTCTGGCAGTGTATATTTATCCAATAGAACTTCTTCCTCCACATCATCGGGCAGGTATTTATAGTTTTCTTCTGTGGTTAAAATGGCATAGGCTGTTCCTTTTGCATGCATGCGGGCGGTACGGCCATTGCGGTGAATGTAGGCATCTTCGGTATAAGGTAGCTGATAGTGAACTATGTGCTCTACTTCCGGAATATCGAGCCCGCGTGCAGCCAGATCGGTGGTAATCAGAATCCGGTGGCTTCCGTTCCTAAATTTCAAAAGCGCTTTTTCGCGATCAAACTGTTCCATGCCACCGTGAAAAACATCATGCCCTAAACCATGCTCAAAAAGCAGATCGCTGATCCGATCAACAGTTTCTCTGTGGTTACAGAAAACCAATGTATTTTTGCCGCCAATTTTACTGAGCAGCCTAAAAAGATATTCGAGCTTATCCGCAGCAGGAACCGTTATTTTTTTGAGTTTTAAATCTGGTTTTGCTTCTGCATTTTTAGAAAAATCTACAACTACAGGTGTATTGATCTTAACAAAAGCTGGTATTTCTTCCATTTTTGTGGCAGAGGTCAATATCCTTTGCTTTAACGAAAGTAAAGTACCGATAATGTACGACATGTCGTTTTCAAAGCCAAATTCGAGCGATTTATCAAATTCATCCAAGATTAAAGTTTCAATAAAAGATTCGTCGAAATTCTGATGTTCGAGGTGATAAGCTACCCTGCCCGGTGTTCCGATTAAAACCGCAGGCGGATGCGCCAGATTGTTTTTTTCTATCCTTACAGCATGCCCCCCATAACAGCAGTTTACCTTAAAAGATGTGCCCATCTGTTTAAAAACCTGCTCAATCTGCAGAGCCAGCTCTCTTGAAGGAACCAAGACCAAAGCCTGTACCCCTTTTACTTCCGGTTTTAAATTGGCAAGCAAAGGCAGTAAAAAAGCAAGGGTTTTCCCCGAACCCGTTGGTGCAATTAATATTACATCCCTACCGGTACGGGTAGCTTTTACAGCGGTTTCCTGCATCTCGTTAAGTGCAGGTATATTTAATTTTTTTAGGGCATTTTCTATCATTCCGCCATAAAGGTAATCATTTCTGTTTACGGCTAAATCTATTCGCGGCGTTAGGGTTTAAAAAAACGTGCCCTCAGTTTTCGGAGGGTGGCAAAATTTAATCTTTTCTCTAACATCATTAACATGCTGCCGCGCAAAGACAAGGTTGAAGACAGCTTTTCATTAACGGCATCAACTGATGATAAAATCCTATCGGCCATATCATCGGCAAATTTATTGGCCCTACAGTTCTGCAATAACTGTAACTCCTGAATTAATTCTGCTTTCATAATAAAAAAATATTGGTGGTGTAAATATAACGGCACGAATTAGCAATTGTTTCAAAAACAGGCCTACAAAGCAAATAATAATTATTAACTTGTTGATAACTAACTTTTTGTTAGCAAATAAACAATCTAGCCTTAACACATATTTAATTTTTAGCGCCTATTTTTATAAAAACCTGATTACCATTTGTTAACCTCAAAAACACACAATGTATGACGTGGAAAAAATTCAGTGGTGAAATTATCCAATCTTCAATCCTCGAAGAAGTAGAAAAAGCAATTATCAGAGAAAGCGAAAACGGTTTTAAGCTAAAAGTTTGCATCGGTACCGACTCGCAGGTTAAGGGTGCAACAACCGATTTTGCAACCGTAATTGTTTTATTAAGAGAACATCATGGTGGCTTTATGTACATCCACCAGGAGAAAAGCACGCAACAGGTCAGCATTAAAGAGAGAATGTTAATGGAAGTTCAAAAATCGATAGAAACGGCTTATTCTATTTGTGATTTACTTGACATTTATGATGTGGCGCTTGAAGTACATGCCGATATCAATACCAATCCTTCATTTAAATCGAACAAGGCCCTTAACGATGCAATGGGTTACATTTTAAGCATGGGTTTTATTTTTAAAGCCAAGCCCGAAGCCTTCGCTAGCTCTACCTGTGCCGATAAAATGGTACATTAAGAAAAAACCTCTCAGGTTTTTGAAACCTGAGAGGTTTTTAATATCTCTTCATACCTCTTCTTTTTAGGTGGGTGATAATCCTTCTGCGCCTTTTTATTACCTATTTTAAGGTTAGCTCCTAACAAAACCGCATCTTTGCTGTTGTCTTTTTAAAACAAGAATTTGAAAACATACCGCTTAGAATTTACCCAAAAACTCCCGGTCGATTTAGATACCGCATGGGATTTTTTTTCCTCACCATTGAACCTTGCAGAAATTACGCCGCAGGACATGACTTTTGATGTAACCTCGCCAAATATGGCAGCTACCAAAATGTACCCTGGCTTAATTATTACCTACAAAGTTGCCCCATTGTTTGGAATTAAATTAAACTGGATGACCGAGATTACACACGTGGATGATAAGAAGTATTTTATAGATGAACAGCGTTTTGGCCCTTTTGCTTTTTGGCACCATCAGCATCATTTCGAAGAAATAAACGGTGGAATTTTAATGCACGATATTTTACATTACAGCATTGGGTGGGGCCCGATTGGCGCCATTGCAAATGCAATTGTAGTAAACAATAAAATAAACGGCATTTTTAAATTCAGGTACCAAAAGGTAGAGGCTTTATTTGGTAAAATGCCACCCAACTCCTAATAATTAGGATCTTACCATTTTTTTGTAGAAATAGTCTCTGGCTTCTTTCTGCTTTTCTCTACCCGGCTGGTTGCCAGGTATTTTTTAAACTCATCGCCAAATTTCTCTACTTTACTATAAGCACTGTTTAATATATCTTTCCAAGCACCCGCACTGAGTTTATCTGGTGTTCGTTCTAAAGGTGTACCAAAAGTCGTTGTAGCTACAAAATTGCCATAACGGTCTCTTTGGTAAGGAATGTAGGCCAAATCGGTTAACCAGAACCGGTATTTTCCATTGCGCGCTTCAAATACAAAATTATAACTCACTTCGCCACTCGGATGCCCTGCAACCAGGATTGTTTTATCAATTACCAGTTTACCTTTAGCCAATATAGACGAATCGGTACTAACCTCTTCCTTCATCGATTTTTTATTAACCGCACTTACGAAATTTCTGGCCCTTTGCAATAAGGTATCTTTGTTAACCAACTGAGAATCGACCACTTTGTAGTAAATAAATTTACCGCTTTCATCTTTGGTAAATTGTTTTTGCTGGGCAGATAGATTAACGGAGAGTGCAACAAGTACAATAAAAAGAATATATTTCATTTGAATGGGTTAATGGGCTGAGCTAATTTTTAAAGTTACTAAAAAGCCGCCCCGTTGTAAAATCGGGACGGCTTAATATGCATAATTTATTTTCCTTAGAAAGCGTATACGGCTGCTAAAGAGAACTGACCTCCATTAGGTGCAGCCAATCCGTTTTCTTTTAAGAATGGTTTGTCGCTATTGTGGTCTAATCTTACCTCAGGAATAAATGTTAAGCCTCCAGATTTAATGTTAGCTGTTAATGTTACAGCGGTAAAGGCTGTAGCCGGAACAGCACCTGCGGCTTTGTATTTAAAATATTCGCCTCTTAAACCTAAAGTTACCGCATCTGCAACGGCATATTGAGGATACAAAGCAGCACCTGCATAGCTTCCCGGAACTGAACTATCTTTGATATCATAGTTAGCGGCATTTAAACCTAATTTAAACTTTTCAGTAATCTGATACGAAGTAGTTAAATCGATAATTGTGCCATAGCCACCAAAACCAGCACCAGATAGGGCGTTGATGTAAGCTGTCCAACCTTCTACTGGCGCCACCATCAGCTGCCCACCAACTGCAGATACACCGCGAGTTGCACTGTACACATTCCAATCGTTAAATACTCCAGCCATTAAACTTACTTTATCCGAGAATTTGTAAGTAGCCTTAATACCTGCATTTTGGAACGGACCATTTGTAAATAAATAAGAAGTAGAATAGTTGAAATTACCAACTGGAGAAATCACTTCGTAACCGATAAATGTACCCATATAACCTGCTGTCATGCTAAACTGATCAGTAAAATCGTAGTTTACATATAGGTTTTGGATATTGAAAGATGAACCAGCAGCGGCAGCATCAGGAATAGACTGCGATTGTCCTCTTGGGCCAAAAGAAAGCTCACCAACAAATGAGGCTTTACCTGTTTTTTTCTTCAGCGCGATATCGATCATCCCCAATGAAACGGAATTATGATCGGTTACAAAAGATGTTTTACCGTTGGTTGGCTGCTTAGCAAAATCATATTTAAAGTACGTATCTACCGATCCTGAAATTTCAAGTGGTGATGTGGCGGTCTCTTGAGCCAGGGCACACGTAGTGCTGGCCATTGCGAAAATAGCGGTTAAAAGTTTCTTCATGTTTGAGCTTTGTTTTGAGTTTAGATATTATAAAATCTTTAAGAAATTGGTTCTGTTAAAGGGCTATTTTTTTCAATGTAGATGGCTCTCTCTTCAACTAACAATGTACCTTGAGAGTATTTTTCATCATGTTGAGAAGCATCAAGTCCCATTTCTTCTTCTTCGTCAGAAACCCTGATTGGATTAATAAGGTTTACCAATTTGAAAATCACAAACGATACTACGAAACTGAAAATGATTACAATAAGTGCACCTTTTAATTGTGTTACAAAGAAAGCTGGGTTACCATAAAACAATCCATCAGCACCAGCGGCATTTACCGTTTTGGTAGCGAAAACACCAGTTAATAACATACCCACAATACCACCTACACCGTGACAAGGGAAAACATCCAAAGTATCATCTAAACTTGTTTTTTGTTTCCACGAAACTACCAGGTTAGAAATAACAGCGGCAATAGCACCAATAAATATACTAGCTGAAATACTTACAAAACCAGCACCCGGCGTAATGGCTACTAAACCAACTACTGCACCGATACAGAAACCTAATACTGAAGGTTTTTTACCTCTGGCAACATCAAAGAACATCCATGATAAACCAGCGGCACCAGCAGCAGTGTTAGTGGTTAAGAAAGCAGAAACGGCTAAACTGCCTGCGCTTAAAGCAGAACCGGCATTGAAACCGAACCATCCGAACCAAAGTAAACCTGTACCGATTAATACATAAGGAATATTGGCAGGTGGAACTTCTTTATGCTCTAAGTGAGATTTTCTGCGTTTTAAAACCAATGCACCAGCTAATGCGGCCATACCAGCAGAAATGTGAACTACAGTACCTCCGGCAAAATCCAATACACCCATTTTAAACAAGAAACCTTGTGGGTGCCATGTCCAGTGCGCCAATGGTGAATAAACGAATATGGCGAATAAAACAATAAATAAAATGTAAGAAGTAAAACGGATACGTTCTGCAACTGCACCAACTACCAAACCTGGGGTAATAATGGCAAACATTAACTGGAATACCGCAAATAAAGAAAGTGGTATTGTTAAATCTGCACCGCCTTGAAGGTGAGGCGCACCAGAGTTTACTCCTTTAAAGAACAAAAATGTTGATGGATTTCCGATGAAACCACCAATTGTATCTCCAAAAGCTAAACTAAAACCAACAACTGTCCATAAAACTGTAATTACACCAGCAGCTACAACACTTTTAATCATGGTAGATAATACATTTTTGCGGTGAACCATACCACCGTAAAAGAATGCAAGACCCGGTGTCATTAAAAATACAAGCGCAGCAGCAATTAATATAAATGCAATGTCTGGTGCACTATACTTACCTTCATCAAAATTAGGAAGAAGTGGAATAAATAGAGCGAAAATTGCGACAATCATCAATATCGCAAAAGGCGCATACTGTTTAAAGGAGAATTTACTCATAGTTTTTAGTTTAATTTGTTTGTATTGTTTAAATATTTGAATTATGCTTGATTTATTTTTATAAAAATACGAGATAATGTAGTTTTTACACCATTAAATTGAAATATTTTAATAAAAATGATTGATTTTTATTAAACAACACAAAAATTACTACTAAAAATAAAAATAACAAAAAATATACACCATTTTAATATGAGTTTTTAATAAAAACAAAATGCACCAATACTCAACTTTTATATCATTTTATCCAAAATTTATATAAAATTGACTAAAAAAATATGCAAATAACCAAAAAACCCATGAAATTTCATGGGTTTTTATAAAAATCGTCAATAAAAATAGATTTTCTACTTTAAATACGCAGAACCTTGAATTACGCCTCTTTTTTCAATTTCTTTATCCATATAGGTCTGAATTGCCGATTTATTAAGCCCCCAGTTTGGCGCAATCAACAAATCCCAATCCGAAATACCAAAAAGCCGTTGAATCACAATATCAGGACGGAGTAAAGGGATTAATTCGCAAAGGAGGTCTGTATATTCTTCTAAGGTAAATAGCTTAAATGGTTCTTTTTTATATTTCGCCCCCATTATTGATCCCTCTACAACGTGAAGGTGATGGAACTTAACAAACTTAATTTGAGGGAAACGGTTAATTTCGTGGATATAACCATACATCTGTTCCCTTGTTTCCCACGGAAAGCCAAATATAGTATGTACACACAGGTCGAGCTTGCTATTCTCCAACAGCTTTACCGCTTCTACAAACTCACCATGGCTACAGCCCCTATTAATCTGATCTAACGTTTCATCGTATATCGATTCCATTCCCATTTCTAAATCCACATCGAAACGATCGGTATAACTTTCTAACAAAGCCACTTTTTCAGCATCAATACAATCGGGGCGCGTACCCACAGCAAAACCAACAATATCTTCGGTATTAACAGACAAAGCTTCATCATACATCATTTTTAAATAATGTACCGGTGCATAGGTATTGGTATTGGGCTGAAAATATACAATATACTTATCGGCCTTATACGAGGTTTTGGCCCTCAACATCCCCTCAGCAAGCTGATCTTTAATATTTGGGTTTTTTCTGGATGGCTCTGGCGTAAAAGAATCTACATTACAATACGTGCAGCCGCCATAACCTTTACTTCCATCACGATTGGGGCAGGTAAAACCACCATCTACAATTACTTTAAAAACACGTTGCCCTTTATATTTTTCGCGCAAATGTGTTCCGTAATTTTTATATCCCTTTATACCTGAATCTACTAGTGTTCCCATTGTCTGCAAAAATACAGTTTTTGTTTGAGATAAGAATTAGCCTTGCGCCATTAGCGGTGGGATGTGAGATTTCGCAAACATTAGGGCCTAACGGAAAAATTTCTACCTATGAAATAAAAAAACCGCAGGTTTTAAAAATCTGCGGTCTTTCTTTGAACTGATTAATCTTTAAAATGAACTAACCATTACTTTTTCTATTAATAAAGAAATAAACAGGTAACCCAAGCAGAACAATCACCAATCCAGGCCAAGTATACTGTTGTTTATAAATTAAAAGCAGAATGCAAAATGCTGCGCCTATCAATAAATAAATTACCGGTGTAATTGGATACAACCAGGTTTTATAAGGTCTTTCAATGTTTGGCTTTTTTATCCTTAAATAAATCACACCAAAAACGGTAATCATATAAAAAAGCACAATCACAAAAGAAATCATATCTAAAAGGTTGCCATACTGCCCACTTAAACATAAGGCAGAAGCCCAGATTCCCTGCATCCATAACGATTTTTCGGGCACTCCGTTTTTATTGTTTTGAAGTGCTGCTTTAAAAAACATGCCGTCTTCTGCCATGCTCTGAAAAACCCTTGCACCAGCCAATACGATCCCGTTAACGCAACCGAATGTAGAAATCATCACCAGTACCGCAATTATAATTGTACCTATTCCACTACCGAAAATCTGCTCAGAAGCTACAACAGCAACCCTATCATTTAATGCAAAAGCAATACTATCCCTATTCAACGTATTGAGGTACACAAAGTTAACCAATAAATAAAGGATCATTACGGCCGTGGTGCCCAAAACCATTGAGCGCACTACATTTTTTCTTGGATTATCGATTTCTCCAGAAACAAAGGTTACATTCTCCCAGGCCACACTCGAAAACACCGAGCCCACCATCGCAGCTGCAATGCCGCCCACTATGGTAACTCCGGAGATTGACTCCCAGCCCGACTTGAGGAAATTTCCGCCGGCATCGGTCTTGAGGTTATTGAAGGCACTCCAGCCAAAGCCCATATTGCTGCTCCAAAAACTGTTTTTAACCAAAAGAAAACCCAAAACAATTAGTCCGATTAAAGCGATAATTTTAGATCCGGTGAAAATGTTCTGCAATATTTTACCACTTTCAACCCCTTTAGTATTGATATAGGTTAAAAGCAGGATGATGCCGATAGCCAGAATCTGTATCCAGGTAATTTTATAACTGCCACTTTGAAAAATTGGGGCAGCATCGTTTAAAGCAGGTATTAAATAGGCGGTAAATTTACCAAAAGCTACAGCAACCGCAGCTATTGTACCGGTTTGGATGACCGTAAACAAACCCCAGCCATAAAGGAACCCCATCATTTTACCGAAAATTTCTTTCAGGTAAGTGTATTGCCCGCCGGCTTTAGGAAACATAGAAGAAAGCTCGCCATAAGAAATTGCCGCAGCAATTGTCATTACCCCGGTGATTACCCAAACCACGATTAACCAATAACCAGAGCCTAGATTTCTCATGATATCGGCACTTACAATAAAGATACCGCTCCCGATCATTGACCCCATTACCAGCATTGTGGCATCGAAAAGGCTTAATTTTCTTTTAGAAGGCGCTCCTTCCTTTTGAATTTCCATTTTTGTTGTGTTTAGTTTGGGCCTAATTTATTTAAAAAAAAGAAATTGTAGGATATTATTTTGTGACGCCAAAATTTTATTCACAGCGCTTGTAAAATTTTAACCACAAGAATATTTTGTTATCTTGCTAGAACGTTGGGCATGCGGAGGTTAGCAGCGGAGCGTTAGGCGTTAAGCGTTAGGCGAAAGTAAACCGGATTTGATAATCTTCGAGCAGAAAGTTTGGTGAAAAAGTTGGAATGTTGGAACAACAAGGCGTGTTAAAAAAGAGGGTTAGCGAGTGGCAGTTGGCGTTTAGCGATATACGCCTCGCGACAGTTAACCAATTTGAACAATTAACCGATTAACCAATTGATCAGTTTTGAGTTGGCAATTTGCTTTAGCAATTTAACAATCCTGCAATTAAACAATTATGCTCGTAAAACAGTTAACCGATTTAAACAATTAACCAATTAACCAATAAATACAAAACAACAATAACCAAATATAAAACCAATTATTAACTATGGATTTTTTACAAAACAATTTAATTTACTGTATCCCGGCGCTGGGCCTAGTTGGGATTATAGTTATGATGATTAAAAGTGCCTGGGTAAGCAAACAGGATGCTGGCGATAAAAATATGCAGGAGCTTGCCGGTTACATAGCCGACGGTGCGATGGCTTTTTTAAAAGCAGAATGGAAGGTATTAAGCATTTTTGCCGTTTTTACAGCCGCACTACTGGCCTACTCCGGTACCATTACCGAAATTAAAGGTGTGCCAATGCACTCCAGCTGGATTATCTCCATCTCCTTTATTATCGGAGCCGTATTTTCTGCAACAGCAGGTTATATCGGAATGAAAGCAGCCACAAAAGCTAACGTAAGAACCACACAAGCTGCCAGAACCAGTTTAAAACAAGCTTTAAAAGTATCATTTACTGGTGGTACGGTAATGGGACTTGGCGTTGCTGGCTTAGCTGTACTTGGCTTAGGCGGCCTATTTATTGTATTTCTAAAACATTTCAACGTAGTATCAGTGAACAGCGTTGAAATGAAAACCGCTATAGAAGTTTTAACCGGATTTTCTTTGGGAGCAGAATCAATCGCTTTATTTGCCCGTGTTGGTGGCGGTATTTATACCAAAGCTGCCGATGTTGGTGCAGATTTAGTGGGCAAGGTTGAAGCTGGAATACCTGAAGATGATGTACGTAACCCCGCAACCATTGCCGATAACGTAGGCGATAACGTGGGCGATGTTGCCGGAATGGGCGCCGATTTATTCGGTTCTTACGTGGCAACCATATTGGCTACAATGGTTTTAGGACAGGAAATTGATGTTAAGGATAATTTCGGGGGCATGTCTCCCATCCTTTTACCGATGGTGATATGTGGTTTAGGCATCATCTTTTCTATCATCGGAACCTGGTTTGTAACAATTAAAGATGAAAAGTCGAATGTTCAAAATGCATTGAACCTTGGCAACTGGTCATCTATCGTAATTACAGCGGTTGCCTCCTTCTTTATCGTAAAATGGATGCTGCCAGAAACACTTAACCTACGCGGTTATGAGTTTTCGAGCATTAATGTTTTCTACGCTATTATTGTAGGTTTAGTGGTTGGTACCATTATGAGTATTGTTACCGAGTATTTCACTGCTATGGGCAAAGGTCCTGTTAACTCAATTATCCAACAATCTTCTACCGGGCATGCAACCAATATTATTGCGGGTTTATCCGTTGGGATGAAATCAACCGTGATCCCAATTTTGGTTTTGGCCGGAGGAATCATGGCATCATACCATTTTGCCGGTTTGTATGGCGTAGCCATTGCTGCCGCTGGAATGATGGCTACCACCGCCATGCAGCTGGCTATTGATGCTTTTGGGCCTATTGCCGATAATGCGGGCGGTATTGCCGAAATGAGCCAGTTGCCACCTGAAGTGCGCGAGCGTACAGATAATTTAGATGCCGTTGGAAATACTACCGCAGCTACAGGAAAAGGATTCGCCATTGCATCTGCAGCTTTAACCTCATTAGCTTTATTTGCGGCCTTTGTAGGTATTGCAGGCATTTCGGCCATTGATATTTATAAAGCACCAGTACTGGCCGGATTGTTTGTGGGCGGTATGATCCCTTTTATTTTCTCTGCCTTATGTATACAGGCTGTAGGTAAAGCAGCAATGGATATGGTACAGGAAGTTCGCCGTCAGTTTAGGGAAATTCCGGGCATAATGGAATACAAAGCCAAACCTGAATACGAAAAATGTGTAGCCATTTCTACCAAAGCATCCATCAGGGAAATGATGATGCCTGGCGCGATTGCGCTAATTACTCCGGTAATTGTAGGCTTTACCTTTGGACCAGAGGTTTTAGGCGGTTTATTGGCTGGCGTAACGGTAACAGGTGTATTGATGGGGATTTTCCAGAGCAACGCTGGCGGTGCCTGGGATAATGCAAAGAAATCTTTCGAGCAAGGCGTAATGATTAATGGCGAAATGTGCTATAAAAAATCGGAACCACACAAGGCTTCGGTAACCGGAGATACCGTTGGAGACCCTTTCAAGGATACATCTGGCCCATCGATGAACATTTTGATCAAATTAATGTCTATCGTTTCACTAGTTATTGCTCCTTACATTGCAGTTAAGGCAATTGCCGGCGAACATAGAACGGAAGTTCGCAAAGAAATCAGAATTGAGCAAAAAACTGATAGTTTGGGCAACACAATTACCGATACTTTGACCAATACAACCGATACTTTGAGACATTAGTTGTAAAAACATAGATATAATAAACGCAAAAGGGATTTTTAACCAAAATCCCTTTTACTTTTCCGTAATTTTTAATTACGTTTGGAGCTGAATTAATCTAAACAAAAACTATAATATGGGTTTATTTACTAAAAAGCCAATGCATCTATTGCTTGAAGAAGCAGGCGATTCAGGCAAGGGCTTAAAGCGTACACTTAGTGCAGGTGCATTAGTAGCATTAGGAGTTGGAGCTATCATTGGTGCCGGTCTATTTGTTCGTACCGCTGCTGCTGCTGCACAAAATGCAGGGCCATCAGTAACTATCGGATTTATAATAGCCGCAATAGGCTGTGCCTTGGCCGGTTTATGTTATGCCGAATTATCTTCATCTATTCCAATCTCTGGTAGTGCGTACACTTATACTTATGCTACCATGGGCGAGCTTATGGCTTGGGTTATCGGTTGGGATTTAGTACTTGAATATGCAGTTGGAGCTGCAACTGTAGGTATTGCATGGAGTGAATACCTGAATAAATTACTGGTAGAAGTGCTGCATATGTCGCCCATACCCTACGAGTGGTGCCACTCCCCTTTCCAATCGCACCCTGATGGTACTGTAAATGGTATTATCAATTTACCTGCCTTATTTATAGTAGCTTTATTAAGCTTGCTTTTAATTAAAGGAACATCTGAATCGGCCTTCGTAAACGGACTTATCGTAATCACCAAGGTGAGTATTGTAATCTTGATCATCGTTTTAGGCTGGGGCTTTATCCACGAAGCAAATCACCATCCATACATTCCAGCTGCAACTACCTATGTAGATCATGCAGGTATTAGCCATAGTTTTGGTGGTTTCTGGGGGGTTATTGGTGCTGCCGGAACTGTTTTCTTTGCCTTTATCGGTTTTGATGCGGTAAGTACTGCTGCTCAGGAAACAAAAAACCCTAAAACTGCAATGCCTATCGGTATTTTAGGTTCATTAGCGGTTTGTACTGTATTGTATATCTTGTTCGCACACGTTTTAACAGGAATTGCACCAGTTGAATTTTTCAGAACTAAAGGCGGTGAAGCATCTGTAGTAGCTGCAATTAGCGAATATATGACCGGTTATAGCTGGTTGGCTAAATTGGTTACCGTTGCTATTTTGGCCGGTTTCTCTTCTGTAATTTTAGTAATGTTGTTAGGCCAAAGCCGTGTATTTTACTCGATGAGTAAAGATGGTTTATTACCTAAAATGTTCAGTGAACTACACCCGAAATTTAAAACGCCTTACAAAGCAAACTTGGTAATTTTGGTAATTGTAGGCTTATTTGCTGCATTTATCCCTGGTGATGTTGTTGGTGATATGACCAGTATCGGAACATTGTTTGCATTTATGCTGGTTTGTGTTGCGGTAATCATCTTAAGAAAAACTGATCCGGATCTTCCACGTCAGTTCAGAACACCTTGGGTACCTTTAATTCCAATTTTAGGTGTTGTGGCCTGTGGTTTAATGATCCTTGGATTAGGTTGGACCAACTGGTTAAGGTTATTCGGATGGTTAGCTTTAGGTTTTATCATTTACTTTGGATACAGCAAAAAGAATTCGCACCTAAAGGATTCTAAATAAATATTCTGCTAAGAATTTTGAAGCCCCGATGCACATCGGGGCTTTTTTTATATTAAATAATTGTTAATAAAATTAACTTTGCAAAAAAAGTTAACATGAACGGTCAGTCTGCCCCATTTAAAAGCATTTGTTTTCCAATTATTATCATCTTGTTATTAATTTCTTCCATCGGCTATGCGCAGAGAACGATTAACGATGTAATGGATTCGACAACGGTAAACCACCTCCTCATTATCTCCAAAAAATACGGTTCATTATCTTTTAGCGGTTATCTGCAGCCACAGTTCCAGTTGGCCCAATCGAAAGGTACACAGGCCGAATACCAGGGCGGAAATTTTGGCGATTTTACCAATAACAGGTTTAGGTTAAGAAGGGGCCGTTTAAGGGCCGATTATATGATGCTAACAGACGACGGAAGTCCATCTACCTATTTTGTATTACAGTTTGACGGTACGGAGCAAGGTGTGGCCATTAGAGATTTCTGGGGACGTTATTACGAAAATACATGGAAAATTTTAGCTGTAACCCTGGGCTTATCGGGCCGGCCATTCGGAAATGAACTTCAACTGTCATCATCGGTTAGGGAAGCACCGGAGCGCGGCAGAATGTCGCAGATTTTAATGAGGACAGAACGGGACCTTGGCGTTACCTTTACATTAAATCCACGCTGGAAAGATGCCAAGCTTAAAAACCTGGTATTCGATTTCGGGATTTACAACGGTCAGGGTTTAGCCGGTAACGGCGAATTCGATAACAGCAAAGATTTTATTTTTAGGTTAAGCCATAAAACCTATGCCTTTAAAAACTTTACCATTGCCGGTGGAATAAGCACGATACAGGGAGGTTTAGATCACCGCTTGCCGGTAAGCTACAAAATGGAGCAGACCAATAATATGTGGAAAATGGTTAAAGATTCATCAGCAGCAACCGTAAACAAAGTGGCTCCAAGAAGGTATTATGGCGCCGATATCCAATTGGCCACCAAAACCAAAAGCTGGAAATCGGAGCTTAGGGCCGAAGTAATATCGGGCTTGCAAACGGGTACTTCAACCACTTCTACCACCCCCGGCTCTTACCCGGTTGATAATAAAGCAATCGCTTTGCCTTTTTACACCCGCACATTTAATGGTGCCTACTTTACCTTTGTACAAACGTTAAACAGCACGGATAACCAGATTATTTTAAAATATGATTGGTATGATCCCAATGCTAAAGTAAAAGGTCTTGATATTGTGGGAGACCGTGGTCTTTCTGCTGCCGATATCCGCTTCGACACTTTTGGTTTCGGGTTTTTGCACCACTTTAACCCGCATTTTAAAGCAGTGTTGTACTACGATATCATTAAAAATGAAAGCACTCAGATTTCGGGCTATACTGCCGATAGAAAAGACAATGTGTTAACACTAAGAACACAGTTCTATTTCTAATAAATAATTTGATAAACAGAGATTTAATACAAATTGCGCTACCTTTGCTTAAAATTGTTCCGCTATGAAATTCGATTTTATGAAGTTCGACTTAAGCCAGATCCTATCCACTACGATGGTGCTTTTTGCTATTATCGATATTTTAGGTGCCATTCCGGTTGTAATAGAACTGCGTAGGAAAGCGGGGCATATCGAATCGGAAAAAGCCTCGCTGGTAGCTGCAGGTTTAATGATCCTTTTTCTTTTTCTCGGCGAATCTCTATTAAAAGTAATCGGGCTTGATGTAGAATCGTTCGCCATAGCTGGTTCATTTGTAATTTTCTTTATCGCCATGGAAATGGTTTTAGGCCTAACCATTTTTAAAGAAGAAGCTCCAGAAACTGTTTCTATTGTGCCGCTGGCCTTTCCATTAATTGCCGGAGCTGGAACAATGACTACATTACTTTCGCTAAAAACCGAGTACCATACCCAAAACATATTGGTGGGCATTATATTAAACATGCTATTTGTTTATTTCGTGCTAAAAAACACCAACCGTTTAGAGAAACTTTTCGGAAAAACTGGTTTAAATATTCTGCGTAAAGCCTTTGGCGTAATCTTATTGGCCATAGCCATTAAACTCTTTAGGAATAATACAGGGCTTTAGTATGGAAAATGTGAAATGGATGATGGAGATTAGTTCCATGATGCACCTTAAGTCTTCATTCCAATAAGGCTTTAGATGTCCTTTTAACAATCCGTAACCCTGAATTTATTTCAGGGTCTAATTATGCTGGAAAGTTGCTGTTTCCGAATTAGTAATAGCATAGCGGTAACCGAAAGATGATGCGAATTATGTAAATGACATTTCACTTATCAAACTGTAACAAAAATTCCGTATATTCATCTAAACATAAAGCTCATTTTATGAAAAGCTTTGAAGAATATACCTTAATTATTGGAGCCTTGGCCGTACTAATCGAAGCGGTTAAGTATTTCAAACGAAGTTTCAAATCGTGGTTTGAACATACTTAGCATGCGTTCAAGCGATTTTTAATAGATTCTTCATTTCCAACTTGATCCGCTAGCTATTGGATGGATATCTTAAAGCCTTACAATTCCCACTTGCATGGGAATAACGACCGATAATTACAATCACTTATCCTGAAATCTAACAGTCATTTAATCTTGGATATGCTTAATCAACCTTGCCACAAACATGGTATCGGCATTATTTTCGTAACCCTTTATCAGTTCCATGCTTTCGAGTGTTAGAGGCAGCGTATCGGTAATATGCTTTACAACTGCTTCATTTTCATCGGCAAATGCAGAGCAGGTAATATAAACCAATGGCTTTCCGGGTTTCAGATACTTCACTATATTTTGAACAATTCCTTTCTGAATAACTGAAAACTGGTTAATTTTACGCTCATCAAAAAAGCTCAACATTTCGGGTGTGCGCCCCCAGGTACCAGAACCCGTACAAGGTGCATCTAAAATGATCCCGTCAAATTGATAATGGTGCAATACCTGATCGTTGTTGCGCAGCAGATCCAGTTCCTTTTTGTGGTATTTTTTTATTCCTGCCAAACGGAAACGTTCATCGAGGTTGGTGAGTACACTTTCCCGCAAATCAGAAACAAGCAGCTCAATAACAGGTTCCAAGCTATGCAAAAGCAGGGTTTTACCGCCCGAAGCCGCACAGCAATCCCACCATTTATCCCATTTGTTGGGCTTAAAATATTCGCCGGTGTGTTGCGAAGAAAGATCCTGCACCTGATAACTTCCCTCTTTTAAAATAGTTTCGAGCTTGGTGCCATTGGGCAGTGCCAAAGCTGTTTCAGAAATAGCCTTAACAGCGATATTTTCGTCGGCCAATTTTGATACGATACTGGCTGAATCAGCCGCAGCTACCCTGATAAATAGATCGGGCTGTTTAAAGAAGGAAGTAAAAAACGCATGCTTATCTATATCGCCAGAAAGTGCAGCATGAAAGGGATATACTTCTTCTTCATCAAAAGCAGCATACATGTCCTTAATCAGTGCTAATTTTTCGTCTAAAGACAGTGCAATATGCCCGGTCAGGCTCGGTAGGTTCTTCTCTACAATTAGGCTTAAAGTATCTTGGCACAGAAAATCACCAATACTTAAACGCTCTTCTCTACTGAGCAGCGGTAGCGCCTTGCCTAAGCGGAAAAAACTGTACAGGTGCCGCGTTGCCCACCTCCTATCGGAAGAACCCATCTGCTTATTCTGCTTGAAATAAACCGGCAAAAACCGATGCAAGGGCAAACTTCCATCGTAACTATTTAAAATCTGTTCGAAGGCTCTTATCTGATGATCTACTCTCATGCAATAATTAAAAATGGAAGAAAAGGGTTATTCAACAAGGCTTAAGGTAAAGTTTTTAAACTTCAGCAGCATTAAACTGGTGTTAATATAACCTAATTTTTCATCATGTATAAATGAAAAATTATTATGAAGTCCTTTGTAGCGGTCTTTTACAATATAATCCCTGTAATCTTCGCCATAGGTAACCAAAAGCCTACCAAAATAATATCCAATATCAAACCCTTTAAAGGCGTATTCGCCTGGTTCGAAACCATACTTATAGCGGTATTTTTTAATAAAAGTTACTACCCCACTGTTTTTATAATCTATTTTATACGATGAGCTGATAATCGCATTAAGATCTTGCAGCTTATCGGTAGGATAATTCTGTTTAACCCAGTTGGGATGGCCAAAAAGTGAAATATTATAGCCGCCAGTTGGAAGATGCTTTAATTTATAGAGTTTTTCTACTGTAGGCACTACAAAAGCCCTATCGGATGAGGCTACTACAACCGCGTATTGTTTTCCTTTGATCATTTTAGTTTCAAAGGTGTAGGCAGATGCGTATTCCTGCACAATAAATTTAGTGTTGGCCTGTAGGTAAGTTCTAATTGGGGCAGCAAAAGCCTCATCTTCTGTTTTTCTGGGGTTAATGAGCACTACAATGGTATTGGCAGGACTAAAGCTCTTGGCAATATAGTTGGCTATCTTTTTCCCATGTAAATCGATATTGTTTACTACAGAAATCAGGTTTGGATTGTTGATATCGGCCGGTTGCGACGCAGCTAAAGGAGAAACCACCATTACGTTATTCTCTTTCGAATAGGCCGATATGTATTTCAACCCATCTGGAAAAACAGGGCCGATAATTAAATTACTCTGCTTAAACCGCTCATTTTTATATAGCGAAGAAATGCGTGCATTATCATCTTCAGTATCGAAAACGTTGAGGGTAAAATTTAAGCCCTGTGCCGCTGCAGAATCTAAGCCCAGTTTAAAACCCTGATAAAAATCGATAGGCATGGCATATTTTTCGATATCAGATTTTGTAGCTGTTTTTAAATTAATATCACTCAGCTTAAAGGGAACAAGCAGGGAAACGCTGGCCTGAGCAAATTTTTTAATGGGCTTTTTTTCAACCGGTTTTTCTTTTTCGGCAGGTTTGGCCACCTCAGGTTTAGGGGTTTTAATTTTAGGCGAACACGCCGCCAAAAACAAAGTAAACAAAACCAGTGCGCAATAAACCTGCTTAAAATTCATACCTATTCTTTTTAACAAAATATGCTAGCAAAGTTTATTCCACCTTGCTAGCATAATCATATTATTTACATAAAGACTCCTGACTGAAGGCTCAGGGACTCCAGACTAAATGCTATTCCCACTCGATAGTTGCAGGCGGTTTTGAGCTGATATCGTAAACAACCCTGTTGATACCTTTCACTTTATTGATGATCTCATTAGAGATTTTGGCTAGAACCGGATAAGGCAAGTGGCACCAATCTGCGGTCATACCATCAAGAGATTCAACTGCTCTTAATGCAATTACATTTTCGTAGGTACGTTCATCGCCCATTACCCCTACCGATCTAACCGGTAAAAAGATTGCTCCTGCCTGCCAAACCTGATCGTAAAGACCGGCTTCTTTTAAGTTATCGATATAAATCTTATCGGCATCCTGTAAAATGGCTACTTTTTCTGCAGTAACCTCGCCAATAATACGGATTCCTAAACCTGGCCCCGGAAAAGGGTGACGGCCTAAAATAAACGATTCTAAACCTAAAGTTGTACCTACTCTCCTTACTTCATCTTTAAACAAAGTTTTAAGTGGTTCTACTACTTTAAGTTTCATAAAATCAGGCAAACCGCCAACGTTATGATGCGATTTTATGGTTGCCGATGGACCTTTAACCGAAACAGATTCGATAATATCAGGATAGATTGTTCCCTGAGCCAACCATTTAACATCTTGTATCAGGTGCGATTCTTCATCGAAAACCTCGATAAACACGCGGCCAATAATTTTGCGTTTTTGCTCCGGATCTTCTACACCAGCCAACTGACCTAAGAATTTATCCTTTGCATCTACACCTTTAATGTTTAAGCCAAAATCTTTGTACTGTTCTAAAACACTTTCATATTCATTTTTGCGCAATAAACCATTATCCACAAATATACAGTGCAGGTTAGTACCGATGGCTTTATGCAATAACACTGCAGCAACACTACTATCCACACCACCCGAAAGGGCTAAAACAACCTTATCGTTTCCAACTGTAGCTTTAATATCAGCAATGGTGGTTTCAACAAAAGCTGCCGAAGTCCAATCCTGGCTACATCCGCAGATATCAACCAAGAAATTTTCCAAAAGGATTTTTCCATCAATACTGTGGGTTACCTCAGGGTGAAACTGGATGGCATAGGTATCAGAATGTTTGATGTGATAGGCGGCAACCTTTACACTATCAGTACTGGCAATCAGTTCAAAATTTTCAGGGATATCGGTTATGGTATCGCCATGGCTCATCCAAACTTGCGAATTGATGTTAATGCCTTTGAATAATTTATTTTCCTGATTTACAAAGTTTAAGTTTGCGCGGCCATATTCGCGTGTTGAAGAAGGCTGAACGACACCGCCAGAATGCTGGGCAATGTATTGTGCTCCGTAGCAAACGGCCAATAATGGATATTTTAAATGGTATTTCGATAAATCGATTTGAGGGGCGTCTTCCTGACGAACAGAATACGGACTACCCGAAAATATAACTCCTTTTACATCAGGTGTAACCTCAGGAAGATTGTTATATGGATATATTTCACAGTAAATATTTAGTTCGCGAACCCTACGGGCAATGAGTTGTGTAAATTGCGAACCAAAATCGACGATAATGATTTTTTCTTGCATCCGCAAAGGTACCAATTACATATGAGATTTGGGACCAGAGATTTAAGATTTTTTGCGGTAGAGGGTTTGAGGGTAGAAGGCATGGAGATCAGCGTTTAGCGCGAGGCGGAGGACATTTGATTATCCAGAATATAGTCCTAAGTCTAGCCTCAAAATCTCTAAAAGTTAACCAATTAACAGTTTTCATTTTGCACTTTGTAGTTACCAATGAACAAATGACCCCCTAAGATTCCATCAAAACTACTTCCACCCCAAATTTCCTTAAAAAATCTACACCTTCATCGCTGGGCAGGCCTTTATATGCGGCATAAGATTTGGAATAATACACCAATTTAATACCTGATGATAAAATCAATCTGGCGCAAGCTATACAGGGCGACAAAGTAGTATACAACGTACAACCTTCGATCTTCGATCCGTTTTTAGAGGCGTAAAGAATCGCATTTTCCTCAGCGTGTAAGGCCAGCGAGCAGCTCCCCTTACTATCCCGGGCACAACCATGCTCTGGCCATTCCTCATCACAATTGTGAGTACCAGCCGGCGGACCATTGTAACCGATAGAAATAATGCGGGTATCTTTCGTTAAAACCGCACCAACATGCGCACGTACACAATGCGAACGGGCTGCCAAATCGGTGGCAAGGTTCATAAATATCGAATCGAAACTGGGTTTATCTGTCATGTATTATAAAATCAAAAAAGCCACAGGAAAATCAATTCCTGTGGCTGCAAAATTACTTTATTAAAGTTAATGTCCGCCAGAAATTTTCTGATCGAAGTTAATGCCCTGAGATCTTAAGATTCCGGCAACCCTTATGGCGTAAAATGCCAAATAGGCAAAACATAAAACACCAACAATATAACTGTGCTGAATACCTACAAAATCAGAAATATAACCTTGTAATAAACTGATAATACCACCACCCATAATCATCATGATCAGGAAACTACTGCCTTGACTGGTATGTTTGCCCAAACCGCTTACAGCTAAGGTAAATATACAAGGCCAAAGTGTACTACAGAATAAACCTACACTGGTAAAGGCATAAACACTTACCATACCCGAAGTGAACATCCCGATTAAAGTAGCCAAAATTCCGATACCTGAAAAGATCAACAGCATCCTTGCAGGATTTCCTTTACTGGCCATATCAGCAACAATCAGTACTAATATAATTAAGCCGTATACATAAAAAGGAGCTAAATCATGGTGAAAAATTGCATTAACACCTAAAAATATAGCAAAAGCTAAATAAGGTGCAATAAAACGCAATATTTTTTGAGTACTTACATTATCGGTAAAGGCCTCCACAGCTCCTGTCCACCTACCGATCATCATACTCGCCCAATAAAGCGATACATATGGCGCAATATCTTTAATGGCAAAACCTAAATCTTTCTCCATATAAGCCGGTAAATTACTTGCAGTAGATACCTCAACGCCTACATAAACAAAAATGGCAATCATGCCTAAAACCAATTGTGGGTAACGCAACGCAGAGCCCTTAATCGATTTAGCATCATCAGCTGAGGCTTCTACCAAAGTAGGTCTATCAGGTAATGATGACATTTTTAAGAAAATAGCCACTGCAATAAAAGCTACGCCTAAAATCAGATAAGGAATTTTCACACTTTCAATGCTTACACTATCGCTGGCCGCTGTAATTGAACCAAAAATGGCATAACTTACAATCAGTGGACCAATAGTAGTACCAAAGTTATTGATACCGCCAGCAAGTGTTAAACGTTGCGAGCCAGTTTTAATCGGCCCCAATGCAATAGCCAAAGGATTGGCAACCGTTTGCTGTAAAGAGAAACCCAAGGCTACAATGAACAAGCCAGATAACATTAAAGGGAACGACCCTAAATTTGCCGCTGGATAAAATAAAAGTGTACCCACAGCAGAAATAACCAAACCCAGTGCCAACGAATTTTTATAGCCCAGTTTGTTTACAATATCCTGTCCTATTACCACAGAAATACCGTTATAGATTAAAGCGCCCACGGTATATGCAATGTAAAATGCAAATGATACCAACTGACTTTGAAACTGTGACAGATCAAAGGCTTTTTTAAATACCGGTATTAAAATGTCGTTACTGGCGGCTACAAAGCCCCAAAAAAAGAATACAGTGACCAAGGGGATAAACTGGGCCCATTTGGTTTGCGTTTGTTCTGAACTCATATTATAATTTAGTTTTAGTGGGTCTAAACATAAATAAAAAAAACAATAAACAAACCATATCGGCAAAATAAGTGTACTTTAAACACTATGTTATAAAACAGAGAAACCGGGTTAGCGTCAAAGCCTCAATCTGGTGTTAAATGTTTATTCAACTTAGCGGGTGTACAAGTTTTTTTTATCACCATTTATTTTGATCAAATTAGCTTGGTGATTGGTGTTTTATAAAAAGTAATTATAAAAAAATAACAATTATGGTGTTAAAAAAATAGATCAATTTATTCTTATTTGTTTAACTATAAATTGCATATTCGCAAATCGTAAATACAAAAACGCATGTTTGAAGCCATTTTATTAGGTATAGGTGCAGGGATTATTTCGTCGTTTTTAACAGGGCCGGTATTTTTTGCAATGATCAAAACCAGCATAGAAAGAGGCTTTAAAGCTGGTTTTTCTTTAGCTGTTGGGGTTATTATCAGTGATATTATTCTAATTGCCCTCGTTCTTTTTGGCAGTCAGTTTTTCGATTACAAAGCAGAGTTTGATAAATATGTAGGCAGTATTGGCGGTGTATTTCTGCTTGCTGTTGGTATTTATTACCTGGTTTCTAAAATTACCGTGCATTACGATAATACAACCTTGCAAAAGGTAAGCAAGCGTGGTTATGTAATCAAAGGTTTTTTAATGTGCATCCTCACACCTTCAACCCTAATGTTCTGGATTATTGTGAGCGGTATTATTTCGGTGAAACTGAATAATATGCTAAACGAAAAACTAGTGTGTTTCTTCATTGCCATGGCCACCCAGTTGAGCATTGATGGTGCAAAGAGCTTTTATTCAAGTAAACTCCGCTATAAGATTAAAGAAGATGCCCTTAAAAAGCTAAATAAAATTGCAGGGGTTGTAATCATCTTTTTTGCCTTCTGGCTCATTATCAAAACCTACCTGAAATTTTACGCATAAAAAATTAACAGCCCTGGCATATTCATACTGCCTGGTGTCGTTTGTGCCTTAGTGGTTAATATTATTTTTTGAAAAGCAATGTCAGTGTTACTATTAAGCGTTAGTCCTGCCAATGCTACAAGTCCTCACCCGGTGAAAAACCGGGCTGCGGGCTTTCCGCGTATGTCAGGTTTAGATGCGAAAAAGCAGTAATGTAAACTCAATACGACAGCAGCAATTGTTCGAAATCTACTTTGTGCCTTTGCGACTTAATGGTTAGCATTATGTAGATATGCTATCTATTACCTTAAAGCTTTAATAATACTTACAGTATGAAAGATTACTCTTTTAAGCTGTGAAAACGCGATGTCCTCAGTGGCTAATTGGCCTGTTACCAAAAAAAATAGCCCATATCAGCGATATGAGCTATTCGTTATTTTAAGTCTCCATCAGGAGATTTTGAAGTGCTAGTAAGCCCTTTGGTTGTTTCCTTCTTTCCAGTTAACAAAGGCCTTATTTACCACCTTGTTACCACCCGGTGTTGGATAGTTACCTGAAAAATACCAGTCGCCTTTATTTTTCGGACAAGCCTCATGCAGGTTCTCTAAACTTTGATAAATTACCTCAACCTCTGCAACAGTACCTTTAGGGGTAATAATCTGTGCAATTTTAGCCGAAATTTCTTCTGGTGTAAATGGTTTATAAATCTCCTTAACATGATTTACAATTTCCTCTTTAGGTAAAAGTAACGATGCCTTACATTTCGTATAAACATCTTCAATTACCTGCCACATGCCACGTTCGGTTAACAATTGGATAGCTGCATCAAAAGCCACAAACTGTCCCATACGGCTCATATCAATACCATAACAATCAGGGTAACGGATTTGAGGTGCAGAAGAAACTATAATGATTTTCTTCGGATGTAAGCGGTCTACAATTTTGATGATACTCTGTTTCAATGTTGTACCACGAACAATCGAATCATCCAAAGCCACTAAAGTATCTTGGTGGTTGTTGATAATACCATAAGTGGTATCATAAACGTGAGCTACCATTTCACTGCGGTCAGCATCCTGGGTAATAAAAGTTCTCAGTTTTACATCTTTTACCGCCAGTTTTTCTACTCTTGGTGCAAGGGATAACAATTCATCCAATTGCTCATCGCTTAATTGCTCTTTTTTATGTAAAAGGGTTTCTTTCTGGTGGTTACGTACATAACGCTGCACACCATCAACCATACCAAAAAAGGCTACTTCAGCAGTATTGGGTATGAACGAGAATACTGTATTTTTCAAGTCGTAATTTACGGCCTTCAAAATTTTATCGCTCAATAAACGGCCAAGCTGTTTACGTTCGCGGTAAATTTCTACATCACTTCCTTTTGAGAAATAGATGCGCTCGAACGAGCAAGATAACCTTTCGGTAGGCTCCCGGAACTGCTCCATGCTTACCTCACCGTTTTTCTTTATGATTAAAGCATGACCTGGATCGATCTCTTTAACATCTTTGAATTGGATATTAAATGCAGTTTGCAAAGCTGGTCGTTCAGAAGCAGCTACAACAATCTCATCATCGTAATAGTAATAAGCCGGACGGATACCCGCTGGATCGCGCATGATGAACGAATCGCCATTACCCACCATACCACAGATAGAATAACCTCCATCCCATGTTTTGGCCGAGCGGCGAAGAATATTTGCAATATCTAAATTATCAGATATTTTGTGGGTAATTGCAACGTTGTCGTGCCCTTCTTTTTTATACTGATCGAAAAGCTCCTGGTTTTCATCGTCCAAAAAGTGGCCGATTTTTTCCAGTACCGTTACGGTATCTGCTTTTTCTTTCGGGTGCTGACCTAATTCGTACAATTGCTCTAATAATTCATCAACATTGGTCATGTTAAAGTTACCGGCAATAACGAGGTTACGGGTCATCCAGTTGTTCTGCCTTAAAAAAGGGTGGCAGTTTTCAATACTGTTTTTACCATGTGTACCATAACGCAAATGGCCCATTAACACCTCGCCGATAAAGCTTACGTTGTTTTTGAGCCATTCTGTATCCTGCATTAGTTCAGGAGTGTTTTCTTGGATATCGACAAATTTGTTCTGTACATATTCGAAAATATCAGCTACCGCATTAGATGCCATGCTCCGGTATCGGCTAATGTACCTACTGCCCGGTTTCATATCCAGTTTAATGGTGGCAATACCTGCGCCATCCTGGCCCCGGTTATGCTGTTTTTCCATTAAAAGGTATAATTTGTTAAGGCCGTAAAGTGCTGTACCGTACTTTTGCTGGTAGTAAGAAAGTGGTTTTAACAGGCGAATAAAAGCGATTCCGCATTCGTGTTTTATCTGATCACTCATTGTGTGGGTTTGAAGCCGCAAAGTTATCCTTTTAAAACATTACTACCTAAACAAAAATGCTTTCTTTTGTCACAAGGGGGTTAATTTGAAACCATATAACTAAACCCGCTATTTAGAATTATTCAAAATAATTTGCTATTAACTACAATACTAGTTATAATTGCAATTCAGATATTAATTTATAAAAACCTAAAAACTATGAAAAGAAACTTTAGATTAACAGCCCTTATCGCAATCATTATCATTGGTTGCTTTTATTCATGTAAAAAAGACAATGAATTTAAAGAGAAACCCAGCCCTGAAGAAATTGTCAAAGCCCCAGAAAAATTTGGATACGAATTGGTAAAAAATAATGAAATTGGTCTAAAACAGTTAGACAGACAAAATCTTGATGATAATAAGATAACCGCTTATTACAATTCAAAAGAAAACTCAACATTATTAGTGAACAATAATGCAACAGCTAATCTTCCTGGTAGAGGACCAGTCTTCGAATTTAGTTCTTATGAATCCATTCAATCTGGTGATATGCAAGTGCAGGCGCCTAACATTGTTGATGACTCCAACGAATATGCAGATTTTGGTTTAATTTCCTTAAATGAAGTTGCTTGGGTATTAACTTCAGGCCGTATAAATGTTTCAAAAGGTAGCACAGTATGGTTTGGAGCGGACATGGGTTCTTTTAAATTAAATGGTGATGAACAATTTGAAAATCGTATACATTCTCTTAGATCTGCTATAGGAGTAGATCCAATTGGTTGGATAGTGGAAACAAATCGTTATTAATTTTTACTCACTAAAAATCCATCATTAATAGGCCAAAAGAAACGGCCTATTAATGATGGATATTTTCAATTATATTTAATATTTTATATAAAATAGCAATTCTCAGAGCTTGGGGGTTGAAAAATTATTTCTGCACGATATTACCAAAGCTAAAAGTAATCTGATTTTGTCTCCCTTATTCAAAATCACATATTATTAATTAGAACATTTCTAAATAACTTGCATAGTAAGTGTAAAATTCACACTTTTGCATCATTATTAAGATTTAGTCTAAATTGAAGAAACTTTACACATCCCTATTTTTTTTCCTGATTTGTTTCACAGCATTGGCACAGATCAAGAATGTGGTTACCGGAAAAGTGGTCGACCCGCAGAATAAGCCTTTGGAGCTTGTCAATATCAAAATTGTAGAAACCAACCAGTATGCCATTACCGATAAGTATGGCACATTCAGGGTTAATGGATCGGAAACGAACAACATCTTAACCCTCGAGTTTTCGTACATCGGTTACCAGAAGTTAAGCCGAACGGTAACCGTTAAAGCCGGAGAAACCAATATTGGCAACATAAGCTTAAAGGTTTTGGATTTAAGCTTAGAAAACATCGAGATTAATGCCAAAAGGAATTATTCGGGTTCTACCAACTCATCGCTGATTATTACCCGAGATCTAATCGAACAAACACCGGCATTGAGTGTAAACGATTTGTTAAATCAGATTCCGAACAGGAAAATTACTGCACCATCATTACAAAATGTTCAAAATTTAACACTCCGTTCAGCATTTGAACCAAGTACCGCAGCAAATCCTTTCGCATTAAATAATTCTTTCGGTGTTGCTATTATTCTTGATGGTAATAATATTAGTAATAATGCCAATATGCAGGGTTATAACCCGGGCTTAAGAGGATTAGGCTCAACAAGTATTAGCAGTAATGATTATGGATTGACAGGTACTACATCTACAAGTTCTTACACTGGTGATTTTGCATATGGGGGAACCGATTTAAGACAGATACCAGCAGATAATATTGAAAGCATTGAGGTTATAGCAGGTGTTCCTTCAGTCAAATATGGTGACCTTTCTGATGGCGCCGTTATTATAGAAAGACAAGCTGGAAAATCTCCTGCTTATATACGTATGCAAGTTCGAGATAATGCTACCTCTTATAATTTCTCAAAAGGTTATGTAATTAGTCCAAAATTAGGAAGTTTCAATGTGGGTATAAATTATGTTAATTCCTATGCTGATAATAGAGATAAAATAAAAGCATATAAACGAATTAATACAAACGCCATGTGGACCAACAGTTTCGGTCGTGATAAAAGAATAAAAAACACTTTAACATTTGATTACGGAAGAAACTTAGATGGAATAAAAAAAGATGATGATGATCCAACTAGCAGAATTGTAAATTTTAATAGTTGGAACATGAGTGTAAGTAATCGTACCAATTACCGATTGAGTGGCAGCTTTCTTAAAAATATTGGATTGAATTTGAGATATGGAGCTTCTCACCAGCGTAGTTATACAGAACAATTTGTAAACAGCCCATACATTTTATACAATAATGCAACAGAAACAGGATTAGTTAGCGGAATTTATGATAAGGGAATCTATACTGCAATCAGCGATGTTGATGGACGACCTATTACAGCATCTGCTCAAATTGATTTTAACTCAGAGTATAAAACCGGTAGTCTTACTCATTACTTAAATTTTGGCGCGAATTTTTCTTATGCAGCGAACAAAGGCTTAGGTAGGCTCTCAGATCCCGCAAGGTCAAGACCAGGATATAACACTACAGGCAATAACCTATCAAGTGGACCTTCTGAAAGATATTATGATTTTTCGCTGGCCTATGCTCAAAAAGATTTCGGTTTATATGCTGAAGATGTATTTTCAATAAAAGTTAATGGCCGCGATTTAAATTTTAGAGGGGGATTACGATTGGATGGACAAAATGGCCTTGTAACCTTGTCGCCCCGGACAAATATTAACTACCAATTGACTGAAGACTTTAGACTTGGTTTTGCCTATGGTCTTTCCGTAAAATCACCGGGATTAGGTCAGAGATATCCAGGGCCAACATTTGTTGATGTACCTTTAATTAATGCTTATAATGGAAACGCAAATGAAAGCGCCAGTATTTATTATGTACGAAGATATGATCCTGATGGCAGCAAATTAAAGTCATCTAAAGGACAGACTTTTGAGCTCTCCGGATTATACAAAATAAAGGACTATCAATTATCTTTTTCATTATTTCATAAACTCAATACACAGGGTTATAATACAGTTGTAGAAAGAGAAATTGTTACTCTTCCTCAGTATACAGCAGTATTTGTGCCTGGAAATAAACCTACACTAACAGTATCTGGAGAAAAGAGATTTTTACTAGCCCATAATGAATTTAATAATGATTTAAGATCCAATAATCAAGGTTTTGACATTATCTTAAATACGCCAAAATTTGATGCTATTTCGACTTCTTTTAGCGTTAGCGGTGGATTGTTCAGATCGGATTATCGCGAAACAGCTCCGAGAGCGGTAGCTCCTACTGCGGAAGACACTACATCACCTGATTATCCAATTACGGGTCTTTATGCTCCCCGTAAAAAAACCACCTATTTTAGCTCAGGAAGAATCACATCATCAACTCACATCCCAGCTATTAGTTTGATTATACAACTAACAGCCGAATTTAGTTTCTTAAATAAAACCATTTACAACGACAACGACGGTGTTCCTATTGCCTATTACACAAGAGATATACGTTATGTTGAAATAACAAACCCAGATCCAAAAAATACTGTGTATGGTCATTTATTCATACCAGAAAATGAGCTTATATCTGATAATCAATATAGAATATATTCCAATTACCATTTAAGTTTGGCAAAGGAAATTAAAAAGCGCTTTAAATTTGCTTTCAATGCTTATAATTTCCTGAATTACCAACCTAGATATCAAAGGCCAGGTACCATTACTGTCGTATCTCCAAATGGATCCCCAACATTCGGTATTGAGTTATCTTTAAAACTTTAATCATGATGAAAAAAATTGCACTAATTATAATCATTGGGTTGATGATTGCCTGCAAAAAAGACAATCAACCAAATGTTTTACCAACTGATTTAAATGTAAAAGTCACTTTCGATTTAGCAAATAGTGGTTACACATTTCCGGTCGAAAATATTACAATTAGAATCAAAAGCCTAATTTCTGGCAGGTATCGATCTCTTATTACAAATAATAAAGGCTTAGGTACTTTCAATGATTTACCAGCGGGGCGATACGATGTAGATGTGAGTTATACTGTATCTGCAGCTGACTATACTGCAATCACAGGTATAATTACAACAAAGCCGGTAATTTTTAATGCAGCAGAAAAAAACAAGTTGGTAAATAAAGATAATACTGCTGAGCTGACCCTAAATCTAAAAGCTGGTAACATTGGCAATTGGCTGGTTAAACAGGTGTATTATGCAGGTTCGGACAGAACTTTGGGTGCCTTGTATAGAGATCAGTTTATAGAAATTTATAACAATACAAATGAGGTTATGTATGCCGACAGTTTATACATAACCGAAATCTGGGGAAGACAAAGCACTACCAATACAACATATAATCTACAAACTAACGGGCAATATGATTGGTCTAAATCTTTAAATATGATTACAACTAATGGGGATCCAAATACTGATTTTATTTATGCAAAAACACTATGTATGATCCCTGGAAATGGCAAAGCCTATCCCGTTAAGCCTGGGGAGAGTATTGTATTAGCTCAAACGGCATTAAATCATAAATCTCCATTTACAGGCACTGATGGTGTAACTATTTCTGTTCGCAATCCAGAATTGACAGTAGATTTAAGTAAAGCAGACTTTGAAGCCTATTATGGCTCTTTCGTACCCCGACCACTCGATTCCGATATCGACAATCCTTTGGTCCCAAATGTTGAAGTGCTTTCATACACTGGTACTGATATGATTTTGGATAATACAGGAAGAACTGGTATTGCTATTTTTAAAGTGGATGGGACACAAAATGTAAAAAACTGGCCAATGTATAATGAGCCTAGTAAAACTACACCGTCATCAACAGCGCGTAAGTATTATCAAATCCCGTCGAAATATATCATCGATGCAATGGAAATACAGCCTAACGTAGCTTCATCCAGATTACCTAAAAAACTCGGTGCTGATCTTGATGCTGGGTTTGCATTTGTTCCTAAAGGAGCTTACACATCCCAGTCTGTTATCCGTAAAACAGAAAAAATAGAAAATGGGAGGGTAATATTAAAAGATACGAATAACTCTACAGAAGATTTCGACTTTTTAGACATCGCTTTACCCAGAGCTTTCAAATAACATATACCAACAACGTACCATTAAATTACATGAGAAAACTCATCCTTATATCAATATTAACGATCACTTCAATGTCCAATCTTTTTTCACAAACAAAAAAGGATGTTGCCAGTGATCAATCATTATTGAGCAAAAGCTACTCAATCGACTCAGCATTAACTCAACTATACCAATTTTCGAAAGAGAACCCAATATTTATGGGAAAAATGATGCCTAATAAATATAATAACCTAACTATAAGATATGATTTGGATAAAGGTCACTATATTCCCGTACAAGGTGCTTCTAAAATTGAATCCATATCATTATTTAGTGAAGGTAAAACAACTTTAGAAAGGTTTCATCTTTATGGGGCTTTCAACTATTTAAAAAGTACCGAAGATAGTACCCGTTGGTCACATCAATCAAGATTTAGCAATAGCTCTCCATATTATTTTGGCTCAATAAAGAACAATCATTATGAACGCTCCGTTTACAAAATCAATGCAGCAGTAAGCAGATCAATGATAGGTAATAATTTACCTCTAGCCTTAGGTTTAGATTACAGGATAGGAAACCATTTTAGCAATAATGATCCAAGGAGCGATGTTAGGGATTTCCAGTTAAACCTAAATCCATCTATTGGATACGAGATAACTAAGTCGCTATTGGTTGGTGTTGGTTATCAGTACGGATATGGAAGGGAACAAATAAAAGTTGGGTATAAAAACAGCACCTATACTGAAAATACTGTTGCCGACAATTATGTTAATTACTTAATGACAGGTTATAGCGGAGCCCAACAGTTTCAGCAGAAAAACCTACTGTCATATGATAATAACCAAGATAGACAGTACGCCAAATTCTTCGCTAAATATATGCTTAGTTCTAAAGATAACCTCATTCTATCTTTAAAAAAAGGCAAGGAATCTCAGCTTTTTAAAAGAAATTTAACTAATGCTATTGGATATAATGCTTTTATGACCTATGATATTAAAAGTACCAGCGCAAATTTGATTTGGCACAGAAATACTGAAAAAGATCAAATTAACTTGGCCGTTAGCTATAATTATGATGAGGGTGAAGCTTATGATAATGCACTTGCAGGCATAAATTACATTGATGACAGAGAAAATTATGGCTTCAATCTGTTTTATACCTTGAAAGGCAAAAATGGATTAATTAATAATATAAATTTTGGTATTCAACATGCTGAAGACATAAAAAAAGATGGGAACTATTTAGTTGACATTGATTATAGTAGAATAAACTTTAATGCAGGCTGGGGAATAAATAAGCAATTTAGCAAAAACCGTAGCTTTGGAGCATCTCTTTCTGCGAGTTATAGCTTAAAATCAGCGTCCAGTTTCTTTGCGCCAATTGAAAATGAAAATATATTTTACAACTATGTAATATACCCCGATTATCAATTCAATACTTCGAACAACTACGGAATTGGGCTTGCAGCAGATTATTCATTTCCAACATATAAGGGTATACAGACTTCCATTAAACTTTCAGGAAATTATATACAGCGTGTTGGAAATTATGTGGATCTTCAAAGAACGATCTTTAATACTCCCGGCAAAGACCGTTTTTCTTCCAATATCAGCTTAAATCTTTATTTTTGATCCCATGAATAGAGTTTTTGCTGCGCTTACCATCGTTCTCGCCGGATTAATCTTATTTTCTTTTCAATCGGCTGATTTTAATGATGATGATGAACTGAGTATAGATAGCCTGCGCAAAGTATATTCAAAACCTACCGATCAATGGCCAAAACCTACGGTAGATCAGGGTGCGGTTTTTCAGGAACTTGGCGAACTCCCTCCTTCTCCGGTTGATTTAAAAAACGACTCGGTAAAGCAAGTGGTAGAGCTGGGTAAAATTTTATTCTTCGATCCACGTTTATCGGGCTCCAACCAGATTTCGTGCTCCAGCTGCCATGCACCAGATTTACATTGGACAGATGGCCGCCAGGTATCAATTGGGCATGATCATTTAAGCAATATCCGCAATGCGCCATCATTAGAGAATGTTTGGTTTTACAAGCGCTTATTTTGGGATGGCCGGGCAAACAGCTTGGAGGAGCAGGCCGGTAGTCCGGTGGCGGCACACAACGAAATGCACCAGGATATGAAAGCTTTGCCTAAAAAACTAAGCAAGATTAAGGGATACCAGCCTTACTTTACCGCTGCATTTGGCTCGAGAGAAATTACCAATAAAAGGGTTTTCGAGAGTCTGGCAACTTTTCAGCGCAGCATTGTGAGCCGTAGAACCCCTTTCGACCGCTTTTTGGCGAAAGATAAAAAAGCCTTAACCGATCAGCAATTGGTGGGCCTGCACCTGTTCCGCACCAAAGCACGCTGCATTAATTGCCACAACGGGCCATTTTTTACCGATAACGAGTTTCATAACGATGGTTTAACCTATTATGGCCGTAAATATGAAGACCTTGGCCTGTACAATGTAACAAAGAAAGCCGAAGACGTGGGTAAATTTAAAACACCTGGTTTAAGAAATGTGATGAAAACTGCACCATGGTTCCACAATGGCCTTTTCCCCGATATGGATGGCGTAATGAACATGTACAATGTGGGTATGCCGAACCAGCGTGTTAAACCTGAACAGGTAAATGATCCTTTATTACCAAAAAACGATAAGTTGTTAAAAGGTTTAAAACTGAGCATTGCCGAAAAGGATGCAGTAGTTGCCTTTTTAGAAGCTTTATCATCGCCAACGGTATTGGTGAGGGTTGAAAAGTTACCGCAGTAAGTGAGTTTGGAGTGCTGAGCCTGGAGTTTTGAGTTGCTTGACAGACTATAGTTATCAGTCCTTAGTATCGAGTCTATAATCTTTAGTCAGTTAGTTGCTTAAATGGAATGAGTAATGTAGAAAGCTTCATCCCCCAGGGAGCAACGAATCTATTGCTCATGCAACCTTCATCCCCTGGGCGGGAACACATCTAAGGGCTATGAAACCTTCCCACCGTGCGCAGTGGCAAATCAAGTAAAAGAGTTGGGAGTTGCGAGCTTGGAGTTGGGAGTATCCAAGTGATTAACCCTTTCCCTCTGTTAAACATATTCAGTTTGCAGTTACCAATGAACAAATGACCATTGAACAAATGAACTATCGAACTACATCTTACCCGATTTCAGCGCTTCTCCAAAAAATATCGAGGCATGTTCATCAAAAGCTGCCGGATCGCCACTGGTATAGAAATGCCTTTCGCCTTGCTTAGCCAGTTTTTCTTCGATTTCAGGATGTCTTCCCAAATAATCAACCAAACTATCGGCTACGATATCGCCTTGCGCCAAAACACTTATATGATCGGGAAATACCTGTTTTAGTTTTGGCATTAACAATGGGTAATGCGTGCAGGCCAACAATACACAATCTATGGCATCAGATTGTGCCAACAGCTGACTGCAATATTCGTTGATAAAGAAATCGGCTCCTGATTGTAAATGTTCGTTGTTTTCGATAAGCGGCACCCACATTGGGCAGCTCTGCTGAAAAACTTTGATATCAGGAAAAAACTTATTGATTTCTAACAGATAAGATTGGGAATTTACCGTGCCACGGGTACCCATTACGCCAACCTGTTTGGTACTGGTGTATTGATTTATAACTTCGGCAGTGGGCCTGATTACGCCCAATACCCTCCTATCAGGATATTTGGCCGGCAGATCGCGCTGTTGTATGGTTCTGAGTGCTTTTGCAGAGGCCGTATTGCAGGCCAGGATAACCAACTGGCAGCCTTTTGCAAATAGCCACTCCACACATTCTAAAGTATATTTATAAATGGTATCAAAAGAATGATCGCCGTAGGGCGAGCGGGCATTATCGCCCAGATAGATATAATTGTACTGTGGCAGTCGGTCGGCAATAGATCTAAAAACGGTAAGCCCGCCATAACCTGAATCGAAAATACCTATCGGGGATACCTGCATACTTATTTAAAGGTTAATTGGTTAAATCGGTTAACTGGTTAATTGACGTTTACGTTGTAAAGTTAATTGTAAAGTTTGGAAGTTACGATGTTGAAACATTGAATTGTTTTACCACAACCTGAACAGCAACTTTAAAACTTACCAACCTTAAAATAGGCAAAAAAAAGCGGAACTAAGTTAAACTTAATTCCGCTTTGTATTTTGAACAGGATAGGAGACTTTAGACTCCCAACTCTGGACTACTTTTTAGGTGCAGCTGGTTTTGCAGCAGTTGCTGTAATGCCTAATTTAGTTTTAACTGCGCCAGTGATATCATCACCACCTTCCCAGAAAACCAAATTGTTGCCACCTTGTCCGTTAGCAATGTCGAAAACATATGCCAAACCTTTTTCTTTAGCTACAGCAGAAATTGCAGTTGCCACTTTAGCTTGGATAGGTTGGAATAACTCACCTTGTTTAGTACCTATATCTTGTGAAGCTTTGGTACGGGCATCAGTGATACGTTTTTCTAAATCCTGTAATTCCTGGCCAGCAACCTGTAATTCTTTACCTACAGTTTCTTTGTTTGCCTCGCTTAAAGTTTTTTCTTTTTCCTGTGCGTTTTTCAATTTGGTCTGATATTCTTTGATCATTGCATCAATATCAGCCTGTTTTTGTTTACCCAAGGTTTCTAAAGTTGTTTGTGCCGTTTTAGCCTCTGGTAAATTTGCAAATACCTCTTCAGAATTAATGTGCCCTAATTTTTGTTGTGCACTTGCCATATTCGCTGTAAACAATAAACCTGCTGCTACAAAGAATACGTTAATTAACTTTCTCATCGTTCTATTTTACTTTTTTTATTTTTTCTAATTGTTTTTCCTTAAAATCGAGGGCCGAATATACTAATTATTTACAGTTCCCGGCTTGTAACCTAATTTTACAATTACATCATTACTAACATCGTAACTGCTGCTTGCATAAATCATCATAGTTGCCTCGCTGCTCTTGTCGAAGATAAAATCAAGATACTTAGATTTTGCAATCTGTTTAATGGCATCGGCAACTTTATCCTGTATCGGCTTAATTAATTTACTCCTGCTCTGAAAAAGATCGCCATCTGGGCCAAACTTGGCACGTTGAAATTCTTTGGCCTGTTTTTCTTTTTCGATAATTTCGTTCTCGCGGCGCTTGCGCATATCATCGGTTAACAAAACCTGATCTGCCTGGTAAGCTTTGTACATGCGGTCTATTTCAGAAAAGTTCTGATCAACCTGCTGTTGCCATTGTTTAGAGGCTACCTCCAACTGGCTCAGTGCCGATTTATATTCTGGCAAATGCTTCAAAATATACTCGGTGTCTACATAAGCAAACTTTTGTGCAAAGGCACCAAAGGATGCGCAAAGTAGGAATGCGATAAAAAGATACTTTTTCATTTGTGTGTGTGTTTAATGATATCGTTAATAACCTAAGTTTTGTTTAAACTCAACTTGCAATGATTTATTGCATAATTAGTTAATTTTTTATTCTTTATCAATTAAAATCCACCTAATTGTTGTGCGATACTAAAGTGGAACTGTCCTTTGTTCGCATCTGGCAGGCCAGGTATTGCATCAAAACCATAACCATAATCAATACCCAATAAACCAAATATCGGCAAGAAGATACGGGCACCCACACCAACTGATCTTCTGATATTGAACGGATTAAAATCGTTAAACCTGTTCCAGGTATTACCGCCCTCAGCAAAAGCCAAAACAAACGCTGTTGCCTGCTGGCTCGCAATAACCGGGTAACGTGCCTCTAATACATATTTGGTATAAATCGGGCTACCAGATTGCTGCGCGATATTTGGATCAGAACCTACCGGGATAACGGTATTGTTTGAATAACCACGCATGGCAATTAACTCAGATCCCTGTAAGAAATCGAAGCCCTGCATACCATCACCACCCAGTTTAAAACGCTCGAATGCTGATTGGCCTACGGCTTTGTTGTACTGACCTAAGAAACCAAACTGTGCCTGAGCTTTAATAACCAGGTTACCTGCAACACGTTGGTACCATTGCGAATCGAATTTCCATTTGTGGTATTCGGTAAAGCGGTATTTCTGTTTATCAGAAGCCGTTGCATAGTTTACTTTGTTAAACAATGAATATGGCGGCGTTGCCTGAATTGTGAAACGCAGATACGAACCTGATTTAGGGAAAATTGGCGAATCTCTTGAATCGCGGCTAATCTCTTGTGATAAGTTTAAGTTATATGATGTACCAGTGCTGAATAAATAACCTGAATAATTATTTAAGATATACTGTTGCAAGTTCACCGCATGGCTTAACTGGAAATAGTTATCAGGCCAGTTTAACCTTCTGCCCAAACTTACGGTAACACCATTTAAACGGATTTTCTGAAACTGTGCATTATCCGAGCTCAATCCGTTTGATTGTAATGAAGTAAATGCACTGATACCAAAACTTACCGGTTTCTCGCCACCAAACCAAGGTTGAGAGAAAGAGAAACTGTATGATTGGTAATATTTACCGTTGGTTTGTCCACGTAAGCTTAATTTCTGTCCATCACCTTTTGGTAATGGTTTATAAGCTTTTAGATTAAACAGGTTACGTAAAGAGAAGTTGTTAAAGGTTAAACCTAAAGTACCGATAATACGGCCACCACCAAAACCACCCGATAGCTCAATCTGATCGGAAGGTTTTTCTTCTACTGCATACTCAATATCCACAGTACCATCGGCCGGGTTAGGGCGCGGGGTTGGAACCGTTTTTGATTCGTCAAAGTTACCCAACTGACCAATCTCACGGATGGTACGGATCAGATCACTTTTGTTAAATTTCTGTCCCGGTTTGGTACGGATCTCCCGTAAAACAACTTTATCATTGGTAATGGTGTTACCTTTTAAAGTAATCCGGTTGTTGGTATACTGTGGTCCTTCGTACATGCGCATTTCCACATCAACCGTATCGCCATAAATTTTAGTCTGTACCGGATCGATGTTGAATGTTAAATATCCGTTATCGGTGTACATACTGTTAATGTCGCCACCGTTTTCGCCACCACCGTTTAATTTTTTATTTAATTTCTCTTCGCTAAAAACATCACCTTTTTCAATGGTTAATACTTTTTGCAGAATACTGTCGGGATAAATGGCATTACCAGCCCAGGTAATGTTACCGAAATAGTATTTTTTACCTTCGTAAAGATCCATTCTGATATTTACGCGTTTCTTGTTGTATTGGTAAATGGTATCTTTTAACAGCTCAGCATCACGGTATCCTTTTTCGTGCATTTTGGCAATCATTTTCACCTTGTTCTCTTCGTATTTCTCTTTCGAGAATTTACCGGAACCCCAAAAGCGCCACCATGCAAACTGCTTAGGGTTTTTAAGGAATTTTCTGAGCTTGGCCGATCTGAAATCTTTATTACCGGTAAAGTCGATATGCTGCACCTTTACACGGCTTCCTTTATCGATATTTGCCTCTAACACCACACTGTTTTCGGCATTTGGGTCTTTACGGGTTTTATAATCGATGGTGGTAAAGAAAAAGCCTTTATCCAACATGTATTTTTTAACAATGGCCGATGTGGTATTGTAAAGGTTATCGTTTACGATTTTACCTGTTTTATCGTTTAGTTTTTCCTGAATGGCAGTTCTCTGCGATTTGCTGATCCCTTTTAAATCGATTGAACTTAAACGAGGGCGCTCAACCACTTCAATTTCGAAGTAAACCGAATCCTGAACAAATTTTTCGACATTGATCTTCACATCATCGAACAAGCCCTGTGCCCAAAGCGTTTTAATCGCATCAGATGTAGCTTCGCCAGGAAGAACAATCTTATCCCCCTTGGTTAGTTTAGATAAGGTAATTAAAACCTCTTTATCTAAATATTGCGTTCCGATAACTGTGGTACCACCAATGATATATTCTTTTGGACTAAAATAATCGAGATCTAAGCCACCAACCTTTAAAGAAGGGGTTGCCGGTGCCTGACCTTGTGGACGTACTTGAGCAAAGGCCGGAGCGGCTAAAACTAGTAGGATTAAAACTTGAAATATTCTTTTCATTAAAATAATTTGTTCAGTAATGGCCACAAGTTCAACAATGTTTTTAAAGCAAAAATTTCTTTAAAGTGTTGCCTTCTTATGGTTTCATTTATCGTATAAAAGTGGTGCTAAGTTAGTTTAAACGCTTGTTAAAAAGTGTTAAAAGAAAAATTAGTTTAATTGTTCGCTAATTTTACCAAAACGGCGTTCGCGTTTTTGATAGTCTACAATAGCCTCAAAAAGATCTTCACGTCTGAAATCCGGCCATAAAACATCAGTAAAATAAAACTCGGTATAGGCCATTTGCCATAGCAGGTAATTGCTTATCCGGTGCTCGCCACTGGTTCTGATCATCAGCTCAGGATCGGGCATATTTACTGTTGTCAGTTTCGACGAAAATAGGTCCTCGCCTATATCATCCAACGAAATGGCATTATCTTTTACTGCCGCAGCAATTTTCTTGGCTGCTTCTATAATTTCCCATTTTGCACTATAACTCAGCGCAAGTGTTAAGGTACATTTCTCGTTATGGGCAGTTTTGGCCATGGCTTCTTTTAAATCATCTATGCACTCTTGTGGCAAAGATGCAATATTGCCGATGGCATTAAGCTTAATATTATTTTTATTAAGTGTTTCGGTTTCTTTGTTGATGGTAGAAATCAGGATCTGCATCAATGCATCTACCTCTTCTTTTGGCCTGTTCCAGTTTTCAGTAGAAAAAGCATACAGGGTAAGGTACTCAATACCCACCTCTACGCAGCCTTCTACAATATCTTTTACCGAAAGTACACCCTGCTCATGTCCGAAAACCCGCACTTTACCCTGGCCCTTTGCCCATCTTCCATTGCCATCCATAATTACGGCAATGTGCTTTGGCAGGCGGCTATAGTCTATTTGTTCTTTAAATCCCATTAATTATATCAAAATCAGCTTAAAAGGAATAGCATTTTGAGGATACAAAGGTAAAAGATATGCCAACACTAACAAATAGATAAGTGTCCCTTTTTCGAAAATCGCCTCTTTGGGTCCCTGGCTGTCCGATATGTTTAAGGGAAGGATCGGATAAATTGACCTGATTTTGGCCATTTCCCCTAAATACCTGGTTAACTGGGTACCTTCCGCTTACATCGTCAATATAATCAGTTGAGGGGGTTCTGTAACCCAATTCGGTAAAAACGCTCCAGGTATCTTTGTAGTTATACCGTAAACCTAAACCGTATGGAATGGTTAGTACCACATTTTTATAGCCATTTTCCTGTCCTTCGGTAGCTAACCTATCCAACCTGTATTTTTCCCCGTCTACTTTTACAGTTGGCTTAAAAATAACCAAACCTGCACCTGCAAACAGGTAAGGTGTAAACTGCCTGGTTCCGCCGCCAAGGTTGAAATTAAAAAAATTGAAATCTATTATTCCGCTAAATTCGTTCAGGGTAGTTTTAAAACGCAGGTTCCTTTCGCGGAGCTGTTCGTTACTTGAATTTGCATCATCGGCTTTTACCTGCCCCAGCGTATAATTTAAACGTAGGCCCAGGTATTGGTTAAAATTGCGCTTTACGTACGCACCACCGGATAGGCCACTGATCTGCAAGGGATTATTGAGATTAAGATCGCCCATGTAACCTGCACCGCCCGCCATTAATCCAAGCTCCCATGAGGGTTCGCCTATCATTGCACGTTGTGCACGGACAAGCTGCCCGCTTAAGATAAAAAAGAGGAGAATTAAAAGGCGTTTATTTGGCGTCATACTTAGTAGTTACGGGTATCAATGCCCCATAATAATTTATTCCTTAACGTGTTTAAATACGTTTCATTGTTAAGGCGGATAAGATTTACACAAAAATCGGCTTTTTTTATGGCAATTTTTACCGAACGCTCTACGGTTACGGTGCGGCTATCGCAAGAAACCAAAAATTTCGATTCCCTTGCTTCTACCTCAAAAGAAAGTTTGTTGCTATCGGGCACCACTACCGGCCGCACGTTTAAGTTATGCGGTGCAATGGGGGTAACTACAAAATTTTTCGAATCGGGGTAAATAATTGGTCCACCGCAGCTTAACGAATAAGCAGTTGATCCGGTTGGGGTGGCTATAATTAATCCATCGGCCCAATAAGAATTGATAAACTCATCATTCATAGAGGCATGGATAATCATCATGGCCGAATTGTCCCTGCGGTGGATGGTAATATCATTCAATGCAAAGTTTTCTTCACCAAACAGGCCGTTATCCGATTCGAGGGTAAGCAGCGAACGGGTATCCAAAGTATATTCCTTATTGATCAGGGCATTAAGCGCCGAACCGATTTCATTTTTGTTGATACTGGCCAAAAAGCCCAACCTCCCAAAATTGATCCCGATTACAGGGATGCCTGAATTGCGGATCAGGGATAAGGTATCCAATAGCGTACCATCGCCCCCTAAACTTAGCAATACATCGGCATGTTCTTTTAATTCGCTATGGTTATGAAAAATAACGGTATTTGCCGGAAGCTTGATTTTGCCGTGTAGGGATGTTTTAAATTTCGAATATAAAACCGGTTGGATATGATGATCGGCCAGGTGATTAAAAACCTCTTGCACATAGGGCAAAACTGTATCATTAAAATCCCTGCCGTAAATTGCAATCCTCATAAAACAGGTTTATACATTTAAATAGTTCATGAAAGAATCGTAACGCTCCTGCGATCCATCATCAATCTGTGTGTTGTTGTATACTTCTTTTACCTGATAATCATACCGTTCGAAAGAAGCTACTAACGAAGTAATTTCAGTTTTATTTACTTTTAGGGTAACCTCTAAACGGGTAGAATCTTCGAAAGAATTAACGTAAGAGGAAAGGATCTGTGCATTATCGGCCTCTACAATCTGCGCAATGTGCGCCAGCGAATTATCACGGTTGCTGATTTCCAGAACAATAATACCGCCGGGTTCGTTTACTGCATATTGCTGCGCAACGGCATCAACAATGTTATTGATCGCAATTAGGCCAACATAATTTTTCTGCTGGTCTAAAACCGGAACTGCAGTAAGTTTTAGCTGGCTCAACAGCCTGATTACATCGTAGGTATGTGCATCGCTGAGCACAAAAACATTCAGCATATTTACCGATGCATCGTTTAAAAGCGTATCGTGATTGTGTATGTTCAACAAATCATCTTCAGCAACTATACCCAAAAAAGCAGCTTCATTAACCACCGGCATATGCTTTAGTTTAAATTCGTTCATACGATCTAAAGCTTTTTGCACCGTGTCATCGGCCCTTAAGGTTGGTATAACATTCGATATGATTTCTGCAGCAAACATTATTTCAGCAATATTCTATCTAAAAATTTCTCTAAATAAGCGTTAAATATTTCAGGATGTTCCATCATGGGTGCATGCCCACATTTATCTACCCAGTTTAATTCAGAATTAGGCAAAAGCTCGTGAAACTCTTCTGCTACTTCTGGAGGGGTAACTTTATCATTTTTTCCCCATATCAATGAAACCGGAATGGTAATTTTAGATAGTTCTTTGGCCATGTTGTGTCGGATTGCCGATTTTGCCATGGTTAAGATCCTGATTACCCTCGAGCGGTCATTAACGGTTTTAAATACATCATCAACCAGTTCTTTGGTTGCTGTTGCAGGATCGTAAAATGTAAATTCTACTTTTTCCTTTATATAATCGTAGCTCTCCCTGCGCGGAAAAGAACCACCAAAAGCATTTTCGTATAAGCCTGAGCTTCCTGTTAATACCAGTGCCTTCACAAATTCTTGATGGGCCACTGTAAATACAAGTCCTACATGCCCACCTAACGAATTACCAACAAGAACTACCTGATTTAAACCTTTAAACTTTAAAAAGCGGTGCAGGTACCTCGAAAGTGCTTTTACACCCAGTGTTAAAATCGGCAGATCGTAAATTGGCAAAATAGGGATAATTACACGGTAGCGATCTTTAAACTGTTCTATTACCAGCTCCCAATTGCTCAATTCGCCCATCAGGCCGTGCAGCAATACCAGTGTCTCGCCTTGTCCAGCTTCAATGTATTTAAATCCGTCTTCTTCTATTATCTGGTATGTCATATATATTTTAAGATGGTACTGTGCTACTAAGTTAGTAGAGTAAAATTAAATTTTTGCATTTCTTTGCCATTTTTCTGAAATAAAATCGAAAACGGTCTAAAAACCTAATTTGAGCACCAAGAAACGAGTATCATGTACTTTAAGCCTCTAGTATAAGGATCTCAATAGCCGTTTAATAAGCTTCATGATTCAGTCTTTCAACTTTAGTTTTTCAGCTTTCAGCCTTTGCCTCTATACTTTCCGCTTTGATTTCCCTATGCTAATTTTTCTTTTACTATTTCGGCAATTAACTTCCCATCTGCTTTGCCGGCAAGTTCTTTATTGGCCAATCCCATTACCTTACCCATATCTTTAACCGATGTGGCTCCAGATTGTTTGATTACGCCTTCGATAATTACCGCAACCTCTGCCCTATCCAACTGTTTTGGCAAAAACTGGTTAATCACTTCAATTTCTTCTTCTTCTACCTGATATAGATCTTCGCGGTTTTGCTGTTTATAAATATCAGCAGATTCGCGGCGTTGCTTAATCAGTTTCTGAAGAATTTTAAGTTCGGTTTCTTCTGTAATTTCCTCTGAAGATCCTTTTTCTGTTTTAGCCAAAAGCAAAGCAGCCTTTATAGCCCTTAAACCTCTTAACTGTGCATTATTTTTAGCCAACATGGCTTTTTTAATCTCTTGATCTATGGTTGTTGATATCATCTTTTTTGGGTTAATCGGTTAACTGTTTAAATTGGTTAATTGTACAAATCGGTTAACTGTTCGATAAGTATAATTGGTTAATTGTTAGCTAAAAGCTAAGCATGGTTAACTGGTTAATGTTTTAATCGTTCTATTAATATATTGTTTAATTTCTCGATGTTAAACGCAAATCGCCTCACTCAAGGCAAGCGCAAAACAGTTAACCAGTTTATACAATTTAAACAATTAACCTCTGTTTATAATTGTTGCTGTTGCCTGTGCAGTTGGCATAATCAGCATGTCGTTAATATTTACGTGCTTAGGCCTGCTTACCACATACCATATTGCATCGGCTATATCATCGGCAATCAGGGGTTCGAGGTTTTCGTAAACTTTTTTTGCCCGGTCTTCATCTCCTTTGAAGCGCACCACCGAAAATTCTGTTTCTACCATGCCCGGATTAATTTCGGTAACCTTAATCCCGTGCGGAAGAAGATCAATGCGCATCCCCTTACTCAGGGCATCAACAGCGTGTTTACTGGCACAGTATACGTTGCCGTTCGGGTAAACTTCTTTACCTGCTATAGAACCGATGTTGATGATATGCCCGGAACGGTTGGGGATCATCCAGTTTGAAACAATTTTGGTTACGTAAAGCAGTCCTTTTACATTGGTATCAATCATGGTGTCCCAATCATCAGTATTTCCTTTATCAATCGGATCTAAGCCCTGGCTTAAGCCAGCATTGTTGATCAACACATCGATTTTTTTCCAATCCTCAGGCAAAACGTTTAAAGCGGCAGTTAAACTTTCTTTATCTCTAACATCGGCAAAAACCTGTTTAATTGCAATACCATATTTATCTGCCAAATGATGTGCTATTTTAGCCAACCTATCTTCACGGCGGGCCAACAACACCAAATTATAACCTTGTTGGGCAAAGGTATGCGCACAAGCTTCGCCAATACCAGAAGTTGCACCTGTAATTAATGCGGTTTTAGACATATTTATGAATTTAAGTCCTGGTAAATCTCTTGGAACAGTACCTTAGGATTTACCTGTTGAGGCAAAGGTAAGTTTTTTGGATTGTAAGGACTACTGAAAAATCAAACTGAAGGTGAATTGACGCAATTTCAACTTATCAATCGGATTGGCATAGGCTGTATTATCGTGCTTGAGCAGATCGCTGGTTGAATAGGATAGCTTTAGCTCGGGCGACATTTTGAAATATTCGAAATAAATATCAAAACCAATCCCGGTTTCGTAAGAGAAATAACTCCGTTCGTTTTTGAGCAGCTTGTTCACGGCAGTTTCCCCTTCATCAAAAGTTTTCTTTTTCGATGCAATATCTATCGAATACTTTGCCCCGCCCAGCCAATAGGCCCTGAAATTATTTAACCGGTTCGATTTAATTTTAATGCCCAGTGGAAATTCGAACATGGTGGCCTGAACTTTCTTATCAACCAAAGTTTGAAAGTGCTTGGTCTGTCCGTTACCTACGTCAATTGGGTCGGTTGGTTCATATTCATAGCTTACCGTTCTATCGCTAAAAATCAGCGAGGGTGTAGATCGGATATCGAAATTGTCAGAAATGTTCCGGTTCATTACAAAACCCAGTCCAAAACCCTGCGATGGCTTGCTGGAAATGGCATTCAAAGAATTGGTAACCATGGTACCTGATGACGGATCGTAAGAAACCCCATTGCCATCGGGCACTTCGTAAAAAGGCGACCTCCAGTTTTGTTTTTTAAGGATTTTGTACTCAGCAGAAATATATTGAAAATTAAAACCAAAACTCCAGTCCTCATCATCTATTCCACCGCCCCAGTTTTGAGCAGAGGCAGCTACAGCAATAGCAGAGAGTGAAAGGATGAGGCTTAATTTTTTAATCATTTAGTTCCGGTATATATCGAACTTATTCCAAACGTTAAACTTTTATGTTTGGTACTTTTAAAACCAACTTTTTCCATCAAGGCAGTAAAATCTTCGCCATCAGGAAAAGCAGCTACCGATTCCGGCAGATAAGTGTAGGCACGGTGATCTTTAGAAAACAGTTTTCCAAAGAAAGGCGTTACCTGTTTAAAATAAAAACTGTACAGCTGTTTTACCGGAAAAACTTTGGGCTTTGAAAATTCAAGCACCACCATTTTTCCATCTGGTTTTAACACGCGGTACATATCGGTTAATCCTTTTTCGAGGTTTTCGAAATTACGCACGCCATAGGCACAGGTAATGGCATCGAAGGTGTTATCTTCAAAATGCAGACCTTCCGAGTCGCCTACCTGCACGGTAAAGGTTTCGTTCAGGCTCCGCTCGTTGATTTTCTTTTTGGCTACCTCCAACATGCCTTCAGAAATATCTACACCGATTACTTTTTCGGGATGAAGCTTTTTAATGGCCTCGAAAGCAAAATCGCCTGTTCCGGTGGCCACATCGAGCATGGTACGCGGATGTATAGAAACCAGTTCTTTTATTGCTTTTTTTCGCCAAAGCACATCGATACCCAACGAGAGAAAATGGTTTAAAAAATCGTAGGTGCCCGAAATATTGTTAAACATGGTAGCAACCTGCTCTTTTTTAGTGGCATCTTCTACCTGGTATGGAGTGATATTCTGATTCATGATATGGGGCAAAGATATATAAAAGAGTTTGCAGTTGGGAGTTTAGAGTCTGCAGTTTAGCATTCGTTTTAATCTTTACCAATCTCTGACGACGGCAGCTATTCTACCCTCAACGGCAAACTCCCAACTCAAAACTAATTGTTACCTTTGCGCTATGGTTATCAAAACGGCAACATTTGTTTGCAGCAACACCCAGGTTTCGGCTCTGCCGGTACCAACAATGCCCGAGTATGCTTTTATTGGCCGCTCTAACGTAGGTAAATCTTCTTTAATCAACATGTTGGTTAATCAGCATGGCCTGGCAAAAACTTCTCAGCGCCCGGGAAAAACTCAGTTAATCAATCACTTTCTGGTTAATGATGCCTGGTACATTGTAGATTTACCTGGCTATGGTTACGCCAAGGTTTCAAAAACCAGCAGAGAGAAATGGGAAAAATTTATCCGTGCCTATATTACCAAAAGGGAGAGTTTACAATGTGTTTTTGTTTTGATCGACAGCAGATTAGACCCGCAACAGATTGATATTGAGTTTTGCTATTGGCTCGGCGAAAAACAGATTCCTTTTTCTTTGATTTTTACCAAAGCAGATAAACAGGGAATGACAACCACACAAAAAAATGTAGCGGCATTTAAGAAAAAGCTTGGCGAGTTTTTTGAAGAAATTCCGGCTACTTTTATTACCTCGGCCGAAAAAGCTACTGGAAAAGACGACGTTCTGAATTTCATCAATGAGGTGAATAAGGATTTTGTTGTCCCGAAAGATTATAAGAAATTTTAACAGGTTCAATGGTTTATTAGTTCATTGGCCATTAGTTCATTGGTTCATTAGTAATCGACAATATGCCATTAATTATAATAACTATAAATCATCGACTATTAACACCGAAAACATTAACCAGTTAACCAATTTAAACAGTTAACCTTTTTCCGTAAATGAAAAAATACTTTTCACTCGTATTATTCGCACACTCGGTATTTGCCCTGCCATTCGCCATGATTGGTTTCTTTTTGGGGGTAACCACCACCGAAAATCCATTTTCTTGGTACAAATTAATTTTGGTTTTGCTGTGCATGGTTTTTGCCCGCAACTCGGCCATGGCTTTTAACAGGTATCTGGATAGGAACATTGATGCCAAAAACCCACGTACCAAAATGCGCGACATCCCTGCCGGTAAAGTTTCTGCAAACGAGGCCTTTATATTTGTGATAGCCAACTGTGTACTGTTTGCGGTAACAACCTATTTTATCAATCCATTGTGCTTTTATTTATCGCCAGTGGCCTTATTTGTGGTTTTATTTTACAGTTATACCAAAAGGTTTACGGCGCTCTGCCATTTGGTATTGGGCTTAGGCTTATCATTGGCCCCAATTGGTGCTTATATTGCTGTAACCGGTCATTTTGCACTTGTTCCAGTACTGTATTCGCTAACGGTACTTTTTTGGGTAAGCGGCTTCGATATTATTTATGCTTTACAGGATGAAGCATTTGACCGTGAAGAAAAATTACATTCTATCCCCTCGGCACTTGGCATAAAAAATGCTTTAAATGTTTCGGTACTTTTACATGTATTATCGGCCACCTGCGTAATTTTACCAGTTTTTTTCACATCCTTTAGTTGGGTGTATTACGTAGGTATTGTGTTTTTCTGTTCGATGTTGGTTTACCAGCACTTACTTGTAAAACCGAACGATATCAGTAAAGTAAACAGGGCATTTCAAACCTTAAATGGTTATGCATCGGTAATATTTGCCGTATGCTTTTTAATAGATGCGTATTTGAGACATAAATAGAAATGAGTGAATTTTGAAGGACTGAAGGAATATAAATAAGTGAAGGATTGAATTTTGAAGGATTAAATTGTTTGCATTACGCTTAAAACATTCTCTCAATCACTCATTCCATCATGCAATAAATATAAATGAGCGAAGGATAGAATTTTGAAGGATTGAATATTGGCATCACTAATCCCATTCTCTCATTCAGTCAATCCATCATTCAATAATTAAAACTAAACATGATCATAACTAAAAAACCAAGAACATATATTCCACAGGATTTAACCATTACCTGGGAAAGCCTTGAGCCCATTTTTACCGAACTGCAAAACCGTCAAATTGAAAATGTTGCTGGTCTTGAGCAATGGCTAAAAGACCGCTCAGAGCTTGAAGCGGCTTTAGAAGAAGATTTTGCCTGGAGATATATCAAAATGAGCTGCGATACAGCCAATGAGGAACTGGTTAAGAATTTCCAGTATTTTGCTACCGAAATTTCACCAAAGATTTCTCCCCTATCCAACGAATTGAACAAGAAATTTGTGGATAGCCCTTTTATGGACGAACTGAACAAAGAGAAATATTTCGTTTACAACAGGGCAATTAAGAAAGACCTGGAATTATTCCGCGAAGAAAACATTGAACTGTTTACCGAATTACAGGTTAAACAGCAAAAATACCAGGGCATTACCGGCGCCATGAGTGTCGAAATTAACGGACAGGAATATACACTCGAGCAAGCTTCTATCCTGGTAAAAGACCTTAACCGTGAAGTACGCGAAAATGCATGGAAAACCATTCAGCAACGCCGCTTGGTTGATAAAGATGATTTGAACATCCTATTTGATGAGCTGATCCGCCTGCGAAACCAGGTTGCCCTAAATGCAGGTTTTGAAAACTACCGCGATTACATGTTCCAGGCATTGGGCCGTTTTGATTATACCCCGCAGGATTGCTATGATTTTGCAAATGCCATAGAAAAAGAAATTGTTCCAATACTGAAAGAGCAGGCCGAAAAACGGAGGGAGGCTTTAGGTTTAGCCACCTTAAAACCATGGGATTTAGAGGTAAGCGTAAGCGGTAAGCCAGCCTTAAAACCTTTTAACAACGGCGCAGAATTAATTGATAAAAGTATTGCCTGTTTTAATGCCATTGATGAAAAACTTGGCGCTAAACTAGCTACCATGAAAGCCAATAACCTTTTCGACGTAGAAAGCAGGAAAGGCAAAGCACCGGGCGGTTATAATTACCCGCTGGCGGAGACAGGTGCGCCATTTATTTTTATGAACTCTGCCAATTCCCTGCGCGATTTGACCACAATGGTACATGAGGGTGGACATGCCGTACACACTTTCTTAACCGCCGATTTAGAGTTAAACGACTTTAAACACTGTCCATCCGAAGTTGCCGAACTCGCATCAATGAGTATGGAACTTATCTCAATGGATAATTGGGATGTTTATTTTGATAATGAAGAAGATTTAAACAGGGCCAAAAAAGAACAGTTGGCCGATGTGTTAAAAACTTTGCCTTGGGTGGCCGTAATCGATCAGTTTCAGCACTGGATTTATACCAACCCCAACCATACTGCAGCTGATAGAGAAGAAACCTTTAAACAGATTTATAACCGTTTTGGCGCAGGTTTTGCAAACTGGGACGATCTGGAGCAGCAATTTGGAAACATCTGGCAAAAACAGCTGCACTTATTCGAAGTTCCCTTTTACTACATCGAATATGCCATTGCCCAATTGGGTGCCATAGCGGTTTGGAAAAATTACAAAGAAAATCCAGCGAAAGCTTTGGATCAGTACCTGGCTGCCCTTTCTTTAGGTTATACCAAACCCATGAACGAGATTTATGAAACCGCCGGAATCAAATTTGATTTCAGTGCCGAATATGTTAAAGAGCTGGCCAATTTTGTAAAAACCGAACTGGAGAAACTGAGTTAAGGTAAATGGTCTAAAGGCCTAGAGCAAGGTTTGCCCATTAAAGAACAAAAAGGCCATAATATAAATCTCGGCTTCTCCGGAAGTCTGTACCGTTGAGCCTGTCGAAACGCCCGCAATGTATTACGCAGGTTCTTCGACGGGCTATCATTTACAGACCTAGTAGAAGAATCGTCATTTCGACTGGAGCCAGCTGGTTTTTTACTGGCAGCGGAATGGAGAAATCTATAGCGATAGATTTCTCGACTACGTTGCACTCCGCTCGAAATGACGACTACTAAGTGACTGTCGATATATTGATTTTATAAATTAAATTTAAATTCAGGATGACAATCTGTGTTGATGATACAAATTTATTTATGATGATTAATTCTGAAAATACAGTTTTTTAATTTACTGTTTCCTTTTTTCTAAGCCTCAAAATAAAGAACATAATCACCAGCGATAAAACTATCATAATCAAATAACTATAGCTTAGGTTACGTTCGTCTTTGGCAGGCACAATATTTACAATACCATAGCTTAAAAAAGAAACAATCACATAGGTAATGCCACCGGTTAAGCCACCTGCAATGCCCGCATTTTTAGGAAATTTGCTTAAACAAAAAGTAAAATAGTTGTTAAAGGTAAAACCAGCTCCAATGTGTATCAAAAAAGCAAAGAAAATTAGCGAGTAAAGGTTACTGATGAAGTTTAAGCTTAACATCATTAAAACCACAAATACCAGTTGTAGAACCGAATTAATGGCCAATCTTTTAAAAAACGGGCGGTTAATGGTTGCTTTACCTATAAATCCGCCAACCATCCAGGCAAAACCCAATATTAAAGAGCTATAACCTGCAATTACAGGCGATAGCTGTAAGTGGTGTTCGATAATGAAAGGGCCTGTCATGTTGTACACCATTACCATACAATAAGCTAAACCAAGCATTACAATACCCAAAGTAAAACTTGTGGTTTTAACCATGGTAGCATAAATACCTGCTATTTTCTTTAACTGAAAATCGGTAAAGTGCTTTAAGGTTTCACCACTGAAAAAATATTCTAAAAAGGCAAAAACCAGGGCAAAACCCGCCAAAAAATAAAAGTTAGACTCCCAGCCAAAAGCAGTTTGGAGATAGCCGCCTATAAATGGGGCAACAATTGGCCCTGTAGACCAGATAATCGAAAACATACTGAGGTAATGCTTCAGTTGGTCGCCCTCAAAGAGATCGACAAAATAGGCTCTTTTGGCCACAACAATAGCACCTACAGTAAGCCCGTGTATAACGCGCATAAGGTAAATGATATAAATATTATGTGTGGTAGCAATGATGATGCTGGCTGCAGCAAAAATGAGCAGCGAGTATAATCCGATTTTATAACGGCCAAAACTATCCAGTACACTGCCTATAAAAAGTTGGGCAACACCATAGCTGATTAAAAAGATGCTTAATGTAAGCTGAACCTGAACATTGCTCGCCTGCATTTCGCCGGCCATGGTAGGCAACGATGGAATATAAATATCAGTTGCGAAGCCCGAAAGCGGAATGAGCGCAAAGGCCAGTAAAGTGGCCAGGCCCTGATGGCGTTCTTCAATATACTTTATAGGTGCAGTATTGGCATTCATGGGTATAATTGTATTTATTAATATTTAAATCAAACAATGCAAACAGCTGTTTTTTCAGTGTGGTTGAATTGGAGCAACAAAATTAGGATTTATAGCATGCTAAAAATTATGCAAATCAAACAAAGGATTATTCAAGCCAAATAATTGCATTTTTTTACATCAATCCAATAAATCGGCTAGTTTAAAAGGCAGTTTCATGCCTAAATGTTGTGTAATGAAAATTATATCCTGCTTTAAACGTTTTTAGCCAAACTTTTTATAAGTTTGAAGAAACAACCAAGCAAAAGATGTTCGAAAAGCTATTCAGAAAGAAATCCATTTCCAAGATATTACAAGATGCAGCAAAAGGCTACGGAGACCACGAAAATACTTTACATAAAACACTCGGTGTTCGCGATTTAACAGCTTTTGGTATTGCAGCAATTATTGGTGCTGGTATTTTTAGTACAATAGGAAAAGCGAGTGCAGATGGTGGTCCGGCGGTAATTTTTTTGTTCATTTTTACAGCTGTTGCCTGTAGTTTTGCAGCCTTTGCCTATGCAGAATTCGCATCTATGGTTCCGGTTTCGGGCAGTGCATACACTTATTCTTATGTAGCCTTTGGCGAACTGGTTGCCTGGATCATCGGCTGGTCGTTAATTATGGAATACTCCATCGGCAACATAACCGTAGCCATATCCTGGTCTGATTACTTCACAGGACTACTCTCCACCATAAAAATACCCTTTTTAGGCATAGATGGCATCCACGTACCCGATTGGATGACCATGGATTACCTAAGTGCCTATAACGGACATAAACATGCGGAAGCTTTACTTGCTGCCGGCAAAAACCTGGCCGATCTGGATGCAGCTACCGCCCTGGCCAACAACGCCTGGCTTACTGCGCCACAAATTGGCACCTTTCACCTGGTTGCAGATATTCCTGCACTCGGCATCATCATTTTAATTACCTGGTTAATTTACCGCGGTATGAAAGAGAGCCGCAATGCCAGTAATGCCATGGTAGTGGTTAAACTGGCGGTAATCCTTTTGGTTTTAGCAGTTGGTATTTTTTATGTAGATACCAAAAACTGGAATCCTTTTGCACCTAACGGTGTATCAGGAATATTAAAAGGTGTTTCGGCTGTATTCTTTGCCTATATCGGCTTCGACGCCATTTCTACTACTGCCGAAGAATGTAAAAACCCCCAGCGCGATTTACCCCGCGGCATGATGTGGGCCATTATTATATGTACCATACTTTATGTGGCCATTGCGCTGGTATTAACCGGTATTGTAAAATCAGATACATTAGCCGTTGGCGATCCACTGGCCTTTGTTTTTGATCAGATTAATTTAAAACTTATGAGCGGTATTATTGCCGTTAGTGCTGTATTTGCCATGGCAAGTGTGCTTTTGGTTTTTCAAATGGGTCAGCCACGTATTTGGATGAGTATGAGCAGGGATGGATTATTACCGAAATCTTTTTCAAAAATCCACCCGAAATATAAAACACCATCTTTTGCCACCATTGTTGTGGGTTTCGTAGTTGCGGTTCCATCTTTATTTATGAACCTCACCATCGTTACCGATCTCTGTTCTATTGGTACTTTGTTTGCCTTTGTATTGGTTTGTGCAGGCGTACTGGTACTGCAGAACAGGCCAGATGTGCAACGTGGTAAATTTAAAATCCCTTATGTAAACAGCAAATTTATTGTTCCCATTGCTTTTGTGGCCAGCATTATTTTTGCCTTTACCCAATATGGAAAAGAAACGAAGGCTTTCTTCTTCAATTCGCCTAAAACCATTGAAACGGTAAGTTTTGTAACCTCTTTAAGCGGTGATGAACTTAAAATCGTAAAAGAAGAGATTGTTAAAAATGCGGCCCCACAGATTATCCTGGCCGAAAAGGTTGATGCCGAATCTTACCTGAGCGCTTTACCGGCTGATCGTTACGAGCAGTTTATTGCATCATCAAAAGTATCTGTCGAAAAGAAGTACGAAAGTGGTTGGGGCTTATTTAAACATAAAATACCGATGTGGATTTTCCTGATCATCTGCGTGCTGATTACCTTTTACTGCATTACCAAGAATTTATCATTAATTCCGGTTTTAGGATTGATCAGCTGTTTATACATGATGTGCGAGCTGGGAATTTCAAACTGGATCGGCTTCGGTATCTGGTTGGTTGTAGGCTTAATTGTTTATTTTGCCTATGGTTATAAGCACAGTAAGCTGGCAAATCCGGAGGTTTAGAAGGGTCAAAATTATGGTGGACTTCTAAGGATAAGGGAGTAATAACAAGCATATCACATGAAATACAATCCTTTAATCCATCATCGAAGATCGATCAGATTAAAGAGTTACGATTACTCAAAAACAGGAGCTTATTTTATCACAATCTGCTGTGAAGATAGACTACATAGATTCGGAAACGTTTCAGACGGTGAAATGATCTTAAATGAATTCGGAGCTATTGCTTACAATGAGTGGATTAATTTAACTGATAGATTTTCAAACTTCGAACTTGATGTTTTTCAGATCATGCCCAATCATATGCATGGCATCATCGTCTTGTCTGATATTGAAACAACCGTCGGGGCAACCCTTGCGGTTGCCCAAGAAGAAGATACGGTAAACCGGGCGACCGCAAGGGTCGCCCCGACAATTTCTGACATCGTTGGAGCTTACAAATCGATTGTTTCAAATGCATGTCTACAATTATGCAAATCGCAAAATAAAACAATGGGAAAGCTTTGGCAAAGGAACTATTACGAACATATCATCCGTGATGCAAGAGCCTACCAGAATATATCGGACTATATCATCAATAATCCAAAAAAATGGAATGATGATAAATTTCATCTCTAATACAAAAATCCCCTTCCAGTTAAGAAAGGGGATCTTATTTATTTCTTTTTGATAAAAGCCATCGCGGTAATCATTACCAGCCCCAGGCCTGAGGCAATCATGTAATTATTTGCATGATCCAATTGGTATATTTTGGCTGCAGGACCTGCTACGAAAAGCACAATACCCAATATTAAAATAGCTAACCTCATTGTTTAAACAGGTAGCCTATTTAATTCAATATCATCTGGCGTAACAAAAATCAATGGAACCTTTTCTACGTCAACATAGCTGCTATCCAAACCAAAACTGCGCTCTTCTGATAAACTTAGCCTTTTAAGGATGAAGTAATAATCCATAATGGTACGTTCGTAGAAACTCAGCTTTGTAAATTTAGAAAGGTGTTTCTCTAAAAGTACAAACCTAAAATCGCCGGCAATTTTATGTTTGTTTAATGATTTATACTGACTGGTAATATCAACCTCGCCATTTTTAACCAAATCTTCAATTACTTTACGGTATAACAGATTAACGCGCTGCTCTACCCTGAAACCCAGTTTAAAATCGATGCGGATTAATTTACCAGGGATTAAAAATTCAACTTTGTAATCCATGGTATAAGGTTCGTCCATTACATCTACGTGCACCAACCAATATACATCGGCCCTCTTAGGCTCTTTTTGGATAATCGAATAAATAATTTTCGATTCTATTTCTGTTTTAAAGTTGGCACTGGTAAGGTAAACCAGTTGAGAAGAATATTTAGGCACGGATTCATCACTGCTCAGCTCGCTTAAAATCTGGTAATAATCTTCAATTTCTACATACTTCACGAATCTGTTTTTGATCTTACGGGCCACAAACCAGCTCCACATTACCGTAAACAGCGCCGAACCGATCAATACCGTTAACCAACCACCTTCTGAAAATTTGTGCAGGTTACTGAAAAGAAAAGTACCCTCAATCAGCACATAAACAGAAATAAAAATGGCAATGAGGTATTTAGGAAAGCGTTTACTCCGTAAATAAACACTCACCAAAATGGTGGTCATTAACATCGCTATCGTGATGGAAAGGCCATAAGCCGCATCCATTTTAGAAGATTCCTGCCAGAAGAAAACAATGCTACAACAGCCCAGCCAAAGCATCCAGTTGATAGAAGGCACGTACAGCTGACCTTTTGAAACTGATGGATAAATAATCTTGATCTTCGGCCAAAGGTTTAAGCGTACAGCCTCCGATATTAAGGTGAAAGAACCACTAATTAAAGCCTGACTCGCTATAACGGCAGCCATAGTGGCCAAAATTACCATCGGCACCTGAAAATGGCTGGATACAATCTGAAAAAAAGGATTCATTTTAGAGCCCGGGATGAAGGTTTGCTCATTTTGCAAGATCCATACCCCCTGACCTAAATAATTCAAAATCAAGGTTACTTTTACAAAAATCCAGCTGATGCGGATATTGTTCCGTCCGCAGTGGCCCAAATCAGAATATAAGGCCTCGGCTCCTGTGGTACAAAGAAAGACCCCACCCAAAATCACAAATGCCTTGCTATTACTGATTAATAAGCTTACCGCATAATAAGGGTTAAGTGCCTTTAATATCGTAATATCCTTAACGATGAATAACAATCCGGCTATTCCCAAAACGGTAAACCACACAAACATTACCGGGCCAAAAAGCTTGCCCACCAAGTTGGTTCCAAATTGCTGTATTATAAAAAGAATTGTTAAAATGGCAATCACCACCGGAACGACAGGAACATCAAATCTGTTTGTTAATCCTTCAATGGCTGATGTTACGGTAATACTCGGCGTAATCACCCCATCGGCCAGGAGCGCGCAGCCCCCAACAATAGCAGGTATAATTAACCATTTTGCCTTTTTTCTGACCAGTGAAAACAGGGAGAAAATACCGCCTTCACCTTTGTTATCGGCCCTTAGGGTAATAATAACATACTTAATGGTGGTTTGCAGGGTAAGTGTCCAGATGATGCAAGATAGAACACCAAGAACAACATCTGTGGTAATGGATCCAGGATTTTCGATAACACCATCTTTTAAACCCAAAATACTGGTGAAGATTGCATTTAAGGTATACAGAGGTGATGTACCAATATCTCCGAACACAATTCCTAAACTAATTAGAACCCCGCCGGCGGTTAACGCGTTGACATTTTTATGATTTGACACTTCGTTGATTATTTTAGTGCGGCAAAAGTAAACTAACTATAACAATTTAACAACCAAATTATTGTGTATTTTTAACACTATGAAAATTAAATATTATTGTTAAATTGTGTTAAATTATGGCTTTTAAACAAAATGTTTAATTTCTTTGTTTTAAATTAATACATTTGCTTTTATAATTTGATGAAACTCTACACTAAGATAACGTTACTCACCAAAATTGCGTGCACATTGTGCATCGCATTGCTGTGCAGCGTAAATTCTTGGGCACAACAAGCTGATAGTATTAAGATTAGCTTAAAAAACAGAACCAAAAAAGTAAGTAGAGTTCCCGAAATTAAAGCCAATATTACCCCATATAAGCCGCTTTACATGTCGTTAGGCGGAGCTGGAATGTTTAATACCTACTCTACCACTCCCAAAAGTGCAACCGTAGCTGCCAAAGATAAGCTGTTAACCATCGTAAAAATCTACCCTAACCCGGTTGAAGATCAGCTGAACATTATTCTTTCAATCGGAAAGGACGGCACGCAAACAGCCATCAAAATAATTGATTTATTGGGTAACGAAGTCGCCACCTTATCAAATGAGCGTTTAAATGCGGGCGAGCAGACCAAAAGCTTCATTATTCCCAGCCGTATTAATCCAGGAATATACTTTTTAAGGGTTATTGCCGGTTCAGAAAGTCAGGTAAAACGGATCTCAGTTTTATAACACCATTTTCTTTTCTATTTTTGATTGATATGGGTTTGGCCCATACAATTTATCATATACATATTTTTACACATGAAAATCATTGCTATTGGCAGAAATTATGCCGAACATGCCAAAGAACTGAACAATCCGGTTCCAACCACTCCAGTAATTTTCCTGAAACCCGATACAGCAGTTTTAAAAGACAATAAACCTTTTTATCTGCCCGATTTTTCAGATGATGTACATTATGAACTTGAGGTAGTGTTAAAGATCTGCAAAGAAGGTAAACATATTGCCGAAAAGTTTGCAGCCAATTACTATGATGAAATAGGGTTGGGAATCGATTTTACAGCGCGAGACATCCAAAGCAAGCACAAAGAAAAAGGATTGCCCTGGGAACTGGCCAAAGCCTTTGATAACTCTGCTCCTATCAGCATTTTTGCCCCTAAAAGCAATTTTGAAGATTTGTATAACCTAAATTTTGAATTAAAGGTAAATGGCGAAAGCCGCCAAAAAGGCTATACTAAAGATTTATTATTCTCGTTCGAGAAGATAATCAGCTTTGTTTCCCAGTACATCACTTTAAAAAAGGGCGATTTAATTTTCACGGGAACACCAGAGGGCGTTGGCAAAACAAACCGCGGCGACAAGTTAGAAGCTTGGCTGGAAGGCAAACAACTTTTAAATTTTGATGTTAAATAACGAATGATTAAAAATCCGATCCCCAGTTTTACCGCGTTTTCTATTCTATTTTTATTCACATTTAATTTTGCGCTTGCCCAACAGATTTTCAGCACCAATAAGTATCCGATAACCGATTTTAGGCAGCCTTTAGATATTACCCCGCCCGCACTTGCAGGCTCTTTTGGCGAAATCCGCGGCAACCATTTTCACTCGGGAATTGATTTCCGCACCAACCAGCGCGAGGGTTATCCGGTTTATGCCGTAGCCGATGGTTACATTTCGAGGTTAAGGGTTCAGAACAGTGGTTTTGGCCAGGCGCTTTATATTAATCATCCAAATAGTTATACCACCGTTTACGGCCATTTACAACGTTTTGCACCTAAAATTGCTACTGTTGTAAAAAACCTGGAATACGAAAAAAAATCTTTTGAGATCGATGAATTTCCAGATGCTACGTTAATTCCGGTACACAAAGGCGAGGTTATTGCCTGGTCGGGCAACCGTGGCAGTTCTGGCGGCCCACACCTGCACTTCGAAATCAGGGATACCAAAACCGAAGAAACCATAAATCCCCAGTTTTTCGGCATCATTATCCCCGATAATATCCCTCCGGTTATACATGGCCTATATGCTTACCGCCTAAATGGAAAAACCTTTAACGAATTTACGCCAAAACAGGCCATTGCCATTAGTGGAGCAAACGGCAGTTATAAAACCACAGCGCCTATTAGTTTAACCGGCGAGGTTGGTTTCGGCATTGTGGTAACCGATAGGCACAATGGTTTATCTGGCACCAATGGCGTATATTCCATCCAATTGGAAGTTGATGGCAAAAAAGTATATACCTCTGCCTTAGAGCGCTTTGCTTTCGAGGATAGTAAAGCAATTAATTCGCATATTGATTACCCAACCTATTTAAATACCAAGAGGAGCATCCAAAAGAGTTTTGTTGAACCCGGAAATCCGTTAAAAATTTATAGTGGACTGGTAAACAGTGGCAGGATTAATTTTAATGACGGTGTTTCGCACCAACTGCGCTACATCGTTACCGATTCGAAAGGCAATTCGTCGGTTCTGCCTTTCACTGTTAATGCCGGATCGGCCCCCATTGCAGTTCCAGTTGGCGCTTCGGGAATAATTTATCCTTACAATAAGGTAAACGAATTTAACGCAGATGATGTTATATTGGTTTTTCCGATGGGAACGCTTTACAGCGATTTAAACTTCAGCTACAAAAAACTGCCTAAACCAGCAAGCAACGCATGGTCGGCCATGCACCAGATCCATAACAGATATACCCCTTTACATGTTGGCTTCGATTTATGGATTAAAGCCGATAACCTTCCAGAAAATTTAAGAAGCAAAGCTTTAATTGCCAACAGCAATGGTTCATCGCAGGGCGGAACTTTTGACAATGGTTATATTAAAACCACTCCAAAGAACTTCGGGAGTTTTTACATCACCACCGATACCATCGCCCCGAGAATTGTCCCTATCAACATTGGTGAGGGCAAAAATATGGCCGGATTATCCAAAATGACATTTAAGATCAGTGATAACCTATCTGGCATTAAAAGTTTTAATGGCTATATCGATGGAAAATGGGTGTTAATGGAATTTGATGCAAAAACTGCCACACTTTGGCACAGTTTCGATGAAAGAACCTCAACGGGGAAACACAGCTTTGAGCTGGTGGTGGCTGACATGAAGGAGAATACCAGGCGCTATAACATTACATTTTTTAGGTAAACAGGCCAATTCATTAAATAATCTGGCATAAAAAGACTTTTAACTGTCATATTTTATAATGTAATGAACACTATAATGAGTTAAACTGTTTAAATTGCACAATCAATCATTTTTTACCATTCAAAATTCAATCATTTAAACATGGCAGAGTTAACCGAGGGCGATCAAGCACCTGCAATTTCATCGAAAGACCAAAACGGAAACGATATCTCACTAAACGATTATAAAGGCAAAACTGTAGTGCTTTATTTTTATCCAAAAGATGATACGCCGGGATGTACGGCAGAAGCTTGCGATTTTAGGGACAATTATCAGGGTTTACTGGCAAAAGGCATTGCGGTTTTGGGCGTAAGTGTTGACGATGAAAAATCGCACCAAAAATTTGCAACCAAACATAGCTTACCTTTTACACTTTTGGCCGATACCGACCAGAAAATTGTAAATGATTACGGCGTTTGGGCAGAAAAAAATATGTACGGCAAAAAATATATGGGCACGGTACGTACAACTTTCATCATAAACGGCGATGGAAAAATTGCCCATATTATTAAAAAGGTTGACACTAAAAATTCAACGCAACAAGTACTCGATTTAATCAATAACTAATTATAATATAGCGGGTAAAATATTACCTTTGCTATGTAACAACAACCTCTTATTTCAATGAAACATACAATTAAAGAGCTAGAAGATATTGCCTCGCAGATCAGACGGGATATCGTTAGAATGGTTCACGGATGTCAATCTGGTCACCCGGGCGCTTCGCTGGGCTGTGCAGATTTTTTTACCGCTTTATATTTTGAAGTACTGAACCATAAAACAGATTTCACGATGGAAGGTGCTGGCGAAGATTTATTTTTCTTATCAAATGGACATATCTCTCCGGTTTGGTACAGTACTTTAGCTCACGCAGGCTATTTTGATAAAAGTGAACTGGCAACTTTCCGTAAGCTAGATTCTAGATTACAGGGCCACCCAACAACTCACGAGCACTTGCCAGGTATCCGTATTGCTTCGGGTTCATTAGGCCAGGGATTATCAGTTGCCATTGGTGCAGCTTTAGCGAAAAAATTAAACGGCGATAAATCTTATATTTTTGCTTTACTGGGTGATGGAGAATTACAGGAAGGGCAAAACTGGGAGGCAGCAATGTTTGCTCCGTTTAACAAAGTAGATCATTTAATTGCATCAGTTGATTACAATGGGCAGCAAATTGATGGTCCAACAAGCAAAGTACTTGCTTTGGATGACTTACAGGCAAAATTCGAAGCTTTCGGATGGCACGTAATCAATACAGATGGTAACGATATGCAGGCTATAGTAGAAGGTTTGCACTATGCTAAAACTTTAACCGGAAAAGGTAAACCAATCTTAAATTTAATGAGTACGCAGATGGGTGCTGGTGTAGATTATATGATGGGTACGCACAAATGGCACGGTACTGCACCAAATGATGAGCAATTGGCCGCAGCGTTAGCACAATTACCAGAAACTTTAGGGGACTACTAACCCCCCATCCCCTTGATGGGGGAGTAAATAACATTTAATTTTAACTACAAATAAAGCCCCTTTAGGGGTTTGGGGTATGAAGAAATACACATATACAGAGAAAAAAGATACACGTTCGGGATTTGGTGCTGGCTTACATGAAGCAGGAAAGAAAAACGAAAATGTAGTTGCCTTATGTGCCGATTTAGTTGGATCGCTAAAAATGGATGCTTTTATTAAAGATTTTCCAGAGCGTTTTACTCAGGTAGGTATTGCAGAAGCCAACATGATTGGTATTGCTGCAGGAATGACAATTGGTGGTAAAATTCCATTTACCGGTACTTTTGCCAACTTTTCTACTGGCCGTGTTTACGACCAGATCCGTCAATCAGTAGCGTATTCAAACAAGAACGTGAAAATTTGTGCATCACACGCAGGTTTAACCTTAGGTGAAGATGGTGCAACCCACCAAATTTTAGAAGATATCGGTTTAATGAAAATGTTGCCGGGCATGGTGGTAATTAATCCTTGCGATTATAACCAGACCAAAGCAGCAACTATGGCCATAGCAGAATACGAAGGTCCGGTTTACTTGCGTTTCGGCCGTCCGGTAATCCCAGTATTTACAGATCCAGATCAGAAATTCGAAATCGGTAAAGCATGGATGGTTAACGAAGGTACAGATGTAACCATTATTGCTACCGGCCACATGGTTTGGAAAGCGATTGAAGCTGGCGAGAAATTGGCCGAACTGGGTATCGATGCAGAAATTATAAATATCCACACCATTAAACCTTTGGATGATGAGGCGATCTTAAAATCAGTTAAGAAAACCGGATGCGTGGTAACCTGCGAAGAACACAACAAATTTGGTGGTTTGGGCGAAAGTGTAGCGCGTTTGTTAACTACCGAACTGCCTACTCCACAAGAGTTTGTGGCTACAAATGATACTTTCGGCGAAAGCGGAACCCCAGATCAACTGATGTCTAAATACGGCTTAGATGCTGTAAACATTGTTGAGGCGGTTCAAAAAGTAATCGGCAGGAAAAAATAGAATTAAAAATTTAACCACAAAGACACCAGCAACACCAAGCATAACCAAACCTTTGTGTTATTAGTGTCTTTGTGGTTTTATAATTAGCATAAATGAAACAAGTTGAAGATTCAGAAATTCTTGCCATGTTTGCCGTTGAGCGCACTCGTAATGAAGCCTTTAACCTGTTACTAAAAAAATATCAGCAAAAAATATACTGGCACATCAGGCGCTTGGTACTTAACCACGATGATTGCGATGATCTTTTGCAGGAAGTATTTGTTAAGGTTTGGAAAAACCTGGATAAATTCAGGAGCGATTCCCAACTTTATACCTGGATTTACCGCATTGCCACCAACGAATCGATTACGTTTCTAAATAAGCAGAAACAGCGGAATAATACACCTTTAGATGAGGTATCATCCGAGCTTGCCGATAATCTGGTAGCTACCTCCTATTTTAATGGCGATAAGCTGGAGCTTAAGCTGCAGAAAGCCATCCTTACCTTACCCGAAAAACAGCGGATTATCTTCAACATGAAATATTTTGATGACATGAAATATGAAGAAATTTCGGAAGTGCTCGGCACATCAGTTGGTGCATTAAAGGCTTCATTTCACATTGCTGCAAAAAAAATAGAAGCTTTTATTACAAATGATGAAATAGACTATTAAACCTTTTCACATAAATTGTATCATATATCTGTGATGAACGAAAATATAGAAAATAACGAATGGTTGAACGATGCCCCTGCCCTTGCAGCAATGGGGAAACGCAATCCTTTTTCCGTTCCAGAGGGGTATTTTGATAGTGTTGGGGAGCATGTTCTTTCAGCTGTTTTTTTTGATGGCTTAAAGGATAAAACAAATACGAATAGCTTTGAAGTTCCACAAAACTATTTTGAAACGCTAACGGAACGTATTGAAACAAAAATCAGACTGGCTGAAATAACTAAACCAGAAAATGCATTTGCCGTTCCGGCCAATTACTTCGATACGTTGCAAAGCAGGATTAACGACAGAATTGCGGCCGAAACGCCTAAAAAGGAAGCGAAAATTATTCCGCTTTGGAGAAGAAACATTGTTAAGTATGCAAGTGCGGCCTGTTTTGTGCTTATGGCATCTTTCGGTGCATATTTTTATCAAAATAATACGGCTATCCCTGTGGCACAAACACCATTAACAGATTTAGCAAACGAACAGCTATTGTACGATATTGATGAAAGTACAATTATCGAGCATTTGGAAGCTCAAAACACCAGCTCATCAAAAACTAATTCTGCGTCAGATACAGAAATGGAAAACTATATCCTGAATAATTTCTCTTCGAGTGATTTATCTCAGGCATTAAATAATTAATAAAATGAAGAATTTACTTTTTGCTGCTTTAATGTTCCTGTTACCTGTTACACTTTTGGCACAAAGGCCAAAGGGAGAGGAAATAGAATCGCTAAAAATAGCATACTTTACACAAAAGCTGGATTTATCGCCCGAAGAAGCCAAGATTTTTTGGCCAATTTATAACGATATGCAGAGCGAGCAAAATGCACTCCGCAAAGAACGCATGCAAAAAATGATTTCATTTAGAAAAGTAGATGAAATCGACAATTTAACCGATTCGCAGGTGCAGAGTTTAATTACCAGCGAATTCGATTTCAGACAGCGTGATCTTAATCTAGAGAAAAAATACTACGCCAAACTTAAATCATCACTGCCGATTAAAGTGGTAGGAAAATTTTACCGGGCCCAGGAAGGTTTTAAAAGGGAACTCCTCAACAAATATAGAGGCGGACAAAGACAATAAACCAAAAGACTTACAGCAATGTAGGTCTTTTTTGTTTTAAAGCACTCTATCATTTCCGTACTTTTGTACATGCTTACCCAACGTCAGTTGTTTTTACAACACAATGCACAAACCTCTCCCGAACCGCTAATGCTCGAATTTGTGAGGGCAAAAGGTGTTTACATTTACGATGCTGCCAACAAAAAACATTTAGATCTTATTGCCGGTATTGGCGTAAGCAATGTTGGCCACTGCCATCCTGCTGTGGTTAAAGCCATTCAAGAGCAGGCAGAAACCTACATGCACCTTATGGTATACGGCGAATACGTGCAAACACCGCAGGTAAATTTTGCCAAGGCCTTGGCCGATGTTTTACCCGAAAGTTTAAGCTGTACTTACTTTTTAAATTCTGGTACCGAAGCTGTAGAGGGTGCTATGAAACTGGCTAAACGCTACACCGGCAGAAAAGGATTTATTGCCTGCAAAAATGCTTACCATGGGAGTACGCAAGGTGCAGAAAGTTTAATGGAAAGCGATTTCTATTCTGCTGGCTACGGTCCATTTTTACCCCATGTAAGTTTTATTGAGCACAATAACATTGCCGATTTAGAAAAAATTACTACAGCAATTGCAGCTGTTTTTATAGAACCTATCCAGGGCGAGGCCGGGATCAGGGTTGCAGACCTTAACTACATGCAGGCTTTGAAAGCCAAATGCCAGGAAACAGGTACTTTACTGATCTTCGACGAAATTCAATCGGGTTTTGGCAGAAGTGGTAAAATGTTCGCTTTTGAGCATTACAATGTTGTTCCCGATGTACTGCTTTTGGCCAAGGGAATTGGTGGCGGTATGCCCATCGGTGCCTTTATCAGTTCTTTAGAAATTATGTCGGTTTTATCGCACACACCTATTCTGGGCCATATGACTACTTTTGGCGGTCACCCGGTATGTTGCGCGGCAGGCTTGGCTACGCTAAGAACTTTGGTTGACAACCACATCGTAGATGAAGTGGAAGAAAAAGGACAGTTGTTTAAGCAACTGCTAAATCACCCGGCCATTAAAGAAATAAGGGGAAAAGGCCTCATGCTAGCCATTGAATTTGAAAACTTCGAAATCAATAAAAAAATAATCGATGCCTGCATCCTGGATGGGGTACTATCCGATTGGTTTTTGCACTGCAGCAATTCTATGCGCATTGCCCCTCCACTCATCATCAGTAAAGAAGAAATTGAAGAAGCTTGTGCCATCATCTTAAAAAATATTAACTTAGTTGCAGGGTGAAGCCAAGAGCTAAAAAGAAGACCGTTTCTGTGCAGAAAGACCAAAGTGAAAGACAGAAGAAAAACGTCGATTAGAGGTACTAAGAACTGAAAATTGTAAACTGTAAACTGAATGAACGTACTAATTATTGAAGATGAAAAAAGCCTGGCCTTAGAAATGGATGAATTTCTGAGCAAAGAAGGTTTTATTGTTGAGCATGCATGGAAAAAATCATCAGCTGAAGAAAAAATCTTTGTTAACAACTACGATTTCATTTTATTGGATCTGGGTTTGCCTGATGGCGATGGTTTTGAAATACTCAAACAGTTAAAAGCAATTAAAGACCGCGATGACGCTGTGATTATTTTGACCGCCCGCAGCGCTGTAGACGATCGGATTAAAGGACTTGATGAAGGTGCAGATGATTATTTGCCCAAACCGTTTTCGCTGAATGAACTTTTGGCACGCATGCATGCCATTACGCGCCGCAAGCATAAATTGGAAAAAAATGAAATCAATGTACATAACTTCTTACTGAACATTCAAAACAGAACCGTTTCTTTCGGCGAAGAAAGGTTAAACCTGACCAAAAAGGAATTCGAGATTTTTAACTATCTGGTGCTGAACAAAAACCGTGTAGTATCGCGAATGAGTTTAACCGAACATGTTTGGGGCGATATTTTGGAAGTAAACTCCGATTCGAACTTTGTAGATGTTCATGTTAAAAACCTACGTAAAAAACTGGCAGCAATAAGTGCAACAGATTGGTTTGAAACGGTTAGGAGTATTGGGTATAGAATTAATTGTTAGGGCGTTTGGGGTTAAGCGTTTGGCGCCAAGCGTTGATTAACCAATTAAACAGTTAACCGGTTAACCAAATGATCCATCTTACACATTACATCAAACATCATCCATATAAATGAAGTTACAGGTTAAGTTTTCCTTATATAATGCCATAACCAAAATCGCTATTATTTTGCTTTTGGGTGCCATTATCTTGTTTTCTTTGGATAAACTGGCCTACAATCAGCTCGATAACCGTTTAATTAAGAAGAAAAACAAAATCATTAAAAATTTAAATGATAACGAGATCGATAGCCTGCTGAACAAGGAGCAATCTTTTACGGATTATAACATATTAAAGGAAGAATTTATCGTTTTAACCGATATTCCCGATCATCAAAAAGATTCGACAGCGAAAGTATTTACCGAAAAAAGGGAAATTGAGGGCGACATTGAGGTTTATCGGATTCTGAACTATAAATTCTCTTACCATACCAACTGGTACAACCTTGAGATCGGAGAAACCATGACGGCGCTTCAATCCATCAAAAATTCGATACGTTTTTACATGTTGGTGGTATTAGTTGCGGCCCTGTTTATTACACTGGTGGCTGATTATACTTTTTCTAACTTCTTACTCAAGCCGTTTTACCTGATTATTGATAAGAAGATCAACCTTGTTAACGATCCCTCACATTTCAATTATCAAAATATACCAACCAACACCGACGATTTTAAAATCCTCGATAACAGTATAAACTCTTTGATGCGAAAAATCAATACACTTTTTGCATTGGAAAAACAGTTTATAGCCAACGTATCGCACGAGCTGCTTACCCCTATTTCTATTCTGAGCACCCGTTTTGAGAACATGCTCAATACACCTGATATTCCGGTCGAACACGAAAACAAGATTTATGCTTCGCTAAAAACATTAAACCGTTTAAAGGTGATCATCAACAGTTTGCTGCTGATTTCGAAAGTTGAAAACAACCAATACCTTAAAACAGAAGAAATTAGCTTAAAACAGGAAATAGAAGACATTTACGAGGATCTGGAAGACCGTATTGCCGATAAAAAGATTGATTTTAAAGCGGATTTAAGGAACGATTATCATTTTAAAGGCAACAAAGCACTTATCCATACGCTATTGATCAATATCATTAATAACGCCATAAAATACAATGTAGATGGTGGATCGATATCCATAAGTGATCAAATAACACCCGAACAATATACCCTTACCATCGGCGACACTGGTTTAGGTATGAGCAAAGAACTTGTAGAAGATGCTTTCGATCGTTTTAAAAGAGGGAACAGCGAAGAAAATGGTTTTGGCCTGGGCTTGGCCATTGTTCAGAGTATTGCCAAATTCCATAAAATCGATATCGATATCCAATCAGACGAACATGTAGGCACACGGATTTCGCTAATTTTTAAAATGAAACTCAGCTGATAACGTTATAGATACCACATAAATACTAATTTGTACCTTTGCCTTAATGTTATCCCATTTTAAGCGGTTATTTTTTTCAACTGTTATCTTTCTGCTGTTTTTTGCTCCTGGCGTAAAAGCCCAGAAAGTTGTAGAAATGCAGGATACTGTTGCACAGCATATTTTTACCTTTAAAGAAATTGAGGTACTGGAGGATGGCGCAAATAGCCTCACCTTTAACGAAATCAGCAGCAGCGCATTCGATCAAAAATTTAAAGCCAGCTTAAACAGTACCCCACAAACCAAGCAGTTAAACAAAACATACTGGTTTAAGATCAAAATTAAACAGAATGAGCTGGCCGATAAACCCTTTATACTGGAGTTTTTCGATCAAACCATCGATCATATTACAGCTTATATCCCACAGGGAAATCAAAAATATACCGTTGAGAATTTAGGTGATGCCAACAATTTTAACAAGCGCTTAATCCACCATAAAAATTTCGAAATCCCCCTTCAAAATGAGGGTAACGAAACGCAGACCTATTATTTCAAAATCAGTTCGTCGCAGATTTCAGATGTAATTATTGTGCTCCGAACCACCGAATGGTTTATTTCTTATGCCTTGGATGAGTATTTCTATTTCGGTATTTTTTACGGAATGATTTTGGTTTTTAGTTTTTATAACCTCATCATGTACATTGCCATCAGGCAGAAACAGTATCTGTATTACGTTTTATACAATTTGAGCGTAGGTTTTTTTGAAATGAGTACTGATGGTATTGCCTACCAGTATCTGTGGCCAAATGCACCTGCATGGAACCAGTTGGCTTATGCCTTTGCCCTTTGTGCCACCAGTATTTTTGCCTTGCTGTTTACGCGGGAGCTGCTATATGTAAAGGCAAAGGCCCCAAAACTCAATCAGCTCATAATCGGTATCATCATCTGCAGGATTATCTTTTTTACTTATTGCTATCTTTTTGACCAAACACTGTTCAGTTATAAGTTTATAGAAGCTATCCCCCTATCTGTTGCTTTTTTTACCGGCATTTACATATATAAACAAGGTTATCAGCCTGCGCGTTTCTTTGTTTTGGGCTACAGCTTCCTTTTTGCCGGCTTTATGCTAAAATTCCTGATTATGCTGGGCATTGGCTGGCTTAATTTTGGGGCAATAAGTTATTACAGCCTGAGTTTTTGTTTTGTGCTCGAAATGATCTTTTTATCTTTCGCCATTGGGGATAAGGTGCGTATACTTAAAGTAAAAAAGGATAAGGCACAACAAAAAATCATTAGGCAGATGGCGGTTAATGCCAAACTAAAAGACAGCATTAACCAAGAGTTAGAAAGCAAGGTAGAAGAACGCACACGCGAGGTTTACCACAAATCGTTGATCATCGAAAGTAAAAACCAGGCCCTAGAAGAAGCCAATGCTCTGCTACAGCAGCAGGCAGAAGAAATTTCGAGGATGAATGTGCTGCTTGAGCAGGATAACGAAGAACTGCAAACCAGTGTAGAAAAGGTTACCAGGGACAGGGTAATGTCAGCCGAGGTTGATTTTGAAGAATTCAGTAAAATTTATCCTGATAAAGAAAGCTGCTATGAGTTTTTATCCGAACTGAAGTGGAGCAACGGCTATCACTGCCGCAAATGCAACAACAACCATTACTTTAACGGCCATATTTTACACAGCCGCCGCTGCAGTAAATGTGGTTACGAAGAATCGGTAACTACCTATACCATTTTTCACAATACCCGCATTCCCATTAATAAAGCGTTTTACATGATCTTCCTGATCTACTCTTCTAAAGGAAAGATATCATCCCATAAATTATCAGAATTGCTTTCAATTAGGCAAAGTACCTGTTGGACATTTGGCACCCGCATTAAAAAAGTGATGGATGATAAGAAGAAAACACTCAAAAAAACGGCTAAAAATGGCTGGAGCCAATTGGTAATTGAGTAAATAAAGCCTTTAGTTCGTCACAATTTTGTTTGTTTTAGCCTGTTTAAGTTAAAAAACGGATAGGTATTTAAGCGTATCAAATTGCTACCGGAATACAGCTTAACCAAGCTACTTAAACGTTGATTATCAAGCCTGAACGGGGCTTTTCAGCAATGGTATTAAAGCGTATCGAAATCAACACAAACACTTAAAAATCAATTACTTACACAAAAATTAACACTCCAAAAGCTTGTATTTAACATTAAATGAGTGTTAACTTTACCGCATATAATATTAACAAGAGCAAAATTATGAGAAAAAAGTTTACATTGCTTATGGTATGTATGCTGTGCATTATCTCGTTTGGTATGGCACAGAATATAACCATAAAGGGTTTCGTAAAAGACCAAAAAGGCCTGCCCTTACCTGGAGTTTCTGTAAAAGTTAAAGGAACTAACCAAGGTGCTTCTACGGCAGATAATGGTTCTTACACGATCAGTGCTACTTCAAATGCTACTTTAGAGTTTACCTTTATCGGTTACAAAACAGTAGAAGAGGCAATCAATAACCGTACAACAGTAAATGTTACCCTATCTGATGATAACCAGCAGTTAAACGAAGTGGTTGTTATTGGCTATGGTACCACAACAAAGAAAGATTTAACTACGGCTGTGGTTTCATTATCTTCGAAAGATATCGAAAACCAGCCGGTAACCAATCCACTACAGGCTATTCAGGGTAAAGCTGCCGGTGTGCAGATTACCTCACAATCAGGAAAACCCGGTTCTGGCGTTTCGATCACCATACGTGGTAATACCTCAATCAATGCCTCTAACAGTCCGTTATATGTAATTGATGGCGTTACCTCGCGTGATGCAAGTTTCTTAAATCCTACAGATATTGAGAGTTTAACCATTTTAAAAGATGCATCGGCAGCTGCCATTTACGGTTCGAGCGGTGCAAATGGTGTTATTCTGATTACCACCAAAAAAGGGTCATCTGATAAAATCCGTGCAACTTTTAATGCCTTTAGCGGTTTTTCTAACCTATGGCAAAAACAGGATGTACTGAACAGAGACCAGTACATTGGGTTAATGAAAGAATTGGGCTACGATACCAATGGTTTGGGCAACGAAAATACCGATTGGCAAGACCTTACTTTTGGCACCGGAACACAGAACAGCTACCAGGCTTCTATTTCTGGTGGCATTAAAGGTGGTGTTTACTCGCTTTCTACCGGCTATCAGCAAGATAAAGGTGTGGTAGCACCAGCAAAACTGGATAAATACACCATACACTTTAATGGTTCGCAAAACCTTACCAAATGGTTAAAATTAACCGGTAATGCCGCCATTACGCAGAGCAACTCTATTGATGTGAGCGATAATGCCAACGTTGCAAGGGGCGGAACAATTTTATCGGCCTTAACTACACCGCCAACAATTGGTGTGTATGCAGCAAATGGAACTTATGCTTTTAACCCTTATAAAGGTGGATCGGAAAACCCGGTTGCCAATGCGATGGCTGCTAAAAACAACAGTAGAAACTTCCGTTTTTTAGGTTCTTTTGCAGCAGAAGTTAAATTCACCCAGGATTTATCTTTCAAATCGAGTATCAGTACAAACAACAACGATAACAGATATTCTTATTTCTTGGATCCATATTCTACCGATTATGGCAGAACACAAAAAGGGATCAGGAATGCAAATTTCAGTACCGACCACGTTTGGTTAAATGAAAACATTTTAAACTACACCAAAAACTGGGGTAAAAATGCTTTTACTGCAACCGGTGGTATGACTTTACAAGAATCTAAGTATTACTATTTGGGTTATAACGAGCAGAACTTTTTAGATGCAAGCGGTAAACTGTTAGATCATGGTACTTCCATCCCCGCGCAACTGCCAACAGCGGCACAGTGGAGCAAACGTTCTTACCTTGCCCGTTTAACTTATGCTTATGATGGTAAATATCTTTTCAGCTCTAACTTTAGGGCCGATGGTTCATCACGTTTTGCGCCAGAAAACCGCTACGGTTATTTCCCTTCAGCATCAGTTGGATGGAGAATTTCGGGCGAAAACTTTATGAAAGATGTCAAATCTATCAACGATTTAAAATTAAGGGCAAGTTGGGGTAAAGTGGGTAACGACGAGGGTATTGGAGATTACTCGTACCTTGAATTATACTCTCCAACCACGCAGGGATCATATAATTTCTCTCAATTGGCTAACCCAACGTTAAGCTGGGAAGAAACAACACAAACCAATATCGGTTTGGATTTATCGATGTTCAACAGCCGCATTATATTTACTGCCGATGCTTATTTAAAGAAAACCGATGGCCTGTTAATTCAACAGCCTATTCCAAACTCAACCGGTTTCAGCAGCATTACGCGTAATGTTGGTTCAATGGAAAACAAAGGTTTAGAGTTTGTTTTATCAACCAAAAACTTCATCCGCGAGAAATTTACCTGGAACACGGATATTAACTTTTCGTTAAACAGAAACAAGGTTACTTCTTTAGGCGACCGTGTTTCTTCGATTACCTTTGGCGGAATTTACGAACGCGATGCAGCCATCAGGGTGGTTACAGGCCGTCCGTTGGGCAGCTTTTATGGTTATGTTTCTAACGGCGTCGATCCGCAAACAGGTAATATCATTTATGCAGACCTTAACGGAAATAAAGTTACGGGAGCAGATGATACAGGCGACAGAACATTTATCGGTTCGGCACAGCCAGATTTTACCTACGGTGTAAACAACACTTTTACCTATGGCAATTTTGGTTTAAACTTCTTGTTCCAAGGTGTACAGGGCAATCAGATGTTCAATGCTTCAAGAATGGAGTTAGAAGGTATGAACGATTCAAAAAATCAATCGGCCGTGGTATTAAACAGGTGGACAACACCTGGTCAGATTACAGATGTACCTAAAGCAATCAGAAACAATACCAGCAATACGCTAACTTCTAGCCGCTTTGTTGAAGATGGATCGTATTTAAGGCTTAAAACCGCTACCCTATCGTACAATTTTGGCGCAATGAGCTTAGGTAAACTTAAAATGAGCAAACTGATGGTTTATGCTACCGGCTATAACCTGTTAACCTTTACCAAGTACACCGGTTTTGATCCGGAGGTTAACCAGAACTCTGCTAATGGCCCATCAATGGGTATCGATTACGGTACTTACCCACAATCGAGAACTTTCTTATTTGGTGTTAACGTAGGCTTTTAATTTAAACGAAAATGAAACTTAAAATATATTCATTAATTGCAGTCGGTACATTTACCATGGCATTGAGCAGCTGCAAAAAAGATTTCTTAGATCAAACACCAATTACCCAGGTTGGCCCGGAAACTGCGTTTGCAGATGCCGCAGCGGCAGAAAAACTGATCCAAGGTGCATATGATGGGATGTATAACGATTACCACATCTGGGATTACCAGACCAATGGTGATGTAAAAGCAGATAATGCTTATGCAGGTGGAGATAACCCGGCAAACATCCAAATTGATCTGTTTACGGTAACCCCTACAAACGGCAACGTTTTAAGAGATTGGAACGCACTTTACAGCGACATTAAAAACTGTAACCTGATTTTAACCAATGTTCCGAACATTAAAGATCCTAATCTGGATAACAACAACAGAAGAAAACAGATTTTGGCAGAAGCCAGTATTTTAAGGGCATATATGTACTTTAATCTGGTTAGGCTTTGGGGATCAGTTCCACTGGTAACCAAAATCCCTTCAGAAGATGCTGATTTTTACCCGGCCAAAGCCAGTGTTGATGCCATTTATGCCCAGATTATTTCCGATTTAGAATATGGGGCGGCAAATGCACAAACTACAGCAGCAAACAAAGGTGTTATGACCAAAGGCGTTGCAAATGCCTTATTAGCCAAAGTTTACGCTACGAAAACCAATCCTGATTGGGCAAAGGTAAGTACCTATTGCGACGCGGTAATCAGTGGAGGATACTCATTGGTATCTAATTACGATTTCTTATGGGATTCTAACCATAAAAACAATACAGAAGCCATTTGGGAAATGCAGTATGATGGTTACGGTGGTAAACACGGCAACTGGATGCCAAGCGTTTTGGTTGGAACAGGATGGAAAAGATTCAATACCCCGACCAACGATCTGGCAAAAGCCTTTGATAATGAAGGAGATGCCATCCGTAAAGCATCGAGCATTAAATTCAACAATGTGCTATCAGAAGGCTGGAGCGATTCGTATTGGTCAAAAGCCAACTATCCATACATCAACAAATTCCGCGCGGATGATAAATCTGACAATTACATTTTAAGATTGGCCGATATCATGCTTTTAAAAGCTGAAGCCTTAAACGAACTGAGTGCCGGCGGTTGGTCTGCAGCAGCTTCAATCGTAAATACAATCCGTACACGTGTAAGTTTGGGCAATACAACAGCCAACGATCAGGCAAGCATGCGCCTGGCTATCGAAAAAGAACGCCGTTTAGAGCTGGCTTTCGAAGGTCACCGTTGGTTCGACCTGGTAAGAACAAACAGGGCGGTTACCGTAATGAATGCACAAACTGATGGCACAGGTGCTAACCTGAACTATAACATCAGTACGGCAAAAATACTCTTCCCTATCCCTCAGGATGAGATAGACAAAAATCCGAACGTACGTTAATTTCTTTATTACAAACAGAGGCGGCCAAGGCCGCCTTTGTTTTATAACTTATCTTTTTATGATGTTTAAAAAAACCTTGCTCTCACTCCTGGCATTAGGTAGCGTAATCAGCGCACATGCCCAAAATAAAGATAAATACCAGGCAAAAATTGATGCGCTGTTAAGCAAAATGACGCTCGAGGAAAAAGTAGGTCAGATGGCACAGATTACGCTTGATGTAATCGGTAAAGGAAAAAGCCGCTTTGAGAGCGATGAACCTTTTACTTTAGACAAAGCTGCAATGGATAAGGCTTTAATCCAATACCATGTAGGTTCGGTGCTCAATACATCAAACAACAGGGCCCGTACCCCGCAGGTTTGGTATAAAATTATCAGTGAAATTCAGGATGTAGCCATTAAAAAGGGTAAAAACAAAATCCCGGTAATATATGGTGTTGATGAAGTCCATGGCGCAACTTACACAGCAGGTGCAACCATGTTTCCACAGCAAATTGGCCAGGCCGCAACATTTAACCGCAGTTTGGTAAAAAACGGAGCATCCATTACCGCATACGAAACGCGTGCAAGCTCTATTCCTTGGAACTTCGCCCCTATTCTAGATCTAGGTGCAGATCCTCGTTTTCCGCGCCAATGGGAAAGTTTCGGTGAAGATCCCTTTGTTATTACCGAATTGGGAAAAGCCGCAGTAAAAGGTTATGAAGGCGATGACAATAATGTAGCCAATCCATACAAAGTAGCAACTTCTTTAAAGCACTTTTTAGGCTATCAGGTACCTACCACAGGAAAAGACAGAACGCCAGCGTTTATTTCAGATCAGGCTTTAAGGGAATATCATTTACCACAATTTAAGGCTGCTGTAGAAGCTGGTGCCCATACAGTAATGATTAACTCAGGTATTATTAACGGTGTTCCTGTACATTCTAATTACAACATTGTAACTGGGTTATTGAAAGAAGAACTGGGCTTTAAAGGTTTGGTGGTAACTGATTGGGGCGATATTGAAAATCTTTTTAAAAGAGACCACATTGCCAAGGATGATAAAGAAGCAATTATGCTGGCCATCAATGCAGGGATAGATATGAGTATGATTGCCTATAACTATGAGGTTTTCTGCGATAATTTAATTGCCTTGGTAAAAGAAGGAAAAGTGAAGCAAGAAAGGATTGATGATTCTGTACGAAGGATTTTAAGGGTAAAATTTGCCACCGGCCTTTTTGAAAAACCAACTACCAATCCAACAGATTATCCAAAATTTGCAAGCAAAGAATTTCAAACTGCAGCTTACAATACCGCTGCAGAATCGATTACCTTATTAAAAAACAACAATAGTATCCTACCTTTGAAAAAAGGAACCAAATTATTGGTTACCGGGCCAAATGCAAATTCTATGCGTACCCTAAACGGCGCGTGGACGTACAGCTGGCAGGGTGAAAAGGTTGAAGAATTTGCCAAAGATTACCATACCATTTTAGAGGCGCTGCAAAATAAAAACGGTGCAGCAAACATTACCTACCTACCTGGCGTAAGCTATAAAATGGATGGTAAGTACTTTGAAGATTTTGCAGATAAAATGGACGAAACCATTGCCGCGGCTAAAAATGCAGACGCAGTAGTATTGTGTTTGGGAGAAAATACCTATACAGAATCGCCGGGTAATTTAAGCGATTTATATATTTCAGATCTGCAGATCGAACTGGCGAAGAAAATTGCGGCAACAGGCAAACCTGTTATTTTGGTGTTGAACGAAGGCCGGCCAAGAATCATCAGCAAATTTGAAAAAAGCATGAGCGCTGTTGTGCAAACTTACCTGCCAGGCAACTATGGTGCCGATGCATTGGCCGATATTCTTTTCGGAGAGGTAAACCCATCGGGTAAACTGCCTTATACCTATCCGCAGTTTCCAAATGCGCTATTTACCTATTACCATAAACCATCCGAAGCACGCGAAACGGTAGAAGGTGTGTACAACTACGATTCGGATTTTAACCCACAATATGTTTTTGGTCAGGGCTTAAGTTACACCACTTATAAATACGCCAACCTGAAATTAAGTAGCAATACCTTAAAAGCAGGTGAAGCATTAACCATTTCTATTGATGTGAGCAACACCGGTAAAATGGCCGGTAAAGAAAGTGTGCTGCTTTTTACTTCCGATCTTGTTGCCAGCGTAATTACACCTGATGTTAAGCGTTTGAGGGGCTTTGAAAAAATTGACCTAAAGGCAGGTGAAACCAAAACCGTAACCTTTACCTTAAAACCTGAAGATATTGCTGTGGTAAACTTGGCAGGCAAAAAGGTAACTGAAGCTGGCGAGTTCAAAATCCAGATAGGCGATCAGAAAATAAACTTTAATTACACCAATTAAACCAAGCCTGTTTTTTACAGATAAGACAGTATCATAAGCTGTAGCGTGTTCTTCTACAAGCTCAGGATGAGAATTGTTTATGATACTGTCTTTTTTTAATTACCACATCAATTTATACTATGCGAAATACCCTGAAAACCCTAACCAAAACCATAATTATGAAACCATTTTACAACCTGGGCACTGCGCTGGGCATCTTAATTGTTGCCTGTGCATGTAGCAAAAGTCCAAAGGCAGGCAGCCAGACTACTGAAAATCCAGTGCCAACGGAGCCTGTTAAAACAGAAGTTGACTTTTGGCTAACCAAAGGTGATCAATCGCAACTGTTAAAAAAACAGAATGTTGCCTTAAACTTTTCGGTGGCAACCAATAATTACCCAACAATTGAAGTAGATCCAGCCACCACTTTTCAAACTATTGATGGTTTTGGATATACCTTAACCGGTGGAAGTGCTAGCTTAATTAATGCTTTACCGGCCGCCGAGCAGGATAAACTGTTAAACGAGCTGTTTGCCGGTACCGAAAATGCGATTGCGGTAAGTTATCTCAGAATAAGCATTGGTGCATCCGATTTAAGCGCTTATCCATTTACCTACAATGATCTTGCTGATGGCGAAACAGACGATAATTTAGCCAAATTCTCCATTGCCAAAGAGCAAACAGATTTAATACCGGTATTGAAAAAGATTGTTGCCATCAATCCATCAATCAAAATTTTAGGCTCACCATGGACAGCCCCAATCTGGATGAAAACAAATAAAAGTTTTATAGGTGGCAGTTTAAAACCAGAATATTACCAAACCTATGCTAAATACCTGGTTAAATATATCCAGGCCATGAAAGCTGAAGGGATTGTGATAGATGCCATAACGCCTCAAAATGAGCCATTGCACCCGGGCAACAACCCAAGCATGTATATGGCTGCTTTAGATCAGGCAGCGTTTATTAAAACAGCATTAGGGCCAATTTTTCAAAGCAATGGTATTAAAACCAAAATTATCGTGTACGATCATAATGCCGACAAGCCTGATTATCCGATTACGATTTTAAATGATGCTGATGCCAAGAAATATGTAGATGGTTCGGCGTTTCATTTATACGCAGGTCCGATTTCGGCCTTAACAGAGGTACACAATGCACATCCAGACCGCAATGTTTACTTTACCGAACAGTGGGTAGGCGGGCCAGGCAACTTTAGCGAAGACTTAAAATGGCATGTATCTACTTTGATAGTTGGTGCAACCCGCAACTGGAGCCGCAATGTTTTAGAGTGGAACTTAGCCGCCGATCCAAATTACAATCCACATACCGATAAAGGTGGTTGCACTACCTGTTTGGGTGCCATAACCATTGCACCTGCGGTAAGCAGAAATGTTGCCTATTATGTAATTGCACATGCTTCAAAATTTGTAAAACCGGGTTCTGTACGTATTGCATCAAATATTACCAATAACCTTCAAAACGTAGCTTTTAAAACACCCGAAGGCAAAAATGTATTGATTGTTTGCAACAACAACAGTACAGAAACTTCATTTAACATTAAATACAATGGCAAAACAGTAAGCAGCAGCCTAGATAAAGGCGCGGTAGGTACTTACGTTTGGTAGAAAAATTTATAGTTTAATTGTTTAGTTAGTCCTGCATTGCGGGGCTTTCTGGTTTATGGGCTAGATTCGGTTAGTATTAGTTCATTCCCCTAATCCGATCGTCACCCTGAATTTATTTCAGGGTCTATCATGCAAAAAAGATGCCCTAGGTTGGTCGGGATTTGCAATCCCGACCTTCGAATTGTGGATTTGTAATCCACAGTCTAATTTTGTTAGCTTATCGATAGCACTTTAGTTTTTGCCACGGATTCACGGAAAACACGGAAGAATTTATCGACTCCGCTCGAAATGTCGGCATTGTGAACTACAACAAATTCTTTTTGGCAGGCCCTTTGCTTAACAAAAGCAAATCAATCCTATAAAAAAATGAAAAACATCATCCCAGTATTAGGCCTTGCAGCTTTGTTAATGGCCTCGTGCCAGGGCGGCACCGCTAAAAAAACACAGGCTAAAATAGATTCGACCATTGTAACCAACGCCGAAGCCGCACCCAATTCGGTTGAGTGTTACCAATACATTAAAAACCGCGATACTGCTACCCTTTCGTTCAAAAGTGATGATAATAAAGTAACCGGTACATTAGGTTATAATTTATACGAGAAAGATAAAAATGCAGGTACAATTGCCGGAGTGGTTAAAGGCGATACTATTATTGCCAACTATACTTTCCAATCTGAAGGTCAAACATCGGTTAGGGAAGTTGTTTTCTTAAAAAAAGAAAATCAGTTAATTGAAGGTTTTGGAGATATACGGGAGGTTAAAGGCGAAACCAAATACAAGGATGTGAACAAGCTGAAATTTGATGGATCAATCGCATTTGGTAAAATTGATTGTAAATAGAATTTTAAAAAAATCGTCATTGCTAGGAGGAACTGAAAAGCCTTCTGGCAATGACGAATTCCTTGTTTCTATTTACTCACCGCTTCTTTTGCCGCGGCCGTCCACTCCTCGCTCAGCTTAAGTACATATTCAGAATATTTTTGAATTTCATCTGGTTTTAATTTGGCCGCCCAGCCGGTTGCCTGATTTGCCCAAGCGGTGTATTTCTCTTTAATGGCTTTAATTTCAGTAGCATTTTTGCTTTTTACCGCAGCAATATACTCATCCTTTAATTTGCTATACTCTGCCAAACCTTTATTAACCTCTTCGCTTGAAAAAGTTGGGATATCGGTTTTGACTGTTTCGGTTGTAGTGGTGGTTACTTTTGTAATAGTGTCTCCTTTTGCAGAAATTGCGGTCGAATCTTTGGTCGTTTCTGTTTTTTTGGTGCTATCGCAAGAAACTAACGCTGTGGCCAGCAATCCTACTGCCGCGACTGATAAGATGGTGTTTTTCATAATGGATCTGGTTTTAATTATGAAAAGTCTAAATATGATGCCAAATCATAAAAAATCCCGTCAAATAGTTAAATATTTTGGCGGGATATCCAATTATATTGATAAAATGCCTTGTTACTGCATTTCCTCTAGATTTTTAATTCATTTCGTTACCCTCATCCAATAGCTATCGGATTTATTTCAGGGTCTATCTACCAGGAATAATGCTAACCACGAAGTAGCTATTAGACCTTTGAAAACAATAAAACAACTAATAAAACAGGGTCACAATGACGATCGCGTGAGTCAATGAATCAAAAAATTGATCTCTAAGAATAAATAAATACTAATCGAGTTGAGGTTGTAAGAATGTAATCGCCTTATAAATCTTCAAATCTCTCCCAAAAACCATCAACCGGCAGCTTGGCAAAAATATTTACAGGCTCCTTTTTTACGGGATGGATAAACTGTAAGCGGCGTGCATGCAAACAGATACTTCCTTTTCTGCTCCCGCGTGGATAACCATACTTATTATCGCCCATAATGGGGCAGCCCATTGAGGAAAGCTGAACCCTGATCTGGTGCGAACGACCTGTTAAAGGATTTACCTCCAATAAATAATAATCGCCAACTTTAGCCTTTACTTGATAAGAAAGCTCAGACCGCTGACTGCCCGTAACTTCTGTATTGTAATAAGAAACTACGTTTTTTTGCGGATTTTTAACCAGCCAGTGAACCAAAGTGGCCGATTCTTTTTCTGGTTTGTTCTTTACTACTGCCCAATAGGTCTTTTTTACCTCCCTATTTTTAAAAACAGCATTCATCCGCTCTAGAGCCTTACTGGTTTTAGCAAATAAGATTACCCCACTTACTGGCCTATCTAAACGGTGTACTACCCCTAAAAAGGCGCCATTGGGTTTATTGTATTTTTTAGCAATATACTTTTTAACCTGCTCATCCAAAGGTTCATCGCCGGTTTCATCCACCTGTACAATATCGCCTGCCCTTTTATTAATGGCAATTAAGTGGTTATCTTCAAAAAGTATGTCGTTATCGGTAATCGGCATTTGTTAGTTCATTGGTTTATTAGTCATTAGTTTATTGGGTTAACTGGTTAATCGTTTAAACTGGTTAATTGAGAATAGTGGAGCGTTCAATTGCTTAAATTGTTGAATCAAAACTCTTACTCAAAACTCCAAGCCCCTTTAGGGGTTTGGGGTTAATACTGTTCTTTCTCGTTCGGGAAATCATTTGCTTTTACATCACGGATATACGCTTGTGCTGCACCTAAAATTTCATCGTATAAATTAATGTACTGACGTAAAAAGCGTGGTTTAAAGCCTTTTGTTAAACCGATCATATCATTTACAACCAATACCTGTCCGTCGCAATGTTGCCCGGCACCAATACCTATGGTTGGGATATCCAAGCTTTCGGTTACCAATTTACCCAACGAAGCAGGTATTTTTTCTAAAACAATAGCAAAACAACCTGCAGCCTGCAAGGCAAGTACATCGGTTTTTAACTTATTGGCTTCTTCTTCTTCTTTTGCCCGTACAGTGTAGGTACCGAATTTATATATAGATTGTGGTGTTAATCCTAAATGCCCCATTACCGGTATTCCAGCAGTAATAATACGCTGCACTGATTCAATGATCTCTTCTCCACCTTCTAGTTTAACACCATGGGCACCCGATTCTTTCATAATCCTGATGGCAGAATTTAAAGCTTCTTTCGAATTTCCCTGGTACGAACCGAAAGGCAGATCGACTACAACAAAGGCACGTTTAACCGCCCTGATTACCGAAGCCGCATGATAAATCATCTGATCGAGGGTAATTGGCAATGTGGTTTCGTGCCCTGCCATTACGTTAGATGCTGAATCGCCTACCAATAAAACATCCAAACCTGCATCATCTAAAATCGTGGCCATAGAATAATCGTAGGCAGTTAGCATGGATATTTTTTCACCACGCTGTTTCATTTCCTGTAAAGTGTGCGTGGTAACACGTTTGATTTCTTTATGTACCGACATTGGATTTGTTTTGTGTTGCCAAAAGTATTGTTTTTTCTTTAATTAAGCCGAAAGACCAAAGCTAAAAGACCAAAGCAATCTCAGACTAAAATCATTTTTTACACAAATTGCGGATCACTGCTTTCAGCCTTAGTCTTTCTGCTTTTAGCTTTAGTCCTTCAACTTACCTTATTTCATTTTTCTTTTTACATTTCCAATCTAAAACCCTATCTTTGTACCCCGAAATGGAAGGGATATATTCATCTTTTTTTGCACCCCGCAAAAACGGCTTTAATGCCGAAAGCCATTCTTTTTTCAACTCTTTTTTAAATCAAAATCCATATTGTAATTACCATGACTAACTACACCAAGTTACCTGCGATTTTATTACTGGCCGATGGCACAGTTTTTTACGGCAAAGCGGCCGGAAAAATTGGCACCACTACTGGCGAAATTTGTTTTAATACCGGGATGACAGGTTACCAGGAAATTTTTACCGACCCAAGTTATTTTGGACAGATAATGGTTACCACCAATTCTCATATTGGTAATTACGGTATCCAAAAAGATGAGATCGAATCGGGTTCGATTAAAATTGCAGGTTTAGTTTGTAAAAATTACAACATTGTGTATAGCCGCAAACAGGCCACAGAATCTATTCAGGACTATTTCCAGAATGATAATTTAGTTGCCATTTCTGATATCGATACGCGTGCTTTGGTTCGACACATCAGGGATAAAGGCGCCATGAATGCTATTATTTCTTCAGAAATTACTGATCTGGAAGAATTGAAGCAAAAATTAGCTGATGTTCCATCAATGGAAGGTTTAGAGCTTTCTTCTAAAGTAAGTACAACTGAACCTTATTTCTATGGTAATCCGGAAGCAAGCTTAAAAGTGGCTGCACTGGATCTGGGCATCAAGAAGAACATCCTGCGCAATTTCGAGAACCGTGATATTTATGTTCAGGTTTTCCCTGCTAAAACTACCTTTGCCGAGATGGAGAAATTTAACCCTGATGGTTATTTCATTTCAAACGGCCCTGGCGATCCGTCGGTTATGCCTTACGCAGTAGAAACCATCAAAGAAATTTTAGCGGTTGATAAACCATTGTTCGGTATCTGTTTAGGTCACCAGTTATTGGCAGAAGCCAACGGCATCGGTACCATGAAAATGTTTAACGGTCACCGCGGACTAAACCACCCAGTTAAGAATATCATTAAAAACCACTGTGAAGTTACTTCTCAAAACCATGGTTTTGGCGTAATTCCAGATGAGGTTAGAAACTCGGATAAAGTAGAAATTACCCACATTAACCTAAACGATAAATCTATCGAAGGTATCCGTGTCAAAGGTAAAAAAGCATTTTCAGTTCAATACCACCCTGAATCATCACCAGGCCCACACGATTCGCGTTACTTATTCGACGATTTTGTTGATGTAATAAAAGGCGAATTGGTTTGGTAGGCATAAGGTAGAAGACTAAAGAGAGGTAGAAGGCTGGAAGGCGGAAGGATCAAAGGGAAAAGGAGAAGCACCAATGAACCATTAGCCAATGAACAAATTTGGAGTTAGACTGGACAGAACAGTTAAACAATTAACCTGTTAACCCAATAAACAACAATACGATCTGCGGATCTACGGCAAAAACAGGCTGTTGATCCGCAGATTTCTTTTATAGGCTATTTTCGCCTGCTTAAAACATCATTTTACCGACATTTTAACCTAGAAGAAACAAAATTCATTACTAATTCATTTAAAGCTCCTTAACTTCGCAGCATGGATACAAACAAAGCCATTATCAGCGTAAAAAACCTGGTAAAAAAGTATGATGATTTTGTGGCCGTTCAAGGCCTCAGCTTTGAAGTTTATGAAAATGAAATTTTTGGTCTGCTCGGCCCCAATGGCGCAGGCAAAACCACTACACTCGAAATTATCGAAACCCTAAGGGATAAAACTTCAGGAGAAATTATTGTAGATGGCTATTCGGTTGATAAACAGGCTCATGATATTAAGCAGATCATTGGCGTTCAGCTACAGGCTGCCGGCTATTACCCCAATTTAAACCTGGTTGAATTAATTGAGCTATTTGCAGGACTTTATGGAGCCGACATCAAACCTATGGAGATGCTGGAGAAGGTAAATCTGCAGGACAAAGCCAAAGCCAAATACAAGGCACTTTCAGGCGGCCAAAAGCAACGCTTTTCTATTGCCACCACATTAATTAACCAGCCTAAAATTATATTTCTTGATGAGCCTACAACTGGTTTGGACCCACAGGCAAGGAGAAATTTATGGGATTTGATTATCCAGATACGCAATGCTGGGACCACAGTTGTAATTACCACCCACTACATGGACGAAGCCGAACAGCTTTGCGACCGTGTTGCCTTTGTAGAGCGCGGGCAGATTATTGCCTTGGATACACCTGACAATCTGATCGATCAATTGGTTAGCAGCGGTTTTGAACGCAAAAAAGAAGTTAAAAAAGCAAACCTGGAAGATGTTTTCATTCATCTTACCGGTCAAGAGTGGAGAGAGTAACCCAACTGTTCGCAAGGAGATCTCCAGGCTTAAAAATATTATTGAAAAATACAATCTAGCAGAACGATTATGCAAAAAGATATACACGATCAAAACTCGAATTTACCTTTAAAAACCAAGGGCTACAGCAATACCAAGGCTACCCTAGCCTTGGCCAAAGCGAGTTTCCGGTCGATTATGAGAAGTCCTTCGGCAGTGATTTTCACGCTGGCTTTCCCGCTAATATTTATCCTCGTTTTTGGCTTTTTGGGCGGCGGCGGCACACGTATCGATGTGGGCATAACCCCAGGCTCGGATGTGAATAATCCTGTTGTGGCGATGCTCGAAAAAACTGGAATGATCCGCCTGGTTAAAGATAAATCGAAAGCCGATTTTGATAAACTGCTGGAAAAAGGAAATGTGGATGCCATGATTGATGTGCACAGAAAAGTAAATACAGCGGCCTACTCGGTAAATGTGGTTTACACTTCTGCATCAAGAGATAAGGGCGGAATATTAAAATCAGTACTGAATAACCTCTTTTACGATAAAACATTAAAGCCTTCTGTAGCAGAGATAAGAGAAAGCACAGTAACTGGCCGAGAGTATAAAACCATCGATTTTATCCTTCCTGGGCAATTGGGTTTCTCTTTATTGAGCACCGGTGTTTTCGGAACTGCATTTGTATTTTTAAGTCTGCGCCAAACACTCGTAATTAAACGCTTTTTTGCCACGCCGGTAAAACGCTCGAGCATTGTAATTGGCGAGGCAATTGCCCGGATTGGCTTTGCATTGCTGGGTGCATTATTTATTATACTTATTGGCCATTTCTTTTTTGGCTTTACCTTAATACATGGCCCCATTACGGTAATTAATATGCTTTTATTGGCAACCATGGGTGTAATTGTTTTTATGGGCTTCGGGTTCATTATCTCTGGCATTGCCAAGAACGAAAGTATGGTACCTCCAATTTCGAATATTGTAACCTTACCGCAGTTCTTATTATCGGGAACATTCTTTTCAATCGAGGCTTTTCCGAATTGGCTACAGCCGATAAGCAGGGCATTGCCCCTCACCTATTTAAACGATGCCATGCGCAAGGTGGCTTTTGAAGGCTCAGGGCTCTGGGATGTAAAATTTCAGATTATGATCCTGTTGCTTTGGGGAATCGGAATCTATGCCGTTGCTGTTAAAGTATTTAAGTGGGAGTAATTCAAATTCAACCATCTAAGGCTGTCTCATAAATGAATACCTGTCATCCTGAGCCTGTCGAAGGACTTGCATAAAAGTCTTGCGTGGCGCTTCGAGCTCAATGTGACAAATCTGGATGGATATCAACTTATGATAAACCCTTATTTTTTGCGTTTTAATATCGGTTTGGTGATTTTTTAATCCAAAACGATATTAGTATATTTGGGTGTGTGGAACTTAGATTTAAATAATTTAGCAGAACTCCAACCCACCATCGATCGGTTGTATGAGAAAAAAGCACGCCTTGATTCATCAAGGCCACTGCTCAATAGTGCCCTGCACCGTATCAAAACCGATCTCAGCCTGGAGTGGACATACAACTCTAACAGTATAGAAGGAAATACCTTAACCCTACAAGAAACCCAGATGGTTTTGCAGGAAGGTATTACTGTTAAGGGCAAATCGTTAAGAGAACATTTTGAGGCTTTTAACCACGAAAAAGCAATCGATTACCTTTACACACTGGTTAAAGAAAGTTACCTACTCAGAAGCATCGATATATTATCACTACATGGCCTGGTACTGCGGAGCATTGAAGATGATTATGCCGGCCGTTTAAGAAATGGTGGCGTGCGCATCGTTGGAGCCAATTTTACCCCGCCAAATGCCAATAAGGTCTCTTATTTACTTGATGAGCTTATAACTTTTGTAAACGATAATCCTTTAGGTTTAAACGACATTGTGCTCAGTACAATTTTTCACCACAAACTGGTTTGGATACACCCTTTTTTTGATGGGAACGGGCGTACTGTAAGGCTCGCCATGAACCTGTTACTAATGAGAAAGGGCTTTCCACCTGCTATTATTTTAAAAGCAGACCGGAAAAAGCATTACGAATCATTAAATCAAGCCAATAAAGGCAATTACAATAAGCTTTGCCTGTTAATGTTGCAGGCTTTAGAGCGCTCTTTAAACATGTACATTAATGCATTGCCCGGAAACAGCTACGGAGATTACGAACCCATATCAACAATTGTGGCCGAACCCGATGTACCCTATGGGCAGGAATATGTTAGTTTATTGGCCCGTCAGGGCAAAATAGATGCCTATAAAGACGGAAAAGATTGGCTTACCACCAAATCGGCAGTGAAGAGCTATATCCAAACACGCAAAAGGAAACGTTAACTTTTTTTAACTTTTTGCCCCAGGATATTGATGTAATTTTACCGAAAAAATTTAATGAAAATCCTGATCATTCTTTGCAGTATTTTATTGATTGCCAGCACTTCTGAAGCGCAGTTTAAATTCACCGCCAATAACAGCTCTAATCAATATAAGGCCAAAATTTTTGTTGATAAGTGCGAGGGCAACTCTTGCAGCGGAAAAGCAACTGTTATTTTATACGATCAAATATCTGATAAAGAAATATTTACTTTCCACTCGGCAGACCTCGATTTTGGTTTAACAGAAAACCAGAATGCCAAATTGGGATGGCTCGATCTGGGTAAATACCAAACACCTTTAATTTTTGGTGATTTTAATTTTGACGGCTTTGAAGATATTGCGGTTAGAAACGGAAATAATGGTGCCTATTCCAGTCCATCATACGATATTTACCTGTCAAAGGATAGCAAATTTACCCTGAATACCGAGCTGACCAAACTGGCCAGCAGCAATTTGGGTATGTTCGATATCGATAAAAAAGCAAAGCAGCTGGCAATCCATCAAAAAGACGGCTGCTGTTTCGATAAAACCATTAATTATAAATTTGATGCGAAGAACAGCCTTTACGAAGATTCATCGGTAATTGAAGATTCGAGTATTGCAGATAATGTTACCGTTATTACACAAAAACTTGTTGATGGTAAAATAAAGAGAACGGTACAGAAATTCAAGATGAAAGATTATTATAATCAGTAACCAAGGTTACATTAACCACAGCTGCACACAGATAAACACGGATTTATTTCAGGGTCTATCTTCCATCAAAGATGCTGAAATAAATTCAGCATGACGACCACCTGTTCTAGTGGCAGCTTCTCGCTACGACATACCTATAAGTTTATTTTTTAGTTTCTTACCGGGAAGCTAAGACCAAATAGTGCTTAATGAAATTAAAGCGCTGCCTTAACCAAAAATGGCAGTATTTCTTTTTGGAAACTCACAAAATTTTTGCGCACATCCGAATCGCTAACGGATGTAAAGGCAAAAGAGAATACAATGCTTTTACTTGCTTTTAACAGAAATGCCAAGCCCTCTCTCCTGGCCGGGTTATTTTTAAAATTATCCAATTGCAGATACGCCGCCAACAATAATGCTTCAAGCTGATCAGAAAGGTGTTTTAAAAACTCTTGCGAGTTGGCATTTTCGCGTACAAAATCCCAACCGATAAATTCGTTACATGCAGTAAAAGATAAACGGCTGGTTTTCATTACCAGCGCCTTTAAATGCTCCTCCTCTGAGGCATAACTCACTTTATTGTGCAGTATTTCGTGCAGGTTCTGATCCAGATAATCCATTAAGATACTATCTAAAACCTGCTCTTTACTTTCAAAATACTTGTAAATTGTTGCTTTAGCTATACGCGCTTTTTTGGCAATTTCGTTTACACTGGTTTTATGGTAACCGTATTTTCTAAATAGTTCTTTGGCAGCCTTTTTTACTGTTTCTTTTATTTTTTCAGCTTCCATTTTAATTGCTTACGTGTAATAGTGTATTGCCCTGCAATGAAACATTATAGGCTTTCAGGCTTCTTTCAGCAGGCGCCTTTTGCGGACTTCCATCCAACAGTGAAAACTTAGCTCCAGAACAGGCATCTGTTGCTGTAACCCCGCTGTCATCAGGTGCTACCTTGCATATTTTCTCCGGATTTACAGTACTGCAGCGATCAAAAGCCACATAAGTACCAAGTGGTGTTTTTACGATCAACAATCCGCCAACACCGTAATTTGGTACAACCAGCACATTATTTACCGCTTTTAAACTAAACTCGGTTAACGTAACATTATAGTTTACCGCCACATCCGGAATGTAACCTTCATCTTTGCCGCAGCCTGCCGCAAAAACCAAAACAAACAATATGCTGTATAAATACTTCATTATTAAATTAAAGCAGATTTAAATTGCTTTAAGAAACGTGAATCATTTTCTGAGAACAAGCGCAGATCTTTGATTTCGTATTTTAGGTTGGTAATACGTTCGATACCCATTCCAAATGCAAAGCCGCTATACTTTTTCGAGTCGATACCACAGTTTTCCAAAACATTGGGATCTACCATACCGCAGCCTAAAATTTCTACCCAGCCACTGTATTTACAAAGTGGGCAGCCTGCACCTTTACAGATGGTACATGAGATATCCATCTCTGCAGAAGGTTCGGTAAATGGAAAATATGATGGACGGAAGCGTACTTTGGTACCTTCTCCGTACAATTCCTGAACAAAATAGAACAAGGTTTGCTTTAAATCAGCAAATGATACATTTTCATCTACATACAGACCTTCTACCTGGTGAAAAAAACAGTGTGCCCTTGCAGAAATGGCTTCATTACGATAAACGCGGCCCGGCATAATTGCCCTGAAAGGCGGCTGTCCCTGCTCCATCATGCGCACCTGTACAGAAGAGGTATGGGTACGCAAAGCGATATCTCCCTTTTCTCCACCTTTTTTAATGAAGAAGGTATCTTGCATATCTCTTGCAGGATGTTCTTCAGGAAAATTAAGCGCCGAGAAGTTATGCCAATCGTCTTCAATTTCAGGTCCTTCGGCCACAGTAAAGCCAAGTTTGGCAAAAATCTCCACTATTTCCCTACGTACCAAAGCCAAAGGATGGCGAGAGCCGATTTCGAAACCTTCGCCAGGCAAAGTTAAATCGAGCTGTGCGCTTTCAGTTTTCGGTGCAGCACTTTCAGTAGATTCTTTTAAGCTTAGGTATTTCGCTTCAGCCAGTTGCTTAAATTCGTTTAAAACTTTACCCAACGATTTTTTCTCTTCAACAGAAACAGATTTAAATTCGTCGAAAATTTCTTTGATTACGCCTTTACTTCCTAAATATTTAATGCGGAACTGCTCTAACTCGTCGGCCTTTTCGGTAACGAAAGCATTGATTTTATCGGTATACTGTGTTATTTTATCCTGTAACATGGCTTCAAATATACAGCAAATTATCCAAAATTTTTAGGGTTGACCGGTTCAAATAATCAGTTTACAATAGCATTATAAAAGAAAATGAACCCGAAACAAAAAAAGCCGCATAAAGCGGCTTTTAAATTCTGTATAAATGTAAGGGCTTAAATAACGCCCAGTTCTTTACCTACTTTGGTAAATGCAGCAATAGCTTTATCTAAATGGTGCTGCTCGTGCCCTGCCGATAACTGCACGCGGATCCTTGCTTTGCCCTGAGGCACAACCGGATAGAAAAATCCGATCACATAAATACCTTCATCAAGCATTTTTGCCGCAAATTGCTGTGCAATTTTTGCATCGTAAAGCATTACCGGAACAATTGGATGGAAGCCTGGTTTGATATCAAAACCGGCCTCAGTCATTTTTTCACGGAAATATTTAGTATTCGACTCCAATTTATCTCTTAACGCGGTAGTTTCGCTCAACATATCCAATACAGCTATAGATGCGCCAGCGATGGCCGGGGCAAGCGTATTAGAGAAAAGGTATGGACGCGAACGCTGGCGCAGCATATCGATAATTTCTTTTTTCCCTGAAGTAAAACCACCAGATGCACCACCCAATGCTTTACCTAAAGTACCTGTAATAATATCAATACGATCCATCACATTAAAATGTTCGTGGGTTCCGCGGCCATTTTTACCGATAAAACCGGTACAGTGAGATTCGTCGATCATGATCAACGCTTCATATTTATCAGCCAGATCAGCAATTTTATCCAAAGGAGCAACCGAACCATCCATAGAGAAAGCACCATCGGTAACAATAATCCTGTGTCTGCAATCTTTCGCCGCAATTAATTGTTTCTCCAGATCTTCCATATCGGCATTTTTATAACGGAAACGCTGTGCTTTACACAAACGCACCCCATCAATAATAGAGGCGTGGTTCAGCTCATCCGAAATAATTGCATCTTCTGCATTGAAAAGGGGCTCAAAAACACCGCCATTGGCATCAAATGCGGCAGCATATAAAATCGTATCCTCAGTACCCAAAAATTTAGAAATTTTAGCTTCCAATTCTTTATGTACATCTTGTGTTCCGCAGATAAAACGTACTGAAGACATACCATAGCCATGATCATCGATCGCTTTTTTAGCTGCTTCTATTACTTTAGGATGAGAAGAGAGCCCTAAATAGTTATTTGCACAAAAATTAATCACCTCTGCCCCACCACTTACTTTAATGTCGGCACCCTGAGGGGTAATAATAATGCGTTCGCGTTTAAATAATCCAGCGTTTTCTATTTCTTCAAGTTCTTTTTGCAGAACTGGTTGTAATGTTTTATACATGGCCTTTAATATGGTTGATTTTTGCGTCCAAAGTTATAAAAAAAACTGCTTACACTATTAAAATGGCAATTTTTACGCTACATCAATGAGACAAACGTTTGATGTATGGGATATCCCATATTGCATAGGCCGTACTTTCGGCAAAATTGGCATTGTTGCTTTTTTTAACAACTTAACAAACTTTAACACATGGGTATGTGTATAGTCTTAAAAGTTATTCGATATTTATAGTTTACTAATCTAACTTATGATAAGAATTTGCGCGCTCCTATTGTTATGTGGTTTCACTACGATTGTATCTGCTCAACAATTTACAATAACAGGCACTGTTAAAGATACCAATGGACAGCCCGTACCATTTGCCTCAGTTTATTTAAAGAATACCACAACAGGAACATCGGCAAATGTTGATGGCAAGTATTCTATAAAACTAAAAAGCGGAGAGCAGACCCTGAGCTTTAGGGCGGTGGGGTATAAACAACAGGACCATATTATCAACCTTTCTGATGATTTTGCTTTAAATGTAACGTTAACTTCAGAAAGCTATACGCTAGAAAATGTAAACATAAGGGCCAATGCAGAAGATCCGGCCTTTGCCATTATCCGAAAGGCCATTAAACAACGAAAAGTACACCTAAACGAAGTTAAGGGCTTTAACTGTGATGTTTACATCAAAGGTGTTCAGCGTTTAAAAGGAGCGCCTAAAAAGTTTTTCGGGCAGGATATACAAAAGGTTTTGGAACTCGATACTAACCGCAGGGGCATCATTTACCTTTCAGAATCGCAGAGCAGGTTCAGTTTTAGGAGGCCAAACGATATCCATGAAGAGATGATCTCATCAAAGGTTGCCGGCAGGAACAATGCTTTTAGTTTTAATAAGGCATCAGACCTGGTAATCAATTTTTACGACAATTACCTGATGGAAAACAAATTAAGCGCCCGGGGATTTATTTCGCCCATTGCCGATAATGCGATGTTCTATTACAAATATAAACTGCTGGGCGAAAACAGGGAAAACGGAGAACTGATCCATAAAATACAGGTAATTCCCCGCCGTGAAAACGACCCTGTATTTAGGGGCATTATCTACATTATAGACGACAGCTGGAGAATTTACAATACCGATTTGTACTTAACCAAAAATGCGGGCATCAACTTTATCGATACGTTAAATATCAATCAGCAGTTTACCAAGGTTAAAGATGTTTACATGCCTACCAACATCAATTTCCAGTTTGCGGGCAATGTTTTGGGCTTTAAAATTGCAGGTTATTTTGTGGGGGTCTACAGCAACTATGATATCGAGCCCAATTTTCCTAAAAATTTCTTCAACGGCGAAATACTGAAAATAACGGAAATGGTTAACAAAAAAGACTCCGCTTATTGGACAAACAACAGGCCTGTTCCGCTTACGGAAGACGAAAAGGTAAACTATGTGAAGAAAGACAGTGTAGCCAAATTAAAAGAATCTAAAAAGTACCTCGATTCGTTAGAAAGAGAAAACAACAAATTTGGGATCGGAAAACTATTGCTTAGAGGGGTAAGTATTAACGATAGGTACGACAAGGAATATTGGCATTTCGACCCGGTTCTGCGGGCTATATTTTACAACACCGTAGAAGGTTTTGCCATTAAATACGGTGTTACTTACCGGAAAGATTTTGAAAACAGGAGATCGTACTCTATCCGGCCGGAACTGAGGTATGGTTTTGCCAACCAAAAATTAACCGGAAGTTTAACGGGAAGCTATTACTACAACCCGCTTAAAAGGGCCAGCGTAGGTGCATCATTCGGGAATGGAATTTTCGACCTCAACAACTTAGGCTCCATGACCGCCTTGGGCAATACCATCAACTCTTTAATTTACGAAAAGAATTTTCCTAAATATTATGAAAAAACTTTCGCAAATATTAACACTACAAGAGAGCTGGCAACCGGCCTGCAGGGAAGTGCAAGTGTAGATTACAGCCGGAACAAGAGTTTGGCCAATAGCTCTACCTTTAAATTCTTTGATGCGAAAGACCGCGAATTTACCTCCAATAACCCTTTTACACCCACCGAAGAAATACCACTTTTCCCGGTATATAATTCTTTCAGTGCTTCTGCAAGCTTAACCTATACAGTAGGGCAAAAATACATTACCCGCCCGGATGGCAAGTTTTATACCGAATCCAAATACCCTAGGATTACAGTTTTGTATAAAAAAGGATTTAAAAACGTGCTGAGCAGCGATGTAGATTATGATTTCATAAAAGCGGAAGTGTATCAAGATAGAATTGGTTTGGGCCTATTGGGCTATACCTCTTTTTTGGTAGGCGCAGGTAAGTTTGTAAACAACAGTAAAATGTACTACCCTGATTTTAAGCATTTTTCGGGTAACATTTCTACCATTTTTCCGCCCAATATCAGGAAATTCCAATATTTGGATTTTTACCAGTTCAGCACCAACCAGCAATATTTTGAGGCCCACCTGGAACATAATTTTGCTGGCTTCTTTATGAACAAAATTCCACTGTTGCGCAAAGCGAAGCTCGAAGAATTTATTGGCGGCGGCTACCTGTCTTCTCCTGAAAAAAGAAATTATAAAGAATTTTATTTCGGTATACAGCGCCTCGTATTAAGGGCCAGCTATGGTTTTGCCTACGATGGCGGACGTAAGTTAACGCAAGGATTTAGAATTTCTTATGGACTATAACCCCTCGCACCCCTCCCCTAAAATGGTAGGGCTTTGATTTAAAGATTACAAAACCTTATACCTTAAACCTTTTAGCCTTCAACCTTTTTTATTATCTTTGCCCCGCTTTAAACGCCGTTTGCAACGGTATCAATAGCGTTATGAAAAAATATCAGACATTACTTTACTATTGCTATAGTTACATAGCGGATGCAGAACAATTTGCTGCCGATCACCTCAAATTTTGTAAATCTCTAGGTCTGGTAGGCCGTATTATCGTTGCAGACGAAGGCTTAAATGGAACTGTTTCGGGCAGTCCGGAAGCATGTAAAGCTTACATGGAAGCCATACATGCCGATGAAAGGTTTGCCAAAACAGAATTCAAAATTGATGATGTGGAAGAGCCTTCTTTCATCAAAATGCATTGCCGCTATAAATCGGAAATTGTGCACTCGGGGTTAAGGGATAAATCGATCATTAATCCGAACGAAAAAACGGGCAAACATTTGGAGCCGGTTGATTTCATGAAAATGAAAGATGATGATGATGTGGTTATTTTGGATGTACGTTCAAATTACGAGCACAACCTGGGTAAGTTTAAAAATGCGGTGACGCTCGATATCGAGAATTTCCGCGATTTCCCTGAGCAGATTAACCAGCTTGCCCAGTATAAAGACAAGAAAATATTAACTTATTGCACCGGAGGTATTAAATGCGAAAAGGCATCGGCCCTGCTTTTGCACCACGGCTTTAATGATGTTTACCAATTGCACGGTGGTATTATCAAATACGGAAAAGAAGCAGGCGGTAAGGATTTTGAAGGCAAATGTTATGTTTTTGACAACCGCATTGCTGTTGATGTAAATGAAGTAAACCCAACTGTAGTTTCTGTTTGCTACAATTGCGGTGTTACCACTCCTAAAATGATCAATTGCGCCAATCCAGAATGTAATGAGCACATTACCCAATGCGATGCCTGTGGTGAGCAGCTTCAGGGCTGTTGCTCGGTTGAGTGTACCACTAACCCCCGCAAGCGCCCTTATGATGGAACTGGTTATTATGTAAAAGTACCGCAGCCGGTTGGGAAAATCAGTTTAGTTTAAAACTTACTTCAAACTTTATATAAAGCAGATGCAGTATGAAACACTCATACGGCATCTGCTTTTTTGTTTCAGTTGATCAACAAGTTAATCAATTCTCTTTTTTTTATTTAATTTGTATTTTAACAGCATCCTAACTTAGCATTACATGCAAAAACTTCTGCGTATCCTTTTCTTGCTTGTCGTTTGTACCTCTACTCGTATTTTTGCTGCTGACATTAAAAGTATAGGTGTACCTTATATCGAAAATTATCCGAAGTCTGTTTATTCGTCCGGAAACCAAAACTGGAGCATAGCCAAAGACAAAAACGGGGTAATGTACTTTGGTAATGCAGAAGGTTTGTTAACTTTTGATGGCCGTTACTGGCAAAAATACCAGATGCCAAACAGGCAGATTGTTAGATCGGTTGCAACTGATGATAGTGGTAATATTTATACCGGAGGATTTGGAGAATTTGGATACTGGGCAATTAAAAACAATAAATTAAGCTATAATTCACTTACCAAACTTCTGCCCAATGGGATTAAAATAGATGACGAGATCTGGAAAATTTATGTAGACCGCGACCGGGTAATCTTTCAGTCGTTCTCCAAAATCTTCATTTATAAAAACCAGAAAATTGAGGTGGTAAAATCCCCTTCTTCTTTTCTGTTCCTCCATAAAGTTAACAATAGGTATTTGATTGAAGTGCTGGAAAAGGGCTTATTTGAACTTGTGGGCAATAAATTGATCCACCTGCCAAATAGCGAGAAACTGGGCAAAGAGGGCATCCTTTCCATCCTTCCTTATAAAACCGCCGGACTCATTATCGGCACCAGTAAAAATGGGCTATTTACTTACGATGGGAAAGATTTTGCACCATTAAATACCCCGGCAAACAGTTACCTAAAAACGTACCAGCTTAACAATGGTGTAAGTTTATTGGGCAGATACTATGCTTATGGTACCATTTTAAACGGCCTGATTATTATTGATGAAAATGGCAGGGTAGTGCAGCGCATCAATAAATCCAGCGGTTTACAGAACAATACCATTTTGAGCTTATATGCTGATAATGAACAGAATTTGTGGACAGGGCTTGACAACGGGATAGATCGGATTGAGCTTAACTCTCCACTTTACTTTTACTTCGATAAAACCGGCCAGTTCGGTACGGTTTATTCCAGTATCATTTTCAATAACAAAATCTATCTCGGCACAAACCAAGGCTTATTTTACAGCGAATGGTCGCCAACCAACCTTCTGCCCTTTAATTTCCGCCTCATACCCAACTCGCAGGGCCAGGTTTGGGAGCTAGCAGTTATTGATAATGAGCTGATCTGTGGGCACAATAACGGCACATTTAAAGTTATTGGCGATAAAATTGAGTGGGTATCGCGCACTACAGGCGGATGGACCATGAAAAAGCTAAATTCGAACCCCAATTATCTTGTACAGGGTACTTATACAGGTTTATCCTTATTTACAGAATCGGCAGGTGCCGGTTTAAAATTTGTAACCAAAATTGCAGGCTTTAATGCTCCATCCAGATATGTTGAACAGGATAATAAAGGCGATATTTGGGTGGCACACGCTTACAAGGGCTTATTTAAATTAACCCTAAGTCCAGATTATACCGGTGTAACCAGCACCAAATATTTTGACGAAAAGAATGGGCTTCCGGGCAATTACAATATCAATATCTTTAACTTAGAAAATAAAATTGTCTTTTCATCCGATGCCGGTTTTTATACATACGATGAACTGAGCAACAAGTTTACCAAATACGAAGCGCTGAACAAAAACCTGGGCTCTTTTGAAACCTCCAATAAAATTATCAGTGCAGGGGCTAAAAAATATTGGTTTATCAATCATGGCAAAACTGCTCTGGTTAACTTTAGCGAACCTGGAAAAGTAGAAATCGATTCGAACCAGTTTAGTATTCTGGATGGCAGGATGGTTCAGTATTACGAAAACATCAGCCGAATCAGCAATTCGATCTACCTCATCAGTGTTGATGATGGCTTCGTAATTTATAACCCAACAGCCGAACTCAATAATCAAAAACAAAAATTACCAGCTGTCCTGATCAGGCGGGTTGAAGACATTACCGATAAATTTTCGCTGATCAGTGAAGCAGGCAATACCGATGAAATTACAGAGATACAGAACAGCAGAAACAACATCCGGATTTCTTATGCACTGCCTTACTATAGGCAGGCCAAGGTAAAATACCAATTCTACCTTGAAGGGTACTCCAAAAGCTGGTCGGACTGGAGTTATGCCACCCAAAAAGATTTTACCAATTTAAGTTCGGGCACCTATACCTTTAAAGTTCGGGCCAAAATAGATAATAATACAGCCAGTGGGGAAACCGTTTACACCTTTACCATACTGCGCCCCTGGTACCTGAACAACTGGGCCATCCTGTTTTATGCCATTTTATTTGTAGTGGTTTTAATTATGGGCAAAAAAATATACGAAAGAAAACTGCAAAGGGACAGCCAGAAAATTACCGACCGCTTGCAGGCTGAGCAGGAAGAAAGACTAAGGAAAGAAGCCGAAACCAGTGAGAAGCAGATTATTAAACTGCAAACCGAGAAATTACAGGCAGAACTGGCTTCGAAAAACAGAGAGCTGGCCAATTCTGCGATGACCTTGGTGTATAAAAACGAGCTTCTCCAAAAACTGAGTGATGATATTACCAAATTGAAAGATGAAAATGGCAAGAAGCTTTCGGAAGATCAGACACGCAAAATCCAGAAGGTAATTAACGATGGGATGAACGATGAGCGCGATTGGCATTTATTCGAAAACAGTTTTAATGAGGCGCACGAAAGTTTCTTTAAAAAGCTGAAGGCCCAACATCCGGATCTGGTTCCAAACGATTTAAAGTTGTGCGCTTACTTAAGGATGAACATGAGCAGTAAAGAAATGTCGTCGCTGTTGAACATCAGTTTAAGAGGTGTAGAAATCCGCAGGTACCGCTTGCGTAAAAAACTGGAAGTACCGCACGACAAAAATTTAACAGAGTTTTTAATGGAGCTCTAACCGTCCTGACATATAGTCTAAATCATAAAAATTACCGCTCAAATGCAGTCGGGAACGTTTGCATAAAAACTGCTTTTTCGGTCATTTTTCTTCTACAAGCCCCAACAGGTACTACATCATTACCTCTCATCACGTTTTTATTAGCCCCACAAAACACTTAGTGTTCATTTTACACTTGTGTAGATGTTAATATAATGTTAAAATTCAAAAAACTGCGTTTTTGGGCTAAAATCGCATTTGGTTTATTTGACTGAGATACCCCACAAGCTCTGATGATGTATTAATGTAGAGGTAATCACACTTGCACATCAGCAAAAACAACCTCACATTTAACTAACAATTAACTAAATATAATCAAGCATGAAAAGAATCTTTACAAGAATTTCTGTTCTGGCCGGAATTTGTTTACTCGCAATTAACGTAGCATTTGCGCAAAACATTACCATTAAAGGCACCGTAACTGATGGAGGCGACAAGTCTACCATTCCAAGTGTGAGCGTGTTGGTAAAAGGTACACAAACAGGCACACAAACAGACGCCACAGGGGCGTTCAGCATTTCTGCACCTGCTAATGCAACCCTGGTATTTACATTTATTGGGTATGTTACCCAAGAGATACCAGTTAACAACCGTACAACAATTAACGTAGTATTAGTTTCATCATCCAAAGAATTAGAGCAGGTGGTGGTAGTTGGATATGGTACACAAAGGAAAAAGGATGTTACAGGATCCATCTCAAGCGTTAAAGGCGAAGAAATAGAAAAGTTTGCGGTAACCAACCCTGTTGCAGCTTTGCAAGGTAAGGTTCCGGGGATGACGATTTCGAATGCCGGTTCGCCTGGCAGTGCACCAACCGTGCGATTAAGAGGTATTGCCAGTACTAAAGATGCTGATCCCTTATATGTAGTGGATGGGCTATTGCAGGATAACATCGATTACCTAAACCCTAACGACATTGAAACCATTGATGTATTACGTGATGCATCTTCTACCGCAATTTACGGTTTAAGAGGTGCCAATGGGGTAATTGCCATTACCACCAAAAGGGCAGCAAGAGGAAAAACCACCGTTAATTTTCAAACTACATACGGTATACAACACGTTAATAATTTAATTGATGTTGTTGATGCGGCAGGTTTCAAAAAGCTATATTCGGCTGCTTTGGCCAATGCTGGCGCTGCTCCATTCGATTTTACCAATTATACTGGCGATACGAATTGGCAAAACCAGATCCTTAGAAATGCGGCAATAAACACCAATTCATTGAGTATTTCTAACAATAACGAGAAAAGCACAACCTTGGTTAGTTTGGGCTACAATAATCAGGATGGTGTTATAAAGTATAATAATTACCAAAAATTTATTGCCCGTTTAAACGAAGAGATCAGAATTACGGATAACATTAAAATTGGCGCAGACCTTACCGGTTTCCATTTCAGAAACCAGCCAACTGCCGATGTTTTGAATACAGCGATTAGAGCTGTCCCAATTGTTCCTGTTGATAATGGCGCAGGTTTATACAACACCATGCCATCTTTTCAGAGGGCACAGGTAGGTAATCCGGTTTACGCGATCGATCGAAATAACAGAACATCTATCAATAGAGGTTACAGGTTTAATGGTAGTTTATATGCAGAAATCAAATTCTTGAAAGATTTCACCTTAAAATCTACCTTCTACACTGATTTAGGATTCAACAATGTAAGAAGTTATACCCCACTTCCATACCGTGTGGTTAACATTGGTGAAGGTACAACACCTACATCTACATTCTTGGATGCAACAGCCCGGACTACAATAAACCAAAACACATTTGAAGGCCGTAAATATCAGCAAGATCACACCTTAAATTACGATAAAGTAATTAAAGATGACCACAGGATTAACGCCATGATTGGTTTTACCTCAATTTTCACCTCGAGCACATCATTAAGCGGATCTAGAACGGATTCGACTTTAAAAGTTCCGTTTGATTCAAATTTATGGTACTTAGATGCGATTGCCAGAGATAACATTACCACTAATGGCGGTGGCGGTGCAGAAGAATCGAATGCAGGTGTTTTTGGCCGTGTAAGCTATTCTTATAAAAATAAATACCTGTTAAATGCAACCATCAGAAGAGACGGTAGCTCTAGATTTGCACCGCAAAACAGATGGGGAACATTTGGTAGTGTTGGTTTAGGCTGGGTTTTAAGTGATGAGGATTTTTTCAAAAACAACATTAAGGGAATAGATTTCTTGAAAATCAGAACGGCTTGGGGCCGCTTAGGTAATTCAAAAGGTGTAGATCCAAATCTTTATCAGCAAACAGTTTCGCAGGCATCAACTGCAGTATTCGGCGAGAACGTTTATCCTGCCGTAGATTTTACTTATATTCCTGATCCAAACTTACATTTCGAAATTGTTGAAGGTTTTGATATTGGTTTAGATTTAAGGGCACTAAACAATAGATTAAGTGCCGAGCTTAACTATTACAACAAAACCACCGATGGTATCTTAACCAGCTTTGTTTTACCGGGCGAAAACAAGACCTATTTTACCAACCTGGGTAAATTAACAAATAAAGGTTGGGAGCTTACCTTAGGCTGGAACGATAAAATTGGGGAAGAGCTTACATATAATATCTCTGGAAACTTTAGCTACAATAAAAACATAGTTAACTCGATCGGTAACACCAGCAACTTCCAAATTACAGGTAATGGAGGTGTTAACTTAACTGAAACAGGAAATTCTATAGGGTATTTCTATGGTTACAGACAAGTAGGCATCTATCAATCAACAGCCGATTTAGGCAGACAACCAGCCCTTTCCAATTCATTACCAGGCGATATTGCTTACGAAGATCTTAATGGCGATGGTGTAATTACACCTGCAGATAGGACTTATTTAGGTACGCCATTCCCTCCATACAGTTATGGTTTAAGTATATCTTTTGGTTACAAGGGATTTGATGCCACTGTACAAGGACAGGGAGTTGCAGGAAATAAAATTTACACGCAACGCCGTACTGCAAACTTTGCACAGTTTAACTACGAAAGCAACAGGTTAAATGCATGGACTGGTCCTGGCACCTCAAATGTAGAACCTATTATTGCATCGAGGAGTAATAACTTATTATTTAGCTCATATTTCTTGGAGTCTGGCAGTTTCTTCCGTTTACGTAACATCCAGTTGGGTTATACCTTTAACAACCAAATCTTTAATAAAGTTGGCATCCAAAAATTAAGATTATTTGTAAGCGGTCAAAATGTTAAAACCTGGAGTAAGGCTACCGGATATTCTCCTGAGCCACAGGTAGGCAATATACTTGGCGGCGGTGCAGATAATGGGGTATATCCGATTCCTGCAGTATACTCTGTTGGGTTAAACGTAACATTTTAAATAAAAATCATTTAATCAATATAAAATGAAAAAGAATATTAACACCCGTAAAGGTATTGTTATTACACTAGCTGCATTAATGATATTTTCCTCAACAGGATGTAGAAAGTTTTTAGATACACAAAGACAGGGCGAATACACTACTGAAGATTATCCTTATCCATCTGGTTCAGGCCCGTATGATGTATTTCTTTATGCAGCCTATAACGATTTAAGATCGTTCGGTGTGCATTGCACTGGTTTCTTTTTGGCTACAAGCGTAAGAAGCGATGATGCAGATAAAGGGAGTTCTCCTACAGATGGTGGAGCAGATGCGATAACGATGGATAACTTTCCAGTTTCGCCGAGCAATGGTTTTAGTAATGGCATGTGGACAGCTTATTACACGTTCATCAGCAAATGTAATACTGTACTTGATAAAGTAGCCAACAACACCGATATCGTTGCCACGGATGCGCAAAAAATACAGGCGCAGGCAGAAGCTAGATTTTTAAGGGCATATGCCTACTTCAATTTGGTTAGGTTTTATGGTAGGGTTCCATTAATTGATAAGGTATTGGCCGTTGATCAATATAATGTGCCACAAAGCTCGCCAGCACAAATCTATGCCTTTATTGAGGCCGATTTACAGTTTGCAGCGGCCAACCTACCAGTAAGCTGGGATAAAAAATTTGTTGGCAGATCATCAAAAGGGATGGCAAACGGCCTGTTGGCAAAAGTTTATTTAACACAGCAAAAATGGGCAGCAGCAATGGGTGCAGCCAATCTGGTAATGACTTCTGGTCAATATGATTTGAGCACTTCTTATGATAAAATCTTCGGAGAATCAGGAGAAAACAGCAAAGAATCAATTTTTGAAGTTCAAGCTACAGCCAGTGCAAGCGTACCTAACGATAATGGTGCTGAATTTACCCAATGGCAAGGTGTAAGGGCAGCTGGCGATTGGAACCTAGGTTATGGATGGAATGTTCCAAATACCAACCTTGAAAATGCTTACGAGCCCAACGATCCAAGAAAAGCTAGAACCTTTTTATATAGAAGTACAGCGGCCACCACATATAGGACTGTTTATGGCGAAGCTACCGCAACGACTTGGGAAAACCCGATATACAACCACAAAGTTTACACCAACCCAGCTTTTAGGGCATTATATAATAACCGTGCCGGTAGATGGATGAATATCCGCTTATTGAGGTACGCTGATGTAGTGCTTATGTATGCCGAAGCTGCAAACGAAGTTGGCGGAGCAGGAAACATTACTGCAGCGCTAGCGGCATTGAACAGCGTGCGTGCAAGAGCAAGAATCGGAGCCGTGGCAGGTACTTTACCTGATGTTGTAACTACAGATCAAGCCGTTTTAAGAGAAGCCATCAGAAAAGAAAGAAGGATTGAACTTGCTATGGAGCACGACCGTTTCTTGGACTTAGTAAGATGGGGGATCTCTGGATCAGTTTTACCGAGCGCTGGAAAAACCAATTTTATTGCTTCGCGCGATAATTTATTGCCGATTCCTCAAGCTCAGATAGATTTAAGTAAAGGCGTTTTAACTCAAAACTCTGGTTATTAAACCATAAAAATTAAACAATGAAAGTTTCAACTTTAAATATAAAACGCTTAGCATTCGGCATAGCTGTTTGCTCTGCAATATTTTCATCTTGCAAAAAGAGTGATAATCCAAATAACCTTCCTGATGTAGATCCGTCTGCTTATGAAGGAAAAATTGATGGTTTCAGTTCTTCAGATGAAATTTATCCTAAAAATTTAGTGGCTTATTGGTCTTTTGATGGAACTAAAAACGAACTGAAAAGCAGTTCGGCACCAACATCAACTTTAAATGATTCATTTATTCCGGGTGGTGTTAGAGGACAGGCCTTAGGCTTAAGTGCTGGTTATTTATATTACGGCAAACAATTCGATGCTTTAAAAACTGCAGCACTAAAAAGCTTTACCATAAGCGAATGGGTTCAGATTTTAAATAATGGATCTAAAAAAACCATGCTGTTTCAAATCGCAAGGCCGGGAATGTTTAATGGTAATGTGGATTTCATTTTAGAAACAAATGCAAACCCTGCAACCAATACCGACTATATACAGATACATCCTTATTTTACGAGTGTAAGCGGTGGTCGCCAGGATAATGTTAATAATTTCGGTGCCGCTAACCTTTCGCCTAAAATTGGCGCTACTAAATGGGTACACCTGCTCATTACCTACGATGGTTCTTCAGGAGTGTTTGACCTTTGGGCAAATGCAGTTAAGATTGGAAATTACCCAAATAGGGGAACAGGAACCAGCCTTTTCAATTCATTTGAGCCAAGTGAGGTAATAATGGGCGCAAATTATAACCTAATTGCTGGAAAAACCGTAAGCACAGATACCAGTTTTGGTGCTATGACCGGCTCTATAGATGAGGTTAGGGTTTACAATACTGTTCTACCACAAGCCTACATTAACACTTTGTACAATTTAGGCCTTGCCGGAAAATAATTCTTCATATAAGCACATGGTATTTTGCCATGTGCTTATTCAAAAATCTATCAATGTTAAAAACACAGCTACTTAACAATTCGCTCAAAGCAAAACTTTTTTATCTGCCGGCAGCCATTGCAATGCTTTTAATTTTCAGTTGCAAAAAAAACGGTAACGTATCTCCAAGCGTAAATGATACAAGCCTATCATTTACCGTTAATGATAAATATAATGGCACATTAATTTATAATGGTTTAAATAATTTACCAGAAGTAAAAATTAACCTTACTGAACCTGTTAATGGTTCAACCATAGCTGAAGCGGTTAAATTAACCGACGCTAACGGAATAGCTATTCCCTACAACCAACAATTGCAAAACTCCGATAAAACAATTGTAATTGTCCCTAAAACTGCACTTTCATCCTTTGCAACATATACTTTAATTATCAGTGGAGCCCTAAAATCTTCAACAAATGGAAAGTTGATTAATCCTGTAACCATTAGCCTGGGCATTGGATTAGACGATACCGATAAATTTGCCCGCATTAGCGACGATGAGCTGCTAACCCTTGTTCAAAAACAAACCTTTAAATATTTCTGGGATTTTGGCCACCCTACAAGCGGCCTGGCAAGAGAAAGAAACACCTCAGGAAATACCGTTACTTCTGGTGGCTCGGGCTTTGGAATTATGGCCCTGATAACTGGCATCAGCCGTAATTTTATCAGTAGGGCCGATGGATTGGCCAGGATACAGAAAATGGTATCTTTCTTAAAAACAGCTGAGCGTTTTCATGGGGCTTACCCACACTGGTTGGATGGAAATACCGGCAAAGTAATTCCGTTCAGTGTAAAAGATAATGGCGGCGACTTGGTAGAAACTTCTTTTTTAATGGCTGGTTTAATTACTGCTAGGCAATATTTTAATGGAGCAGATGCTGCCGAAACGACATTAAGAACTGATATTAACAACATCTACAACGGTGTTGAGTGGAGCTGGTACCGTAAAGACAACAGCAATACCCTGTACTGGCATTGGAGCCCAAACTATAACTGGGATATGAATTTACCCATTAAAGGCTGGAACGAATGCTTAATTACCTATGTAATGGCCGCCGCCTCTCCTACTTTCTCCATTCCTAAAACTGTTTACGATAACGGTTGGGCACAAAACGGCGCCATGAAAAACGGCAACAGTTATTATGGCGTTCAACTGCCATTGGGTACGGCCAATAGCGGACCTTTATTTTTCTCCCATTATTCTTTTATGGGCATTAATCCAACAGGTTTAACCGATGCCTATGCCAATTACGAAACGCAGACCAAGGCACATAGCTTAATCAATTATAACTATTGTAAAGCCAACCCATTAGGCAATTATGGTTACGGCGAAAACTGCTGGGGTTTAACGGCAAGCGACATTCCAAACGGATATACGGCCAGTTCGCCTGGTAACGATGTTGGTGTAATTGCACCAACTGCTGCATTATCTTCTATGGCTTATACCCCAACCGAATCGATGCAGGCACTTAGATATTTTTATTATAAACTGGGCAATAAAACCTGGGGCGATTACGGCTTTTACGATGCTTTTTCTTTAAAAGACCAGTGGTTTGCCTCTTCTACCCTAGCGATAGACCAAGGGCCGATTGTGGTGATGATTGAAAATTATAGAACCAAACTGATCTGGAACTTATTTATGAGTGCCCCCGAAATTAAATCCGGTATGAAAGGCCTCGGTTTTAGCGGTCCAAACCTTTAACATTACAACACACAAATGAAGTTTAAATTTCAACACATATTTCTTTTTTCGCTGGTACTGATTTCATGTACATCCTGTGCCCAGGAAGAAAAGCAATCCTATAACCCCGATCTCAGCATTAAGAAAAATTTAACTGACGATCAGCTTTTGGATCTGGTACAAAAACAAACCTTTCAATATTTCTGGGATGGTGCAGAACCAACATCCGGAGCAGGTAGAGAGCGTTACCATGTTGATAATGTTTATCCCGAAAACGATAAAAGTACGGTGGCTACAGGAGCTACCGGCTTTGGCTTAATGGCCATTTTAAGCGGAATTGACAGGGGCTATGTAACTAAAAAGGATGGACTGAATAGGTTAAACAAAATACTTGATTTCTTGGCTAAAGCAGACCGCTTTCATGGAGCATGGTCGCATTGGATATATGGCGAAACCGGAAAAGTACGCCCTTTTGGCCGAAAAGATAATGGTGGCGATTTAGTAGAAACTTCGTTTGTTGCACAGGCCCTAATCTGCATTGATGCGTATTATAAAAACGGAACCGCAGCAGAAAAAGCTGTGGCCAAAAAAGCAGATGAACTTTGGAAAGGAATCGATTTTAACTGGTACCGCAATGGAGGTCAAAACGTATTGTACTGGCACTGGTCGCCAGAATATAAATGGGAAATGAATTTCCCCGTTAAAGGTTATAACGAATGTCTAATCATGTATGTTTTGGCGGCCTCCTCTCCAACACATACCGTTCCGGCCGAAGTTTACCATCAGGGCTGGGCCAGAAATGGTGAAATTAAAACCAAGTTCGAAGTTTATGGTCATCCCTTCACGTTAGACTATCAAGGACAGAAAAACTCAGTTGGTCCATTATTCTGGGCGCATTACTCGTACTTGGGGTTAAACCCAAAGGGCTTAAAAGACCGTTATGCCGATTACTGGCAAAACAATGTAAACCATACACTGGCCATCCACGATTATTGTGTGGCCAACCCTAAAGGATTTAAAGGTTACGGCGAAAACAACTGGGGCTTAACTGCCAGTTATTCAGTTAAAGGCTACGCAGCGCATAATCCACAGGAAGATTTTGGCGTAATTTCTCCAACTGCGGCCATCTCATCAATCCCCTATACACCAAAAGAATCCATGAAAGTGATCCGCCATTTATACGAAAACCTGGGCGATAAAGTTTGGGGGAAATATGGTTTCTACGATGCTTTTTCTGAAACAGACAACTGGTACCCAAAAAGATATTTAGGAATAGATCAGGGGCCAATGGTTGTTATGATCGAAAATTATAGATCGAGGTTACTTTGGAAGTTATTTATGAGCAACACCGATGTTCAAAAGGGTTTAACCAAACTTGGATTTGAAAAAAGCACAGATAAATAAAGCTTTGGGCAGATTGAACGCTAAAAATTATCAGGATCATTAAACTGATTCCTAACAACATACACATGAAGCATATTTTACTCATCATATTAAGTTGCATGGCATTAGGGGCTTCGGGCCAGCAAAAAACCTATTGCAACCCGATTAATGTGGATTATGGTTATACACCTTTCGAATCTTTTACCGAATGGGGAAAACACCGCGCCACTGCCGATCCGGTAATTGTAAATTATAAAGGAGATTTTTATCTGTTCAGCACCAATCAATGGGGTTACTGGCACAGCCCAGATATGTTGAACTGGAAATTTGTGGAAAGAAAATTTCTCCGCCCATGGAACAAAACCAAAGATGAACTCTGCGCGCCAGGCGTGGGCATTGTTGGGGATACGATGGTGGTTTTTGGCAGTACTTACACCAAAAACTTTACGCTTTGGGGCAGTACCGATCCAAAAGGTAACAAATGGTTCCCACTGGTCGATTCGCTAGAAATTGGTGGTTGGGATCCTTCTTTTTTTACCGATGATGATGGAAGGTTTTACATGTACAACGGAAGTAGCAACAACTACCCTATGTACGGTGTAGAGCTGGATAGGAAAACCTTTAAGCCCAAAGGAACACGTACCCCAATGTACCTGCTGCAAAGCTGGCGGTATGGCTGGCAACGCTTTGGCGAATACATGGACGATACTTTTCTCGATCCCTTTGCCGAAGGCGCCTGGATGACCAAGCACAACAACAAGTACTATTTCCAGTATGGCGCACCCGGAACCGAGTTCAGTGGCTATGCTGACGGGGTTGTGGTTGGCAGTAAGCCGCTTTTTGATGGTATTCAGGCTACACCGCAATCCGATCCCTTGAGTTATAAGGGCGGAGGATTTTCTCGCGGAGCTGGTCATGGGGCAACCTTTCAGGATAATAGCAAAAACTATTGGCACATTTCTACCAGTATTATCTGCGTAAAAAACACGTGGGAACGTAGAATGGGCATTTGGCCAACAGGTTTCGATAAAGATGATGTAATGTGGACCAATACCGCATTTGGGGATTATCCACTTTACCTACCTTCCGAAAGGAAAGAAAATGGGCCCGCAGGACCAGGCTGGATGTTAATCAATTACAAAAAACCGGTAACCGTTTCTTCAACACTGGGCGGTTTTCAGGCCAACAATGCAGTTGACGAAAGCATAAAAACCTATTGGAGCGCTAAAACAGCAAACAATGGCGAATGGATACAAACCGATTTGGGCAGCTTGGCCACTGTTAATGCGATTCAGATCAATTATGCAGATCAGGATGCCGAATTTATTGGTAAGCAGATAGGTATTTTTCATCAATATAAAATCCTTTCCTCTACTGATGGTAAAAAATGGACGGTTTTGGTTGATAAAAGTCAGAATAAAACGGATGTACCGCACGATTATATCGAGCTTCCGAAGGCTGTAAAAACCAGGTTCATCAAAATGGTAAATATCCATATGCCAACAGGAAAATTTGCCATTAGTGGCCTGCGTGTTTTTGGCAATGGAAATGGAGAAAAGCCTGGGCAGGTAAAAAACCTAATTGTATTGCGAACCGAAAAAGACAAGCGCAGTGCCTATATCAAATGGCAGCCTGTTGATAATGCATTTGCCTACAACCTGTATTACGGAACAGCTGCCGATAAACTTTACAACTGCATTATGATCCACGATTTTAACGAATACTGGTTTAAGGCAATGGATAGCCAAAAACCATATTATTTCACTATCGAGGCCATAAATGAGAATGGCGTTTCGGCTAAAACCGAAGTAAAAAAAGTTGATTAAAATAAATAGCTCACGGGCGTTTCTAACGCGCGTGGAAATAGTTAATCGTTTGTAACGAAAACACGATAAGAAAAAAGAATAAAATACACATACAATGAATAGAGCGAATATCCTGGTTGTTTTTTTAACCCTGTTTGTACTGAACGGATCAGCACAAACTAAAAAACCTGTTTCGGCTGATGAGGCCAAGATGAATACCTTCATCAATAACCTCATGGCGAAGATGACGGTTGATGAAAAAATTGGTCAATTGAATTTGCCCAGTTCTGGTGATATTACCACCGGACAGGCCAATAGCAGTGATATTGGTAAAAAGATCAGAGAAGGTCAGGTGGGCGGTTTGTTCAACATCAAGGGTGTCGAAAAAATAAGGGCGGTACAAAAGGTTGCAGTAGAAAACAGCAGGATGAAAATTCCATTGCTATTTGGAATGGATGTAATTCATGGCTATAACACTGTTTTTCCAATCCCTTTGGGCATGAGTGCTACCTGGGATATGGAAGCTGTACAAAAATCGGCAAGGGTTGCTGCTATCGAGGCCAGTGCCAGTGGTATTAACTGGACCTTCTCTCCTATGGTCGATATCTCACGCGATCCGCGCTGGGGAAGAATTTCGGAAGGAAACGGAGAAGATGCTTACCTCGGCTCTAAAATCGCAGCAGCCATGGTTAAAGGTTATCAAGGTAAACTTCAGGCCAATAACGAAATTTTAGCCTGTGTAAAACACTATGCCCTATACGGAGCTGCCGAAGGTGGAAGAGATTACAACACAACAGATATGAGCAAAGTGAGGATGTACAATGAGTACTTACCACCTTACAAAGCAGCTGTTGATGCCGGTGCAGCGAGTATTATGGCTTCATTTAACGAAGTTGATGGAATACCCGCAACGGGGAGTAAGTGGCTTATGACAGAGGTTTTACGCAACCAATGGGGCTTTAAAGGCTTCGTAGTAACCGATTATACCGGTATACCTGAGATGATTGCACATGGCATGGGCGATCTGCAAACCGTTTCTGCCCTGGCCTTAAATGCCGGCGTAGATATGGATATGGTTGGAGAAGGCTTTTTGGGCACGTTAAAAAAATCGCTTGCCGAAAAGAAAGTGAACATTGATCAAATTAACCGCGCCTGTCGCTTAATTCTACAGGCAAAATATAAATTGGGCCTATTTACCGATCCATATAAATTCTGCGATGCACAAAGGGCTGAGAAAGAAGTTTTCAGTCCAGAAAACCGCCAGGTAGCACGCCAAATTGCAGCAGAAAGCTTTGTACTCTTAAAAAATAACAATAACATTTTACCGCTTAAAAAATCGGGCACCATCGGTTTAATTGGTCCATTGGCCGATAATACCGCCAATATGTACGGCACCTGGAGTGTTGCAGCTTTATTTGATAAATCGGTAACTGTACTTCAAGGTTTAAAAAATGCTTTAGGCAACGATGCCAAAATATTAACCGCCCGCGGATCGAACTTCTTAGCCGATTCTGCTTTGGAGCACCGTTATGTAAACATCCACAACCCTACATACAAGCACGATTCACGTTCAGAAGCAGACATGATTAAAGAAGCTTTAGAAGTTGCCAAGAAATCGGATGTAATTTTAGCTACCATAGGCGAAAGTTCTGAATTTACCGGAGAAAGCAGCAGTGTTACCGATATCCAGATTCCTGAAACACAGAAAAACCTGTTAAAAGCTTTGGCTAAAACGGGTAAACCAGTGGTTTTGGTGCTGTTTACAGGCCGTCCGTTAGCATTAAAATGGGAAGAAGAAAATATCCCTGCCATTTTAAATGTTTGGTTTCCAGGCAGTGAAGCCGGCAGCGCCATTGCTGATGTACTTTTTGGTGAGGTTAATCCATCGGGAAAATTGAGTGCTACTTTCCCGCAAAATGTTGGTCAGGTGCCACTTTATTATGCACATAAAAATACCGGCCGTCCGTTGGCTGATGGAAAATGGTTTGAAAAATTCCGCTCCAACTATTTGGATGTAAGCAACGATCCATTATATCCTTTCGGTTTCGGTTTAAGTTACACCACTTTTAATTACAGCGATATTAAATTGAGCGCAAATACCTTAGCTAAAGGAAAATCAATTACAGCATCTGTTACCCTCAGCAATACAGGCAAATATGATGGTAAAGAAGTTGTTCAGTTGTACATCAGAGATTTAGTGGGCAGCATTACCCGCCCTGTTAAAGAGCTAAAAGGTTTCCAGAAAGTAAGTTTAAAAGCTGGCGAAAGCAAAACGATTACTTTTAATATCACGGAGAACGATCTTAAATTCTACAATTCAGATTTGAAATTTGTGGCAGAACCTGGCGATTTTAAAGTGTTTATCGGTACGAATTCGCGCGATGTAAAAGAAGCTTCTTTTACACTGAAATAAAGACAATTAGGTTTGGTTATAAACCCTGTGCTATTGCAAAGTAGCCAGGGTTTTCTATTTTTGTTAAATGAAAAAGATTTTTCTCACCATTTGCATTCTTTTTTCGGTACTCTTTTTAAACGCTCAGGATTTTAAAAAATACGACAAGGGAAGTTTTATCAAAGGCAAAGATTCTATTTACTACAGGATCTTATTTCCCGAAAATTTTAACCCGGACGAAAAATATCCAATTATATTCTTTTTGCATGGCAGCGGCGAAAGAGGCAATGATAACGCCAGTCAGTTGGTACATGGCGGAAAACTATTCTTGAAAAGTGATGTGCGCAAGAATTTCCCGGCGATTGTTGTTTTTCCGCAATGTCCCGCAAATGACTTTTGGGCGAATGCCAACTTTGAAAAAGACGCCAAGGGCAAAAGAAAAATCAGTTTTGTTGAAGGTGGCAAGCCGACCAAAATTATGCATGCCCTGCAGGGAATGGTTAAAGATTTCCTCAAAAAACCTTATGTAAACAAAGATCAGGTTTACGTTGGTGGCTTATCAATGGGAGGCATGGGCACTTACGAGCTGTTAAGAAGAGAACGCCGCAAGTTTGCTGCAGCCATAGCCATATGTGGAGGCGATAATACCAACAATATTAAAAAATACCAGAAAACCCCTCTTTGGATTTTCCATGGGGCAAAAGATGATGTAGTGGATCCGGCATTTTCAATTGCCATTGCCGAACGCCTAAAAACTGTTGGCTATGAGGTGAAATTTACGCTTTACCCAAATGCAAACCACAATAGCTGGGATAGCACATTTGCCGAACCGGAGTTGTTGCCTTGGTTGTTTTCGCATAAGAAATAGCTTATTAGACCTCGCAGGTTTTAAAAACCTGCGAGGTCTAAATACAAATACTTATTAACCCTCTAGGTTATCATTAAGTTGTTGATGTTTCTTCTCATGATATTCTTCATAGAAAGACAATCCTCCAAACCAATCAATAACTTTTTTTCTTTTTAAAGATGTAGGCTTATCTGACAATATAGCAGCATAGGAAGAGTATGCATAAGCCCTGAAATCTTTCAATACTCCATGCTTTTGTGGGTTGGAATGAATATAATAGTCAGTTCGGTAATATATGATTCATCCTCTACTTCCTTCCTTTTAAAACGTTCTTCAAAAAGTTTTCCACTACGGTCAAACCTTTTATTATAAGCTTTTGCATAGGCATTAAAGAGATTAGAAAAATTTCTTTCTATGTTCACAGTAATCTTATCTTCCTCTTTTACCCTAATTAAAAGATGAAAATGATTATTTAATAAACAATAGGCAAAAACATCTGCTACAGGTAAAATATATTTCTTTAATAATTTTAGGAAATATAGGTAGTTTGATTCTTCCCGGAATATGATCTCACTATTATTTCCCCTATTGTATATATGATAATAAGTTTCATACGCTAACGGAATTGTCTTGATCATGCTTAAACTTAAATAAATTCTAAGAAAAATCAAATATCAGGTATCCAGACCTCGCAGGTTTTAAAAACCTGCGAGGTCTAAACAAAAAAGGTCCCGATTTTACATCGGGACCTTTTTTATAAAATGCCAAATAAAATTACTCAGCCATATTGTGGTAAACCGCTTGCACATCATCATCCTCTTCCAGTTTATCAATTAGCTTTAAAACATCAGCAGCTTGCTCTTCTGTAACTTCGTGATGAGATAAGGCAATGCGCTCTAATTTAGAGCTTTTTAACTCGATGCCTTTTTCTTCCAATGCTTTTTGTAAAGAGCCGAAGTTTTCGAAAGCACCCTGTGCAACAGCAATATCGTTACCTTCTTCATCAGCCTCAACGTATAGTTCTTCTAAACCTGCATCAATCAATTCGAACTCCAGTTCTTCCAAATCCAAACCATCAACCGGTGCGAAACGGAAAATAGATTTGCGGTTGAAAACAAAATCCAGAGATCCGGTTTTACCCAAAGTACCATTGGTTTTGTTAAAGTAACTGCGAACGTTTGCTACGGTACGGTTGGTATTATCGGTAGCCGTTTCAATTAAAACAGCAACGCCGTGCGGCGCATAACCTTCGTACACAATTTCTTCGTAATTGGCCAACGATTTATCAGATGCACGCTTAATAGCAGCCTCTACCCTATCTTTAGGCATGTTTACGGCTTTCGCATTTTGCATGGCAGTACGCAAACGCGAGTTGGTTTCTGGATGAGGCCCAGACTCCTTAACCGCCATTACAATATCTTTACCAATACGCGTAAACTGAACCGCCATTTTGGCCCAACGCTTAAATTTTCTTTCTTTTCTAAATTCGAATGCTCTTCCCATTTTGTAGTTCTGATTGGTTAACTGTTTAATTGTCCAAATCGGTTAACTGCGCCATACAACGATTTAAACAATTAACCGATTTAAACAGTTAACCAAAATATTATTTTTTTAAATTATTTAACATGTCAATTGTCAGTTTCGATAAATCGAACTCTGGTTTCCATCCCCAATCTTTAGCAGCGTAATTATCGTCGATAGAACGTGGCCAGCTGTTTGCAATCTGCTGACGGGGGTCGTTAGCTGCGTAAGATAAGGTAAAATCTGGAATATGTTTTCTGATTTCGGCAGCCAAAACCTCAGGGGTAAAACTTACGCCGGCAAAATTGTAGCTGCTGCGTACCGAAATCTGATCCGCTGGTGCATCCATCAATTCGATGGTACCGCGGATGGCATCGTCCATGTACATCATCGGCAATTCGGTTTCGGCACTTAAAAAGCTTTGGTAACTTCCTTTTTTCAGCGCATCATGAAAAATATGGATTGCATAATCAGTTGTTCCACCACCCGGAGCAGCTTTCCAGCTAATCAAACCAGGATAACGGATACTGCGTACATCTAATCCGTATTTTTGGTTGTAGTATTCGCACCAACGCTCACCAGCCAATTTACTAATTCCATAAACCGTATTAGGGTCCATTACACAATATTGTGAAGTATTATCTTTTGGCGAATTAGGTCCAAAAACTGCGATTGAACTTGGCCAATACACCTTTGCTGTTTTATACTCTAAAGCTAGATCCAATACGTTTAGCAGGCCGTTCATATTTAAATCCCATGCTAGTTTTGGATTTTGTTCGCCCGTGGCAGATAATAAGGCTGCTAAAAGGTAAACCTGTGTAGGTTTGTATTTTTGAAAAACCCCTTTGATCATGTCTTTATCCAGTACATTCACAAATTCGAACGGTGCAGAATTTTTGATATCGTAATCAGGCCTGCGGATATCGCACGCAACTACATGATCATCGCCATATATTTTACGCAACATGGTTACCAACTCGGTACCAATTTGCCCGTTAGAGCCTAAAACTATAATTTTTTCTTGCATAATTTTTTAGAGATTGAGCAAAGGTAAAAAAATGAGATAATATGAAGAAAGGTTAATCGGTTAATTGTACTTGTAAACTGATTAAGGATTGTTAAATTGTGAATGGCTAACTGAATTGCATAATTTTGAGTTATAAACGGATATAAACGCGGTACGCCTAGCGCTGTACGCTAAACCTTCCTACAATTGAACAATCAAATAACATTAATTTTATTACATTTACGATAAGAATCCCGAATAACCAAATAAAGAAATGACTCCCTTTGAGCCTCAGAAATCTGAAGATTTACTGGTTCGCCTTAAATTAGGCGACAAACAGGCTTACGAAAAAATATATTTCACCTATAGCAAAGAGTTATTATTGGCCGCTTATAAAAAAACGGGCGATAAAGTTATTGCAGAAGAGCTGGTCCAAAATATATTTATCTCCCTATGGGAAAAACGGCTGGAAATACAGATCAACAATTTACAGGCCTATCTGTTCGGTGCACTAAAACTAAGTGTAATTAACCACATTCGCAGTTTGGTTATGGAGAACAGGTATATGGAATACCAAAGCCTAAACTACTCAGAAAATCACCACGATACATCCAACCTGGTAGCGCTCCACGATCTCTCTTCCATCATTGAGGAGGGCATTAACTCCTTGCCCGAAAAAACGCAGGAAGTTTTTAGGCTCAGCCGCTATCAGCACCAATCTACCAAAGATATTGCCACGGGGTTAAACATCTCTGAAAAAGCAGTAGAATACCACATCACCCGCTCAATTAAAAGAATAAAAGAATATATTAAAAATTTCTATATCTTTTTATAACTGATTATCAGTTAATTACAAATAATATCATCTTTTTTATCTTTCACCTTTAGGGCTTAGCCTCCTTTGTGTTACTTGTATAGTATAAAGCCAAATATTCTTTCTTATGGATCAGAAATCATTCTACGATTTGCTCAGCCGTTACGAAAACGGAAATTGTACCGAAGCCGAAAAACTTTGGGTTGATAAATGGTACCATAATTTAAATAGCAAGAATTTTAAAGACCTATCTTCAACCGCACTCGAAGAAATGCAGGCGAATACCTGGCTTAACATTAATAATGCTGAGCAAAAACCTTCACCAGCAGTAAAGGTTAAAAAGCTTTGGCCAAAATTTGCCATTGCTGCATCTATAGCCATTGCTTTTTTAATTGGAGGTTTATATTTCGCCAATTACAATCCGGCAGAACAAGCTTTCATGAGCGAAAACAGCGATTTAAGCTTGATCAGCAAAACCAATGATACTGATCGTCCCATCATTATAGCGCTTAGCGATTCGAGTACTGTAACGCTTAAACCGCAGGCCAATATTATTTATCCAAAGGTTTTTGCTGCCAGTAAAAGAACGGTCTATTTAAAAGGAACGGCTTTCTTTTCGGTAAGCAAAAACCCCAACAGGCCTTTTTATGTGTACAACCAAAAACTGGTGGTACGTGTGCTGGGTACCAGCTTTTGGGTAAAATCATCAACCGATAAAATGCCTGCCCAGGTTGCCGTAAGAACAGGAAAAGTTCAGGTTCAGGAAAATGAAAAAAGCACGCTTTTTGGTTTATCAAAGCAGAAACTGGCCAAACCTATTTTACTTACGCCCAACCAGAAGGGTATTTTTGCCGATCATAATTTAAAGAAAACACTGGTAAGTAAACCTATTCCTTTAGCAGAGGCCTATAATGTACCCACAAGTTTGAGTTATAATTTTAAAGAAGAAAGCGTTAAGGATATTTTCAAAACCTTATCTGAAGCTTACGGAATCGAAATAAAATCTGATAATGAGCAGATTTCCAACTATACCTTTACCGGAGATTTAAGCAAAAAAGGGCTTTATGAGCAGCTCGACCTTATCTGCGGAACCATATCAAGCAAATATTATATCCAGGGAACCAGTATCGTGGTTTCGAATAAAAACTAACCAAAATATATAAAAAACGATGAAGAAAAACCAAAACACCAACAGCCCGTAACCGCGGCCTAATTTTCCATAATATTTTTCTAAAAACAAAGCCGACAATGTGGGGCATTGCCGGCGAGTTAAATACAACGAAATGTATTCATGGTATTCCTATGTCCAATAAATCCAATCATTTAATGAACAATAACCAAATTTATGAAAAAAAATCAACTTATTTCGCTGGCGATATATGCAATGAGAGTTTCGATTTACCAAATACTTGCAATAATAATCTTTACCTGTGGTGCATTTGCCAAAAATGTCGACGCCCAGGAATTTCTGAATAAACCCATTTCGATCAAAGCCGATCAAACCGATATTAAAACCATTATCGAAAAAACAGAACTTTTAGCCAATGTAAAGTTTGTTTACAGTCCACAACTGATCAATTCAGACCGTAAAGTTTCCATCAATGTGGTTAACCAAAAGCTTAAATACTTTCTTGAGAATTCGCTAAAACGTTATGACGTGGGATATAGGATAGTTAAAGATCAGATTCTGCTCTATTCTATTCCCGCTAATAACAACCTCGAACTGTTAAAATCTTTCGAGGGCATTGTTACCGGAAAAGTAACTGATAGTAAAGGCAATGCCATTCCGGGGGTATCAGTTACCGTAAAAGGAAAAGCTATCGGCACTACAACAGATGAAAACGGTAACTTCTCGCTAAAGGGCCTTACCGTTGATAGCCGTGTGCTCGTGGTTAGGTATGTGGGCTACATCTCTAAAGAAGTAAACCTATCGGCAGGCAATGCCGACGAAAACCTGAGCATCAGCCTATCAGAAGATAACCTGCAACTGGAAAGTGTGATGGTAACCGGTGGTAACCCAAAGAAAAAACTCGAAAGCAGCGTGGCCCTAACCTCGGTAAGCAATAAAGACATCACCAACAGGGCACCATTAAACAGTACCGATTTATTGAAGGCCATACCTGGTTTAACTGTAGAAAGTACAGGTGGCGATGGTCCGGGTAACGTTTGGGTAAGGGGATTTCCGCAGCAGGGCGGCTACATTTTCTTAGGCATTCAAGAAGATGGCTTACCACTTTTGCCAACAGGTTTTAACACCAACCCATCGGTAGATCAATACTACAAAACAGATTTAACCATCCAGAATATCGAAGCCGTAAGAGGTGGTAATGCATCCATTATCCAGGCCAATACACCGGGTGCTGTGGTAAACAACATCAGTTATGCCGGTGCCGATAAACAGTATGGCCAATTTAAATTTACAACAGGTTTTTCGCAGGGTTTATACCGTTTTGATGGAAACACCGGTGGTAAAATAAACAACCTGATTAAATACAACATCGGTGGCTTTTACCGTACCGATAACGGTGTGGTAGATCAAGGCTTCAATCCGGCCAATCAAGGTGGGCAGATTAAAGGCAACATGACTTTTAGTTTCAAAAACAATAAGGGCTTTATCAGGGTATACGGTAAATACCTGAATGATAAGGTTCAGTTCCTATTAACAAGCTATTATCCGTACGATGGTACCGGAAAACCGACTACTTACCGCGATTATGATATGGCTTCACAATCTATCGTACCTTTGCAAACCGAATGGAGCTATAACGATCCGGCAACAGGCAACCACAATTTCAGCTTAACAGATGGTATCCATACCAAATTAGGATCGGCTGGTTTTCAGTTCAACTACTTAACAGATGGAGGCTGGCAGATTGTTAACAATTTCCGTTACCAAAATACCCACACCAATTCTACCTACACCGTGCCGGCCGGTATTGCAGCAAGAACCGCAGCTACACCTTATTATTACCCTGGTGGCGCTGTTGCACCGTTTGTTACCGGCGATTATGTAATTACCTCATCGGCCAACGGACAAATTAACAGTGATGTGCAGATTGTTAACTACCTCGATTTAAAGAAAACCATTAAAAACCATAGCTTGGGCATTGGTGCAGGAATCCACCAATATAACCGTGATGATTTGCGTTATGCTTTCCGTTCATTCTCTGAATTTAAAGAGCACCCGAGCATCCTGTTACAATCGCCCACTGCCGCCGAAAGAACCGTTCAGACCAAAAACACCTTTATTGGCGATACGAGAACCTTATCTGCTTATGCCAGTGACGAGATTAAAATCTCTGAAAAATGGCGCTTGGATATCGGTGCAAGGATTGATAACCAGAATGTAAAAGGCGACAGACCATATTATGCCTTAAATGCAAACGGAACCGTAAATACAACTGCAGCAGCTACGTCAAACATTTTAGGTTATACCGCTTACGATGAAACCTTAACCAATTGGGCCGCATCGTTAGGGGCCAATTACAAGATAAACTCAACTTCGAGTATTTTTGCCCGGGCAACCAAAGCTTACAATGCGCCCAATGTTGGCGATTACAATGCCGCCGCTTACAACCCTGCAAATATTAAAAAACGCCCGGTTTATTTAGGGGAGATAGGTTTTAAATATGCTAAAAACAACCTGGCCATTTTCGCCTCAGGAAGTTATTCGGCTATCAAAAACGTATCGTTAACCATCAATGTGCCTACAACTGCTGCCGGCACGCAGGCATTGGTTGCCTTCGGGTCTACCCGTACGTTCAGTGCCGAATACGAAGTATCGTACAAAATTGCCAAACCATTGAGCCTGCGCTTAACCGGAACACTACAGGATTCTAAATACACCGATTACGAAGCATCGACCAAAGGAAATGCAGCGGTACTGGCCGAATTTGGCGACCGCACCTACAGCTTTACAGGTAAAAGGACTGAACGCGTTCCGGTTTTAAATACCGAGCTTGGCGCCAACTACGATTATAAAAACTTCAACTTATATGTAGCTGCAAATTACGTAGGCAGCCGCTTCACCTCTCCTAGCGATAGTTATAGGTTACCAGCTTATGTGGTAATGAAAGCTGGGGCAGGCTATAATTTTACTAAAAAGATTTCAATAAGATTTTGGGCAGACAACTTGTTAAATGCAAAAGTGCTGACAGAGGGCGATGTTCGCGGAGATCAGTTCAGAGATTTCTCGGCCGTAACCCCTGGCACATTGATGATTGGCAGAACATTACTTCAACGTACTTTCTGGGGATCATTGGCTTATTCATTCTAACAAATAAAACCGGGGTTTACGCTCCGGTTTTTTTAATTCTAAAAACATCATGACAACAAGAAGATCATTTTTACAAAAGGCAGGTTTAGCTGGGGCAGCAGCCTTTATAAGTCCATCTATATTTACATCGGCTTTAGCACAGCCCGCAAAACTTTCGAAAATCGGGATCGGCCTCTTTACCCTGCGCGAACAGTTAACAGCCGATGTGAAGGCAACCATAGCCCAAGTGGCCAAAATTGGCTATAACCAGGTGGAAACCTATTACGGCTATCCTGGCAAATATGAAGTTAAAGGCTTTTGGGGACTCGAAGCCAGAGATTTTAATGCTTTATTAAAAGCCAATGGCCTTACCTCGCCCAGCGGGCATTACAATGTAACCGAGTTTTTATCCACCGGAGATGATAAAGTGCTAAAATCGCACATCGAAACTGCTGCTACGGTAGGCCAAAAGTATTTTGTTATTCCTGCCCTACCAACCGATATCAGGGCAAACGGAACATTAGATGATTACAAACGCATGGCCGCAAAATTTAACCAGGCCGCCGAACACTGTCAAAAATCAGGTCTAAAATTAGCCTATCACAACCACAACTTTGAATTTAAAGATCAGGGAAATGGCTTAACAGGCTATGAAATTTTATTAAAAGAAACCGATGCTAAACTGGTGGGTTTTGAGCTGGATATTTTTTGGGCAGTAAATGCAGACTTGGATCCTGTTGATATGTTTAAGAAAAATCCGGGCCGCTACAAAATGTTCCATGTTAAGGATATGGATAAAACAGATAAAGCCGTTTTTGTAGAAGTTGGCTCAGGACGTATAGACTTTAAGCGTATTTTTGCGGCATCAAAACTGGCCGGTGTAGATTATATTTTTACCGAGCAGGATATCATTAAAAAGCAGCCTTACGAGAGTATTGCAGAAAGTTATAACTACATCAAGAAAACACTACTTTAGACAAAAAAGGCCGCAAAAAGCCTACATTTTTGCATTTATTAGTGAATGTTAAACTTATCTGCACTAAATGTACTTTTTACACCAAGTAAAACGAGTACTAAAAGCTGCTTAAAATAGTAATAGAGCCACAAAAAGCACATTATTTAGAATAATTATTCGGAGTAACAATCGCGTTGCGTATCAATAATTTAACGGTAAAAACTTAAGCTTTCCGTTATATTTTTTCTAATATTACTCATTCAACACATAAGTAACCAATATATAAAACCATAAAATCGATGCATAGAAGAGAAGCACTCAAAAACGTTGCATTTTTGTTGGGAGGAGCAATCTCAGCAAGTACAATGGGCGTTTTGTTTGAAAGTTTTACGCTCCCAGAAAACGAAAAAAACTTCGTAAAATATTCTATTGAAGACGAGAAGATTTTTGCAGAGTTTGCTGATGTTATTGTGCCTACTACCAAATCATCTGCCGGTGCAAAAGCTGCAGGATTGGGCAAGTTTATCCCAATGATGATGAAGGACTGTTATCCAGCTACCATGCAAACCTCATTTGCTCAGGGATTTAAAGATCTTAAGGCTAAATCCATGAAAGATTTCGGTAAAAGCTACATTGCTTTAACACCCGCCGACCGTAAAAAACTAATGGTTGATTTAAGGGCTATCGCATTGGCACAAAAGGAAAGCAAATCAGAAGAAAACAAAGATTTGGCTTACTTTTTTGTAACCGCAAGAGATCTGACCTTATTGGGCTATTATTCTTCAGAAATTGGTTGTACCAAAGCAAGGGCATACGTGCTTATTCCAGGCCGTTATGATGGCAATGCGCCTTTAAAACCAGGTCAAAAATCTTGGGCTACCTAATTTCTAAAACAACAACAGAACATCATGAATTTAAATACAAATTTAAAAGCAGAAAATACTTACGATGCTATTGTTATAGGATCGGGGATTAGTGGCGGCTGGGCTGCAAAAGAACTTACCGAAAAAGGCTTGCGCGTGTTGATGCTCGAAAGAGGAATGAACATCGAGCACATTACAGGTTACGAAACCGCAATGAAAAACCCTTGGGATTTTAAACATGCCGGTAAATTAACAGAAGAGCAAAAACGTACCCACCCAGTACAAAAAAGAGATTACCCTTACCAGGAAGCAAACGAAAAATGGTGGGTAAACGATTTAGAGTGCCCTTATACTGAAGATAAACGCTTCGATTGGTACCGCGGTTTCCACGTTGGTGGAAAATCATTAATGTGGGGCCGTCAGAGCTACAGGTTAAGCGATCACAACTTTGAAGATAATGCAAAAGACGGGCATGGCAGTGATTGGCCAATCCGTTATGCCGAGCTTTCGCCATGGTACGATTATGCTGAGCGTTTTGCAGGGATCAGTGGCTCAAAAGAGAACTGGCCTACCTGCCCGGATGGCGAATTTTTACCTCCAATGGATTTAAACATTGTAGAAAAATCGGTAAAAGCACGCGTTGAAGAGCATTATAAAAGAGAACGTATCATTATGATTGGCCGTGTAGCCAACCTTACCGTTCCACATAAAGGCCGTGGCAATTGCCAGTATAGAAATTTATGTAGCCGCGGTTGTCCGTTTGGCGCTTATTTCAGTACCCAGTCTTCTACCCTTCCAGCAGCAATGGCTACCAAACGTTTAACTTTAAGGCCATATTCTATCGTAAACCACATTATTTACGATAAGGATACCAAAAAAGCAAAAGGTGTAATGGTAATTGATGCCGAAACCAACAAAACGATGGAGTTTTATGCGAAAATCATTTTCGTAAACGGATCTACCTTAGGCTCAACCTTTGTTTTGTTAAATTCGACATCAGAAGCACATCCAAATGGTTTAGGTAATGGTAGTGGACAGTTAGGGCACAACTTAATGGATCACCATTTCCGTTGTGGAGCATCGGGTGAAGCTGAAGGTTTTGACGATAAATATACCTACGGCCGCCGTGCAAACGGAATTTACGTACCTAGGTACCAAAATATCGGTAACGATAAACGCGATTATTTACGTGGTTTTGGTTATCAGGGCGGTGCAAGCAGAAGCAACTGGCAAAACGATGTGGCTGAGCTATCGTTTGGTGCAGACCTGAAAGAAAAAATGACCAAACCGGGCAAATGGACCATGGGCCTTGGCGGTTTCGGCGAAATGCTGCCTTACTACGAAAACAAGGTTTATATCGACCACAACAAAAAAGATAAATGGGGACAGCCGGTATTGGCAATTGATTGCGAATACAAAGAGAACGAGAAAAAAATGCGTGTAGACATGATGAACGATGCAGCCGAAATGTTAGAAAAGGCAGGCATGAAAAACATCAAAACTTACGATAATGGCTGCTATCCAGGTATGGCTATCCACGAAATGGGAACCGCCAGAATGGGTAACGATCCAAAAACATCTGTTTTGAATAAATGGAACCAGATGCACGAAGTGAATAACGTTTTCGTAACCGATGGTTCTTGTATGCCATCTATTGCGTGCCAAAACCCATCATTAACTTTTATGGCCCTTACCGCACGTGCCGCAGATTACGCTGTTAAAGAATTAAAGAAAAAGAACATCTAGAAAGGTTTAAGGTGAAAGGTTTAAGGTGTAGGATTTTATTTCCCTATGCCCTAAGCCTTTAACCCTATGCCCCATACCTCAAAAATGAAAAGAAAATTAAGAATGGGCATGATAGGCGGTGGAAAAGACGCTTTTATCGGTGCCGTACACCGCTTGGCTGCCAATATGGATGGCCTAATCGAATTATCTGCCGGAGCTTTAAGTGTAAACCCTGAAATCGGGTACGAATCGGGTAAACTGCTTTTCCTTCCCGATAATAGAATTTACAGCAATTACGAAGAAATGCTGACCAAGGAAAGTGAGCTGCCAGCAGATGAAAGAATTGATTTTGTTACCATTGTTACCCCAAACTTTGCCCACTTTGCACCGGCAATGATGGCCTTGGATAAAGGTTTTAACGTGGTGATAGAAAAACCAATGACTTTAACCCTTGAAGAAGCAAAACAGCTAAAAGCAAAAGTTGAAGAAACTGGCTTAACGCTTTGCCTAACCCATACCTACTCGGGCTACCCAATGGTTAAACAGGCCAAGCAAATGGTTAGCGAAGGTGCTTTAGGCGCTATCAGAAAAATCATGGTAGAATATCCACAGGGCTGGTTAAGCACCCTTTCAGAACGTGAGGGAAATGCACAGGCTGCCTGGCGTACTGATCCATCTAAAACCGGAAAAAGCGGTAGCATGGGCGATATCGGAACACACGCTGCACACCTGGCAGAGTATATCTCGGGATTAAAAATCACTAAAATCTGTGCTGATTTAAGTATTGTTGTTCCGGGCAGGGCTATTGATGATGACGGTAACGTACTGTTAAAATTCGACAACGGAAGCAACGGGGTTCTTGTAGCTTCGCAAATTGCTGCCGGAGAAGAAAATGCATTAAAAATTAAAGTTTATGGCGAAAAAGGGGGCTTAGAGTGGCACCAAATGGAACCGAATACCTTAATTGTTAAATGGTTAACGGCACCAGCTCAGATTTACAGAACCGGAAACGGTTATATAGGCAGTTATGCGCAGCACAATACCCGCACACCAGGAGGCCACCCAGAAGGTTATTTAGAAGCATTTGCCAATATTTATAAAAACTTTGCACTTACAGTTGATGCCAAGTTGAACAATGAGCAGCCTACGCCAGAAATGCTCGATTTTCCAAATGCCGAAGATGGTATCAGAGGAATGGCATTTATCGAAAATGTAGTGGCTTCAAGTCAATCAGATCAAAAGTGGTTCGATTATAAATTATAACAATCTACAATGACAACAATAAAAGGACCAGCAGTATTTTTGGCGCAGTTTATTAGCGATGAGGCTCCATTTAATTCATTAGATAGCATTTGCCAATGGGCAGCAGGCCTGGGTTTTAAAGGGATCCAGATGCCAACCTTGGATAGCAGGTTTATCGATCTGCAGAAAGCAGCAGAAAGTAAAACCTATGCCGATGAGTTAAAGGGTAAAATCGCATCTTATGGATTAGAAATAACCGAACTTTCTACGCATTTACAAGGTCAACTGGTTGCAGTACACCCTGCATATGATGATTTATTTGATGCTTTTGCACCAAAAGAAGTGCATAAAAACCCAAAAGCCAGAACCGAGTGGGCCGTACAACAGATGAAATACGCCGCTAAAGCATCGCAGAACTTAGGTTTAAATGCGCATGCCACATTTAGCGGTTCATTATTGTGGCAGTACTTTCACCCTTGGCCACAACGCCCGGCAGGTTTGGTAGAAGAAGGTTTTGCAGAACTTGCAAAACGTTGGACACCAATCTTAAATGAATTTGACCAGAACGGTGTAGATGTTTGTTACGAAATACACCCTGGAGAAGATTTATTTGACGGCGAAACCTATGAAATGTTCCTTGCTGCCGTAAATAATCACCCTAGGGCATGCTTATTGTATGATCCTTCTCACTTTGTATTACAACAGTTAGATTATATCCAGTATATCGATTTTTATCACGAAAGGATTAAAGCCTTCCACGTTAAAGATGCTGAATTTAATCCTACAGGTAAACAGGGTACTTTTGGTGGTTACCAAAGCTGGGCAAACAGAGCAGGCCGCTACCGTTCACCTGGCGATGGACAGGTTGATTTTAAAACCATTTTCAGTAAATTGGCGCAATACGATTTTAAAGGTTGGGCCGTTATGGAGTGGGAATGTTGCATTAAAAACCAGGAAGACGGAGCCCGCGAAGGTGCCGAATTTATTAAAAAGAACATCATCAATGTAACAGATAAAGCATTTGATGATTTTGCTGCCTCTGGAAGTGATGCTGCATTTAATAAAAAAATATTAGGCTTATAGAATTACAACACACGTATATTTAAACTTTTATAAGCAAAAAACTATCGCTTATTTAGGTTTAGATCATTAAAACAATAACACACATGAAAAAAACAATTTTAATTTTAGGCGCCGTAGTCATCTTTATGGCTTCGTTTTCAAAAGCTGATTTAGCCAAAGAGAAAACAGTAAATGCAACAGCAACGGTATCAAGCCATGCGCTGCAATCGAACCCGGGCGAAAAACTGATCAATAAATCTGACTGTTTGGGCTGCCACAACAAAACCAACAAAATTATTGGCCCTGCTTATGTAGATATCGCCAAGAAATATCCGGCTACCGAAAAAAACATCAACATGTTAGCGGATAAAATTATCAAAGGTGGAACAGGTGTTTGGGGCAACATGCCAATGACCGCTCATGCTACACTTAAAAAAGACGATGCAAAATTAATGGTAAAGTACATTTTATCCCTTAAAAAATAATTTTAACCAAATTAGCAAATCGATTTACTAAGTATGAAAACAGAGCAAGAAAGTAAAAACACGAGTAACCGCCGTGATTTTATTAAAACATCAGCTATTGCAGCTGCTGCATTTATGATTGTGCCCCGCCATGTTTTAGGCGGACCAGGTTATTTAGCACCTAGCGATCGTTTATTAGTTGCAGGTATTGGCGTTGGCGGCAAAGGCCAAAGCGATTTAGATATGTTTTACAAAAGCGGAAAAGCAGATATTGCTTTTTTATGCGATGTAGACGACCGTCGCGCAGCCAATAGTGTAAAAGCTTTTCCGAAAGCAAAATACTATAAAGACTGGCGCGAGATGCTAGATAAAGAACACAAGAATTTCGATGCTGTTTCTGTTTCAACTCCCGATCATAACCACGCTATCCAAGCCCTCGCAGCCATGCAGCTTGGTAAACACGTATATGTTCAAAAACCACTAACCCACGATATTTATGAAGCCCGCATTTTAACTGCAGCGGCAAAAAAATATAAAGTGGTTACCCAAATGGGAAATCAGGGTGCTTCAAATGATGGTCCCCGTCAGATGAAAGAATGGTACGAGGCGGGTTTAATTGGCGATGTTCATACCGTTTACGCCTGGACCAACCGTCCGGTTTGGCCACAGGGTATTCCATGGCCCAATAAAAAAGCCGAAATCCCTAAAGAACTGGACTGGAATTTATGGTTGGGAACGGCCCCTGAAAAGGATTTCGTAGATAAATTGGTTCCTTTTAACTGGCGCGGCTGGTGGGATTACGGAACCGGTGCCCTTGGTGATATGGGCTGCCACCTGATTGAAGCTCCTTTTAGCGTATTGAACTTAAAATATGCCAAAGAAGTAGAAGCCAGTGTGGGTTCTGTTTACGTAGATGAATTTAAACGCGGTTATTTCCCAGAAAGCTGCCCACCATCAAGCCACGTTACCTTAAAATTCCCTAAAACGAACAAAACCAAAGGCGATGTTACTTTGCATTGGATGGACGGTGGTATTCAACCCGAGCGCCCTGAAGAGTTGGAAGCAAATGAAACCTTTGGCGATGGTGGCAACGGTACTTTATTTATCGGTACCAAAGGCAAAATGATGTCTGAAACCTATAGTGCCAACCCGAAATTATTGCCTTTGAGCAAAAACGCCGAAATTAAGGTTAAGCCAAAATACAAACGCGTACCTGATGGCGCCAATGGCCACTACAAACAATGGGTAGAAGCTGCAATTGCAGGCTATGGCCAGCAAGAAGTAAGTTCTCCTTTCGAAATTGCCGGTCCGCTAACCGAAGCTTTATTAATGGCCAACCTTGCAATTAGAAGTTTCGACATTCAAAAAACAGTAAACGGTAAAGTAACTTACCCTGGCCGATATACCAAAATGTTATGGGATAACGACAACATGAAGGTGACCAACTTCGACGAAGCGAACCAGTTTGTAAAACGGGAATACCGCAAAGGCTGGAACAATTTAACACTTTAATAATCACAAACCTCGTAGGTTTTAAAACCCATAAGGTTAATTAAAAAAACATGAAAAAAATCTTTCTTTCGGCCTGTATCCTATTGGCTGTAACACAAATATCAAAAGCTCAAAAAGGCTTTAAACCATTGTTTGATGGTAAAACTACAACCGGCTGGCATACGTATAACAAAACAACTGTAGGTAGTGCTTGGCAGGTTCAGGATGGTGCATTGCACTTAGATTTAGCTACCAAAGGTAACGATGGTGGTGGCGATTTGGTTACCGATAAAGAATATGGCGATTTCCACTTAAAATATGACTGGAAAGTAGCACCAAAAGCAAATAGCGGTCTTATTTTTTATGTTCATGAAGAGCCTAAATACCATGCTACCTACTCTACTGGTTTAGAAATGCAGGTAATTGATAATGATGGTCACCCTGATGGAAAAATCACTAAACACCGTGCAGGCGATTTATACGACCTGGTAAAAAGTTCGTCAGAGCCAGTTAAAGCAGTTGGCCAGTGGAACAAAGCCGAAATCATTAGCAAAAAAGGTAAATTAACTTTAATTTTAAACGGTGTTAAAGTGGTAGAAACTACGCTTTGGGATGATAACTGGAAAAAAATTGTTGCAGGAAGTAAATTTGCAACCTGGGACAACTGGGGAACTTTTAAAACCGGTAAAATTGCTTTACAAGATCATGGAGATGAAGTTTGGTACAAAAACATCTCTATAAAAGAACTTTAAAAGAGGTAAAAGGTGTAAGGTAGAGGGCTGAAGGTTTCCTTTTTATTGCTTTAACCATACGCCCGGAACTTAAAATATTAAAAGATGGAAAAGGTGTAAGGTAGAGGGCGGAAGGTTTCCTTTCTATTGCTTTAACCATGCGCCAGGAACTTAAAATATTAAAAGAGGTAAAAGGTGTAAGGTAGAGGGCGGAAGGTTTCCTTTCTATTGCTTTAACCATACGCCAGGAACTTAAAATATTAAAAGATGGAAAAGGTTTAAGGTAGAAGATGGAAAATTTCGTATTTTTCGCTTTTACCTTATACATTAAACCCTTTACCTTAAACCTAACACTATATAACCTTATATAAACCAAATGAATAGCACTACTCGCTTTAAACTCTCTGCCATGATGTTCCTGGAATTTTTTATCTGGGGCGCTTGGTTTGTAACCCTGGGAACTTTCTTAGGAAACAACTTAAAAGCTACAGGTTCAGAAACCGGAGCTGTATTTTCAACTCAATCGTGGGGCGCTATTATTGCCCCTTTTATTGTGGGCTTAATTGCCGACAGGTATTTTAATGCAGAACGCATTTTAGGTGTACTCCACATTATCGGTGCCATATTGATGTACCAAATGTACAATGCCACCGAAGTAAGTGTATTTTATCCCTATGTATTGGGTTACATGATTTTGTTTATGCCAACCCTTGCCCTGGTAAATTCAGTTTCATTTAACCAAATGAACGATCCTGAAAAAGAATTTTCGTCAATCCGCATCTGGGGTACCCTTGGATGGATTGCCGCAGGTTTGTTGATCAGTTACTTTTTCCACTGGGATTCAAAAGAAGGTACTGAAGCCGGTTTGTTGAAAAACACCTTTTTAATGGCGGGTATTGTATCACTTGCTTTAGGCCTTTTCAGTTTTACATTGCCTAAAACGCCACCTAAAATTTCATCAGATGAGAAAATTACGGTTTCAGACGTATTGGGACTTGATGCCTTAAAACTTTTAAAAGATAGAAACTTCTTGATCTTCTTCATCTCTTCTATCCTGATCTGTATTCCATTGGCCTTCTATTATCAGAACGCAAACCCATTTCTTTCCAACATAGGTGTTGATAACCCTACCGGTAAGATGACCATAGGACAAGCATCAGAAGTTATCTTCTTATTGTTTATCCCTATCTTCTTTAAACGTTTCGGATTTAAAATGACCATTTTGGTGGGTATGCTTGCCTGGGCTGTACGTTACGCCTTATTTGCCTATGGAAACGCAGGAGAATTAAGCTTTATGCTGATTTTAGGTATTGCACTACACGGTGTTTGTTACGATTTCTTCTTCGTATCAGGTCAGATTTATACCAACTCTAAAGCAGGAGAAAGATTTAAAAGCTCGGCTCAGGGATTAATTACCTTAGCTACTTATGGTGTTGGGATGTTGATCGGATTTGCTGTAGCAGGTAAGATTTCTGATGCCTACAAAGCGGTAGATGGCACAATGGACTGGAAAATGATCTGGATCATTCCTGCCGGAATTGCCCTTGTAGTATTCTTGTTATTTGCCTTGGTATTTAACGATAAAACTAAGTCTGAAATAGAAGCTAAAACTGTTTAATATGTCATCAAACGTAAATAGAAGAAATGCTTTAAAGAACATCATTGCAGGCACTGCTGCCATTGGTGTTTCTTCGGGCTTATCAGCTTTAGCAATGGATAAATCAGAACCAGAACAGCCGCTTAAATTAAAAGGAAACATAAACCACGCCGTATGCCGTTGGTGCTTTAGCGGCCTGGATGTAGATACGCTTTGTACCGAAGCCAAAAAAATCGGTATTACAGGTATTGATTTGGTTGGACCGAAAGATTGGCCTACCCTAAAAAAACACGGATTGGTTTCTACCATGTGCAACGGTGCAGAAATTAACCTGGTTGATGGCTTTAATGACGAAAAATTCCACGAAAAGCTGATTCAGAACTATACCGCCATGATTCCTTTGGTGGCCGAGGCTGGTTATAAAAACCTGATCTGCTTTAGCGGAAACCGCCGTGGTAAAGACGATGAAACAGGTTGGAACAATTGCGTTAAAGGACTGAAACAACTTATCCCATTAGCAGAAAAGCATAATGTTGTACTGGTAATGGAGTTATTGAACAGCAAGGTAAACCACAAAGATTACCAATGCGACAGAACTTCGTGGGGTGCTGAACTTTGTAAGCGACTGGGCTCTGAAAACTTTAAACTGCTGTACGATATTTACCACATGCAGATAGATGAAGGCGATGTGATCAGAAACATCAGAGATTACCATCAGTACATTGCGCATTACCATACTGCTGGCGTTCCCGGCAGAAATGAAATAGACGAAACCCAGGAACTGTATTACCCCGCCATTATGAAAGCCATTGCAGATACAGGCTTTAAAGGTTTCGTTGCACAAGAATTTATACCTAAAAATGCAGATAAGATCGCCTCTTTAAAAAAGGCAGTTTCCATCTGCGATATTTAATATGCCGATTATGATATCAAGAAGAAATTTTATTCTAAACAGTAGCATGGCTGCAGCCGCAGCACTTTTGGTTCCATCTTTTGCCTGCGTAACTGCCGATAAAAAATTGGTGGGCTTGCAACTTTACTCGCTAAGAGATGAATTACCGAAAGATGTAAAAGGCACAATAGCCAAAGTGGCCAAAGCCGGTTTCAAAGAAGTAGAAACCTATGGTTTCTCTATAAAAGATCAGTTTTGGGGCTTAACACCTGCTGATTTTAAAAAACTGCTTGATGATAACGGCTTAAAAGCACCTAGCGGACATTACGGATTGGGCAGCTATTTAACAGATGGCAACACCGACGAACTGAAAGCTGCAATTGCCGCGGCCAAAGTACTTGGAAGCGAGTATGTAACCATTCCCTGGTTAGATGAAAGCATCAGAAAAAGTGCCGACGATTATAAAAAAATTGCAGTTAAAATAAACGAAGCCGGAAAATTAGCCAAAGAGGCTGGTATCCGGTTGGCTTACCACAACCACAATTTCGAATTTGAAAAGCAGGGCGATACAACCGGTTACGAAATCCTGTTAAAAGAAACAGATAAAAATCTGGTTGATTTTGAACTCGATCTGTATTGGGTGGTGCGTTCAGGAAACGATCCGTTAAAATTATTTAAAGAAAACCCAGGCCGTTTTACCATGTGGCATGTTAAGGATATGGACAAAGCCAACCCAGCTTTAAATGCCGAGGTTGGAACAGGCGCTATCAACTTTAAACCTATTTTTGCCGAAGCCAAACTTTCTGGCATGAAACATTTCTTTGTAGAGCACGAAACCAATTACAAGCCAAATCCGATAGAATCTGTTGCAGCAAGCTGCGCATACATTAAAAAAGAAATTATTTAGTTAAGATATGAATTCAAGAAGAACATTCTTAAAACAGGCAGGGCTAGCCGCGGGGGCAGCATTACTCATCCCCTCTTTTGCATTTGATAAAGCCAGCAAAAACGTTGGCCTGCAATTATATACACTACGCGATGAACTGCCTAAAGATGTAAAAGGTATTATCGAAAAAGTAGCTCAGGCTGGATATAAAGAAGTGGAAACCTACGGTTTCGCTAACGGAAAATTCTGGGGCTTAACACCAAAGGAATTTAAGGCATTGTTAAATGCAAATGGTTTAAAAGCACCAAGTGGCCATTACCACATGGATGATTTTGTAAAAACAGGAAATACAGATAGATTAAAAGCTGACATCGAATCTTCGGCTGCCATTGGCGGCAAATATTTCACCATTGCCGGTGCACATGTTGATATGAGCAAAGGTGCAGATGGTTTTAAAAAAACCGCAAGCGATTTTAATAAAGTGGCAGAAATTGCAAAAGCTGCCGGTTTAAAATTTGCCTACCATAACCACGATTTCGAGTTTAAAAAATTGGGCGATACCACCGGTTACGAAGTTTACTTAAATGAAACCGATAAAAACCTGGTAAACTTCGAACTGGATCTTTACTGGGTAGTGCGTTCGGGTAACGATCCGCTGGCCTTATTTAAAAAGTACCCAGGCCGTTTCCCTATGTGGCATGTTAAGGATATGGATAAAGCCAAACCCGAATGGAATACCGAAGTGTGCAAAGGCAGCATCGATTTTAAAGCCATTTTTGCACAAGCTAAACAATCAGGAATGCAGCATTTCTTTGTAGAGCACGAAACCAATTATAATCCCAACCCTGTTGGTTCTATCAAAACAAGCTGCGATTACATTAAAGCAAATTTGATATAATAACAAAAGAGGCTGTATCATAAATAGAGGATCGTCATCCTGAGCAATAATTTATTGCATAAATCAATATGAATGGCGGACCCTGGGAGGTCGTCATTTCGAGCGGACCCGATGGCTATCGGGTGCAACGTTGTCGAGAAATCTGTTTCTATAGATTTCTCCGCTCCACCACTGGTGAAAAACCGGATGGCTCCGGTCGAAATGACGATTCTTCTATTGAGCGTTTTCAATGGTAGGCACAAAGGACTTGTTTCATTGCTCCGCAAAAAACATTTCAACTATCCTCCCCGATAACCGGGAAGCTCCGCGACAACTTCAAGACGAAGTCAACTTTTATGATACAGCCTTAATTTTAATACCTAATTTAACTTCTCTGCCAATACACAGGTATTTTTAAACCGCTGGGTATTGCCTTTCAAATTGTATACCTCAAACAGGATTACATAAATACCTACAGCCGCTTTCTGCCCACCATCATTTAATCCATCCCAGATAATACTGCCTTTCGTTGCAACTGTTTGGTTTTTCAGCAGTTTCCTTACCAGCCTGCCCTTATCCGAAAACACGCTGACCGTAGCTAGGCTCGAGTTTTCTGCAAGCTGATAATCCAAGGTCAATACATCTTCGAAGGCATCACCATCAGGAGAAAAGGTTTTCGAAGCCAGTTTTGCAAAGCTTTCTGCCCCGCTAAAGGCCTGCGAATTTTGATAGGTCGGCGTAGCAAAACCCACCGAAGCCGCGGCCGATTTAAAGTTGCCCGGTTCATTTGCATCTTGCTCAAAAGATACCCTTTCAATTGAAATGCCATCTTCGTCCTGTATTAAGGGATGATGGATTTTTGCGCTATAATTTAAGCGGTCTATAATTTCATTATTGCTCATTAAAATCACAGTCCCCTTATCATTGTTAAAAGCCGGCAAACTCGCTAACTGTATAAACTGGGTAGAAAATTTGGCCTGATAGTGCTGTTTTATATTCGCTGCGTTTGTGGTAATTACCCAGTAAGTTCCAGGCGCTATCATCATTTTTGATGTAGAAATGCGTTTGATACTGGCAGGTTCGCCGGCAGCATTGGCATTGGCCAGCATTAGTTCCTGCAGGTCGATTTCATGATTGGAACGGTTGTAAATCTCTACAAAATCTACACCGCCGGTTCTGGGGTTAAACAACAGTTCGGAAATTAAGATATCTCCTTTCCCAATAATTTTAGGCGAAGCGGATGGCTTATCCCTGCTTCGGGGAAGCCCTTTTACTGGGAGTTTAAACGAGACCGACTGCTTGTTTAAATAAACCTTGTTATGAGTTAAAAAACTAAGGTTTAAAATATTAAAAGCAAATTTAGTGAGTAAAAATAGGGATATAAGCTTAATTTTTATCATATTTGGACTTATATCAAATGTTTAATAAATATAATAATTAAAATTTAAAATGAAAGTAGCAGTAGTAGGTGCAACCGGATTGGTAGGCACTGTCATGTTAAAAGTATTGGAGGAAAGAAATTTCCCTTTAACAGAGTTAATTCCCGTAGCATCTGAAAAGAGTGTTGGTAAGGAAATTACTTTTAAGGGTAAGAAGTTCCCAATTGTTAGCATGGATACCGCTATTGGTATGAAACCTGATATCGCATTGTTCTCAGCAGGAGGAAACACTTCTTTAGAGCATGCCCCACGTTTCAAAGAAGCCGGAACAACTGTTATCGATAACTCTTCTGCATGGAGAATGGACCCTTCAATTAAATTAATTGTACCAGAAGTTAATGCACACGAACTTTCTATCGATAATAAAATCATTGCCAACCCTAACTGTTCTACCATTCAAATGGTGGTGGTTTTAAAACCTTTACATGATAAATATAAAATCAAACGCGTAGTGGTTTCTACCTACCAATCGGTTACAGGTACAGGTGTTAAAGCTGTAGAGCAATTGATGAACGAACGTAAAGGCATTGATGGACCTAAAGCTTACCCATACGAAATTGATTTGAATGTTCTTCCGCACATCGATGTTTTCACCGAGAACGGATATACCAAAGAAGAAATGAAAATGGTTAAGGAAACGAATAAAATCATGAGCGACGATAGCATTAAAGTTACCGCTACAACAGTTCGTATCCCGGTAATGGGCGGTCACTCAGAATCAGTAAATATCGAATTCGAAAATGATTTCGATTTAGCTGAAGTTCGCAGTATTTTGGAAAAAGCACCAGGTGTTATCGTTGTGGATGATGTTGCCAATTTAAAATATCCGATGCCGAAAGATGCACACGAAAAAGACGAAGTTTTTGTAGGCCGTATCCGTAGGGATGAATCGGCTCCAAAAGCGCTAAACCTTTGGATTGTTGCTGATAACTTACGCAAGGGAGCTGCAACCAACGCCGTTCAAATTGCCGAATATCTAATTCAGAAAGAATTAGTTTAACCAATAAAATTCAGGCCCCGATTTAAAATCGGGGCTTTTTTATGCGCGCTATTCATGAAAAACATCCCAATTGCCCTGATTTATTCGCGGTTGCTCATTGGTTTCATCATCATCTTTTTAAGTTTTTTTCATGTTAACAGCTATCCTATTTTAGCCATTACGCTGTTATCAGTTGGTTTGCTGACCGATGTTTTTGATGGGATAATTGCCCGTAAACTGAATATATCCTCCGAAAAATTACGCCGTTTAGACTCCAGCATCGATCAGGTATTTTTTATTTCCGTTGCCCTAGCCACTTATATCCAATGCCCTGATTTTTTTAAATCCAATCTGGTTAAATTAATTGTTCTGGGTGCTTTTGAACTCTCAACCTATGTACTAAGCTACGTTAAGTTCAAAAAAGAAATCGCAACCCATTCTATCGGTGCCAAAATATGGACATTAATCCTGTTTGCCACATTGATAGAAATTATGGTGCATTGTAAATCGGTTGTGCTGTTCGAACTTTGTTTTTGGATTGGGCTGGCAACCAGAACCGAAATATTGGCTATCGTTTTCACACTAAAAAAATGGACCAACGATGTACCCACTATTTATCATGCGGTAAAACTTAGGCAAGGCAAAGAAATTAAGCGCAATAAGTTGTTTAACGGGTAAATTCAATTTAATAGGCTTTAGATAAAAAAGAGATGTAATCACTAAATTATATATAATTTAGCGATCAGCACCTTTTTAGATGCATACAAGCCGCTCGAAACACACGTTATAAATAAATCCAACTATACCAGTTTTCTGATATAAATATCTATTTTTTTAAAAATGAAATTTTCTAAACTACTATTCATACTCTTCATTTCAGCCACTGTAGCCAATGCCCAAAACAGGATTCAAAATCTCGAAAAGGCATTTAACACCCTCTTAAACGATGAACAGGCTAAACATGCCATCGCATCGCTTTGCGTATTGGATGCCAATACAGGAAAAATACTATATGCAAAGAATGAGCAGATCGGTCTGGCTACTGCTTCAACACTAAAAACCATTACTGCAGCCACAGCTTTCAGCATCTTAGGGAAAGATTTTCAGTTTCAAACCACACTGGCCTATACCGGAAACATTACGGCCGATGGAACATTAAAAGGAAACCTGATCATTATCGGCAGTGGCGATCCAACATTGGGCTCTTGGCGGTATCAGAACAAAGAAAATGCAGTTTTAAATCAGTGGGTTACGGCAATAAAATCGGTTGGGATTAAGAAAATTGAAGGTTCGGTAATTGGTAATGATAGCTTATTTGGCACACAAACGACGCCCGAAGGCTGGGTTTGGCAGGATATTGGCAATTACTATGGTGCCGGAACATCGGGGCTTGCCTGGCGCGAAAATCAATTCGATATCCATTTAAAACCTGGAATAAGCACCGCTGAAGAGGTAAAAATAATTAAAACCGTTCCGGAAACACCTTATATCCAAATCGTAAATGAATTAAAAACCGGTGCAGCAGGTACTGGCGATAGAGGTTATGCCTTTCTTCCGCCCTATACGGGCATAGCCTACCTGCGCGGGAGCTGGGGAATGGGAATTGGCAAAACAGGGATATCTGTGGCCCTCCCCGATCCGGCATTTGATTGTGCTTACCGCTTACAGGATACGCTAAAAAGATTGGGCATTGCAACAAATCAGTCTGCAACAACCACCCGGCTAATGGCTTTGAACAAACAGGCCGTACCTGGCATAACACAAAAAATAAGCACCATCAGCTCGCCAACATTAAGCGAAATTACCTACTGGTTTTTAAAGAAAAGCATTAACCTATATGGCGAAAGTTTGTTAAAAACCATAGCCTTAAAATCTGGTAAAGCTCCTACAACAGCAAAAGGAGCAGAAACAGAGGTTAATTTTTGGGCCGATAAAGGCATTGAAAAATCGGCATTGAATATTATCGATGGCAGTGGGCTTTCGCCAGGCGACCGGATTACAACATCGGCTATGGCAAATATTTTATTCCAGGCACAGAAAGAAACTTGGTTTGCCGATTACTATAAAGCTTTTCCCGAATATAATGGCATGAAAATTAAAAGCGGTACCATAAACGACGTTTCTGCTTTTGCCGGTTACCATACAGATAGCTCAGGGAATAAATATATTGTGGTAATCAATATCAATAATTATAGTGGAAGCGGCATTAACAAAAAGCTATTCAGGGTTTTAGATGAATTGAAATAAGATTATTAAACTTGGTTTAACTTTTAAAATTGTGTATTTTTGATATATGGGAATAACAATCGACATAGGCTATGAACAATTGTTAGCTGCAATAAAAAAACTTCCAGCAGCGAAAATCAAACAGTTAAAATCAGTTTTAAACGAAGAGTTTATTGAGCAAAAAGCATCAAACGACTTATCTGATTTTCAAGATTTTTTGCTAAAAGGCCCCACCATGAGTGAAGAACAATATAAGCAGTATCAAACCAACAGAAAAAGCTTCAATTCATGGAGAATGAAATAATCTGTTTGGATACGTCCATTTTAATTGATTACTACCGAAAGCAGTTAAAAGAGAAAAGCACATTCTACAAACTAACCAAAACTTATAATCTTTTTGCTGTATCAATTATTACCGAATATGAGGTTATGATTGGTGCAAAAACAGAAGAAATCGAATTTTGGAAAGACTTTTTCGGCAGGATAACTGTACTTCCTTTTGATAAGCCGGCTAATGATATTGCCATCCAAATTACAAAAGAGCTCAAGAAGAAGAGTAGTTTAATTGAAATTCCCGACATTTTAATTGGGGCAACAGCTTTAGCCAGAAAAATAAAAATTGCAACGCTTAATAAAAAGCACTTCGAAAGAATTAAGGATCTTGAATTGGTTGCGATATAATTGAAAATGACAAACTAAAAAACGTTTACGGCATTCAGAATTTATTTTGGTGTTTAAATAAAAGCTTAACTGGTAAAAAATAATGCAATTAACTCTCCGTCCCTACCAACCCAGTGATATTGAAAGTTTGGTTAAACACGCCAACAACTTTAATATTTCAAAATACCTGACCAATAAATTTCCTTTCCCTTACGATAAAAAAGACGGAGAGGCCTTTATTGCCTTGGCTTCAAGTCACCAACCTTTACAAATAATGGCTATTGTTGTTGACGGAGAGGTAATTGGATCGATAGGTGTGCACCAACTGGCCGATATTTATAGCAAAAGTGCCGAAATGGGTTATTGGATCGGTGAAGAACATTGGGGTAAGGGTATTGTTCCGGTAGCAGTTAAAGAAATGCTGAAATATGGCTTTGAAACATTTGATATTGATAGAATTTTTGCAAGAACATCGCATACAAATACTGCCTCGCAGCAGGTGTTGAAAAAAGCTGGCTTTATTTTCGAGGCAGAACTAAAATCGACCATTTTTAAAAATGGCGAGTATTTCGATGAAATGATTTTTGGTTTCAGAAAAAATCAATTGATTTAAAATCTTCAAACCAAACTAATTATTGCTAAACCCGATGCTATTTGCGTAAATTAGTGTAAACCAAAACAACAAAGCAATGAGATTATCAATCAAAACAGTAATGTTATTTGTTGCACTTTTAGGTGCAGCAGATTTCGCAAATGCACAGGAAGCAAAATTCCCGCAACCGAGTAGCGGACAAACCATTATCCAGGATTTTGGATTGGGTAAAATAACCTTAATTTACTCGCGTCCGAACGTTAAAGGGCGTAAAATTTTTGGCGGTATGGAACCACTGGGCACAGTTTGGCGCAACGGTGCAAACGCAGCCACGCGCATTAAATTTACCGATGCGGTTAAAATTGAAGGCAAGGATTTACCTGCAGGCGAATACGGACTTTTCAGTATCCCCGGCGAAAAAGAATGGACGGTTATTTTTAGCAAAAAACCCGATCAATGGGGTGCCTACACTTATAAAGAAAGCGACGATGTACTGCGCGTAAAAGTAAAAACTACCGCCTTAAAGGATAAAGTAGAAACCCTGACCATGCAATTTGCAGCTGTTAGCGAAACTTCGGCACAGTTAAACATGATGTGGGAAAACAGCGCTTATACGCTCAATATTACGACTTCTATCGATGAAAAAGTAATGGCCAATATTGCCGAAGCCATGAAAGGCGATAAAAAGCCTTATTTTAATGCTGCGCTGTACTATTTTCAAAATGGGAAAGACTTAAAACAGGCTTTGGAATGGATGACGGAAGCAGAAAAATCAGATATGAAAGCACCATGGTTTAAACTATGGAAAGGCCGTATCCAATTAAAACTGGGCGATAAAGCTGCAGCAGCAACTACCGCTCAACAGGGCATTGACGCTGCAAAAGCACAAAATATTGACGAATATGTACGCTTGAATACTGAACTTTTGGCGCAGGCCAAAAAATAAGAGCCTAATATGCTTTGGATCGGTTTGGCACCTATCCAAAGCATATTATAGTCAGGCTCGGCCTACCCCCTAAGAATTACAGGAACTAAGTAATTTAAACCCGATTGAAATGGAAAGCCCGGAATGAGGAACGAATGAGGACTTGAAATGAAAAGCGGGACCTACCCCAACCGATGTAATACTACAATTGCTTTTCAAAAAAGTATTGATGTAAGTATGCGTCTAAAGAACTTGTGCAAAACAAGAGGTTACCGACCAATATTAACTTAAAATTAATCAGTTATTAACTCCAACAACGCGCTTAACATTAACCTTCAAAAGGCTTTATTTATTTAAAAAATATACTAACTTTGATGTTGCGCTTAGTAATTGTATTTTGTACACTAAGCAGGTTAAAAAATCAACAAAAAATCAAATTAAAATGAGCATAATCGTTAATGTCCATGCCAGACAAATCCTCGATTCGAGAGGCAATCCAACAGTAGAAGTAGAAGTAGTTACAGAAGCAGGCGCTTTTGGCCGTGCAGCTGTACCAAGTGGCGCATCTACTGGGCAGTATGAGGCTGTTGAATTACGTGATGGGGATAAATCTACATATTTAGGTAAAGGCGTTTTAAAAGCTGTTGAAAATGTAAATACCAAAATTGCGAATGCATTAAGAGGTGTTGATGTTTTTGAGCAAAATGCTATCGATAAATTAATGTTAGAACTTGATGGTACTGAAAACAAAGGTAACTTGGGTGCTAATGCAATTTTAGGCGTTTCTTTAGCTGTTGCTAAAGCTGCTGCTGATGAAATTGGCCAACCATTATACCGTTATATCGGTGGTGTTAATGCCAATACCTTGCCTATTCCGATGATGAACATCATTAACGGTGGTTCTCACTCTGATGCCCCTATTGCATTCCAGGAATTTATGATTATGCCTGTTGGCGCTCCTTCTTTCTCTGAGGCATTGCGTTGGGGTACTGAAGTTTTCCATAGCTTGAAAAAAATTCTCCACGATAGAGGTTTATCTACTGCTGTAGGTGATGAAGGTGGTTTTGCACCAACTTTTGATGGTACTGAAGATGCAATTGAAACCGTATTAAAAGCAATTGAAACTGCAGGTTACAAACCAGGTTCTCAAATCTGTTTAGCTTTAGATTGTGCTTCATCTGAGTTCTATAAAGATGGCAAATACGATTATACTAAATTTGAAGGTGCTACCGGTGTGATTCGTACCAGCGAAGAGCAGGCACAATACTTAGCAGATTTATCGGCTAAATATCCAATTATCTCTATCGAAGATGGTATGGACGAAAACGACTGGACTGGTTGGAAAAGCTTAACCGATAAAGTTGGCGACCGCGTTCAATTGGTAGGCGACGATTTGTTTGTAACTAACGTAACCCGTTTACAACGTGGTATTGATGAAGCTACTGCAAACTCAATTCTGGTAAAAGTAAACCAGATCGGTTCTTTAACTGAAACCATCAATGCGGTAACTTTAGCTCAAAACAATGGATATACTTCGGTAATGAGTCACCGTTCTGGCGAAACTGAAGATGTTACCATTGCTGATTTAGCTGTTGCATTAAACTGCGGACAGATTAAAACTGGTTCGGCTTCACGTTCTGACAGGATTGCCAAATACAATCAATTGTTACGTATTGAAGAAGAATTGGGCGAAAATGCACGTTTTATCGGTTCAAAATTCAAATACGCTAAAAAATAACCCATTATCCATTGCGTTGGGTTTAAACCCGCCGCAATGATGCGATAGTGTTAACAAGTTGAAAAATTAAGTTGTAGAACATCCGGAGATTTTAAATCTTCGGATGTTTTTATTTTAATACTATATTTGTTCGTTGAGATCTGGTTTTTTGCAGATCCCACATCTAAAACTCATATCAATATATGAAACGTTTAATAGACCTGTTCCGCAATAAATATTTCCTTGCTACTGTTGCTTTTGCACTGTGGATGCTATTTTTCGATAAAAACGATATGATGTCGCAGTATGAGTACCGCAGCCAGGCCAATAAACTACAGGAAGAAAAAGAATATTTCGAGAAAGAGACCGCCCAGGTTAAAAAGGATTTAAACGAGCTGAATACCAATTTAAATACTGCCGAAAAATTTGCCCGCGAAAAGTACTTCATGAAAAAGGATAATGAAGATGTTTTTGTGATTATCCAAGAAGAGAAGAAGGATTAGTTTTTTAGTTGGCAATTTTCAGTTAGAAGTTTACAGTTTTGAGTTAACTATAAAACAACTCCCTTTCAGTTAACCAAATAACCGATCCAAACAGTTAACCCAAAATGCTCCACATCCTTTACATCATTGCCATAACAGCAGAAGCCATGACCGCTGCTTTATCTGCAGGCAGAAGAGATATGGATTGGGTGGGTGTTTGTATTATTGCCTGGGTTACCGCATTAGGAGGCGGAACGGTAAGAAACGTACTGTTTGGCCACTATCCGATGAGCTGGGTTGAGCATCCTGAATATCTGGTTATTACCGCAGTTGCGGCTTTATTGGCTGCTTTTATTGCTTCAATAATGACCAAACTTAAGAAGCTATTTCTTTATCTTGATGCTTTGGGTCTAGTTGTTTTTACCATTATTGGCTGTCAGGTTGCTCAAGAAATCCACCTTCCCTATTTAATTGTACTGTTTAGTGGCATGATTACCGGTTGTGCAGGCGGTGTACTCCGTGATGTACTTTGCAATGAAGTTCCGTTTCTTTTTAGGAAAGAAATTTATGCAAGTGCTGCAATAGTTACCGGTGCTGTTTATATCGGCGTTGAGCACTTTCATGGCAGTGAAATGTTGGCAACGGTTTCGGCTGCTGTTGTAGGCTTAGCGCTAAGATTGCTCTCCATCAAATACGAATGGCACATGCCTAAGTTCGTGTACCGTGATGAGTGGCATTAGGTTTTCGTGGTGTCAGATGTTACCATCTGACACCAATCAATCAAAAATATCTCTATAATCAATTATTTCAACAACATTATCTTGATTTCCTAAATAAAATGCAGCGCTGCTATATTTATAATTTTCAGGATATTCGCTCAAATTCCAATGAGATTGCAATGGATTTTGATGAATATATTCCAATTTAACTTCCAAAAGTTCTTTATTTCCTATCCAAACATCATCAAATCTATCATTCCAAACTTTAAATACCTGCTTCTCATTTTCAATCCTTAACCAATTTAGTAGCTCACTTTCTTTAGATTCAAGATATTTTCTTATTTCAAAAGCACAAAACTTTTTCAGATCACGCAAAGTATCCGACAATTTATTTTCATTGTTGAAGTAAAGTAAAACATGAAAATGATTGGGCATAATCACATAGCCAAAGATTGAAATCTTATATTTCAACGCAACAAAATTTAAACTCTTAGCAACTATCAATTTACAAAAATCAGTTTCGAGTAATTTCAGATGTTTATAACAGCTTGTTGTAACAAAAAAACACTTTTTATCCAGAAATAAATTTCTATTTCTTAATCCCATGGTAGCTATACTTTTAGTATTGTGGCGTAGAATTAAACCGCATGACTCTTTCCAAGCTAATCTAATGTTTTGTGATTCATCTAAACGATCTATCAGTCAGATGGTAACATCTGACTGCACTTACCTATCTACATTTTACATCAAAGCTCACCATTCCGCTTCCTTAAAAACCACTCCGTACCAAGTAAAATTAAGATCAATGCGAACAGCCATTTCATGGTAATTAACTCATTGTATTTTCGGTCTTCGTAGCTAATGGTTTTTATGTTTTCGTTTTTCAGGATTTCATCTGCTATTTTCAGCAGATTGGCCGGCATAAAAACCTTTCCATTACTCTGTTTAGAAATGGTATTGAGCAATTGATGGTTAGCGGTAGTCTGCTGGAATTCAGCAATCAGGGCATTCACATAAAAACTTCCTGAAACTGTAAATTTCTTTCCGCCCAGCGAAGTGTTCGCCACGTAAGTATAGTTTCCGGCGGGCATGGTACCTGCATCAAGCTGATAGGCATTTTCTGTTTTGGAGAAAGTATAGTTAAAAATTTTGCCTGCTTCATTTTTAACCTGCAGGTTAACTTCGGGTTCGTTTACCGCCTGATAGCTATCGTTATAAAGTGTTCCATTAAACTGAATGCTTTCATTTTCGTCATAAGCTGATTTAGAGGTAAATACTTTAAATCTCCGTTTATCATCCTTAACAGAAAGGTACTGCACTGTTTTAGAAATCAGGTCGCTTAATACCGATTGAGGCATTTCATTTTCTGCTTCCGAAAGTTTCCAGCGCCATAAGCCCTCTCCCATCAAATAACCTGTTTTTAAACCACTTTCATTGGTAAAAAACAACAAAGGCTGCTGGGTATTTACTTTGCCAATGCGCTGATTAAAAACAACAGTAGCACTGGCATTAACGGTTAGTCTGCCAAATGGTGAGAGCAATGGATCGAATGCAGAAAACTGTTTTTTATCTTCTTCTGTTAGGTTAAAGCTGGTAAAACCATTCACAAAATCGGGGTATACTTCTTGAACAGAACCATTGGCAGCACTTAAATTAACCTGGTTTTGGAGCTGGTTAAACGCGACTATATTGCTTTGAGCCCCTACAATATACCATAACGGTTTCTTTAAGGGCTTAAGTTTTTGTATAAAACCAGCGGCCATGTTTTGAGCATCTGGAAGCTGATAGAGTATAATTAAATCGAATTCTGAGGGATCTGTAGCACTTAAATCATCGCCAAGGGCCAGTTTGGCCTCGTAATGTTTATTAAGCGAAATGGCATCCTTTAAAACGCCTAAATCAGGATGTGGGGCTGCAGCTGCCAAGAGTACTTTCTGCCGGCCATCGATCACTTCAACATAAAAGGTTTGCGTATTATTTCTGGCGGTGATTTCATTCTGCAAGGTTCCAAGCTGAACCGTGTACTTCTGCACACCGATTTTACCGGCATGGATTTTTAAAGGGATGGTTTTCGTGAAAGCGTTTCCATTAATCTTTAGGTTCTGCTGCTCAATTTTAGCCCCATTTTCACTAATGCTTAAACCAACATTTTCATTGTTGCTCTGAAAAGCCTGCACCTGAACTTCAACCGTAAAATCATCATCCAGATAAACAATATTGTTGTAGTTTACATTCGAAATCAGTACATCACGTTTCGGAATACTATCGCCTAAGGCAATGGTGTACACTGGGGCATTGATTTGATTGATGCTGTAAAGTGGATTGCCGCCATGATTAAAAATCCCATCAGTGGCTAAAATTACCGCGCCAATATTCCTATTGGTATACTCGTCCCGTATTTTTTGAAAAAACGCTGATGCATCAGTTAATTTTCCCTGGTTTTTAAAATCAAAGCCTTCAATGGGCTTATCAGAGAAATGATAGGTTTTAACTTCGTATTTATCAGATAGCTTATCCTCCAGTGCCTTAAGGTTTTGCTCATACAGTTTTTGATCGAAGTTCGCCGTTTTTACCTGCCCAACCGATAACGAATTATCCTGCCCAATAATAATTACAGGCTTATCTAACGTATAATTTAAAGTTTTAATTAATGGGGCGAACAGAAGCCAGGCAATTGCCGTAACCACAATAATCCTTAGTGTAGTAAGCCCATATTGTAGCTTTTTATCCAAGTTTTTATTATTTCTATACAACAGCCAGGCATATAAGATGCCTAACGCCAAGCAACCCAGAAAATATAAAACAGAAGTACCGGAAAAAAAGCTATTCATAATTCATAAAGATGGTAATTTTGAGGAAATTTTCAAGATTATTAACCATAAAGAATTATTACTAACACTAAAAACATCCAATCTTTTAACCACCGAGTGCACTGAGCTTTACACTGAGGATCACAGAGGGGCTAAGCGTTTTTAAGCACGCAACTCTATGTACTTTGTGCCTTTTCTCTGTGATCTTAGTGGTAAAAAATAAGAATGCTATGGCCTCTGTGGTTAAATACCTATTTTTAAACCAAATCAATATTTATGAAATTAATCTGTTTAACGTTTCTTCTATTTCTAAGCCTTATGGTCAATGCGCAAAACAATTTTAAAGAAAGCCAGATCAAATTTGAACGGGTAGAAAAAGCATATAATGAAAAATGGGAAACACTGCGGAAATTTATCCTGGCCGATGGCTATGGCAATCAATTCTCGATGGTGATTAATGCTTACAAAAGTGAAGGCAAATTAGAGGTCTGGCTAAAAAACAATGCCGGTAAAAGCTATAAATTATTCAGAACGTACGATTTCTGTGCACATTCGGGCGTACTTGGTCCAAAGGTATTTGAAGGTGATGGCCAAACACCCGAAGGCTTTTATTACATCAACGTTTTTAATCCGATGAGTAATTTTCATCTATCTCTTGGAGTAAATTATCCAAACTCGGTAGATTATGCCAGAACAGGGAAAGATAGAAAACCTGGAAGTGATATATACATCCACGGCAATTGCGTAACGGTCGGTTGTATCCCATTAACCGACGAAAAGATTAAGGAAGTATATGTTTTAGGGGTGGAGGCCCGCAATGCAGGACAAGAAAAAATCCCGGTAAATATTTATCCTTTCAAGATGACTGATGGAAATATGAAGAAATATATTCCCCAATTTCCTACCCAAGCTATTTTTTGGAAATCGTTGCAGCCCGCTTACTTAGCTTTTGAAAAGAATAAGACTCAACCTGCTATTAATGAGGTTAAAGGGAAGTATGTTGTAAAATAGTTTAATGTTAGAAGGCTTTAATGTTGGAAAGTTAAAATGTTAAAAGGTTGCAAGGTTCTGCTCCCAAAACCTTTCAACCTTCCAACCTTTCAATCTCTTAACCCTTCTTACAGCATCCCGCCACAAACCGACAAAGTTTGTCCGGTTACGTAAGCACTCATATCTGAAGCCAGGAATACGCAAACATTGGCAATATCTTCCGTTTCGCCAGCGCGTTTTAAAGGAATATCTTTTTCCCAGCCTTCAACAACTTTAGGATCTAAAACCTCAGTCATTTCGGTACGGATGAAACCTGGAGCCACTACGTTGGCACGGATATTTCTCGAACCCAATTCTTTAGCTACCGATTTGGTAAAACCAATAATACCTGCTTTTGATGCTGCATAATTGGCCTGACCTGCATTACCTGTAACCCCAACAACCGAACTCATATTGATAAAAACACCTTTACGGGCTTTCATCATCACTTTAGATGCTGCTTTGGTTACATTGAAGATAGACTTTAAGTTGATGTTGATCACGTCATCCCAGTTCTCTTCGCTCATGCGCATCAACAAACCATCTTTGGTAATACCTGCATTATTTACCACAATATCAATTGTACCGAACTCAGTTACGATATCGTTAATCAATTGCTCTGCTTCGTCAAATTTAGAGGCATCAGAACGGTACCCTTTTACCTTGGTTCCAAAACTTTGTAGCTCTTGCTCTAAAGCTTCGCCTTTTTCTACTGATGATAAATAGGTAAATGCTACGTTAGCACCTTGCTCAGCAAATTTTTCAGCTATTTTACGGCCAATTCCTTTTGATGCGCCGGTAATTAATGCTGTTTTTCCTTCTAGTAATTTCATTTATTATTTATAGTTTGTCAGTCTGAGCCTGTCCAAGACTCAATCTGTTATTTATTTTTATAATTTGATAATCTTACAATTTCATCCCAGTCTTCATTAAATAAAGCCTCTTTTTTCTTTCTACTCCATCCCTTAATTTGCTTTTCGAAGTCTATAGCATCTTCAATTTGATCGAACCTTTGGTAATATTTCAAAGTGACCGGCCTTCTTGAAAAGGTATAGGAAAGCACATTTTCGCCGTCGTTATGCTGTGCCAGTCTAATCTCTAAATCGTTTGTTACGCCAACATAATAACTCTTATCACTGCATTCCAAAATTTAGACAAAATAATTGTGTACTGTCGCCATAAAAGAACTTTACAAAATAAAGTTACTAAAATATTCCTCACTAAAGTTGTCATTTTGAGTTTACTCAAACATCGCGAAATCCTTCGACAGGCTCAGGATGACAATTGCATAGGGTAAAACTTAAACTGCCGGTTCTTGCTGACTTAAGCAATGGAAACTACCCAATCCCCAGATAATATCTACCGAATTGATACCGATAACTTTCCTATCTGGAAAGCAGTTTTGAATAATATCTAAAGCTTTTTGGTCATTTACATCATCAAAAACCGGAACAATTACAGCAGCGTTGGCTATGTAAAAGTTAGCATATGATGCAGGTAAACGGGTATCATCGTAAATTACCGGTGAAGGCATTGGCAGTTCAACTATGTTTAATGGCCGGCCATCTTTTAGTTTCATGGTTTTTAAAGCCTCCAGGTTTTCCTGCAGCAGCACATAGTTTTCATCCAATGGATTGCTTTCCACAACCGTTAAAACGGTATCCTCGTTTACGAAACGGGTAATATCATCAATGTGACCATCCGTATCATCGCCTACAATACCATCGCCTAACCACAATACTTGTTCCTGTCCGTAATACTCAAGCAAATACTGCTCAATCTGTTCTTTGGTTAAATGTGGATTGCGGTTTTCGTTTAATAAACAAGCTGTAGTGGTTAAAACCGTGCCTTCTCCGTTAAATTCTACCGATCCACCTTCCATTACAATATCGGGAAGAAATAAGGGCAGATCGAAATGCTTGGCAATTTTGGTAGGTACTACATCATCCAGATCAAAGGGAGGGTATTTTCCGCCCCAGGCATTATAACCCCAATCTACTACGGCTTTTTCATTTCCTTTAAGCACAAATGCAGGTCCGTGGTCGCGGCACCAGGCATCGTTGGTTTCGTTGAAATAAAATTCAATCTGGCTTAAATCAGCATCTACCTTAGTTAATTCAGAAATGACAAAAGTTTTCATTTCTTCATCCTTTACATTGATGCGTACCTTTTCACCTTCGGCAACAGCTTTAATAAACTGGCAATAAGGTTTATAAATGGTTTCGATTTTTCCGGGCCATGAAGCCTCTTTATGCGGCCAGCTTAACCAAGTAGCCTCATGTTTAGCCCACTCGGCAGGAAAAGCATAGCCTTGCTGCTTGGGCGAATAATCGAATTGATTAAGATTTAAATCTTTTCTTGGCGGAAAGTTTGACATTCGTGTAGTCTTATAATTTAAAGGTATTGCATTAGATGGTCGTCATCTCGATCCGATAGCTATCGGATGAAGCATAGTCCCGAACATTCGGGAGAGAGATCTTTAAAAGATTTCTCGACTACGTTGCACTTCGCTCGAAATGACGATGTCCTGGCTGTATGCTTTGGTCTTTAAGCTTTCAGCTTAATCCCCATCAATATATCTTTTCGTAATCGGCTGGTAAGAATCAATTCTTCTATCCCTTAAAAATGGCCAATGTTTGCGGAAGAAATCAGATTCAGATAAATCGAGTTCTACTACTTCGGTTTCTTCTAAATCGTGCGATCCTAAATAAAGCAGTTTACCCTGCGCGTTTGTGGCAAAACTTCCGCCCCAGAATTTCATAGCTCCATCCTGTTCAAAACCTACACGGTTTACACTCACCACTGGAACGCCATTGGCCACCGCGTGCGAACGCTGAATGGTTTGCCATGCATTGTATTGATCTTGATTGGTATCCTCATCCTGATCGGTTGCCCATCCAATGGCTGTTGGATAGAACATAATATCGGCTCCCATCAGTGCTGTAATACGCGATGCTTCCGGATACCATTGATCCCAACAGATTAAAATACCGATTTTAGCAAATTTGGTCTCAAAAACCTTGTAGCCCAAATCGCCTGGGGTAAAGTAAAATTTCTCGTAAAAGGCAGGATCATCAGGAATGTGCATTTTGCGGTATTTACCCAAATAAGAGCCATCGGCATCTAAAACCGCAGTAGTATTGTGGTATAATCCTTCAGCACGTTTTTCAAACAAAGAAGCAATAATTACTACGCCCAGTTCTTTGGCCACTACCTGCAAAGCATCAGTAGATGGGCCTGGAATAGCTTCAGCCAGGTCGAAATTATCATAATCTTCAACATCGCAGAAATATAACGAGGTAAAAAGCTCCTGCAAACATACAATCTGTGCACCTTTTGCAGCAGCTTCCCTTACTTTCGCAATTGCTTTATCTAAATTTTCTTGCTTATCTTTAGTACAGCTCATCTGCACCAAGCCAACTTTTACTTTCTTCATTTTTTAAAATTATTGGATGAGTAAATGATGGGATGAATGAATGATCAAATGATGGAATGATTGACTGTTAACGTATAGCCATTCACGCATCAAAACTCAGTCATTCAAAAATCAATCATCAAAATTCTATCATTCTAAACCGGCTGCAAAGTTACTAAAAAGGTTTAAGGTATAAAGATTGACAATGTAAGGTTTGTATAAAAATACGATAAAAGCAGAGGTTGTATTTGTAATAATTGTTAATTGACTATTATTGATGGATTAAATAAAAGCGCCGTCATCTCGAGCGGAGAGCAACGTAGTCGAGAGATCTATCTAAGTAGATTTCTCCATTCTGCTACGCTTCATCCGATAGCTATCGGATCGAAATGACGATAACTTAGAGGAGAGGTGAAAAATGGTAATAAAATAGAAAAGCCCCAACTTCCGTTGAGGCTTTCTATCTTAAATTAAAACCAATTAGGGGTTAATATTATCCTTTTTAGGTTTTGTTTTTGTTTCTACAATTTCGGCAACGGCAAGCACTTCTTTGCGTGCCTTTGGGTCCATCAGCTCCATCAGTTTAAGCCCCAGCAAACCATCCATTGCTGTGCCTCCGTGGTTACCATTATTACCGATAAGCACATCAGGGATCAGTTTTACGTTTCCTTTTGATAACTCTTCGGTAATTTTGTAGCGGGTAAAGTTTTCGCCTCCCAAAGCCTTAACGGCAAGTTCGTAAGCCTCGGCAGTAGATTTACCTACAGCCAAAATTTTACCTGCCTCGGCACTACCGGTTAACGAAATCTGCTCTGCCTCTGCCGATGCACGTAACTTAATCGCTTCAGAATCGGCCTGAGCCCTTGCTTTCGTAGCTTCTGCTTCGGCATGTGCTCTCATTTTGGTAGCTTCGGCCTCTGCTCCCACTGCTAATTTTACACCGGCCGCGTCACCTTCCGATTTTTTAACCGTAGCACTTGCGGTACGCTCGGCAATTTCAACGCTTTGTTGCGCTTTTACGATATCCTTCTGCATATCGGCAATTGCAGTTTCTTTTTCCATCCCCTGACGTGTTTCCTGCGCCTGTTTCTGCGTTTCGTATGTCACTTTCTGCTCCTCTGCAATTTTGCGGTCGGTTAAGGTTTTCATTAACGATTCTGGAGGCACAATGTCACCAATTAAAGTATCAACTGCATTTACGTTATACTCGTCAAGCACCTTGCGGATATGTTCTTTGGCCGATTCCTGACGTTCTTTACGGGTACTTAGGAAAGCAATTACATCGCTTCCCTGCGCCGAGTTGCGGAAATAGTTACCAATGGTAGGCTCTAACACTTGCGAAACCAGGTTAACCATATTACCAAAGCGGGCAATTACTTTTGGGGCCTCTGTTGTTGGTACATGTATAATCTGCGCTACATCCAGATTAAAAGGGAAACCATCTCTCGACCGTACCGTAATGGTAGATAAATTTTTATCCAGGTTATGTGCCTCGCTACGTGCCGATGCCCAGTTTAACACCAAATTGGTTGTGGGCACCAGTTCTACCTTCATAATATACTTGTTAATTGGGTATTTACCAGGACCAAGCGGCTCTAACCAAACCCCTTTCGATCCCTTGCCCACAATATTACCGTGTTTAAAATCGGCCCCGGTTAAATCGTTTCCATCTGTACCGATAAACGAAATCACCACCCCTACATAGCCAATGGCAATTTCCATCATGGGTATTTCTTCCAATTGTACGGCCCAGGGATTGAGGTTGTAAGAACCCGCTAAAATTACCTGCGGCTGTAAACCACGGTTACCGCCCTGCTTAATAAAGGCATCAAAATCCTGGAAATTATTGTGGCCTTCTACCAGTTTACCTGCAATCTGGTTGGCTTCGATCGGTAAACCATCTAAGGTTGTTACAATACCTACCATACTTTCCTGAATGCGGATCATATCGGTAACCGAAACCTGAAACAGCATGGTATTGATACGGTACGAACCGGAAGTGATATAAGATGTTTGCCGGCCCCGTTGACCGCCATTTTCGAGAAACTTTACCGCATCCTGAAAATTATCTGACTCTACTTTCTGCCCCAGGATATTGCCCGTTGGGATTTCAGCCCCGTCTTTAGCCATAATGAGTCCGATTTTACCTTCAGGGATAATGGTAAACTGCTCCATGGTTACGCTGTACTGCCAAAACCACATCCCGAAATATAGTCCAGGTGCCAAGGTTTTTCCTTGAAAACCAGCTTCGCCTTTAACGGCAATAATGCGCCCATCGGGCAGCTCCCGAGCCGAGCCGAAGAGCACGAATTTTTTGGTAATCAACCCGATCCTATCTTCGGGTACGATGACCATCCCGAATAAGAAACGTAAAATATATTTGTATAAAACTACGCACAACAGTGCCACTAAAACCCACCAGTAATTTGAAATGAGCGATTCCATAATTTATATGATTTTTATGTTTTTTTTAGCCTGATAAACCATTTATCAAGTAGCATATTGACATCAAATTATGTGCATTGTTACCAGATTTAACACTTAATTTTAAACTATTTTTCATCGGTTTTAAGGGCCAAAAGATGCGTCAGGATGCGCTCTAGCAAGAATACCAACTGCAGATGACATTTTACGCAACGGTTAATTCTAGCGCTTAAAAACACCAAAAACTAACCCTTTAGGTTTTGGAGAACAGTTGCAGAAATTTTAATTGTACTATTAACAATTAATCGGAAAAACATGTCCTTTTTTGGACCTATGGAATTGACCAGATTGGGATACAATAATTTGCCTGCATTTGGATTATGAAAGCAGGTGAAATATGATCATAATTTAAGAATTTTCAGAAAGGCACAGTACCCAGGTATACTAAACCCGATTGAACGGATGCCGATTCCTTCAATCGGCAGGAGGGAAAGCGGGACCGGAGCCAACCGAAAGGTACAGAAACCTGCTTTTCAAATAATCGGGTTAGCATCTTTACCTACCAGATGAACCCTGAAATAAATTCAGGGTGACGAGTAAAATAAAGAGTTATACGCCTATTTCTTCCCTATACTCCTGTTGTAATTCGAAAAGGCATTTGGCGCATAAGCAACCGTCATAGAGTTCGGAAATATATTGTACTTCGTTAATGCTGAGCTGCACCACGCTACATTGGCATTTGGTATAAGCATTTGCCTTGCACTCAATAGCTGTTCCGCATCTTTCGCAGGGAATGATTTCGTGTTTGCTATGTTTTAAAATTCCGTTCATTTGTTCAATGGTCATTAGTTCATTCGTGTTTGGCGCTTTAGAAACTAATGAACCAATGACTGATGAACTATTGAACTAAAAGCAAAAGTAAGGACAAAAAATAAGGTTTTGAGCGTTTGCCCAAAACCTTACATATTTTATTGCTTTGTAATGAATGTTGACTGGTTCAATAGTCATTCGTTCATTGGTATATGGTGCTTTAGAGACTAATGAACCATTGGCTAATGAACTATTGAACTAATTATCCAGAACAGCTAATGCAACCTTCTTCCATCGAACAAACTGGTCCGTCGATGATTTCTTCTGCAACCTGATCCTGTGTCATTTCAGCAGGGATAACTGCTTCGATAGCTTTACCACCCTGGTTCTCTACCGTAAACTTAACTGCTTGCGAAGCCGCTTGTGTACGTAAATAGTACATACCTGTTTTCAAGCCTTTCTCCCATGCATAGAAGTGCATTGAAGTTAATTTTGAAGTATTCGGTGCATTTACAAACAAGTTTAACGATTGCGATTGGCAGATATATGCTCCACGGTCGGCAGCCATATCGATGATGTTACGCATCTTGATCTCCCAAACAGTTTTGTACAGCTCTTTAATATAATCAGGAATTGATGGAATAGCCTGGATTGAACCATTGGCCAAAATGATCTGGTTTTTCATATCATTGTTCCACAAACCTAATGCTACTAAATCTTTCAATAAGTGTTTGTTTACCACTACAAACTCACCACTTAATACACGGCGGGTATAAATGTTTGAGGTATATGGCTCAAAACACTCGTTATTACCTAAAATCTGCGAAGTAGATGCAGTTGGCATCGGTGCAACCAATAATGAGTTGTACACACCATCTTTAACTACTTTTTTACGCAATGCATTCCAATCCCAACGGCCGCTATCTGGCGTTACATTCCATAAATCGAACTGGAATTTACCTTTTGACAACGGAGAACCTTTAAAGGTTTGATAAGGACCATGTTTCACAGCTAAATCGTGTGAAGCGGTCATCGAAGCAAAATAAATAGTTTCGAAAATATCTTTGTTTAAACGTTTGGCCTCATCACTTTCGAAAGGTAAACGCAATAAGATAAAGGCATCAGCCAAACCCTGCACACCTAAACCAACGGGACGATGGCGCATGTTAGAGTTTTCGGCCTCTTGAACTGGATAATAATTGTGATCGATGATTTTGTTCAGGTTTAAAGTAGCCTGATAAGTTACATCGTATAATTTTTGGTGATCGAAAGCACCGTTGATTACGAAACGTGGCAATGCCAATGAAGCTAAGTTACAAACTGCAACTTCATCTTTAGAGGTGTACTCGATAATCTCTGTACACAAGTTAGAAGATTTAATGGTACCTAAGTTCTGTTGGTTAGATTTGCTGTTCGCTGCATCTTTAAACAACATATAAGGTGTACCGGTTTCAATCTGCGAATCTAAAATAGCAAACCAAAGTTCTTGTGCCTTAATGGTTTTACGGCCACGGCCTTCGGCTTCATATTTAGCATATAATTCTTCGAATTCTTTTCCGAAACAATCTGCTAAACCTGGTGCTTCGTGCGGGCAGAATAATGTCCAATCGCCATTATCTTTAACACGTTGCATAAACAGATCGTTAATCCAGAGGGCATAGAATAAATCGCGCGCACGCATTTCTTCTTTACCGTGGTTTTTACGCAAATCTAAAAACTCGAAAACATCAGCATGCCATGGCTCTAAATAAATGGCAAAGGCACCTTTACGTTTACCCCCACCCTGATCTACATAACGTGCTGTATCGTTAAATACGCGTAACATTGGGATAATACCGTTACTTGTACCGTTTGTACCGCCAATGTACGAACCTGTTGCACGGATATTGTGGATACTTAAACCAATACCACCAGCACTTTGCGAAATTTTAGCCGTTTGTTTTAATGTATCGTAAATACCTTCAATGCTATCATCCTGCATGGTTAACAGGAAGCACGACGACATTTGAGGTTTTGGTGTAGCAGCGTTGAATAAGGTTGGTGTAGCATGTGTAAACCAACGCTCGCTCATGAGGTTGTAGGTTTTGATTGCGCTTTCGATATCTTCTTTGTGAATACCAACAGAAACACGCATAAATAAATGCTGAGGGCGCTCAACAATCTGACCGTTAACTTTTAACAGGTAAGATTTTTCTAACGTTTTGAAACCGAAATAATCGAAACCGAAATCGCGGTCGTAAATGATAGAACTATCTAAAATAGCTGCATTTTTTTCTATAATCTCATAAACATCATCTGCAATAAGAGGTGCCTCTTTTTGCGCTTTCGGATCGAAATATTCGTACAACATCTTCATCGTACCCGAAAATGATTTAGTGGTGTTTTTATGCAGGTTAGAAACCGCAATACGCGAAGCTAACAAAGCATAATCAGGGTGTTTTGTAGTTAACGATGCCGCTGTTTCTGCAGCAAGGTTATCCAGTTCTGAGGTTGTTACACCATCATATAAACCTTCGATTACCTTTTTGGCAACATCGATTGGATCTACAAGATCTGAATTTAAACCATAGCACAGTTTTTGAATCCGCGCAGTGATTTTGTCAAATTGTACCGCTTCTTTACGGCCATCTCTTTTTAGTACGAACATATTTTATGAGATTAATTTTGTTAATGAGTGAATGAGCGAGTGCCGAATGATTAAATAACACCTAATCATTATTCAAGCCCCATTCTTTGTATTTATTTTTTGACTGATGAAAGAGCATTCGCTCATTCCATCCTTTTCTAATTCAATTTTACCTTAAAAGTCTTCGTCTAAAGAAAATGCTTGGGCTTTATTATCAGCAGAGGTTAATACACCGCTTTTTTGATAATCGCCAACACGTTTCTCGAAGAAATTGGTTTTACCCTGCAACGAAATCATTTCCATAAAATCGAATGGGTTTGTTGCATTGTATATTTTTTTGTAACCCAGTTCCTGCAACCATCTATCGGCTACAAACTCGATGTATTGGCTCATTAATTTTGCATTCATACCAATTAAAGCAACTGGCAAAGCATCGGTAATAAATTCTTTTTCAATTTCTACAGCATCACTAATGATACCATGGACTGCTTCTTCGCTTAATTTGTTGCTCAACATGCTGTATAGCAAGCAGGCAAATTCGCAGTGTGAACCCTCATCTCTTGAGATCAGCTCGTTGCTGAAGGTTAGTCCCGGCATTAAGCCACGTTTCTTTAACCAGAAAATAGAACAGAAACTTCCGCTGAAGAAAATACCTTCAACAGCAGCAAATGCTACTAAACGTTCGGCAAAAGTTCCGTTTTCGATCCAGCGCAAAGCCCATTCTGCTTTTCTTTTTACTGCAGGAACAGTATCGATCGCGTGGAACAAGCGGTCTTTCTCTTCCGGATCTTTAATATAAGTATCAATTAGCAGCGCATAGGTTTCTGCGTGGATGTTTTCCATCATAATCTGGAAACCATAAAAACAGCGTGCCTCAGGTAATTGAACTTCGCTCATGAAATTTACCGCAAGGTTTTCATTCACAATACCATCACTAGCAGAAAAGAAAGCAAGGATGTGAGAAATGAAATGTCTTTCGCCATCATTTAAATTATCCCAGTGTTTCTGGTCGTCAGAAAGATCAATTTCTTCTGCTGTCCAAAAACTAGCTTCGGTCTTTTTATACATTTCCCAGATTGCCGGATATTTGATCGGCAAAAGCACAAATCTGTCTTTGTTTTCTTGTAGTAATAATTCCTGTTCCATACGCTGATATTTAAAAAATCTATTTTTAACAGAGCCGACAAAGGCACGCATCCATCAATTTTATATGATGATTGTAATGTCTTTTATCAAAACGCTGTTGTGAAAGTGCTAACCCTATTGCCTGGCAAACAACTGAGTTTTTAGTTAGGAAAATTTAAATCTGCAATCAGGATGATGTACGTATAAATTACTAAAAACTAAGCTTTTATATTTGTTTCGAGGCGCAAGAAGTTAAAGAACTTTGTTATAACAAATATATATACGGCAGCCCTTTTTTGTGAACCAAAGTTGTTAACACCCTGTGCAATTGCTGGGGAAAAACGATCAGCCAAATATCATTTTCAAGCGAAAAAAAAGCTAATTGTTTCTTTTAAAGGGTTTAACAAACAAAAAATAGTGTTAATAACTTAAATTTGAGGGGTATAATATGTTCGAAATATAGCTAAAAAGAGTACTACTCAACAGTGTAACTTAGCTCCACCTTAGCTATGCCTTTATGGTAGATACCAATCTGTTTAGCAGCACGTTCAGACAGATCTATGGCGAGTTTTTTTGAGAAAGGACCACGGTCGTTTACCTTAACAACCACCGATTTTCCGTTATTGGGATTGGTTACCGTAACCAGTGTACCGAAAGGCAATGTACGGTGTGCGGCAGTTAGTTTTTTTGCCCTGTATTTGGCACCGCTTGTGGTTCGGTGGCCTTCAAATTTCCTGTGGTAATAAGTTGCGAGAACTGTTTTTTTAATACTATCTGGTTCGTTTGTTGATGAAACAGCATCTTGTGCATTACTATGTAAAAACAAGAACAAACTACTTAATAACAGCAGATACTTCATAGGCTAAAATTCTTTATCGAGCCTGCAAATATAAGCATTTAGTTTATTATCAATAATTTGTGGAAAAATCAATCAGGTAAAACGGTCAGAATCATGAAAATATGTTTTCAAAACACCCTGCCATTTTACCTTTTTTTCTTGCCCCACCCTACGGCGGCAGTTGCTTTTACCAAGCTTTAATGCTCAACAAAAACTATTTCATCTCCTGTTCCAGAACCGGAATCAAAAATCTGGATAAAGCAGGGGTTTGGTGTTCTTTTTTGCTGATCTGGATCATTTTTGCAATTATGTCAGGGTGCTTGTCGGCCAAATCATTTTCTTCTTTAATATCAGAGTTCAGATCGTACAAAGCCCATTTGGCATTTCCCTTTAACATATTTAACCTCAGCCCCTTCCAATTGTCGATACGGATAGCCTGTTGCCCCCCATATTCGGGGTATTCAAAATAAAGGTAAGGATGGGTAGCCTGCTGTGCCTTGCCCAACAGCGTTGGCAGAATACTGATGCCATCTACATTTTTTGGCGTTTTAAGGTTTAGCAGCTCACAAAGTGTGGGCATCATATCCATGGTTGATGAAATCAGGTCGTTTGTTGTCCCTGGCTTTACCTTACCGGGCCATGAAACAATAAATGGCTCCCTGATGCCTCCCTCATGCACAAAGCCTTTGCCCCAGCCGTAATTGGCCTTAAACGGACCGTTACTATTAAAGAAGGCAGGATCTACCCCAGCATTGAACGCTACACCATTATCTGCAGAAAACATAATAATGGTATTATCGTAAACTCCTTTTGCCTTAAGCTCATTAATCAGCTGGCCTACCTGCCTATCCAGCAACGTAATCATTGCCGCATATGTAGCCCGAGGATAACGGCACGGAAAATAAGAACCATCGCCCAAAAACGGTTTTTCATCCCCAAATTTCTGGTGGTAATAATCTACCAGCTCTTTTGGTGCCTGCAAAGAAACATGCGGCAATGGTGTTGGATAATACAAGAAAAATGGTTTAGCAGCATTTTTATCGATAAATTTTAAAGCTGCTTTGATCAAAAAATCAGGGGCATAATCTTTCTGTGCATATTTCTCATAATTTTTCGCATCCAAACTATCTAAACCTTTCGGAAAAATTACCGTAGGCGCCTGTATTTTATTATCCAAAGGCACCCGGTTTTCATTTTCCCAAAGATGGCCATTGTAATAGGTATGGTCTTGCCGTTGACAGATAAACCCATAAAAATAATCGAAGCCCTGTTTAGTTGGAAAACCAGTGGTGAAAGGAGCACCTAAACCCCATTTACCAACCATACCTGTTGTATAACCTGCGCTTTTGAGCATTTCTGCAATAGTGATGGTAGAATCGGGGATCGGATATTGCCCTTCCAGATAAGGGTTCTCTTCCATGGCTTTAAAATCCCAAACCGGGCCACGCTCTGCCCATTCGTGGTTACCGCGGATAAAGGCTTTGCCTGAGTTCTGCCCCGTCATTAAGATATAACGTGATGGTGCACATACCGGATAGGCATAATGCTGGGTAAAACGCATGCCGCGCTTAGCCAAGGCATCAAGATTAGGTGTTTCAATCTTGTTCTGACCATAGCTGCCCAGTTCGCCAAAGCCCATATCATCGGCTAAAATATATACAATATTGGGTTTACCCGTTTTTTGCTGAACCGTTTTTTTAGCTACATTTTGGGCAATAGCCACATAAAACGAAAATAGGGATATGATTATCAGTAAGCATTTATTTTTCATCTTTTAACCCTAATTTTAATGATGAGCTTGATAGGGATCAACTAAAATAATACTTAAAAAAACTTCTTTGCAATTAAAACAAAGCGCAAACGATTGACCATTTGAATTATTACAAAAGCGCATAAAAAAAGGTGTATGGCTAATTGCCATACACCTCTACCTAACCCCACTATAACCCACCTTATTTTTTATCGGGCACAAAGTTCATAGAGATCGAATTTACACAATGACGGGTGTCTTTGTTAGTAAATCCTTCTCCCAAAAACACGTGTCCTAAATGCGCACCACAGTTTGCACAAACAATCTCTGTACGCGATCCATCCGCATCAGGGATACGTTTTACAGCACCTTTAATTTCATCATCAAATGCAGGCCATCCACAATGGGCATCGAACTTACTTTCTGAGCGGTATAAAGCCGCATTGCAGCGTTTACAGGTATAGGTACCTTTATCGGTAGTATGTTCATATTTACCTGTACCTGGGTATTCTGTACCTTTATTTACGATTACTCTCTCTTCTTCGGGTGTTAATGGATTCCAGTTCATTTTTTTCTTTGGTATTATTTGTTCTGTTTCCTTTGTTTGTTTTACCTCTTTCTTATCCTGTTTTTGAGCACAGGCCGAAAGCCCTGTAATTAAAACAACAGCAGAAACTAAAAATAGTTTATTTAACATCGTTCTCATGTTACAATATACGTTAAAGCTATAGGTTTTGGTTTGCTGTTTCAACGGTTTGTAATAGTGTTTACAAAGGAATGATAAACACCATAATATTTTTTGCCACGGAAGCGCGGAAGACACGGAAAATGATTTAGAAAACAACGCGTCTTATTTCTAAAGTGGGTTTGCCGAAGTTTAATACTAAGCCAACACTAAATTCCGAGCATTTCAAGTAGTTTATAGTTTGAGCCAAATCTTCATTCGCTATTCCACTTTTTGATTTTATTTCTAAAACTACAGTATCAAAAACAATAAAATCAGCATAAAAACTATGCGCCAGTAAAACATCCTTATAGTAAACAGGATAATGTTTTTCTCTCTCGTAAAGGAATCCGCGGCTTTCAAATTCGATACAAAGCGCATCCTTATAAACAATCTCGAGAAAGCCACAACCTAAATCCTTATGAACTTCAATTGCAGCATTAATAATTAAATCAGTTTCATTTTTATAGGGAAGATTACCTTGTCTTATTTGATAATCCATAAATGAAAATTTTAACTAAGCTAATTAATTTCCTGATTTTTTTCCCTTTTTTATTTCCCTGCTTCTGTGTTTCCGTGGCAACTAATTTACCCTTTCGTTTTTTCCACCTATGTTTCTATCACAGCCTAGCCAAACGAAAAAGCGCTCCGAACCTAATCGAAACGCTTTTCTTTATGTAAATTTTAAAAATCTTACTTCGCTAATTCTTCTGCCATTGCAGCACCGATTTCAGCAGGACTTTCTACTACACGGATACCACATTCTGCCATAATTTTCATTTTAGCCGCAGCAGTATCATCGGCACCGCCTACAATAGCACCGGCATGGCCCATTCTACGTCCCGGAGGCGCAGTTTGACCAGCGATGAAACCTACAACAGGTTTAGTACCGTGTTCTTTGATCCAACGTGCTGCTTCAGCTTCCATTCCACCACCAATTTCACCAATCATGATGATACCGTGAGTTTCTGGATCGTTCATTAATAATTTTACAGCTTCTACAGTTGGTGTACCGATAATTGGGTCGCCACCGATACCGATTGCTGTAGTAATACCTAAACCAGCTTTAACAACCTGATCTACGGCTTCGTAAGTTAAAGTACCTGATTTAGAAACTACACCTACGTTACCTTTTTTGAAGATAAAACCTGGCATAATACCGATTTTAGCTTCGTCAGCAGTGATAATACCCGGGCAGTTAGGGCCAATCAAAGTAACATCACGGTCTGCAATATATTCTTTAACCTGAATCATATCCTTTGTAGGGATACCTTCAGTAATACAAACAATAACTTTAATACCACCTTCGGCAGCTTCCATAATCGCATCAGCAGCAAAAGCCGGCGGTACGAAAATGATAGATACATTTGCTCCCGTTTTATCAACGGCATCTTTAACAGTATTAAAAACAGGCTTATCTAAATGTAATTGCCCACCTTTGCCAGGCGTAACACCACCAACTACGTTTGTACCATAGGCCAGCATCTGCTCAGCGTGGTAAGTTCCTTCGTTTCCGGTAAAACCCTGAACGATAACCTTAGAATCTTTATTTACTAAAACGCTCATGTATCAATTTTTTTTGTGCAAAGCTAATATTATTGAGTGTAAAGTCAAACCGAAAAGCATATTATTTAGTTGCTTTTTTCAGTAAAATGTAAGGATTTGTTACTTTAGTGTGGAAAGACCTAATAGTGGAAGCTGAAAGCGGAAAGGCTGAAGTTGAAAGTATCGAGATGTGAGTATCAAGATGCGAGTATTTAGACATGATTAGCGAGACTTAAGGTGGGTGTAAAACAAATTATCATGAGAAAAACCATATTAATTGCAGCCGTTATTGCATCTGTGTTCATTTCTGTTAGCGCGAAGGCGCAAAGTACCGACACCAGTAAATATATCATCCAAAACGATGTTGAAGTTGCCAAAAAAGAGGCCGGTACGCACAATGGAGGTGGCGAAACCATCGGTTTTAATTTCTTCGCACAGGCCAAAAACCTGAAAACCATTTTCAGAAAGCGTATTTTAAAACCGGGATCATCGATCGGTTATCACCTGCAAAAAGAAGACGAAATTTATTATGTCATCAGTGGTAACGGCAAAATGAAAATGAATGGTAAAGTTTTCTCCGTTAAACCAGGTGATGCCATTTTAACAAGGCCGGGCAGCTCGCATGGTATTGAGCCTGATATGGGTAATGATCTCGTTATTCTGATTGCTTACGAGAAGAAATAGCCTGTTGGCAGTTTACAATTTCCAGTTAAAATTTTCAAGTCGGGATTACAAATCCCGACTAACACAAAAGAGATAGTCACCCTGAATTTATTTCAGGGTCTCTCTAAAAGAGATGCTGAAACAAGTTCAGCAAGACGTTATGTTAAAATTTTGATTTTTATTGCGGAAACTCCAAACTTATTTCCATCCTTTAACCCATTCTGCCTGTGCAGCCTCATTTTGGAAAGTCCAGGCTACGAAGCGGCTAATTTTCTGTCCCTGGCTCATCTGAACGGTAGTTACCTCGAAAGCGTTAGCTTTAACTAAGGCATTGTAAATACTTTTTAAGTTTGCACTTTTTGATACCAATGAGGTGAACCAAAGGACCTGATTTTTGATCTGTTCGCTCTGGATGATCATCTGCTCTACAAAAGCACGTTCACCTCCCGGGCACCAAAGTTCAGCTTTGTTTCCACCGAAGTTTAATACGTGTTTTACTTCTTTTTCATTTCCACCCAGGTTGCGCCATTTCTGACGGGTACCCTGTTCTGCCTCTTTTAACGACGCATGAAAGGGCGGATTGCAGACAACGGCATCGAAACGTTCGTTGCGGCCTACAATGCCTCTAAAAATACCCAGCTTTGAAGATTGCTGACGGATTTCTATTGCACCCTGCAAAGGTTTATTGGCTTCAATAATCCTTTTTGCCGATTCTACTGAAAGCGGATCGATTTCAGAAGCCACAAAGCTCCATCCATACTCCTGATGGCCGATAATGGGATAAATGCAATTGGCACCAACGCCAATATCCAGCACATTAATTTTTGCACCTTTCGGATTTTTGCCTTTATTGCTCGACCCTAAAAGATCGGCTACGTAGTGGATATAATCGGCCCTGCCTGGTATAGGTGGACAAAGGAAATCCTGAGGAATATCCCATTGAGAAATATCGTAATACTGTTTTAATAAGGCCCTGTTAAGTGCTTTAACCGCATTTTGATCGGCAAAATCGATAGAATCGTCGTTGTGTTCGTTTTTAAACACAAAACGTTTCAGTTCTTTAGATGATGCCGTAAGTTGTTTGAAATTATAACGCGAACGGTGTTTGTTGCGTGGGTGTAACTCGCTTTTTTCTTTGCGGTTATTCTGTTCTTGCTGAGCCAATATGCTATGGATTAACTAAACAAGCTGTGTTGCCTGTTTCTGCTGCAAAGATACACAAAAAAGGTAGAAGGTAAGCAGGATGAGGGTAGAAGGTTTGCAAGCGCCATAAAAACTAAAATTTGCTATAACACCATCTAGCAATTGAAATGGTGTAGCCTGGAAGCACCCCTCTGATCGTCGCCCGATACAGATTTATCATCGCGATCAGGGCCTATCTAGCTAGAAAGATACTGAAATACATTCAGTATGACAATATCTTTAAGTTCTGCACCCAAAATTCCAAGCTCTCAACTCAAAACTCCCAACTCCAAGCTAACTACTCCTTTTCCGTAGAAATAGCTTTCAAGTACTTCTCTTCATCAAACTGGTTTTCGCTTTTTGCAATCACGATTGTAGCTACACCATTGCCAATTACATTGGTTATTGCCCTGGCTTCGCTCATAAAACGATCTACGCCGATCAATATCGAAATATGCTCTATGGGCATAATTTTTAAGGCAGTTAAGGTTGATACCAGCACAATAAAACCGCTACCAGTTACCCCTGCAGCTCCTTTTGAGGTAACCATAAGCACACCTAAAACCGTTATCTGCTGGCCAAGGGATAAATCGACATGAAAAACCTGACAAAGGAATATTACGGCCATCGCCAAATAAATTGCTGTTCCATCGAGGTTAAATGAATAGCCCGTTGGAATAACCAAGCCAACAACCGATTTATCACAACCAATGGATTCCATTTTCTGCATCATGCTGGGCAAAGCCGATTCGGATGAAGAAGTACCCAGTACAATCAAAATCTCCTGACGGATATACTTTAAATATTGCCACAAACTGAATTTGTAATACCTGCAAATGGCATTTAACACTACAAAAATGAATAAAATACAGGTTAAATAAACCGAGCCCATCAGTTTGGCCATTCCGATGATGCTCTGTAAACCATGTGTACCGATACTGAAGGCCATTCCGCCAAAAGCCCCGATGGGTGCTAAGCGCATAATTACTTTCATGATTTTAAACAGCACTTTCGAAATCTTGTCGAACGCATTTAAAACCGTTGTTCCCTCGCCACCCAGTTTGTTCAAACCATAGCCGAACAGAATAGCGAACAATAAAATCTGCAAAATATTTCCTTCGGCAAAAGAAGCAATAATGTTGTGGGGAATAATATGCAGGAAGAACTCGGCCCAGTTCATATCCTTAGCCTGCTCGGCATAGCCGGCAATTTTGGTGCTATCGCCTGCCTTTGCAACCATTCCGGCGCCAGGTTTTAAAATATTGGCCACCAGCAAACCAATTGCAATGGCTACGGTGCTCACAATTTCGAAATACAACAGCGCCTTGCCACCTACCCTACCTACTTTTTTCATATCTCCCATGTGTGCAATGCCCAATACGATGGTAAAGAATATAATAGGCGCAATTAACATGCTGATGAGGTTGATAAAACCCTGACTAATAAGCTTAGCCGTTGGTGCAAAACCAGGAAAGTAAGCACCAACAATAATACCGATTGTTATGGCAACTAAAACCTGAAAGGTTAGATTGGAAAAAACTGATTTCATCAATATGGGGCTACACTATCTGTAAATACTTATCTCAATTTTGCCATCGGCGGTAATGGCACCTCTATACATCCCTTCGGTATTAAAGGGCATGGTCATATTTCCTTTTCTATCTAAAGCAATTAAACCGCCATCGCCACCCATTTTACCAACTTTATCTAAAGCAACTTTCGAAGCTTCGCTAACCGATAAACCTTTGTATTCCATTAAATCGGAGATGGTTTTAGCCACAACGTTACGGATGTAAAATTCGCCCCAACCGGTACAGGAAATCCCTGCAGTTTCATTATTGCAATAGGTACCTGCACCAATAATGGGTGCATCGCCCACACGGCCGTATTTTTTATTGGTCATTCCACCTGTTGATGTGCCGGCGGCAAGATTGCCTGCTTTATCCAAAGCCACACAGCCCACGGTGCCAAATTTATAATCATGGTTTTTTATGCCTAAAAGTTCCGATTTTTTGCTGCCATGATCGAGTACAGCTTTGGTTGAATCTTCTTTTATTGCTTTTTGCAGGCCCTCCCAGCGCTCTTTGGTCCAAAAATATTTTGGATCTACAATTTCAAGTCCGGCATCTTTGGCAAACTGATCTGCGCCTGCCCCTACTAGCATTACGTGCTCTGATTTTTCCATTACTGCCCTTGCAGCAGAAATTGGATTTTTGATGGTGGTAACACCGGCAACGGCACCAGCCATTAGTGTTTTACCATCCATAATGGCCGCATCGAGCTCATTCCTGCCATCGTGTGTAAAAACAGCACCTTTACCTGCATTAAAATGAGGGTCGTTTTCTAAAACATGTACGGTGGCTTCAACCGCATCTAAACTCGATTTGCCTGCTTTAATTTGAGCATAACCTGTTTCTAAAGCTTTGGTTAGTGCAGCTATATATTCGGCCTCCTTTTCGGCACTCATGTTTTTTTTGAGGATAGTTCCGGCACCGCCATGGATAACCATTACATATTTTTTCTGTGCAGCAACCTGAGAGGCTAAAGCCAAAAGCACAAATAAGCTTAGTATTTTGAACAATTTCATTTTCCTACTGGATTTAAGAAGCTGTTAAATTAAGAAAATCTGTTGGAATAATTGCGTTTTTAGGCCTTCGCTATGCCTTTTGATGAAAATTGCAGATCGTAAAGCTTTTTATAATAACCGTTTAGCTTTAACAACTGTTGATGGGTTCCTTTTTCTTTGATTTCTCCTTTATCGAGCACAATAATCTGATCGGCTTTTTGGATGGTTGATAAACGGTGGGCAATTACAATTGATGTACGGCCTTCCATGAGGTTATCAATTGCTTTCTGGATCAACAATTCTGTTTCGGTATCAACAGAAGAGGTAGCTTCATCTAAAACCAAAATGGCTGGATTATGCACCAGCGCGCGGATAAAGGATATGAGCTGCGCCTGACCAGCCGAAAGTGTTGCGCCTCTTTCCATCACATTATATTGATAGCCGCCCGGTAAACGTTCAATAAAATCGTGCGCACCCACTTTTTTGGCTGCATTAACCACCTCAGCAATTGTAATTTGTGGATTATTAAGCGTAATGTTGTTCAAAATTGTATCCGAAAACAAGAAAACATCCTGAAGTACAGTGGCAATATGGCTGCGCAGGTAATCGAGTTCAAAATCTTCAATGCGGATACCATCAACCGTAATATTTCCTTTTTCTACTTCATAAAATCGGTTCAGGATGTTAATGGTAGAGGATTTTCCCGCACCTGTTGCGCCAACTAAAGCCACTGTTTCGCCAGCTTTAACCTCGAACGACAAATCTTTCAGCACATAATTATCATCGTTATAGGCAAACCAAACGTTTTCGAACTGAATATTCCCTTCCAGTTTTGCAGGTTGCTGCAGACCTAAATTCGGGGTTGTTTCATCGGTATCCAAAACCTTAAATACACGCTCGGCACCAACCATTCCCATTTGTAGGGTATTAAACTTATCGGCCAACTGGCGGATCGGTGTAAAAACCATGCCCAGGTACATAATAAACTGGGTAATTGTTCCAGGGGTAACATCTAGCGGCTTTGAAAGGATACTCTTTGCACCGTACCAAACCAATAAACCGAGCGACATGGCCGAAATCAACTCAACAACCGGAAAAAATATAGAATAGTACCAGTTAGAACGGATATTGGCATCGCGATAACGCTTATTAATGGCATAAAATTTACGGTACTCCTGCTTTTCGCGCGCAAAGTACTGCACAATAGAAACTCCGGTAATGTGCTCCTGCAAAAAGGTATTCAGGTTAGAAACTTCATTTCTGATTTCCTGAAAAGCCACTTTTATGGCCTGTTGAAATTTCCGCGTTGCTATAATCAGTAAGGGAATGGGCAACAGCACCACTAAACTTAGCTGCCAATCGGTGTAAAGCATTACGCAAACAATAACCACCACCTGTAAGCTATCGCCTATCATCGAAATTAAACCCTCAGAAAAAATATCGGCAATGGTTTCGAGGTCAGAAACAGTTCTGGTAATTAACTGACCGATAGGTGTTTTATCAAAAAATTTAAGGCGCAGTTTGGTAATGTGGTTAAATACGTTGATCCGCAGATCGCGTATAACCGATTGTCCCAGCGTATTGGTTAAAAGGGTGTGGTTGTACTGAATCAGCGTTTGTAAAATCAGCATGAAGACCATTAACATGGTCATGTTTACCAAGCCCCCATAGTTGCCTGTTAAAATGTAATGATCTAAGGTGTATTTAATTAAAAACGGACGCACAGGAGAAATAACCGCCAATAAGATGGTTAAAATTACCGACCATACAAAAACGGCACGGTAAGGCTTTACGTACTGAAAAATACGTTTGAGTAATCCGGTGTTGTATACGTCGCCTGTAACTGCCATATTTTTTATTTTTGAAGGATTGAATTTTGAATGAATGAATTTAAAACAATAGCCGATCAACATTCAATCATTCAAAATTCATTCATTCGATCATTCGATCATTCAATCATTCTCTATATAAGGGTATACTATCTTCACTAAATACAAACCGCAGGCAGGTACCGATTGCCCGGCATTGCTCCGGTTTTTACTTTCAATAATTGCTTTGAAATTAGCTAAATGGATTTCATGTTTGCCTATACGCACCAAAGTACCCATAATGGCGCGCACCATATTTCTTAAAAAGCGATCGGCCGCTATGGTAAACACCAGCCCGCCATCCAATTCTTCAAAAACTGCTTTGGTAATTTTACAGTTATTGGTAAAGGTTTGGGTATTCGATTTACTGAAACACGAAAAATCGGTATAAGTTAACAATATCGCAGCAGCATTGTTCATGGCTTCGATATCCAGTTTATCTTTAAGCAACCACGATCTGTTCAGCTTAAAGGGATCCTTTTCAAAGTGAATATAATACTTGTAGGCCCTTGCAGTGGCATCGAAACGGGCATGGGCATCATCATGAACCGGAATAATGCGTTTAGCTGCAATTTGATAAGGCAAAAGTGCATTAATACCTGCAACAGCATTTAAAACCTTGTCTTCATTAAGGTCATCAACATCAAAATGCGCATAAAAATCTTTGGCATGTACCCCTGAATCTGTCCTTCCGCAGCCCAACGTTTCTATTGTCTGCCGAAAAACTGTAGATAGGGCTTTATCCAACAACTCCTGAACGGTTACTGCATTCGGCTGCGTTTGCCAGCCATGATATAAGCTGCCATCATAAGCGATTTGTATGAAATACCTTTTTTTACTCAAAGCGATGCAAAAATACTTTTTTCCTTTTATTACATGGCCTAGTAAAGTGGAATTAATATATTTCGACTGTAAAATATTAATTAACTAAAAAAATTATAGTTTTATCAGCTCTCAGAAACAGAAATCTAAAATGCGCCATGAAAATCAAAATCATTACAATACTCGCTTTCCTTACAATTTGCATCGTTATCCTTTCTTGTGCAGAATTTAAATTATACAGCACAAACAACAAATACAATGGAGTTTACCGATCAGAAAAAATAGATAGTATTAGACAGTATCTTTCCGATGCTTCTGGCAAAGCCGTAAAAGACACCATTATCATAAAATACGATTTCAATAATGATAACTGTTGGAATATGCTAGATCAACAAAGCAAAGAATATATTGCCAAAGTAATAGATGGGATGAACGTCTCTATTGCGGAGTATGAAAAGGCCCACCCTAAATCGTCAGTATATCAAATTAGGGAAAAAGGCAACAACTTTAACAAATTAAAACTTAGAAATAAGAACATCGTTATCGATAACGGTTTTTTGCGTAAAACCATTTTTAATACGCTGGCTACCTGTGGAACATCTTTAAAAATATATCCTGATGGCCGCTATGAATTCATTTATAGCGATTCGCATTTTACCGCCATACAGCCAGTTAAAAAATAAAGGCGATAATAATGCTACATCTGATTAAATCACAATTGCAAGCAAGGGCAATTTTATCTAAGTTTGCTGTAAATATTAAATTAACATGATACAGAGAATACAATCGATATGGCTTTTTCTGGCCTTTTTGGTTTTAGCATTAATGACTTTCTTACCCTTGGCAACCAAAGAGACTAGCGGATTGGAATCTATAGTATATACTTATGGTTTAAAAAGCCAATTTCAAGCAAATGGTTCAGGCTATAAAGTAGAATCATTTTTACCTTTATTGATTACCAATATTGCGGTTGCATTGATCTGTTTAATCAACATTTTCAACTATAAGAAACGTGGTTTCCAAAAGCGTTTTGCTATACTATCTATTGCATTAATCATCGGTTTTGCTTTTTGGTGCAGCGTTTATGCTCAAAAATTACCGGGTGGTGTTGAGGGCGCAAGTTTCGGTATTGGCGCCTATCTGCCTGCAATAGCTATCTTATTTGTTGTACTGGCTATTTTCGGCATCAATAAAGATGAAAGACTGATCCGTTCGGCAGAAAGGTTGAGGTAATCACCACAATATTTGTTAATTTCCCGACATGAAAAATACGCTCTTTTTCTTGGTTGCGGCCCTATTGCTTGGTTGCAGTTCGAAGGATAAAAACAAAATTTACGTTAATGCACAATTAACAAATTTCCAGTCGTGGATGGGCAGTCAGGTGGATGTTTATTCGCCAAATTCGTTAGATCCTGATCCCGACACCACCATGCACCTTTACGCGAGTGGTAAGCTTAAAGATACCCTACAGCTCAAGGGCACTGGGTATTACATCATTAATTTTGGTCCGAATACTTTTGAGGCTTATCTAGAAAAAGGCAAAGAATTTAAGTTTACTTCCGATTATGTGAATTTTTATGACAATCTGAAGTTTGAGGGAGACAATGCCGACATGAATACCTTCTTATTTAATTATCAAAGGGAAATAAGTAAGGCACCAGAAAATATCCAACTGGGAAGTTTTGATGAAAAGATGATGATGGCTGCCATTGAAAAAATGGAGAACGACATCAAGGTTTTTATAGATGCAAACGCAAAAAACATTCCTGATAGCTTAGTTGAAAGGGCCCGGCTGGACGCTAAATATGCCTTGAGTTTATGGTATTTTAAATATGCCGAACGGCACAACGTGAGCGAAATGTTCATCAATTTTCAAAGAAGATACGATTTCAATAATCCCAAATATTTAAAGCTTTCTTTCAGTTACGGAGCGGCTGCATTAAAGCACTACCTAAGCTTGCTTAACCTTGAAAAAAGGCCAATCTCCATAGAAACATTGGATGTTTTTTTGAAAGAAAAAAATACTGATCAGCAGCTCAGGGAATATGTATTGGCCAAATACGCCATTGATCGTTTCAGCCAAAATGATCCGGATAAAGCAAATACCTATAATTATTTATTAAACCATATTACTGATAATAGCTATAAAAAAGCGGCTTACAAAGTCCTGATCAGATCCAACAGGAAGCAATATTAAATAAATATCAATACCAACTGATAGAATAACATCAATGTTTATTTAAAAAAAACCTTAGCTAAGCATACAGAATTTCGGTTGCCGGTTGATGCAGGGCTGCTTCCATTTCCCATCGTCCATTTTACCGCTTTCATTACTTCCTTATTTTCAAATAATTAGCCCCAAAAACTATTTACTTGATTATCTGTGAAATACGGAATATTAACCTTACCTTTGCGGCTCAATTAAAAATAAAAAGACGAATGACAAACCCATTTCAATTATTGGGGATAAGTGATGACGTCGTTAATGCCGTAAAGGATCTTGGATTTGAAAATCCAACACCTATTCAGGAGCAAAGTATTCCTGTACTGTTAGAAGGCACTAATGATTTTGTTGGTTTGGCCCAAACAGGAACAGGAAAAACAGCCGCATTTGGTTTGCCGCTGTTAGAACTAATCGATTTTAAAGTTAATAAACCACAGGCATTGATTTTGTGCCCTACACGTGAGTTATGCTTGCAGATCGCTAACGACCTTAAAAACTTTTCTAAAAACATTGCTAATGCCCACGTAGTTGCCGTTTACGGTGGTGCGAACATTATGCAACAACTGCGCGAAATCCGTCAGGGAATTCAGATCGTAGTGGCCACGCCCGGCCGTATGTTGGATATCATTGGCCGTAAAGCCATTGATTTTTCAAACGTTAAATATGTTGTGCTTGATGAAGCTGACGAGATGTTAAACATGGGTTTCCAGGATGACATCAACGATATTTTATCAACTACTCCTGATGACAAAAAAACCTGGTTATTTTCAGCTACGATGCCTTCAGAGGTTCGCCGTATTGCTAAAAACTACATGGATAACCCTGTAGAATTAACCATGGGCACAAAAAACACGGGTAACGTAAACATCGAACACGAATATTACATTGTTCGTGCACGTGATAAATACGCTGCCCTAAAACGTATTGTAGATTTTAACCCAGATATTTTCGGGGTTGTATTCTGTAAAACAAAATTAGATACCCAGGATATTGCTGAGCATTTAATTAAAGATGGTTACAATGCTGATGCTTTACACGGCGATTTATCGCAACAACAACGTGATAAAGTAATGCAACGTTTCCGTGAGCGTAACATGCAATTGTTAATTGCTACTGATGTTGCTGCCCGTGGTATCGATGTAAGTGGTGTAACTCACGTAGTTAACTATTCTTTACCTGATGAGATTGAAAGTTATACCCACCGTTCTGGCCGTACCGGCCGTGCAGGTAAAACCGGTATTTCGATCTGTATCATCAACTCTAAAGAACTAGGAAAAATCCGTCAGTTGGAGCGCATTATTGGTAAACAATTTACCAAAGCTGAGTTACCTACAGGATTTGATGTTTGCGAAAAACAATTATTCTCTTTGGTACATAAAGTACATAACGTAGAGGTTAACAACGAACAGATTGATCAGTATATTCCCCGCATTATGGACGAATTTGCCGATTTATCTAAAGAAGATGTGATCAAACGTTTTGCTTCATTAGAGTTTAACCGTTTCTTGGATTACTATTCTAAAGCACCTGATCTAAATGCAGCTGTTGGTGATGAACGTGGATCGGATAGAGGCGAAAGAGGTGGACGCGGACGTGGTAGCGAAGGTTACACCCGTTTATTCATCAACTTAGGTTCTGTAGATGAGTTTACCCGCGGTGATATGTTATCATTTATCTGTAACAACGGTAAAATTGGTGGCAAAAGCGTTGGTAAAATCGATTTAAAAGGTGTTTTCTCTTTCTTTGAAGTGGAAGACGATGTAGCTGACAAAGTTTTTGAAGGCTTTAAATCTGTTGAGTTTAACGGACGTCAGGTACGCATTGAGAAAAGCGGAGACGGTGGTCGTGAAGGTGGTGAAAGACGCGGTGGCGGAGAAAGACGTAGCGGTGGTTTCGGCGGTGAACGCAGAGGCGGCGGTGGCGGTGGTTTCCGTGGCGGCGATAGAAGATCTGGCGGCGGTAGCGGAAGACGTGAAGGTGGAAACAGCGGTGGCGGTTTCAGGGATTTCTCTGGACGTAGCCGTGACGATAAAGGTGGTAACACTGGTGGTGGACGCAGAGAAGGCGGCAACCGCGAAGGTGGTGAGCGCCGTAAAAAATGGTAAATCACTAAACCAAATATTTTTACAAGCCGTCCCGATTTTTCGGGACGGCTTTTTTTTTTGAGGCGTAATTTCGGGAGATTTTTTTTAGCCACGGAAACACAGAAATCACGGAATAAAATATTTAAATACACGCCCTTTTCCTGCCAAAATCTTTCCAAAAACAGTATATTTAACGCTTATTTACACTAACCAATATGATGCGTTATTTAAGGTTTCTTATCCTATTTTCTACACTCCTCACTGGTAATCAGCTTTGTGCCCAACAAACAGCTCCAGATCAGAAAATGCAATGGTTTGCTGATGCCAAACTGGGCATTTTTATCCACTGGGGCATCTACTCCGTAAACGGCATTTCCGAATCGTGGTCTTTCTTCAACAATTACATCAACCACGATGCTTATATGAAACAGCTTGAAGGTTTTAACGCTTCAAAATATAAACCAGCAGAATGGGTAAGCCTGATCAAAGAAAGCGGTGCTAAATATGCCGTCATCACCACCAAACACCATGATGGGGTTTCCCTTTGGGATAGCAAAATGCCAAATGCGACCACAACCTTAAAAAACAGTGCAGCCAAAAGAGATTTAATTACACCATTTGTTAGCGAGCTGAAAAAATCAGGATTAAAAACCGGTCTCTATTTTTCGTTGCCCGATTGGAGTTACCCAGATTATGATGGTTTTACGAGGGATAGAAAACGCTACGATTATAAACAGGATCCTGCCCGTTTTAAAAAATTCCAGAACTATTTTCAAGGGCAGCTAAATGAGCTTTCAGTTCAGTATCATCCCGATCTGGTGTGGTTTGATGGCGATTGGGAACATAGCGGAGAAGAGTGGCAGGCCAAAAATATATTGGAGAATTTACGCAGGGTAAATGCGCAGATCATTATCAACTCACGCTTAAATGGTCATGGCGATTACGATACGCCAGAACAGGGCGTTCCGGTGGTTAAGCCCAGCTCGCCTGAGTGGGAACTTTGCTATACCATGAACGATTCGTGGGGCTACCAACCTTACGATAACCACTACAAATCTTCGAACATGATTATCCGCACCCTGGTTGATTGCATTAGCATGGGCGGAAATTTATTGTTGGATATCGGTCCAAAAGCAGATGGCACCATAGCCCCCGAACAGGTTAAAATTTTAAAAGATTTAGGCCGTTGGACCTCAAAACACAGCGAAGCCATTTATGGCACACAGGCCGGCATCCCGGCTGGGCATATTGTTGGTAAAACAACCTTATCTAAAAATAAAGATGTATTGTACTTATATCTCGACTATAAAACCAAAAACGGGATTTTACTTTCAGGTATAAAATCAAAAATAAACAAGATTGAAGTGGTTGGAAACAAAGCACAGCCATATACAATTAAATTAAATGAAACAGATTATCTCCTTAATTTTAAGGAAGCAGATTTTGACAGTGACGTAACCGTAGTAAAAGTATCGTTAAATGGCCCGATCCAACTCGCTGATGAGCAACGGGAAACACTTTCATTGGCAGACTTATATGCTGCCCCAAAACAACGGGGCTTAACCAATTTAAACCTGAGCAAACTGGCTGCAAATTTAAATGCAGGTATAAATGTATTTCAAAATACCAGTTTACCTGTTGATGGTTTAGATTTTAATCCGGGAATTAATAACATAGACCAAAAGATCAGCAACTGGGTAATTAAAAATGCCGAGGCACTTTACAAAACCGGAAAAGGAATACCGGCTGGTCATTATCAAGGCAATACAGCCCTTTCTGCCGATAAGCAAACGCTTTATCTTTTTGTAGAAGGAAAACCAACCGGCCCCATTGCCATAAAAGGCTTAAAAAACAACATTAGCCGGATAAGGGTGGTTGGCGAAGGCACGATGCTGAACCACGAAATTTACAACAAACTGTACTGGAGCAAAATACCGGGCATTGTTTACATTCCTATACCAGAAGATAAACTGGATACCGAATTAACTGTTATTGCGGTGCTTTTAGATGCCCCAATTGATTTATACCGGGAAAAAGTTGGGGCGATAGAAAGCAATCTCTAATTATTTAACAATTGTAAAATAGTTACGTGGCTTTATAATTATCCTTAAATTGCATTACTTTCGCACATCATGCAGGCAAAATATATCTCATATCAGGAAACCGGATCATTTTCAAAACTGGTTTTGGATTATATTAACAACGAAGAACAGCTTAAAGCTTTTTACAGTTACCGCCCTGATATGGAGGGTTTGGCCAAAGCAATCGAAAATAGGAATTTTACCGGAAACCGGGCAACCTTGGTTAAGGTGCTGCAGGATCAGTACCAGCATTTACAGCCTAATAAATCGGTTACCAAAAACATCGAACTTTTAGGCCTCGACAATACTTTTACCGTAACAACCGGTCACCAGTTAAACCTGTTTACAGGTCCGCTTTATTTTATCTATAAAATTGTAACCACCATTAATTTGGCCATTGAGCTGAAAATGGCCCACCCGGATAAAAATTTTGTACCGGTGTATTGGATGGCTACAGAGGATCACGATTTTGAAGAAATTAACCACGTAAGTGTTGATGAGAAAAACATCAGTTGGATACAGCAAACCAATGGCGCAACCGGAAGGCTGAGCACTAAAACCGTTGCTGCAGCTGTAACCGCATACAAAGGTTATCTGGGTATATCGAGAAATGGAAAGCGGATTGCCAAACTGGTAGAGCAGGCCTACCTGCAGCATGATAATTTAGCAGATGCTACACGGTTCTTGGTAAATAACCTGTTCGAAAAATATGGGCTTGTTATTGTTAATGCAGATGATGCACAGCTCAAAAAACAATTTGCCAGCATCATTACCGAAGATATTATTAAGCACAACAGTGCAAAAAACATCGAAAACAGCTCAAAAAACCTCGAAGATCTGGGCTATAAAACGCAGGTAAATGGGAGGGATATTAATTTCTTTTATCTCATTGATAACCTCCGCGAACGTTTGATTTTCGAAAAGGGGAAATATACAGTTAACCATACCGATATCAGTTTCACGGAAGAAGAACTTAAAGCCGAAATAGATTCGCACCCCGAGCGTTTTAGTCCAAATGTGGTAATGAGGCCTATGTACCAGGAAATTATCCTGCCCAACATTGCCTATATAGGTGGTGGAGCAGAGGTTGCCTATTGGATGCAGCTGAAAGCAAATTTCGATTTTTACAAGGTCGATTTTCCGGTTCTGCTTTTGCGCAATTCGGCCTTATTGATTGATAAAAGAAGCGCCGAAAACCTTTATAAATTAGGTTTTTCTTTGGAAGATATTTTCCTACCGGTTGAAGAACTGAAGAATACCTGGGTGAAAAGAAATTCTACGGCACAGTTGAGTTTAACAGATGAAACCAGGGCTATAAACAGCATTTTCGATCAGATTAAGCTAAACGCCTATAAAATTGATAAAACACTTTCTGTTTCAACTGATACGGCAAAACAGAGAACCAATCATTTATTGGCCAACCTGGAGAAAAAATTGTTCAGGGCCGAAAAACGGAAGCACGAAATGGCCCTGCTTCAAATAGATAATGTAAAGAAAAGGCTTTTCCCCAATGGAGCCCTGCAAGAACGTACGCTTAACATTGCGCCTATGTATGTAAATTATGGAGAAGATTTTCTTTCCTCATGCATCGAAAATTTCGAACCCCTGGGCGGCGATTTTACTGTTTTATTGCCTTAGTTTATTTTTAGATCCGTCATGCTGTCCCGAAGCTTCAGGATTAGCATCTATCATGAGAGACCCTGAAATGAATTCAGGGTGACGACAAATAATATGTTATGAACTTCATCACTTTTACCGAAACCAAACTCCGCACCTTTACCTATAACGTTTTTAAGAAAATGGGCTGCTCTGATGCACATGCAGATTTAGCAACCGATGTTTTAATCCGTTCTGATTTACGCGGTATCGATTCGCACGGTGTTGCACGTTTGAGCGGCTATGTGCGCTTGTGGGAAAAGAACAGGATCAATGCTACCCCAGATATTAAAATTGTGTACGAAACACCTACCACCGCCACCATTGATGGCGATGCGGGCCTGGGTTTGGTGGTTGCACCTTTTGCCATGAAAGTGGCCATTGAAAAAGCAGAAAAATATGGCAGTGGCTGGGTATCGGTTAAAAACTCAAACCATTTTGGCATTGCAGGTTACCATGCCTTAATGGCCGTGGAAAAAGATATGATCGGCATCAGCATGACCAACGCCAGCCCTTTGGTGGCCCCTACTTATGCCAACGAACGTTTATTGGGCACTAACCCGATGTGTTATGCCTTCCCAGCGGGGAAATACCCCCCGGTAATTGTAGATATGGCAACCGCAGCTGCCGCCAATGGGAAATTGGAAATTGCACAGAGAGCCAATAAAAGTATTCCGGATGGCTGGGTACAGGATAAAAATGGAGAAAACTCTACCAACCCCAACGAATTAAAAAACGGAGGTTCCCTTTTACCTTTGGGCAGCGATAAAGACCATGGCAGCCATAAAGGCTATGGATTGAGTGCAACAGTTGATATTTTATCGGCCGTGCTTTCCGGCGCCAATTATGGCCCGTGGGTGCCTCCTTTTGTGGCTTTTTTAGAACCTTCTGCAAATCCGGTGGGCGAAGGATTGGGCCACTTTTTAGGCGCCATGCGTGTAGATGGATTTAGACCAGCAGAAGATTTCAAGAGCCACCTTGATAACTGGGTAGAACGCTTTAAAAGTGCAAAAACAATAGATCCCGATAAAAAAGTAATTATTCCCGGCGAGCCTGAACATGAATTTGAACAGGAAAGAAAGATTAGTGGTATCCCTTTAATTGATGTGGTGGTTAACGATTTGAATGAACTGGCAGAGAAATTAGGGATTGAAGGATTGAGATAATCGTATTATGCTAACTGGTTAGTGTTCCGACCAGCCAGCTTACTGCTATAGGTTTCGGTCGGTGAGACACCGACCGATAGGCACAAATAAAAACAAATAAAAAAGCCGTAGAACTAACCAGGTTCTACGGCAACACGTATGATTATAACCCACCATACAGGGCTGAGAATTATCTTTAAGGTTTTACTGTTAATATTTCTTTCAATTGGAGCTCGCGGCTGGATGAACCGATCATGATCCTGAAATCGCCAGGCTCAATAACTGTTTTCAAATTGGCATTGAGCATCTGTAGCATTTCGGGTGTAATTTTAAAACTTAAGGTTTTGCTTTCGCCAGCCTTGAGTTTAACCCTTTGAAATCCTTTTAACTCCAAAACAGGCCTAACCACACTGGCCAACATATCGCGCAAATACAATTGTGCCACTTCTTCGCCATCTCTACTGCCGGTATTTTTAAGGGTAAAGCTTACAGTAGTACTTTCATTCGCTTTAATTTCTTTCCTAGCCAAGGTAATATTGCTGTATTCGAAGCTGGTATAGCTTAAGCCATAGCCAAATGGGAACAGTGGCTCTCCACTTAAATTGTTATAATCATCTCCCCTACCTGTAGGCTTATGGTTGTAAACAAGTGGCAACTGTGCTTCATGAACCGGATAAGTAATGGGAAGTCTGCCAGCAGGATTATAATCGCCAAATAAAGTCTCGGCTACAGCTGTACCCCCTTCCTCTCCCGGGTACCACACATTTAAAATTGCCGAAGCATTGTTTATCCAGTTGCTCATCGTTATGGCACTCCCACCAACCAGTAATACAATAACAGGTTTGCCCGTTTTAGCCATTTCCTGAATTAATAATTCTTGGTTGCCGGGTAAGCTCAGCATAGCGCGGTCCAAAAATTCGCCTTCTTTTATTCCTGCAGCTACTACAATGACATCTGCATCTTTAGCCATTTCTTTGGCTTCTGCAAGCATTTGGGCTTCTTTATCTACGATGTCATAATTCCAGATCAACTTGACATAGGCATTGCCCTTTGGCTCCTTAAACTCGATTTTGATTGGATAGGCTTTACCTGCTTCAAAATTAAAGTCTTCGGTACGGGTATGGTAAGAAGTTTTGTTCCATTGATCGATAATCAGCTTTCCATCCAAGTACAGGCGGTAACCATCGTTACCTGCCAAACCGATCTGAAATGTGCCTGTTTTTAACGGTTTAATTTCTCCCTGCCACCTTACCGAGTAATTATCTGTTGCCAATTTCTCGTTTGGCGAATAGAGTGTCCACATAAAATCAATCTGTTTATCCCTTCTGGTTAGTACCGGATTTCCAGAAAGATCTGTGGTATTAAAGTATTCGCCAGTTAAACCCTTCCCATTTTTTGAACTTAGAAAGGTAGAATCGACAACTACATATTTCCCACTTTCCCTAAAACTCCCCTGTGCATAATTGACCTTGATTAAATCGCCAGCCCTGGATTTTATTCCATCCAGAATGCTGATTTTACCCAACCCCGTTCCGCTATATCCACCCAAACGGGCCTCTACAGCATCTTGCCCCAGTACCAGGATGTTTTTCGGTTGTTTTAGCGGCAAGGTATTTTGATTGTTTTTGAGCAGAACAAACGACTCTAAAGCCGATTTTTTGGCCAGTGCCTTTGCCGAAAGATCAGTAAGCGACGCTTCTGCATCTTTTTCTGAAACATAAGGATTTTCAAATAAGCCCAACTCAAACTTGGCCCTTAAAACCCTCGAAACAGCATCATCTATGCGTGCCTGTGGAATGCTGCCATCTAAAAATGGTGGTTTAAAAAGTTTGTAGTGTTCATATTCTACCTGAAAAATAACATCCAATCCTCCATTTAAAGCCTGTACAGTAGATTCGGCATAACTTTTTGAGGTATTGTGCAGTACATTTGCACCGCCCACTGCACCTGCATCAGAAATCACAAAGCCTTTAAAGCCCCAGTCTTTTTTTAAGGTTTTGGTTAAAAGCCAATAATTTGAAGTTGCAGGCGTTCCATCTACACTGTTATAAGAGGTCATTACCGAACGTATACCAGCCTTTTTCACCCCTTCTTCAAATGCCGGAAAGTGTATTTCCCTCAAAAACCTTTCAGTTTTTTGAATGGGATAACTATCTCTTCCACCATCGCCAACATTAGCTATAAGGTGCTTGGGCGTAACCACAACATTTTCCCTTTCGATGGCATTCATAAACGCCACGCCCATCACTTTGGTTAGATATGGATCTTCACCATAAGTTTCTTCCACACGTCCCCAGCGCACATCATCAGCCATGTTTATTACTGGTGCCAATACATCCCTTATGCCCCTAACCTTGGCCTCGTGTGCAATTCTTTTGCCAATATTGGCCATGGTTAATGTATCAAACGTAGCGGCTAAGCCGATCGATTGTGGAAAGGCTGTTGCGTTTTTTCGCACCAAACCATGCAAAGCTTCATCAAACGCCAACATCGGGATACCGAGCCGGGTACTGTTAACCAAGTAACTTTGTAACTGGTTAACCTTTTTAGCGAGGGTAAAAGCGTTTTCGGTGGTATTGTAACTCAGCAATTGCTGAGCCTCGCCTGCCCCGCCCGATTGCGCACTAATCTGCAAGCCAAAAATTCCATTTTTATAGTTCCCTTTTGCAATTCCATCTACATCACCGGGTACCATGAACAACTGCCAGAATTTTTCTTCGGGCGTCATTCTCGCTACGAGATCCTTTACCCTTAAATCGATACTTAATTTTGGATTTTTATAGGGAAGGCTTTGCACTTGCTTAGTTTGTGCACAAATTCCGCCTGAGGCCAATAATGCTGATAATAAAAAAATGTATCTATTAGTTTTAAGCATAATTATTTGGATTCGGGTGTAAACGAAAATGCAAGGGCTATTTTCTCGTCCGTTTTAGGGAAACTGAACTGAACTTTGCCATTTACCAGTTTCCATTTTATTTTCTGATTGTTGCTTAAAAGTGTAATCAGTGTTCCTTTTTTAGGAATATTTCCCTGCCACGAAATTTCTTTAACAGGCGTGTCATTCATTAAGTATATGCCGTAAACGGTTTTGCCATCTTTACTTTGTGTAAACCAGTTTTGGCCGTCGTGGTAATTTTCAGTGATTCTTGTTCCGTAAATAGCAGCGCCGTTCTTACTTGTCCATTTGCCAATTTCGGTTAATTTATTCACCACGTCATCTGGCAATGTTCCATCTGCTTTTGGGCCAATACCCAAAAGTAAGCTGCCGCCTTTAGCTACAATTTCTACCAGCTTGTGCACCACATTGCCGGCCGATTTGTATTGATCGTTCGGTACGAAACCCCAGGCACCGCCCAAAGTCATGCAGCTCTCCCAAGGGTAATCTAACTGTGTTTCTGGGATTTTCTGCTCGGGTGTTTGGTAGTTTTCAAACTGACCGTGCACCGTCCTATCTACCATGAGTAACCCTGGTTGTGCTTTTCTCGACATGGCCGCAATTTTCGGCATATCGATATCCTGGCTCCATTTTGGGATATTTGCACCCCAAGAAAGTACTTCTTCGTTAACGGTTTCCAATGGTCTTACCCAACCGCCATCCAACCACAGAATATCTATGCTTCCATAATTGTTCATTAACTCTCCTATTTGGTTTTGGGTAAAGTTTTTAAACATATTCCACCTCCATGGGTATTTGCGGATGTCATAATTGTTGTTGCGGTCGGCAGTGGCGTATTTATCCCACCAATAATATTGCGAGTGCCAATCGGGTTTAGAAAAATAGGCACCGATCATAAAATTTTCTTTGCGGAAAGCATCAAATACATATTTTGCAACGTCTTTCCTGCTGTTATTTGCAAACGGACCTTTAGCAATGCTAAAATCAGATTGCTTGGTATCGAACATGGCAAAACCATCGTGGTGTTTGGTGGTAAAAACCAAATACTTCATCCCCGCAGCTTTACCGGCTTTAGCCCACTGTTCGGGGTTAAATTTTGTCGGATTAAATTGTGTGCTTAAACCCCAGTACCATTTTTTGTAATCATCGTAACTAACGGTGGTATCGCGCTCAATCCAGTCTTCTGAACATATAGACCACGATTCGATAATGCCCGGCACGGCATAAAGGCCCCAGTGAATGATCATTCCAAACTTCTTATCCTGCCAGGATTCGAGTTTTTGTTTAACTGCAGCATCTTTAGGCCATTCGTAAATTTCGGATTGTGGCATAATATCGTTCTGCTGGGCATCCGAGAATTTCACAAAAGTAACTAAATAAATAAGGGTTAAATATATTTTTTTCATGGTTAAATGATGTCATTAATCTTTTTTCATTTTAATTTTTTCGATTTGATTCGCGCCAATATTTCTGCCTTGAATCTGGCCATTCTCAATAGCTGGCCGGTAATGAATACCTCCATAAAGCCTGCTAATAGCGGCCTCGTTAGCCGCCTGGTTAAAAGAAGTGAAGCTCCGCACGGGTAATCCAAAATCGGTCTCAGTATTATCCTGAAACTTAAACTTATCACCAAATATTTTAGTAAGCACACATGCTGCAGCAGTTGAAGCTACACTATGCCCGCTTGGATACTCAGGAAAGGGTGGTGTTTGCAAAATTGGCCTCCAGTTTTCGTCTATATTGGCATTTATGAATGTTTCAGGCCTGATGTAATTACTACGGTATTTTTCGTCCCAGCAACTTATAAAGGCATCAAACAGGGCTATACAGGTAGAAGCATAGACCGAACTACTTTGCACATAATTAAAGTTTTTCAATCGGCTGGCAATACCAGCTATTGAAATCCAATGTGCTCCTGGCGATATCTTTTTCGTTGCGTAGTTCATATGCCCATTCAGATTTAAAAAGAATGGATTACAATCCCAGAATTTGGCAATGTCAAGCTGTTTTTCATCCAGGTTTCTACCGACCGTGTAAACTTCATTTGCATTGGTAAAAAAAGCACTATTTTTATCTTTGCTATAAGGAGGAGGAGCTGCAGGTTTAAATTGATCAGCAGTTTTCATCACAAGAGGCCTTATCCTATTCCAGTAAGGCTCTACAGCTGCCATGTAACCAGGAGGTGTGGGAGCCCAATTACCTTCTTGCTTTACTAAACTATATCGTCTTAATTTCCGTGTTTCTTTATACTGATCCTGATCCACCCATTTTAGAACCGTATCAGAAACCATTTTACCATATAGAATTGAATTTTGAACTATCGTATCAGGATAGCCTTTAGCCTTATACCATGAAAGTATATTGTTTAAACTATCTAAGGCCACTTGCTCTGAAAAGACAAGCCTTTTTCCAATCAGCCAGTAAGCATATGTTGCAGCAATCGAATAGCTGATCTTCTTTTTATCTGGATTTGGAATTCCATTAAAGTTATTCAACTGCCCTTTTAAAGACAAAAACTGACGATTATTTTTAACCTGAATTTCATAGGCAGCAATATTTGCATAAACAAATATCCTACTGGCAACCGGAGGAGAAAATATGTCGCTCACAATAATATCAGACAGTGCCTTTTGCGATCTGTGTAAGGGCAATGGATCATTTTCACTTTTATGCCACTGCGCATTGGCACTCATTGCAATGCTGAAAACAAACAAAAACAAATATATCTTCATCATGTTGGTTCTAATTATTAGCCTTCAAAAGTTCAACCTGATCATTATTTTTAACTACAATGATTTTTTTTGTGCCCTCCTTTATTTCAATTATATTCCTAACGTCGCCATCTATATATAGTCCGGATTCATAGGGAGCCAGAGGTTTAAAATCACCTTTCCCATTTCCAACTAAAAGTAATCCTAAACTGGCATCTGCCTGACCGAGCTGTACCCTGTAAGGATAAAAATTGCCTGCCAAAAGAATATCATCTTTTCCGTCCTTATTAAAATCATCTACAACAATGCCCCATGTTCGCGAAAACTGTGCTTCAATCGGGAGTGATTTGATCGTAAATTTTCCGGTTCCATCATTTAATAAAACAGATGTTTCGAGTTTCTTACAGAAAAACTTTTGACTTTTATCCAATTGTTCTGGCTTAAATAGCTGGTCTATTGTAACATCTGCGTAAGCACTATAATTTAAAAATCTCTTTTTTAACTGTACCATCTGATCGAGTAACTCATCTCTGGATGCCATTGGGTAGTTTTTACCCTGAATGTAATAGCACATAATTGGATCTATTACCCCGTCACCATTAAAATCTGATGCATGAATGGTTATGGGTTGTTGATCACTGGCCTTAAACTGATTATTCAAGCCACAATTTCCAGCAATAAAATCAATTGCACCATCACCATTCACATCAATAGGTACAATTTTACTCCACATGCCATCTGTATTTTCTAAACCAGAATCTTTGTCGTATTGTAAAACTCCCTTATTGTTTTTAAATTTCTTTAATGACATCCAATCCCCTCCAATTAACAACTCAGGATATCCATCAGCATTCAAATCCTGCCATACAGCCGTTACAGCAATTCCAACATACTCTAATTCAGGAGAAACTTCTTTTGTTACATCAGTAAATTTTACAACCCCACCTTTTGAATCATTGCGTAATAAATAACTTTTACCACATAAAGGGAAAGATCCAGGTTTACTCATACCTCCAACAAAAACATCTAAATCCCCATCTTTATCGTAGTCGGCAATACCGATTGCCTGTTTACTACTCCACATTTTGGGTAACGCATCATTTACCTTAGTAAATATTCCCTTTCCATTATTTAAATATAACCGATCCTGATATTCAGGAGCATTTTCATCATATTCATTTCCACCACTAACTACCCATAAATCCTGACCTCCATCACCATTTGCATCAAAGAAAATAGCATTGACATCTTCACTGGCTTTATCTTCATCCCAAGGCTGGCTTTGGCTCTGGCTATAATTTCCTTGCTTATTTCCTAAAAACAATCGGCCAGACTGTCCAATTGCGCCACCAATAAAAACATCCATTACACCATCCTGGTTAACATCAGCTTTGCACAGAGCAGGGCCATATTTGGATAACTGATAAGGTAACAGGGTTTCACCTTTGAAATCGACAAAGTCGTTTTCGGTATGTTTAAAGTTTAACCCCGATTCTGTCGTTCCATCAACAAATAGTGGTTTTACTTTAACCATATTTGTTTTTTTGTTCACAGCTTCTTCCTGACTAAAGGTTAGCGTTTGATTTGCTTTTACATGCTCCAGCAAACTCTCTGTACCATCTGGCCAGATAATTTTCACATAATTGATACTGGTATTTTTGCCTAAACCAAAGCAATTGCTTTGATCTACACTGGATTGGTAGCCCCTTACTACATATTTTTCCTGATACTGCAAACTATCAACCGTTTTAACATAAATTTTAGCACCTATTGCTGCTGTATTTAGTCCTGCTCCCTTAAGGTTAATTTTTAAATAATTTGGTTTTTGTAGCTCCAAATTATTCTTATACACCATTACCGGTGAGTTGATGTTACAAACGATCAAATCCAGATCACCATCGTTATCTAAATCAGCATAAGCAGCACCATTTGAAACCGAAGGTGTTGATACGCCCCACTCTACTGTTTTATTGGTAAAGGTCAGGTCATGGTTATTAGAAAAAATGTAATTGGATATTTTATTCGAAGGCATTTTTTTTACCAAATCGAAAGTCTGGAATTTTAAACTACCTTGTTTAAGAGATTCTTTTTGCGCGTTGGCAACCGTGTATTTAAGAAAATCCATATCTGTAAAATCTCTTAAATAACCATTGGAAACAAATAAATCTTTCCAGCCGTCATTATCGAAATCGGCAAATAATGGTGCCCAGCTCCAATCGGTATTAGAAACACCTGCCAGCTGACCGATTTCACTAAAACGTAAACTACCATCTTCGGCAAGCCCTTCGTTTAAATGAAGCATATTCCTCATTTGCTGTTGATAATAACCGCTATCAATTAGCAGGTGATATTGGTCATATTCATCCGGTCCTTTTAGCAACTTTTGCCGATGGTTGTCTTCAGGCAACATATCCAAGGTGATAATATCCGGGCGGCCATCGTTATTATAATCAGCAATATCCGATCCCATTGAATATTTGGAGATATGCTTGATAGATTTCCGGATGCTTTCTGAAAAAGTTCCGTTTTTATTGTTAATGTATAGGCAATCTTGTTCGGTATAATCACTCGAGGTATAAATATCAGGCCATCCATCGTTGTTTAAATCGCTTACAGCAACACTTAACCCAAAATTTAAGGCATTATTAATTATACCCGAGGTTAATGTAACATCTGTAAAATGAAATTGATTGCCTTTAGAATCATTTCTAAACAAACGGTTCCCAAATTTCATATTGGGTGTAGCACGTACTTTTTTGGTATTTAAAAAGGGTTTATAGGTTTGGTTAGAATGATTTAGTAAAAACATATCTAAGTCGCCGTCATTATCATAATCAAAAAATGCAGCCTGGGTAGATTGAGTTCCGGGGGCATCAAGCCCATAGGCCTCGGCCATTTCTTTAAAAACAGGTATCCCACCTTTTACTCCCTGATTAATAAATAATTCATTTTTAAGTTTGTTATCGGGAAATTTACCAGAATGACAAACGTAGATATCAGGTAGCCCATCTGCATTTACATCAGCAATACACACACCTGTTGACCAGGTGCCATTTCCACTTACATGGGCCTTATTGGTAATGTCTTCGAACTTTAAATTGCCCTTATTCAGGTACAATTTATTATCAACCTCATTGGCCGAAAAAAAAATGTCAGATAAGCCATCGCCATTAAAATCGGCCACACCAACACCCGATCCATTATACAGATATTCGTAATTCATAATATGTAACGAATCGGTTTCGACTACTTTATTTACAAAACCAATATTGGTTTCCTTTGCAGATAATAAAGTAAATAAAGGCGTTTGTCCATTGGCATTTTTAACAACAAACGCCAGCACTGAGAATAGAAGTGCAGATAACCACATTGTTATTTTCATGATAATTTTTATTAGATCAGGCCAAAAAATTAAACTACACTATTCTTTGTAAGTTTACTTACTTTAAGACAATTTGTTCATCATTCTCTTTATAAGGCAAAAACACAAGTAACATGGTCAGCATTTCATCTGTCGATTTCATATCATTTGCTGAGTAAACGTTTCGTGGTGGACTACTAGGATTATGCGGATTCTCCTTTGTATTGTCGTAAGTACCCTCTATGGTTAATACAGAGCCTTTTGGAATTTTTACTAAATTTTTAAACTGGTAAATTTCCTGCCATCTAAAATCCCACGATGGGATAGAAACAAGTTGTATGGTATCTTTTTTAGGTGTAACTGCGTATGATTTGAATACTTTGCCCAAATAATGCATATGTGGCCAAATGTATAACAAGGATTGATCTTGTGGAGTGGTAATTTTTAGTTCGAACTTCCTTACCGAATCAGCAGGAATAAAAAAATAAGGTTCGATAGACTTTTCGCCTACGCCAGCCGATCCTAAACTAATTACTTCAACTTTCCTTTCAATTGGTGCTTTCTTAAAAAAGAAATTTACACCAGAAATATTTTCTTCATCTTTTGAAACAGGTGCGTAGTGAATGGTTAAAAGAATAACTCCACGTTTAGGCATTACCCAACCGAAGTTATTAGGGTAAGATTCATAAGATGTTCCAGGAATCCACCCCCCGTAATAGGTCATTGTTTTTTTAAAAGGAAAGTATTGCGAATATTTGGTTCTGTCGTCTTCTGTTAGATTCAAAAATTCAGCTCCCTGGTTAATGTCAATATCATTAGCCACAGGGTGAATAGCAAAGTTAGCATGGTGCACAACCTTCTTATTGGACGAAAAAAACTCCATCGCTTCAACATTTTTTTCTGTACCTATATCAAAAGGGATTTTAAAAACAATAAACCGCTCCTTGTTATCTCCTAAAACTTTAAATACTGAGGTTGTTTTTAAAATAAGGTCAGGTTTTCTTGAATACTGAGTACCTTCTATATATGTTTTAACAGCTATTTTCGGCGTTTCACCGGCATCCCCCATTGGCATTTTAGCATCAACCCACTTAACTATGGTTTGCTTTTCTTCATTGGTTAAAGATCTATCGTTTTTAAATAACCGATAGTGATTATCCGGTTTCCACGGTGGCATGTAACCAGACTGCGTTACTTTTTTTATAAAAGAAGCTCTTTTCGCAACATCTTCATAGGTTAATAGTGAAAACGGAGCTGCTTCACCAGGCCTATGGCAGGACTGGCACTTATTCTGAATAATGGGTGCAACATCTTTATAATAAGTTATTTTTTGGGCTTTTGCACTATTTAAAATAGCGAATAAAACCATCGCAAAGGCAATACTTTTTAATAAGGGTAATGATTTTAGACTCATTATATGTCGTTAATTAAGCATCCTACGGGGATCGTTTTTTTAAATATTTGTTTGCCGTTTACCTGGTCTTTTATTGCCTGCTCGAGATATTTCTCTGTAATTACCAGCCGTTTTTGCCCAAGTGAGATAGCCCAGTTATCGATTAATCCGCTGTAGGTTATCGCGCCCATCTTATTGATTAAAAAAACTTCGGGCGTAGTGGCAGCACCTAAATACTTAGCCAACTGCTTGTTCGGGTCTGTTAATAAACTGAAGTTGATACCATATTCATTTTTAAGTTGATTGATATCTTTTAATGAATAACTGGTCCCCGGAATTATACCATAGAAATTTAGCTGTTTATTGGCATTTTGAAGTTTTACCAGGCCTGGCAAGTAATTTTTACACAAAGGACATTCAGGACTTAAAAAAACAATCACTACTGCTTTTTCTAAATTTAGATGGCCTTCTTTACCATTTAAATTTATCAGTTTGATTGTTTTTATTTTCGTTGCTGATATTAAATTTTCCTGAGCCCGGATTAATAGCGGTGTGTGGCTTATGGCTAAGAAAAAAAACAATCGAAAAAAAACATTAAATAATTTCATTGCTATTAACTAAAAAGAACCCTTAGTAAAATTACTAAGGGCTCTTTTAATTTAGTGATTATTTTTTATCCCACCAAACACGACCAAAAGCATCATTTGGTCCGCTTCCAAAATCAGGATTTTTTGCCATTTCAGCAATGGCTGCCTGTTGGTTTGCATAGTTTAAGTTGGTAGTGCTTAATAAATCGATACCAGCTCTACGTGCTAAAACAAGTGGTGTACCGTTTGCTTTCAGGTCAGACCAGGCTATTACTGATGTAGTATTAGGAAAACCTGTCCTTTTCCACCATGCCCATGCTTCTAATGGTTGTCTAAAAAAGTCAAGATAAGCCTGACAAGCAATTTGTTCGGTTGCTTTAGTTGCATCATATTTAATTCCAACCTTATTGTAATAGGTGTCAATTGCACCAACCGTTACTGCATTAAAATTTGCAACTTTAGCATCAACAGCTCTATCACTATAGAATTGAACAGAGGCATATACCCCGTTTTTATACCAAGTTTCGGCAACATCTGTAGTTACACCACGCGCGGCAAGATCTGCACGTAAAAAGCAATACTCTGCATAAGTTAACACGGGGAAAAATCCTTTACCGGTACCCGCACCCAAGCCATCACTTTCATTAAAGTTCGGTGTAAATAACCTGTGTTGCAACTGCGATAAATTGTTGATTGATGCGTATAAAGGTGCATTCGCTGGTAATTTTGCTTCATCAGGACTGGTAAAACTACCAACATAATTTCCTGCTGCATTTGGACGATAGAAAGCCGATAACCTTGGATCTCCTTTGGCAACCATAAAATCTAATACCGGTTTACCTGCTGCAAAATTCGCCGGATTAAAGTTACCACCACCATCTGCATATGAAGGACCTACTTTTAGCATCCATGAATCATTAACACCTGACATTTGCACAGGATCAGCTAATACTTCAGTAGCAATGGTTTTCATTTTTGTAGGATCCACCTTAATTAAACGTATAGCTATTTTCAAACGTAAAGCATTTGCTGCTTTAGCCCAAAGTGTAGCATCACCATTAAAATACGGATCATTTCCTCCAAGGCTGATTTGCCCGGTAGCATTGCCTTTCAATGTAGCTACCGCAGTCTTCAATTCGGCATCTACCCTAGCAAATAATGCTTGTTGGGTATCATAAGCTGGCGTTGTGGTACCACCATACCTTGCCTGAAAAGCTTGGCTGTACGGAATGCTTCCATTAATATCACTTACATAAAATGCATAATAAGATAAAAGTATTTGTGAAATTGCTTTCATGTTCACCCTTGCATTTTTATCTGCATCAGGCATAGCTTCTATATTCTTTATTGCATCAACTAAAGCAGGACCTAATCTGCCATAAAATATTTTACCATAGCGGGTATTAAACTGCGAACCAACATTATTAAAGTTCAATCCGTTTCCCGTACTTAAGGTAGCATATTGCATCCATAAATTAGATGCACGATAAACATCTGCAAAATATTCAAAATCGTCTTGCGAACCAACTGCCGCACGAAGAAACTGATCTTCAGGTTTAACTTCGTACAGGGTAGAAGGATTTAAATTTGCTTCTACAAAGCTTTCCTTTTTACATCCGCCAGCTATAAGCAAAGCTGAAAGCATCAGGAAATATATTTTTCTTTTATTTATAGTTTTCATATCTGTATTTCTTTAATAATTAAAACGACGCTCTGATATTAAAACCTAAACTTCTAACCAAAGGCCAACCTCCGTATTCAGCAAAGGCACCTGCTCTGTTGCTAAAAATACTTTCGGGATTAATACCATCCTTAGCTGTTTTATACAAATAAGCAATATTTCTACCCGTTAAATTTAAGCTTAAAGTATTTATTTTCAATTTAGTTAGATACTTGCTTGGTACGTTATATCCAACTGTAACCTCGCGAAGTGCTACCCATGAATTTTCAAATACTGAATACTCTCTGATACCACTAGACCATTGACTTAAGTTTTCGTAATATGCGTAAGCTGGGATTGGTTTTAACAAACCTTGTTTAACTGCATCGGCATAAGTCATTCCACCTAAATCAACTCCATTAGCTTTTAAGCCATCGTTTAATACACCATCAGGAATGATACCATCATGCTGTACTACACCGTTAGCATCAGTATAGGTAACACCACCTGAAGCTTCATCTCTACCAAATAATGAATTGGCAAACGAACCATTAGCAGAACCATATTGGTGTGTACCTGAAGCCATTAAACCACCAATTTTGGCATCAATCTGGAATCCTAATGTGAAATTCTTATAAGATAGTTCTTGTCTGGTACTTGCAAGATAGTTCTCCATCATAGTACCTAAATTTTTCTTAGTACCATCATAATCCTGAGACCTTACATAAGTATAATAACCACCAGTAGTTCCATATCCTGTATTACCCAATACCTTTTTACCATTACTTGGACTAGCTACAGGATTGCCATTTGCATCTTTTTTCTGATAATATGAATAACCATATCCTGTAATTAATGAGCCATAGATTTCACCTACTCGGGCAACCGAAGTAATATCGTTACCAAAGGCCAAATCAAGGTCATAATTTTCAACCCCAGGAGCTAATTCCAATATTTTGTTACGGTTACGCGTAAAAGTAACAGAAGCGTTCCAGTTAAAATCTTTCGATACAATTGGCTTAGCGGTTAATAAAATTTCAATACCTTGATTTTGGATGTTACCAGCATTTAAAGATTGTGAACTTACCCCCGATTCCTGTGGCAATGAAAAACTTAAAATTTGGTTGTAAGAATTTTTCTTGTAGTAAGCAAAATCAATATTGATACGGTTTTTTAAGAAACCTAAATTGGTTCCAATTTCCAACTCTTTGGTTAACTCATTCTTTAAATTGTTGTTTTTAAGAATATTGTCGCTAAATCCATAAACTGATTGGTTACCACCATTGGCATTGCTAAAAGTACCATCCTGTAGTCTATAGTAACCATCGGTATTGGTAAGTTGCGGTCTTGCTGATAAACCGGTATACGAGTAAGAAGCTCTTAACTTACCAAATGATAGTACTGAACTATTTTTGAATGTAGGTAGTTCAGTGAAAATCCATGACAAACCTACACTTGGATAGAAATATGAATAACTACCATGACCATCTTTATAGGTTAATGCTGATGACCAGTCATTTCTTCCACTAAAGTTTAATGTTAACATGTTTTTCCAGGTGATATCACCATACAAATAAACCGCATCCGTACGCTCACCTAAATTTGGATAAGCCGTTGTTGATGCCGGATTAATAGAGTTTGCAATTGAATATACATCAGCAATTTTTAGTCCACCATTGGTGTATGATCTGTTATAAAAAGCAGAATTGCCAAGGTTTTTCTGATAAGTTTCAGCACCCACTGAGGCATTTAACTCAAAATCATTCGAAAGTTCTTTAGTTGCGTTTAACAATCCCTGTACGCGGTATGATTTATTGGTGTTTTGCGAGATCTCATAATCACCCCCTGAGAATGAAACACCATTACCTCTGTTTTTTCTTTCGTAAGCAATGTTATAAAAGTTTGTATTGGTTCTTACCAAAGCAGAAAGCCAAGGAAGGATTTTGATATTTACATCAATATTGGCCAATAAGTTATTTTCTTTTTGGGTTCTGTTATCATTTTGCAAGGTATAAGCAAATGATCCGATGCCATAAGGATCGTATAGGTTACGATTGCTGGAACCTAAAGCACCACCAGTTACCGGATTGATATTGTTATCGATATAAGCACTTAAATCAACGTTTCTGGGTTTATAGTAAGTAAATGCAAATAATGGATTATTGGCACTTCCTTGTCTTGCCGGATTCAATGAATTCGACATAGTGTAGTTTACACTGGCATCAACCGAAATAGCTTTTGAAATTACCCGGGTTACCCTAAGCGCAAACGCATCTCTTTTTAAGTTATTACCAGGTAAAACACTCGAGTTATATAAATTGGTATAAGCTAAACGATAAGTTGTGTTTTCATTTGCACCTTCAACTGATACGTTGGTGTTGATAAACTTTCCGGTATTAAAATAATCCAATGGATTATTGGCTACCCATGGCCTAACTACTCCATCTAAATCTTTAACCATTCTTCCATCCAGTTTAGGGCCAAAAGAATATCCACCTACATAATAACCGGCCTGCTGATCAACAACATCCACCCCATTTGCATCTTTCGCAAAAACAGGTGAAATTCCACCACCATACTCATTTTGAAGATCTACAAATTTATAAGCATCATCAAAAGAACTGGTTTGTGAAACAGTTACGCCTAAACCTTTGGTAGTTTTACCTTTTTTTGACGTAATAAGGAGTACACCACCAGCTGCTTTAGAACCATATAGAGCCGAAGCAGCAGCTCCTTTTAACACACTAATGCTTTCGATATCATCGGAATTAATATTTTTCATTATATTACCAAAATCTGCGGCATCACCCCATGAGTCTGCTCCAGAAGTACCTGGTTCTAACAATATACCATCATAAACTACCAATGGCTGTGTATTTGAGCTTAACGATGAGTTACCTCTGATTCTGATTCTTGAAGAAGATGATGGGCCGCTAGCTCCCTGGTTGATCATTACACCTGCAACCTTACCCTGTAAAGCATTTACCACATTGGCATTATTAGCTTGCGCCAATTCTGCACCTCCTACAGCAGTTGCTGAATAAGTTAGTCTTTTTACTTCCTTTTTAACACCAAAACCGGTAACGATAACTTCGTTCAGCGATTTGGCATCATCATTCATAACTATATTCAGGTTAGTGGAAGCAGAAACTTCCTGTGTAACTAAACCTATAGATTTAATAATTAATTTTGCTCCATCTTTAACAGTTAGACTAAATCTACCTTCGGAGTTGGTAGAAGTACCGTTTTGAGTTCCCTTTTCGAGGATACTTACCCCGGGGATAGGGTTACCAGACGCATCTTTTATAGTGCCGGTAACATTTTTTTGTGCAAAAGCTGTTATTGTTAAAAAACACAACAACAATATGTTTAAGCACTTTAAGTACATTTTTTTCATAATTTATTTGTTTAGTTAAGATTAGTTAAAATAATTTGGGAATTGAATTTCTCAGTCTTTTTGTTCTCTCATTTATTTCTGTGGTTAGTAAAAAAAATATTTATTTTATTCAGTTCTAGTTAATATTATTCAAATAAACTGTTCTCTACCATTAAGCTGGCTGCCGCCAATAGTTCGGCCTCATTCGTTAATGTAGAAAACTTAATATCTGTTTGTTCTGCTATGCGAGGGATGCAAAACTCGTTAAGTGCCTGTTGTATTGGAGGAAGCAACATTTTTCCGGCTTTAGCTCCTTGTCCACTTAAAACAATGCGCTCAGGATTTAAAATATGAATTAGCGTAGCCAGCCCTTTACCGATCTGAAATGCTGCATCAGCCAAAATAGAGATGGCTACAGGATCTTGCTTTATAACTGCATGCAAAAAATGATCTACATGGCTCTTACTTTCATCCTTAAACAAAGTCTTTAAACTTGTCTCTTCACCATTTTTAACCGCCTCTTCTGCTTTTTGCACCATTACCAAAAGAGATGTTTCTACTTCAAGGCAACCCCGTTTGCCACAAGAGCACAGCGCATTTGAATCAGATAAAGGAATATGACTAAACTCTCCAGCATAGCCACTGCTGCCCCTGTATAATTTGCCATTAATAATTAAACCCAAACCTGTACCTAAGCCAATATTAACTACCAGCACATCTTTTAGGTTTCTTGCTTCACCAAAGTTTAATTCTGCCAAGGCAATCAAACTCGAATCATTATCAATATAAACAGGTAAGTCTATTTTTTTAGATAAGTAATCTTGCAAACTGATCCCGTCTTCTATCTGCATAAAAGAATAGTTTACACCGCGCTCTGTATTAACAAACCCCGGCATGCCTATGCCGACACCTAACAGATATTCTTTCTTAATGGCCGATTTTGCTATACAATCCTCAATAAAAGCAATTAATCCTTCCACACTTTTACCTTCAGCCATATCTAAATCGATAGTCTGGGTAGGTAAAACCTGATGGTTTGACAAATCGTATATGGTTAATTGCGTGGTTAACTGATCCATGGCTACAGCTATGATGTATCTTTTATAATTGGGATTCAATAAAAAATTCAATGCGCGACGCCCTCCCGTTGAGGGAGCCAAACCTTGTTCGATAATTAAACCATCCTCTATTAATGTATTAACAGTTGATGTAATTAACGGCAAGCTTTTCTTTGTGCGTTTACTTAAATCAGTTAGGGACGATTTCTTTTTATAGTAAAGCAGTTTAATGATGTCGGCTCGTAATCTTTGTGCTTTCTTAATAGTTGCTGACATTTTACATTTGGTTTACATAAAATTATAAAAAAAAATAAAAGAAACGAAATCTTTTTAAAAAAATTAAAAAGAAAGTCAATCATTATCATTTTCTAATTTTCAACTAATCGCCTGTTGTTGAAATAAAGAAACAATAAGTTGGCATACATCTGCTTAAATTAGCTTTTAAGCATCATTTTGAGCTAATCAAGAGAAGCCATTATCAGAAGACTCGAGCTAAGCATCTTTAATCTCCCCAAAAAAAAAGGTGATTTTCGCACATAAAAAAAGGCCTGCATAAAATGCAAGCCTTAAATAAGTTAATTAAAAACTGTTTAATGAATTCCCATAAACAGCCTGCTCCACCTTATTTTATGTAAGAAAGAAGCTGTACTATCCCAGCTCATCCAAACAAATAAAGCTTTGCCTACAATATGATCTTCGGGTACAAAACCCCAATAGCGCGAATCGGCAGAGTTATGGCGGTTATCGCCCATCATCCAATAATAATCCATTTTAAAGGTATAACTGGTTGCAACCTTATCGTTGATATACCAAACACCAGCTTTTTGCTCCACTTTGTTTCCTTCGTAAGTTCTGATGGCCCTGTAGTAAAGTGGCATGGTATTGCTATCTATCTGAACAGTCCACCCTTTAGAAGGGATTTTAACCGGACCAAAATTATCCCTGTTCCAAACCCTGTTCGGATCATTCGGAAAAACACCACCTGGTACAGCTCCAGCCGGATCAGGACTCAGTGTCACCGATTTTACAAAATCAAAGGTTTTAAGTTTGTCGGCAATTTCTGATGAAGCATCAATGATATAGGTATTGGCCGCTACGGCAGGTGTACCGCCGAGGTTGAGGTTAAACTCATCCAATGCAGCGTAGTTAAAATCCATTGTTTTAAACTCGATGCGGTAAGGCATCATGCCGGTATTTTTTAAAGGTTCGGCTTTGCCATTTACGCTGGCAATTCCATTGCTCATCGAAATTACATCGCCTGGGATGCCGATACAGCGTTTAATAAAGTTTTCGCGTTTATCAACAGGGCGGTCAACTATATGATAGGTACTCCTCACCTGCTCGCGCCCCATCCCCCTTACCAATTCGTAATAACTTGCCGCCTGGTTTTCTACGGCTACAGTATCGCCCTCCGGAAAGTTGAAAACTACTACATCATTTCTTTTGATTTTCGATAGGCCCGGCAAACGGTGGTATTTCCACTGTACGCCATCCCAATAAGCTTTGGTAGAAGTAGTTAAGGGCATGGTATGGTGTGCAAAAGGAAACGCAACCGGTGTCATAGGAATACGTGCACCATAATTAACCTTGCTTACAAAAAGAAAATCTCCAATCAGTAACGAACGCTCCATCGAACCAGATGGAATAGTATAGGCCTCGATAAAGAATACGCGGATGATGGTGGCTGCCACTACTGCAAAAACAATAGCATCTACCCACTCACGGGTTTTGGTTTTTTTCTTTTTTGGGGCATCTTTTTTTCTCTGCCAGAACTTATAATTCATATTTTATGGGTTGGTTAACTGTTTATTAAATAAACCGATTAACTATTATCTGCTTTCTTTTTGGTTAACTGCTGTTTGTTTCAGCCGCTCAGCTTTCAGTTTCTATTCAAAGATATCTGTAATACTAAAAAATCCTTTTTTATCTTTTACCCACTCGGCCGCTACCACTGCACCCAAAGCAAAACCTGCTCTGTTATGGGCTGTATGTTTAATTTCTATCTCATCTACCTCGCTACTGTAAATCACAGTATGCGTTCCCGGTATATTTTCAATCCTGTGCGATTCAATCAGTAATTGATCTGCTTTCGGGAACAGTTCAACATCTGTTCCTACGGTTTCATTTAACCATTCTTTTTTACGCGCAACATTTTCCAGAATTCCTTCTGCCAACGTAATGGCTGTTCCACTCGGCGAATCCAGTTTCTGTGTATGGTGAATTTCTTCAACCTGAACTTCATAAGCCGGGTAATTGTTCATCAGTTTTGCCAAAGTTTGGTTCAATTTAAAGAACAGGTTTACGCCGATACTGAAGTTAGACCCATAAAGCAGGGTATTGTTACTGCTGTCGCAATCATTCTTCACCTCCTGCAGTTTACCATACCAGCCGGTAGTACCCACAACCACAGGTACATTGGCATCAAAACAGGCATCTATATTTTTCAGAACAGAATCGGGCGTACTAAAATCAATAGCCACATCTGCCTGTTTTAAATTCTCCCTGGTTAAATCTTCCTGGTTATCAATCGATATCTTTAAAACGATTTCATGACCACGTTCCAGTGCAAATTTTTCTATAATCTGCCCCATTTTACCATAACCTAAAAGCGCAATTTTCATCTGTATATATTTATTTGTTAAATTGATAAAACAATTATGATTGTATCGTATGGTACGGTGTTAAAATCATGATTATTCCATTAAATATTAAAATGTTAAGGATAGTTTTAGTGCAGGTGTGGCATTAAAACCATACACCGTATTAGAGTTGATCATTGATGGCATAAGCTTTACCCCGAGGTTATTGTCGATATTAAAGAAATGTAAGCGTGCAGCAACATACGCATCAACAATATTGGCAAAATAAACCAATCCGTAAGAGAAAAGTACAATCTGCCTGTTTCTTCTGTAGGTATCCTTTCGCAGCGTAATGCCCGAGGTAGAATAACGGCTCCCAAAAGGCCCTTCAGGATCTGGTTTATCACCGTGATCATTGCGGTACTGTAATTCTTTCAGGGCTAGGTTATATTGATCGGTGCTTTCGATATACGACATGGTTAACACGGTAATACCGCCATAAATGGCTGCAATTTTACCCCCTGTGTATAATTTCTGCAAAAACTGGCTTTTACCGGCTCTTGTTCCATAACCATCGTTCAACAGCTGCATATTATACAATTGTCCCCAGCCAGGTATAATCATCGATCTAAAAACGGCCTTTCTGCCGGCAACCTTGCCCGGATTTACATATTTAGCCTTAATCGAATCCTGCCTGGTAACAGGCTGTTTAGGTCCGGCAGTGCCGATGGGTTTAGCAACCTTTACTTTTGAAGTATCCGCAGGCTTTAATACAGTATCCTTAACCTGCGCATTCGCCAGGTTTACAAAAAGAAATGTAAATAAAGAAACCAGTATTAAAAGCTTAATCTTTTGCATTACCAGTCTAATAATTCTAAAATGCGGTTCAAATCTTCATCACTCATAAAGGGGATTTCTATGGCTCCTTTACCGTTCTGGCTTACCTTTAGCTTAACGCGTGTAGCAAATTTCGAAGCCAGATCATCCTGCAGTTTTTGATATTGAAAAGAAACTGCCTTTGTTTTAGGCTTATCAGCTCCTTTTAAGGGTACATGTTGTAAATTACGCACCAATTCTTCTACTTTACGTACCGAAAGCCCTTTTTCCAGTATTTCCTGATGGATGAACAACTGTTTATCAACACCATCAACATTTATTAATGCCCTGGCATGACCCATCGAAATTTTTTGATCGCGGATGGATGCCTGGATAGCTGGTGGAAGTTTTAGCAAACGCAGATAATTGGTAACGGTTGTGCGGTTTTTACCTACACGCTCGCCCAGTTGCTCTTGTTTTAAACCCACCTCATCAATCATCCGCTGAAAACTCAAAGCCACTTCAATAGCATTTAAATTTTCGCGCTGAATATTTTCGATCAATGCCATTTCCAGCATCTGCTGGTCGTTAGCACTGCGGATATAGGCCGGAACCTGCGTTAAGCCGGCTAATTTAGAGGCCCTAAACCTACGTTCGCCCGAAATTAACTGATACCTGTTGGCCGCTATTTTCCTTACGGTAATCGGCTGGATCAGTCCCTGCACCTTTATCGAATCGGCAAGCTCGTTTAAAGCAACCTGATCAAACTCGGTACGTGGCTGGTATGGATTGGTTTCAACTTCGGTTAAATTTACATGACTGATATTGCCAATCTGCTCGGTTTCACTCACAGCATTTACCTGCTGCTTTGGTGGGTGAGTAGATTCGCTATCATCTAAAAGCGCACTTAGCCCTCTTCCTAAACCTGTTTTTCGCTGAAAAGATGTCATCTATAATTTATAAAGTTGCTGTTCCTATGTTTTCTTCTTCTCTTAACAAGCCGTTCTTTTTCACAATTTCGCGGGCAAGGTTAAGGTAATTAATGGCTCCTTTGCAGTTTGCATCGTGCATAATTACGGAAACACCATAACTTGGGGCTTCACTTAAACGGGTATTACGCTGAATAATGGTTTCAAAAACCAGTTCGTGGAAATGCGTTTTAACCTCTTCTACCACTTGGTTCGATAAACGTAAACGTACATCGTACATGGTTAATAAAATCCCTTCTATTTCCAGTTCAGGGTTTAAACGGTTTTGTACAATCTTAATTGTATTTAACAATTTACCCAAACCTTCCAATGCAAAATACTCGCACTGAACAGGAATAATAACCGAATCGGCAGCTGTTAAGGCATTAATGGTAATTAAACCCAACGATGGCGAACAATCGATAATGATAAAATCGTACTGATCTTTGATTTTCTCCAAAACCGCTTTCATTTTATACTCGCGGTTATTTAAGTTGATCATTTCTATTTCGGCACCTACCAGATCAATGTGTGCCGGCAATAAATCTAAATTAGGTGTATCGGTTTTCTGTATCGCTTTTAAAGGGTCGATATCATTAATTATACACTCATAAATACTATCTTTTATATTCCGGGGATCGAAACCGATACCAGAAGTTGAATTTGCCTGAGGATCAGCATCAACTAATAAAGTTTTATATTCTAGTACGGCTAAACTCGCAGCCAGGTTTATTGATGAAGTTGTTTTACCAACACCACCTTTTTGATTTGCTAATGCAATAATTTTGCTCATCTATGTATCAGAAATTTACTTAACGTTTATTTGGGCTGTGTTATTTATGCTTTTTAATTGGCAAAAAGTTCTATTTTTGCGTTGTTTACGGCCTTTTTCACAATCAGCTAAGATACAAACTATATGGCAATTTTAGCAACAAGCGCATTCGGGTTTTACACATCTTATTAACAATTATCCATGATTACAATTATAGCCGCTACCAATAGGTCTAATAGCAATACGCTAAAAGTTGCCAAATATTACCAAAAGCAACTAAAAGAAAAAGGTACCGATGCTACCCTATTTAGCTTGGAGCATTTACCTATTGATGTTTTAAATACCGACATGTACGGAAAACGATCAGTCGAATTTCAGAAAATACAGGATATGATTAATGATACAGAGAAGTTCATTTTTATTATGCCCGAGTATAACGGAAGCTACCCTGGTGTTTTGAAGGTTTTGATTGATGCCTGTAATTTCCCGGATAGTTTTTATGATAAAAAAGCAGCTTTGGTGGGCATCTCCTCTGGCAAATATGGCAATATCCGCGGTGTAGATCATTTTACGGGGGTTTGTCATTACATCCATTTAAATATCCTGCCTTTGCGCCTGCACATCCCAAATATTAAAACCGAATTGGATACCGATGGGAATTTAATCAAGGAAGATACCATTAAATTCACCAACGAACAGATGGATAAGTTTATCGGTTTTTAGGTGAAGCCTTTCAACCGCATATAAATTAGTTTTAACCGCAAAGCACGCCATGTTTTACGCAAAGGAACACAAGGAACGCTCGCGCTCGTTTCTAACGAGTGCGTAAATAGCCTAGCGATTATATCGCAAATTTTGCCTGCGCTTTAGTAAAAAAGCATCCAGCTCTGTGTTCTCCGTGCCTTTTCTTCATATACTTTCCGGTTAAAATTTTAAAACATTCTTACCATTTTGATAAAAACCTTTCCATTTTGGAAGGGTTTTTTCGTATTAAAAAATCAATCCCCACACACAAAACAACCTAACTACTTAAACAACAATAAGTTAACAAACAACCATTTTCAACGGCACAAGCTTTGGCAATAGGCAAATCATAAATCATTTAAGTTATGACAATTATCCTATTTCTAATCCTAATCCTGCTCTGTTGGGCAACCTACCTTTCTATCGATTGGTTTGAAAAAATCTGAAACAAATGTTAGCACTATTCATCATCTCAATCGCCGTATTTATCTATATGATTTACGTGCTGATTAAACCCGAAAAATTTTAATCCCTACCCCGTAAAAAGGGAGATTCAAAAACATTAAAAATGAACACTGAATTAATTGGCATTATTGCCACCTTTCTGCTCACCTTAATCATCGCCATCCCTTTGGGTAAATATTTGGCCAAGGTGTTTGCAGGAGAAAAAGTATGGACAGACTTTTTAAAACCGCTCGAAAACGGAATCTTTAAACTTTCAGGCATCAACATCAAAGAACAGATGAACTGGAAACAGCAGCTAAAAGCCTTATTAACCATTAACATTTTATGGTTGGTTTATGGCTTCTTTGTTTTGATTTACCAGGATAAGCTGCCTTTTAACCCTGATGGTAACCCTGGCATGACGCCTGATCTGGCTTTTAACACCATTATCAGCTTTGTGGCCAACTGTAACCTTCAACATTACTCGGGCGAGAGCGGCGTAAGCTATTTAACACAGCAGTTTGTGCTGATGTTCCTTCAGTTTGTTAGTGCCGCTACCGGTATTGCCGCAGCTGTGGTACTTTTTAAGGCCTTTAGAGATAAAACAGCAACCCAATTGGGTAATTTCTGGGAGTTCTTTGTAAAATCAATCACCCGTTTATTGTTGCCTTTATCTATAGTGGTTGCTTTAATTTTAACTTTTAACGGCACCCCGGCAAGTTATGAAGGTAAAGATCAGTTTATTTCCCTGCAGGGCGATACCGTAAATGTTTCGCGAGGCCCTGCAGCACAATTAATTGCCATAAAACATTTGGGTACGAATGGTGGTGGGTATTTTGGTGCTAATTCTGCCCATCCATTCGAAAACCCAAGCTATTTAACCAACATGGTCGAAATGGTTGCACAAACCATTATCCCAATGGCCATGATTATTGCCTTCGGATATTTTATCCGCAGAAGAAAATTAGCCTGGACTATTTTCGGTGTAATGACAATCGGCTTGTTTATGCTCATGATTCCAACGCTTACCTCAGAGCTAGGCGGAAACCCTGCCCTTGCAAAAATGGGTATTTCGCAGGCTACAGGGGCTATGGAAGGCAAAGAAGCGAGGTTAGGCCCCGCTGCTACAGCCTACTGGAGCACATTAACCACCGTAATTTCTACAGGCTCGGTAAATGGTATGCATGATAGTACCATGCCGTTAACAGGTTTATGGCAGTTACTGGCCATGATGATCAATGCCATTTATGGTGGCTGTGGAGTTGGTTTGTTAAACTATTTCATTTACCTCATCATCGCAGTCTTCATTTCTGGCTTAATGGTGGGCAGAACGCCCGAGTTTTTAGGCCACAAGGTTGAAGCCCGCGAAATTAAAATTGCTGCGCTTATCACCTTGTTAAGTCCGTTCTTAATCTTGGCAGGAACCGCAATTGCCAGTTATGTTTTTACAAACCACGGTAGTGCCGATTGGGCCGTTCAGCCTAAAAACTGGCTAAATAACCCAGGTTTTCACGGCTTTTCAGAAATGCTTTACGAAGTTACCTCTTCCAATGCCAACAACGGTTCGGGCTTTGAAGGACTGGGCGACAATAACATCTTCTGGAATGTTTTAACGGGCGTAATCATTTTCTTGGGCCGCTTCTTACCCATTATTGGTCCGGTGGCGATAGCAGGATTATTGGCTGGCAAAAAATTCATTCCTGAATCGGCTGGTACGTTAAAAACAGATACCAAAACTTTTGCACTGATGACCTTTGCTGTAATCCTGGTTTTAAATGCGCTCTCATACTTCCCAGCTCTAGCTTTAGGTCCACTAGCAGAATACTTTACACATTAAAATGGAAAAGGTAAAATGGATGATGAAAATGATACATCACTCCTACATCATCCATAACACTTCTTCCATCATACATAAATTAAAAAAAAATGAAACCCAATAATAAATTGTTCGAACCTGCTTTAGTGCAAACTGCATTGAAACAATCTTTCATCAAATTAGATCCACGGGTAATGGTTCGCAACCCCGTAATGTTCACTGTTGAAATAGGTACACTGGTAATGGCTTATGTTACCGTTTACTCTTTCGGCCATAGCGGACAAGGTTCTGCGCTTTATAACTTCTTTATCTTTTTAGTGTTATTGCTAACCGTTCTGTTTGCCAATTTTGCCGAAGCCATTGCCGAAGCAAGAGGTAAGGCACAGGCCGATAGCTTACGCAAAACAAGAGAAGAAACACCTGCAAAAGTAATTTCAGAAAACGGCACCATACAGATCTGTTCATCCAACCAATTAAAAAAAGGCGATGTTTTTATCTGCGAAACCGGTGATATCATCCCTACAGATGGCGAAATTATTGAAGGTATTGCAACCATTGATGAATCGGCCATTACCGGAGAATCTGCTCCTGTAATCCGCGAATCGGGCGGTGATAAATCTTCAGTAACCGGCGGTACAAAAGTTTTATCAGATGAGATAAAAGTTAGGGTAAGCACCGCCCCTGGCGAAAGCTTTTTAGATAAAATGATTGCATTGGTTGAGGGCGCATCCCGCCAGAAAACACCTAATGAAATTGCCCTTACCATTCTTCTGGCAAGTTTTACCTTGGTATTTATTATCGTTTGTGTAACCTTAAAACCCTTTGCCGATTATGCCAACACACCGATTACCATTGCTGCTTTAATTTCGCTGTTTGTTTGCTTAATCCCAACTACAATTGGTGGTTTATTATCAGCCATTGGTATTGCGGGTATGGACAGGGCATTAAGGGCGAACGTAATTACCAAATCGGGCAAGGCAGTAGAAACAGCTGGCGATATTGACGTATTACTTTTAGATAAAACAGGAACCATTACCATTGGAAACCGTAAAGCCACCAACTTTTACCCTACCGCAGGTGTAATTATTAAAGATTTTACCGATGCCTGTGTACTGAGCTCTTTAGCCGATGAAACGCCCGAAGGCAAATCGATTATCGAACTGGCCGCCGAGCAGGGTTTTAAAAATTTAACCACCCCCGAGGGTTCTACCTTTATCAAATTCACAGCCGAAACACGCTCGAGCGGTTTAGATACCAAAGATGGAAGAAGGGTTAGAAAAGGTGCTTTCGATTCGATCAGGAATATTGTTGAAAAAGCCGGAAATATATTCCCTTCTGATATTGAAGATCATGTAAAAAGCATTGCCACTAATGGCGGTACACCTTTAGTGGTTTCTGAAAACGAAAAGGCACTGGGCGTAATCGAACTGCAGGATATTATTAAACCCGGTATTAGCGAACGTTTTGAACGTTTACGCAAAATGGGGGTAAAAACCGTAATGGTTACCGGCGATAACCCATTAACAGCCAGATATATCGCAGAAAAGGCAGGTGTTGACGATTTTATTGCTGAGGCAAAACCTGAGGATAAAATGAACTACATTAAAGATGAGCAGGCTTTGGGTAAACTCGTTGCCATGATGGGCGATGGTACAAATGATGCCCCTGCCCTTGCACAGGCCGATGTTGGTGTGGCCATGAACAGCGGAACACAGGCGGCAAAAGAAGCCGGGAATATGGTTGATCTGGACAACGACCCTACCAAACTGATTGAGATTGTAGAAATCGGTAAACAATTGCTGATCACCCGCGGTACGCTCACCACTTTCTCTATCGCCAATGATGTGGCCAAATATTTCGCCATTGTTCCGGCATTGTTTATTGCTTCCATTCCAGCATTGCAGAGCTTAAATATTATGGGACTGCACACACCAGAAAGTGCAATCATGTCGGCAGTAATTTTCAATGCCATCATTATTCCAATTTTAATCCCATTGGCCTTAAAAGGTGTGGCCTATAAACCCATTGGCGCTACGGCATTGCTTCGCCGAAACCTGTTTATTTATGGTATCGGTGGTGTAGTAGCACCGTTTATCGGCATTAAATTAATCGACCTAGTAGTCGGTGTTTTTATCTAAGAATCAATTAAATCGTTATCAAAATGAAAAAGTATATCATTCCATCTTTACGCTTAACCTTAGTTTTAATCGTATTGTTATGCATCATTTATCCAATCGGTATTGCACTTGCAGGCAAACTCGCTAAAGGAAAAGGCGGTGGCGAAAAAATAACCAAAAACGGAAAAACCGTAGGTTATGCGCTGTTGGGCCAATCGTTTACCAAAGCCGAATATTTTTCGGGCAGGCCATCTGCTGTAGCTTATAACGCTGCAGGGTCGGCAGGTTCAAATAAAGGTCCATCAAACCCCGATTATTTAAAAGAAGTTCAATCCAGAATTGATACCCTTTTAAAATACAACCCTGGCTTAAAAAAATCAGAAATCCCAGCCGATATGGTTACCGCATCGGGCAGTGGCTTAGATCCGAATATTTCTGAACAAGGTGCAGCCATTCAAATTGCAAGGGTAGCCAGGGCCAGAAAAATCGACGAGAAAAAAGTTAAGGAACTGGTAGCCATGAATACCTTAAAACCGCTAATGGGTTTATTTGGTCCATCATCAGTAAATGTTTTAAAGCTAAATCTTGCTTTGGATAATATGTAATCCTGAACGAATCCAAAATTATCGCTCTCAACAACAACAGTATAAATCAGTAATCATCTAATGAAAAAAATCATCATTCTTATTACCACTTTAACAGCTGCACTTACTGCTGCTGCCCAAAACGAACCTAAAGTAAAATTTTCAGGTTACCTGGAAACGTATTATGGCTACGATTTTAACAAGCCAGCAGATCACAACCGCCCAGCGTTTATCTATTCGCACAACAGGGCAAACGAAGTAAATTTAAACCTTGGTTTTATCAAAGCTGCTTACGATAGCGGTTCAATCAGGGCTAATCTAGCGGTAATGGCAGGAACTTATGCCAATGCCAACCTTGCGGCCGAACCTGGGGTTTTAAAAAATATTTTTGAGGCCAATGCAGGCATTAAATTTTCCAAAACAGAAAACCTGTGGATTGATGCCGGTATTTTCTCTTCCCACATTGGTTTCGAAAGCGCCCTAGCTAAAGATTGCTGGGTTTTAACACGCAATATTTCTTCAGAAAATACCCCTTATTACGAATCGGGAGCCAAAATTAGCTATGGTACACAAGATGGAAAATTAACTGCAACCCTACTCTACCTAAATGGATGGCAAAGAATTACACGCGTTGATGGCAACAATAAACCTGCTGGCGGTGTACAGCTGACCTGGAAACCTAATGATAAAATAACGGTCAACTACAGCAACTACCTGGGTACTGAAGGTGCCGATTCGGTCCGTGTGAACCGTTTCTACCACAATGTGTATGGCATTTTTCAACTAACCGATAAATTTGGGATTACTTTAGGTTTCGATTATGGCACACAGCAAAAGGTTAAAGGCAACAGCGATAAAAACGAAGTAATTTCTCCGGTGGCCATTGCGCAGTACAAATTTGCCGATAAGTGGGCCATTGCCGGCAGGTTTGAATATTATGAAGATAAAAATGGAATATTTATTCCGACTGGCACACCTAATGGTTTCAAAACGAAAGGATACTCGCTAAACCTCGATTATGCACCGATTCAAAATGCAGTAATCAGGTTGGAAGGAAAAACTTTCGACAGTAAGGATAAGATTTTTAACCGCGAAGGTAGCTTGGTAAATACAAATGCAACATTAACGGCAAGTATTGCCGTATCATTTTAAGCTTTAACAATCAGGTTGTATCATAAGTAGACAACTGTCATCCTGAGGAATAATTTATTATATAAAAGTCAGTTTAAATGAAATCCCCCCTGAGGTCGTCATTTCGAGCGAAGTGCAACGTAGTCGAGAAATCTTATTAAATAGATTTCTCCATTCCGCCCCAGGTAAAAAACCTGCTGGCTTCAGTCGAAATGACGATTCTTCTATTGGACTTGTTTAGATGCCTTGAAAAAGCGTTCCGGCTTATGATACAGCCTCATTAAATCTCTGTCAAAATGAAACTATATATCGAAATTTTGTTTGGTGTTTTACTGCTTTGCAGCGGTATTCTCTACCTAGTGTTCAAGCACCGCAAAAAAACTGAAAAGCTGCAAAGAATTTATGCTAAATTGAACAATAGCCGTAAAGAAATGCTGCTGGCCATGCAAAGGGCAAAGTTTTATAAAATGGTAATGATACTCTCTGGCGTTTTTCTTTTCATGATCTGTATATCCGTACTTGTTGAAGAGCGTATCATATCCATACAGTGGTAACCATCATCCAAATTCCATCTTCCATTTTGCATCATACATTTTACATCAATAAATATGTCTGAAAAAGAAGATTCTGTTAAACATTTCCTCGAGCTGATTAAAAAATCGAGACGCGGAAAACTCAAAATCTATATTGGGATGAGCGCTGGTGTGGGCAAAACCTACCGCATGCTGCAAGAAAGCCATGCACTGTTGCGAAATGGGGTTGATATCTGTATCGGTTATGTAGAAACGCATAAACGCGCCGAAACTGAGGCCTTGGTTAATGGCCTGCCCATCATCCCCCGTAAACAGATTTTTTACCGTGGAAAGGAAATCGGAGAAATGGATCTACAGGCCATTTTAAACCGGCATCCCGAAATTGTAGTGGTCGATGAACTGGCCCACACCAATGTTGAGGGCAGCAAAAATACCAAGCGCTGGCAGGATGTTTTCGATATCCTCGAAGCTGGCATCAGTGTAATTTCGGCAGTTAATATTCAGCATTTAGAAAGCATTAACGAAGATATTGAACACATTACGGGCATTAATATTACCGAACGGATACCCGATAAAATACTGGAGCTGGCCGATGAAATTGTCAACATCGATTTAACAGCCGATGAACTGGTTACCCGCCTAAAAGAGGGCAAAATTTACGACAGCAGCAAAATACAAAGCGCGCTGGGAAATTTTTTCCAGGCCGATAAAATCCTGCAGCTGCGCGAACTGGCACTTAAAGAAGTGGTGCACCAGGTAGAAAGAAAAATACAGACAGAAATTCCCAAATCGATCAAATTAAGACCTGAAAGATTTTTAGCCTGTATCTCCTCCAATGCAGAAACAGCAGGGGTGGTGATCAGAAAAACAGCCCGACTGGCCTCCTACTACCGCTCGCCATGGATTGTGCTTTATGTGCAGAGCGATGCCGAAAGTTTCGATAAAATTAAGCTCAATAAACAAAGGCACCTCATTAACCATTTAAAACTGGCTACCGAACTGGGGGCTGAGGTAATAAAAATAAAAAGCAACCACATTACACAAAGCATCATCAACCTGGCCAGAGAAAAAGAAATTACCACCATATGCATAGGAAAACCACATTTAAATATTTTTCAGGTAATGCTCCGAACGGCAATTTTTAACCAACTGTTGCGTAATTTAGCCAGTCAGGAAATAGATTTGGTTATACTTTCTTAAATAAAATATTTGTCATGCTGAGGCACGAAGCATCTCTTGAGCAGCTGCACTCCATTTGAGTAACAGTTCCATAAGGCAAAGATTCTTCCAGTCGTCAGAATGACAGAATAAAAAAACAATGTCATGAAAATTAAAACCAAGCTCCGCCTCGGATTCGGGTTTCTGTTTATACTCGTTTTATCCTTTGGATTAATTGCTCTATTCTTTTTAAATGAGCTTTCAGATAAATCAAAAGTAATCCTGAAAGACAATTACAAATCGCTCAAATACGTTGCAGGCATGCGTAGGGTAATTGATGAAAATAAGTTTCCACTGGGCGGGCCGCAACGCCAGGTATTTCTAACCCATTTAAAAAATGAGTCCCTGAACATTACCGAACCCGGCGAAAAAGCCGCATTCCAGAAGTTGGAACAAGCTTTTAAGCTATTAAATGCTAATAATAACTTCGCCGCTAAAGAAAACAATGTGAAAGATTTATACGCGGCCTTGCATAATATTGAGCAGGTAAACATGGATGCCATTTATGCCAAAAACGAACTGGCTAATGCAGCTTCATCAAAAGCCAATATTTACATTATGATTGCGGCCACTTTGAGTTTCATCATCCTCTTTACCTTTATTGTTAATTTCCCTGGTTTTGTGGCCAACCCACTGGCCGAATTTAGCGCGGCCATTAAACAGATCAGCCGGAAAAATTACAAGCAGCGCCTACATTTCGAAAATGATGACGAGTTTACCGAACTGGCCGATTCGTTTAACGGCATGGTGGTTAAGTTAAACGAGTGGGAAAACAGCAACCTATCTAAAATCAAATCAGAAAAATCGCGCATTGAAGCCATTATTGCCCAGATGCAGGATGCCATTATCGGTTTAAACGAAAAAGGTGAAGTGCTTTTCTTAAATCATTTAGCCGCTAAACTGTTAAGTCTTGATGAAGATAAAATTGTTGGTCAGAATGTTGCGCAGCTGATGCAGAAAAACGAGCTCCTTAAACGGATAATTAAGCCCGAAACAGCTGATAATACCTTAAAAATTTATGCCGATGAAAAGGAATCATATTTCCTTTTGGAGAACCGCGAAATCGTGATCCCTAACTTCGAAGAACAAAGCGAAAAAACACTTATTGCATCATCAAAATCGGCTGGAAGTGTGTACACACTCAAAAACATTACCCAATTTAAAGAGCTCGATGAAGCCAAAACCAACTTCATTGCCACTGTATCGCACGAATTAAAAACACCGCTTTCATCTATCAAAATGAGCTTAAAACTACTTAATGATGAACGTGTTGGCGCAATGAATGAGGAGCAGCACGAACTGCTCACGCACATTAAGGAAGACAGCGATAGGCTTTTGAAAATCACCAGCGAGCTTTTAGACTTATCGCAGGTAGAAACGGGCAACCTTAAACTTAATTTCGCCATTACCAAACCCGAAGATATTGTTCAGTATGCCATAGATGCGGTTAAGTTCCAGGCCGAGCAAAAATCGATTCAATTGGAACTAAACTGTGATCAAAACCTGCCACAGGTTAATGCCGATATCCAAAAAACCGCATGGGTAATGGTTAACTTTTTATCCAATGCGCTGCGTTACAGTGCGGCAAAATCAAAAGTAATAATCGATGTTTTCCAAAAAGATAAATTCATCCAGTTTTCTGTTCAGGATTTCGGAAAGGGAATTGATGAAAAATATCAGAAACGGTTGTTCGACCGTTATTTTCAGGTACCTACCGATGGACAGAACAAATCGGGCTCTGGTTTGGGATTAGCCATTTCCAAAGATTTTATCGAAGCAGAACAGGGGAAAATATGGGTAATAAGTGCCATTGGCGAAGGAAGCAGATTTTGCTTTACCCTACCGGTTGTTGATTAAAAACCCAATAAACAACCAAGGTTCTCTATACCTACTAAAAATTCATCTGCGAAGAGCAACAGGGAGAATTTGCCCGATCTGATTTTATTGGGCAGGTAGCCAAAAAACTTTTTAAATGCGCTGCTAAAATGGGTAGCGTGTTTATACCCTACCTTTTCCGAAATTTCGGCTATGGTGTATTCCTTTTGCACCAGCATGGACTTGGCCAGTTCCATTTTATGCTGGTTCAAATAGCCATAAACGGTATTTCCGAATACGGTTTTAAAATCCCGTTTCAAATTAAACTCATTGGTGCCCACCTTCAACGCGAGCGATTTTAAAGATAACTGATCTCCGGAATGGTGGATCAAAATCTCCCGTGCATCAAGCATTTTCGCTAAAACACCTTCCTTTAGTTTCGTAAGTGCCGTGTTTTTGCTTACTTGTTCAAATTGACTGATCTGCAAGGCCAGCAGTTCGATAACCTTCGATTCGAGCAACAATTGATCAAAAAGGCCACCTTGTCCCAAAGTACCTAAACGCTGTAAAATTGAGCTTACTTCTGGCGTTATGGGCATGTTATATGGAGAAAGTGTAACTGCAGCAGCTTCTTTATGTTTATTTGCGGTAAGCTGGTTATGCGCCGGATGGTTTACCGGCAGGTATTTATTCAGGAAATACGCGCTCAGGTTGATACAGATTACTTCATCCTTTACACTGCTCATCAACAAACGTGCAGAGGGGTTGGTTGCCCGGCAAATATTATGCTGTTGTGCAGCTATCTGGGCAAAAGTACTGTTGTTATGCCCAGCAGTAACCCGAACCTGGCCACTCAGCACAAATATCATCTGGTAAAATTCCATCTGCGAATCATCAGGATAGGCCATACGGATTTCCAGTTGCCGTTGGTCTTCAACATTAAAACTGTGGCTAACCACCATAGCCTTGTTAAATAAAAATACGCTTTTGTGGGCGTTTTCATATTCTCCCTTTATCGTCGTTTCTTCTCCCGAATGCGTCATATCCAGATTTTATCTTTGCAACAAAATTATTCTTATTAAGACCTATTCCAAAGAAGGGTTTAAAAAAGTTACAATCATTAATGAAAAAAGCCTTACTGATAACCGCGTTTTTCTTCCTTTCTGTTTATGCTATGGCCCAAAGCGGAGCGCTATCCGGTAAAATAACCGATAGTGAAGGAAAAATAATAGCTGGAGCCACCGTTAAACTAACCAACCTTAACAGGGCAACAATAACAGACGATGCTGGGCGATATGAATTTAAAGGCCTTCCCTACGGCACTCATTCACTTACTATTACATCACTGGTTTCTGAACCTAAAAAAACAACCGTAAAAATTGAAGGTGCAAATACAGTTATTAACGTAAGCGTAAAAAATACATCCGATAAAGAATTAGGGCAGGTAAACATTGCGGGCAAAACTGAAAAAAGAAAAATTGAAACCTCTGGTTTTGCGGTAAATGTGATTGAAACCAAGGAAGCCGCTTTAAGAAACCTACAAACCAACGAACTCTTAAACCGGACCGTTGGCGTAAGGGTGCGCCAAAGTGGCGGGATAGGCTCTGATGCTTCATACAACTTAAACGGCATGTCGGGCAGGGCAATTGGTGTGTTTATAGATGGGATCGAAATTTCAACTTACGGTTCATCTTTTAACCTAAATAACATCCCTCCTGCTTTAATTGACCGTATAGAAATATACAAGGGTGTTTTACCCGCACACCTTTCTGGAGATTTTTTGGGAGGCGGCATTAACGTGATCTTAAAAAAGGGAGGACTGCGCAATAACCTTATCGCATCGGCATCTTATGGTTCTTTTAATACGCAGCAAACCGATTTAAGTGCCATGTACCGCAATGCCAAAAATGGCTTTACCCTACGTGGATCGGGCTTTTACAGTTATTCGGATAACGATTACGAAGTGTGGGGAAAGTTTGTTAGAAACGAACAGCCTAACGGACAGATGATTGAAACAAGGGGTAAACGCTTTAACGATGCCTATAAATCTTTTGGTGGGCGTTTTGAAATTGGTTTTACCGATGTTAAGTGGGCCGATAACCTCATGCTAAATTACAATTTCTCTGATACCTACGATGAAGTTCAGCATGGCCAGTACATGAGCAGACCTTATATGGGCAGGTTTTCCGAATCACAGGCACACGTGGTTGGTTTGGATTATAAAAAGAACAACCTACTGTTATCGGGGTTGAATTTTACTTTCAATGGCGTATACAGCGACAGAACACAGTACATTCAGGATACAGTGAGCTACCGGTATAACTGGGACGGGCAAAAAGTGATTGGTATAAAAGGCGATCCATTAAGAACGCTTGGCGGAGGGCAGCAGGGTTTACCAACCATGAATACCATTAGCCGACAGATTGCTACACTCCGATCGGGTTTGAGCTATGCCATTGCGGCTAACCACAAAGTGGTACTCAATCATATGTTTTATGTGGTAGATAGGCAAGATTCGGATGAAATAAGAACCGTACTCGAAAGAAATTACCTGTCAACAAGCGATTTAACAAAGAATGTATCTTCCTTATCATACGAAGCCGAAACATTCAACGGCCGTTTAAAAACCAATCTGTTTGCCAAATACTATCAGCAAAAAATTGACAGAATGGATCCGGTGCAACAGGTTGTTAACGGCCAGGTAACCCGTGTTGAAAGGATTACAAAAGATAACCGAAACGAAACCGGTTATGGTTTTGCAGCCTCTTACACCCTATTAAATAAACTGGTATTTATTGCCTCGGCAGAGAAGGCCATACGGATGCCGGGAGAAGCAGAAGTGTTTGGTAACCAGGCCGACAATTTGCTGCCCAATCCATCTATTAAGCCAGAAATAAGCAACAATTTTAACCTGGGTTTTAGGGCTGGCACTTTTCAGGTCAACAACCATAGCATTTCAATTTCAGGAGGTGGCTTTCTGCGCAATACACAGGATAAGATCGTCCAGTTATCCAACGATCGTAATGTTACCAATATAGAAACCACGAACAATGTAAATCTTTCAGGGGTGCGTTCAATCGGTTTTGAAGCAGAGGTAAACTACGTGTACCGGAACCTGAACATTATATTAAATACTTCAAAATTTAATGCTCTGCTGCAAGATAATGCTTCGTTATTTAATGGAAAGCAAATTCCAAATGAGCCCTTTTTTACTGCTAACGGCAATGTGCAATACCGGCTGAATAATCTGCTTCAGAAAAAATCGGTCCTTAACCTGTACTACAATTTCGGATATGTACACCCTTTCGAAACCATTTGGCAGCTTAAAAGGGATGAATTTAACATTACACCTACGCAGTTTATCCAGGATTTAGGCGCCAGCTACCGCTTTCCGAACCAGAAAATGGTACTGAGTTTCGACGCAAAAAACATTTTAAACAAAGAGGCTTACGACAATTTTGCCGCCCAGAAACCAGGTAGGGCATTTTATCTAAAATTTAACTACACCATTAACAATTTTTAAAAATCTAATCGTAATAAAATGAAAAAGCAATTTTTAAAACTCCTGATGTTAGGAGCCTTTGCAACAACTATGACCATAGCAGGTTGCTCTAAAGATCAGCAAACTCCAGAACCAGAAGAAAACCTGGGCGATTCTAACCGTTGGATTACACTTTCGGGCGCCATAATGGGAACTACAGCCGGCGATGGAAATGGCGGTACGATGGTTTACTCGGTAAGTGTAAATGATGCTAAAGATCCCAATAAATCAATCAGTGTGTACGATAACGGTTTCCCTGTAAGGTCGCAGCGTACTGCGCGTTTACAATCATCTAATGATGGAAGCACACTTTTTAACATTGCGTACACTGGCCCTAATGGAGGCGAATTTTCAAAATATAAAGTTAACGGCGGGGCTAGCTATTCGGAATTATCGGATAAAGTGAACATTGCCAGTTATGCCACTGCATCGCCAAGATGGGTAAAATTATTTGATAACGATCAAACCGGTATTGCGGTAAATGTTTCGGGCGTTAAAATTACAACCGGTGCCAATGGTACTTACGCTTATGCAAGAGGAACCTCAACCGTATTATCTTTAAACCTTCAGGCGGCTGGCATTAAAACTTACGAGCAGTATGAAATTCCACTTTCTACAACAGAAGAAGCACAGGGATTTTATATTGGCCGTTTAGATGGGCCCGTATTGAACAAAGCAGGCAACAAATTGATTATCGGTGCTTCGAGAAGCAAATACAATCCTGCCACCGGAGTTGCCGATAATACAGGAACTGTTAAAATCGCTTCAAAATCAGTAGTGGTCGATTATCCATCCCTAAAAAACCCTAAAGTAATTTCTTCTACGGTTAGCCAGGGCAATACCAACGGTTACCGCAGCTTTAATGCTTTTTTAGCTGAAGATGGCAATATTTATCAGGCTACACAAAACGGAACAGCTGGTTCGCATATATTAAAAATCGGTCAGAATAATGAGTACGATAATACTTATGTTTTCAGTTTAGATGCAGCTTTAGGTGTAACCGGAACATACGTTGATGCCTGGAGATATGCAGGAAACGGAATTGGAATTGTGGCTTATAGCGTGGCCGATAAAGGTGGCTACCTTGCACGTATCGATTTAAATGCAAAAACTGCCACTAAAATAGCCATTCCTGATGATGCAGATCTGAGCTTTGGCCAGTATCAAGGTTTTGTTGTAAATGGCGATGAAGTTTTTGTAGCAGTAACGCCTGTTGGAAAAGACGGCAACATTTACATTATTAACAGCAGAACCGGTACATTAACCAAAGGTGCCAAGTTATTGAACAAAGCTGGCAACCACTATATCGGTGTGTTCTAGTACTGGGAATTTCAGCGTTGTCAACTTTCTAGCAAAAGGCTATTAAAGTTGACAACGCTTTTATTTTTTAGCAGCTATGGCAAAAGGCAATTAAACAATATAAGGTTCCATTTCTTTGTCAATGCTTTTACGCAGTTCCATTAACTTTATGGCGTAGCCATGCATGGCAATTTCCTTCTCTGTTTTTGGTTTAAATGCAGGAACGGCCTTTGGCTGTCCATCATCAAAAACCGCAACAAATACAATAATACAATGTGTATTTTTCACAAATTCAGATTGTCCAACCGGTTTAGAAAAAGCGTCAACAGCGATATGCATACTGGTTTTTCCGGTATAAATAATACGGGCATCCATTTTAACCAAATGGCCGATATGTACCGGGTGAAAAAAACGGATTCCACCCACGTAAACCGTTACACAATACGATTGGCTCCATTGTAAGGCACAGGCAAAAGCAGCCTGATCGATCCACTTCATCATCATCCCTCCGTGTACCTTACCTCCATAATTAACATCAGAGGGTTCGCTTAAAAATTGAAGTTCGATATGGTTCTTATTTCGTGCCATTTTGATAATACTTTAGAAGGTTTGCTTGTTATATCGCTAATATATTACAAAATCATTTACAATAGCAGAAATTCATGACTTTTATCATACTTATTGAACAAATACTGAGCAAAAACTAAATTAGCACTTAAATCACCATGCAGTGCCCGTTAAAAAACAATACCTAACTCAATAAAACCACAAAAAAAACCTGAAAAACATTTTATACTTGACCACCTGCCCTTTTTAATTGCAAAAAAACTGCAATTCTCTGCCTTACCAACTAAATATGCGGGATATAAAACAAAAAAAGCCGTAGCAAAATGCTACGACTTGTTAATACCACAAATAAGATTCTTCAAGGCATCCGATAGCTATCTGATCAGAATGACATAATGAATAACCAGATCCGTGTTGATCTGTGTTCATCTGTGGCTAAACATTCTTAGTGCGGTCAGATGGTAACAACTGATAGATATAAATTTATTTCTCCATAATACTAATCGCGTATCCCCCGCCCGGTGCGCAGTATTGGCTTAACTTGGTTTTGCTCGTTACTTCCATTTTACGGATGGTGTAGGCCTTCGGATTGGTTTCATAATGTGCATCCTTGGCATCAGCGTAAATGGTTGCTGTATATTTTTTACCCGTATCCAAAAAGCCGAAATCAATTTTAGAGGTACGTGCCACTTCATCATTGGTACGGCCTACAAACCAGTTATTTTTTCCTTTTGCTTTACGTGCAAATGTGATGTAATCGCCAGGTTCTGCTTCCAAAACTTTGGTATCGTCCCAATCAACAGCCACATCTTTTATAAACTGAAAAGCATCCATGTATTTGTTATAGGTTTCTGGCAAATCGGCCGCCATTTGCAGCGGACTGTACATCGTAACATAAAGCGCTAACTGACGGGCCAGTGTGCTGTGCACAAAAGAAGTATTTTCAGGGTTATAAGCACTCACTTTGGTTTCGAAAATACCAGGCGTATAATCCATAGGGCCACCAATTAAACGTGTAAAAGGTAAAATGGTCGTATGATCGGCATTGTTACCACCAAAGGCTTCGTATTCTGTACCCCTGGCCGATTCGTTACCGATTAAATTCGGATAAGTACGCGCCAAACCAGTTGGCCGTACAGCCTCGTGTGCATTAACCATAATTTTATATTCCGCCGCTTTTTCAATGGCATACAAGTAATGGTTGTTTAACCACTGGCCATAATGATGCTCTCCCCTTGGGATCATATTGCCCACGTAACCACTCTTAACCGCATCGTAACCATTGGCTTTCATAAATTTATAGGCCGTATCCAAATGGCGCTCATAATTACGTACCGAAGAGGAAGTTTCATGGTGCATAATCATTTTAATGCCTTTACTGGCTGCATAACGGTGCAGTTCCTGTACATCAAAATCAGGATATGGGGTTACAAAATCGAAAACATAATCTTTGGTTTTGCCAAACCAATCTTCCCAGCCTTCGTTCCAACCTTCTACCAAAACAGCATCCAATCCATTTTTAGCAGCAAAATCGATATATTCTTTTACGTGTGCGGTATTTGCCGCATGTTTGCCGTTGGGTTTGGTTTTTGCATAATCGGTTACCCCCAACTGTACGCTGGTTAAATCGTTATAGGCCCATGTGCTTTTTCCGGTAATCATTTCCCACCAAACACCAACATATTTGGTTGGTTTAATCCACGATACATCTTTAAATTTAGTCGGCTCGTTTAAGTTATAGGTTAATTTTGAAGTCAGAATATCACCAGCCTTATCGCTTACAATAATGGTTCTCCACGGCGATGAACAAGGTGCCTGCATATAGCCCTTATCCCCTACCGCATCTGGCGTTAACCACGATTCGAGCACCATGTTCTGATCATCAAGATTTAAAGACATTAGTGAATAGTTGATCAATGCAGCTTCGTGAATGTTGATGTAAAGCCCATCTTTACTTTTCATCATTAGAGGCGTTTGCAAACCTGTTGGTGAGAAAGTAGTTTGCGATGCATTAGGCGTAACTGCAGCCTTCATTTTACCGCGCACTTCTGATAAGTTTGAAGTAACGGTACTGTATTCCTGCGTGTCGTAATCACCCGGAAGCCAGAAAGCTTTATGATCGCCTGCCAGTGCAAACTGGGTTTTCTCCTCTTTGATTACAAAATAATCCAGGTTTTTCTGCTCCGGAAATTCATACCTAAAACCAAGGCCATCATTAAACAGGCGCAAGCGGACAATAATATAACGGTTGGTTTCCTTTTGTGTTAGGGTAACGGCCAGTTCGTTATAATGATTTACAATTTCTTTTACTTCACCCCAAACAGGCTTCCAGGTTTCGTTAAAAGTGCTGGTTTTGGTATCGGTGATATCGAAACCATTGAGCAGCGATTTACCATCTTTTAGCTCCAGGCCCAACTTACTGGTTTTAATTACCTCCTTGCCTTTATACTTTAAACTATAGGTGGGTACGCCCCCTTCAGCCAGGGCAAAACTGGCCACTAAATTGCCGTCCGGCGACTTCAGCTCTTTACCGGGAACGTTCCCGAAAACATCCCCAAAAAAAAGCACAGCGCATATTAGCGTAAGGATTGTAGAGCGGTTAAAGAATTGGTTTAGTTTCTTATTCATATTATCATTTATTTATTATTACGAGTTATATCAATTTGGCACTTACAGGTTCCTGTAAATGCCCCGTTTAGGTTTATGTAGTTTGAACTTATTATCCTCTTGTTCGAACTTATTATCCTCAATTTAGCACTTATTATGTGCTAATTTGAACTTATTTTCTTCGAACAAGAGCTTATTATCCTCTAGTTTGAACTTATTATCTTCGATTAAGCGCTTATTATCTGCTGTTTTGAACTTATTATCTTCAAATCAGCACCTCCTAACTTCATCCAAAAATAATGCAATGCTATCAGTGCCTTCAATACAACCACGTATATGGATATTAATTGAACGCACTCTATCAGCATGATAAATCCTGAAACAAGTTCAAGATGACGATTATTCTAGTAACAAGGTATCGTCATCATCATCGGTTAAGCTTAACTGAACACTATCACTGCCTGCAATAGAACCACGGATATGGGTATTAATTGAACGCACTCTATCAGCATGATAGATCCTGAAACAAGTTCAGGATGACGTTTATTCTAGTAACAAGGTATCGTCCTCATCATCGGTTAAGCTTAACTGGACACTATCACTGCCTGCAATCCCTTCAATAGAGCCGCGGATATGGGTAGCGTTCAACAATACTTTTTCCAGCTGTTTTTCGCGGGCTTTCCATAAACGTTCCATGGCATCACGCTCGCGCTGTATGGATAGTTTCATGCTCATAAAACCTTCTCTAATGGCTTTCCATTGTTCAGAAAACTCGGCACCCATTAAATAATCGTAAAGCATGTGCATTTTTTCACCCCTGTTTTCCTGCGATTTTACTGCACCCGCCAGGCGCAAAATCCCTTCGCGCAGCACATAGGCAACCGCATTTACTTCCTCAAAAGAGCAGATCCAAACACCATCGCGCTGCCCGAAACAATCCATGCCCTTCGGGTAACACTGGCTAACAATTACCGCAACATCAATACCCATGCTGCGCATATCTTTTTTCAGTTTTTCAATCCAGTCGCCACCAAAATCTTTAGTGCGCTTACTTTCATAAATAATTTTTCCGCACTCCTGTCCAAACTGGTTGCGTACCACCTGCACGCAATCGGCCCCACGAACACCTTTGCCCACCTCTTCAATTAAATCGAAAGGATAATTGGTACGCAGAAGCTCTTCTAAAATCAGTTCCTGCACCTCACCCTGCAGCTGCATACTGCCCTGCTCTGCTTTCCGTTTCATTTCTTCGGCAAGCTTCTTTTGGTCGTCGAGCTGTTTTTCGAGTTCCTTTAAACGCAGTTGATGTTCGGTATCCTTAATGCTGTTTTTTTCTGCCTCCTGTTTTCTAATCTGCTCTACCAGTTCGTTGCGCTGCTCCTGCATCTTGCGCTGAAAGGCTAGCTCCATTTCTTCTTCCTTTATTTTAAGGCTTTGCTCCCTGCGCAGAAATTCCAGTTCCTTTTCCCTGGCCAGCTTTAATTTCTCTTCGTTATCCTTTGCATTGCCTTCGAGCATCTGCAGTTTGGTTTCAAAATCGGCTGTAATGCTTTTGCGCAGATTACCTTCCAGATCATCTTTCAGTTTATTCTTTTCTTCTGCCAGTTTTGCATCAAATGCCTTTTGCTGAAGTTGTTTTTCATTTTCAAGTGCAACAAGCTTACGCTGAAATTCTTCATCTTTCTGTTTGGTAAAAGTGACCATTTTCTCACGAAGCTCTTTTTTATAATCTTCGGCCATGGCTTCCTCCATCGGAAAAACATGAGCACAGTTGGGGCATTTTATTTCGGTAGGCATAAATAATTTTAATCAGAAGAAACTGATGTGCTACAAAGATATTAAAGCTTTTTATGATTGTGTAAACGAGTTTTGCACCAAATGGTTAAAGCACCCTCGATCGGATATCGTGGCCAGCCGCTAAAATCTTACTAACCGGGCATTTGGCAGCAATATCTTCCAGCCTAACTTTTTGTTCTTCGGTAAGTACACCCGTACAGGTAATCTCTTCAACAAAAATTGTTTCGCCGTTTTCTATATTGATATTAACCTCCACTTCAATCTTATCTACCTGCCACTCCTTTCTGTCGATATACATCCTGAGCGTAATGGCCACACACGAAGCCAACGATGCCATCAGTAATCCTTTTGGGGCAAAACCTTTGTGCGTGCCCCCAAATTCAATGGGTTCGTCTGCTATAATTTCATGAGATCCATTGGTTACCGAGCAGGCATAATGCTCCCTGTTTATTGTTGCTTTTACCATATTAATTTAGCTATTAAAAACGCTAAACTTAATAAATATTTCCTGATTGAATAATACCTAAAACTTTGCTTGTTATTTATTTGAAACTTTTTTTTCGAAAAGCAGGGTTCTGCCCCCTGTTACCGGCAGCCCTGTCATACGCTTTACTTCGTGCCCGCTGCTGCCAGGTTTATTTTACCCGGGTAAACCTTACTATTAAAGGAAGCTCCCACCCATCGCCCTAAAAGCATTCATTGTTTAGGCTGTAAACGGTTTCACTTTTAGTTAATTTTACGAAACATTATTTCATTGCATTTGTTGTCTTGTTAAAATGCTACGTTATGAAATACAGAAAGTTAATCGGAAAATATTTAGCGCAAAGATCTAATAACAACGTTCAAATTGCATTGGCACTGGTTGCGGGTTTGGCAGCTGGAGCGGTAATCAGTGTTTTATTTGCACCCGATAGCGGCGCAGGTACCCGTGGTAAAATTGCCGGAAAAGCAAAAAACCTGCGGTATGGTTTTCAGGATAAATACAATCTTTTAAAAGAGAAAGTTTTCGGCGTAGAAGCCATTGAAAATGATATTGTTGAGCACGAAGTACCACACTTTAAACACAAGGTAGAGAAAAAACGCAAATCGGACGTTAGGGATATACTGGAAGATTCGTACAAAAACGGCCAGGTGCAGGAAGGTCAGGGATAATCATAATGCAGAAGCAAATTTAAATCTTAGTTTTACAGGATTATTTTGCTTCTCATGATTTTTATTTTGTCTAAAATCCTTTTGTTCCTCATCAGACCTTTTTTTTGGTTTTGCATTTTACTCCTTGCAACTGTTTTTGTTAAACAGCAAAAAACCAGAAAGAAACTATTTTCAGCTGCAGTAATTGTGCTTTTATTCTTTTCGAACAGTTTTTTAGCTGGAAAGGCGGTCAATTTTTATGAGCCTGAATTTCCCACAGAAAAGAAGCATTATGATATTGCAATTGTTCTGGGTGGATTTTCCGGATTAAATAAAAGGAACAATGAAATACAGTTTAACGGCGCAAACGATAGGTTGTTTCAGGCCATATCATTATACCGTCAACGCCGGATAAAAAAGATACTGATTACCAGCGGCAACGCTAACATCGTGACCAATGAGGTGAAAGAAGCCGATCTGGTTAAAAAATTCCTGCATGATAGCTGCATTCCGGATAGTGATGTGCTGATTGAAAACCAAAGCCGGAATACTGTTGAAAATGCAAAACTAAGTTGGGCACTTATCCAAAAAACATGGCCAGGGGCCAAAACATTGGTCATCACGAGCGCCTGGCACATTCCGCGGGCAAAGCTAATTTTTTCAAGATTCTTTAAATCCAGACCAGATTACCTGCCAACCAATTATATGGGCAGGACAAATTATGATTTCGAAGATTTTATCGTCCCTAATCCCGGCGCTTTTGGTACCTGGGATCTTCTTTTTAAAGAATGGATCGGCTTGGCCTTAGATAGCGTAAGAGGATAAACAGGAAAAGCGGTTAACTGTTTAAATTGGTTAATCGTCTATCAACCAATAAACGAATGGCCATTGAACTAATGAACTATTGAACCTTTGACTAATGGCTATTGAACCAATGCCCAATGAACAAATGAACTAATGAACTATTGAACTAATGACTATTGAACTAATGCCCAATAAACCAATTACCCTTCAATAGCTTTCCAGAGCATATCTTTCAGCTCCAGAATATTTTTTTCTGCTACAGATGAAATAAATATAGATGGGATAGCCGGTAAATCCTGCTTCATCTCTTGCATCAGCTCATCATCCAGCATATCCGATTTGGTTATCGCCAGCACATGCGGTTTCTGCATCAGTTCTGGATTGTAAGATTCGAGTTCGCTTTTAAGTATCTCGTACTCTTCCCTTATGGAACGGCTGGTATCGGCCGGAACCATAAACAACAGTACAGAGTTACGCTCAATATGGCGCAAGAAACGGTAACCCAAACCTTTACCTTTTGAAGCACCTTCTATAATTCCCGGAATATCGGCCATTACAAAAGATTTTCCGCCCCTATAGCTCACAATACCCAAATTAGGTACAATGGTAGTAAAAGGATAATCGGCAATTTCTGGCTTTGCTGCCGAAACAACAGAAAGTAAAGTAGACTTACCCGCATTCGGGAAACCAACCAAACCCACATCGGCCAAAACCTTTAACTCTAAAATATTCCAAACTTCCTTTCCCTGCTCTCCAGGTTGTGCAAAACGGGGTGTTTGCTGCGTAGCCGTTTTAAAGTGTGCGTTACCTAAACCACCACGGCCACCTGCTGTTAAAATTTTGGTTTCGCCATCTTTGGTAATTTCAAAAAGCACTTCACCTGTTTCGGCATCTTTGGCAATGGTACCCAACGGAACCTCTAAGATTTCATCTTTACCCTGTTTACCAAATTTGTGCGAACTGCCTCCTGCTCCCCCATCTTCAGCAATAATGTGCTTGCGGTATTTGAGGTGCAACAATGTCCAGATGTGGATACTCCCCTTAACGATAATGTGACCGCCACGGCCGCCATCACCACCATCAGGGCCACCCATTGATGTTAAAATATCACGATGTAAATGCGCCGAACCTGCACCGCCTTTACCAGAACGGCAACAGATTTTTACATAATCTACGAAATTTGAACCCTGTGACATAGTTTAATATTGAAATGTTAAATATGGAAACGCTACAACAACATTTCCCTTAAAATTAAAGAGTTATAACGTTTTTAACATTATAACTCTTTGTATGTTTTTAAAATGTTCGGCCGTAATTAATACAACCTCTTTTCTTGATACTATCTACTTGATACTTTGTACCCGCATTGATACTCGATATCTAATACTTAGATGCTATACCAAAATACTAGTACTGATCAATAACCGCGCAAAGATCGCTATATACGGTTTCAATTTCACCAATTCCGTTTACTTTGTTCAGCTTTCCCTGTTCCTCATAATAAGGCAGTACATGGATGGTTTTATCGAAGTATTCTGAAATACGTTTTTTCAATTTTTCAGCGTCATCATCTGGACGGCCGCTAACTTTATGGCGTTCTGCAATACGTTTTGTCAATTCTTCCTGATCAACGTCTAAAGCAATTACGCCGGCAATTTTACTGCCTTTACGTGCCAAGAACAGATCAAGCTCAATTGCTTGTGGAACAGTACGTGGAAATCCATCAAACACAAATCCTTTAGCATCAGGATTTTTATCTACCTCTTCTTCAAGCATGGCAATTGTGATGGCATCGGGAACCAATTCTCCTTCAGCTAGCAATTGGCTTACTTTTTTTCCTAATTCGGTTTCTCCTTTAACGTGTGCTCTAAAAAGATCGCCTGTTGAAACGTGTACCAACTGATATTTTGCAATCAGCTTTTCAGATTGGGTGCCTTTACCCGCCCCTGGAGGGCCAAAGAGAACTAAATTAAGCATTCAAGTTGTTTAGGTTGTCTTCAAAATTTAAAAAAGCCTTATTCCTAGGGCCCGTTTTAAAAGCTTCATATTACCGATGTTAAAAGATCTGATAATCTGTTTGCTTTCAAGGCTGCAAATATATAATTTATTAATTTAGATGCCATTTATAATTGATAATTTATTTAAAAAAGAGCTATTTTAATGACATTTATCCTATTCTACAAAGAATCTTGTGCGATATTTACATTTAACAGAATATTCTTTAAATATCCACATCCTTCTACCAAACTTATTGGGATTATCCATATCTAATCTGAAAAATTAATTATCACAAGAAGACGATTAGTGAGAAGCATATACCAGAATACAGCTAATAATTTCTGTTCAGGAATAAACATTAAGATTTATTGTAAACAAAAAAGCCTCAGATTTCTCTAAGGCTTTCAGTGCTCCCTTTTGAACTGAACTCAAAAAAATTCATAGAAGATCTGAAGAAAATTGCTCGACTAAGTGAACTCGTTGCTCAAGAGCCCCTTAGTAGAGATTTTACTTTAAAATATAAACGAACTTGGAAAAAGAAAAAAGGTTAAAAATAGCTTTAGATGTTTAAAAGACATGTTTTATTTCCATTGGTTCACCAATAATCAATGAAGGGTTAGTTTCTAGTAGAGAGTTTTTCTGTGTATGAATTTCATGGTTATCTCTACTAGAGACTAGCCTAAATAGCCGCAAAAAAAAGTTTATCTCTAATAGAGTATTTAATTGCTGGCATTATTTTCAAAATGCAGGAAAATAAACTTGTACAATAAAGCACAAGATGGGAAATATAGTTCTGGAAAATGGGGCGATGTTGATTTCCATTCAATTATTTTATTCTATTATAAATTAGTATTTTGGCCACAACCAAATAACAAATTAACGTGTACAGTACAAAATATGGCCAATATGATGGTGATTCCTGGGAAGCCCTCATGCAAATTTGTTTTAGAATAAAGTATGAAAAAGAGCTGTACCAATCGATCCCTGCCTCGTCAGGTGATTGCGGAATCGAAGGCTTTACTAAAACAGGAAAAGTATTCCAATGTTATTGCCCGGATAATAACATGACAACTAAGGCTCTATACGAAAAGCAGCGAGATAAAATTACGGCAGATTTAAAGAAATTAGACCTATATAAAAAGAAATTAGCAAAATTTCTCGATGGAGTAACCATCAAAGAATGGATTTTGGTTACACCCGAAAACAGGATGAATGACCTAATTTTGCACTGCAATGCAAAGAGGCAAGAAATTCTAAAGCTTAATCTTCCATTAATAGCCCCTGACTTTCAAGTATTGATCCACGACATTGACAACTTTGCCAGAGAGATCCCCATTGCATTAAATTCCGAGAACAGTAAGCTACTCATAGATAAAGAACAATTAGATGGCAAGACTATAGTAAAATGGAAGGACGAAGAAATCGATTTGGTCGAAAATGCAATCAGAAAACACAGTAAACGTTTTCCCAAAGACACTTCTGGCGTAGAAAAAAAAGTGAACACGCTAACAGATGCTACTATTGAAAGTTTTTTAGACCTGAATACCATACTGATGCGTTGGAGATCTGCGCATCCAGATGACTATGAAAAATATCTAATGCTGATATCTCAGGTCGAGAAAGAAGTTGAAGAATTATGCATGTTTCCTTCGGCTGATAACAATGAATTGTACAAACAATTACGAACACTTGTCAGGGAGAGATTAAAATCTAATTTCAGTTATTTAAACGATATTACTATAGAGAATTTAACAAATGGTGCTGTAGCCGATTGGCTATTACGGTGCCCGCTGGATTTCGAATAAATGAAAAGCTTCATAAAAAATTTAACATTTACAAAACGGCAAATCCCCATACCGGCAGATTACAGGCCTTTATTTAAAATCGGGCACGTTATATTGATTTTGGCAATGGCTTCAAGATCGAACAAGGCTTCGCTGATGAAACTTCACTTTTTATGCTGGTCAATCAAAAGCGAGCAGAATATCAGTCAGGTAACAACCTGGATGAGAAATAATTTCCGAAGCGACTATCATATCTGGGGAGTTGAACCAACAGTAAATAGAGCTGTTACTTACGCAATCGCAGAAGGTCTACTAGCATTGAACGATGGTGATTACCTCTTAACTGACCAAGGAATGAATCTCTATAAGCTGATGAAAAAAGACAAAGAATTGTTTCAAGTGGAGAAATCATTTTTGGAAAGTATAGGCAAAAACGGTATCTCAGAAGGAACAATTAAAGAACTATCTAAAAAATTTATCTAAAATGCTCAAAATTAACGCAATCAGACTTGAAATCAACACGAATAATGGTCTTTACGGGACAACAGTTGAATTTGATAGTGGGCTAAATATTGTTCAGGCTAATAACACCAGTGGGAAAAGCACAATCTTCCAAGCGATTCTGTATGCATTGGGATTTGAAGAATTGATAGGTTCCAGGGGTGAAAAAACTATGCAATCTGTCCTCAAAGATAGTGTGGATGACGGGAACAAAACCTATCAGGTAATTCAGTCGCAAGTCGAACTTGAAATCAACAATGGCCAAGAAACAATAACTATCAAGCGGAGCGTAATCAATGAAAACCGAAAATCCGAACTGATAGACGTAACCTTCGGACCTGTAATACTTCAAAAAGGTGATTATGAGATGAAGCAAATGTATGTGCATCACAAAGGCGCTGCATCTGACATGAACTATGGTTTTCACAGTTTTCTGGAGACATTCTTAGGTTGGAAATTACCTGAGGTTCTTGACAATAATGGAAACGGGACAAAACTTTATTTGCCACTGATCGCTCCTGCTTTTATCATCGAGCAAAAGTCTGGATGGTCTTCTTTCTTTGCCACAATCCCATATTACAGTGTTAAAAACGCTGAAGAAAGAGTAATAGAATTTTTATTAAACCTGGATGTGTTTCAAAATGAGCAAAATAAAATTGGCTTAAACATCCGGAAAAAGTTATTACAGGACAAGTGGTCCATTTTATTTGAAGATTTTGAAAGCTTATCAGAAAAGGCAAGTTGCGAAATTGTTGGCTTGGAGGCTTACCCAGTAATCATAAACGATATTTCCACCGTCTATTTCCGGATTTCCCGAGACGAAAGACTCATATTAATCCCGGAGCTTATCGAGGAACTTTCCGATGATCTGGAATCCTTAGAACAGCAGGTTAAAACGACAGTTGGAGAAAATTTAGAAGGCAATCAAAAAAGATTAAATGATCTTAACGAAGCTCTGGTCAGAATTGGCTTTAGACAACAACAGCTCGAAGAAGAAACATTCCATGAGAAAGAAAAATACAAACAATATCTTATTCAGGGCAAGGCCGTTTTAGAAGATCTAGATAAAAATAAATCAGCAGAAAAAATGTTGAAACTAGGGGGAGAAATTGACGCTTCAGTAGCTAAAAGCTTATGTCCGACCTGTGGACAAGATATGCACGATTCATTGCTGCCGCCAGATGTAGATCAGGTTCCTATGCAGATCGCTGATAACATTAACTTTTTGACCTCACAACATAAAATGCTTGAAGCTTTTATCAAAAGCCAGCGTTCAAAAATTAAAGAGCAGGAGAACACTTTAGCAGAGTATGCAAATAGGTTAACCCAAATACGCCAAGAAATAAGAAACATCAAAAGAGACCTAGTAACAGACGAAAGATTGCCCTCCGAAGAGCTTATCGAAAGAAAGATTAATCTAAGAAGACGCATACAGTATTATGTCGAATTCCTTGAACGGGCAGACATTCTAAAAAACAGGTTGCTAAAACTTTCTGAGGAATGGGAAGCCATCAAAACAAAGGAATCAAACTCAGCTGGGGATTTCTTTTCATCATTAGATCGGAAAAAATTAGACGAGCTGCAAGAAATTTTCCTGAAACTGCTCCGCCGGTTTAATTATGCCAGTAAAGATCAAAATTCAATTAAAATTTCCGTAGATAAATATTTACCAGTTATTGAGGTAAAGCTTCCAAATGAAAAAGCCAAAACCTACGACCTCAGATTCGACAGCTCAGGCAGTGATCACATCAGGTGCATGTGGGCTTACTACATTGCCCTACAAGAGACTTCCATGCACAAAAATGGTAATCACCCAAACTTGTTGTTATTTGATGAGCCACAACAGCAATCTGCTTCAAATACGGACTTTCATGAGTTTTTGAAATACCTTAGCGAGGGTAATAATGCACAATATCTTGTTTTTGCATCATTTCAAAATTCACAAAAAGACTTTGAAGACGCAACCAGGGGATTAAAATTTAAGAGAATCCATCCTGAAGGCAAATTTATTACAGCATTGAAGTAGTTTTCAAAATCTTATAGATTATTTAATAATGAGCAAACGTAAATCGAGCTTTTTGAGCCGCGGCAAAAGCTTATTGTTTATAGCAAATCGTTATAACCACATTAAAAAGGAAAATGCGTAATCGATCAGATCCAAATGAAGCCAAAGTCCTACTCTCTTTTTGAGGCTTATCAATACCTAAAAAAATATCAACTTTCTGACAGCCTATACTTGATTGGTGCTGTCAATGCTGCTTTAAAATACGGCCCAAAGCACCTAAACAAAGATAATCTTCCCCAAGAAGTATTGATTTGGCTGGGCAGGGCAACCCAGGAAAACATAAGATTCAACATCTATACCGCTGCGACACAGCTTGCGCGACTATTGCTGCTATCCGGCACCAACGATCATAGAGGCGCTCCCCTCTCTCTTCTGGATAATTCTTTACCACTGGCAATTGATGTCGCAGGCTTTTTATACGATCCAGAACTCGAAAGTCAGCTGCAGAAAGCATCATCAAACCTGAGTAACAATATTTTAGGAAGAATCGGACAAATACAGTTTCCGCTACAGGGTAATAGGCTTACACTGCTGGGACGGGCCATGTTGCTATTTGAGATTTTACCAGGCAATCTGGGAGGTCTTTACAGTATCGACCATCAGTTAAAAGCCTATTTTGGAATGAGTGTCATGGAGTTTTTAGCTACTGGACTTGCATTGTGGATCAAATGCGATGGTTCGATAGATTACAACCTTGAGATAGACGACCGGCTAAATCAATACGTGAACAATGACACACAAATGGCGTTTTTAAAACTCTCATCAGGGAGCCCGGAAGACTACAGAAAAATTATACGCGGAGAAAACTGGAAAGTCCCCAACAAGCTTTATGATATTTATTTCCTCGAACCACTACTCCATATTCCTGCAATCAAGGTCGAAGTTTCTTCAACATTAAAAAAAGGAAGTTACGTGGTTCCCCAGCCAAAATACCTTCTCGACCGGACCAGTACCGGCATCTTCTATTTACTGGCCGATAAAGAACAACAATTGGCAAATGCTAGTGGTCAAACAAAGAAAAATCCATTCAGGGTTTATTTTGGCGAAGTTTACCGTTCTTATGTTAAAACTCAGTTAATTCAAGCCAACTCAAGTACCATCTTGATAGACCTGGATGAAGATTTTGACAATAAAAATGGCGGAAAATTACCTGACTTTGCAATTATCGAAGGACACACCTGTATTCTTATTGAAGTTAAAACTTCATTACTCACACTAAAATCACGAGCTTTCTTTGATGAATCACAGATGGAACAGGAAATAAAAAAAGGAAGTTTTAAAAAAGCAATTATTCAATTGCACGATTTCCGTACCCGCACACTGCAAAAGAAAATTGAAGATCCTCGATTCGAACCCATTACCGAAGTGATAACCATTCTAGCAGGATATGAAGATATTTTTGTTTTAAATTCGTATTTACTTCCAATGCTCGAAGTTCAATATGGTTCAATGACAGAGCGTCTTCAGCTGGCCTGCATCTCTGACGTTGATGCAATTGGAAGCATCTTGGCTGAAGGAAAACCGCTCGCGAAATTGCTAATGAACAAAGTAAACAATACTGAAGAAAAAAAATGGATGCTGGACCAATACCTTCGAGGTTATATTCAAGAGGAAAATCCGGTCATTAAACGAGCTTTCAACCTACTAATGGCGAGGTTGGGTGCATAGACTGTGTATTTCAACGAAACTAGCCACCTCGTTTCGGGCCAAACTGGCCGCCAATTTGATTGCCGGGCTGTAGCGTAAATAGTTCCTTTCCCTTTGAACAAAACACTAAGAATGATTTCAAATATCTTTCCAAGATAAAGCCTTCCTTTTACTTAATCTTATTGACGTTAGGCTATTGAATCTGCCCACATCTTGAGGTCTGTCAAATTGCAAATCCAAAACCTCCTTTAAAAGCCATTAGAACGCTTTTAAAATGAGAATTAAATCCCAGACCTTACGGCAGCTCCAAACTAGACCCTTAGACTTTCATTTTAGTTTAATTTAAAAAGTGATCAGGAAAAGCTGTACTTGAAAAGTCTAATCGAAAGATAAGTGCGGCCAGATTACTCCGAAATAAGGGGGTCAGTCAGCAGCGAAACAGGGTAACAGCTTAAATGCGAAACGCTCGGCCACTTTGGCCGAAAATATCCCCATGAACATCTTACATCCATATAGGCACGCCTATTCTTTTGTATCTACGTGTTATCTAATGCGTCTTAAATGAATTGATTAGTAAAAATCTTAAGTGGAAATTAGTTTCATGAATCTTTCACCTTTTATAACTCATTAATTTTTTCATAATTCGGAATTTTAATATACATTAGGAACTAAACTTTTAAGAATGAACGCACTCAATATTCTACACCTGTCCGATCTTCATGTCGGAAATTTTAAATATCCTGAAGCATCAACACTTGCCATAACGATTGCAAACACATTAGTGGACCAAGGCAGGAAATTGGACACGATTTTAGTATCGGGAGATATCTTTGATGGAAGAAGTACTAAGTTCGAGCAAGATATGGATTTTGCATTAAGATTTTTTGACACACTAATATCACAGATAAACGACAAGGATCTGGCGGATGCTCCCATAACCAGAGCTGACATTATGATAATACCGGGAAATCATGACTTACTGAGAAGTACTGGTAACCCTTATGAAAAATATGACAATTTTATTTCGGCATTCTATAGTGGTATTACTAGGCCTAATGTTGCGATACTTGACCAATACAATTTCATTTGTGATTTTCCTGAGCGTAAGATTGCAATATTGGGTTTTAATTCCTGTAGAATTGAACAGGAAAAAATTATTGACTTAGATTGGATTGATAAAATGGATTTATCTCCACTTAAGAACAAGGCAGATTTGGTGAGGGATTTAATAAGGGAAAATCGTAAAAATGAAATCAAGTGGGATGACTTCGGTTATATCGATCCAATGGAAATGGATAGGCTATTTACGGCTTTTAAAAAACAGATTCCAGGTCACCATGAATATAATGTTGTAGCGACCTTTCATCATCACTTCTATCCTTTCCCTGAAATTTCAAACTCAAAACCTGATAGTAGTTTTATTCGAAATTACACAAATGTATTAGATCAGTTTCAGCGGCATAATATTAGAATAGTCTTGCATGGCCATAAACACACTCCTATACAAAGGGCAGTGACCGACAACAAGTTTTTTGATAATCCTGAATCCGTGATTTATGTATTTGCTGCAGGAAGTATTGGCTGCAAAGGTGTTGATAACCGATCCTTTCAATGGTTAAGAGTTTATGACAGAAGTTATACCAGATTAGCTGAATGTGAGCGCTATACATTTACCGACGAGGAACTTCAGCCTCCAAAAACCTTTATACTGCCACCAGAGTTAAAAGAAGACAAAAGTACATGCATAAATTTGCGGGAGATTTTGCATTTGGAAAACCCTGAATATTATAAGCGATTTATTGACTTAACCAATGATTTTGAACAATTAGTACAAGACAGTAAAATTGATAAGGTAATTGAATTAGTTGGTGAGATATTCACAGTGTTTGCCCATATTAAGCTTGAATTAAGGCAGCACTCGAAATCAAACTATTTGTTACTTCTTTCTATATACTTTAGGGTTATCTATTTGAAAAGTCTTTACAAAAAGAATGAGAACATCAACAAATTACTTGATCGTCTAAAGCCGGAAATAACTCGTATTTGCGATGATGAGGGTTATTCGAAGGTATTACTAAGGTTTTTGAGCTCTAATGATAATAAAGATATTGAGCGTGGTTATAATTCGATTATCAAGAACGTTTCTGGTCAACAAAAGCGTATTGGTGCTTTCTGCTCATTGGGATTGTTTATCACTGATCTTTTTTTAAACATTAGTGAATACGGAGAATTTTACTTTGAGAAAGAAAAACTTAATCACAAAATAAACATAAGCCTGCCTAAGGAGGCTTTTTACGATGGGATTCCCAGCGATTCTATTAACATGTCTGGAGACATCGATCGCAGGGCAATCGTGATGAACTTCAAATCCAAGAATCCTACCGTACACAAGGTTGCTGTATTGATTATAAAAGATTTCGAGATGAGGTTGGATCGGTTTGAAGAGAGCTTGAAAGAGATTAAGTTGAAGCTTTATTACATCGCGCCCAAAATCCAGGTTGACAACTATGATTTGGAAAATTTTCACTTTGATGCATACATCCCCACACTTTTGCCGCTACTAACTGGCGACAATCTGTATAAATCAAAAGAGGTTTTTATTAGGGAATTGGTTCAAAACTCTATAGATGCCACGCTTCTTAGAGAGAAAATGCAGCCGCATGAATCTTTCGATAAGGATATACATATTGAACTTGACAGTGAGAAAAGAATTGGTGGCAAAAGCAGTAAATATTTTAAGATTATAGATCATGGAACCGGCATGTCACGGTTTACGATTGAACGTTATTTTACATCAATAGGGAGAAGCTATTACGTATCAGAGGAATTCGACGAGCTAAAAAAAGATAACGATATTCAATATAATGCTATAAGCAATTTTGGGATTGGATTTCTTTCATCATTTATGGTCTGCGAAGAGGTATTGGTGGAAACGAAGAGCATACATCCAGATGAAGATTTTTCTGGAATTGAAATAGAGATTCCAAACTATGACGGCTGTTTTTTTATACGTAAAAAAGAAAAGTCTGAATTTGGAACAGAAATCAAATTGTATGAAGATGTACGCAAACTATTCAAATTTCAGCAATTCGTTGATTATATGCAAAAGACACTTCTTGGTTTGCCTGTAAATATTCACATCAAGGGTAATTCTATTAAAATTCCAATTCAGATACAAAATTACGCTTTCCAAAGAGCACAGCTTGCTGCTGTTCAAAAAAGTGACCATTTGATTTTCTATGTTCCATTCTCTGAATTAAAAAAAGAAGCTTATTACCTTTCTTATCGAGAGCTCGCCTCGACCGACATCCATGAATTAGAAAAATATGGTGCCTGGTTTGATTTTAACAGGGTTCACCTACATCACGCATCATATTCGAAAGACCAACATATCACATTAAACCAGGGCTTACTGGTTTCACAACCGTTTATTCCTTTCAGCAATTCAAAAACAGAATTTACTCCGACTATAAAAATCAATTATCCAAGTGCGTTTGTCCAACTTGACGTATCAAGAGAAAAAATCCTCAAATTGAATGATAACGTAGACATCTCCAATACACAATCTTTTCTGGAGGATCAAATGGTAGAGTTTATTGATTCAGCTGATAAGAAATACCTAAAATCAACGATAGCGGACATTTATATCATGGCAATGATGTTGAAGTTCAATATGGAAAATTTCTACATGAACAAAATATATAAACGAACTTACACTCTCAAAATAGTAAGGGGTGAAGAACTTTTGCATTTTTCCTTGATTGAGATTTCAAAGATTCCAAACGACTTCGATGCTAAAAATGTCTGCTATTTGGATACTGCTAATATCAGTCTGAAGCAAAAGATAGATGATTTTTTTCTGATTTTGAAATCCGATCTATCAACTTCATATCTCCAGAACAGGCAAAAGGAACGCCATAAAATACTTTCTAAAAATCACAAATTGGATTATATCGTAAACGATATCCTTAGAATCGAAAGAGACTCTTATACTTCTACAATTCGGACGACTAAAGATGGAACAACTTATATCACAGATAATTTCCCCATAGAAAATGCAGAGCTAAGCTATGCTATGCAACTCAATAAATTTAAGTTCGCTGATGAAGATTGGTTTGAGGATTTAATTCTACTTTCATTGGTAGAGCATAGTAAACGATGGGCTGATGAGAAAAAAACAAACCGAGGTATTCCAAATATGAAAAACACTATGATGGTTCTAAAAGCGGGTATTTTTGGTCAGGTTAAGATTGGCGATGCAGGATTTTTCCAAAAAAGCGTGAGGTATAAAGATATGGGCATCACTAAACAAAAGTCATTTTTTGATGGGATTTAGATATTGAACCAAACTCAAAGAAAGGTACATCATAAATTCAGCTAAAAAGATCAATAAACTTCTCCTCATTTGCATCTATTAAATTAATTCTAGAATATAGTGGATCCGTTAAATAATAGATAAACCGATGATCTTTAACCGGGGACTTCGGCAATAGTATTTACCTGTTTTCGTGCATAATGGCCAGCTTTTCGGACAACATTATTTACACTAATTCGCTACTAAATTGTCTTAGGCTCATTTCAAGCCTTTTTAGGCTTTCCAAAAGCCCTAACGGACTCATAAAGGTTGTATTGTATGGAGAAATTAAATTGTCGATGCGCTAAAGGCCCTAAAATCGAAACTTATAAAGCTTTTGTCGGAGTATTTTTTATTGAAGGTAATTTTTCTATTAGTCCAAGTCTAAAAGGTGCTTTAGACGCTGAATATTGCATTTTCAGGAATTACGCGGAGGTTCAGTGAACCGACAAATTCCGAATACTGTTTGAAAAATACCAAGTCAGATTGGGCTGGATTGGATATGTTTTGGTCAGTCTTTAGGATAGCATCGAGACCAGATGGTAAAAAATGGGGTGTGCAGTTTGGAACGAGAATCACTGCACACTTTTAGCCAATTCCCCACAGTCTGTTCCTTCTTTTTTTGCGTATTCTAAAGCATCTGCAGTGCGATTTGCTATCGAGACGACAGAATAAATCCAGATACTGAAAATGAAGTGTGAAAACGCTAAAAATCAGCAACAGCGCACTTCAAACGTTATTTCCCTCGAAATATCAATTTCGTGGCATCGTTTAATCATATTCACTTTTCATTAGTTTCTGAATGGATAAGTTAGATGGGAAGTTGCCCGTGTAGTACCGAATGTGATTGGCCAGATCCCTAGCATAACTTTTGCCCATTATTTCCCGGTTTTCCCAGATGAATTTTAACAGTTCGCTAGTAAGCTCACTTACCGGGAGGCTTTGCAGGGCAAGTATGATGACATGTGGTAGCTTCTCCGATCCCAGGCTATTTTCTTGCGCGAGGTATATTTCCTTGAAAACTTCTACGTGCCTCAGGCTAATTTTGGGATCGAAAAGAATTATTACCGCCTTAGCGATGTCCGTGCCCACATTTTCTTGGTTTAAGATTTCTGAGTAAGGGATGATCTCATGGAGAAGCTCATTAAATGTTTTAAGGTGTGTCAATATAGATTGTAGCAAGTACCTGCAAGGTGCTGGTGCATTGCTGAGTAACTGGATTTTTAAAACATCTGCGATAACGGCGCATGACTTTCGGGAAAAATCAGGCAAGATCTGATAGTCGTGGAGGTCAAGTATATACGGAATTTTTTCGAAATGCGCTAAAGTCTCTAAGTAGCTTCTTACCTCTGTAATATCGAAGAAACAAAGGCTGTAAAGGACTGATACAATGCCAATAGATTCATGTTTTTGCCAACTTGGCTTCAATGATCTTCCGTAAAAAGAGATCAGGTCTAGCCTTTGGGCAAGGCTTTCCTGTTCAAAAGGCTCCATGTTAACCAACGCCCAGGGGAAAAAGCTCCTAAAGCTGACGAAAACTTCTTCTTCTATAGTTTTTTCGCTGTACAGGGATACAAAATCTCCTAATCTGGATTCAAGCTCGGATACCATCAATACTTTGCTTCCAGTTGACCTATAGTTGCGGTTAGGGAATTGCTTTACCTCTTCCAAATCAATATTGTTTACTTCATCGATTGCTTGTTGCAGCGAGTGTGCATGTACCAACCTCTCTATCCATACTTTTTGAAAAAAGCCGTTGAGGTCTTTAATACAAATAAAAACTAGGTCCCGATACTTTTCTCCTGCACTTAAAAGTTGTCCATTAAAATCGAGGTATTGTGCTAGGGTCACTTGTTGTAGAAAGCTTCTAAAGGTAAGCACGAGTGCCGACCTTACTTTCTCCGCGTATACAAATAACTTATTCAGTGCTGTAGCACGGGCCAACCCTATCTTACTAAAGATCAGGCTGAAGCCGTCAACAATATCAACTTGTTCCCTATTAGTATAATTATACAGTAGACCAAATGTTTTTTCATCAGATGCGAGGGTAATTCCCAAGGCGTTGTAAAACTGGGCATGATCAATTGGCCCATGGTCCATCAATGAAATAAAGAAAATCGATTCAAATATGATGCGCCTACTGACCTCTGTCCGGGCGCTCCTGCATAGATCTAAAGAAAATGAAAGGTTAGAAGTATCTTTCATGAATTCGAGCACTTCTGCCCTGGTATTTTCATTAATAGCATTCAGGAAGCTGTCCATGATAAAATCGTTGTACCTTCCATTGCTAAGGTAAGATGCTACCTTGAAAATATTTTCATTATCCAATGCACCTGCCAAGATATCACCAACCTGGATGTCTTTTTCAATCATCGCGCCCAATATTTTCCAGGCTGCTTGGTTGGCACCATCCTTTTTAAGTGCTTCAGAAATGAATGTTCGAACCCAAGTATCAATGATCCGGTCGGAAAGAAGCATCAAATCATCCATTTTACCACTATAGGGGAGATAGAAAAGAGGCTCGAGAAAGCGGCAAAACTTATTTTCTAGTTTCGGGTTGTCCTGAAAAATCCTTTCATTCAAGATGTACAAAGCTAGCCAGGAACCATTTTTTGCAATACTGTCCAAGCTTTGGGAACCGCTATCTTCTCCGCTGCCGTTGAGTTCCGCGCATAATGATTCGATATAATATAGGATCGCAGGGCGTTCCTTGGCTAGATAACTGATAGCAAACAAGAGCGTATTGCTCCAATAAGCGCTCCTGGCTATCGAGTTGATCCGGTCCCTGACTACCTCATCGCTCATCCCATGGATAAAGCCTTCAGCAGCAAAGAATTCTTGTAACGACCTGATCGCAAAGCCGATTTTCTGGTCCTTCACCTCACTGATGAAGACCAATCTATCGGTAGTGGCTTCCATCAGTTTATCGGTCTTTTCGGCAAGATCCTCTTTTTCCAGTCCCTTATCCAAAAGGAAGCTACTCACTATGCTCTGGAACTCCTGGGCATCAATCTCCCCAGACGGGTTGATCTCTTTTTCAGAAGTAGCCTGTAGATAAAGGCCCAGCTTTCTGTGGATATCCTTGATATAGGCTGGCTTGTCCGAAATAATCGGCAATACGCCACGCTGTTTCTCCCTAGACAGGATGACATTGAAATATTCTGTAAAAAGATCATATTTGTTGTTGGGCGGATCGCCCCCACTTTTGACCAAGATTGCCATAATTGAAGCTTGAAGTGGTGATTTCATGACTTTGGATACTACCTTATCTTTCAGCGCTTTCTTTAATATTTGCATTTTGTCTTCGCGATCTTGCGCTTGATCGATCAGGTTTTCTAGTAATCTTTCCAAATAATGCTCACAGTCCATAGGGGACATGTCAACGATTTCGTAATGATTATATTTATATTGGTCAAAATCCGCAGAGTAGCCCTGAGGCCTAGTAGTAGCGATGATGATTGCGTCGGCTTCTAACCTGCGTAGGAAAACATCAGTAAAAGATTTGATTTCGCGAAGCACATCGCCCCGGTTAGAAGATACAGGGACTTCATCGAGTCCATCAAATATGAACAGGCTTGGCATTTGCTGCAATAAATTTTCGAATTCTGCTAGTTCCAGTGTTTCCCCAGTCTTTTTTTTGATATTGATTTTTAGGTATTCCGTCACCGAAACCACTCCATGGGGTTCTGCCGCTAGAGTTTTATTGATCCATTCTGCATATTCCTTCAAGGCTATCTTAAAAGGCAATCTGACCCAATTAAGCTTCTGGGTAACTAGTTCTGGGTAATCTACTAAGAAATCTTTCACCTCCTCCAAAATATTTACGCGTTTAGACATGTCCATAAGCAACTCTGCGCGGTGGATTTGCAGTATAAATTGGGTTAGGGTTGATTTCCCATAACCTGGACCAGCGACAAGTACATGGCGACTGGTCAGGGGGCTATTATCAAACTTAACAATCTTATTCCCACATTCGAGGACTAAGCTGACAAATTTTTCTTTCGGCAGGAATGGATTGTTATCTACCACTTCAAGGTCTATAAAAACTTTCTCTAAATTGACCTTGTCCTGCGTGAGCTTCCCTGCGTGATCCAGCTTGGACTGGACATCCTCTAGGAATTCGGCTTCCACGTAACGAGCAATAACCTCCTTTGTCCGCTGGACTTTCTTTTCATCTTTTTCCAACATGTTCAACAACTGAAAAAGTACGTCGCCCGAAAGGATAAAGGGCGCAAAAGCGGTTGCAACTTCCCTATGGATATTCAAGAGATCGATGATATCGTCAAAGGATATGATCCTAATATTTTTAATATGGTATTTTAACTCGTAATCTCGTTCCAATTCATTGGCCTTATCTCTTCCTCCTGCGCCCGCAACAGCTGTGAGGCGGGCATTGGTAAAAAAGAGGAGGTGGTCAGGCACCTCTACTTTTTTTATCCTCTTATGGTATTTGTTCAGTTCTATGGTCAGCTGTGACTTAATCCAGCTAAAATCGTCTATTGCACTCTCATCAATATTCTTGTGTTTTGCCTGGACCACCCAGTAGCCATCCCATGCCCCCTGATGGCTCGGAAAGTCTGCCTTTCCCCTGAAAGTGGCTTCCCTTCCTCCATCCGTCCCCGATCCAAAAGAGATACTCCCATGACCTAGAATCTTTTTGGTAAGTGCTTGTATGAGCTTTTCAAAATCATTTGGATTGAGCTTATTGAGTTGATATGCCATTTATTGTTTTTGGATTAGGGTAACATAAAAGAGTGCATTATCAATCCGCAGAAGAAAATTCTTCACCGAGATCGGGCACTTTATAATCTAAAGGCCCTAAATTATATAATTAAGGATAGAAAGGCGAGAACCATTTCAAAAAATGGTTCTCGCCTAAAACCGACTGGCAATTGGGCTATTCTAATTTTCCTTCCAAGATAAAATACTAGATTAGCACATAAAAATCAAATACACTTAGCATTAGACTAATAGAATTTAAAAACACCATATCACAAACTTATAGATAGGGTAAAAAAATTAGTGCTATTGGATCAAACGCTAGCCAGTTTATTCTCTAGATTTTGATTAAATGATTTTAAACACTTTTCGACCGTTAGGGCCGCGCGCATTTTTGCGGCGACTCCTACGGGCTAAACGAATGACTTTAGGGATTGAACAGTAAAACTACTGCCTGTCTAAATTTTTCATTCTGAGACCCTTTTGCCGCATACTTTACAATACGGTCGGTTACGAACAGTGAGGTGTAAGTAAAATATAACTGGTCTGAAAACACCCTGCTGCTGCGAACCATATTGAAAGTATGCCGTTTTAAAATACCAGCCGTTTCGCCTGCAAGGCTTTGCCAATAGTCAAAAGAAATAAAACCACTATCCCAATCCTTGCGGTATTGCTCTTTATTTGCCTTAAAATCGTCGCAAAACTGCCTGATATCTTCAAGCAATAGTGGCATTTCTTCAGGAAATAGGTCGTGTAAAAGCCTTGCTTTTTCTGACCCCGACAGAAGATGCAGCGCTTTCATTGTTCTAAAAATCCCTGATCGTTAATATTGCCTAGCCAGACATTAGCAAATTCGGTATGATCGGTTTGCATGTCCGCATCATAGTCGGTAGCAGTTTCACTGCTAAAGCGCACGCTCTCTTCGTAAACACCCATATCCGACTGGGTAAACGAGCAGGGTATAACCTTTACCGTTTCGGGGCTGGCAATACCGGCCTCTCCCGTAACGACGATAAAAGTCATTTCCGGATCACTCATCAAATCACCGTTTAGTGCGTAATAATGGGCAAGGCTGTACACGTAGCCGTTATTGTATTTCGCTATACCCACCCCCTCGGCCAACCTTTCAATGCTTAACGCCATATAGGGTTCATTTGCAATTTTTAAATGCGCTGCCCCCTTCATTTTTTCAATCAGTTGGCAGAAAATTTTAGTGTTATTTAAATCTAATGTTTTCATATATCGTGCGCTCAAATGACGGTCAGCGCTAACCGTTTTTAATTAAAAATGAATGAATAAAATGCGTTTGCCGCTATCCTTATGGCTTACCCAAACGTGGTTGCCACCTTTGCCCGTGACAAACCGATCAGCACACGGCTCTACAAAAACCCTGCAGTCTGCGGCGATACATTTTAAAATAAAATCGCTGTAGGTTTCATGCTTTTCAGCATTTATCATGTAGCAATCTGCGCCCTCCTGATTCCAAAAGGTCAGGCAATGGATAATTTCAAAAAGTTCGGGAGGCAGGGTTTCCGTTTCCAAAACCCCGACCAAAATCCTTGAATGAAGGACCTGCTTGGTATGCCCGCGCAGGTAATAAACCCCTTTCACCTGCACTGAGGAATAATTTTGATGCTGGCAAAAAAACTTAGCTGAGTTTTCAGTTTCGCCTGAGCAATCCGCCTTATCCAGATAAACCGTGATACCCGAATCATCAAAATGATGATAAACCGTATCGGGATTTTCTCCTTTCCAGCCCATAATCAATTATTTAAATACTGTTTACTGTTTGCCTTTCCCTTGATGACCTCGCTGCCGTATTTATCCCTGATCTCCTCCAAGCTTTTTTTGCTGCCCTTACTGCTTTTGTATTCGCCAGTACGGAAGTACCAAGCCAGTTTTTTTGAGGCGAAAAAGAACCCTGCATTTTTCAGCTCGTTTTTAACCGCTATGGTATTGCCTGTTACCCATATCCAGTAGCCTACCAGTTCAATGGTTATCCCCTGCAAATGGATAATTTTTTCGATAGCCACCCTGTACTCGGCCGAAAAGCAGATTTCGTTTTCCGTTTCCTGCTCATTCAGGTTCTTGCCCTTGATCACCTTAGCCGAAGCAAAAGCATATTCTTTATTAACCTCCTGCATGCTCAGGGTATCGCCCCCTAGATCGGGGTGGTACTGTTTAGCCAGTTTTTTATACAGCGCTTTGACCTCGTCCAGCGTTCTGCTTGTACCAAACCATTTCATCAGCGGAAACGTGCTGGGTTTGATTTATTACTTTTACTTTGGTTCACTCTGGGATTGTGAACCCTTGAAACCAGTATTTCTGTTTCAAGCACATTGATATTTGCCGTATCGGTAAGTAGCAGGGTAGAATATTTTTCCAGTTCCCTTACCGTATCAAAAACATGTTCGTGGTCGGCATGCACCTGTACCCGTACCATTATGAATATTGTTTCGTACTTCATAGCGGTAGTCCTCCATGATTAAGCCTGAACTCCCTATACTGGCTATAAAACTCCATCGGATTATCATCCTCAAACCGGTCGGCATAACCGTCCCAAAACATTTTGTCTAAAAATTCTTTGAACGCATCTAACATCATATTGACTTTTAAGTGAATAAATGGCCTCCCGAATGCTCGGGAGGCATTGAATCTCTAGGCAGGCAGAACAATACCGGCTTCGACCTCGGCCAAACGTTCTGCTAAACGGCCACTGATAAAAGCCACCGTCCCCCTGATCACTGACGGGCTTTTGGTAATGAACCTATTACCATTATTATCGGTAATGACCAGTTCACAGAACTGAAAAGCGCTTTCATCTTCCAACTCGTCCAAACTTTCTCTTTGTGCCTCCTCAAAGCCTGCAAGGTCATCAATGTAGCCTTTATACCGATCACGCAAAGCTGTCCTTTTACTGAGTTCAGCCACCAGTTTCAAAGTTTCATCTAAATTCAAAGCATGTTTCTGCTGCGTTAATTGTTCCTTTAAATCTGCTTTTGAGGGGTCAGCATGCTGTGGCTTTGATTCTGCTTTTGGCGGTTCCGCCACACCTTTGCCCTCTGTCTTTTTTGCCACCTCATTTACCGGATTCCCTGCTACAAACCTTGGAGTTTTGTCGGCTTTAACACTGTTCACACTTGCCTGTCCGTTTTCTTTTACTTTTGTTTCCATTTTTTGATAAATTAAATTGTGAAACCCAGCCTACTACCTTTCGGCGGGAGCCATTCCTGGCTTTTTGTTAAGCACCCGCTCCTGTTGGGCAGGGATTACAGGCAAGGCTTTTGGAAAAAAAATACTACCCGGAGCGCAGCGCAGGTGTGGAGATTATTTTTTCAAAACCAGCGGAGCAAAGCGGAGCCGCCTTGATCAGGTAATATCCTGACAATCAGAAATTTGTTGCGCAAACAGCCAAAATCTATCCTAGTAAACCGGATCATAGCTCAAAAAAGGCAGCTAATCAAGGAAGCCAATTGCAGTAAAGGAGCGGCAGATGGGTTTGGTCAAAATGAGACGGGTCGGCCGAAGCGAAGCAATGGGCAAAGCAGCTACAACTTCTTGAATTAAAGCAACTAAAAGCTAAATATTTTTTTCTTTCAAGTGTGTTCTCCCCCTGAACAGAACCGGCTAGTTACAGAGCTGCCCTTTAATACTTCATACATCAAACGATTTAAAGCGATTAAATCGGCTACACGGAAAGATAACCGGATTGAAGAACTGGTCCAGGGAACTTTTATTTCATGCCGCGTAAAAAGATCTCACGATAATGATCAACCTCAAAAAGCGGTCTCAGCCAGGATTGGCCGCTTTGGTCAGGAACATATGGTCAGTTGAAGCGTAACCAGGTGATGGGCTAAACGCGGAACGCACTGCCACTTTTGTCAAAATACCAAATGCGTCGAAATCACATTAGAATTTCTAGCTGCATCATCACCAAAAAAAATCAACGTTTTTCGACTGATCGACAGGGATTAAACCATATTTCAAATATTAACGATATATCGTTAATCTACTCACCGCAAAAAAAAACACAAATGACTGAATAACAAATAATTAAATAAAAGGCATCTCATTCGCTTTTATTTAGAAACACAAACATCTGATGCAAAGTACAGGATACTACAACTAATTGTTAAAATAATGAAAAACCAAAACCACAATCTATTAAAAAAGGCAGCTTTGGTAGGAATCTCGCTGTTCCTTTCCCTCACCACAGTGAGGGCGCAGTTAGACTATAGCAATGACCCTCACCTTTCTCCTGCTATGAAAAGCTTTCTAAAACCCTTAAACAGTGGCGGGCAGCCGCTGGAAACAATGAGCGTAGCCGATGCCCGTAATGTTCTGGTCGGTGCTCAGGCAGCTTTCAAAGTCGACTATTCGGGAATTGAGGAATCCGAGAAAATTATTGAAGTGAACGGTGTAAAAATTACCTTAAATATCGTGCGCCCCAAAAATGTCAGCGGTAAAATCCCAGCTTTCTTATTCATACACGGAGGTGGCTGGGTACTTGGCGACTATCCAACCCATAAAAGAATGGTCAGGGACCTTAGCGTGTTGACTGGCTATGCCGGGGTATTTGTCAATTACTCCCGTGCACCCGAGGCCCACTATCCGCAGCCTGTCAACGAGGTATATGCCGCCGCAAAATGGTTAAAGCAGCATGGAAATGAGCTGAATATCGATGGCAGTAAACTGGGAATAGTGGGGAACAGTGCCGGGGGTAACCTGGCTACCGCATCGGCATTAATGGCCAAAGCAAAAGGTGATGATTTATATAAGATACAGGTATTGTTCTGGCCGGTGACCAATGCTGAATTTACCAACAACTCTTACCAGCAATACGGTACCCAGCGCTTTTTGACTAGTTCGCTGATGAAATGGATGTGGGACCAGTATATCCCTGAAAGCCAAAGAAATGAGATTTATGCCTCTCCGCTTAAAGCCTCACCGGAGCAACTTAAAGGGCTTCCGCCGACCTTGATCCAGGTCGCCGAAAACGATATCCTGCGCGACGAAGGAGAAGCATACGGAGTCAAGCTCAGCGAGGCCGGGGTTAAGGTAACCACAGTGCGATACAACGATGTCATCCATGATTTCGGGCTTCTCAACGGCCTTGCAGAAATCCCACAGACAAAATCCCTGTTTCTGCAGGCAGCGGCTGAATTAAAAAAATACCTGCATTAACACCCTAGGGCTATGCTTGAATCGAAAACAGGTAAAGGTTGCCATAAAATTATGCTTGTATTGCTCAAAAAATTTGGCTCCTATAATAATTGTTGCGCTATTGTGCGCGTCGTTAAGTACAGACGCGCACGAAAGAAAGCAATCCAAAGTGGCTACTAAACCATGGATGCAATAACGTCCTCTCCCCGCTATGTCACTACCCGAGGCGGCCAAATTGCTTACAGAAACTTTGGCAAATATTTGCCAATGATCCTGTGTAACAGGCTAAGGGAAATATTCCAGTCCGGATATGTGCCCAAGTACGAATTCCCTGAATGCTCTGCACAGGTAATCAAGCTTTTCGAAAAACAAACAAAACCAATTCATATTTAAAAACCAACCACAAAACCAAACCAATGACAGAAAACATTAAAGGGTACAGCTACGGCCAGGTTGGCCGATCACCTGTAAGCGAAGCCGATCTAAACCTGCTTGAAAAAACAGTATTTTTTACGGCAGATGACGCTGCCAACCTAAAGCTGGCTGGAGAAATCTTGCAGGATCAGACTGATGACATACTCGATTTATGGTATGGCTATGTAGGGAGCCATGAACACCTTATCCGTTACTTCTCTAAAGGCGGGCAGCCCAATGCTGACTACCTTGGAGCGGTAAGACTGCGTTTTAAGCAGTGGATCCTCGATCTATGTTTTAAGCCATTTGATCAGACCTGGCTGAATTACCAGCATGAAATAGCCTTGAGGCACATTGACAAGAAAAACACGACAGACGGAGTTGAGGCCGAGCCCTTTGTTCATTACAGGTATATGATCGCTTTCATTGTCCCGATCTCCCTTACGATCAAAGAATTTTTAGCGAAAAAAGGACATGAAGCCGCCACTGTTGATGCTTTATACCAAAGCTGGTTTAAGGCAATCGTGCTCACCACCCTATTGTGGACTTATCCCTATGTCAAAGACGGTAAATTTTAACAAAAAATCATTATCATGGCCAGATCAAAAACCATTATTCTCATTCACGGAAACTTTGTTAACGACAAATGTTGGGTGGACTGGAAAAAACACTATGAGCAAAAAGGTTATCAGGTGTTCAGCCCGGCCAATCCGGGCCATCAGGGCGACCCGGCCGAACTGCGAAAAAAAGTGCATCCCGATCTTCGCAAGACAGGGTTTATAGATATTGTTGACCATATCGCGGACCTGATCGGCACCCTGAATGAAAAGCCTTTACTCATCGGCCATTCCATGGCAGGTATGGCAGTACAAAAACTTGTTGAACTGGGACTGGCACAGGCAGGCGTGAGTATAGACGGTGCGCCACCGAAAAATGTTTTCCCACCCTTTCAGACCCTGAAAACCGTCATCCCTGCATTTGGTTTTTTTACCTTCAGCAAGTTTTTCATGGGAAGCCGGAAATGGTATGACTATGCCTTCTTTAACACCCTCCCGGATGAAATGCGAGCATCTGCATTTGCAAAACTGGCTGTTCCCGAAAGTTTCAAAGTCAGCCGGCAGCTTGTCCTGGACTCTTTTTCAAACATTGATTTTAAAAAGCCGCACGCTCCGCTGCTTTTCATCGGCGGTGGAAGTGACCATATTTTCCCTCCAGAACTGACCAAAACAATTGCCGGCAGATACCAACACAGCTCAAGTAGAGTGGACCTCAAGATTTTTGATGGAAAAAGCCATTTCATCTGCGGCGAGCAAGGCTGGGAGAAAGTTGCAGATTATATCCTCGACTGGCATGAAAATATATAGGTATAATACCGGTTCCGGAAAGTTTGCTGATGATACATCATAAGGTGATCGATTTTTTACCTGACGCTCATACTAAAGTACTTTCATTAGATTTGGAAGTACTTTTACCGTTCTCAAGGCTCATTAATCAAAATCTATTGACCGGGCTTCAGCAAGCTTTTTTGAAATTCAGGTGATCTTTGCACAGTATAAATCTCGGACCATAATTCCCATTGTTACCATGCGGCAATCAAGCATTTATTTATTAACAAATATTCCTTAATTTAGTAAGAGCCAAACGCCATCATTCGCACAACATTTTTTATGCCGATGGTAAACCTTTGAATCACGATTAGTAATTTTATTAACGGGTATAATTTTCAGATAAACATTGAAAATAGAACCATATATCTTGTCCAAAGCTCATTTTAGTGAATCTCCAGCGAGACAAATCCAGATATATCCAATATTCGAGAAAATGAACATGTACTGTAGAACCATTAAACCCTATATTAATATCATTTTTCTCTTTCTGCTACTTTTTAGCCACGTAACACTCCGTGCAGAACCAATGTATGTCCCCATCTCAATTGCAGAGGCGCAGAGCCTGACTAAGCAGATCAGACTTGCCCCTGAGAATACCAGAAAAGTGGATATGCTGCTCGACCTTGCCTACTTCCACATGGAGAAAGAATTCCATAGCGACCGCAGACTTGACTCTGCCAGCATACTTCTTGCTCGGGCAGGTCAGCTAGCTAACAGGTTATTCTACCCAAAAGGGATCGTCACAACCAAAGTTTTAATGGGCCTATGCAATACTTATCAGGGGAAAGATGAACAGGCCATGGGCCTGTATAAACAGGTCATCGCCAGCGCGGCCAGATTCAAACTGTTTGAGCTTGAAGGAAGGGCATGGCACCTGATCGGGCTCCAACAGGATGTTAAGACCAGGGTACTAAGTTTTAAAAAAGCGATTGCATGTTACCAGAAGGTAAAAGACTATGGCAGAATAGGCCACTTACAGAACCGAATTCTCTTTACCGGCAACTATGCGGCAGTCGGCCGGTATTTCCCGGGATATTTCCCTATAAGCCCTGCTTTTATACCGGCTGTAAAAAAAGAACTCAGCGGCAAGATCACCCAGGAAAAAAAAATAGACCTTTTGCTCAAGTTGGCCAGTATATATATCTATCGCTCGGGCCAACAGGACGCTCACCTTGACTCGGCGATAGCGCTGCTCAGCCTGGCCGGGCAGCTCAGCGAGAAAACAGGAAACCGACAGGGCTATAATGAAGCCCTGCTATTAAAAACCTCCGCTTACCGTGAAAAGGGGAAAATGCCTGAGGTCTATAAAATTTTAAAGAAGCTCACCGACACCTCCAAGACCAAGCTGTTGATGAACTTTGCCAATCACTATTATAACATTGCCAGCCTAAATACCGGTGAGGACCGTAAGCTATATCTGGATTCCTGTATGATTTACTACAAGCTGGCCCTGCAGCAGAGTATTGCAATCAAAAACATGAAATACGCCAGAGAGGTGATGAAAAAGACCATCGAGGTGCTTGATGCCCTCACCGGCTTCGGCAACATCAATCCGCAGGAACATTACGCGCTGGTCTCAAAAAATGCGCCCATCATTGGCTTCCCCTCCAAGGCTAGATTATATAGTATATATGCATCCTATTATAACAATACCGGGAATTTTTACAAGGCTTTGTACTATACACAGTTGATGGAACAGAACCTGAAACCGGACCTAGACCACGATGATAAGTACTGGGTTTATTATACGCTGGTGGCCATCTATAAAAATAAAAACGACCTAAAAAAAACAAACGAGTACTACCTGAAAATCATCGACCTGGCAAGTTCCTCCTACAATACTATTATCATTTATTCCTACGTAAATGCCTATATCAAGCAGCTAATCCTGCTAAACCAACCTTTGAAGGCACAGCAGTACCTCAAAGAAATTGTGAAAAAGATACCATTCCGCAACGATGCTGATAACCTCTACTATCATGTTGCGATGGGGAACTACTACAAGTCACTGAACAACTTTCAGGAAGCTGAAAAAAGCTATAAGCTGGCACTGCGCTATGCCGGGGCCAACTGGGACAGGGAACCCAAATTTGAACTGGCCGATCTTTATGCAAGGTACGGAAAGTTCAAACTGGCCAATCAGACCCTGATCCCGCATGGAGCTGTTCCTATGTACAAGCTCAACAAAACCAATCTCAAATTCCTGGACCTTCAGGCCAGGATCGACTCCGGACTTGGTAGTTTCAATACCGCCTACCCTAAGCTCTCAGCTGTGAGAAAACTAAACGATTCCATTTACGCAGTAAGCAAAGACCGGCATACACAGGAGCTGGAGTTCCAGTACAGGACCCAGATTAATCAAGCTGAACTGCACGCAAAAGATCTTAATATCCAGCTATTGAAAAAAAATGCGGCACTATTGACCCAATCCGCTAAAACACAGGAAATCCAGCTCAGACAGGCAGGCCTGCTTGTCCAAAAAAAACAGGCTGACCTAAAACTGAAAGAAAAAAATATTGCTCTATTAAACGAGTCTACCAGGCTTCAGGAAAGCATTTTGCAAAAACAGGGATTTGAACGACAGGTAGCTATCGGCGCTGCTGTGTTGTTGACATTGGTTTCGGTTCTCTTCTGGCGCCTGTATCATCTCAAACGGGTAAGCAATGCCCAACTGCATCTTCAACAGCAGAACATAGAAGCTAGCTATGGCAAACTGCAAAATGTCTTGAAAGAAAAGGACTGGCTGCTCAAAGAGATTCATCACAGGGTAAAAAATAACCTTCACATGGTCATGAGCCTGCTCGAATCCCAGTCGGCATACCTGCAGGAAGACGCCCTTGACGCCATACAAAAAAGCCAGCACCGCATTTATGCAATGTCGCTGATCCATCAAAAATTATATCTTTCGGATGATGTTAAGACCATCAAAGTCTCCCATTACATTACCGAACTTATCGAATATCTCAAGGATAGCTTCGAGGTTAAGCGGATAGATATCTGCCTGGATATTGATGACGTTGAGATTGAGGTGGCTACCGCGGTACCTTTGGGGCTTATCTTAAATGAGGCCGTTACCAATTCGATCAAATATGCATTCGACAAAGATGAAAAAGGAAAAATTGATATTGCTTTAAAAGTCTCTGATCGAAGTTTTGAACTGCGTATGGCTGATAACGGTAAAGGTCTCCCAAAAGGTTTCCAGTTCGATAAAGCAAGCTCACTGGGCATGAAGCTTATCAAAGGCCTCTCCGGACAACTGGAAGGCCGGCTTTCCATTGAAAGCGGTGGCGGGACCAAAATCTGTATCTCCTCGATTCCACTGGATTACCAGCAGCGGCTCAACCTGGATAAAGAATATGAACATACTGGTTCCGAGAATGGGTTACAGGCACTTTAATGCATTAATGCGGGTATTGGATTGAAATATGAATAAAAACCACCAATTTTGAGAAAAAGCACTTTACCGAACCACCCACCAAAAGAGAATGAAATGAATCAAGATCCATGCCGCCTGATTTAACTCTTATTAATGTTCGATCTGATAAGACTGTATTACCCTTTCCATTAGTTAACATAACCAGAAATATATTTGTGTAATGTTAAAACTAATTTTTGTTACAAAGAATTGATTTTATGTAACAAAAATGAAAAATTATCTTTACATTTGCTACATGGAAACCGATTTAGTAACCTATGTTGAATTGTACAAATTAAAGTCTGGTCTGATGAAGCAGGTACAGGAATTGGAAGTTTTAATGGAGAAGGCTAAACCAAAAGATTTCGATGCATTGAGTTCTCTTGTTAATAACATCACGCTGGGTCTGTACGATTATCCATTTAATGGGATGTTAAATGAAAAAATAATATTCACGCTAAAGAAATTAAAAAATGGTACAAAGACTGATATTAGAAAGTACATGGAGATCCTTGGAGACGAAGCAATCCATGCGCCAAACTTTAAGAATGATATGGATCATACATTAACCGCGCTGAGTAAAGCTAGAATTTTGGTCGAATACATGTCAGCATTTGAGCCTAACGAGATCAGTTTCAGCCTTTAGCACTTGGGCAATTGTTAATTTATAATGCAACTTTTCAACAATTTGACCGCGAAAGATAGTTATAAGGTTTAAAGCCTTATATTTACAAAATAAAATAAGCCTACTGGTAATAGGCTTACTTTAATAGCTGAAATGATGTCTGGGTAAGGAGAAACACCTCCAGTAGCACATTTTTAAATTCAGGATTTAGGCTGCTGCCAGACTTGGATAATTAGGGTAACTCCACGTGGAAGTGGTTGTACAGTGCAAGGACTTTGACGCCGCTGCATCCTTAATTACTCCAGGTCTTTCCTGTTTCTGAATCATTAGCAAAAGTATAAACTTTTCTTTATATAACTTCTATCTCCGTTTCTTTTTTCTCCACAACTTTATCTTTCTGATATCCTCCTGTTTCTCTAGGTTTTCCATCTGTTCCAGCATTCTTTTTTCCCCTTGCGCTCTAATTGCCTTTCGTCCTTATCTTCGCTTCTTTTTCTCCTGCTGTATTGTTACTAGCTTTTCTACTATCAACAATATAAATTCAATGTTTAGTGGACAGTTTGCAGATTTGAAGACAAAAGGTAATTAGCTATTGATTTTTAGCACAACACAATCCCTGGATTGGAGAAGTAATTGGAAATGAGAACCCTGTCCATCTTACAGAACAGGGCTTATTTTCTCAAAAATGCCTCAACTATTTTGCTTCCTTGTTTTTCAGTTCAGTCACTTCAGCCCTTCCGGCCTGTGCAAGCAACTTAATTTCCTGATAAATCTTGCGCAATCTAGTGCCTGCAGCACCATTGTTTTTCTCGTGGAACTTAATCGCATCGGCTTCCGCTGACGCGATTAGATCTTTTAATTTTTGAAATGTTGACATAATAAATTAAGGTTTGAAAAGTGAATATATAAATGTTTAATTAAAATATTGAGATTTAGACACTCTTTACATGTCTATTTCCTGTCCCTGCTGCTGGCCTCTGTTTTTAGCATGCCCTTTCTCTTTTCCCACAGCGTGGCTAATAACCTGCTCTTTCTGGTAATCCTCGCGTTTTACGGGCTTGCCTCCCGGCTCTGAAAAATTGATATTGCCATAACGAGGAACAGCTTCTATTCGCAGCGGCCTGCTTTCACCATCTTTACCAATTACAGTGACAACCGGGGAATAGCCATTTTCCATCCTGGCCACCAGTTGTTTGGCCGTAACGGGCTGCTGCATTTCTTTGATCTCATAACTGGCCAGTTCTTTTTTCAGGTCGAAACGGTAACCCTCACCGTACTGCTTTAAAGTATAGTTATTGTACCTATCCTTTGGCTCATTGAACTGATAAGTATTCCAGGCCTTATATGGAACACCGGCCCTGCTCACCAGATCGCCACGGAAAACCGCCCTGCCCTGTAGCATATTGGCTGCCTGTTCAATACTGAAACCCTTGCCACGGTCCACATAATGCGAATTCTGGATCACCGGACTGTGAAAGGTCTGGCTGAATTCCTTTTTCACATAATCCACTTTTCCATCTTTCATGGTTGCGAGGGTATCACGGTATTGCAGGTCTTTATCACTTGCCTTACCGGTAGATAATTCTGCATTGCCTTTTTGTGCCTTAAAATAATCCATGGCCTGTATTGGGCTGGAAAATCTGCGGAGCAGGTTTTTATCTTTATCCGCAGCGCTTTGACTGATGACCATATACTGGTGATCATTTTCCAGTGGTTTAGCCTTACTCATGGCCACATCGAATTTATTAAAGTAATAGAAGTCGCTCTGGCCGGACTGTTTAATGTGGATGGTTACATCCATCATCCCACGGTCAGCCGGAACCTGTCCAAATATCTCAATCCTTGGGACATTCTGTTCCATCAGCGCTTCGGCTGCATCAATCATGTTCTGAGGAACTTTTAACGCCTTTGCTTCCTCCCTGAAGGCTTCTAATGAATTTCTGTTCATGGTTAAATTTTTTAGTTCATATTCTTGTATTGCAAAAGCCCTTCGGAGCTGTGCAATCGGGCGGGCAATGTGCCAGCCCGAAATCTGCTGGTTTTCTGCCGCCTCCCGGAATGCACTGATCTGGTCCCTGTAACACAGCAGATCCCAGCTGCCACCAATCGGCCGTTCACTGTCATACACCACCCAGCTGAAACCAAGACGGGCCTGCTCATCCAGATAGGCAAGCAGTTCACCCGCCAGCCCCTCTTTTTCCCTTAGCTTTGCCATTATTACCGGGCATTTACTTCAGCTTTTTGGTATTGTCCCTAAGCAGCAGCGGATAACCCTCTTTCAGGTTCTGCTTCACTCGCCCAATCTTTTTGGTCAGCAAATTCTTCGCAGCGTCGATGCCCGCCCCCGCAATCTGGGTAGTCAGGTCAAAACCGGTAATGCCCACACTGCTGGCTGCATCAATAATGCCACCGTTGACTGCATCGGTCAAAAGTGCTTCCGGTGCATTGATCCCGATCATGGCATCCCTTTTATCGTAAACTGTAAGGTTCACCGGAATTACCTGATTTCCCAAGCGGATGTTTTTGATCTCCAGGTTCAGGCGCTGGTTAGAAAATGCCGCAAGACCAAACACAGCATGCCCGGCAGGAAAGGTAATCCCATTAACGACCGCCGTATCGAGCAATCGCAGCTCTACCACCGATCCCTGCCTGGCTTTCTGGTTACCGGCAACCACTGCCGGTATCGCCCGGAACAGACTGTCCGGAGCAGCATCCAGACCGTTATTTTTATACAGCTGTGCAGCTAACTGAGGGTTCTGCACCGCAATCAGCTTATCCATCATCTCATTGAGCTGGTCCATTTCAGGATCAGCATCCCCTTCGCCATGCATACCTTTCATCAGCGTTTCCAGCCTATCCACATCCTTTGAGATTGGCGCCGCATTGCTATAGCCAAATGAAACCGGTGCAGCAGTTTTCGGCGCGACATAAGGCGCTGCGATCACTTGGTTAATGGCCGCTAATTTTTCATTGATCTGCTTTTCCTGTGCATTTTCTGCTTCTGAAAATCCCAGCTTTTCTGCTGCCGCATTCAGCCCCGAAGCACCGCTATGGGCAGAATCCTGACGGGCCTTTTCATAATAGCCCATCTTATCCACCGGTTCCGCTTTCTCGAGCTTCGCCTCCGGCAATGCGGTGTTAATGCCTGATTTTCCGGGGGTAGCTTTTACCGCCGAATACTGTGTGTACAAATAATACCCAAGTGCGGTCAGCAACCCCAGTATTGCCGGAATGAGTACCAGCAGCAACCTGGGCCTGCTGATCTTCTGTTTAGATTTTCCGTCCTGAACCTCAACAACAAGGTTTTCATCTTCTTTTTTTGTCATAAATAATGTCGTTTAAATGAATTGAATAATTAATAAATAGCTGCAACCAGCAGGTACAGGCTGTAGCTGCCAAAGAGCAGGCAGAAGCCCAGTAAAAGTACCCTCCACCTCCAGGAGGAAAAGCCTGCCGTCCTGCGGTTCAGGTAGTCAGCAAGTTTTCGCTGCCCGCCAAGAATTGCAGCAGCGACTTTCTCCGCAAACAGTACCTGACCATGTTCCAAGACCTTGTCTCTTTTACCCCAAAACCTCATGGCGAAACAGCTTTAGCAGGTTCATCCCGGTTCAGCAGCGTTTCCCAGCGGCAGATCAAAAACCCGTGCGGGTTGTTATCGGTCTGGGATTGCAATACCCTGATCTCTCCTCGCGTAACCAGTCTGCGGTATACCGTACTGGTCGAACGGATCAGCTTTTGCCGTGCATAGCAGATAAAACCGTAAGGCTCACGGTTAATGTCCAGTGAAATACTGTCCACCTCGATCCCCTGCGAAATATTGGCAGCGATCAGGTTATTGAAATAACCGGACTCCCGCAAATTATCATAGGCAGCTTTAGCCGAGTTATCCGCCAGATAAAGCGCTTTCCCCACTGTAGCCGCAATGGCTTTTTCATCAGGGTCCAGGTTAAAAAAATACCGGTGAAAAGTTTTGATGTGGTCTTTGAGTTCCACATTCAGGTTAGCCTTACGCTCTGAGGCGAAAGCTTCCAGCACCTTACCGTTATACAGGATCAGTACCCGTCCGGATGCTTTATCCATCTGGTCAAAGCACAGGTAAACGATACCCCCCGATAAAATTACGCAGGCCACCAGAAACGCAATACTGAACCTTTTAATGTGCTGAAAAGCACGGTCTATATTCTTAAGTTGTGCAAACATGTATATATATATATTGTGTGTTTAAAAATCTGCGGTGCCATCCAGGCACAGTAGGTTAACCTATTATGCCCAGATTACACCTTCATTACGCATAAAGGCTAAGATTTTTCACCAGCCACCCTGTCTTTAAAGTAGTCGTTTCCCTCAGCAGAATCAAAGGAACCGGACATACGGCGATAGGTATCACCAAAAGCATCCTGAGCCATCTTATTCCCGGCAACAGCCACACCTGCAGCCCCCATGCCACCGCTGACCACAAGTGAGTTGACCTTTTGCATCATCGCATTGCCTCCTCCGGCATTGATGATGTATCCTGCAACGCTAGGCACCGTGAAATACCCCACAATTCCAATGCACATAAACACCAAATACGCCGCATCACTGGAGCTAAAAAACGTGTCGCCCGCCTCTCCAATCTGGGAAATATCAATGCGCAGCATATTCTCCTGTATCTTACCCAGTATACTGCCGAAGATATTGGCCACCGGGAGCCACATAAAAATATTGATGTACCTGGCCAGCCAGACCGTCAAAGTATGCTGAAACCCATCAAAGACCGCAAAACCAAAAACCAGCGGACCAAGTATGGCCATGACGATCAGGTAGAACGTGCGGACCGTATTGATACAGAGCGCAGCAGCAGCAAACAATACCTGTAAGACCTCGCTCATCCAAGCCTTGATATTGTTACGGAAATTATAGGACATGCGGTCCATCTGAAACTTGATGTCGTTGCCAAATCCTTCAAAAACGCCTTCATCCTCCCGGTCAGGATCCTTGGGATGGGTATAACGGTACCACTTATCCTCGGAACCAGAACCTGTTTCACCGACATACATCTGCCAATGTTTACTCTGGCGGACAGCGACCTCCTTTTGCTTTAAAAGTGCCTCGATTGCCCGGTTAGAGTTCTTCACCATTCCGCCAGTTGCTGAAACAATAGGCTGCAGGATGCCGTTGACTAAACCGATCACCAAAGGGAAAAGCAAAATGGCAAGCCCAAGGGCAAAAGGGCGTAGCAGAGGATAAAAATCGACCGCTTCACCATTTGCCAGGCTGCGCCACACACGTGAGGCGATATACCACAAAGCCCCAAAGCCAGCCAGGCCACGCGCCACCCCAATCAGCTGCGAGCAGAGCGGCATCATATCCCGGTATACATTATCCAGTACCGGCTGCAGGCCTGTGACCGAGCCGGCAAGCCCGCCGCCGCTCTGGGCAAGACAGAGTCCTGGCATTACCAATAGCGCTGCAATGACCAGACAAAACAGTCTCAAAAAAAGAACTAATCTCATAAACCCTCCCTTTTAAAATAACCACCCAAACCTTTGATCTCGGATTTCTCCTGCTGGCGCTGAAGGTTCAGCAGGCTGGTCTTGCGGTTAAAGGAGCGCAGGAAAATGAGTTTATCTTCCACTTCGCCAAAAATCTGATCAATGGCTATTAACCGCTCCCCATCACCCATCCGCATTTTATTGGCCGTTATCACCATCGCCAGCCTATCCAGGTTGTCCAGACTCGTTTCCAAAAGCCTGCCGTAAACCTTGGAAACATAGTCCAGCTCTGTTGCCGAGAAATTGCCCCCTGAAGAAAAGCGTTTATAAGCAGCCTTATATTCCGATACCAGATCCTGCTGATAAGAAATGATATGCGCAATCTTATAGTATTTACGCACCTCGGGGCTGACGAGCCAAAGGCCATCCAAAAACACCTGATGTAACGAGAAATTACCCTTGGCAATATCCTTAACCGCAGTATATCCCTTAGATACCACCTCATAACCGCGCTTCATATCCGAAAGGATATTTTTCAGCTGGCTAAGTTTTTCTACATTCAGGACCAGCTGTTGCACTTCCTGGCTCTGGGCAGAAGCAACCTGCCGGGAACCGAACATCAAAACAGCCATCATGAAAAACCCAAAAAACCGGCTATTCGATCTCATAGTACCTCCTTAGTCTTTCCAGTGTCAGGCCATCCGTCTGTTTCAGCCGATTTAACAAGTTTGCTTCGCTGCAAAAGCTCTGCGTAAAAGCGGACTTATCCAGCATACGCCCATAAATGCTGTTTAGCCTGGTTAGCCGCTCGTCATCCTTCATTTCCAGCTTGCCGGAAGTAATGACGGGTAGCAGTTCCTCCAGATCATGGTAACAATCCGAAATAACCCCATCAGCCACTTCCCCCACATAAATCAGCTGGTCAGCCGAAAGCAGTCCATTGCCTTTGACCGAGTTAAATGATTTCAGGATCGCTACCTGAAGGGCGATGATCCCAGCCACACGAACATCATTTCTAGTCACCGGACTGACCTGTTTCAGCCCTGAAATAAAGGCATTGTGCAGGTTAAATTCGCCATTTTTAATGTCCCTGACCACCTGCAACCCTGATCCTGCCAGCTCATAACCCTTTTTGGCATAACTGATATATACCTGCAAAGCGGCGATCTGCTGGCCCAAATACCTGATCTGCGTTTTCTTCTGCTTAAAGATTTCATTCCAGGTCTGCGCCTGACAATGGGGAACTGTAGCAGCAGTCAAAAGCAACGCCCCGATCAGCCATGCAATCCCTCTTGAACCGCATTGCTTATTACCCATAAGCATTCCTCTAGTTGACATCATAAAGCTCCTTTAATGTTTTAGTTTCCAGTACCGATTTGCTCCGCTGAATAGAAAGGGTTATGTTCTGGTCATTGAACTGCCTCAGATCAGCAAAATTCCCCTCCATCTTTTCCGCAGCCGCATCAATCAGCTCCATCCTTGCAGCGTCACCCATCTGGGTTTTAAAGGAATTGATCACCACAAACACCTGGTCCAGGTTATTTACCGAAGCCTTTAAAATCCCCTCATACACCTCTTCCATTTGCAATAGCTCACCGGCGGTAAAGTGCTTGTCCTTTGTAAAAAGCCCCGAAGCCCAGCGGTATTCCTGCACGATGGCGGCCTGGGTAGTGGCTATATCCCTGATCCGCTTATAGGCCGAGATTACCGATCTTACTTTAATCAGGCTTTCATAATACTCCGAATACAGTGAGCGCTGCCTTTCGGTCCACTCGGAAATCTCGCCCAGCTTTAATTTGTTCAGCGTGTTTTCCACCACTTTCTGGGCATTCTGCAGCCAGATCGTTTCATTCTGCAGCCGCTGGACTTTCAGGTCAACCGCCTTGATCACTTTTTTTACGCCTGCCTTGATCACCTCAGCTATTGCCAGCTGCGCGCTAGCCCCAGTGGGCAAAGCCGTCAGCAACACAGTAGCACTTAAGGGCAGCACAACCATATAGGTCTTTAAAATTTTTGTCATAAACTCTAATAATTTCATAACTTATTCTGTTAATATCCGTTTGTACTTTCGTTTACCCACCGTTAAAGTCAGACCATCAGCACTAAAGCTGATCTGTTTACCCTTGCGGGCCTCGGTCATGATTCCGCTTTCCCGGTCCAGTACCGCAGTCCATTCCTCCTTTTCATGTTGCAGTCTCCCAGCCCTGCCAGCATCATCCAGCAACTGAAAACCAGTCCTGCGGTGCAGCAGATATCTGGGGCCCTCTTCATGTTCAACTATAAGGGTATCATGGGCGATACTGAGTTCGCTTCCCGCATCATTGACATAAGTACCATCCAGTGAGGCCGGATTGTTACAGCCCTGCATAGTGGAAAGCAATAACGCCAGGAAGCTTCCCATCACAGGGATCCAGGAAGCCCATGACCACAAGCAGGCATCCGTCTGCTCTACACCGGTTAAATTGTTGTTTCTTAAATTTTCCATAGGTATTTTTTTTTAAAAATGGATTTGAAGCTTGCTCAGCAGGTTCGTATCCGTAAATTTCAATTGGTGAACAATTCGTTAAAAAACCTTTTTCCCTCTGCGCAGTTCCGCTGCAAGCACAGCAATCCCCCTGGCCACCGAGCCGTACTTAGCGGCATATTCCTGCACCTTTTGCTTCTCTGTTTCCTCGGTAGTAAATGCCAAATATTCAATCAGACTCACCTCTGTGCGGTAGACCTTGGAATGTCCGCCAAGGGAAATAAAGACCTCCTTGTAATTTAGCTGTGGATCATTGGCCTTATTCATCGAAAGGATGAGTGACTTGTCGTGATCAGTCAGCCCCAACAGTTCCTGCACCGTATCAAACTTGTTCTGGTATTTACTCTGGTCGAGTAAGATCTTACAATCTGAATTGTTGATAATCGCCTGCTTGACAATGGGCGAGGAAATGATATCCTCGATCTCCTGGGTCACCACAATGGGTTCACCAAAAAACTTCCGGAAGGTTTTATAGGCGTACTGGATGTATTCGGCCATCCCGCCCTTGGAAATGCTTTTCCATACCTCTTCGAGCAATAAAACCTTGCGCACCCCTTTCAGCTTGCGGAGCTTGGCGATAAACATCTCCATAATGATCAGCGTTACTACGGGAAATAAGATCGGGTGGGATTTTATCGTATCAATCTCAAAAACGATAAAGCGTTCCCTGAGCAGATCCAGGTTCTGGGTAGCATTCAGCAGGAAATCAAATTCACCGCCCCTGTAATAAGGGTTCAGTACATACAGGAAATTATCGATATCAAAATCCCTTGGATTGACCTTACCGTCACGAAGCACCACCAGATATTCCTGCATCAGAAAATCATAAAAGGAATTGAAACAGGGGAATACCCCGGGGTCCGCTGCCAGGTGTTCATAATAAAGCGTCAGTGCATTGCTGACCGCCACATATTCCGCCCTGGTATAACTCTCACTTTCATTTTTCCAGAGCGCAAGCAGCAAGGTCTTGATGCTTTCTTTCTTCTCGGTATCCAGCACATCACCCTCAGCAATGTAAAAAGGATTAAAACAGATCGGGTTCTGCTCCGAATAGGTAAAGTAATAGCCACCCACCAGGTCGCAAAGTCCCTTATAACTATGGCCGATATCCACAATTACCACATGCGCGCTTTGCTCGTAATAAGATCGTACCAGATGATTGGTAAAAAAACTCTTTCCAGATCCCGATGGCCCGATAATAAACTTATTTCGGTTGGTCGTCCAGCCCAGCCTGCGCGGTTCATCTGATATATCCACATGAAGCGGAACGCCGGACAGGCGGTCACCCAGACGGATGCCAAAGGGAGATAAAGAACTCCTATAAGAGGTCTCCATATTCAAAAAACAACAGGCCTGCTCGGCAAAAGTATCAAAGGTATCGTTCATCGGAAAATCACCTTCGTTTCCCGGCATACAGCCGAACCAGACCTGCGGAGCGCCATCAGTCTCTTGCCTACATACCGCATCCATTTTCGCCATCGCCGAGCCTACCTTATTCTTCAGTTCGGCCAACCCGCCGGCCTCATCCGTCCAGCAAAGCACATTGAAGTGCGCCTTTACCGGCAGCTTCTGGGTCACTACCGCCTCATTCAAAAAATCATTACAGAAATCCCTGGATACCGCATTCTCGCGTGAATAAGCCGAAAGCGACTGTAAACGCAGTTTTTTTGCCTCAAGTTCCTTTATTGTCCGCTGCGGATCACCCGTAAAAATCAGCTGGTTATAAATGTGGTTACAATCCAGGAACAGTCCAAGAGGTGAGGCAAAGCCGATACTGTATTTGGTCCTGTCTGTAGAATAGGCATCAAAGTCGATCCTGCTCCCACAGATCCCCGGCAGATCCTGTGCATCCGCCAGCGTAAACAGCTGCACCTGTTTGTCGCCCACCCTGATTTCTTCTTTTAAATGAACATCGCGCAATATCGAAGCTTCACCCTTACCCAATAAAAACAGGTAGCGTTCAATGATCCCCGGCGCATTAGCTGTGCCCGAAAGCTCATCATCACCCAACCGCGCCAAAGAAAACAGTCCACTATCCGATAAAATCCGCTCAAAGGAACCTACCGCGGAGAAAAAATTCTTCAGCAGGACATCATCCTTACGCTCCACAGGTGCGATCGATTTACGCAGTATATTGCTATAAGCCGATGAAGACAGCTTCCTGCAACGCGGCAGCAAAGTCAAAAACAGATAGCACTCATGATCCAGGAACGGCCTTTCGTTAAAATGACCTTCGGACGCAAAGGCCAGTACCGAGCCGGAAGCGCTTTCAAAATCTGCCTTCACCCTACTTTTAAAAAAGTAATCCGCCTTGTGAAAGACCACCCCCGGCGGCAACACCCGTACCGCCTTGACGAAAGCCTGCTGCGAGGCATCAAAATTACCCGAAGAAAGTGTCCCGGTTTCCGGCAAGCTCACCCTAAAAGCAATCGTAACATCACCTGACATGGATATCATGCAGCTGTTTTCCACCTTCCATACCGGAAGTATTTTTTCAATCTCCATCATGCCCTCCCCTGCCTTTCCTTATTGGTTACCGGAACCCTTAAAGCTGTAAACACACGGCGCGATGAAAACCGCAGATATACCGGCAGGCCTCTTTTGGCCATAAACTTGCCTAAACCATGCTGACCAAAACGCCTGGACAAATAACTGACCCCCATAAAAAGGCCCCCCCCACAAAAAAATACCATTGGCAAAAGCACAAAAATGGAAAGACCGGATACATACAGTACCGTAAAGCACAGCATCAGCAGAACCAGTCCCCCGGCAAGCCAGGCAATGTACTGCCCCTGAAAACCCTTAAAGACTATAGGCTTATTGATGCCTTTATTAATATGATACACTAAACTCATAACCGTTAAATTAAATCAGGGCCAGGCAGGCCGTCATGCCACTCTTAGCCAGGCCTAGTCCCGCCCGCCCTGATAGTTTCTTATTTTTAGATTCCAAAAAACGACTTCAATACCGAGGTCACCACCACCAAAAACACGCAGGAACCAAACCAGGCCGCCGCCACCTTTCCCGTATCAGGCTCGCCTGCATTCCATTTCTGGTACACCTTAGTTGCCCCGATAATGCCGATGACTGCACCGATAGCATACATCAGATTTGCCCCAGCATCAAAGTAGCTGCGCACTTTGTTCGAGGCCTCATTGATGCCCTGAATGCCGTCCTGGGCTAACGCCGCCCCGGAAAACAGCAGACTGTAAAAACATATTACCATAGCCGCAAGCAAAAACTTAGCGGACGCATTCTTCCAGATCCCTACCGAGGGACCACACATATTTTTTCTACGCATTCAAAAAAATTAAAGATTTACAGATCAATTGATTCACCATCCGAGCAGCTTAGCCCCACAGGCTGTCCAGCTCCTCATCGGAAAGATGGAAGGGTACCCGCTCGCGGATAAATGGCCGGAGTTCAGCCAGGGCAGCATGGTCCGACATTTTGGGATACTTTGCCCTGACCAGCCCGAACATCGAAAAGAAATCCTCCTTTGAGCCGTCCTTCTCCTCGAGCAGCGTACAGATCGATTTGATTTCCTGCTGCACATCCGCCAGCAGGCCCAGCTGATCACCCTTGTCCAATGCCCCCGGGCTGTCAGCAAAGCCGAACCCATCCGCCGCGAGGACCACCACCCCTTCATCCTCAACCGCCCTGCCCATCAGACCCTGGCCAGCAGCAGTAGCGGAACCATCATCCAGCTCGTCCACCCCTTTCTCCCAGCGGTGCGCAAGCGGTGACGGCTCTTTGCCTGCCTTTCTGGCAAGCCGGAACGCCCAAACCACCAGTACCACAGCCAGCACAACGACCAGTCCGACCAGCGGCAGATACTCCAATAAAAATGATTTTTTCATCATAACATTCACTTTTTACCCCGGTGCCCCATTGCACCGGGAACAGCAGCAAAGATTCAAAGGATCAAAAACTACAATACTCTACTAGGGATAAATAGCGTTCAATATCCGGCGCAAACCCCTAAAAATCAGAGCATATTAATTTTACCGGATATTCCGTCCGGGCGATAAGCATCATCCTGATCCATATATTCGGTCAGTCTGTCTTTGCACAGATCAAAAAACCGTGTCCTGCTCAGCCGCTTCCTCCGCTTGATCTCCCGGAACCTGTTTGCTGGGATACCGATATCCACGCCAAAAGTCTGCTCCAGCCATAGGAATATCTCACCCAGACCGGTCCCCTTACCAAGCTGACCGGAAAGCCAGATCCCATAACCCAGTTCTACCAGATTGATCACCTCGCCCGACCATTCAAACCTGGCCGGACCGGTAGCCAGTGCAGCAGGCTCCTGCCTGGCGTCCAGCTCGTTCAACCGCTCCAGGATATAATCCCGTAAATCCTCATAAGCCATGAACTTGGCAAAAAAATAATCCCCCGCAGTATCAAATTCACCATCCAAAACCGGGAGTTCCTGAAGCAGCGGAAAGCCCACTTCAGCCCCCCTTACAAAAAGCAGCCCATCCATCTCGGTAAAACCCGAACGGTAATAGCCATACAAAAATGCATTCTGCTTGAAAAACCGGTCAATAAACCGGAGTTCATCCAGGTAATACCCCCGAAGCAGCTCCGGTACCCCCATAGGCCGCCCCTGAAGCAGCGCAAACAAAGCTACATGGTACACCTGCAGCGCATAAAACTCAGGCTTTTCAAACTTGAAAAAATAAATCTCTTCCAGTTCGGACCCGAACCCCGCAACCATCACCTGTTCCTTCACCTGCTTTAAAAAACCGGAAATCTCAGCTAACATTCCGCTGAACTTTTCCACCTGAGCAATATCCCTGTCAGAGATCAGCTTCAACCTGCTACGCAGCTCACGCAGCAGCACCTTAAACGCATTCTTACGCATACAAACAATTAGATTAAGTGAAAATCACCCCTGCCTGTTAACTGGCTATAACTGCACACGGGGGTAATAAAAAAGTAGGGGTTTCTTCATAGGCATATCAGGTTAATGGGAGGTTGATGGTTATAAATTTTTAAAAAACGGGGTGACCCACCCAGACCTGGACATAGTGAAATGCATTTATCACCGCTCCAAAAATATCGGATATCCATGTCAGCTCGTTTTTTCGATAGTTTCTCTAGGTCCATAAAGTGCATTTATAGGTAAATATTGGAGAGCCAGTCAATCAGAAACCGGAAAAGGAAATACTTTAAGAGGCCCGCTTATAACAAAAGCGGATAAATCCCGTTAAAAAACATATCCTTCCGACAGGACAATATTAGCCAGGTAAACACGCTGAAAAGTTGATCTGTGACACAATCGACCATTCATGCAAAAACAGCCTACCGAAGAAGCCGATCTATTGGAAACGTTGAGCTTTATAGCCCCACTTCCCGCTCCCCTGCAGCAAAGGGTAAACCAGGAGGTGGTTACCGAAAGTTTTAACCGCAAACATCTCCTGCTCAGGCCAGGGGAAACAGCCAGGAGATTATACTTTATCCGCAGCGGTTTCCTGCGCGCCTATTTCATTGACGAGAACGGTAAGGAATGCAACACATGGTTTATGGGTAAGGGAGATCTGATGATCTCTGTTTACAGCTTTTTCACCCAAAAACCCGCTTATGAATACATTGAGGTCCTTCAGGACTGTAAACTGCAGTCGATAAGCTGGCAGCAGCTAAACGCCTATTATGCGGATTTCCCCCAGGGCAACCTGCTGGGAAGGATCGTCACCCAAAAGTATTACATCATGAGCGAGGAAAGGGCAATCTTTCTGCGTACCCAAACCCCAACACTCCGCTATGAAAAACTGCTCGAACAGCATCCCGATATTGAACAGCAGACCAGTCAGACCAACATCGCATCCTACCTCGGAATCAGCCGCGAAACTTTGAGCCGGATCAGGCGTAAAAAACTGAGAATGTGTCACCAGACACAAAATGACCAAAATCCAACACCGGTTTTTAATTAAAGATTAACCTCATGAACACAAAGCTTAAAACTGCTACCATAATTATTTTCCTGATATCCGCATGCCGCAAAGACCCGGTCGATCACAACCTTTCGGCAGAAAATCCGCAACATAACGTTTTGTTCACCCTGTCAGATGCCAGAGCATTTATCCAACAGATCGAGCCGGACAGCAGTAAGGCCCTGGGCAAAATCAGCATCAACTGGAAACTGGCAAAAAAAGAAGGCACAAATGGAGCAAACAGGTGGACGGTCCTACTGGAAGGACAGCCTACCTACCAAGGTTATAAACAGGGATACCGGCAGCTGGTGATTGTAAGGGATCAAAACACCAAGCATATCGGTGCAAAGATACTGGAGGTAATCCCAGAGGCCATTTACCTGCAAAAAAAACGGAAAGCTTCCGCATCGGATTTTACCGGGAGGGTGTTTGAATATGACCTGAACTACAAGCTGACCGGAGGCAGGCTATACAGCGCGGGAAAACCGGTAGGTAACATTAAAAAGTTTTCCCGGGCAGATCAGATCGATCAGGCCAACCAAATGTTAAGAGAGCCTAATCCCTTCAGCGGAGCCCAGGGAAAACTAATGCTCCTGGCTGTTGAAACCTGCTCCTGGCTACAGGATTATTATATCGATGCGGAGGGAGAGCTTACCGTCCACTCTACCCGGGTCTGCTCCACCACCTACATCAACGACAGTGGCAGCGGAGCTGGAGGCGGATACTACGACGGTGTCGGGGCCAGTCCTTCCGAACCACAACAGGGCGGCGGTAGTGGCGGAAGCCCATCAACTTCTCCCCCGCCCCCTTCCAACCTGCCGGGTGAAAACAACAACCCTGTCGATCCCAGGGAAATGATGGAATGTTTTTCAAAAATACCCAGTCCCAATGCAGCCTTCGTTGTAAGAGTGTACGTTGTGGAACCACAGCCAGGTACCTCATTTAATGTAGGCTTAAACAGTTTCGGCCATGTCGCCATATCATTGACCAAAACAAATGGACCGAACAGTGTTACCCAAACCGTTGGCTTTTATCCAACCGGAACTGGATTGGATAAACTAGTATCAAAATCACAGATCATTGACAATGGTTTTGATACCTATAATATTTCTTCAACTTATTATGTAACAGAAGAAAGTTTTAGAAATGTAATCAATTATATAAGTAACCCTCCAAAAAACTATCATTTCTCTGATTATAATTGCTCGGCATTCGTATTCGGGGCGGGTCAAGCTGGTGGTATCCCAATTCCAGACCCTACCACGCAAATAGGACTGGGCGGGCCTGGTGGAGCAGGTTTTGCGAAAACACCTGCGGGAATGGCAAGCGCTTTGCGGGAACAAAAGGCAAAAAACCCTAATTTAGATGTTAATGAAGGTGGTGGTAGAATACCAGAAAGCCATGGACCATGTAAAATTGAATAGAATGAAAAGAAAGTTTCGAATTTTTTTGATAGTAATTATTTCAATTGTCTTTGTAGGCAATATGCCACCAATAACATATTTTATTCAAGAAGAATATCATTATCAGAACAAAGATGGTAGTTTTCAATTTTCAGAACAGGGAGGACCAACCCAAAATTTTGATGTCGCCAAATTGCGGTTTGAAAGTTTTAAAATCAAAAACCCAAATAACCCCAACAAGACGTTGTTTAGAACGTTCACGCTAAAACCGTGGAGGTTCTGGGAATGGTGGCAGATGATAAAACATTATGAAAGATATAAGCTCCCATATTATCCGAATATGGGGTAATGCCATGGAAGATGCCCTGGCTACGTGATATATACTTTCAGCCAGGCAATTGTTTATGACGACAGTATACAATTGTGATTTTTGCAATCAAAGGCAAGGGGATTTTTTTTCAGATTATAGAAGCTGTAGCAATATCTTGTTAGCATTATCGGGGAAAAGGTATAGCTGAAATTAATTCTTCACGACAGCCTGTATCTTAACCTGTATAATAGAATATTTAAGTAACTTTAGATATGAGAGATATCGCGCCGCCATTTGAGCTGAATCTCAGAGGTAGCCATCTGCAGATATCAGAGCACGAACTGGCCGGAAAAAGGATTTTCCGCATAAAGATTGAAAATGGTCCGGACCACTTGATAATTGCGGTTGCAATCAACGCCAGTGGAAAAAAGTTTTGGACCTCGATTCCGGAAGGCCGTCAAAAAGAGGCTACCGAGATCGGTAAATTAATTGCGGAGCATATCCGTGCTAATAGGAGATAATGTTATGTGTTATTACAACGGTCAGAAGGTGACAAGGGCAGAATTCATTCAGCTTAAGCAATTGGAAAAAGCGGTTCGTGACTATGATTTCTTGGACGTGGGTGTCCATAACGGGTTCAATTACCCACCTTGTGCAATTGCGATAGCTACCGATGACAGGAGGGATTTCGAACTGGTGCAGGCACAGTGGGGCTATGTTCCTGGTAAGATGAGCGCTGATGAAGCCATCGCTTTCCGCAGAAAACTTACGACGTTAAACTTTAAGGCCGAAAACCTATGGGTCAGTGAAAGCGGCAAGCGGTCAATGTGGAAGGATGCTGCCAGGTCACGCAGGTGCCTGGTACTCTCAACGGGCATAGTGGAATCTAGGCATATCCCCAAAATCGGTAAAAAGGGACAAGAGCTGAAAGAAACGATCAAGTACCCTTATCAGGTTACATTAAAGGATCATGAGTATTTCTGGCTTCCCGGTCTGTATAGCGACTGGGTAAATACGGATACCGGCGAGGTAACAAAAACCTTCGCAATAGGCATAACCAAGGCTAATGAACTGATGAAGCAGGTGCATAATTCCAAGCTGCGCATGCCATGTATCCTCACCGATGAACTGGCCTGGGAGTGGCTAATGGGTGACCTAAGTGAAGATAGGATCACGGAAATTGCCATGACGCAGATTCCCTCACGCCTGCTCGAAAGATGTACCATCAGCCCCGAATACCGTCTGGAGGGTGTGATCAACAAAAAGGAGTATCCTGAGCTACCTGAAATAAAACAGGAATTTATTGATCAGGAAGTGCTGGAGTTTGACCATTGGAGCAGGTAATAAGCCTGATTTTAATCATAATTGACGGCGCAATGAATTATAAAAACCCATTGTTTAGTGTGCATAGGCCGACCCAGTGCGAGAAATTTTGGCAATCCTGAAAACACGGAGGTTTAAGCTTGATCCATCGGTACCTAATGTCTGCCTATTCGCTATATTTATCTTCAAGAAAGCTCAGTGGTCTTTTTTTAAATAGAATTACACAAATTTGCCTTTCAACATGAGCTAGATACGGGCTGACTTATCCACCAAAACCACAATCTTTTCCACAATTCATTTTTTACTAACAATTTTAGCTTTATGTTTGTTGTTAAATTTGATATTACTAAAAATAATAGTATAAAATTTAATAAGTCATGGATGCTAAAAGAGAGTTGTTTCAAAAGCTGCAACAGGATATTCTGTTGTGGCAAGGCTTTAAGCCCCTGTCCGCTGGCAAGGCAGAACGGATAGGCCTTGGGGAAATTGAGGATTCTTTTCCGGGCGGCGTGTTCCCAAAGAAGGCAATCCATGAATTTATTACCATCATGCCAGAGCAATCAGCGGCAAGCGGCGGCTTTATAGCCGGACTGCTCGCAGTGCTTATGCAAAACGGTGCGGCCTGCGTATGGGCAAGCACATCCAGAAAATTGTTCCCCGCATCGCTCAGCCATTTCAACGTAGAGCCCGAGCGCATAATTTTTATGGACGTTCAAACCGAAAAAGATGTGCTGTGGATCACGGAAGAAGCACTGAAGTGCGAAGGCCTTGCTGCAGTAGTAGCCGAGGTCGGTAGCCTTTCCCTTATCGAATCCAGAAGGCTGCAGCTGGCGGTCGAAGCAAGTGGGGTTACCGGGTTTATCCTGCGCAAAGATGAAAACAAAACCACAAGTACGGTAGCTACCGCCAGGTGGAGGATCAGCCCATTGCCATCGGAGACAGAAGACGGTATGCCGGGTGTTGGCTTTCCGCGATGGAATGTGGAGCTGATGAAGGTTCGCAATGGCAATCCTGGAAACTTTGTGCTGGAGTGGGCAGGCGAAAAATTCGAAGAGGTCAAAAAAACCAAAAAAGAAACGGTATGGTCTGATATAGAGGGCAGGCAGATTGGATAGGCAGTTATGCAAAGGCGTTTTGTTTCCATATGGTTCCGTCAGCTGCTGGCTGATTGGCAGCTCATCCGCAGACCGGAGCTTTTCGGCGTGCCCTTTGTTTTTGCTGCGGCAGACCATGGCCGCATGATGATCACGGCAGTTAGCCACCTTGCGGCAGAATTTGGGGTCGAGTCCGGAATGCGCGCAGCTGATGCCAAGGCAATCTGTCCGGGCCTGGAGGTGCTGGATGATAAACCGGGCAGGCCCAGAAAACTTTTGCAGGGACTTGGCGAGTGGTGCGTGAGGTATTCTCCCATAGTTGCAATTGATGAGTTCGGGATGGATGGGCTGCTGATGGATGTTTCGGGATGCACGCATCTGTGGGGAGGAGAGCGCGGCTATCTCAAGGAAATAGTTTCGAGGTTGAAAAGTAAAGGCTATACGGTGCGCCTTGCTATCGCCGATACACCCGGTGCGGCATGGGCGGTTTCGCATTTTGGAAAAATTACGCCCTTAATTCCTCCCGGAGAACAGGTTGATGCACTGCTTACGCTGGCTCCTGATGCGCTGAGGCTCGAAGAGCTGCTATTGGCAAAACTGCGCAAATTGGGATTCTATCAGATCAAAAGTTTCATAGGCATGCCACGGTCGGTATTGCGCAGAAGGTTCGGCGGGGATTTTCTGCTCCGGCTGGCGCAGGCAATAGGAACAGAAAACGAAGTGCTTGTTCCCCTTCAGGTGCCGGTGCCCTTTAGCGAAAGGCTGGCCTGCCTTGAACCGATAAAAACCCGGAACGGGATTGAAATAGCCATCAATAAACTATTGGAAAATCTCTGTGGGCGTATGCAGGCAGAGGGAAAAGGCCTGCGTTCGGGCGTGCTCACGTGCTACCGCATCGACGGCAAAGTGGTACAGGCTGATATCGGTACAAGTGGCGCATCGCATAGCGTCACCCATTTGTTCAAGCTTTTTCAATTGAAGATCGATCAGATCAAACCGGCGCTTGGCATCGAGCTTTTTGTGCTGGATGCGCCAAAAGTAGATGATGTGGATGTGCCCCAGGAAGAGATGTGGACTTCAACCCCCGGGCTTAATGATAAAAGCGTCATCCGTCTGCTGGACCGTGTTGCGGGAAAGGTAGGTCAGCAGGTAATCCACCGCTATATTCCCGCTACCAAATACTGGCCGGAAAGGTCGCTGCTAAGGGCGGTTTCGGTGACCGAAAAACCACAGGCTACTTGGCGTGTGGATAAGCCCCGTCCAACCGAGCTGCTCAGGAACCCCGTGCCGATCGAGGTGATGGCCATCATTCCCGACCATCCCCCAAAGTTTTTTATCTATAAAGGCGTACGCCATGAGGTTACAAAGGCCGATGGACCTGAGCGCATCGAGCGCGAGTGGTGGCTGGATCAGGGCGAACATCGGGATTATTACCAGGTGGAGGATGAGCAGGGCGGCAGGTATTGGCTGTTCCGTTCTGGCCACTACGGCATCGGACAGAAATACAAATGGTTTATACACGGATTTTTTGCATAGAGGAGATGGGTTATGGCATACAGCGAATTACAGGTTACTTCAAATTTCAGCTTCCTGAGAGGTGCTTCACATGCCCATGAGCTGGTCGAGCAGGCCGAGCTTTTCGGGTATAAAAAAATAGCGGTTACAGATAGAAATACACTTGCCGGCATCGTGCGCGCGCATGCGGCATGCAGGGAAAAAAATGTAAAACTGATCCCATCCTGTAGGCTTGATCTGCTTGACGGACCAAGTTTACTTGCCTACCCTACCAACAAAGAAGCTTATGGAAGACTGTCCGCACTATTAACCCTTGGCAACATGCGCGCGGAAAAAGGTTCCTGCCATATTTCCAGGGCGGATGTCTATGAGCACAGCAAAGGCATCATCTTTACGGTAGTAACCCCTGGAGAACTGAACCGGAAGTTTGAATACGATACAGGTTTTGTTTCAGCGGTTGCAGAATACCGCGAGGCGCTAGGAGGCCAACTGTATTTGGCTGCAACAAGGTCATATATGGGAAATGATGATAAGCTGATCTTTAGAACTTCTCAGCTTTCAAAAAACTATGGTATCCCGGTGGTAGCAACAGGCGATGTGCATTACCACTGCCCTTCCAGAAGGGAACTGCAGGATGTGCTGACATGCGTGCGCGAGAAATGTACCATTCAGGAAGCCGGATTCCGTCTGCACCAAAATGCCGAGCGCTACATGAAAGAGGTTGCAGAAATGGAACGCCTGTTCAGGAACTATCCAACCGCAATCAAAAATACAATGGTGATAGCCGAGGCCTGCAATTTTTCCCTTGATGAGCTTAAATATGTTTACCCGGAGGAAATCAATAAAAGTGGGCGCTCACCGCTGGAGGAGCTCGAATTCCTTACATGGAAAGGGGCACATGAATTTTATGGGCAAGAAGTCCCAGAGAAAGTGGTCAGGATGATCCACCATGAAATGGCCTTTGTGAAGCAGATGGACTATGCCAATTATTTTCTTTTTGTGGAGGATATCGTCCGCGAGGCACGTTCGCGGGGTATTCTCTGCCAGGGGCGCGGTTCTGCGGCAAATTCTGCTATATGTTTTGTCCTGGGAATTACTTCGGTCAACCCGATGAAGTTTGACCTGCTTTTCGAAAGGTTTATATCACCCGCCAGAAATGAGCCGCCCGATATCGATGTGGATTTTGAGCATGAGCGAAGGGAAGAAATCATCCAGTATATCTATGATAAGTACGGCCGTGATCGGGCGGCAATCGTGGCAACAGTCACCCAGCAGCACCAGAAAGGTGCCATCCGTGATGTGGGCAAAGCAATGGGGCTTTCGGTAGATACCATAAACAGGTTATCTAGTTCCATATGGGAGTTTACAGATGAATGGTTCGAGGGGAAAAGAATAACTGAACAGGGATTGAACCCAAATGATCCTCACCTTAAAAAAACACTCGAGCTCACCTCGCAGATGATGGGATTTCCGAGGCAGCTGGGACAGCACACCGGAGGATTTGTGGTCACGCAAGGCAAGCTCACAGACCTTTGCCCGATACTAAATGCCCGGATGGAAGACCGCACCAATATCGAATGGAACAAGGATGATATCGATGCGCTGGGATTTTTAAAGGTGGATGTGCTGGCGCTGGGGATGCTTACCTGCATCAGAAAGGCTTTTGATCTGTGCCGAGACCATTATGGCGTGCAATATACGCTCGCAAATATACCGCAGGATGACCCTGAAGTTTATGATATGATCTGTCTCGCCGATACCCTGGGCGTATTCCAAATTGAAAGCCGGGCGCAGATGTCGATGCTGCCGCGCTTAAAGCCCAGGGAGTTTTATGATCTGGTTATAGAGGTGGCAATCGTTAGGCCCGGGCCGATCCAGGGGGACATGGTGCACCCCTATCTGCGCAGGCGCAATGGCGAAGAGGCTGTAGAGTACCCCTCGCCCGAACTGAAGGAAATCCTCGGAAGGACGCTTGGCGTACCTCTTTTCCAGGAACAGGCAATGAAAATAGCCATCGTTGCTGCAGGGTTTACCCCAGCCGAGGCAGATGGGCTGCGCAGGAGCATGGCTACTTTCAAGTTCAAGGGGCTGGTTAACCAATGGGAGCAGAAACTGATCGATGGGATGCTCGCCAAAGGTTATACGGTGGAATTCGCAAAACGGATATTCAAGCAGCTGGAGGGATTTGGAAGCTACGGTTTTCCCGAATCCCACGCGGCAAGTTTTGCTTTGCTGGTCTATGTCTCGTGCTGGCTCAAACATTATTATCCCGATGTGTTCGCTGCGGCGCTTTTGAACAGTATGCCGATGGGATTTTACCAGCCAGCCCAGATTGTTATCGATGCGCAGAAACATACCGTCGAAGTTAGAGAAGTGGACATCAACCGTTCGCTGTGGGATAATAAGCTGGAAGGAAAATCCGGGAAATATTTCGCGCTGCGCCTGGGCTTTCGGCAGATCAGCGGGGTCCGGGAAGATGAAATGAAGATTCTGGTAAATGGCCGTGGCAATGGATATAAAAGTCTTACCGCACTCCGGGATGCAGGAGTCTCGATAGCATCGCTTGAAAGGCTGGCCGATGCCGATGCCTTCCGTTCGCTCGGAATGGACAGGCGGAAAGCCCTGTGGGAAGTTTCCGCCCTGCAGGATATGCCCATAGAACTCTTCAAGGGCCAAAAATCCGAAAGCGTACTGGAGCCACAGGTTGAGCTGCCGCTGATGGGCAAAGGCGAACATGTGGTGCAGGATTATGCGACAGTGGGGCTTTCTTTAAAGGCCCACCCGGTCAGCTTCGTTCGCCCGCAGTTGGAAATGCTCAATATCCGCAGCTGCCATCACATCAACAACGGTTCCACAGATGGGCAGCTGGTAAAAGTAGCCGGACTGGTGCTTGTACGCCAGCGGCCGGGCACCGCGGGAGGCGTATGTTTTATCACAATTGAAGATGAAACGGGATATTCCAATCTGGTGGTATTTGAAAAGCTGTTTGAAACCTACCGCAAGGAGGTCCTGCACGCCAGGCTGCTGATGGTCGAAGGCCGTTTGCAGCGTGAGGGTCAGGTTGTGCACGTGATCGTGAGCAAATGTTTTGATTTTACAAAAATGCTGGGCAAGTTGGTGCAGCGGGAAGTGGATGAGCTGCCAGTGCTAACTTTAGCTCGTGGAGATGAAAAAACAGCGCCCTACCTTTCACAGAACAAACGTGCACAGGTCCGCGAAGATGCCACGAAAAAGGCATTTCACGAAGGGCGGAACTTCAAGTAGTCCTAGTTTATGCCAACAATAATAAAATAGGGATCGTTTTCTTTTTTGACCATCAGGTCCAAGTGCTCTTCAAAGGTCACAAGGTTCAATATTTCGTCTTTTAGAAAAGTGTTGAACACGTCCATATCGGTTTCCTGTCTGAGGTTCACTTCCAGGGTTTCATCGGTTTTCCATGCTGTCGATGTAATTTCAGGATAGGTGCCCATCAATAAAGAAGGAAATCCCTTGCGCGAAAATGCCTCGGAGAGATGAACGGCAATTTCCCACATATACTGGTCAAGGTCATGGTCTTCAGTATTCCACTGCATGCCCTTTCGCTCATCCTGCCACATGGTCCCTGCATATTTACCATCCAGATGAACGCTGTAGCAATCCCCAGCCGCTTCTACCACAGCGGGAATCTGTCCGCTACCAGTAGCGATGTTGAATACGTATCTTTCCATAATTAAATCTGTTAAATGGTGATCACCCGGTTCGCTAGCCTGGCCGGGTTTATTTTTTCTTTTGTAGGCCGTATAAACTGTCGCCAGGGCAAGACCTGCAATAGCGCCGATAACCAGGGCTTTGGCGCCAATGGACACCGGTTTTTCCGTTAGAATTCCCATGAGTTTTTTCTTCTTTAACATTGTTTATGGATATAAGTTTTAACTGACCGCACGGCCGTGTCTGGATCAGCTAAAAATGCCTTGGGCGGCAGAGAGCATGCCTGCCATATCTATCCCCTTGCCCAGGACGCCGCTAAACAGGTCGCCGGTCTCTTTAAGCCTGTCCACCGCATTGAAGATGGTGAAATCCCGCATCTTGAGTCCGGGCCTAACCTCTTCCCATAACAAGGGCATGGATACGGTGGCACCAGGCTTTGGCCTGAGCGAGTAGACCCCTGCTATGGTCGCTCCTGGCCTGTTCTGCAGAAAATCAAGGTACATTTTCCCTCCGCGCTTTGAAATGGTGCGCTCCAGGGTAGTGAATTTCGGGAGTTCCCGGTTTACCTGGCGCACGATAATGTTGGCAAAAAGCTGTGACTGTTCGTAGGTGTATTTTGCCCCGAGCGGGATGTAGATATGGATGCCGGTGGAGCCTGAAGTTTTCGCAAATCCCGGTACGCCAATGCTGTCCAGTACATCCTTTGTAACCTGCGCGGCCTGAATGACCTGATCAAAGGTATTCTTATCCGGATCCAGATCTATTACGCAGTAATCGGGGTAATCTGGGCTAGCGGCCCTGCTGAACCAGGGGTTCATCTCAATGCAGCCCAAACTGGCCATCCATAGAAGGGTAGCCCTGTCATGGCCCAAAAGATAGCTTTTCTCCTCGCCCTTTTCACTGGTATGCGGCATAGTACGTGCCCAGTCCGGCGCGGTTTCCTTTACGTTTTTCTGGTAAAAGCTTTCTCCGTGTATGCCGCCCGGGAAACGGTTGAGGGACATGGGCCTATCCAAAAGATAGGGAAGCATCATTGGAGCTACCGCATCGTAATAGTTGAACATATCGCGCTTTCTTACCTTATCCTCCGGCCAGTAGAGCTTGTTTAGGTTGGTGAACTTTAAAAGGTGTCCGTCGACCTTCTTTTCCTGGATTTCCGATGTGCCTTCCAATAGTGGTTTTACAGCTTTAAGAGTCCCGGTTTTTTTGGGCCGGGCTGCTTTACCGTTCTTTCCGGCTTTAGTCTCTGAAAGCTTTTGTTCAAGGGCCACTTCATGTACAAGGGTCTGGGTATCGGCTTCAGGTTCAAGGATCACTTCTTTTGGATCTTTGTCTTTGCGCAGTCCCTTAAAAGAAGCCTGACGCACCTTACCGTCATTGGTAAGTTCGGCAAATTCAATCTCACAGATCAGTTTAGGTATGAGCCAGGTCGGTTTTGCGCCCAGACGCTGGGGCCGGAACTGCGAGGGCTCGTCCACATCGGGAACAGTCCCGAAAGGGCATTTTTGCGCTTTAATCTTTTCAAATTCTGCCATCAGCTCCTTCTGCATGGCCTGGTTGAAGCCTGTGCCCACTTTGCCGATGTAGTGAAGTTTTCCTTTTCGGTCATAAATGCCGATAGCGAGGGCGCTAAAATTCTTACCGGTCCCCTCGTTTCGGGTATAGCCCCCGATAATAACTTCCTGTCTTCTTTTGGCCTTTATCTTTAGCCACTCCCTGGATCTGCTGTCAGAAGAGTAGTAACTGTCGGCCCGTTTGGCGATGATGCCCTCAAGTTTCATCCGCTTTGCAGCATCGAAAAAATCAATGCCCGAGGTCTGGTAGGCCTGGCTCAGTTTGATAGTGGAATGTTCTTTTGGCAGAACAGCTTCCAATATCTGCCTCCTTTGGCTGAGGGTCAGCGATACCAGTGAATGCCCCTCCAGCCAGATTATATCAAAAAGGTAACAGTAAAGTTTCGCGCGCTGGGTATTTTTCCAGTTCTGCAGCGCTCCAAAATCTGCAGTGCCGTCTTCTTTAAGGGCAACAATTTCTCCGTCCAATACAGCGTTTATTCCCAGTTCAGCAAGCGCATCTCCGATAATATGGAACTGAGTGAACAGCAGATTGTTCCTTGAATAAATTTCAGCATTGCCTTTTTGGAGATAGGAAATTGCCCTGTAGCCGTCCCATTTGATCTCATATATCCAGCCCGCTTGGTCAAAAGGTTCGCCTACCAGGGTAGCCTTCATCGGCTTTAACCCTTTGGGCATAGCAGATTTTTCTGCTAATCCTATAACTTCCTGTACTTCCGGGGGGAGCTGGCCGATAAAATCATTTTTCTTTTCAGAACGGGTTTCTTTGGCCGGGAGATTTCTCTTGAGTGCTTTGCGGGCCAGTTCAATCCATACAGGTGCATGGTCGCTGGCACCTTCCCATCCCCTAACGTGTCTGTCAACGTCGCCATTCTTTAGTTTTTCTGCAAGATCCGCCGTCAGCAAAAAATGGTCTAGCCTTAGCCCGGCGTTCCTTTCAAAAGCTTTTCTCAGGTAATCCCAATAAGTATAGATGGCGGTTTTTGGGTATAGAACTCTAAGGGCATCCGTCCACCCTTGCGCTAAAAGGGTTTGGTAGTCGGCTTTGATTTCCGGACGGAACAGAGCATCATTCTTGTACTTCTCCGGCTTATAGGTATCAAGGTCGGTCGGCATCACATTATAGTCACCGACGAGCATCACCGGAAGTCCTGTTGCCAGAAGCGTCTGCGCGTGCCCGATGAGCCTTGCAAACCAGCGTTTTTTGTATTCGTACTTCGGTCCAGGAAAGGGATTTCCAAATGGCAGATAAATACAGCCGATGACCATATCATAGGTGAAAACTTCAAGATAACGGCTATGGGTGTACTCCGCATCTTCACCCGGAAGGTCTTTCCTCAACTCCCTGATTTCTTTTTTCGATAAAACGGCCACACCGTTCCATGCCTTTTGCCCATGCCACACAGCATGATAACCAGCGGCCATAATTTTCTGCGCCGGGAACGATCGGTCATCGCATTTGAGTTCCTGGAGGCATACCACGTCCGGAGCGGCTTCTTTAAGCCATTTCAAAAGGGTATCGATACGCCCGTTCACCCCGTTGATATTATAGGTTGCAATCTTCATGCTGCCAAAAAAAAGCCCCGTTCGGAGCTTATTTTATTTAACCTTTTTTTCGATGTCTTTTCGCTGATTGCCGACACTGGATTTCGCATCTTTTACCTTACCGGGTTTCACATCCAGCTTATCTGCTTCATATTTGATTTCGTGGTCTTGGTTTGACACCGAATTGCGTTCAACTTTTGTTCCTCTTGCCATAATGATATCTTTTAATTTTAATAGATAACATTTCCGGATGAATTTAGTTTCAGGCTAATTTCTGAGCCTGGCTTTCCTTTCCCAGATAACTGTTTATCATGACTGCTGTGTCCAGGGTAAAACTGAATAAAAATGGGTCAGATCATATACAGACCAGGATCGGCTTTACACCCCAAAAAACACATCAGCAAGGCTGCGCATCATCTCACCATGGCATCGGAAATTTCGGCACGGACGTAATGCCAATAGCAAGTTTGATTATCGTATCGCCGGGAATGTTTGGGAGTAAACGGGCTAGCTTGGATTCCCAGCGGGAATTCCCGTATAAGTGAAAGTAGGAAAAGTTAACTTAAGCATCAGGGCCCATTTAACATCCCATGCGATCACTGCTCCGGGTGATCAAACCCGCTGCCGAAAAATTCAGCGAGACTGATATCCAATGCGGAAAGCACCTTGAGCAGAGATGAAAAGTTCAGGTCCTCACCGTTCTCGTACCGCCAGAGCTGGGTGCGGTTAAGGTCATGTTTAAATGCAAACTTTTCATAGTTCCTCTCTCCCCTAGCTTCCCTCAGGGAACGGATCCTAGCGCCAACCATTTTTAAAACCTGCCTGATATGCTCGCTGTCCTGTTCATTTTTGGCTTTACTCATGTGGTAAAGTAAACCAAAATGATGCGCGAAAGGTACTTCTAAAAAGAAACACCACAAAGGATACAGCTAATAAGAAACAAAATTCTTATATTTATCTCGTTCAGCTTTAGAAAAAACATGGTAACAGAGGATATACTACACACCCCAATCGTAAAACTTGGTTTTAGTCAGGGTTTCTGCATTGCCTGTGATACAATGCATTTTAGCACATTAACAGACATCACATCTATAGTGCCTGACCAATTGATAAAAAAAGAAGGGTTTAGCTATACCTGGCTGGGGGAACTCAGCGCATACTTAGATAAGAAAGGACTGTTGCATTTACTACAACGGCCATAGGAAAAAAATTACGGTTGATCCGCTGGATCATGCGCTGTAACAAATCCCGAACACGGGCGGCTGTATGCTGGTCAATACTGTAGAATTCTTTGCTCAGGCTTCCGGGAGAGATAACAGCCTGTCTCTTGCTTTGAAAATAACCGGCAAACCCTTTAAAAATGGACTGGAGGTTCTGGGTGGCGAAAACACTTTCTTCGTACAATAACCGAATCAGGCAGGACAGGTGAGCGACAGACAATTCCAAGGGAATCCTGGTGATAGTGGCTTCGTTCCCTTTAGTCAAAGATTTTTCTGCTAACCAAATTTCTTCCTGAAGCCATTCTGCTAGCATGGTTTTTATTGAAGGCCATGAGGGATCATATACTATGTTTTTAACCTGAGGAATAGATTTAACGATAGCCTTTTGCTTATGGAGATAGTTTATTCTGTCACCTAAACACATAAAAGAATTCAACTTTTCCCGGATTTTCCCCTGTCGGTAAACTAAAAAAGCAAGATGGTTAAAATTAGCGCTGCAAAGAAAAGAGATGAGGTTGTTTTCCGCTTCGTTTGAAAAAGTGTTTATCAAAAGCATTTGCTCAACAACATATTTAGAATAAGCTATTTCCCGAAAGGTATAACGCTTGGCGTAATTGATCTCATTGAGTTCCTCCACCCATTTACAGACCGAATTTTTCAGTTCAGAGCTAATTTCTGCTTCTTCAATTTTGCTTTTCAGCAATTGAACATCTGCACTCCATAGTTCAACTGAGCGTTGATAAAAGGCTATAGGCGCTGTAGCATCCTGGTTGAAATAATTAGGAAAATATCGCTTCAGATGATCAAGAAGAAGTAGAAGTTGGTTTTGTTGCTTTCCAGGGATATCAACACCCGACATTTTATAGAGGGTATCCGAAATTTTCAGGATACCCTCAAGCTGATAATAAAAATAACGTCTTAAACTTTTTTCAGAAATCTCCGAAAAAGTTGTCGTTCTCCATGCTTCAAAAACCTTATGAGATTTGGATTGGAAACTGTTTTCCAGGGCTATATTTTCACTTGAATTTCGCCAAGTATACATCAGTTCCTCGATCTCATCTAGTTCACTTTTGAGCATCTGGTGTTGTCAATTAAACCTGGTTTTTAATTTGTTATCAGATGGGTACTGGTGATACTTGTGGTAATACTAGTCGTATCAGTATCGGATTTTTTGGACTTTCCTTCAGTCGGCACAAAGCTGTTCACTGAAATAATTTTTTTCTCTGGAAGTTTAAATGAATTTTTCATGAATTTATATTTTTTATGTTAAATTAATACATTAATAGCCGTAACAAATCTTTATTACAGATTCTGAGGCTTTAGAAATAAAAACAGCGGTCCTCGCAAAGAATATGTTAAAAATAGCAGTAACGAAATCTCTGAAAAAAATCCTTCTAATACACATTGTCTGCTGGGCATTGTTTATTACGTATGAACTGACTATGGTGTATATCGCCATCGGAACACTGGAAAAACCTTACGTCTACATTTTTTTTTACGCCATTAATATTTCTTTTTTTTACGGATCTGCAGCATTGTTGAGCTATATTTTCAAAATACAAAAACATCGATATCTCAAAGGTGTTGCTGGTTATCTGGCTTTGCTTATTTTATATCTGTTAATCAAATCAACTGCCGATTATTTAATTAATAGTTCGCCAACCAGCCCTTCTATTTCCATCATAATTATAGAAAGCTTCTTCCAGAGAAATATTATGAGGGCCATACTCTTTACAATACTGTCAATGTTTTACTGGTCGGCTGGCCGCATCGCTTTTTTTAAAAGACAGACGCTAGAAGCGGAAAAACTTCAATTGAATATTGAAAAAGAAAAAGCAATCTTGGAAGTACAGCTTACCAAATCTCAAAATGCCTATCTCCAGCAACAGATCAATCCCCACATGCTTTTCAATGCGCTTAATTTTGCTTACAACAGCACACAAAAATATTCCGATGATGGTGCCCAATGTATCTGGCTACTGTCGGAGATCATGCGTTTCAGCCTGGAAGAATCAGACCCTGATGGAAAGATCAATCTTGATAGAGAAGTCGAACAGATTGAGAACCTTATCGCGATCAACCGCTACCGGTTTGCACAACCTTTGAATCTTAACGTACAAAGGGAAGGTGATTTCAATGGACATAAAATAATCCCCTTGATTTTGCTTACACTCACCGAAAATGTGTTCAAGCATGGGGACCTGACAGAAGCCGGTTCCCCGGCCGTCCTGAAGTTGACTGTAGAGGAAAACGGACAACTGACCTTCTACAGCCGGAACCTGAAAAAATCAAAGAACAGATATCCCCGTGAACGAAAAGCAATCGGCCTACAGAACATCCGGCTCCGCATGGATGCCTTTTATAAAGACAGCTACCAACTGAAAATCAATGAGCCAGGCGATTTTTACGAACTTACACTAACCCTAAAATTATGAACTTGACCTGCTACATTATTGATGATGAATACCATTCGGTAGAGATACTGGAAAAATATATCAGTCAGACCCCGGGCCTCGGACTTGCCGGAAGCTCCACCAATCCGCTGATGGCACTGGAAGAACTCTGTAAGATAACCACCCCCGATATAGTCTTTTTAGATGTTGATATGCCACAGCTCAATGGCCTTGATGTCGCTGACCTTATCGGCTCGGCCAGCAACATTATTTTCACAACCTCCTACCGGGAGTACGCTCCGGAAGCTTTTGAGAAAAATGCAGTCGATTACCTGCTCAAGCCAATCAATTACCCTCGGTTTTTAAAGGCCGTTACACGGGTGCGCTCAGACATCAGCAGTCCGTCAGATGAGGCCGGTGTCAATCCCTTCTTTTTCGTCAAAAGCAACATCAAAGGAAAGTTTAACCGTATCACTGTCTCAGAAATCCTGTATATTGAAAACATCGGCAACTATATCACCATCCATATGAATGGTGAAAAAGTGACCACCTACCTTACTTTGGCAGAAGTCCTTTCCAAACTTCCAATTGAAAGTTTTTCCAGGATCCATCAGTCCTACATCATCAACCATGCAGTCATCCGTTCCCTGGAATATGCCCGGGTAAGATTGACCGGGGAGTTAAGCATTCCGATCGGCAGTACCTACCGCGCAGCCTTCCGGGAAAAAATCCAGCCAGTTGTACTTATCAGCAAAAGGGACAAAGGCGATCACTAGCCTGAAGTTTTTTCGCGGGCCCTGAGCGATGCAGTATATTTTTGCAGGCAATAATAGACCAGCAGCTCCTGTTGCCTTTGATTGACTGAAAAGGTCCGGTTCAGCTGCATATGTACCAGATCCGCCAATAGTTCCATTTTTTTATCCTCCGGATAGTCCTCTGTAAGCTTATTTAAAACCGACATCTGCTTTAGCACTGGAGAAAGGTGCTTTGATAAGGCTTTACTTCCAGATAGATCCGCTGTAAATGATTTTATCTCCCGGTACCTGGCATCCATTGCAACCTTCAGGGCTTTACCGGTATTGAACTCAGTCATAAAGCTTCCGGTTACCCTTGATAGGTAAGCCGTTATAGCCGCCTGAGATGGCAAAAAACAGGTGATCATGTGATAGGCCGTAAACATGGCCAGTTCAAATTCGCTGAGTCCAAGGGTTCCTTTCCCCCTTAAAGTTAACACATCGGCAGCAAGATTGCTACCCGCATAAAAAAGACCCTCAACCTCTGAAATAATCGCAGCACCATAGCGCTCGATTTCCCTGCGGTAGGTGTCTCCCTGAAAGTCCCGGATGAGCCTGCTATATCCTGATGATTCAATTTTTTTACGCAATGCCACCAGTACCGCTCCAAGGTCATCTTCCTCTGCAAGTATACGCAGGCGCAGATGATAACCATTATCATTGTAGCGGATGAAAAACCACTTTTTGATCCGCTTTCTCTGACTTTTGATGAAAGGGAAGATCACATTGACAAGGATTTCATCCGAGGCGCGGGGGATGCAGAAAATTTTAAGGTACAACCAGTTGCTTCCCATTAAAAAATCACGTTGCTTTTCGCCCTGGATAGAGCTATTTACCTCTTTTAAAGGGTCATAGATATTATTCTTGTGGGCCAGGAAAGCGACCAATTGTCCTGCAACCGGCTTTTTACCGGAGAGTACAGACCGGTCAGGCAATAGGTATTCCTGAACCGTCACGCGCTTTGAACCTTCGATGCACTGCAGGAAAAACCTTGCCTCGGCGGGGTCGGCCAGATCGAACGTAAGCTGCTGGTCAGTTTCCCCCAAGGTAATGTGGCGCGGCAGGTGGTGCTTTTTGCGGAAGCTGTCCAGGGCGTGGATCAAATTATTGTCCTTTAACGATAAGCCTGCGGTATCAGCATCCCTGAAAATCCATTTGGCCAGGCAAAGGACAGTTTTCCCATAACATACCCGCGGATAAAAATTCAGGCCGGGGAAAAAGCTATCGAGGCTGAATGAGAGTCCCCACTGCAGGCCCTGAAACTGCAGATCACATAAAAGCCTGAAAACCGGGGAATGGTTATTGCGGAAATTATAGGCAGTCGCCAGACGGGGTATTACCCTCTTTTTCAGTTTGGCGGATTCGAGTATCAGTTCGTCTCCCTTAAGGGAAAGCAGGAGGTCTCCTGGAAACACCAGGTTTCCGGCAGGCTGCGAGGGATATACATTAAGCGGTATCTCATGAGCATAAATGGGCTTGCGGCGATTGATATTATCTACATGGGTGTCGGACTGCTGGGCAATATCGGCAAAGATGATTCCGGGGTTCGCTGCAGCTTCGGTTTCGGCAAGTTCACGGCACAACCGGTGTACGCTATCATTGAAACATGAAAACCTGCCGATAAGCGAGGTGGCAGTCACTCCGCCAGAGCTTTCAATAACCAGGTATTCTCCTGTCGGGCGGTACATGAGTGCCTGTGTCTGGGGCAAGGGCAGACCAGACCCTATTTTATTTTCAAGTCCGGCCACATCATCTCCGCTGATCTGCAGGGGTGCCCAGGGGTCACGGAGCGTATCCCCTACCCAGAGCCTGAAGATAAACTGCTGCGCTGTATGCCAGGCAAGGCTCCTGTTTTTTTCCTTGCTGTCAGCAAAAGGCATATCCGCTATGATATCCTGCTCAGGTATGGACGGTTCCATATCCGCATAATGCAGGCCGCTATCGGGATCCAGGGCCAATAGCAAAGGCACCTTTTCCTGATCAAAGCGGGTCCGGAAATCCCGGATAAACTGCGTCAGGTCAGCAGGCTGCTCCGCTACAGTCAGCAACTGTAATATACGGACCGCCCGGGAGAGTTCTTCCTGTTGGGCGCTGTCGGGCCCAGCTCCATTAGCTGGCCTTTCCAGCGCCGCGTAAAAGGGCTCCCCTATAGCAAGTTCTGGATCGGCTCCAATGCTGGGGATATCCCGCGCCAGAGCGGGCAAGGATACACCATCCTGTAAACTGGTTTTGGTGTTATCTCTCCAGAAATCCTTCCAGCCCGGTAAGCCCGGAAAGTCCCGGATCACCTCTTGATCAATGATTCCGCCCTGACCGGCAGCAAAAACAGCACCGGCATCCAGCAAAAAGCCGATGTAATCCCCTGCGTCTGCCGCTGAACATTCACCGTGCTGCATCACCCAGTTGATTGCTGTTATTTTTGAAACCTTTTTTGAAGCTAAAAACGAAAACAGCTTTACATTGAATTTTTCGGCAGCTATCCCCTGGATAGAAAAGTTAAACTTCCCCCTATCATCCAAAGCTGATTTCATATAGCGCAAAAGGTCATTGAACCTGTACAGCATAGGGTTAACCATCAGCGTTTCAGCCAGATCGTTAACCTCCCTATTTTTCAGTTCCCTTAACATTCCCTGGTCCGGCAGCAGGTGAAGTACCGACCCATCTGTCCCAGAAAGCCTGATCTGACCACCGCTCCCCCAGTGGAGCAAAGTGAAGGAGGAAAAGCTGCCGAACGGCGTAGGCCTGAAGCACATCCGGTTATAATATTTAGACAGGGTATGCTTTTCCTTATCTGTTAACCGATCGAAATCAAATCCCTTTTTTTCAAGTAAGCTATAAAACCCGGCACTTGCCAGAAATACTGCATTCCGGAAAGCCTGTTCCTGAAGTACCTCAGGCAAGCGCGAGAGATCATAGGCGCTGAAGCTATAATAAGGTGCCCGTAAGAATACATCCGGCAAAAACCGGTAAACCGTAGACCTGCTTTCTTTCATCTCATACATGTTTATAAGGGTATACTACCCTTTTCATACTGTTTTAACTTTTCTAATCCCCGTTAATTTGTTCCATAATCCTTCTACCATGAAAGCAATTTTTAAATCAACCGTTCCACCACTGCTGGTACTGCTATTTAGTTATGCCGCGTTCAGTAAACTCTTTACTATTACCGCATTTGATGAGCAGCTCCACAACCAGTCTTTTCCCGGCTGGCTTGCAGATTTTCTATTGTATTTTTTGATCCCGGCAGAAATTGTTACCGCACTGCTGTTATGTTTTAAAAGGACCGTAATGGCCGGACTGCTTTTTTCAACTGTACTTATGCTCGCCTTCACCGCCTACATCGCACTGGTACTGTCGGGCTATTTCGAAAAGGTACCCTGCAGTTGCGGCGGTGTGTTAAAATCGCTGGGATGGAAGCCGCACCTGATTTTTAACCTTGTATTCACCGCATTAGCGATAACCAGTTTAACTATTCATTTAAAGCAGGAGGTCCGTGACAAAGAGTAAAAATCATACCCGGATACCGGTCCTATCCAATTCAGTAAAAATCAACCGATCGAAAGACCAACAGAACCAGATCGACTTCATTTATCCTCCCTTAGCGGAGATCATTTAAAACTAAAATCATGTCAAAAAAATTCAACTTAGGCCTTGCAGCCCTTGTATTAGGGTTCGGCCTTATCGCCTCACAAAGTGCATTCACCAACAAAAAAACCACTTACTACCACTACAAAACCACCAATGGCCCTGTTGACCAGACCAGTTCGTGGGAACCTGCAGGAAGCCCTACTGCATTTGAATGCAACGGGGATCCGGAAGTACCCTGCACAATCGGTATAGAAACTTCGCTTTCTACCTACCTTTCTGGCAAGGACAACCAGGCAGTGCTTGACTCCCAGGAACTGATCTCAGCCAGGGAGCAGTAAAGCAGGCAACGGTGCAGATTAATTCTGCACCATTGCTTTAAGGATTTTGCGGCAGGCCTGCTACCTCGATCACGCGCTCAGGGATCGGAAGGGCAAAGCCCGTACTGTTGGCCTTAAGCTGGTACACCGTACCTTTGTAGCTCCTGCTGAAAGAAATAGCGGCATTCTCCATGTTCAGCCTTTTCACATCTACCCACCTGAGCCCCCTGAGCAGCAGTTCCTTTCTACGCTCAAGGAGGATATCTGCCAGCACCGCCTGCTGGTCACTCCCTGTACGGTCAATGAAAGTATTCTTCTTATACCTGCTCCGCAGCAAACGGTTCAGATCAGCCAGTGCGTCTGACAGCCTGCCGGCCCTGGCTAGGCATTCGCTCCTGATCAGCAGTACCTCATCCACAGCCACCCCGCTAAAGAAATTCGAGTTCCCTTCGTAGCTTCCCTTGAAGCCATATGTCCCGTTTTTGTTATCGCTAAAAAACACAGCTTTCCGCAGGTCATTTGTTTCATACAGCGCATAAAGCGCAGGAATGATCTTCCCCCTTGCATTGTTAAGCAACGGCGAAGTAAAGTAACTGTCCTGCAATACCTCAACATTAAATGGGCCAATGGGATAACCTGCTGCTGCATTCAGATTATTATAATCCAGCAGATCAGCCTTTAAGGATAAACAGGAATCAGCATACAGCTTTGCCAGCTCGTACCTGCGCATCGACAGGTACACCCGGGCGAGCAGGCCAAATGCCGCAGGCCTGGAGGGCCGCATCACATGTACCGCTTTAACGGGAAGCGCCTGAGCTGCCATCTGCAGATCGGAGATCACCTGGGCATAACCCTGCGCAACAGTGGCCCGTACCGAAGGCACATTAAAGTCAGACCCCAGCCTGAGTGGTACCCCCAGATCTGAGGGCGACTTTTCACCATAGGCATTGCCCCATATATAAAGTCCCCGCAAATGGTTTTTCGCCCGGATGAAATAAGCCTGCCCGCAGACATTGTTCCATTCGGCAGCATTACCCGCAGTTTTGCCGATTTTAGCGATAGCCTCCAAAACGACATTGGTACGGTTGACCGCCCGGTAGTTATAAAACCATTCATTGCCATCCTGCAAAAAGATATTGCTGCGCTGCCAGGTATACATATTGCGCTCATTTTCTGGCCTTGCGGCTAGATCTGCATCGTTCAGGTATACATCGTCCGTGCTGATCTCCGCCGCGTTCCCGTCCACATAATTCAGCACCTGGTACTGATCAAGCAAAGCCTGCAGGTCTGTCAGCGTTTCAGGAACGGCCTGGTTCTGATTAGACTTCTCGTCCAAAAACTTCTTGCATGAGGTGCAGACCAATAACACCACCATGCCTAAATAAATTAACTTTTTCATACGCTTTAAGATTATAAAGATGATCTGAAACCAAATGCAATGCTTTTTGCATCCGGTATCCCATTAAAGTCCGGATCAATGTGCTCCCTATTGGCCCGCCAGATGATCCCTAAGTTGCCGGCCACGACAAACACCTGCAACTTGGAAACACCAATTTTCGCATTCCGAAACTTAAAGTCATAGCCTAGGTTCACATACTGCATGCGGATGTGGTCCCCTTTGAGCACATTGACCTCCGATCCCCAGTAAAACTCATCCCTAAGGTCCGAGTTGGGATAAATAAGGCCCGGCACATCGGTATGGAGTTCATCCCCCGGTTTTTGCCACCTGCGGGCGTAATCAGCCGTTCCCTGCCTCCCTATCATGAGCGAACCGTAGTCCAGTGCATTTTTCCTGAAATAGTAGCCCAGCTTAAAGCTCATCCGCAGACTGAGCGTAAAACCGCCATAAGCGAAACTATTGCCCAGCCCACCTGTGAATATGGGGAGCGCGGTACCATGGTATACCATGTCCCCGAACTTAAGCGAGCTGCCCATCAGCGCATCGTAATTTTTACTCACCGCCCCGTTCAGTATCCCCTGGGGGTCACCTGTCGCAGGGTCCAGTCCTGCCCATTTAAAGGAAATCATCCCATAAAGCGGATAGCCTTCCAGCCCTGTGTAGGAAACATTCCCGTTCAGTTTCCCCCTGCCGTTGAAAGTGCTGTTGTAGTTCTTGATCACCTTATCCTTATAATAGTTCAGAAAGAAATCCGAAGACCAGCTGAACCTGCCAGTAATATTGCGGCTGCTGAGTTCAAGATCCAGCCCGTTGCCCATAATTACCCCTGAATTCTTCACCAGCGTAGCACCGACCCCTGCCGTTAAATCTATCGGAGTCAGCGCCAAAAGGTCAACAGACTTTTTGCGGTAATATTCCAGGCTCCCCTTTATCCTGTTCCCCCTTAAGGCAAAGTCCAGACCAGCATTGAACATAAACACACGCTCCCACTTCAGTTCCGGATTGGCATAGTTGCTGAACAGCGCATAGGGGCTCTGGGTAAATACGGAATTAAAGCCCGAGTAGGTAATCGTGGTCACTGCTGTAGTCCTTGGGTCAGTATTCCCGCTTGCCCCGAAAGTTGTCCTGAGTTTCAGAAAAGAAACCAGGCCCCCTCCCCAGAATTCCTCTTTTGAAATATCCCAGGCAAAACCGGAAGAGAACAGGGGGTTCCATTTATCATTGGTATTCAGTCCGTACAGGTTGGATGCATCCCTCCGCCCGCTCAGTGAAAGCGTATAGCGCTCATCATAGGTATAGGCCAGGTTGGCAAAAAGCGAGACAAAACGGTTCAAAGTTCTTCCCAGTCCATCCCTGTTGGGCACATTTTCGGTATTTCCGGTAACAAAGGTCTTGACCGGGTCCAGATAATCTACAACCGAAGTACTTAAGGTTGCTTCCTTCAGCCCATATATCCTGCCCGTACCGGTCTGAACCCCGGTACTCCTGATCTCTCCCCCAAAGACCCCCGAGAGGGAATGCCTGCCCATCACTTTATTGATATCTGCCTGCAGCCTTGCATTGTGCGCTTTGAGCAGCGCATCATCCTGATCACGTATACTGCCCAGCGGGATGTTCCGCATCAGTACCCCGAATGCATCAATGGAAGAGAACACATTTACCAGGTTGCGCACATAATAACTTCGCGGATCATTTACCGTTGTCACCTGCGCATCCTGCTGCTCAAACTGGTACGTTCCGGCAAGCTTTAACCAACCGGTCAGCTGATAGGCCGCCCTTAAAGACGCCAGAACATCATTCACTTTGTTTACCGATCTCGAAAACTTATAATCCTCCAGGGGATAATAGGACCAGTCCAGCAGCTTTCCGTTTCCGGCACTGCTAATATAACCCGTCTTGTAATCCCTGATCACCGCAAGCGCATTCCCCTCTTCATCGGCCAGCCGGGTGTAAGGCGGAAGTATCCCCGTAGCAGAGCTGATCTGCGATGGGTCGGTTTTACCATTTTTACTGTTTGTATACGTCAGCATGAGGTTTCCGGTCAGCGTTAACCGCGGGCCAAGCTTATAGTTCTGTTCCGCCTTTAAATTGTAACGGCTAAAGGGTGCAGCAAGCGCGCTGACATTATGGTCAAAGCCAGCCGAAACCAGCCAGTTCCTTTTATCCGACCCTGCTCCCATCTGCAGGCTGTACTGCTGGGCAGTGGCATCCTGAAAAACATAACGGTTAAGCTCCTCCCGCAGATCATAACTGCGCAGGGCATCAATCCTCGAACGCGCATCCGCATCACTGATCAACTTGTCGCGTGCTGCAATCCGCAGTTCGACCACCTCAGAGAGCGGCGGATGGGAATTGTCGGTTTCGAAACTGCTGTAATAGCCCTTATCAAAAAGATAATTCTCCAGGTCTATAAAATCACCGACACTGATAGCGCTCTGGTAATACTGGTCAGGCTTTGCGGTCACTTTCAGGCTGCCCGAAAAGGACACCTTCAGTTTGTCGTTAAAGCGGCCCTTTCTGGTATTGATCACAATTACCCCATTCCCGGCCCTCGCTCCCCATATCGATGCCGCAGCCGCATCACGCAGCACGGTGATACTTTCCACATCATTGGGGTTAATGTTCTTGATATCCCCTTCATAAGGAAAATTATCCAGCACAATCAGCGGACTTCTCGGCCCCTGCAGTGTACCAATCCCACGGATAATAATCCCGTAACCCTCTCCCCCATTACTCTTACGGTCTATGCTCAAACTACTGGTCACCCCTTCCAGCCTGGAAACAATATCGGTACCCACCTGCTCATTCAGCACCTTACCCGATAACTTTAAGAACGAACCCGTCGCCCGCTCTTTAGGCAAAGTCTGGTAACCTGTACTTACCTCCACCGTTCCCAGCTCCTGGTCCTTTCCCTCAAGCACTACCGAAAACAGACCAGAAAAAGGCAACGACACCACAGTATCCAGCCGGACAAAGTTCATCGCCGAAAACGACAGTTTCACCCTGCCCGCCTTTACCGCCAGGACAAACGAACCATCATTCCCGGTCAGCACCTGCCCCCCGGGAACCGCTTTGACCACAACCCCCGCAATCCCTTTACCGTTACCATCCAGAACCGCACCTTTCAAAGCTTCCTGCGCCCTCACCCCTGAAACATACAGGAGCAGAACAAAAACTAAAATAATCCTGCCCATAACTAATACCTTGGCTCCTTAAACCGCTTTAATTTGCTCACCGTCTGCACATGTTTACGGTTACGCTCTACCATCATCACCACGTTTTCTTCCGTCAGGAAATCACTTGAAGTAATCCCCTCCACCTCCCCACCGATGATCCACACATAATGCGGGATAGCCCTATGCGGAAAAGCCTTTAAAAACAGTTCATCCTCCATCACAAAAGGCAACCCCACCCCGGCCAAAACCCCATCCGGACCAGCCTTCGCAATCAGCGACGCGCCCGTGTCACCCGTCCCCAAAGAATTCACCAGCAGCACTTTCAGGTCATCAGGAAACTTTTCCTGCATTTTCTCCAAAAGCGGAAACTTTTTCAGGCAGGACCCGCACCAGCTCGCCCAGAAATCAATAATAATCAGCTTGTTAAAATCCCCGCGCAGCGAGGCACTGGACAGCTTTCCCCCTTGAAGGACCTTGCTCTCCAGCGTAAAAAGTGCCCCCGGAAGCTTGCCCCCCACGTATAGCGGGGCAATAGCATCCAAATTCTTATCCTGAGCAAATAGCCCGCTACACATACTGCAGAGCAGCCATAAAACACAAAAAATATTTTTTTTCATGATGAATTGAGTTAATAGGTATAAATCACCGGCCACATCGGCCAAAACAGCTTGCCCAAAGCCGAAAACCGCCTCCAAACATTGTTATCCATACCTCCAAAAAAAGGCATAGCAATAGCAGGAAGCCTATTTTAAGCTTCATTTTGGCCGATTTAAAACGTAAAAAATTAGAAATTAAACTGTAATATCTGCCCCGTCCTCAGGACCAAGACCATCAATCCTACCCTCCTCCATCAACACCAGTACCGCCCCTACCAGTCCGATCAGCCCATCAAAAACCTCAGCCACCTCCTCTTCACTGATACCCAGCTCCAGAAAACCCTTCTTATCATTCAGGGCGTAAGCCTGAAAAGACTCCAGCAATATCAGCCTAACACTATCCAACCCATACCTACCATAAAATGCCTCCAGCACCTGTTGAGCTGTCTTTACCGCAGTCTTTTCCATACCATCACTACCTAAACTCATAAAAAACAGTTAAAGAAAAATAGGTTAATTGATTAGCACCAGACCAAAACATTACTTTCTTAATCCAGTCAAAAAAACAGGGCAGGCCGCATTATCAAAGAACCTTAAAAATCATTAACCATTTAGGTCCCTGCCTGCCCCGCCACCCCCTACACAGGATTCTTCGGCTTTAAAGCATAAAGCCTGTCAAAACGGTACTTTTCATTTGGCATACGCTCCGGTTTATATTGATGTTAGAAAAAAACAAACAAAAACCAGCCCCTCCGCCCAAAAATAAGCAGACACGGCAAACCGTATTGCCAGTTAGAAAAAAGATGCTTACCTTGGAATCGCGAAACACCATTGTAGCACCCTTGCCCAAAAAGCAACAGGGCTGGCTCCAAGCTAAATAACCCAACGGGAATCAGTGCGCTCTCATCACACCAACCCCTGTTTTCTTTGGGCTATTTTATACTCGGAAAAATCCGGCCCGCACTACGATGGAGAACAGATAACGTTCTTTAACAAGAGTTGTAGGGAATAATTTTTTATCACCTCCTTGAAGTGATAACATTTAATCGAGCTTAATTTTTTCGTTTTCATAAACGGGTAATTTTATGTAAACGATGCGAACTCAACAAAAGCTGGGGAAACCTAAGTGGTAGTAAACCAATAAGGCGCACCTCTTCACTTTTGCCATGGTTCCGCCAGAACCGCTTCTCATCAGAGACGAAAAGTTACCCAAAAGTTTACGAGGTACGCCTTACTGGATCATACAAAAGTATAATAATTCCAGTATATAGGCGAACACTCGATCAACTCGTGGTAAATCTGGCGGATTTTGGACGAGTGACATCGTTAAAGCAGACAGTTGCCTACTTGCTGTTTCGCATTATTAATAAACAATATTACAAAAAGTTTTTCATTAAACGTCAAACTTTTCATTTTTTTTTAAGTAATGCAAAAGATTAATCGACTAGCAGAAGTTTTTAAACAGAAAGATATATACAACAGAGATATTGCAAAATACCTCGATAAGTCTGAAGAAACGGTTTCTAGATGGGTTAATAACCATAGGCAGCCTTCTTTACATGATTTAAATCAAATAGCAGAGTTTTTAAGGGTCGATATCAGAGAATTGCTATATTCGAGCGATTGGAGCGATAGCAAAGTTGAAGCATTTAAAAAGTGACCAACAATTACAGTATTATAAAAACTCAAAACTTCCAACTATAATTACTTTTCGGAATGTGTAGGATATATAAATGTATAACTCCCTAGATATGTTTTATTAGCTATGGGTGCCGATGATCTAAATGCACTAGAATCCTGTTGAAAAAAGGTTAACCTATTAGTAAGCTAAGCATAAAGATATAGTTGTTTTTAAGCTCCTAGGAGTCTGTATCAAGCAAATTCAACTTGAGCGCTATTGGAATCTTTGTATTGGTAGAAGGAGCTTGCATATGAAGCTCCTTTTATAATTTCATTATACCTTTCTCAAGGTCCTAGGATCAAGATGTTTCTGAAAACCTCTTATATAAAAAGAAGATAAAGCTAAATATGAAAATTATAACAGAAAGATAAGTGTTGAGAGGTTATTCCGAAACAGCCAATAAGTTTGGAGCGAAAAAGGATGTCAGCACAAATGGCAAAAGCAAATACACTTTTGTCAGAAAACCTAGATTGATAACTAAAATTGGTGAAGAACCAGTTTTGCCGAAATTCCCAGGTTAACGTTCCAAGCAAATTATCTGGCAAGCTGATACCATTGTGATTTCCAAAAGAATGTAAACACGGGATTTTGATATTACCATTGGGCGCTAAATAAAGCTCCCAGAATATTGTATGGGAGTGACTTTACAGAACTGGTCAAAACTTCCAGCGCAAGTAAAGATTTTTGGTCCGTGGTTGAAGTCGAAAACCCTGTATAAATGATAATTTCTTTCATTTTCTATCGAAAAATTGTATTCATTTTGCGAAAAGAAAAAAGGGCTTTCTCGGCCGAGTTTCGTCGTTTTGACCTCTATGAATTTGTCTGTGCCATTTAAGTTTTTGGATAGTATGTCAAAGCCTAACCCATCGCCTTGGTCTTTGGATACCAATTCGATTTTGTCGGCCAAAACATCCTTGCCGGCCATGTGCAAAAGAAATTTTTCGTACAACATAACCTGTTCTTCTCCCTTCAAGCCTAAATCCCTATTCTGCTCTTCCCTTTTTAAATAATTTACCCTAACTGGGCGTCTGAGGTTCCTAAAACCCTCCAGGACATTTCCGACCACGGGTGCAGGGATATGCCATTTATGGAAATCAATATCCAGGTTTGCTGGATTTGCACCATCTGCGAAGGCAATAAATATCTGGTCAAGGAAAGGATGTCGCATGAGGTATTGCTGGACCTTGCTCACCAACAATGATTTTTGGAAATTGAACCTGGGCTTATAACCCTTGATATAAGGTATGCCTAGGCCAATTAAAACCGGACTGATATTTTGATGTTTAAATTCAACAGAACCATCGGACCTGTTATTGAGTAAAGGCATCAATGCTTTACGGTGGTAGGCTTTGTTTAAAGTCCGTCCTTCGAGCTCGTCCACGAGCATTCCAAAATAGTCGGCTACGATTAGCTCGACTTCTTTATTGGACCAATCGAAGGTCATGACACTAAATTTTCACAAAATCCACTCCCACACGCGCAGGATGACCGAAAGCGTGATTGGCAATCCTTTGGGTGTAATCGTTTCTGAGCGTGGTCACGTAGGTCACGTCAAAATAATCTAGCTTTTGGTCAAACTCCTCCTTGAAAAACTTATTTTTTATCTCCCAAATCCTCATTTTATTATCGATGAGCTTATAGTTTTCGACATTGTAAATTTTAGGTTTGATGTAAAATGGCTTATGTAAAAACGCCCTGTAGGCATTGAGTTCGGATTCCAGTTTCCTAGTTTTAAGCTGGTCTTCGGATTCTCCTTCCAGTTTTTTAATTTTCACTTTCTTGACCAATTCAGCATCGCCCCACTGGACGACCTTGCTGTTCGGAAGAAAGCTCAAAAATGCTGTGTCGCCCAACCTTAGCGCTGTCTCGACGTCTTCGAAAACCTTCCCTTTGGCAAAATAAAAGTTGGAATCGATCTTATTTGGGTAATAGCAGTCGCAGAGTGCGGTAATGCATAGATAATAATTTTCCTCGGCATCCCTGAAGACGTCACCGAAATTCAGGTTGGGCACATCGCCAGGGATTAAGCCCTTGACCGAAACCGAATTATAAAATACGTTCAGTTGATGCAGGTCTTCATTGGTTACCACGTCGGCTATTTCCTTGCTTCTATGTTCTAGGAACTCAGAATCCAGTAACTTCAGCTTGGCCGTCCTCAATTGCAAATAAGCCTGCTCGAGCAAGAGTTTTTTGATGATAATGCCGAATGTTTTATCGTCTTTGATGTGGTTCCTAAACTTGAAAAGGGCCTCAGTCGAAGACTTTAGGATGGTCTCGTCAATAAAACGCTCATTGGAATTGAATACTGATTGCATCTCGAGCCCCAACAACTGGAAAAAACTACCCTTATTTTTAACCATAATGTCCGAAATCCTCCTGAGCAACTTATTGACGTCGGAGTCCCCATCGAAATCTTTTTTTAGCGTGAGGACAAAAGTATTGTTGATCATGAAGGAGTCGTCCCCCGTGTTCAGGACCTCATGTTTGGCCACTCCCCCGTCCGGGACGATAAACTTATCAACATTCAGCGCGATGTGCACTAAACGCAATAAAAATGTCGCAGGTTTCCCCTTAGCATTTTCTATGGGGAAATTTTCAAAGTCCAGGTTGTGTTCTTCGATAAACTGGAGCATCGTGCCCTCGTCCTTATTGACTACCTCGGCCAGATCACCGGTTTCGAAGAATGAAAATTCATTCTTGATTTGTTCATAATTCTCCTTGGTCAAGCCCGAGAAATACGCATCCAGAAAAAGGGGGATTTGGTTAAAATTATTGGAACTGGAATATACGCAGCAAAAATTTATATTGGGTTTACGGATTGCCTCGGCCAAGAGGATCAATGAGTATTCCTGGCCAGCCAATTCGGCAAGCTCCCAATCCAATAAAATGAGGTCTTTCCCTTTGAACAGGTACTCCAAGGTATTTGGCTCCTCGAGATTTGATTTCTCGAATTTATGGACCACTAAGTTTTTACCGTTTTTTTTGAAGGTATCGAACAATTGGAAGGATAGCTTTTCTTCCGGGATACCTTGGTCCAATGCGGTCCCGGAGTAAAAATCTTTTGCTTTTTCGTCGATAAAGACCGCATTGTTGATCGATGAGTTCAGTATGTTGAATGCCTTATCGCTATACATTTTGAGAGTGTAAATTGGTTAATAAGAAACATGCCCCGTTTAGGGTATTATAATTTTTGTCATTTGTCGCCATCAAGTCCAGCCCTGCTTCGTTCAGGCTTTGCTTGGATAAGTATAGCCCTATGCCCCTTCCGTTTGGTCTTTGGGAATAAAATAGCTCGAATATCCGCTCGAGCCTGTAATCCGGTATTTCTTCCCCGGAATTGGCAATGGCTATAGATCCGCTGTCCGCAAAATAATCGAGTTTGATTATCCGTTGCTCTTTATTGCGCATCCAGTAGATAGCATTATTGATGATGTTGATGAAAACGGTATGGATTACCGGTTCTTTGATATTGATCGAATGGCGCTTGAAAGCATCGGTAGCATCGAAGATAATATCGTACTCGGAAATTTGATTTTCAAAAAACTCCAGCAGGTACTGATATATGGTATTTCCGGTGACCTCTTTGGTCAATGCACCGGAAATCCGGTACAACGGTGACAATAATGCATACTTATCTTCAAGTTGTTTGAAGTTTTTTTCAAGGAAATTGAACTCTTTTATTTCCTTGATACTGCTATTGCCGGCTAATACGCCAAGCTGATTATTGATCTTGGCATAAAGTTGATTGAATTCATGGTCGATAATCTCTACCGCGATCCCCAATTGGGCGGTATCGCGTGTTTGCTCCCACTGGTATTTCATCTGGTCATATTGGGCCTTGTAAGCGCCCTGGACCTGTTCTTCGTCAATATCGAAGGACAACCTTGCGACATGTTCAACCAACGGGAAGAGCGTGTTTTCCAGATCTTCGTTCAGGCTATTGTATTTTTTTTCCAGGTCCTTACTTAGGCCCGAAACCTGATCTTTAGAAAAAATATTGCCCTTTAGCGATTCTTTGTCTTCCCTTAACGCGTCGACCACCCTGTTCGACCTTCCATCGTAGTCACTTGATAAATGATGGAATTTGGCCTGTAGCCGATTCCGATGCTCAGCGATGGATTGCTCCAGGGAGGAAATGTAACCATTGATTTTCTTGGTGAAATCAATTTCCAAATCCCTTATCTCCAGCTTTTCCTGGGCTTTGAGATCAAGCTCTTCGCGCTTCGGCGCTACACGTTCGATAAACTTTGTTATCTGATCTTCAAACTTATATAAACGTTCTGTCTGGGTTTCTGTAGGTTTATATCTTTTAGGCACTTTTGGAATTAGCTGCTTGAACTCCAAATCCATATTTTGGAGTTCATCCAGTAAGCCCTCCACTTCGGCGTAACCAACATGGATTGCATTCAACCTGCTTTCGAGCAAGGCGAGGATTTCGGTATATCTATGTTGGTACGCTTCCAATCGTTTTGGATACTCGTTGAGTGCCCTAGTGAAGGCTATCTTCTCAGCTTTTTCCCTGGCTTTATCGGCCGCGACGGCACTGTTCTGGTCATTGACCTCTTTCTGTTTGTCCCTGAATATCGAATACTTTGGAGTTGTAGTGAAATAATCCTGGGCTAATGTGACGAAAAAATTGATCGCATCATTTGTGAATGCCCTGTACTGGGCGTTATTGATCAGCCCTTCACGACTTGACTTGTCCTTCAAATTAGGATTTCTCTCCCTGGTCAAATCCAGATAACCATACATCCTTCTGTACGAAAAATAATAGCTACCGGCCCTTTTTGACCGCCTAGATTCAAAGTTTAAAAAATCTGCGTTTTCCCGGCCATAAGGCAAAACCCTGAAATCGTCCCTGAATACATAAAGGCCTCCATATTCTTTCACTTTGCTACTAATTTGGTTGAAGTCGATCTCATTAAGGGAAGATGATCGCTCTTCGCCTTGCGTGTAGCCCAGTTCGATCGGTATTACGCCATAGTTTGACCTTCTGTCTTTCTTCCTAGGATTGGTGTGAGAATATTCTACTGTTTGATCGTAGATCCTAACGCTTCCCGAGAAAGTCCCGTCCCCGTCAAATTCCCCCCGGATGTAAACATCCGCCAAATCAAAATCGGATTTTGTAAAAAAATTCCCCCTGGAGTTGAGCAGGTCATAGGTTTCTTCAACCTTATGGATGTTAAACCAGGTGGAAACTGCTATGTCTGTATCCTTGAAGGGATTGGTAAACCCTGTTAAACTCGAGATCACGAACTGACGGTCTTCAAGACCGTCATCGTCTTTTTCGCCAAGATCTAGAATCTGGCTGATCGGGTTGAAGGTGATGAACATGGTTCCGTGGGCCTGGTCATCTCTGAAAAAATCCTGGATTTTGTTCAGGATGAACGGTTCTAAGGTCGCATTTTCGCATTCCTCCAGGATCAGTTCCTTTATTTCTATCTGGTTACCTTGCCAATTGCTGCTTGGCCTGGCACCATCCAAATCTTTGACAAGGGCACCACGTTCACTAACGATATATTCGTCCTTGAAAGATTCACCCGCGAAGTTAGTCAGGAATTCAGCTTTTATTTTTGTGAAGGCATCCTCAATACCATCTACAAAATTGACATCGAATATTGGGATTTTAATATCGTCCAAAAACAAATTATAGTTCTCCAATAAGCGCCAATCAAAATAAAGGGCTTGCAGGGAATAACCCAGCTTTTTGGTGAGCATAAGCATAGGATTGCCCAAATAGGCAACCGACAGGCGGCCGATGCCTTTTTCCCCAGCTTTGATCCTTGGCAGCTTCCATAGGGTGTCTTCTGATACAACGTCCAACTCTGCTCTGGATTTGGAATCGGTGCCCAGAACAAGCCACCTCTCGAGAATGTCCCTATTTGACATTCCCTTCCCATCATCTGAAAGGATAAAATATGACCTGGTCAGGCCTTCATACCCAGCTTTATATAAATCTGCTCTTAGATTATCTGCATAGGCATCATAACCATTTTTCCACAACTCAGTTATAGCTGTTGGTAAATCGGCAATCTGCCCCTTTCCCAATAAATCTACGGCCCTTGCCTTTGTCCTAAATTGCATTTCGATGATTTTGTATAATAGCTTTGCCCACAGCCTGGGCATATTTTGGAGGTACTGCGTTACCTATCATCCGCGCTGTATTGGCTAAACTATTAGCTTCGAAAATATAATCTTTGGGAAAAGACTGCAAAACTGCACCCTCCCTCAATGAAATCGCCCTGTCCTCATCTGGATGTGCGAACCTCCCATTTGAAAAGCTATAGAATTTTGTCGTTATAGTTGGAGCAGGCCTATCCCACCACATGCGTCCGTAAATATCCTTAAATCCATTTACTTTTTTGTAATGGCACGGCGGGGCCAATCGCTTATCATCGACATACGCCAATCTCGTGCCCCCGTCATGCGGTGTAATGCTCAGTCTTTCCAGATTCAACGCATCCAAACCAGCTACTGTATGTAAAAAGGAGGTAGTGTCACGATGGCCTTGAGGTATTTTTTTAAATCCATTGTTCTCCCCTAACACGTCCCTAACTGTTACCTTCGGTCCTTCAATGGGCAGTGGCGATATTTCAACATTGGTTACCCTGTTCGCAATTAAGGTGAACCGTTTGCGGTGCTGAGGCACCCCGTAATTGCTAACTTCGTGAACATCGAAGTGGACTCTGTACCCTTTAGATTCCAACCATTTGATGAATTCCTCCAAGCCACTCTCTTCTTTTCGCCTTAAAACGCCTGGCACATTCTCAACGACAACATATCCAGGATTGAAATAAGCGACGAACCGATGGAATTCTTTCAATAGGTTTTTGGATTGAGAAGACTTTTCCCTGGAGGTATTAATGATGCTCCAAAATTGACAGGGACTACAGCCGATAAGCAACAAATTATCGTCATTTTTGCTCAAGGAAACGCGTTGTTCCAGCTCTTGCTCTGTAAGCTTGAATACATCGGCGTGGATAAACTCGGCCCCTTTTATGTTGGCTTTATAGGTTGCCTCGCAATTCTGATCGAAATCGACCCCAGCCAGAATATTTACCCCAGCTTGTTGCATACCAAAACTCATCCCCCCCCCTGAACAGAAAAAGTCTACAGCCTTAATGGTACTATTGGATATGGCAGTATCGACGAATATATTATTTTTTGAGTTCATTTAATTATAGATGGCCCAAGTTATTATAAAATTGCAAATTTACAAAAAATTCCCGGTGATAATTGCCAATTCCATGAAACTTTAGCTTCATACGCCCTAGAAAAAAAGCAGGTCCATTCAGCTCCTTACTTAAAATAATTGGAGCAAGGTTCCTGCAACCTCAAGCTCCTAAATTTCTTTAAAACATGCGGTATGATCAAATTCAAATGCTGACACTAATCTTTAGTTCAACAGTCCCTTCCGAAACCCGAAACCAATCAGCACCGCAGTGTTCCTGGTACCAGACTTCAACAAAAGTACACTCCTAACCCGTCAATCGTCTATTTTCCAAGAAGCACCTTTCCTGCAATCCCTTCGTTTGTCTTATCCTGAAATAGCTTGTCAAAAGGCAGTACAAGACAAATATTTATGATGTATCAGGTTTATATCCTAAGTTGCCCATCGAAGCAAATATTAATTATCGGCAAAATCATCTCGTAAATCATTTTTACCAGAGTGGACTTCGGGATGTCGGACATCACTGCATAGGACAAAATGGATAAAAATACAACGATCAAACAGCCATTTGCTATTTTCAATGTTAATAAATACGTGACGATTTTTAAACCTAAAAATCAGGTTATAGCGTTTATATTCTTGACAGATTAAATTCATTATGAAAGAAGAACACAAAAAACAAATCCTATACTACGATACAACAATAAAAGCAATGGAATTTTATGGAATTGAAGACATTAACAAGTTAAAGGCACTGCTGGTGGAAATCAAAAAATTTGGCTATGAAAATGATATTCCAGGCATAAGTGAAGAACAAAACAGACAGACCTACACAATGCTGGATGGGATAAAGAAAAATACATCTAAAGAATCACTCGCAAAAAAGTTTGAAGACACTAAAAAAGAATTATTAACAGATCTCATGCACGCTAGACCACATATTGATACTTAGTTAGTGGTTAGCATAAAGCTATCTCCCAACGCAAACCTTATGGTTAAAAAAGGTTTGTTTCAAAAAAATCGCTAACCCAAATCAGTATTCTGCTCCTCATTTATCTTTTCCCAGCCTATTTCCGATAAGGAAACCCAAGCCGTTCCTATTTCTCTCTTACCGACATTTTCATTTGATACTGATCTTATATTGAGGGGGAATCGGTAAATTGAATGAGCTATATGCTAAGGCCTTAATCCCGTAAGCCAATGACTCGTAAAACATTGAACACGCAAGTCCTACTCTTATTTGAAGTTGTTCCCGTTCGGTTCCGGCCGGTGGACAGGGTTCCGTTCCTGTCGATTTTTGACTGACCTTTGGCTACTACACAGTACTTGAATTGCCTGTCGTTTTTAATTTAAATAGTAATATCGGTTTATATTTCATGGTCTTGCTAGAGCCCTTGTCCTATGCCAAATCTGGCTCCCCTGCCCCTACTTTTAGCCCTTCCTGATCAAATAGATTTTTGGCGGGCTGCCTTTGGGCAGATACATCAATACCCTTAACTCCTGGCCGTTATCACCGGAACCGATGCCATACAGTTTAAGCCCCGTATGATACGAATGCTTTTCGGTAAAAAACACCTGCTCTTTCGCTACAGGCAGTTTAAACCTCAGCATCTCATTCTGTATTTTGAGGTCATAATAGCCCGTGCCGTAACAAGCGTAAACCAGGCTGCCGCCATTTATCGAACCCAGCTGAAAAGGGTTGATACTGCTGAAATCAAAGCGGCCGATCTTAAAATGCCCAAGGTAGATTTCCTGCCCTGGATCTTTCCAGTGGTGAAAAGGCCGGATCCTGTCCCCAAGCAATACCGTGTTTTAAAGTCCAGTCTGATCCAGGCGGTATAAACGGCTGCTCTGCCTGATTTTCTTCCACGTTAGATCGAAAAAGCTGAGATGGGCGAGCTGGTCTGAATTTGGCCCGTCTTCTTTCCCGGGTGCCGGTTCTTCGCTGCCGATGATGATAAGCCTGTTTACCGGATCATAGCGGAGATAAGAATCGGTAACCTTTTTTAAATCCGCACCATTACGGTCTGCCGATTGGTAAAGAAGCCTTTGGCCAGGTATCACCAGTTCGCTTACCAGATACTGGCCGCTTTTAGCTATCCCGTCAAGATCCGTATACTCCTTATCCAAACGTGCAGCCTTTGCCAGGTTCGCCATCCAGAGCAGCACAGGGATCAACACCATTATCAGTAATACTATCAAAGCCATTCTTTTAGGATTTCTTTTCATGGGTTGTTCTGCTTACGCCAGGCATCCAGTTCCGTTTCCCCGCCATTAGCTCGGTCAACGACGGTAATACGGTACTGCGGAAAAGTATAGATCCTGAAAGAAAGAAACATGGAACTGTGATCTTCATCCTGCGTGGAAGTACCTATTTCATAATAGGGCCTATCAAAAGTCGGGCTGGAACCGGCCCAAACGTTATCGGCGGTACCTTTCACCTCCGGCAGCTCCCAGACCGTCCGGACAACCTCGTTTTCCGTTAGCGGTCTGGAAAACAATTTGCCCTTAACCGGGGAAAAACCGATCAGACGTTTATCCATATATTTGGCCTCTCCCTCCCCTGCCGAAAACAGTGTATCTGTCTTCCATTGCACTTTCATCAGTTGATCGCGCACTCCTAAGTCAAACTCCCGGTCGGTAACCAACCTTACGGTGTCCTTTTGTGCGTTCAGGAAATAGGCATCCCAATAATCTCCATTGCCGTCAAAATGGATGAACTGTAGCGTATCGGTATTGATTTTTACGGGAAGGCCCGATGCCAGGGGGCTGGCAGCTGAAAGGGTATCAGGGGTGATTTCCTCCCCCTGAGGTTTACTTTGTGAACAGGACATAATTAAGCCTGTTAAAAGTACAAGCGGTAATTTTATTTGTTTCATAGGTTGCATATCAAGCCTTTAGGCCATGGGTAGACTGGGCCTAAAGTGTACGACAATTTACGCAACAGAAAATATGAATTGCTATCCGGGTTATTTTTAATTAGAGGCCGGAAAAAAAGCGATGGATAAATGTATCAAAAGGCCAACCAATGCGCTGCCCCACCCACTCGAGAAGATGCAACTCCATAAATGGCACTCGCAAAATATTGCAGAAAACACCCAGATAGTGGAAGATAATTCCCAACGCCAAGGCAATAAATGAGAGAAAGAATCAACTGAAATTCGATCATGGCCAGCTGGCTGTGAATCCAATCAACGCTTCGGCTGTTGCAGGAGAATTTAGCTAGAACTCACCTGACCAATTTTCCCCAAATTTAAAATTTGCTTCAGATTAGATTATGTTTTATCTTCAAGTTTCACAAATCCTACACTTATATAAGATTATAAAATGTACATACCTCCCAGTGAAAGAATGTCAAAAGTCCATATTTGGATCGGAACCACAACAGCTGATGAAGAAACTTTTAATGCGTATTTCGATCAGGAAGAGGAAATGAGCCGATTTTCCCAGGATATAGGCCTTGATGAAGAGTACGACGAGGATTTCATCGGGATATTGCCCATTATGGATCGCGAGTATCCCGTAGCCGAAATCATCGCGAACAAAATCCCCATATCCATCGAAAGCTTAACCTATGCAGTAGCCTCCTGCGACCGTTATGGCATGGAATCGGCAAATGCAGCATTTTATTTAACAGATTCCAAAGTAGAGATTGAAAAACCGATCAGGGATCACTACAATGAGCTGAAATACCTTGGCGTATTTGAAAGTGCATTATAGCAGTTCTGTTCTCTCGATCACTTCGTACTCACCAGTGATCAAACTGGGGCGCTTTAGTGCGTTCATCAAAAAGCAACACCTCCGGAAGATCAACGCTGAGCGGACCAATGAAGTCAGAACAAAATAAAAATTTCGATAAAAGATATGGAAAGAGATTATAAAATCCATTACCTGATCATGTTGGAAGTTCAACGCTTGACAGGAACTAACTACGATTTTTACGAACAGTGGAGAAAAAGTCCGATGGTGAAATCACCGAATTCATTGATAACGCAATTATCAATTACCCTGATCAAAAGATCGAGGATTCGACCGAAAGGCTGACATCAGGTTTTTATAGATGTTTATTCATAGAAATTTCTTCCTGAAGCGTACTACCGTTAGATAACAAAAAAGGCTACATAGCTGCCTGACCGGCCTACAGGTATCCCGGAAGGTCTTCCAGCAACTGAAGCGTCAGCGTATCGAGGAAGCCGCCATAATATTTATCGATCACACCATTGAATACCGGACTGGTTCCATCCACTTTTGCAAATAAAGTCATGCATGACCGTAGTTTCAGATCGTCCGGCGATCCAAAAATCTCATGTGCGGATCTGCCCTCCAATAATAGCAGAGCCGTTGATATCTCGATCAGGTTTGGGCCCAATACAGGATGCCTGAGGTAGTCCGAGGCTTCACATAAATTATCTAGGGCATAGTATTCGGCCACCTCGCTTCTGCCCAGCCCTTTTAACTGCGGGAAAATGTACCACATCCAGTGTGTAACCTTATAACCTGCTTTTACCTCATCCAGTGCCCTGAGGTAGGACTGGTTCTGTGCAGTTAAAAAACGCTGTATTTTCTCCGGCTTCATCAATCAGTATATCTCGTAGCTTTTGCCGCAAATCTAATCTTTTTTCATTCTCCTCCGAAAAAAATTACTTCCCATTTTAGAATCTGTATCCTATTTGTGAAGGACCCTTACTTTTGTTTGTAACCAATACACCCTTGCTTATACTTATCTGAACAAGAAAAATGCTAATCAAAACAATGATCAACCGTAGGTACAATATCGGAATGCAATTATTTCAATGATAAAAGAAGGAGGTTAATTGCCCTCCTCCTTATGTTACCATAGGCTTCCGACAGCGTGGTAAAAACTGAAAAGCTGAAATGACAGGTTAATAAAAAAACTATGATTTCCCCGTTAAAATCTTAACTTATCGATACCCAACCAATATTTTTATGCCAACGACCTATTTTTTATGCGGGTAACCTATACCGCTATGCGAAAGACATTCTGAGCAGCCACCAATTGCTAATTAAAAATACAGTCACTATCTTAGCGGCAGACTTTGCCGCTACCTTTGATATGGAACTAAACTGCATACTGGTTGATGATGAGACCTATATACTGGACCAGCTAGCCGAACTGGTATCAATTACCCCGGGAATTATCCACAAAAAAAGTTTCGATAACGCCTATACTGCCCTGACCTATCTACATGAAAATGGCCATGTAGATGTCGTATTCATGGATATAGAAATGCCAATGATCAATGGGATCGAAGCCGCGAAACTGTTTAGACCATACTGCGATTTTCTGATATTCGTAACCGGACATACCGAATACGGGGCAGAAAGCTTTGAGATCGGTGTAGACGGTTATCTACTTAAACCCGTCAGTGAAGTTAAATTTATCCGGCAGATCCAGCGGCTATTGGAAGCAAAGTCAAATGAACCGTCCGTCAAAAATCCTGAGGCCTTTCTTTTGATAAAGGGCGGGGCAAAGCATAAATATATAAGCTTAAAGTTCGATGATATACTATACATCAGGTCAATGTCGAACTATGTCCGGATTTTCTTAAACGGTATGGACTACACCACCTATCACACCCTTAAGCATATGGAAGAGGCTGTACGGGAGCGGACGGAATTTTTAAGGATAAACAGGTCTGAAATCATATCCTTTAACCATGTCAAGCAGATTGATGGATACCGGATTATACTTCACAATGGAACCAGGTTTACCGTGAGCAGGAGCTATAAGGATAGCTTCGATCAGTTTCTCCGGAACCGTTTACCGGGCCCCGGCATCAGATAAACTGCAAACCGTAGTTTGTAAAGTTTGAAATAGCAGGGCGGGACACACCTGTCCTTAAAGAACCGATCATTTAGGGACCCATTATATGGCTTGGCGATGGCCAACCGCATAATGGTGCCGCGGTCCCAAAACCTACCAGCAACTGGGCCTACCTATTTAGGCTGTCAACAAAAACAACAAAGCCGGCCAAAAAGGCCGGGCTTTTTTAAATACTAAATTCATATTAACAGGCAAAACTAGCGTATGTCGCTTTGGAAGGCAACCAATGGTTCGGCTTGTATCTTTACACCTTCACCATCTTGACCATCGCTAACTAAAACAGGTAAAAGTCCATAAACCAGCGAAAATAGCTTTAATGAATAGTATAGGTGTTACCACTCCCCAGATTTAATAGCGTTAACTTCTTATTCGTTACTTTGACAACTTTAAAATTTGAGATATCAATTTTGACCGGAACTGAATTAGCATAAATGGAAATCCTGACTAAATAATTCTGGTCTTTTTTATCCAGGAATTTTGCATTAAGCGAATTTTCGACCTGGAAAACCTTATCTGGAACTTTCAGCCCTTCGGCTAGGTTAGTTGTAATGAAGATATGGCTGTAATTGGAAATATTTTTTTGCAACCCAGCTATATGATGATCCAATACCTCCTGAAGAGAATGAAACTCCTTCTCCTGACTGAAGACGGATTTATTGAATGCGGACAGAAAAAATAAAAGGATAAAAATTGTATTTTTCATATTTTATTATTTTTTAGGTGTTACAAAATATCTTTGTGGTATCGTTGCTGTTACACCAGTATGCGGATTATAAATATACACAGTTCCATTTCCTCTTCCAAAAACATAATTGGTTCGGGCTGTGTTGCTCGTATTGATATCTAAGCCATCACCGGATGATGGTGGTTGATTAAAACTAGCAGTACTTGTTGATGTTGACATCGAAACACTACTTCCTGTACTACCTCCCGATACGGTTGTTTCGTATGCACTCGGGTGGCTATGAAATATCGATCTAGTGTTATTATCTTCGGTTATTGCAATAGTCGCTTTTGGAGCTCCTGGCTTTGTAATAGGGCCTGCAGGGGATTCAGTTACACTGCCATTATTAGAAATAGCTCCGCCATACTCTCTACTGTTGGCGTCTGAGGTACCACCTTTGCCATTATCTTTGTTTACAATGTTTACCATAGCCTGTCTCGTTGCTGATGAACCTTCGATCTCTTGCACATTGTTATAAATGCTGGGATTCGCATCGAAAGCAGCAGTATTTCCAGAGTTTTTAGTTATAAAATTTTTAGTTTCTTTCGCTGTAGATTTATCAATTCCTGCCGATTTCGCTCCACCCTCGAAGGTTTTCTCTGTTGTCTTAATTACATACATTTTACCATCAGACTTTCCATCAGTTCCAATTTTCTTTCCATTTTCATCCAAAAAATCTCCCCAGAACATTCCATCGGGATCTATAAACCTGACCGGATTATTTCTTGCGTAATTATATGGCGACCATGCCCTATCAAGTTCAGCCATTGGATCTGTAGTGTTCCATCTCCCTAACACTGGATCATAAAATCTAGCGCCATAATCCAATTGATCTAAACCAAGTTCACTTTGTTTTTCCTTACCGTTATACTTGTAGTTATTTATTGGACTACCAGTCAACTGATTGCCGGGATTCATATCCAAACCAAAAGGATAGTAATCTTGGACTTGTGCAATGCTGCCATCCTGTTTTATAATTGCCCGAATGTTGCCTAAATGATCCTTCAGAAAATATTCATAAGCGTAAGGACTTCCCGGCAATGCCCTACCTTCGTCAGTCATAATAAAATCTATTGAGTTTCCGGTGTATTGAATACCGTTAAAGTATTTGGTTATCTGGCTACCCAGTTGTTTTGCGATTTTATTTCCCCGTGCATCATATGTATAAGTTAAAATCTCACCTGTACTCCCCTTTGTATACGATTCTGGCAGGTTTAAAAAATTATACCCGATATTGGTAATACCATTTTTACTGCTACTGGTTTGATTTCCATTTAGGTCATAGGTATAGGCACCACTGGCATTTCCGCTACCGCCATCTGCAACACTGGATAATCTATTACCACTTACACCATTATCAGCATAATTATAGGTCAGATTATTCAATAACCCTGATGGTCCATTATTTCTTTTTAAAGTCTGGATATTCCCCATTTGATCATAAGAGATTTCCTCGTTAAACCAATTCGATTTACCCTGGCTATCATATATCGCCTTTTCTAGTTTATCGGTTTTATCATAGTTGTAGGTATAGCTTTGCAACTGTTGGCTAAGGCCGAGACCTGCTGGAACCATCGTCTGCCAGCTCAAGGCCCCTATATTTCCATTATAGGCACCAGGTTTATTGCCATATTCGATCTGCATACCAAAAACATGCATGGCATCAATGGCATTAGGGTTATTAATACCCATCAACCATCCCCGTTCATTGTATTTATAATCAATATTTTGAATAAACGAGCCACCAGCGGTTCCGTGCAGGCGTTTTTGTTTTGCCTGTCCCAGTTCATTATAATCCACCTCACTCAGAATGACCTCGCCCTGCGAATTTATATTCTGCTTCGTACGTTTTTTACGCCCCATATGATCATATTCAAAGCGGGTTAGAATGTTTACCGATGCTGAATTCGAGCTATGATTTCTTATGTTGGCAGTCATCTCCCCTGAAAAAGAGTAAGTGTAAGAAACTTCATCGTTTCCACCGAAATTGTTGTTGGCTATGGTTCTGGATAACTGTCGTTTTATATTATAGTAGTTCACCGTAAGTAACATATTCGCAGTCCCTAAAACCCTCACCTTCGTTCCAGTGGGTAACCCACGGATTCTATCTTGATCTAACTCAGGATAAACCGGTAATGGGAAGGTGTTGCCAGGAAAGCTATAATCATCATAAAACTGTACAGTATGGTAAACAATATTGGGATTCTCTTCGCCAGCCATTGGATGGGTGCGGACTGTATAACCGTCATTCCTCGCAGTGGTCCGCTCTTCCCAAAAATCGGTAAGACTATTGATGTAGTCATTTTGCAGGGTAGCTCTGCTCATCGAATTGTTATTTTCGACCCCAGTGATAATTACCCGCCCAAGCCCATCATATTTTATAAAGCTCCATTGGTGGGCTAACTGTTGATTTGCATCCTGGGAATAAACAAGCTGGTCATTCTTATTATAAACAAGAAATTCCCACCCTTTCCCGGGTACTTTTTTCTCGATAACCCTTCCATTTTTATCATAGTGGTATTGATACCCAAAATTATCAAGTGAAATCTGGCTGATATTGCCGGCATCTGGACTGTTACCCGGAGTCAGAACAAAGGCCAATTCACCAATTGGGTCATAAACATAATAGGTGCTCAACACTTCAATCGTATTGTCCGCTTTACGGTTATTACGGCGGACTAAAATAATTCTATCAGATCCATCCCTATATTCTTCAGTTGTTCCTGCTTTTTGATCTGTGGCAATCCAATTCTCATCGTACTCAATATTCACCCGTAATTCATTCCTGTCATAAAAACCGGCCTCAATCAATTCGTGTTGATTTAGGTAAATTCCGTTGTAGGTATACTTATATCTTGCAGTATATTTTCGGGCCTGTCTTTCTCCTCCTTGTTCGGTATTGGTCAGATATTTTGTTTTAAGCGTATGTCCGTTCTCACTGTTCTGCTGGGGTTGCCACAATAAGCCTGGCGCACCACGTTCCTCCACTCTGGCCAAGGGACTTTTTTCGAGCTTAGAAATGCTGTAAGGAGCAGATGTATATTGAATACTCGAACCTGGCAACTGATTCTCATAAAAAAACAATTGAGCAGATAGCGCGTTTGTCCGGAAACTGCCATTATTAGAGGTGGCGGTATAGGGTTGATAACTTACCGTTTGCCGCCCGTAAATATCATAAACAATTGGCTGAATGAGATCATTTCCTGATGGACTTCCCTGAACCTGTACAGTTTGAACGGGCCTTCCAAGTGCATCGAAGTACTGGATATTTGTTTGCACTCTATCTTTATCACAACTTGCAGCAACAACAGCACCTGGGGTGGTTAGATTTTCTTCTCGTGGAGCATAGGTAATTATATAATTCTGATCCCGGCTTGGCGCGAGACAAGGGCCTCCTTCAGTTATTTCAAGGGAAAAAATACTGGTACTGCTTCCATAGACTCCCTTTACCGTTACAGTGTAAGTTGTCATAGGAGATAACACTGTCGGGGAACCACTGATGACACCAGTTAAAGCATCGAGTGATAAACCTACTGGGAGCGCAGGACTAATTGTGTACGTCCGCGTGCTAACCTTTCGTATCACCTGTCCACCACTTTCGGCTACGTACAGATTATCTCCTCCATCGACGCTGAGTCCGTAGGGAGAATTAAATCGTATAGCAGCATCACTACCGTTCACCGTTGCCGCACTTCCGTTCCCAGCTAGCGTTGTTACCACGCCAGAGCTACTCACCTTCCGGATGCTGTGATTCAGTTGATCTGCAACAAAAATATTTCCAAAAGCATCTGCAGCTACTCCATTTGGATAGTTGAAGCTTGCACCGGTTCCTGCGCCATTTGTAAAACCAGCAGCACCGTTCCCTGCTACTGTACTTACGCTACCTGAAATATTGATTTTCCTAATACTATGATTGAGTCTATCTGCCACGTATAAATTTCCACCTACATCAAAGCAAAGCCCCATTGGGTTACGAAATGAAGAAGCTAATGCAGGGCCATCCATGTTTCCCGCGGTACCGGTACCTGCAAACGTAGTCACGTTTCCACCCGGCGTAACTCTACGAATCCGGTGGTTACCGTAGTCGGCAACAAACAGATTACCATCGGTATCGAGCGCCAAACCAATGGGACTGCTGAAGCTAGCGCCAGTGCCTGTTCCATTTGCAAATCCGGGCGAACCATTTCCTGCAAATGTTGTTACTGCTCCGGATGGCGTAATCTTTCGGATTCGGTGATTCTGTTGATCCGACACATATACAACACCAGCTGCATCAACAACAATTGCTGAAGGATGCTGAAATTGGGCAGATGTGCCCTGACCGTCTGCATAGCCCGGATAGCCCGCACCTGCTAAGGTAGATACTACCCCCAATGGAGTGATCTTCCTGATCAGATGATTATCTCCGTCTGCCACGTAAACATTCCCATGAAGATCTACTGCCGTATTCAAGGGCGTATAAAAGCTTGCTGAGCCACCGCTTCCATTTGAAGACCCACTGTTTCCAGTTCCAGCTAAAGTAGTGGCAGTGGCATTGGCAGAAACCGCGCCTCCCGTGTTTGTCGGTGAGAGATTGGCTGAAACCCCAAGGACCAAGCTGGAAGGGTTTGGGTAAGAAATAACGGGAAGTTGTGAGGAGACGCCAAAAGTGATATTAACTGTAGTCACAATATTCCCAGTATTAGTCGAATATCCCTCCGAAACAACGTAATACGTACCTGCTGATAGTGTTGTTTTGATGTAGGCCTGAGAACCTGGACATGGGCCAAGGGAACTGTCATCATTATAGGCAATCTCCGTCCCCCACTGATCCAAAAGGTGCAGGTAGGTGTCAAAGCCACTCCCACAATGAAGCAATTCTACTTCAGCTGTCCCTGATAAGCTGAATTTATAGAAGATATCGTTACTCTGTTGTCCAAGGGTATTTCCAAGGCAAGCATCCGCATTGCTTCTGGTATCGCTAAAAGTACCGCTCGAGGAAAAGGTACCCGCATTTATCGCCTGTGCAATACCAGAGCCCTGTATACCAGCTCCACCTCCCTGGATCTGAACATCTAATGCGATATTGCCGGTATAATTCGAGTAACCTTCTGTGACGATGATATAGGATCCTGCTTGAAGTATCTGGCTAAGTGAGGCTCTTGTGCCTGAGCAAAGAATACCATTGTCATCATTAGAGTATAAAACAGTTCCGTTCTGATCAAGAATTTCAACAAATGTATCAAAATTACTTCCACAGAGCGAAACACTAACATTTGTCGCCCGAGCAATTGTAAAACCATAACAAATCTCCGGACTGGCAAAGCCGACATTGCTAGGATACCCCGCATTGCTGCGAAAATCTGAAAAACTTGTTGGACCACATGAGTTAATGGGAATTGGATACGGGCTATAAACTGAACCAGATTGAGCGTAAACCCCATTCGAAAACAGTATCATGATTACTAATAAAGACATTAAGCTACACAGGTACCTTAGCGTCGGGTATACAGAGCGGTAAATAGATTTCATTGCATTAGCTTACTATAGGTTGACAGATAATAAAATTAGCGGTTAAATTGCTTTGCATCACCCCTTTCAGTAGTTGGTATAAGTTTTGACTGCTGTACAGGATTTAATATCGCCTTTAAGCGTCTGTTTTTTTCATGGATCATAAGGTCAATTTTTGTCCTTCTGCCAGCATCGGTCAAACTTGAGTCTGCCTCAATTGCCGATATTCCTTTTTTATAGTCCCCCTGGATCTGAAGCACGAGCTCTGCTTTAGTTGAGTCTATCTGTAAGGTCTTACGGTAATGATTGCGTTGATCCCGCTTCTGGACAGCTTCTTTGGTTTGTGCAGAGCCTTTCTGGGCCAAGCCCATCAGAATTATCGCCAGCAGTGCAGTAAATATGGTTTTATTCATTTTTATGGTTGTTTATAGTGGTAGTCAAATTGTTTAACGATATTTCCATCTTGATCTTTAATTACCTTTAACCGTTGTAGGTTATCGTAATCGTAAAAAACAGTCATTCCCTTAGAATCTGTCATGGTACTAATCCCTATTAATGGTCTATATGAAAAAGTATTGATTAGGGAATTTTTTGTGCGGGAATCATAGTTCAGTGGAGCGAGAAAATTATTTACGCCCCAATGTGTAGTAGGCATTGCTGTTGCGAAAGAAGTTAAATTGCTAGCGCCGAGTATATTTTCAAGGGTACCATATGTCGCATTTTCAACCATACCCACCATATAATTCTGGTTATAAGACCAAATTAAGCTCGTAGTTTTTCCTTTCTCTGTAAACTGCAGTAAATTTCCTTTGTCATCATATCGGTCAAACGTTCTGGTATTTATTACGTCACCGGTATAGTGTGTTTCAGAACTTTTAACAAAAAAGTTCCCATCTTGACGGTAATTGTATGTCAAGGTCTTAGATGCTGTTACACCGTTGGCAGTGACATTTGGATAACTCGTCTCTTCGCCAATTGATATCGGATCCGATATCCTTCCCTGAGCAGCGATATTTGCGTAAAGCGGATTGAAGAATGCCTCATCAGCCAAATACCGATAAGAATTTGTTCTCCTCATCCCCTTATAATCTGTGGTCACAGCACTTAACAAATTTTTATAATTATAGCTATACAAAGAGGATTTTTTTAGACTGTCTGTATCAAAGTATTCTACTTCGTTGACTCGGGATGGATTAGATATAAAATCGTAAATCGGATATATGGCAACCATGTGTTGGGGCTGGGATCCCCAAACTTTTGAATTATTCGTAGCATCAACATAGACATAATAATAGCCACGATAATCAGATACCCTCAATCCATAGAAGAACTGTGTCCATTGATTTTGGTACTCGGTTGTGATCTTTTTCTTCAAAACTCCCTGTTGATTATAAATTTTGACTGATTTTTCAAGGCCGGTTTTCGGTAAAGTACGATTTTCAATGGCTGGAACACTGATCGCTACCTTACTCATATACTGGACGCTGGTTGAAGGAAGGGTATTGGGATAATTATGGAAATCTGTCGTCGTAAACCCTAAGTCTGTCCCTTGCTCATCAACCAATCTATCAGTTACCTGGTCGTATCCAACACCGTTAACGTCGCTAACGGTTGAAGCTGAATAATATCCGTTTCCGTTTAGTTCTTCGCTAAAATAGGAAGTGACCTGAGCATTCGCTTCTGGACCGTTCTGTAGCGCAGATATATAGCTATCTGAGAAATTACGATATAAGTTTATCGGCAATAGGGCCTTTCCTCCAATGTAAGAATATAGATGCTTCTGGTAAATTGATCCAACTTCATTTCTATGCGTAACTGATTTTACCCTTAAACCACAACCCTTCGAAGTCGTATTGGTGTTCGTTTCATAATCGGGAACCCAGTAATTATCAAAGGTATTAAGCTCATATTCAAAATTTGCACTACCACCTGTTGGGTAAATAATCTGGGTTAATGTTTCGGCCCTGGCGAACGGCAAAACAGCTGAATGATTATTACCGTTATTTCCAAGTGAGGGTTTGAGGTACTGCGTTGGATTAGGGATTAGAGAAGTATTACCAAGTTCTCCATTGTAAAAACCCCATTGGTCCTGGGCAAAAGAGTTCTTAGCTGGCAAGGGCTGAGTATCATAGTTGAAAATATATGTGCCCCCCTTTCCATCCATAACCGAAGTTAGTTTTAAACGCAAAAACGCGGTATTTCCGAAAATACTATTGTCATAGCTGAACCCACCACCTCCAATAGGCTGTGAATTTGAATAACTATAATTCAGATTAATATTTCTTACTATTTCTTGCGAGCTTATCCGTATATTATCAATTTTCCTCCCTCCCAACCTATCAAGTCTTTCAGATGAGTAAAAATCAACTCTGCCATTGGAGAAAACTATCGAGGATGGGATTACATAGGACTCGGACTGCTCACTTCTATTTGAAGTAAGCATACCTTCTGCATGAGTGTCGGGCAAGGTGCCACTAAGTGCCAGAAATTTCATTGTATTATAGTAGATGCCTACGCCGGTTTCAGTGACCTTTTTCCAAGTTTGAGAAAACTGTGGAAACATTTTAGCTACATCAGTTTTTATATAATTAATGGTAATATCATGTTTATTTCTGGTCTTAATACCCGTTAAAACCCATGTGGCAGATGTATTTCCAGGATTAAGATAAGTGCCTCCACCATAAGACCCACCCAAAATATTAATCGTGGAATAAGTCAAAGTACTTCCAGGATTTTTTAACACAAAGGAATAAATTTCACCATTTGGAATTGTTATAGAAAACCCCCCATTACTGAGATACTCAACAGTATACCCCAACTGATTTAACACCTGGATTCTATTATTATCTTTCCGGTCAAAAATAAAATTAACGCTGTGGCCAAAGAAATTGGCTTTAAACACATCAGGCTCTGAATCTGAATAAGAGGAAGTTAAAAAACTTTGAGGGTCGTAATTTCCGTCTTTAGGGTAGTACCCTCCAGTTGCTATTGGGAACGCATAGTTGGGTAAAGGCTGGTTTACGGGTAACGTTGGCCCGGATCCATATGATTGTATAGGCCAATCCCAACGATACGGCAATTCTGTGGGGATGGTAGAACCCACATAGTCAGCCGATGCTTTTCCAAAATTTGAATTCAAATCATCCAAATCATTTACTATCTGTACAATGCTGCCGAAAGGCATACTCCAACCAAGACCCACCTCCCCAGACTCTTCACTCACCCTTATACCACCACTATGGTAGGACAAATTGATTGGCAATTTGACCCCATCATCTTCGATCTGGTATAGCGGCACAGATATCTCAGCAACCCCTGTATATTTCCCGACAGGCAAATCGGTATATTTTAGATATTCAAATGCCGAAGGAGTTAAAGGCCTAGATTCGTCCATCAGCGATTTTGTTTGCGAAAAAGACGTGTCATAGCACAATAGCGATAATAGTGAACCCAGCAAAGCAATGCGTAATGAGGTCATCTGCTTTAAAAATGGATTAAATCTTTGAGTGAGCTTAATTTTAGATGATAACATATTATTCTTTCCGATTCCGTTCAATGATTCGATAAACGACTAAACTTTTTTTGATCAAAGTAGATAGTAACTACCAGAGTGAGAAATCTTTTTGACGAACTGCACCTATTTTAACATGAACACGCGTTTGCAGGTGACGAAATTTTTCTGACAGCAGATTTTTGTGGTCATTTCGTTAACCTCACGAGTGAATGCCTTCAGCAGGCATCAGCCTGTTTTTCTGTTTTTATCCTTAAAAGGCACCGCTCATCTGGAACATGGGCAGGTACATCGCTATCAGGATTACCCCAACTACCAGGCCCAGAAAAATAATGATCAGCGGTTCCAAAAGCCCGCTAATGCCATTGGTTTTATACTCTACCTCTTCAGTATACTGTTCGGAGAGCTGTTCAAAAAAATGTTCCAGTTTCTTTACTTCCTCTGCGATATGGATCATCTGGATGAATTTAGCCGGATAAAATGGATATTTTGAGAGTGCTATAGATAGGCTACTGCCCAGAAGAATATCGGCCTTGGCCATTTTTCAGTTTTTAATGACAAGCTATTTCAGGACAAGACATTTAGGCTATAGCCCGGCAATCAAATTGGCTGCAGTTTGGCCCGAAACGAGGTGGTCAGTTTCTTTGAAATACACAGATTATGAGAAATTTTGGATTAATCGATAAGACTCGTAGCAATCTCTTTTGTTTTACCCTCATTTCCAAAAGTTAAACTAGTTTCGTTAAAATCTAATTCGTTCTCGAATACTTTTACAAATGAGGCTGCTACATAGTACTTTTCTAAGCCACTTGTAATTTCAAACAAGTAATTATTTTCACTACTTAGATAGCTAGAAACCGAATCATATTCTAAAATTTTATTCTCATCAGCTATTTCAATGCAAATCCCGTTAAGCCTATTAAATAATTGCATATAGACCGTATTAAAGAAAATAACATCAATATTATGAGAATAATTTTCATTTTTTTGAGATCGTAAAAGCAATTGCCCATGACTAATTTTTATATCAAAGGTTGTAAAATATCTATATGATTTAAAAATATTAGTTTTCATAATTCTTTATTTAGTGAAATGGATTAGGAACGATCTTGCCCCCATTTTAAAAAATAGTCCGTTCTAACGCACCAGGGTTAGAATAAAGTTCATATAGCTTCCAACTTGTTGCTCTGCTTGCCCCCTTAACCTTTTGCTCCTTCTGGAATCGCGCCCTAAGAGCTAGTTACCCCTTTTAAGTTAAAGTGTATTTTATTTGTGGGATTATTGATCACCTCCAAAAATTGTGCTTGAAAATCTTTCGCCCCCATGTCAGTTTATTTTGTCAATCTTAACCATTTCTATGATATAACTAGTTAACAAGTATACCTGCTGCCTTCTTATCTAATCCTTGAATTCTTTTAATATGGAATGTTGCAATATTTCCAGTAAAGTTAATCGAAAGCCAATTTTAAAACTGCAATCAGTTAATAAAAACCATTTATTCTTCCAATAACGTATAGGGAAAAAGCGAAATTGATCAATAAAATAAAAATGACTAGTGCCACCTTCAAAGTCCCTTCTGAATTTTTTTCTTTAGGCAGGTTCTCAAATTTCTTAAAATACTTTTTCCACGTTTGATCGTGCACGAATGCAAAATAATTCACTAAAATTATGCAAATCAATGGTATCAGTTCTTGAAAAGAAAAGAAATCGACATAATAGTCACGGTAAAAAAATTTATAATATATTTTAAAGGAGGCTAGAGCAGATAATTCTAAAAAAATTATCGCCAAAGTAGCTGTAAAGTCACTTGGAAAAACCGACGGGGACCATTCCCCAAATTTAAACAACTTGTAAAATAAATAATAGTAATTCTCCTTTAAATTCATTTTTTAAGATAGCTAGAATTAATGTACGTGCCACATCAAGTGTTTTTCACGTGCTTTAGTAGTTTCTTGTCCTTCACCAATCTTTGTACCGACTTTGAGCCAGAATCTGGAGCATATGTGGTGATTTCAGGCATGGTAGACACCGGATTTCAATCCAAAGTGTGCGCCCGGATTTTAGCCCCTTGATCTAAGGAAATCTGAACAAACCTGTTCTAAAGATAAAAGTTCATCCGAAATTTCAGCTTTCTGTTTTCAATGCGGATATCTGCTCAAGATCATCAAAAAATTCAGCAACCAAATAAATAGGTGCTATGTCATGATGACCGATTTTTAATGAATAAACCTTTTTATCCTTAAAAAACGGAATGTTTTCGGAGACACTCACATCTGCGTGCTTAACCAAAACTGATTTCGTTGTAGGCGCTATGCTAAACCATTTATGGGTTTCAATTAAGAGCGTTTCATTCTCCATTAATACGCTTAGCCATGTTTGTAAAATATTTCTTTCTTGAAAAGTATGGCACTATAAAAGCAGTTGTTATTAATACAATGGGAAAGATCGAAATTAAGATAAACTTTAAATTTAGTCCATAAATTACCAAACCTATTCCTAAGTAAAACAATAAAAAAACTGGTACATAGAAAACTAACCCATGTCTTGTTTCCTTAAGTCATTCTTCATAAAACGCTTTCCGGTTTTTATTAATTTCGTAAGTTATGTTCTCCATTATCTTAGAAGCTTTCAGATAAAAAAACTAAACTATTTCACCCTATTTTGCACAATAAAGATTTTAAAGCATCGTCAAAAAAATCTTCTACGATATACAGATCAACATTACCGATGTCTGACATCTTCAATACCCAAACTGCTTTTTCTTTAAAGAAAGGATTATCGAACTGTTGATTAAGTCGAAAGGTGGTTTCTGTAAAAGAAGCACATATTGGTTTGTATTTAAACCAACCATAAGTTTCAACGCTAATGATCTGATTCTCAAAATGCATTTTTTTCACCATACCATTGATATATTTTTTTCTTAGGAAAAGAGGACTATAGACCAAACCTGTAAAAATAGCAACTAATGGCAGCAATACGATTAAAAGGAGCTTGATTGAAATCCCTATAATGAGGGTAAAACAAGTCAAACAGATTATCAATACAATTGGTGCAGCAATAAAAACACTTTGTTCCGCATCTTTTTTCCATTTATGATAAAATAGTTCACTTTTGCTATTTGCCATTAGCGTATATTTTTTATTTGCTGTCACCTCCATTACTTAATACATCCGAATAAACACCTATTTGAGCTCCAAGAGTAAGCACCTTCAAGATCAATGGAACAGCAGAACCTCAACATCTCTGCTGTCCCAACAGCTCGACCGGTCAAAAACACAGCACAAGCTATCATTTACAAATCTCCCTTATTTGCTTGCCTTATCAATGCTGAAATGCAAGAATTTCACTTAAGTCTAAAGCCTCCCTTAAAACATAGAAGTTAACTCCATCTACATTCAACATTATTGCTTTTGAATTTATTCGATCCTTATCTATAAATGGATATTCTGATTCAGTAAAAGACAAATGCGCAAGGTCCAATTCTTCAGTTACAGACTTCCATTTCAGAAACCAAAGTAGTTTAACGGGATATGTAGTCAAAATAAGTTTATCACTTGTCACAATAACTTCATTAACTGTATGACTAATAACTTTCCCTCTAAACAATGTTCTGCCATAAATGTAAATAATAACCGCAACCGAAATAGCGATTGACAACAAAATCGATAGAGTATTATTTCTAGTATTTATAAAAATTGCGTACTGCATAAACAATCCAAAACAAATCCCAAAAACTACTTCTAAAATAGCATTTTTTTGTAGTGCATTAATCCAATTAGTGAATTGTGAATTAGATTTGACTATTTTATTTTTGTCCCCAGTTTCCATAATTTCCAACTGTATATAAATTTGATGTAATACCAACCAATGAAGCAGCTCCATTCAAAGAATTGGGGCTTCTCAATAATAATTCCCATGCACTTCCATTGCCGCCTGTCATAAAAAATGTTGCTATGTCGTTAGTTGCACCTAAGGCTATTTGCATTTTCCCGACCTCCGAAAACTTCCCACGATCTATTAATTTCCCAACCATTCCTCCCAGATTACTTGGTAAGGCATTACCAACTTCTTTGTTTGCGGTTAAATATGCTGTTAATCGGGCAGTATTCATCCCAATTCTGTAAACCCCATCGATAATCATGGCTGTGCTAATCCCTGCTGTGAATGCCTCACCACCTACTCCCAAGATAACTTCTGCTACACCACCAATAATTCCAATTGTCGCGTCAATTGCCCCACGCTTGTCAATTCCCTCTTTTTCACTTCCTGCCGGTCGCCGAGTGTTTTTTTCTTTTCCGACGAATATTCTTGAATACTCTCCACTTACGCCATTTTTTATAATTGGCTTACCCTGACCATCCCGAAAATAAAAGCCTGTGACAATGTAACCATATTTATCAGGCTGTAATGCAAGGGTACCTGTTTTGTCGTAAAAAGCTTGAGCAGCCGATTCATAATCTTGTGCCCAGCCATTCATACCCCAAGTGCCATTCTCGCTCATGAGACCAGCACCTTTCGTAAAGCCCTCTAGACTAGATCCAAAGGCGCTAAAGCCAGATTCAGAGTTCCAAGAAGCGCCATATCCTTTTGTATAAGAAAGAGCACTATTCCAAAAATCTGCATATTGACCAGTGACGGTATTAGCGGCCTTGTCACCCAATGGATCATTGAAAATGACCGGATTATTCAGTGCATACTGATAACCAGTTAAACTTTCGCTCGCTTCGGCAATCGGATCGACCGCAATAAAACGCCCTAAAGCCGGATCGTACATCCGGTAAAAGGTTTGCTGCAAATCTGGCATATCGCCAAAATCATCCTGCCATTCGGCACCGCCGTTGTACAGTTTTTTGTTAGCTGCTGTGGGCAGCGTATTGCCCGGCATGCTTAAACCAAAAGGGTAATAGCTATTCTCCTGCCTTACCACGGCCACACCGTTCTGCTCTTCAAAGCTCACCCGCGCATTGCCCTGCTGATCCTGGATAATGTATTCCGGTTTTAAGCTGCCCGAATTATTCCTTACCCTTCCTCCGCTGCTGCCAAAATAGGCCAGTATACCGTTCTCATAAACAAAGCCGTCAATGTAATCGGTTGTCTTGACCAGGCTGCCATTATCAATTGCCTGCTTACGGATCAAGGCACCATCCGCACCATATGTATAATCAATATAGCGGCCAGCAGCGTTCGTAATGGTAACCCGCTCGGTACGGTTTAACACGTTATAAGTTAGCGCCAGCCCTTTTTTGGTATCGGCCATCAAATTGCCATTGTCGGCATAGTTATAAGCATCGGCCGATCCTGTCAGGTTCTTGAAACCAAACACATTATAATTCCCGCCAGAACCATCGCTTACATTATTCAGCCTGTTACCATCATAACTGTAAGTCAAATCGTCAACCGCGGTAATATTGCCGTTCAATATCGCATTGCGCTGTAAAGATAATATATTTCCGTTCAGGTCGTAACTGATATTTTTTTCATCAAAAGCACCTATACTGCCCCAGCCATTCCCCGCTGCACGGTCGGCATAATTCGCCGCAGTGAGCCTAAGTAGGGCATCGTAATTAAAACGGTAACTTCTTTCGTTGCTATTGGTAACGCCCGGAGCATTGGTTTTCCATTTAACGGCAGATAGCAGCCCATTATAATAGCCGGTATTTCCTAAACTGCCATCAGTTTGCTCGTAAAGCAGCTCTAGGCCAAAAACATCATTGGCATCGTCGTTCCTGCTATCAACAGTAAGTGTACTGTTGTTCAAACTGGTTAACTGCCCCCTAATGTTGTAGCGGTAATCTACCGATTGCAGGTAGCTGCCCCCTCCATTGGTACTGTGCAGTTTTTTATCTACCAACTGCCCCAGCTCGTTGTACTCATAAGCGGCTACCCGTATGGCAGCAGCACCGTTGTAACTTTCATCAACAGTTTTCAGGCGGTCCATGTGGTCAAAGGCATAGGCTGTTTGTATAGTTACGGTTGTCGCTGCCGAGTGGCTTATTTTAGTCAGTGTAGTTTTACCTGTAAAATCACGTACAAAGGTTTTAACCGAGGCCAGGTTTACATCTAACTGGTTATTGCTCCGTGTTTGTATCAACTGCCCTTTCCGGTCGTAAAACATTACACTGCTCAGCCAGATATTGGACAGGCCATTACCTACGGTACGTTTACGTACCACCGTAGGCAGGCCGGCAATGTTCTCGGAGACCTGCCCCTCGCCAAGCCCCTGGGCCTGAAAAGCAAAATCTGCAGCGCCATTACCGTCCAGGTCATAATCATCAAAATAACTGTAGGCCAGTGGCTCTAGGTTTACTGTAGGGAAGGTGTTGTTACTGTAATAGCCGGTGGCCGCATCGCCATTACGCACCTCAAAATAACCATTGCTATAATTTAAGCCCAATACATAGGCCTGTAATGCTGCACGGCTATTGCCATCGGTATAAATCCCCTGACTGATGGGGGTTTGTCGGCTATCGTACTTAATGTAGTTCCATTTACCCTGTGCACGCAGGTTTCCATCCTGAACCAGTATCATGCGGTCCATGCGGTCATACACCATATAAACAGGTGTACCACCAGGAACTGTCCTCGCTATTGGCCTTCCTTTTTCATCGTATACATAGCTAAAAATTAATTTGGCCAGTTCCGTTTGCACCAGGCTATAATTCCCAACCGTTTCCATAAATGCCGTGGCCTTTGGCGGAATGATAAAAAGCAATTGGCCCAGGTCATCGTAAACATAATAGGTGTTGAGCCAGCTTACCCCGCCCTGCCCAAACCATTGCCTTTTAAGTATAGTTTGCCCGGCAGCATCGGTGTAAACGGCAGCCTTTGCGCCACTTTCGTCCGTAATTGTAGTCACATTTAAGGTTCCTACTGGCCAGGTACCTGCATCGCTACCATCGGGCTGCCACCTGCGTACAGTTTCGGCATTGGTATTGGTACCATAAGCCAGTATTTTATCGTGCTCGCCCGGCTGAAAGCCTGCGCCGACGCTACCCTGTCTCAGAACGCGCTGTAAAGGACTGTTCTCGAACAGCTGCTGCGAAAAAGGATTGGCATCGGTAGCTGTTTTTTGGCCGCTGGTATTGTAAAAAGAGGTCTGCTCCCCTAAGGCATTCGCCCTAAAGGCCCCATTGTTATTTGCCGAGGCATAAGGCAGATAGCCTATGCTTTCGCGCCCCATATTATCGTAACTTCTGTGCTGAACGAGGTCTTTACCATTAGGGCTACCGCCTACAGCAATTACCTGTTGTGCTCTGCCAAAACCATCGGTATATGTACGGGTTACCTGTTTTTGTGCTGTACTTAAACCGCTTAACTGTGCTTCGGTAAAAACACCTGGCACTTTAACGATTTCCTGCTGCACAAATGATTTATGCTGTGCATAGCTTGTGGATATGCCAATTAACATGCTGCACCATAACAGCAGTAAGTGGGATAAATATCTTTTCATTGTCTTTAATTTAGATAGAGGCTTTTATTCAACTGAGGGTGGTACGCAGATCTGTGTATCTGTACCGATTGTTAGGCTTTCTTTTCCAGTAAGGTCTAAATAAAATTCATAAATGTTTAAACCCGGTTGTGAAGAAAGACAGCTAGCAACAATATTGGTGTTGTTAGGCCCTTTAGCCACAAACTGTATACTTCTATAGCCATAAGGATTTGAACCACTGTATGGAGAAGAGGAAACTCCTACCCTGATGGTATAGGCACCAGGTCCAACATTTGCCGTTCCGGAACTAAACTGGCTCTGAGAAAACTGCTGCACAATCTGGCCGTTCTGATAGAAAGTAAGCATCATATCGCCTGAACTGGAGTATAGCTTAGTATTGGATACCGCTGGCAAAGAAACCCTTATATTCTGAGTTACGGTAACCGAACCGTAATAAGGTGAGGATTTGGTCACACTTGCGGAGTAATTGCCGACCTGGGTATAAGTATGTACTACACCAAAGGGACTGGAAGAAACCACTGTTGGGCTTCCATCGCCAAAATTCCAGGTATAGGTTAAACCATCCCCGTTGAATATAGGATAGCTGGATATTGAAAGGTATACCGCTTCATTTACCACCTGATCCTCATTCATAGAGAAAACAGGTGCAAACTGATCTTGGTTGGTACCCAAAATATAAGTTGTTTTCTGCACCAGGTTGCCATCCCGATCGTATACCCGTTTCAACCGGTTTACCGAATCGAAATCGTATTTGGCTGCGGCGCCATTATCGGATACCGTAGCTAGCTTGTTTTCGGTAATCGCATCGTAATTGTTTACCTGCACACTCGCCTCTTCGGGCTTAAACACAATATCATCGATCAACATGGCAGTGGCTCCCCATAACCTCACCTTAAACTCCTGGCCCATGGCTTCTACCGGAATGCGCAACTGATAATGCTTCCAGTTGGCATCGGCGGTTATCCCCGTCGAACTGCTCAGTACCTGACTAGTGCTTAGGTTGGTTACCGTAGCTTGCAAATTGCTAGCTGTACCTGTGTTGATCCATGCCGATAAAGTATAGAATTTGGCACCCACCTTTTTCTTTACATTTCGGGATAATACTGTTGATGGGCTAGTAAAAATGCTCTGTAAACCGCTGTGCGCTGTGGCTGAACCCTGTGCCGTAGTTTCAGGCCAAAGGCCAGCCAGGTTACCTTCTTCGAAATTGCTGTAAAGTACTTCATCATGCCTTGCATTGGCTATATTGGCCAAGGTTAACCTTGAGTAATCATCGTAAAGGGCTGCGTTATAACGGCCTTTTGTATCATTACCCGATAACAGCTGTCCATAGAAGTTATAATCCGTAAAATTTGCGGTTGCAAAATACCTGGAATCGTTGGTAAAATTACCGGCTTGGATATTGGAAAACTGAAAATCGGTAACACCGGCAGCGTTCCTGAAGCTAAGTGTTTTGGCAGGCTGCTCACCACCCGGGTTAAATACTGCAAACCTGGCCAAACTGGCCGAAACAGTTTTATTTAGCCCGCCGCGTTCAACCTGGTTAATGGTTTCTATTGGAATATTGATGTTCTTCGCGACCATACTTTTAATCGCCAATGATGCCGAATCGGTGGCCACAGTGGCATCGTAATCTTTTAGGTACTTGGTAAGTACACGCAATACCCTTCCATCGCCATTCTGCGATTCTACCTTGGTTGGGTAAATGTGCCCGTTCCCCTGATAAGCATAGGTAGTGGTAGCCTGCTTTTGCTGGCCGCTGGCCACATCAAAGCTGAATTCCTGCTTTTGCTGGATCACACTTTCAACACCGGTTAATACATTGTATTTGGCATAGGCCAGTATACCGTTATTGTATTCGCGCCTAAAGGCTGGTATGGACTGTGCACTGCCGGCCCGGGTAAAGGAATAGATAGTCTCTAACAGTTTTTGCCCTGCTTCGTTATAAACCCTTTCGCGGCTGGGCATTCCCCTTTCAAAACTGACATCCATGTTTGGTATAAAGGGGTAAAGGTCGCGGTCGTTGTTCAGTACACCTCCCGATCCGCTACAACCGGCTATATTGGTAATCCCCCTTGTCCAGTCAGGCCCCGCGCTAAGATCGAAATGGGTGGCCGGCAGTGAAAATTCGGAAGTGGTATAACCCTGTCCGGCAATGCTTTCTTTGAAGAAACTGTACATCACCCCATCTTCGGCCTCCGAAAGATCTTCATCAGAGCGCACAATGGCATTTTTCCAATCTGATTCAGGGTTTAGGGTTAGTGCCGAAGGCCGTAGGAAAGCATATATAGGTAAGGATAAAGCTCTACCGCTCGTGTGGCCCGTAGCCGGATCGGTATAGCTATAATTAACCACTTTTTGTACGCCGGGAACGCCCAGGTCGTAAGTCGTTAACTTTTTAACCCTTATGCCACTACCGTACATATCTGCTCCGGCCTGGGGATCGAAATAGGTATTGGGTTCGTATTCAATTTCTGTTGTGCCACCATCCAACAGGCTCACTTTGGAAAGGCTCCCAGTAATCAGTGCTGCCGGGTAAACTGCCCGGGAATTTCCACTCACCGAGTAAGGATAATTCGCTGCAAGGGAAGGTACCTGTTCATACCTGAACCTTTCCATGCCTGCCGTCCCAGGGTTGATCAACACTTCTGGCAACAGCGAATTGGCCGGAGAAGCATTGTAATATCCCCAACGGTCCAACTGGTTGGAACTCGAATCGGGCAAAGTGGTAAAAACTTTTTGTAAGGCACCCACCGAAAGGCCGTTGTATTCGAAACGGTAACGCATAGCGCTTTCTGCCGAGTTTTCCCTAAACTCTTTTAAGAAATACCGGTGGTATTCACTATTGGGTACGTAAGCCTGGTCATAAAGCAGGTTCCAACCACGTCCTGGCCCAGAAATTGAGGCCAGCAGCGGCATATAGGTCCGCGCATTATATTCATAGGTAAAAGTAAATTTCGAAATATCATTAATGGCATCATCCGTGATGTAATCAATTCCGGTCAGCATCAAGGTAAACGACCCATCCTCAACATAAAACTGGTTGGTTTTGGTTGTGGTATTGCCAATATAAAAGCCGTAATATTTCCGGCTTACCCGGTAGTCGTTCTGGTAAGGAGCATACCTAAAGGTTATTTCGTTGCCATTGTTATCTTTTATGGAGGTAAGGCACCACTTGCTCCTAAAGTTTACCGACTGTGATACATCATACTTCCGTTTGAAAAACTGGATACCAGCTGGGTTGGCCGATCCTGCTTTTCTACCAATCATTTCAGACATACCAAAGGTATAGGTAAGTCCCTGATCGTTGGTGATCTTAAACTGGTCGATACCGGCCCAATCAGTAGTATAGCTTACTTTGATATCGCGGTATGGAATGGTTTTGGGCTGGTGGCTGCCATCAAAAAAAAGCTTGCAGGAAAGCCCCGGAACACTGATATTGAAAACATCGGGCTCGGTATCTGATAAATCGCCCAGGTTATTGGCGATATAACTATGGTCTGCACCTTCATCGTTACAGGTACCCTGATTGCCATCGTTGGCGATAGTGAAATTATTGATTTTGATGGCGTTGTTATTATAAAGCCATCCTTTCGAGTTATCGGCGAGGTCGTCAGGTACGTCGCGCATTTCGCGGGTAATCGCACCTCCAGCCGAAATCTGCCAGTTCATTCCGGCCGAGCCCTCAATATCTTTGGCCCGAACACCGCTACCGTAGTAAAAAAGGGAAATCGGCACGGTAATTTTACCCCGTTTAAGGGTATAAATCGGGATGTTAATGGCTGCCGCTCCTGAAGACTGATTGACGCTGACGATCTGCGCACCGGACACACCGGCCTGAAGCAGGATTGCCATGAGGCAAAAAAGCTTAAAGAGCGCTTTTAGATTTTTCATAAAATTAATTTGATGCTAAAGTAATTTCAGGCTGTCTTGATAACAGCCCTCCTATCGCACTAAAATCAGCTAAAAAAAGAATGCCGGAAAATCTTTTTGACGAACTGCACCTATTTTAACATGAACACGCGTTTGCAGGTGACGAAATTTTTCTGACAGCAGATTTTTGTGGCCATTTCGTTAACCTCACGAGTAAATACCTTCAGCAGGCATCAGCCTGTTTTTCTGTTTTTATCCTCAAAAGGTACTGCTCATCTGGAACATGGGCAGGTACATCGCTATCAGGATTACCCCAACTACCAGGCCCAGAAAAATAATGATCAGCGGTTCCAAAAGCCCGCTAATGGCATTGGTTTTATACTCTACCTCTTCAGTATACTGTTCGGAGAGCTGTTCAAAAAAATGTTCCAGTTTGTTTACTTCCTCTGCGATACGGATCATCTGGATGAATTTAGCCGGATAAAATGGATATTTTGAGAGTGCCATAGACAGGCTACTGCCCAGAAGAATATCGGCCTTGGCCATTTTAAGAGATTGCTCTACCGGATAGAAGGTAATCATCTGTCCAACCAGATCCATGGCCTGCAATAAAGGTGTATTGGTTTCGGTAAGCAGCCTCATGGTGTTGGCAAAACGTGCCAGATAGATTTTTCTGGTAATCTCTCCAATAACGGGTATCCGCAACAAAACCAGCGCACTGTACTGCTTGAACCAAAGTTTTTGCCTGCTGGCCATGACGATGGTAACCAAGACCAGAACAAATCCCAGTAAAAAAAAGATGTAACGGTCGAACCAGGCTGAGAAGCTCACGATAAGTGAGGTTAGATAAGGCAGTTTGCCCCCGAAACGCAAAAATACATCGGCAAACATGGGCACTACGAATTTGATCATGAAAAACACAGCAGCAAAAGAAGTGGCCAATACCAATAGCGGATAGGTAATTGCGCCAATAATCTTCCTGCGCTGACTGATCTTAGCTTTATAATATTTGGCCAGTTCTCCAAGTACCTCTGCAAGCCTGCCTGTTTCCTCTCCGATACGGACACTGTAAAACTCATAGGCGCTGAATTTCACTTCAGCCTGCATGGTTTCAGATAGCGATTTTCCGCCGATTACCTGTGCCTGGATGGAATCAAAAAGTGCCACATCTTTTTTTTGGGTGTAAGAGCCCGCCGTCAGCTCGAGTGCAGAACGGATATCGATCCCCGAACGGATCAGCGTGCCCAGCTCATTATAGAAAGCTTCTTTCTTCCGGTCGCTCAGCTGCCCGTTTCCAAAAGAAATATCCTTTGCCAATAAACTGGAGATGCCGGCTTTCGGTGTGTGCTTAGCGGCTTTTCTTTTTTTTCCGTATCCGGATATATCAACTGTGGGCATATTATCTGAATAAATCCTGTGAGCTATAATTTTTCTTTAATACCAGGGGGATCCTTGCGCCCTTTTCCAGCTGAAGTACCAGATTTATGTGGTCAACAGTATCTCCCAACGCTGCCGCGCTGCCTTCAAAGCGGAAATAAGCCTCTGTTGCCGCCAGGTCAAAACTGTCTGTACGCAAGCCCAAGGCATCTCTAACAATCTTTGCACCATTAAAGCGGTAGCTGATGGTCAGGCTGTCCTGCTTTACCGCTATCCCATCATCGGTACGAACAATATAATGCCCTTTGTCTAAATCGCGTGCCAACGTAGTTTCGAGGGTCAGGATATCCTGTGCATTTTTGTTCCTGAGCTCAAAATCGCCGAAGTAGCTCCCTATCAGGCTGTAGGCCGAATAACAGATACTGATGCATATTGCGGCGAGCAACATGGCTACGGCTACCTCCATTAGGGTATAGGCATTAATCCTGTTCTTTTCTCCGATCATCGTTTAGCAAAACCTTTATACTGTCCAGTAACCTACCCTGCTCGCTGGCCCTTATGCTCAGCCTGTACATTCCTGCGATTCCGCTTTCCATGCGGACCATTTCATAGGATACACTATCAATCTGCAATATTTCGCTCTCATCCAGTCCTTCTGTGCCGACCTGTTTAACGAGCACTTCCATCTGCGCCTGTACCTGCAGCTTTTTGATTGAAATACCGCCTTTTAGCACATTGCTGAACACACCGATAGCAATAGTAAAAGCCACCATGATAACCACCATCGCAATGAGTACTTCCACAAGCGTAGAAGCCTCTATTTTCTCCTTTATCAGTTTAACCATAGCAGTATTTTTTTTTCATTGCCGGATGCCTTGAATACCTGCGGAGAGAGGTAATGCCTGTCTCTGCCCTTTCTGTTTAGCAGCACATCTACCAAAAAGTTTTCGTATAAGGTTGTAGGGGTCTGCATCACAAAGCGGTTGCAGGAGGTTTTTCCCTCCACCTCAGCGCCTTTGGCCAGTTTAATGATGCCTGTAGAATAAAGTTCACCCTTGATCTTTGCGCGGTCGGAAAGGCTGACCATGGTCTGGAGCGGCGTTCTTTTGGGTTCATAACTGAAAACGCTGCCTGAAACAATCACATCCTTTCCGATGGTTATCTTTGACTGATCTACCATTTTCTCTTTCGCCACCAGTCCCAGTACTGAAGGATAATCCAATATGGTCCTATCCCCCAGGGTAATGGAGTCGCGTGCAAAAAGCTGACAGCTGCCCCTGAAACCTTCCTCTACCCTAATGCTCCTTGCGTATACCACCGTGTTCTCTAAGCGGGCCTGGCCGGTAATTATTATTGTGGTATCCGAGTAAAGCACAAGTTTTCCCGATAGCATACCACTTAGCTTTGCCCCCCCTGGGACAGCAAATATTTTTGTCGCTTTCAAAAATGGGATATCCAGATTTCCATAAGGGAGGGTTACCATTCCTGAAACACTTTTGTCCAGTTCACGATTTATCGCCGCAATCAGGTCCTTATCCAGCGGAGTCAGTGTTTTTCCGCTTTCCATAACCTTTCCATAAACCAATTGGGTACCCGAGTACGACCTGTTCTCCACGTAGGATCTGCGCATCCCTGATCTGGGCACCACTGCATCTCCGAAAATCCTCGTATCCCCGCTCACCGACAATGGCCGGTCTTCATCGCTCAGGTAAAGGGCAACCTGGTCTTTCCCAGGATCCATCCCCATCAAAAAAACACGGCTCAGCGTATCCGATGAGGTAAATGCGCGGATAACCGAAAGTGGAAAAACACCCCAATAAGAGCAATCTATTTCTACACTATCTTTGCCTTCCCCCAGCAGATCTATACTCTGCTTACCGGCCGTAATTTTCTCCTTAGATTTAAGTACATATCCAATTGCAGAGGACATATTACGCTCCAAGCGTACCCTACGCCGTTCTTTTAAGTTTCCTTCCCGGTAATAGGCAGCAACCATGATCAGCGACGCGCAGATTACCGCAATTAAAAACGCAGAGATAACTGCAAAATACAGTGCCCCCGCCCTTAGCATAAAACACGCTGGTGAATAGGGTAAACAATTTCCATTTGTAGCTGGTGGACATTCCATTGGGTGCACTGGTAATTCATTGCTATACTAAGCTTATATCCTCACCTCAGGGAAGCAGGATTCTGCTGTTTTTTGCCTTTCTTAAATATCCTGTTGATCCAGGTTTTCGCAAAAAATGGCTTTTGGGGAACGGGCTTTCCACTTTTATAGCGCGTAATGCGTACACTATCTGGGGATACGTGCCTTTCCAGTTTTCCATTGATAAGCCCGTTCCTGTATTTTCCCTTTTCCAACAGCAATCCATTTGGGCCATATTTTTCAAACCGGCCGTCCATCCTCCCATGCAAATAGTGGACTACCGAATCTATAGTCCCCTGTTTGTTCCAGCTTTTCCACTCGCCGGATTTAAGGCCCATTTGGAAATTTCCCTGAGCCTTTAAGGCCTTGTTCTGATAAAATTCCTGATATGGCCCATCCAGCAGTTTCCCGCTATAGCCGCCCTGGGTCCAATTAATGCTGTTGCCACCGAACCAGGCGTACTTCACATCCTTTTCTGCCGGTTTTGATCCCTTCTTTGGCGGGCGCACCCGGAAAACCGATTTGTACCCATCGAGGTGAAGCGTGTGGCTATAACTGTCTACATCAAAATAGTCAGTGGTGTGCTGCGCCATGGCGGCTACACTGAACACCGCCAAATGCAATAAGGTTATATATAAAAATTTCATTTACTTAATTGATAAATAACGGCTCTCGCCACCATATTCTACCTTGACTGAATCACCCACACGCCTAATGAACTTTAGTTCGCCACCACTCTGGCCTTCTGTGAGCATAATCTCCCTGCCCTTTACATTGATAATGGCTACGTGCCTGCACTGCGCTGCATTGTAAAGCTGTCCGATGTATACAATTCCCGACCAGTCGGTTCTCGGTTTTGCCAATACAGGAGTGGGCCGGGTCAATATGGGCTGTTCAGTTAAAACATTTTCGGCTGCAACTGCGGTGTATCCTTTTGAAAAGGGGTCACTGTAAGAAAGATCGAGTATAACCGTGTCCCGGGCATGATCAACCAGGTTAAAATAGGTTTTCTTAACTGCCTGCTGAGGAATGGGGCCAATATCTTCTGCGGCCATGCCCGAAAACACCCTGTAAAAGATGATACCCCATACCACTGCCACGGCGCAGATTAAAAGATAGGTTGTTCCCTTTTCTTTCTTCATCTGATTTATTGCACTGTAAAGGTTCTCATCTCACTAAAGGTGCCCATGTTTCCAGCTCGGTCAAAGCCCCTTACCCTCCACGTTACAGTTTCGCCTGGATTGCCACCATCAAAACTGATCTCGGTTGCCGTAACACTTTTTGGATAAGCAGAGCTGTAAGGTGTCTCCCCATCGCTTTTATAGACCCAAACCTCATATTTTTCTGCATCGGATATTTTGTTCCAAACCAGCCGAACTGGAGCGGTCACCGCTTGCTTGTTCAGTGGCGTACTCAATTGCGGCTTTTCAGGTCCGGTTGTATCAAAAACAATTGTTCTTACGGTACTCCATTTTGAGTTTTGGCTTGGATTTTCGGCCCTTACCCTAAACTGGTAACTTCCCTCAGCAGTTAAGGTATGCAGAAAAGAAAGGTTTTCAGTAGTAATATTGAGGTCCATATTCTTTTCATCCTGAAAATTGTTCCGGTCTACCTGTAGTCGGTAGTTGGCAGCGCCGAAGAGTTTGAGCCACTCAAACCTGACCTGTGGCCTGGATACGGCCATTCCGGTAGCTGGAAGGCTTAGCTGCAGTATCTGGTCGCTCAGGGTTGAAGGGTAAATGGTCAGCATCCTGTTCGCATACATGCCGGTGCTGCTGCCATTCTCTGCCCTTACCCTCCATTCGTATTTTCCCGGATCAAGGGTGTAGGTAAATTTATCTTTGTTGATGAGCGTATCCAGTACCAGCCTGGCTACACTGTCGAAGTGCGGTGAGACAACCTGTAGCCGGTAGTAAAGTGCATCTGCAACCGGGTTCCACCAAAAGGTTTGCTGATAGCTGTTGCTTTCCAACCTGTTGGCCGGCGCAAGCACTTCGATCCCCCGATCACTGATCGAAGGTTCTATAAATTCACTACAGCCCATCACAAGGGTCATTAACCCGATCAAAAGTATTTTGTTCTGCATGTTACACCTGTATAAAAATTTCAGCCGACACCAGTGCCATGCCAGCTGCCATACCCGTGTATAACAGCCACAAGGCCAACCTGGAATAGGGTTCCAGCTGCACGCCTGTTTTTTGCTTCCTGATCATCTTTTGTGCTTTTTTCTCGTAAAAAGCTTTACGGTAGGTGTTTCCAATGGGGAGCTTCTCATTTTCGTTGCCGTTCATGATCAGGATATTGCCTTCAATGGAGGTAATTTTTTCATCATTTATGATAAATGATTTGTGGATCCTGCTGAACGAGGGTCCGCAAAGGGTATCTTCCATTTCCTTCATCGAATTGTGACAGGAAAAACGCTGGTTGTTTTCCATGTGCAGTACAACATAATTCTGCATGGCCTGTATGTAAATTAGCTGTTCGCATTTAATGAGCACTTCTTTGAATCCTTTTGAATCGGCCTTGATAAAAAAAGAATCGATAGCGGGTATCCTAACCTGGAGGTTCACCAAGCTGACCAATTGGGCCAAGTGCTCAAATTTGTTAATGCTTTTGACAAACCGGTTAAAGGGTACCGGTTTGATCAGGTAATCGAATGCGAAATGTTCAAAGGCGGCAAATGCCTGTTCTGTTCCGGGGGATACAAGTACAACAGAAGAGAATTGCCTGATCCTTTCCAGCCAGTTATCCTGCCCACCGGCAAGTGCAGAATCGATGAAAACGATATCCGGCCTTAGGGAATATACCGCATCAAAACGTTCGGGCCGCTGAACCGAATAGCCTCTGAGCGTTGTAAGTGGATAATCGGTAATATAAGTACAGAGTGATTCTACGGTGGAAAGTTCACCGATCACGTAACAGCTGATCATTAGAGCGTATTTAGGTATTTGTTTGTTTATAAGAAAAGTGAAATTAAAACTGTCTTCAAAATACGGTCAATGCCGGTTCCTGAATAAAAAAGCAGGCATTGTCGGACCCCTTGAAACAAGGGCCTTATCGGTAGAGCATAAATTTGGCGAGCGCATAGTTACTAGTAGTTTATGGGCGACAATATCCCAATAAAAAAAATCATTACAAAAAAATAGGCGACAAAAAAGTTAAAACCAACAATACACTCGTGTAAAGCATAAATTACCAGAGATAACCGGCTTTTACCACGTAAAAAACAACTCAAAAACAAATAAAATTGACTATCTTATACTACAATCAAGAAATACAATATTCTAGACGATCGCCATTTTCCAAAGGATAGGTTTTTATCGTTTGGTTTTCTGGGCTATCTTTCTTCCGCGGCCAGCCTGATTTTGAGTATCAACACCTTTTTTTCTTCGGTGCCCCCGGTTGAAGCCTCGGTGCCGATTTTTGCAGAGGCAATCCTTCCAATACCCTTAGCCTTTGAAACGGTATCGAGCAGTTTTACCAGGTTAGCATACCCGCCCGAGAAGCTGAAGCGGTCAAGAACTATCGAGCTATCCACCACTGAAGTATCCAACATCCCCTTGATATCCTCCGGAGAAAAACTGATCGAAACCCCTGTTGCAATTGCCATCCCCGAAACAGATTGCCAGAGCCTGTTTTCCCGCTCATCTGCCTTTACCCTGTAAGCTTTAAGCACCGACAGGTAAAAACCGTGCTCCCGTTCCAATTGAGCAATAGCAGTGGCTGGTTCCCCGCCCAATATAGCAGTCTGTTCAAGTTGGCTATGTAGCATGAAAGCAGAAATGGCCTTTTTAAACGAAAGAACATAGGCGAGATAAATGGTGAAAACCATTAAAAAACCCATTATTATTTTCTTAGCCTTAAGGCTTAAATTTTTTAACATATCAGTAATTGATCAAAAGACTGAAGAGATAACTTTCGGATTCATTATCCTGCTGATAACGCAGCAGTTTGACACTGTGCACCCATTTTCTTTCTTTCAGCTCGAATATCCAGTTGTTTACGGATGGCAGGCTGCTGGTTTCTCCCGATATCCTGATTATATTGCCAATTTCAGCCGGCGAACCTGTTTTTTTTTCTTCACCAAAAGCCAGCTCTTTTAGTTGCAGCAATCTGGGCCTTGTTCCTCCGATTTCATTGAGCAGAAAGGCATAACTGTAGCCTCCGTTCCAGCCCAACCGTTCCAGTTTTGCCTTTTGAAGGGCAATATCCTTTCTCAACAGATCTCCCCTGTCTGCAGCGGCACTGAGGTTTCCAGCCTGCGCATTTAATGCCGTATTTTCACTGTTATAATAGCTCAAAACCAAAAAACTGATCAGCAGCAGCCCTAAAAGAGAGAAGATAAAAACCGAAGCTGTTTTTCGGAGTGCATGATTTCCCAAAAAAGCATGAAAAGCCTGATCAACGTTCTCATGATCGGTTTTGACCAGCTCGACACGGTCGTGCAGGAAAAGCTGAAAGGCCAGTGCATAGGGCAATAGTGCATAAGATGGCACTTTACCCCCGCCGAGAGCGAAATCAACCTCTTCGCTATGTGTTCCGGTGTATAGATAGCCTCCCAAAGCTCCCATTTCGGAAACCTGAAAGAGGTGTCCATCAACCTGAAAATCTGTACCTTTTTCCGTTATCATCTCCCAGATACCTGTAATGGCCAAACCGCCGAGGCTAAGTGAATAAACCCGCATGCCTGCGGCCTTGAGCTTGCCAAGTATATCATCGGCCTGTGATTTCCGGACTATACTCACCCAGCTACCGTCCTCTAAGGGACACTCCTGTACATAGAAGTCTTTCCTTTCAACAGAGGGGAATACCTCTCTAAAAAGGCCTTCTGTTTCATTCCCCTTGCTTATGGCGAGCTTATGGATAATCCCTTTTCCGCTCAGCGTAAGTGCCAGCGGGTATTTTCTCGGGATCGATTCCAGCACCTTGACCAAAGATCCTTCAATCTGGTGATATTTGCCAATGTTTAAAAGATTTCCCTTTTTGCTTACTATAGCATAGCTGCAACGGAAGCTTGCGTCGGGCAACAGCTTGATCTCTATCCCGAGCAAATGTTCAAATGGGGCGAACATGATCAGTACAGGATTGTAGGTTTGATAAACACCAGGGTAACCACTTTGTTATTGGATTTTTCCCTGCTGCTGAAGAGCCATTTAAGAATAGGGATACGTGAAAGCACAGGAACCCCGGAACCGCTTTCGTTACTTTCCGTTCTTTCGAGCCCTCCCAGCACGATCATATCCTCATTCCGTGCCCTGATCATCGAGGTGAACTTACTGGTGGATTTGGGGGGTGGTGCATTCAATGGCGGATTTCCGATAAAATCGGAAATATTCACTTTGATGTTCAGGGTCACCTGGTCATCGCCAGAAACCACTGGCCTGATATCTATCTCCAGGTTGGCGTTTACCTCGGTAAACTGCTCGGTTACCACGGTCTGGGCATTGAGCGAGGGTATTACGTTCTGGGTACGCTGGCTGTAAAAACGGGAACTTCCGATGCTCAGGCTGGCCGAATGACCATTGAGTGTAGACAGTTTGGGTACAGAGCGGATATCGACGTTGCTGTTGTTTTCAAGGGCACTGAGCTTGACATAAAAGTTCGGGGTTACCCTTCCCAGGTTTACAGAACCATTACGGCCCAACCTGGAAAGGAAATTATTGATCGAATTGGCTCCAAAAGTATAATCTATCCCGGGCAGAATGGTACCGCCGGTTCGTACACTGTCCGATACACCAGCAGAAATTCCCGTCTTTACTGTTTTCCCTTTCCTCACATCTACGAGCGTAACTTCGATCAGCACCATGGGTACCACACGGTCGATCTGTTTGATATAATTCTCGATCTCATTAACCTGTGGCGAAGCGCCTGAAAGCAGCAGCGTATTCTGCTCCCTGAACTCTTTGATCTCAACCCCTTTTTTCCATTCGGTCGGTATCATTGTCTGTATCGTATCCAGCGAACGGTGCTGCAGCTGTACAATCCGGTTGGACCTGAGCCCCTCCAGCCTGCGATCGCCTATAAGATAAACCCCGCCATCCTTTTTATAGGTATACTCGGTACCCTGTAACAACGCAGTCAGAAACGAATCATAACCGATGCCGCTGAGCCTGGTGGTAACTGTACCCTTGATATCTGAATAGATAAAATAATTGGCACCCGCTTCTGCCGAAGCAGATTTGATCAGATCCAATATTGGGGCGTTGAGCGCATCCACACTTACCGTACGGTTGCCCTGCGCATCCCTTCTCGCATTCAGGTTGAAATTCCCCAATGAATTGCCGGCGGCGGGACCCGAACCACGGTTGGATCTTTTTACTGCCGTGGCATTATCACCATTGACATAAAGTTCTTCCCCCTCGCCAAGTGGCTGAAAGATAAATACACCATCATTGGTACGGTTCATCTTCAGGTCGTTGGCATAGGCCAGTTTCTCCAGTGCCACCTCAAAAGGTGCAGCTGCAATAAAACCACTCACCCTTTTGCCCATCAGGTTTACCGGAACAACCACATTTTTCTGCGAGAGCTCGCTGATTTTTTTAGCTACCTGGCTCAACGTATCGTTATTGAGCTCAAATCCCAGGTATTCGTTAGAAGAATTATAATTTATCTTGATTTCCCTGGGTGGTATGGCTGCTTTGGTAACTGCAGCTTTGCTTACCGACATGATCGAGCCGATCAGGTTAATATCCAGGTCGTATTCCTTAACCAGGAACAGCAGCACGTTGAGGGCTGTTTCATTCCTAAAATTGGTGTAGATCTTAAAGTTCAACTGCGGATCGATGTTGATGTTCAGGTTGTTCGCCTGCGCAAGTGCCCTTAAAAACTCCTGGGCGGAGGCACCCGAAATGGACAGCTGCACCGGTTGGTTGAGCCCCGGAACGGTGACGGCGAGATTCTTCAACCGCTCTGTAACAGCAGTGAGCCTTTGCCCCTGCTCGGGCACCTGTGCATAAGCGGTACCAATAACTGCTACTGCAAATAAGAGCATTAAAACTGCCTTAAAAAATATATTCCTGTTCTTCATTTAACTCGTTAACAATAATGGGTAAATTTCTTCCAAACTGGTGAGCCCCTGCACAAAGAGCGAAAAGGCATTCAGCGAAAGGGTACTGATCCCTTTTTCGGCCAGAATTCCGTCAACAGCCATATTGCCATTTCTGATATGGGCTGCAAGATCAGCATCAATAGGCACAACTTCATAAACCGCTTTGCGGCCGCTATAACCTGTATAATAACAGGCTGCACAGCCGCCGGCCACAAAATGGTGTTGTACTGTTTCGGGTGGCCTGAACTGTCTGGGATAGCGCCCTGCATCCAGAGGCTCCCTGTTTTTACAGGCCGGACAGAGCAGCCTTACCAAACGCTGTGCTACCGTGGTATTCAGGGTATTGGCGACTAAGAAACCGGGGATTCCCATATCGGTCAGACGGGCTACAGTTCCCCATGCCGAGTTGGTATGGATTGTGGAAAGCACCAAATGGCCCGTCAGTGCAGCCCTGATGGCCATATTGGCTGTTTCAGGATCCCGGATCTCGCCCACCATGATCACATCAGGATCCTGCCTGAGAAATGTACGCAACGTTGCCGCAAAGCCGAGGCCGATGTTTTCCCTCAGCTGTACCTGGTTTATCCCTTCCAGGGTATATTCTATGGGATCTTCGATGGTAAGTATATTCCTGGTACTTTTGTTCAGCAGTTTCAGTGTTGCATATAGCGTTGTTGTTTTTCCTGAACCTGTTGGGCCACTGATGAGGATAATGCCATTGGGCCGCTGCACGCCCTCCATGTAATGCTGCCTATCTTGCGCGGAAAGACCCAAAGTATCTAAAGCTATATCGGTACTGGTGTTATTGAGCAGCCTGAGCACCACTTTTTCACCATATAGTGTGGGTAGTACCGAGACCCGGATATCGAAAGTAGACTGTTTGGCCGAGCGGTATTGTATCCGTCCATCCTGCGGCAAACGCTTTTCGGCAATATCCAGATTGGCCATGATCTTGATTTTGTTGATCAATGCCGGGTAGTCCTTCTTTTCGATCTGGTAGCGTTCGATCATCATACCGTCTATCCTCACTCTCACCCTCGCCCGTTTCTCAAAAGTTTCAATATGGATATCACTGCTCTTAAGCCGCCTGGCCTCCTCAATGAGCACCTGAAGAAAATCTTCATGCTGCGAGATTACCGATATTCCTTCAGGTTTATCTTCTTGGGAAACATCGCCTAAATAATACCTGGAAAGCAGCCTGCTAAGTTCTTCATGCTCCAATTGAACCAAACTGACCCTATAGCCCAATACAACCTCAAGTTCCTCCCTGAGGGAATGCTCATCCCCCTTTCCATCCCAATACAATGCCAGCGGGCCGTCTGTCGTGTTCTCTTTGGGAAACACTCTGTACAGCATCGCGGTTTCTTTGGAAACCATTGCCAGTACCTCCTGTCTAATATCCATCAGGTAAGAGGTTAAATAATGAAACACCTGAACGGAAATCAAATGCTGTTGAAAAATGACCAACAGTTAAAACCAGCATCAGTAATAGGGCCTGGTACCCCGCAAGCGGTATTTTACTGCCATTCACTTTTGCTGTTTTCCGAAAAAGCAGGCTCAACAGGATCACCAGCATCAAACTAGCCACATAAAAAAACACATAGTTCAAAAACGGGAAGGCCGGTGAGATGCACAAAAGATAGAGCAGATCCCCAAGGCCCAGATAACCGTTAAAAATATTGGTTAGCCTACCAACTCTCAGGGAGATATAAGCCGACAACAGAAGCACCTGGAACAAAATAAAAGACACATTGGCTGCTGCATACCTAATTCTATCTGCAACAGTGCCACCCAGATAAGCCTCTGCTATGATAAGGAATAACAACACTGGAAACAGCCACCAATAAATTCCCCTGTACCTAAAGTCTTGATAGGCCATTGCAGCCAATACCAAAACCATCCCACCCTGTACCAAAAACATTAGTCTGCTATAATTTCTTTTAGGTTTTTATCCTGATCGATCTGCCAGACATTGAAAGTCCCATCTCCGTCAAAATCAGCTACTGCAGTGGCTTTGACAGTAAAAGTATTATTGGAAGCGGCAACCACCTCAATCCTATAGTTGGCCTTTCCATCCTTGGCGTCAGCGGTCAATTTCTCCTGAATATAACCGATTTCGGTAAGATCAGCCGAATATTTGGAATGCTCATAAAAGAAACTCTGTTCTAACTTGGCCACATGTTCCAGTTGCAGTTTAGCCTCCGTTGTTTTTGCCTTGGTAATCAGCGGCATCAAATTAGGTAGAGCAAGCAAGATCAGAATGCCGATAATGGCAAGCACAATCAGAATCTCAGTCAGTGTGTAAGCATCAATTTTTTTATTGGTGTATATTTTCATTGGTTAAAATGTTTGGCTTTGGTAATAGCCCAAAGGGATATTACAACCGCGAAAGGTGCGCATAAAATCAGAGAAATACCAATATTTTTGACGAACGAAAGGAATCAGGTGACGTACTGCGGTTTTGGAGTGACGAACGATTGTTGAACCATTAGATTCAGAATGCTTAATACCGTGTCCGAGGCCAGATCATACAGGTCCAGTACAGGATAGGGCAATAAATTTCAGACCGAAATTGTATTTCTAAGCACCATCCCTGAGGATATCCTGTAATTCGAGATCAAGCTTTTCAATCTTATATGGATCATGCGTAATTTTATAAAGATTTTTATCAAGATCAACCCCATAAAAATCGCCGTCTGCAATCTCCATTACATGAAAATATTCCTTATTATCCAAATGGACTGCATAAATATCGTTGGGATTGACCAGTTCCAGTTCTTCCGGTAATAGTACTTTCTTGACTCTGTCAAAATCGATATTATCACGGAACCGCATTTTCCTATTTTTAACATCAATTTGCTTTACATCAAGTTCAAACTTTCCCGGTTTGTTTATGGAATATCCATCCACCGTTCCGAAAGAGAAGAAAATAGAAAATTCAAGATAGGTCCTTGACATGAGATCAAAGACCCTGATTCCATAAACCTCAAAATCGCGTCCTTTAGGGTCATGTACCGCATTATATATATCCGCATCGCGCGTAAAACCAACATAACCGGGAATGGCAGCATTGCCAATTGAAACCCCTTTTAACAGTCCCAAGGCGATGTGCCCGATATACATCTTAAAATCCTGCGGTAAAGCGCTGAGTGTATTCTCGAGAAGCTGAACTTCCCAAGATTGAATTTTTTTTCTTTTGAATAATCCAAACATGTAAATAATTATATTTATTCGTGCTCTGGTTCAGCTTCGAACAGCTTCATTTTCCGGTTTATCGGCACCTTGCTTCATTTTGAACATATCTCCACCAAAAACACACACCCGCCGTGCCTGCTGAAAAAACAACTCCTGATTTTAGCAATTTTTAAGATATCTGGCCAAGTCAGGTCCCGATCATAACTTATAATTAAAGTGAAATAAAACGTTTTACCGCTTATGTATACAATACTTAGAAATTGTACTTTCCGCAAAAAAGCTAAATCGAGTAATGAAATTAATTCGACTTATTTGTGCATGTTTCAATGAAAGTTTGGAGGCTCAAAGTTCGTGATAATGAGGAATGATATCTATTGCAGTTTCGGAAACCGAATTCACTACACCTGCAGCCTTGACGCAAGGGACAAAAAAATCGACCAAAGTTATTCAAATCGAAAAACCGGGCATCGTCAGTGATGAGAATAATCCGGCTTTAAATTAACGCTCTCTGCAGCCAAGATATTTAAAATTTATAACACCAAAAAAATAATGATGCATTTTACTCATTAATTGGTAGGATTTATTTAACGGTCAGCCAACCTTTACATCGATAAACTCTGCCCCTTACCCCCGCTCTTTCTGCCCTTGGCAGGTGAAATAGACTTGCTGTTCTCCCGCTTTTTATCTGAACTGCATTTACCTGCCTTATTTTTCGGTTTCGCCACTGGCATCAGTTCTGCCTTTACCATTTCCACAATATCCCTTTTAATTTTCAGATAATTTTCCTGTAGATCTTCCTGACCCACTTTCCGAACTGGCGGGATCGGAACATACCCCGCTTCTTCTTTTGCAATCGCCCTGTGGTCATTTTGCAACTCCCCATGGAACATCTTAAGTTTGATCTTCTGATCAGGACTATCCGCAACAATCCCCACAAACTCTCCAGATGATAGTGTAGAAATCTTTGAAGCCGGTACCGCATAATCCAGTTGCATAGATTTAGAAACCGAAGTATCACTGCTGTTTATATTCACGCTTTCCCTGTCCTGCATGATCTTACCAAAGGTCTCAGATAGCTTTTTAGCACTATCCCCGGTAACCTGGCCACTGATGATATTACCAGAGATACCCGCAATAATTTCCGAAAATTCGGCCCCATACTCCCGCTTTAACTGCTCCACAGATTGGATACCCAAAGTACAGCTGACCAGGTTACTCCTTGCCGTACTGATCGTACTGACGATACCCGTGGCCACCAAAGTCGGAAACTCGTCAAAGATTAAACTGCATTTCAATTTGCCTTTTTTGTTCACCTGTTTCAGCATCCGGCTTACATAAAGAGACAATACAGCCCCAAAGGTGTCAATCTTCTGCGGGTTGTTGCCCAGGCAAACAATTTTGGGAGATTTAGGATCATTGATATCCAGCGTAAAATCATTGCCCGACAACACGTAATATAATTGCGGCGAGGATAACCGCGCCAAGCCGATCTTCGCAGAAGCTATCTGCCCCTCCAGTTGTGCCATCGCATTGTTCCTGTAGGCCGATACAAAAGGATTGATCAGCACTTTAATCTCTTCCTGTTTTTGCAACAGCGCAAACAAAGTATCATAGTCCAGCATCATCAGCTCAATCACATGGGGCAGCGTACAATATTTACCTTCCTTATATTTACGCAAATACCAGATCAGGGCCGTTAAAAAGTTAATGGGACTTTCCACAAAAAAATCTCCGGACTTTTTCAACCATTCCTTGTTCAGCCCAAGCATGATCGTCCGGCTGGATTCCGCGGCATCGGTAATGTCATGCATGCTTTGGGGGTCCAGCGGGTTACAGCGGTGCATGGGGTTTTCCAGATCGATCACGAAAAACTTGGGCTTTACTTGATAGTTACCAGCATACTTCAATAGCTTATTGTAAGCCATACGGCTCAGGTCATCATACTTAAAATCATATAAAAACATCGCAAAACCCTTTTTCAAATGCTGATCGATAATGTGGCGGATCACAAAATAGGTCTTACCTGCTCCGGCACTGCCCGAAACCAAAGTGCTCCGGTAAGGATTGACCACATTGATCCAGCCCTCTTGGACCTTGTCTTTCAGCCTGTATCTGGTCCTGAGGTTAAAGGAATGTTCATTTTCCAACAGCCTTTCTTCCTGCGGAAAAGTCTCATTATCTGAATTAAATACATCCTTACTCAAATTCAGTCTGATCAGCCTAGAGAGCCAGGCGCCACCTTTAAGGATCAGTAAGTAACCTGTGGCCGTTAAAGCGATATAAAGGCCAGCTTTCAGTGGTATGCTCCCCGGCAGGTAAAGAGCCAAAACACTAAGGAAATATAACAATAGGCCACATGACAGGTATGCGATAATACTATTCTTTTGGATCTTCTCGTCCTTTTTGCCTCTCAACCCAATTAGTGAAATGACCAGGCACAACAGTGCGGCAAGTTTTGGTTTGTGCAAGCCACTGAACAAACCAGTCTTTGCGACATTACCTATCAGGCGGTCGGATAGGCTTGCCGAGAACCCCCAATGCTCAAAAGCCCTGTAACAGGTCAAATAAATATGCATTACTAAAATGATCATGCCGATCAGGCGGGTTAAGTCCATGATCTTCCTAAGTCCTTGCGTATCTTCTCCGGTATTCATAGTAATATTTTATAGGGTTAATTGTTGATCTTGATCGATGATCCTTCCTTTTTTGCGTTTTTTCCTACGCTTGGGAACTTTGAAACTCCTTTCTGCCTGCGTTTGTGCCATTAGAGTTTCCAGAAAACCCGTCCTGTCAGGCAGTTTTAAACAAGTGGGTTGATGGATTTGCAGGGATTCTGCATCTTGCTTCCAGCTTAGTTTTGTTTTATCTTGGGATAGAGAAAGGTTATCCTGCGCTTTTTCAAACCGCAGGCTTAAGGCCCTTGCGCTGTAAACCTTCCCCAGATCGCTGCCGTTGAATACGGTTTTATTTGCATGATCGATATAAGTGACACCATAGAGCTGTCCTTTCTCGCTTGATCTGAACACCACATCAATGCGGTCCTTTAACAGTTCCTCCCGAAAACGTGCCTCGCTTAAATATCTGAACCTGAAAAACAGGTGATCGATCAGTTCTTTCATTTCCTGCTTATGTGGTTCCCGCTTTTTCTTTCCTGCCTCAAAGCGTTTTTCAAGATTACCTAATGTGGGTTTATAGTAGATCTGGCTGGCCTTCACCGGGATTCCGATCTGCTTGCCCTTATGGTCCAGTATAGAGTATAACAAACCTTTATTCTCAAACATACGGGTGCCTTCTGCGCCTCGGTCTGCCTTGATATTGAACAGTTCCAGTATTGCATTATACTGCTCAAAGGAAGTATAATGGTACTGGCGCATGACTCCGGTAACAATGCCTGCGATCTGCTGTTTGGTAGGCTTATCCCCATAGATGGCTGGCCGGAGTCCTCGGCCTTGTTTCATTTCCCGGCCTTCAGCTCTTACCAGCCCATATTTGATTTCGATTTCTTTACGTGCCGGCTCGGATAAACGGTAGCCGATCCCATGAACATCGATTCGCTGACCATCTTTCTGAATATTTGTGGTGGCAATATGGATGTGCGGATGGGCACTATCCTCATGCCTGTAGACCAAAAAAGGCTGGTCGCCAAAACCGATCCGCTCCATGTATTCCGAAGCGATCTGCTGTAATTTCTCGTTGTTAAATTTGTCAGAAGCATCGAAATTCAGGGAAATGTGCAGGGCGTTGGTTTTTACTGCTGCGTTCAGGTCAGTAAGGTGTTTAAAGCGGTTCAGCTTTTGGGAGAAGTTCATTTTTTCAATATCCCCTGCGAAACCACTGGCCATTATTAACCTGGCATCAAGAATGGCCACTTTATCCTCGTTGTAGTAAAGGATTCCCCTAATGCTTTTCCCACTTTCTATTTTTGCAACCATAATTCTGCGAGTTGATTTACTATACTGAGCAGCCGTTCTACCTTCTTATCGATGCTTTTGTACAGCTCTGATGTCTTATTGACATAAAATACCCGTTCTGCCGGGCTTTGACTGATATGGAAATAATGGGTCTGCTGGTTGATGTTGATCCCAATGGCTTTCAATTCTTTGCGGATCAATGCCAATTCTTCCATCGGGCCGTTCATAGCTGTGTCCTTATGGTGTAAGGTAATGTGTTTACCATTTATGATACGCCTGGCGACTTCACCAACTGTCTTGCAATTGCTCTCTTTGGCCATTTTCTCCAGGCGTTTGAAACTGGCCTCGTTCAGCCGTATAATTACTGGGCAGTTCAGAAGCAGTTTTTCATCTTTGTTTTTTGGTCTTGGCATTTCGCTTTATCTGATCTGGTAAGGCATCACGAGTTCCGAGTGTATGCCCCGACCTCAAGGGCGGCAAGATGTTTTTGTATACAAAAATCCATCTTGCTGCACGCACACGCGGGCCAAAAAGCTACCTCCAGAAGTGTTGCCAGACTTCGGTTAAGTGGTTAATGAAAGGTTGATTGATCGGTTAATGTGATGGGGAAATCCGGTTGCTTTTTCTGATGGCACTCAGGTCTTCCAGTGGTATGGATGCCCGGAGCAGTTGCCGGATTTTCTGCCGGGGCTCGGTCTTGACCTTTTTAAATTTCATGTAGGGATTGCCTTTGTATTTGCCGCCCTTCACATTGGGCGTTTTGATTTTACGGGTGTTGGCACTGCGTTCTTCCAGTGCTTCTAATTGTTGCTGTTTCATGGCTTAAATTTTTGTTGGGTCAAAAATGGAAAGCCAGGAAGGGGGTGGTACTCTAGTAGGGATATATTATCAACCAGATAGTTTAATATTTTATTAATCTGGATGTATATTTAATTTTTAGAAAATATTTGCTGATAATTGATCTCTATTTAAATTAAATTCTCAATGGAAGAATCAAACGACATATTAAGGCAGAAACGCCTAAGTTTTCGCAATCGGTATATCGAAACATGCGTATGGGTAATGATAGCCTTCATTATTTTTCTGCCAGAAATAATAATGTTATTTCAGTACAGATTTATGGATGCCGAAATATTCACACTGGTATATAACAAATTTTTGATTTCGTTATTTGTTGGAATATTTCCCATTCTTTTTAAACTGATTTTCGGAAAACTACCAATTGAAGCATTGCGGGATCGTAATAAAAATACAGGTAAATCAGCAACCCATGTGTCTGGCGAAAATATTGTAGTAAATGTTGTGAATAATTCAGATACCGTAGCAGGTGACAGAAGCGACACTGATGAAGACTATCCGATGTTTTGTATCAATCAGAGTTCGACTTTATGCGAAAGAATTTTTACAAGATCAGGAGTTTACCTGCTGCTTGGGTGCCTAATTGCATTTATTGGCATTGGTATTTTTTATTCACCACTGTTCCCAGTTGTAAAGTCTTCCGATTTGACCCAACGTTTATTAGACTACTTACCGCGTGTAAGCGCATTATTGTTTATTGAGTTTATAGCTTTCTTTTTCTTAAAACAGTATAAGACTATGATGGATGAATACCGCTATTACGAAGCCATAAAAAGAAAACGTCAAGATAATTATAACCTGATCAGTTTTATCATAAAGCATAGCGCACAACCAGAATTAATTAAACTTGTGACAGAAAATATGCAACAATCCTACATTACCAAACTCGCCAACGGTGAAACAACCGAAATATTAGAGTCGCAAAAACTAACCAACCAAGAATTTGATTTCATTGGCAAGCTTACTGCATTGGCCAAAGAGTTGAAAAGCAGTGAAAAATAAGCTATTAATACAATTTAGATGAAAATCGTAGAAATCGGTAGCCTCTTTGATCAAGACTATGTACATCAGGTTGACTACCTCTCAGACTATTATCTTCTGGATGCTGACATTATTTTTGTGAGTATCAGAGCATTAATTCTTGAGGTGGATAAGCAATTGAAATCAACTCATCTGGGGGGAGAAATGGTTCTTCCAGCACCTGCCTATAAAAAATTCCAGGAAAAAATTATCCAACGAAATGAACAACTAAGAGAATACCTCAATAAAGGTGGGAACTTATTTGTTTTAACAGATGCTAAACCAGTAGTAGGTCTCCTTGTAGAGGATGGCAATGGCGATAAAACTGAAATTCAATTTGACTTTTATAATCTAATCCAACTTGACAAGAAAGACTTTCCAACAGTCACTATGGAAGGGAATAGTATGATCTACCCTGATCCTGACTTTGAAGAGTATTTTAGATATTGGGATTGTTCTTATGAGTTTTCTTATTCAAAATATGTAGGCTTTCCGATTGCCAAAGTGAAGAACACACATCAGGTCGTTTCAGTTGCAGTACCGAAAGGAAAAGGCTTGGTCGTTTTATTGCCCAAACTAGCGTTGTATGCTGAAGATTACAACGACTTTCAGATGCGGGTTAGTAAAACCAAGAAAGGTACTATCGAACTGGCCAATAATCTACGATTGAATGTTAGACTACCGCTTGAACTTGATTTACCTGAATGGTGTGATTCTCTTATCATTGGCAATGAAGGCGATGATTTAAATCAGCTAGACAAATTTCTGGACGAAAAAAGTAAAATTGAGGAATCAATTTCACAACAACAGGAAAAGCTGAAACAATACAAACAGCTAAAACAACTACTTACTGAAAGCGGAAAATCACTGGAAGCAATGGTAGAATTCGTTTTTTCTGAATTAGGGTTTACTATTCTGCCTGCCGGGCACAATAGAGATGATCTAATTATAAAGGCAGATGAACAAATTGCGGTTATTGAAGTAAAGGGAGTTAAAGGCTCTGCTGGTGAGAATCACGCCGCTCAATTGATGAAATGGGTTACAACCTATCATTCAGATCATGGCATGGAACCAAAAGGTATTTTAATCATAAATGGTTTTCGCGAAAAGCCACTACAAGAAAGAACTGAAAAGATATTTCCAACCCAGATGTTAGGGTATTCGGAAAGAATGCAACTTTGCCTTCTTACTACAGCTCAGCTACTCACATTGTATTTAGATTTTGTAGATGGTAAAATTGACAGTAAAGCAATTAAAACCTCATTATTTGCAACAGTTGGAGAGTTGCAGTACAATACTGCTAGATTATTGAATGGCCTTTAAAAAAAGTATCTATAAAAAACTGATTGAATAAATAGCGATGGAATCTTACGAAAATAATAACGAAGAAAAATCAATCGAAAAAACGGTTAAAGAGGGGCTTGAAAATCCCAACTTTGATCTAGCTCTTGACTACGCGGAACTTGCATTGGATTCCTTTATGGATAATGACGCTGTTAAGGAAATTCCAGTTGTAAAATCCATTGTCGGATTATTCAAAGGCGGGTTAAAAATCAGGGAAATTTATTTTGCTAAAAAACTGGTTACTTTTTTAAAGGAGTTTCATAGCGGAACGTTGCCTGATGAAAAGAAAGCGCAGTTTAAAGAAAAGTTTAATGCCGATGAAAAATATCGTGACTCAGTTGTCGAGCAGATAATGGTACTAAACGATCGCTTTCTTGAAATTTCTAAATCGAAGATACTGGCCAACTTATTTCTAGCTCATTTAAATGACAAGTACGATTGGGAAGGCTTTTTAAGTCTTTCTTATTGCGTTGAGCGCCTTAACCTATCTGCTACTGATTATTTTCACGAGTTAGCGGCATTAGAATCGCCTTTCTACAAAGGATATTCACAGTTCGACGACAATGCTGCATTTCTGATTTCAGCAGGAATTGGGCAAGAATGGGGTACTCATTTTCAGGTTACCAATCATGGCGTTTATTTATATTTCTATGGAATAAAGGGTGATATACATCACGTGTTTAAACAGCCCGATCAAACAGAAGGAAGTGCTGAAAATGCCTAAAAGCTCAGGGATAGAACTATTTTATCCTTGCCATGACATGAAATGCTCTAGTATCTTTCTTGGTCACAGTCTCCGGCAATTTATCGGCATCCTTGTTTTCTTTATAATCCAGGGAAGGTAAAATACCCTTTGCAATGAAATATTCTTCCATAAGTTCCCAGTCCTGAAAGACCATCCTAAATGTTGCATCTTTTTGATTTAAAATGGGGGTGTAATATCCTTCCTCGATTGTTTCAGTAAATTCAGCTATCAGTCTTTGTGTGGATTCTATGATTTTAAAAATAGAGTCATTTTCGATCTCATTTTGACTATACTACTTATTCAGGTTGAAAGCAGTCAGGTAATAGTTACAGAGTGATAATACTTCCCATACTTCATTCTGCTTATCATCCGCCAACTGCGTCTTATCATATTCAATATGGGATATATAAAATTGAGCGGAAACTGCCAGCAAAGGATAGATTAATCTAAATTTGAGCATTTCATTCAACGCCTTCCAGTCTTTCCTGGCTTGAAAATATACCTGTGATACAACGGAACTGAACCCTTCAGCGTGCGCAAAAGAAGAGGTATACGAATAGTACGCAGTAACGAATTCCGTTGGTAACGGACTTTCCTTAATGAGTTTGTTGAAATTAAACAGACTCAGATAATCCTGCTTACCAGCTTCGATCTTCTGAATAGCATTCGGTATTGCCTGTGGTAATTTGTGGTACTTTTTATTGCTCTTGACCTCACTGATCAATTTCCCAATCTGCGCCCTGAGTTTACCTTCATCAAAATTCTCCGGACTTACCATGTGAAGGGTAACCCCAAACTTTAGAAAATGCAACCGTGAAGAAAGCTCGTATAAACCAAAATAAAGTTCCTGCAACTCCTTGTCTCCCTTGCAGCCATTATATAGCCGATAATACACCAGATAGCTTTCCAGCAGGCTTCGTGCAACAATATTTGCCGTTCCCTCATCGAAGATCGAACCGCCCTTTAAATCCAAAAGCTCAGGTAAAGATCTTGATCAGGTTGATCGTTCTTAGCCTGTAATTGCAAACGATGGTATACTGCGTGTTGGCATGCACGGCAGACGCGTTTGGATCACGCTCAGCAATCCTGATACTTTGCAAGGCACACTCCAATAGCAATTTGGTAATCTTGTTGAGATGCTCCAGTGATCGCCCGATATCAGGATATTTACCTTCAGGCATGGGAAATTCCCTGGTCATAAAACCTTCATAATCAAAATTGTTTAAAGAGTCGTTTGCATCCATATTATTCTAAGTTTTTTATTTTCAACCAGTGGTGATCTTATCTAATGACAAAGAAACACAGCCGCTACGCAGTCTATTTGCGTAGATCAGAAAATTAAAAAAATAATCTGATTTAGGCGTAAGTACTTCAACTACATGCCAGAAAACCACAGGAAGCTACTAGAGAGAATTTGTTTTTAAATGCCACCCCTGAAAACACCGAATTATATCTACTAGGGTATTCGTCGCCAAGGAAAACCCTAGTATTGGTGCCATGAAAAACTTCACCCCTACCGGCAGACGAAATATCACTGCCCAAAAAGCAATCAAAATCCTTTATAAATACGGCATAGACATCAGCCCGGAAAGCGCAAAACTTCTTTTGGATTTCCTCTATAAATTCGCTAAATTATCAGTTGAACAGACACTTAGCACGCATTCCGGACAAAAATTACCGGATAAAAAAACACCAAGGCAGCTGTTCAGATAAAACGAATTAAAAATCAGAAATGAAAGGAGAAACAACATGAAAAAAGCGTGTTTATACATCAGGGTAAGTACCGATGAACAGGCTGACAAAGGATTTTCACAAAGAGACCAGGCCGAACGCCTGCAAATCCATTGCGCAAAAAACAACATCGAAGTCACAAAGATCATCTTTGAAGATTATTCGGCTAAAACCTTTATCCGTCCCGAATGGACAAAATTGCTTATTGAGCTGAGAAAATCAAAAGGTAACGGCTTCGATTATGTCATGTTCACCAAATGGGATAGGTTTAGCCGGAATACCGCAGATGCCTACCAGATGATCCGGACACTAACAGTGGATTACCTGATCGAACCTGTAGCCATTGAGCAGCCATTAGACCTGAGCGTGCCGGAAAGTAAGACCATCCTTGCGGTATACCTGTCCATGCCGGAAGTAGAAAATGACCGCCGGGCCTTAAATGTAACTTATGGCATGCGCAGAGCCAAAAAAGAAGGACGCTGGATGGGACTGGCACCTGCTGGCTATAAAAACAAAATCACTGAGAACGGCAGAAAATACATTGCTATAGATGAACCACAGGCCAGCCACATGAGATGGGCGTTTGAGCAGATCGCCGAAGGAATTCTTGCAACCGACCACGTTTGGATGAAAGCGAAGGAACGTGGTCTAAAATGCAGCCGTACCAGTTTCTGGAGACATGTCACCAATCCCGGCTATATCGGAAAAGTCCCCGTTCCTGCCTTTAAAGATGAGGAAGCCCATTTGGCTGACGGGCAACACGAGCCACTCATCTCAGAAAGTCTTTTCTACCGCGTGCAGGAAATAATAGAGAGCCGCAAAAGAAGATTCGAAAAAAAAGGCACCAAAGCTGTATCTCCCCGTTCGCTTGCTCTGCGTGGATTTCTGATCTGTCCCAAATGCGGCAAGATCATGACTGGCAGCGCCTCCAGGGGAAGACATAAAGCCTACTACCCCTATTACCATTGCACTGCCACTTGCGGGGCAAGATTCCAGGCTGAAAAAACAAATACACTTTTTGAGCGCGAACTAAGCCAATATGTGCCCAAACCCGGAATGGACGAGCTTTTCAAGTCAATAATCTGCGATTCCTACGTCGATAATGGTGGAAGAACCTTTCGATACCAGAATCAAAAACTCGAACAGATAGCCGAGCAAAATAAACGGAAATCAAGGGTACTGGAACTACTGATCAATAAAACGATCTCCGAAGAGGAGTATCGACAAATCAAAAAAGAGTGCGAAAATGCCATCCTAAGGCATGAGGCAGAGCTAAAAGAAATTAGCGAGCAGGCAGATGATGATCTAAATATTGAGGGTCTGGCAGAATTGGCTGCAATTAACCTTAAAAACCTGCCTGAGTTCTACGCCACGGCTGATTCTGATATAAAACGAGCAATTGTGGGTTCGATATATCCTGAAAAATGGGTTTTTGACGGCGAAGCACATCGAACCCCTGAGACCAATGAAGTGTTCCAACTTATCTATCACATTAACAGAAAGTTAGGACATAAAAAAAGCGGAGCAAAATCTTTAAAAGATTTGTACTCCGCAAAGGTGCACTTGTAGGGATTCGAACCCCAAACCTTCTCATCCGTAGTGAGATGCTCTATCCAATTGAGCTACAAATGCGTTTCCGTATCGTTAACGGACTGCAAAGGTATAATTTGATATTTTAATTTCCAATTAAATTTTAAAAAAAATCTCAAAATATATTTCGCAGTTTATGCCTTATGCGCTTAATGCATCATTAATTGCTTTAAAATCAGGCAAGTCATGCGCATCTTCTAAAACTTCGGAATAAGCAATTTTTCCTTCTTCATCAATCACAAATGCAGCTCTTTTCGATACACCTTTCAATCCGAACACAAATTCATCATAAAACGCACCATAAGCTGCCGATACTTCTTTGTTAAAATCAGACAATAAAGGGAACTGATAACTCTGCGCCTCTTTAAATTTGGCCAAAGAGAAAGGAGAATCTACAGAAATACCGATCACCTGTGCATTAATCCCCTCATAGTAACTAAAATTATCCCTCATGGTGCATAACTGCTCCGTACATGTTCCGGTAAAAGCCATCGGAAAAAAATGGATGATCACTTTCTTGCCTTTAAAACCAGAAAGTGAAATTTCTGCAAGATCAGAACTGTATAATTTAAAATCTGGAGCTTGATCGCCTACTTGTAATGACATATTTATTTTATGGTTAAGTTTATTATATGGTTAAATACTTTTATTGCTCAATTGTTTTAAGGCTCAGCAATTAAAACACTGTTTTCATCTGCTGGGCCAATACCGCCATACCTTCTTCAAAGCTATGTGGTTGATAACCCAAATCATTAATTGCCTTATCCAAAACAAAACCTGTTTTTACAGGCCGTTTAGCGGTTTGGTTTAAGCTCGCCGAACTCACCTCCTGAATAAGGGATTTATCGAGCGACCAATAATCGGCAACTTTCCGCACTAAATCTGCAATACTCATGTAATCTTTACCCGAAATGTGATAAATTCCCTGGGCATTCTTTTCCACAGCCAAAATACAGGCCTCGGCTAAATCTTCGGCAAGTGTTGGCATGCGCCATTGATCGTTCACCACATGAATTGGTGATGCCTTTTCTAAAGCACCTTTGGCCCAAAGCACAATATTACTCCTGCTCATATCATTTGTAATCCCATAAACCAGTATTGTCCTGATAATTGCCCAAGGTGATGTTGACTGCTTCACCAAATCTTCTGCCCAAACTTTCGATTCGCCGTAGTAGCTCACCGGGTTTACCGTATCTTCTTCCCTGTACGGCCCATCGGCACCATCAAATACAAAATCGGTACTCAAATGTACCAATTGAATACTATGCTCAGCGCAAAGCGATATCAAGGTTTGAACCGCATCTACATTTAACTGATGGCAAAGTACTTTATTCGCCTCGCAAGTATCTACATTGGTCATCGCCGCTGTATGTATAATGGCATCGGGCTTATACTTTTTGATTACCTGCTTTACCTGTGCAGGGTTAAGGATATCCATTTCTGCGTAATGATAACCATCTTTAACGGGGTAACGGTTTGCGCCTTTTGAAGTTGCAATCAACTTAAGCCTCCCTTCGATTAAAATTTTCTCGGTTAATTTCTGCCCTAAAAGGCCGTTACTGCCTGTTGTTAAAATGGTTTTCATGCATGCAATTTATGCTTCTAAATTATCCACAAAAACACTGTTAAAAAAATTTATAATATATATTTAAAATTAAGTAAGAATAACTTAACTTTGCCAACCGAATTGGAGCCCCTATAAACAGCTTTAATTCATTGACTGTAATAAATTTACTCACAACAGATATGCCTAACTTAGGAAAAATAGCACAAATTATCGGCCCAGTGGTTGACGTTAGCTTTGCTAATGATGCCCATCTACCTAAAATTTTTGATGCGTTAGAGATAACGAAAGAAAATGGACAAAAAATTGTTTTAGAAGTTCAACAGCACTTAGGTGAAGACCGTGTACGTGCAATTTCGATGGACTCTACAGACGGTTTAGTTCGTGGAATGGATGTAGTTGATACTGGTGCTGCAATTAAAATGCCAGTTGGCGACCAGATTAAAGGTCGTTTATTTAATGTAGTTGGTGAAGCGATTGATGGTATCAACACAGTTGATAAAACAGATGGTCGTCCTATCCACGCAACTCCTCCTAAGTTCGAAGATTTATCAACTGAAACTGAAGTACTTTTTACAGGTATTAAAGTAATCGATTTATTAGAACCATATGCAAAAGGTGGTAAAATCGGTTTGTTCGGTGGTGCTGGTGTAGGTAAAACGGTATTGATCATGGAGTTGGTAAACAACATCGCTAAAGCATATGCTGGTTTATCAGTATTCGCTGGTGTGGGTGAGCGTACACGTGAAGGTAACGATTTACTTCGTGAGTTTATCGAATCAGGCGTAATCAACTATGGTGATGAATTCTTACACTCAATGGAAAAAGGTGGATGGGATTTGAACGCTGTTGATACCGAAAAATTAAAAGAATCTAAAGCAACATTGGTTTTCGGACAAATGAACGAGCCTCCTGGTGCACGTGCACGTGTAGCCCTATCAGGATTAACAGTTGCTGAATATTTCCGTGATGGTGATGGTGAAGGCGCAGGAAAAGATATCCTTTTCTTCGTTGATAACATCTTCCGTTTTACTCAGGCAGGTTCTGAGGTATCGGCCCTTCTAGGTCGTATGCCATCTGCAGTAGGTTACCAACCAACATTGGCAACTGAGATGGGTTTAATGCAAGAGCGTATTACTTCAACAAAACGTGGATCAATTACATCAGTACAAGCGGTATACGTACCAGCGGATGATTTAACTGACCCTGCTCCGGCAACAACTTTCGCCCACTTAGATGCAACTACAGTACTTTCACGTAAAATTGCTGAGTTAGGTATTTACCCTGCGGTAGATCCATTGGATTCTACTTCACGTATCCTTTCTCCTGCTGTTTTAGGCGATGAGCACTATAACACTGCACAACGCGTTAAAGAAACTTTACAACGTTATAAAGAATTACAAGATATCATCGCAATTTTAGGTATGGACGAATTATCTGAGGAAGATAAATTAGTCGTATCAAGAGCGCGTCGTGTTCAACGTTTCTTATCTCAACCTTTCCACGTAGCTGAGCAGTTTACAGGCTTAAAAGGTGTATTGGTTGACATTAAAGATACCATCAAAGGATTTAACATGATCATGGATGGTGAAGTTGATGAGTATCCTGAAGCTGCATTTAACTTAGTTGGTAGCATTGAAGATGCAATCGAAAAAGGTAAAAAATTATTAGCAGAAGCGAACTAAGAAACGCGCTAAGCGTTAAGGGCCAAGCGTTTTAAACGCCCCGCGCTCTACGCTCTACGCCAAACTAAAAAAAAATGAATTTAGAAATATTAACTCCAGATAAAAAAGTTTTCGAAGGTGAAGTAACAGCAGTTACGGTTCCTGGCACTTTAGGTTCTTTTCAAATTTTAAAAGACCACGCCGCTATCATCTCTACTTTAGAAGATGGAGAAGTTATTATAAAAGCAAACAAAGCCGATGAGCAACGCTTTTTTATTAAAGGCGGTGTAGTGGAAGCCATTCACAATAAAATTGTTGTTTTGGCAGAAGGCATTGCTTAAAATAAGTTAACTCATTTGAAAAGTCCCGATTTATCGGGACTTTTTTTTGTTTTATGGCAACCGCCTGGCCATTATTATCGTATCTTATATACGCAAACACTGCTACCGAAACAGTATGTATAAAGGTGCAATAAAATGTTCTTCAGAAAAAGCCTGCTAATTTCTTTCCTAACAATCTTTGCTTTAAATAAAATTGAAGCCAAAGAGTTTACCTCTGCAGCAGCTTATTTAAAAATTTTCCCCGCGGCCATTATCGATGGAAAAGATGGCAATTGGTTAAAAACAGACCGGCAAAAAAACACCCCCGTTTGGAACAGGGCGAATGAAGTAAACATCAAAAAAGACAAAGGCTATCAAGAATATACCAGTATTGCCGAGCGCTCCGATTTTTACGTATGGTTTCAGCACCGGACCGATTCTTTGGGCTTCGAAACAAAATGGGGTTATGCAGCGGCAATTACCACAAAAAAACTCGAAAAACTCCTAACCAATGCAGCCTCCCTATGTGGCATTACCAACAGCGAGATCCGCATTTTTGTTATAGATGGAAACGAGATTATATTTAACGATATTTGGAAAGAGCTGAAATCGCTTTACACCGCCAAACCCTTAAAAGAAAAAGCAGCCGAGACATGGGACGGCGTACTATTGTTAAAAGAGCAGCAACTGATCGAACCTTATTACCAAAAACTAAGTCCCGCATCGTTGGCCAAGCTGGAGAAGTTACTGAGAAAGGAGAATTTCTTTTCGCGGTTAATGCCCGGCTATGAATTTGAAGGTCAACTTTTAAACCTGAAGGATAGGTGGTATTACGGCATGAAGATGATGCACTACCAACACCCAGAATTCCCCAGCCGATAATCCATTTTTCCCACAGCTTTTTGGCCTTACAGACCACCAAAATTTTCAATTTTCAAGAGGCCTTAACCCATTTTAGGCAGAAAAACAGAAAATTTATAATGCAAGCATAACAAACATACCGTATACCGTTTTGATATTTGGTCTACAGCCGTCGGCATTAAATCACTAATCCAACACCAATTAAGAATAATATTCCGAATACAGTCTTATTATAAGAATAATATTCCGATTTAACTTTTTTCTGATTTCTCTTGCATATTAATGAACCAAAAACTAAATTGGTTTTTATAAACAATAAGATAATAATGACCACTCAGAACGACACACTTTACATCACTACCATTGCTCATGCAAGCGGTTATGTTGTGTTGTTACCAGTCATTTTACTTAACCTCCTGCTCCTAAACATTTTATTAGGAAAGAAAACGGGCTGCTTATAAATAGATTTGAAAAAACTAAATATACCTAAAGCGTCCCGATACAAACGGGACGCTTTTTTTAAATAACAAAACACAGTATTATGAACCGTTCATGATTAAAAAGCCAAAACAACAAATGGAATGCTTATTTAATCATGGTAAGCTCCATCTGACTGATGAAAAAACAATAAAAATAAACAGATGAAATACTATAATTCTAATACGATTATCTATCTTGATGGAGCTTTTGAAAAAGCTGTTAATAGCAGCACTGATCTTTATGGCCAGTCTCTACATTACGGTTATGCCGCTTTCGAGGGTATTAGGGCTTATAAAACACATAATGGCAACCGTATTTTCAAAGCGGCTGCACATTTCGACCGCTTGGAGCGTTCTTGCCAATTGGCAAATATTCCTTTCCCCTGGGATAAACAGGAACTTATAGCAGCCACATATAAATTGCTTCAGTTAAACAAGCTGAAAGATGCCTACATCCGTCCGCTGGTATTCTGCCACCCAAACATGAAATTAAATGAACCTAGTGGTGTTTCGATCTTAATCTGTGCATGGGAATGGGATGCGTATTCGGGCAATAAACTGTTAAAGTTAACGGTTTCTGATTACGAAAGGCCAAACCCTAAATCAACTCCGATGGAAGCAAAATTGAGCGGAAACTACGTAAATTCAATTTTAGCTACCACTGCAGCAAATATTAAGGGCTACGATGAAGCTTTGCTTTTAGATATGCATGGTTTCGTAGCTGAGGCATCGGGTGCAAACATTTTCTTAGAAAAAGATGGGAAGTTGTATACGCCATCGTTAGGGAATATTTTACCGGGCATTACACGTGCAACGGTAAAAGAACTTTGTACTGTTTTGGATATAGAGTGCACGGAGAAGAAATTAACCATAGAAGATTTAAAGCAAGCAGATAGCGCTTTCTTGTGCGGCACAGCAACTGAAATAGCAGGTATTGCTTCAATTGATGATATTGTTTACCGCCCGTTGTGGAGAGAATCTATCGGTTATACCATACAGCGCGCTTATAAAAACCTAGTATTGGAAAAAATCAATTACGAGGTAATTATATAGGTAGTAGTTCCATCAGAAAGCAATTTACCCATTATAGAAAAAAGCACCAATGAACCAGGAAATTAACCAGCAATACCCAAAAGCTTATCAGCAAATTAACGAGGCCACAAAGGCTTCGGGCTTTGATATGGCTTCTGACGTGCTGACCTGTTCGTTGTTAAAAACTTTGGCCAGTTCCAAACCTTCGGGCAATTTTTTAGAACTGGGAACAGGTACGGGATTATCAACTGCCTGGATATTGGATGGAATTGATCAGGATTCGACATTGACTTCTATTGATAACGACAACCTGTTTCTGAACATCGCCAAAAAATATTTAGGAGACGATAGCCGCTTGAACCTGGTTTCGACAGATGGTGCTGAATGGATTGAAAAAAATAAGGAAAAGAAATTTGATTACATATTTGCCGATACCTGGCACGGAAAGTATTTGCTTTTAGATGAAGCAATTGCCATGCTAAACAAGGGAGGCCTTTATATCATCGATGATATGTTGCCTCAACAAAACTGGCCTGAAGGACATCAGGAAAAGGCCGTGAAGTTGATCAAAGATTTAGAATCGCGCGATGACCTGCACCTTACCAAACAGGTTTGGGCAACAGGGATTGTAATCGGAGTAAAAAAATAGAGAAATAATATAAAATAGTTCTTTGCATTTTTTAATAAGTTAGTATGTTTGTGGTTCATCAGCATGAATATAAACACAAACATTATTAGCAACCTAATTATTGTCATTTCTCAACAGGGAGGTGGAAATCGTTGCGTATAATATAAAAAATATACCCTATCGAAACCGCCTCCGAAACGAGGCGGTTTTTTTTTGCCTCAAAATTATACAACTAACAGAACCAGAATATACATTTTAAACAATGAGCGAATTAAACAAGTACAGTAAAACATTTACACAAGACCCAACACAACCAGCAGCACAAGCTATGCTTTATGGAATCGGTTTAACCGATGCAGATATGGCTAAGGCACAGGTCGGTATTGCAAGCATGGGTTACGATGGTAACACCTGCAATATGCATCTGAACGATTTGGCAAAAGATGTCAAAAAAGGGGTCTGGAACAATGATTTAGTGGGCTTGGTTTTTAATACCATTGGTGTAAGTGATGGCATGAGCAATGGTACCGATGGTATGCGTTACTCATTGGTAAGCCGCGATGTAATTGCCGATAGCATCGAAACCATCTGTGGTGGTCAATATTACGACGGGATTATCTCGATACCGGGCTGCGATAAAAATATGCCGGGAGCCATTATGGCAATGGCGCGTTTAAACCGTCCATCAATTATGGTTTACGGCGGTACAATTGCCCCAGGCCACTATAAAGGCGAAGAACTGAATATTGTTTCGGCTTTCGAAGCCTTAGGGCAAAAAATCTGCGGCAATCTTTCTGAAGAAGATTATCAGGGTATCATTAAACATACCTGTCCAGGTGCAGGAGCCTGCGGCGGGATGTACACGGCCAACACAATGGCTTCGGCAATTGAAGCTTTGGGTATGAGTTTACCTTATTCTTCTTCAAATCCGGCGGTTAGTGAAGAAAAAAAACAAGAATGTTTAGATGCTGGTAAATACATCAGGATCTTATTAGAAAAAGATATCAAACCATCTGATATCATGACCAGAAAGGCTTTCGAAAACGCAATCCGTTCTATCATTATTTTAGGTGGAAGTACAAATGCAGTATTGCACTTTATCGCTATGGGTAAAGCTATTGGTGTAGAAATTACCCAGGATGATTTTCAGCGCATGAGTGATGAAACACCAGTTTTGGCCGATTTTAAACCAAGTGGTAAATACCTGATGCAGGATCTGCACCAATATGGCGGTATACCAGCAGTACTAAAATATTTATTGAACGAAGGTTTGCTACATGGCGATTGTTTAACCGTAACCGGAAAAACAATAGCTGAAAACCTTGCTGATGTAAAATCAATCATGGATTACGATCAGAAAATTGTTCAAAAACTAAGCGAGCCGATTAAAGCTACAGGCCACCTACAGATTCTTTACGGCAACTTGGCCGAAAAAGGTTCTGTTGCTAAAATCAGTGGAAAAGAAGGCGAGAAATTTGAAGGTCCTGCCCGTGTATTTGATGGCGAGCACGATTTAATTGCCGGTATCTCCAGCGGGCGCGTAAAACCTGGTGATGTTATCGTAATTAAAAACGCTGGTCCGGTTGGTGCCCCGGGTATGCCCGAAATGTTAAAACCAACTTCAGCCATTATCGGTGCCGGTTTAGGTAAATCGGTTGCTTTAATTACCGATGGACGTTTCTCTGGTGGTACACATGGTTTTGTAGTTGGACACATTACTCCTGAATCATACAAAGGTGGTTTAATTGGCCTTGTTGAGGATGAAGATCCGATTTTAATCGACGCTGTGAATAATATCATCAGTTTACAAGTAAGCGAAGAAGTAATTGCCGAACGCAGAAAGAACTATGTTCAACCTGCATTAAAAGTAACAAAAGGTGTTTTATATAAATATGCTAAAACAGTATCGGATGCAGCGAATGGTTGCGTAACCGACGAGTATTAAGATCAAAAAATCATCCCCTAGATTAATTGATTATTTAAAAACAGTTTATGCAAATAATTAAAAGTATTCAGCATAGGATTTATGAAATCAGGGGACAAAGAGTAATGCTCGATTTCGATCTGGCATCACTTTATGAAGTTGAAACAAGAGTATTAAATCAAGCCGTAAAGCGCAACATCAAACGTTTTCCGGATGATTTTATGTTTCAGCTTACACCTGTAGAGTGGCAAGAGATGCAGTCGCAAATTGTGACTGCATCCCAAGTTAAAAATCCATCATCACAAATTGTGATGATGGGTAACATACCACAAAATAGGACAAGCAAATATTTGCCCTACGCCTTTACAGAACAAGGTGTAGCCATGTTGAGCGGTGTTTTAAATAGCGATAAAGCCATTAATATGAACATCGCCATTATGAGGGCTTTTGTTGATGTACGTAAAATTTTGCTCAAACAAAGCAGCATTAACGAACAGTTAACAGAGATTAAAGAGCGCATTGGCGAACACGATATTCAGCTAAACGAGCTTTATGATGCAATGGAAAATTTAATCGATGAGAAAATTGCTCAGATAAAGTGGAAAGACAGAGAAAGAATAGGGTTTAAAATTAAAGAATAATAGAACCGCAAAAACATAACTATGGAAACTGCACAAGAAACAATACAACAAACAGAGGCGAAAGCAGGAACCTCAAAAACCTTTAAAGGAACAGGCTCGCAGGTTTTGTTGAATGGATTAATTGAAGAAGGTGTAACCACAATCTTTGGTTATCCGGGTGGAGCAATCATGCCTATTTATGATGCCCTTTACGATTATGCCGATAAATTAGAACATATATTAGTCCGCCATGAACAAGGTGGTATCCACGCCGCTCAAGGTTTCGCAAGAGCCAGTGGCGAAGTTGGTGTAGTTTTCGCAACCAGCGGACCGGGCGCAACCAACCTGGTTACCGGTTTAGCCGATGCACAGATAGATAGTACACCTTTAGTTTGTATTACCGGACAGGTTTTCGCACACTTATTAGGTACCGATGCCTTTCAGGAAACGGATGTAATTAACATTACCACCCCAGTTACCAAATGGAACTATCAGGTTACCGATGCAAAAGAAATCCAAGAGGTACTGGCCAAAGCTTTTTACATTGCAAAAAGTGGCAGGCCGGGCCCCGTATTAATTGATATTACCAAGAATGCACAGTTACAGTTAGAGGAGTTTCCCGAGTATATAAAATGTAACCACATCCGCAGTTACCGCCCAAAACCAAAAGTTAGGGTAGAGTATATTGAACAGGCAGCAGCATTAATCAACTCAGCTAAAAAGCCATTTGTTTTATTTGGTCAAGGTGTAGTTTTAGGTAAAGCCGAAGAAGAGTTTAAAGCTTTCATTGATAAAGCCGGAATTCCTGCCGCATGGACCATTATGGGCGAAGGCGCTATTCCGACGTCACACTCTTTAAACGTTGGTATGTTGGGTATGCATGGTAATTACGGACCAAATGTATTGACCAATGAAGCCGATGTAATTATTGCCATCGGTATGCGTTTTGATGACCGTGTAACCGGCCGTTTAGATAAATATGCAAAACAGGCAAAAGTGGTTCACTTAGATATCGATCCAGCCGAAATAGATAAAAATGTTAAGGCCGAAGTGGGTGTTTGGGGCGACTGTAAAGAAACTCTACCCCTATTAACCAATTTGGTTAACGAAAATAAACACGAAGATTGGTTAGCTAAGTTCAGAGATTACAATCAACAGGAAATAGACCAGGTTATTACGCCTGAACTTTACCCAACGGGTGATGAAATGACCATGGGCGAAGTATTGCGCAACATTAATGAAATTTGTGGCGGCGATGCTGTAATAGTTACCGATGTTGGTCAGCACCAAATGGTAGCTTGCCGTTACGCTAAATTTAACAATACCCGCAGTAACATTACTTCTGGTGGTTTAGGTACCATGGGCTTTGGTTTACCGGCTGCTATTGGGGCTAAATATGGCGCTCCTGATAAAACGGTTATCGCCATTATTGGTGATGGCGGTTTCCAAATGACCCCGCAAGAGCTAGGTACCATTATGCAGTTTGGTGCCGCCGTTAAAATCCTGATTTTAAACAACCGCTTTTTAGGCATGGTTCGCCAATGGCAACAGTTATTTCACGATAAACGCTATTCTTTCGTCAATATCACCAGCCCTGATTTTGTAGCCCTGGCTAAATCTTACTATATCGAAGCCAGCAAAGTTGATGAACGCGCCAACTTACGACAGGCTTTAGAAACCATGATCAACCACGAAGGCTCTTACTTATTAGAGGTTATGGTTGGAAGAGAAAACAACGTTTTCCCAATGGTTCCACAAGGAATGAGTGTAAGCGAAATCAGATTGAAATAAGGTTGAAGGTAGGAAGGCGGAAGGTTTAAGGTTAAAATCCGATAGCCAAAATCGTCATTGCGAGGCACGAAGCAATCCTAAAGCGATAGAAAGTCAATCCAAAACGAATTATTGTCAAAAGAATTATCATGAGTACTGAAAACACAATACAACATAAAATAGATAAGGCCGATTTAGACGGAAAGCAGGAATATACCATCACGGTTTATGCCGAAAACCGTATCGGTTTGTTAAACAGGATTGCGATCATTTTCTCCAAAAGGAAGATCAATATCGAAAGCTTGAACACCTCTCCATCAGAAATTGATGGTATCCACCGTTTTAATATCGTAATCCACGAAGGTTATGAAGTGGTAAGGAAGCTTGCCCGCCAGATTGAAAAACAGATTGAAGTACTTAAAGTTTATTTTAACACCAACGAAGAAATCATTTGGCAAGAATTGGCACTTTACAAGGTTTCTACAGATGAGATTGCCGAAAAAGTAACTGTAGAGCGGTTATTAAGACAATTTGGCGCTAGCGCGGTAGTAATCCGCAAAGATTACACTGTTTTTGCAGTTACTGGTCATAGAGAAGAAACCGATGCCCTGGTAAAAGCCTTAGAACCTTACGAACTGATTGAGTTTGTCCGTTCGGCACGTGTAGCCATTATTAAAGATAGCGCTGGTTTTCATGAAAAACTTAAAGAATTTGAGGCTTTCGAACCAGGAGAAGAATTAGTGGAAAACGAGTTTTTAGAAAAAGGCGGGAAGATCTTCACTATGTAAGGTAAAAGGTAGAGGGTGGAAGGTTGAAGGTAAAAGCATAATGCTCAGCGAACTTTGCGAAAACTTTAGCGCCCTCTGCGGTAAAAAAACAAAATATGAAATGCAATAAAACCATACCGATTTTAAGAATATTCGATTACGATAAAGCAGTTGAGTTTTATGTAAACTGGTTGGGTTTTAAAATAGACTGGGAACATACTTTTGAAGAAAATACCCCGGTTTACATGCAGGTTTCGTTAAACGGTATCGAACTGCATTTGAGCGAGCATCATGGCGACAGTTCGCCGGGCGCACATGTCCATATCGATTGTACAGGCTTAAAAGCATTTCATAAAGAACTCATCGATAAGAAGTACAAATATAACCGACCGGGTTTGGAGAAAACTTTTTATGGAACCTGGGCCGTAACCGTAAACGATCCATTTTTTAACAAGATTACCTTTAATGAAGTGTTAAGTGAGGCCGAAAGCTCAAAAACTGAAGACCAAAACTAAAACACAAATTAAGATAGAAAACTACATGAACGAAGTATTTGAATTTATCATAAACTCACGAAAAGCATTTATCCAGTTAATCGATAGCTTAACCATCGAAGCGCTGAATAAAATCCCCGATGGTTATAACAACAACATCATCTGGAATTTTGGGCACATCGTAGTGAGCACGCAAACACTTTGTTATGTGCGTACCGGAGTATTGCAAAATGCTGATTCGGTAAAGTTTAACGACTATTATAAAAAAGATACCAAACCTGTTTATACTGTATCAGCTGAGGAAGTTGCAGAATTGAAAGCGATAGCCATGGAGAGCATTGAAAAAATAAAACATGATTATGCCAATGGTGCATTTGCGAACATCACTCCTTTTACAACAGCAACCTATGGTAAACAATTAAACAGCATAGAAGAAATACTGATTACAACCGTTGGGCATGATAATGTGCATTATGGTTATGCAAATGCGCTGAAGAAATTCGTGTAACATGGAAGAGGTGTGATGGAAAATGGATGAGGGATATAGCACCTGAAGAATAAAAGAAAAATCAGTGAAATCTATAAATCTGTGAAATCATACCGAAGGAAAAAAATAATATATAAAACGATAATTAAACTAGAAATTAACCAATAAAAAACAATGGCAAATTATTTTAACACATTACCTCTTAGAGAAAAATTAAACCAATTAGGTGTTTGCGACTTCATGGACAGTTCTGAATTTTTAGACGGCGTTAGCGCATTAAAAGGCAAAAAACTGGTAATTGTAGGTTGCGGCGCTCAAGGCTTAAACCAAGGTTTAAATTTAAGAGATAGTGGTTTAGATGTAAGCTACACTTTACGTAAGGAAGCAATTGAAGGCAAACGCGATTCGTGGAAAAATGCAACTGAAAACAATTTTACAGTTGGTACCTACGAAGAGCTGATTCCAAATGCAGATGTGGTAATTAACCTTACTCCAGATAAACAGCACACTGCAGTAGTAAATGCAATTATGCCTTTAATGAAAGAAGGTGCTACTTTATTATATTCTCACGGTTTCAATATCGTAGAAGAAGGCATGCAGATCCGTAAAGATTTAACGGTTATTATGGTTGCGCCTAAATGTCCGGGTAGTGAGGTAAGGGCAGAATATGTTCGTGGTTTTGGTGTACCTACCTTAATTGCTGTTCACCCTGAAAACGATCCTCAAGGTAAAGGATTGGCACAGGCAAAAGCCTATTGTGCAGGTACAGGCGGTCACAGGGCAGGTGTTTTAAAATCATCGTTCGTAGCTGAGGTAAAATCTGATTTAATGGGCGAGCAAACCATCCTTTGTGGTTTATTGCAGACCGGTTCTATCCTATCGTTTGATAAAATGGTAGAAAAAGGAATTGATGCCGGTTACGCTTCTAAATTGGTTCAATACGGAGTTGAGGTAATTACCGAAGCCTTAAAACAAGGCGGTATTACTGCAATGATGGATAGATTGAGCAATGTGGCCAAAATCAAAGCTTTCGAAATCTCAGAAGAATTGAAAGACATTATGCGTCCATTGTTCCAAAAACACCAAGATGATATCATGAGTGGCGAATTTAGCCGTACCATGATGGAAGATTGGGCAAATGGCGATAAAAACCTATTAAAATGGAGAGCTGAAACCGGCGAAACTGCATTTGAAAAAACGCCAGCTGGTGATGTAAAAATCGGTGAGCAGGAATATTTCGACAACTATACTTTAATGGTAGCTTTTGTCCGTGCAGGTGTTGAATTGGCTTTCGAAACGATGGTTCAGGCAGGTATTAAACCAGAGTCTGCTTATTACGAATCGTTACACGAAACGCCACTTATTGCCAATACCATTGCCCGTAAAAAACTGTTCGAAATGAACCGTGTAATTTCTGATACTGCAGAGTACGGCTGTTACCTGTTCGATCAGGCATGTAAACCACTTTTAGGCGATTTCATGAAAAAAGTAGATACCGATCTTGTTGGTAAAAACTTTAACGAAGGTAAAGATGGTGCTGTGGATAACAGGCAGTTAATTGATGTTAACGAGGCTATCCGCTCGCACGAGGTAGAACAAATTGGGGCAACTTTGCGTAAGGCAATGACTGCAATGAAGGCGATTAAAACAGCATAACCTCTCCCCTAAATCCCCTCTCCTTTAGGAAAGGGGACTTTGGAAGGTCTTATAAAAATAATAATTACAAACTTAAATTCCCCCTTTAGGGGGCCGGGGGTTAAAATGTCAAAAACATTAGTAGAAAAAATTTGGGATGCTCACGTTGTAAAAAGTGAAGAAGGATTTCCTGATATTTTATACATTGATACACACTTAATACACGAGGTAACTTCTCCACAGGCATTTGATGGCCTGCGCAAAAGAGGTTTACCTGTTTTCCGTCCTAAACAAACCGTAGCAACTGCCGATCATAACGTACCTACGTTAAACCAGTTGTTGCCGATTAAAGAAGAACTTTCGCGCTATCAGGTAGATATGCTTACCAAAAACTGTGCAGAATTCGGCGTAGAGCTGTATGGTTTAGGCCATCCATTTCAAGGAATTGTTCACGTTATCGGCCCCGAGCTGGGCATTACCCTACCAGGTAAGACAATGGTTTGCGGCGATAGCCATACTTCTACCCATGGTGCTTTTGGTGCCATTGCATTTGGTATCGGTACTTCACAGGTGGAGCAGGTTTTCGCCACGCAATGTTTATTGCAATCGAAACCGAAAACCATGAAAATTGAAGTTAATGGCGAACTTGGGAAAGGTGTTGGTGCAAAAGACATTATCTTATACATTATTGCCAAAATCTCTGCCGCTGGCGGTACAGGTTATTTTATTGAATATGCAGGTTCTGCAATCGAGGCTTTAAGTATGGAAGCCCGTATGACCATCTGTAACATGAGCATCGAAATGGGTGCACGCGGTGGATTAATTGCCCCAGATCAAACCACATTCGATTACATAAAAGGAAGAGAGTTTGCTCCTGCCGGCGAAGAATGGGATAAAGCTTTGGCTTACTGGAAAACATTGTATAGCGATGCTGATGCAAAATTTGATAGTGTTTTAACTTTTGATGCTACAGACATTGCGCCAATGATTACCTATGGTACCAACCCAGGTATGGGCATGGGTATACAGGAACATATCCCGGCTACAGTTGCACAACCAGAAACTGAAAAAGTATCGTACAAAAAAGCTTTAGATTATATGGGCTTTGATGATGATGCATCGCTAATCGGAAAACCGATTGATTATGTTTTCATCGGAAGCTGTACCAACTCCCGTATTGAAGATTTACGTGAAGTGGCCGATTTTGTTAAAGATAAACGCAAAGCCGATAATGTTACGGTTTGGATTGTTCCAGGATCGAAACAGGTAGAGCAGCAGGCTAAAAACGAAGGTTTGGATAAAATTTTCGAAGCCGCTGGTTTCCAGTTGCGCGAACCGGGCTGTAGTGCCTGTTTAGGAATGAACGAAGATAAAATTCCTGCAGGTAAATATTGTGTATCTACATCGAACAGAAACTTTGAAGGAAGACAGGGGCAAAATGCACGTACCTTATTGGCAAGCCCACTTACCGCAGCAGCAGCAGCAGTAACCGGGAAAATTACCGATGTAAGGGATCTTTTGGAGAAGGTTAACCCCTAAAGGGGACTTTAGTACGATGAATAATAATACTATTAGCACGCAATCAAAAGCCCCCTCAAGGGGGTTGGGGGTTCTAGAAGTTGCCATATTAAATGTTAAAGCCGGATTATCGGCTGATTTTGAAAAAGCTTTTAACGAAGCACAAAAAATCATCTCTTCAATGGAGGGTTACATTTCGCATCAGCTTCAAAAATGCTTGGAAGTAGAAAACAAATATGTACTGCTGGTAAATTGGGAAACGCTGGAGGCACATACCGAAGGTTTCAGAGGATCGGCGGCATACCAGGACTGGAAAAAGTTATTGCACCATTTTTATGATCCTTTTCCAACAGTGGAACACTTTACTAAGGTATAAGGTTTAAGGCTTAAGGTGGAGGGTAAAATATAAAGTTACCACGATCAAGCAAAAGGCCTAAGATAAAAGATAAAAAGTTGAATATAAGTTTTGATACTTATTATTCCCTACTTGATACTAATTGACATGAAAAAATTCACAAAATTAACATCGGCAGTAGTGCCTTTAAATATAGAAAACATCGATACCGACCAGATTATTCCTGCGAGGTTTTTGAAAGCAACTACCCGCGAGGGTTTTGGCGAAAATCTATTCCGCGATTGGCGCTATGAAAACGATAATCAGCCCAAAGCCGATTTCGTGATGAATAACCCAACCTACAGCGGTCAGGTTTTAGTTGCAGGCAAAAATTTTGGTTGTGGCAGTAGCCGCGAGCATGCTGCTTGGGCCATTCAAGATGCTGGCTTTGATGCTGTAATCAGCAGCTTCTTTGCCGATATCTTTAAAGGAAATGCACTCAACAATGGTTTGTTGCCTATCCAGGTAAGCGATGAGTTCTTGGCGGAGATTTTCAAAGCGGTTGAGCAGAATCCAAAATCAGCATTAGAAGTTGACTTGGAAAACCAAACCGTTACCATCGTAGAAACAGGAGCACAAGAATCTTTTGAGATCAATGCCTATAAAAAATCGTGCCTGATCAATGGTTATGATGATATCGATTTCATCCTGGCACAAACAAAATTAATCGAAGAATTTGAACAAGCCAGAGTATAGCTAAAAGACTAAGGCAAAAATACCAAAGATAAAAAATCGGTGTAATCCCCTAATCTGGGTAATCAAGCCGCAGGAAATATGAAAGAAAGTTTCGTCAGCATTCAAAATTTAAACCTAAAGTTTCAGCAAAAAGCTGTGCTAAGGGATTTGAATTGGCTTACCAATCGCGGAGAAAACTGGGTATTGGGCGGAATCAGTGGAAGCGGAAAAACTTCATTAGCCAAAATGATAGCTGGCTTACAAAGTGCTTCGGGAGATATCAACATTAACTTCGATCATACAAGTCAATTACCGGCCGAAACCTTATTTGTAGAAAGCTGGTACCAATTTAAAAATTTGGAAGGCGTTGCTAATTTTTACTACCAACAACGCTATACCAGCCAGCAGGCCAAAGAAACTTTAACCGTTCACGCAGAACTGGTTGCTTATGGCAAAGAAAAAGAACTTCATTTCGATCGGGTTGAACCTATTTTAGAAGCTTTGGGCTTTGCTACATTTGCCAGTTCACAATTGATTGAATTATCAAGCGGCGAACACAAAAAGCTTCAACTGGTTAAAGCGTTATGGTTAAAACCACAATTGTTGATCATCGATCAGCCTTATACCGGTTTAGATGCCGCATCGCGCAAAAACTTAAATATTTTACTGGATAAAATTGCCAATGAAGGTGTGCAATTGATCTTGATCAGCAATGATACGGAACTGCCCACATGCATTACATCATTTGCCGAAATTAAAGACGGTCATCTGGTTGAAGTAGATGCCTTGGAAACTCCTGCCATTACCGAAAGCAATTTCAGGGAGATTCCTGCTTTCTTAAAACAATCGCCTGTTTACAGCTCAACAAACATTGTTAAAATGGTTAATGTAAACATCAGTTATGGCGAAAAACAGGTTTTAAAAAACATCAACTGGGAAGTTAAAGCAGGAGAAAAATGGCTTTTACAAGGCCACAATGGTTCTGGGAAATCTACCCTGCTGAGCTTGGTAAACGGTGATCATCCACAATCCTATGCCAACGAACTTTATCTGTTCGGCAACAGGCGCGGTACCGGCGAAAGCATTTGGGATATTAAGCAGCACATTGGTTTAATATCGCCAGAATTTCACTGGTATTTCGATGCTACAGCAACCGTTTGGCAGAGCATTGCCTCAGGATTTTATGATACCGTAGGCTTATTTCAGCAATTGCCGTACACCAAAAGTACTCAGGTTGATGAATTGGTAGCCTACTTTGGCTTAACCGAAAACAAAAATGAACTGTTAAGCGCACTCCCACTGGGCAAACAACGGTTGGTACTGTTGGCGCGCACCATTATAAAAAATCCGGAATTGTTAATTCTGGATGAGCCTTGTCAAGGTTTAGACCAGCAGCAAACACAGCATTTTAACCAACTGGTTGATGAACTGTGCAGCAATGGAATGACTTTAATTTACGTTGGCCATTTTGAATCGCAGCTGCCAACCTGCATTGAAAAAAGAATATTGTTAGAAAAAGGCGAAGTAAAAGTCGTCGAAAGGTTAAACACAGAAATATTAAGCTGATGCATAATTACCACAGATAAAAAAGATGGACACAGATAAAAACCCAATGGTTTGTTAAAGACACAAACCATGGCAGAGATCAATCTGTGTTTATCTGTGATCATCTGTGGCAAAAACAGCACCGGCAAAAGAGGAGTCAACAATGAAGAAGAACATTTTAGTAATACCTGGAGATGGTATTGGACCCGAAGTTACCACTTGGGGAAAAGCAGCATTAGAAAAAATTGGCGAAATTTTTGGCCATGAATTTGTATTTGAAGAGGCTTTAATGGGCCATGCGGCCATAGAAGTTACCGGCGAGCCACTGCCAGATGAAACCTTGGAAAAAGCAAGACAAAGCGACGCCATCCTCTTTGGAGCCATTGGTCATGCCAAATACGATAACGATCCAAGTTTAAAAGTTAGACCAGAGCAAGGTTTATTAAAAATCCGTAAAGAGCTCGGTTTATTTGCCAACCTCCGCCCAATATTACTATTCGACGAACTTCTTCAGGCTTCGAGCATTAAACCAGAAATTTTAAGGGGAACCGATATTTTATTCTTCCGTGAATTAACTGGTGATGTTTATTTTGGCGAGAAAACGCGTTCAGAAGACCGTAATACAGCTTCCGATTTAATGATCTATCACCGTTATGAGGTGGAGCGTATTGCCCACAAAGCTTACCAGGCTGCACAACAGCGTAACAAAAGATTATGTTCGGTAGATAAGGCAAACGTTTTGGAAAGCTCGCGCTTGTGGCGCGAAACCGTTCAGGAAATTGCAAAACAATATCCGGACGTAGAAACCGAGCACATGTTTATCGATAATGCAGCCATGCAGTTGATCAAAAACCCTAAGAAATTTGATGTGGTGTTAACCGCCAATTTGTTTGGGGATATTTTAACAGACGAGGCTTCGCAGATTGCAGGGTCAATGGGTATGCTGGCTTCCGCATCAGTTGGCGAAAGTACAGGTTTCTTCGAACCGATACACGGCTCGGCACATGATATTGCCGGGAAAGATCTGGCTAATCCGCTAGCCTCTATCCTATCAGCAGCTTTAATGCTCGAAATTGGTTTCGGATTAAAAGAAGAAGCCAAATTATTGGTCGATACCATCGATCAGGTATTGAAAGAAGGTTTTAGAACACACGATATTGCCGATCAAAACACAAACCGATTTAAAGTTTTGGGCACAGCCGAAATGGGTAAATTGGTATTAAAATTCTTATCCCAAAAATTAATCACATCCTAAACTTAAGATTATGATTCACGACCCGAACAAAGTTTATATTTTCGACACGACATTACGTGACGGTGAGCAGGTTCCAGGCTGCCAATTGGATACAAACCAAAAAGTAGAAATCGCAAAATCACTTGAACTTTTAGGTGTTGATGTGATTGAAGCTGGTTTCCCGGTATCTAGCCCTGGCGATTTTAACAGCGTTATCGAGTTATCGAAAGCGGTAAACAACCCGATTATCTGCGCTTTAACCCGTGCAAACAAAAACGATATCGATGTGGCTGCAGATGCTTTGCGTTATGCAAAAAGACCACGTATCCATACTGGAATAGGTGCTTCTGATTTTCACATCAAACATAAATTTAACAGTACGCGCGAAGATATTCTGGAACGTGCCGTTGAAGCCGTAAAATATGCCAAAAAATATGTAGAGGATGTAGAGTTTTATGCCGAAGATGCTGGCCGTGCAGATATTGAGTTTTTAGCTAAAATGGTTGAAGCTGTAATTGCTGCTGGTGCAACGGTGGTTAACATCCCAGATACGAATGGCTATTGCCTTCCCGACCAATATGGTTCGAAAATCCTTTTCTTGAAAGAAAATGTTAAAAATATCGACAATGCCATTATCTCAGTGCATTGCCACAACGATTTAGGCTTGGCTACAGCAAACTCTATTGCTGGTTTACAGAACGGTGCCCGCCAGGTAGAATGTACCATTAACGGTATCGGCGAGCGTGCAGGCAATACCTCTATGGAAGAAGTGGTGATGATTTTGAAAACGCACAAAGTTTTAGGCTTAAACACCCAGATAGATGCTACCCGTTTTTACGAAATAAGCCACATGGTCAGAAACCAGATGAATATGCCGGTACAGCCAAATAAAGCCATTGTTGGCGGAAACGCATTTTCGCATAGCTCGGGCATCCACCAGGATGGTTTCTTAAAAAACCGCGAGAACTACGAAATCATTAAACCTGAAGATGTGGGTTTCCCTGATGCCACCATCGTGTTAACAGCAAGAAGCGGTCGCCATGCCTTAAAACACCATTTAGAGCGCTTAGGCCATAATTTGGAAAAAGACCACTTAGATATCGTTTACAAACAGTTTTTGGTTTTAGCTGATAGCAAACAGGGGATTAACGATACTGATTTGAACCAGTTGGTAGCTTTGCACCTAGCATAAAAGCCGAAAGGTTAAAAAACAAAGCTAAAAGCAACTAGCTGATTGCCTAAAAAACTTTAAGGGGTGTCCCCTTCGGAGGGGGCAAGGGGGGAGGGTCTGAGTTTGAAACACAAGCTTTGCCCTTTAAACCTGATTGGAATGAGCATGAAGCGTAACTCGTGCCGATTTTATATCGGTAGCGGAATAAAATGTAAAGCAGGACTGCTGCACCCGATGGAATGCCAACCCCTGCTTTACAAAAACATATAAGCGAGAACATCAGTTTTGATACCAGATAATTAATTCTAAGCACATCAAACAGATTTCTCTCTTCCTGATACTAAAAAAATGAATACAACAACACCGAATACATTAGATTTTCAATCTGCATCGCAACGGTTAAAGGGCGTGGTAAAACGTACCCCTTTAGAGTTTAACGCCGGACTTTCTTCTCATTACAATGCCAATATTTATTTAAAAAGAGAAGACCTTCAAATTGTACGTTCATACAAATTACGTGGTGCATACAATAAAATCAGCTCGTTGCCGCAAGATGCCTTAATTAACGGTGTAGTTTGCGCAAGTGCCGGAAACCACGCGCAGGGTGTTGCCTATTCGTGCAAAAAACTGGGCATTAAAGGTGTTATTTTTATGCCCGAAATTACCCCTAAACAAAAGGTTAAACAAACCTACATGTTCGGTGGCGATAATGTTGAAGTTGTTTTAGTTGGCGATACTTTTGACGATTGTTTGAAAGAAGCGCTTGCATACAGTGCCGCAAACTCGGCTACGTTTATTCCTCCTTTTGATGATGAAAAAGTAATTGAGGGACAGGCCACAGTTGGTGTTGAAATTTATGAAGATTTACCCGATTTGGATATCGTGGTAATGCCTGTTGGCGGTGGTGGCTTGGCATCGGGTGTTAGTGCTTACATGAAAACCGTTAAACCTGATGTAAAACTGGTAGGCGTTGAGCCACTGGGTGCCCCATCTATGGTTACTGCAATGGAACATGGCGGCCCTTTTACTTTAGAGGAAATAGACCGTTTTGTGGATGGAGCTGCCGTAAAACGAATAGGCCATATTACTTACGAGTACTGTAAAGAGCTTTTAGATCAGATGCACTTAATCCCTGAAGGAAAAATATGCACAACCATATTAAAACTCTATAATGAAGATGCCATAGTTGTTGAACCTGCAGGAGCACTATCTGTTGCGGCTTTAGATCAACTGAAAGACCAGATTGCAGGCAAAACAGTAGTTTGTATTGTAAGCGGCGGAAACAACGACATAGAGCGCATGCAGGAGATTAAAGAGAAATCTTTGCTCTTTGAAGGTTTGAAACATTATTTCATTGTACGTTTTCCGCAAAGACCAGGTGCTTTGAAATTATTTGTGAACGAGGTTTTAGGTCCACAGGATGATATTACCCGTTTCGAGTTTATTAAAAAAACCAATAAAGAAAATGGCCCTGCCCTGGTTGGTATAGAGCTTTCTAACAAAAATGATTATGCCAGCTTATTGCAGCGCATGAAAGATTTTAAATTTGAAATAATTGAACTGAACCAGGATCAGACTTTGTTTGAGTATTTGGTTTAAGGGTTAACCGCAAAGCACACGAAGTTTTTCGCAAAGGGCACTAAGTGTTATGTAATCGAATCAACTTGTCATCCTGAGCCTGTCGAAGGATAACCGCAAAACCAAGCCGTCATTTCGAGCGGAATGGAGAGATGACGGCTTTCCTCACAAAAAAATTAAGTAAAATGAATTTCAAAAACCTAACAAACAAAACATTAATTTCCGATAGCGATATCGACTGGGAAGACTTAGGTGCAGGTGTGAAACGCAAAATTATGGCTTACGATGATCAACTGATGTTGGTTAAGGTTGATTTTGAAAAAGGTGCCATCGGTACTATCCACAACCACCCACACCTGCAATTGAGTTATGTGGCCAAAGGTAGTTTTGAAGTAACCATGGGCAATGAAAAAAAGATACTGAACGAAGGCGATGTTTTCTTTGCACCATCAAACGTATTCCATGGTGTGCTTTGCTTACAAGCAGGATTATTGATCGATGTTTTTAATCCACATAGGGAAGATTTTTTGAAATGAGACCGAGGTCCGCAGTCGGAAAGTCGCAGGTTTGGATACGCTTTCAGACTTCCGAAGTTTTCTAACCCCAAATGCTTGGCAACCTTCGGAAGTCTACCATCTGTCTCAAGATAGATCTCTCCGCTACACTGCGTTTCGGTTGAGATGACGGGATCTAAAGTGCCGATCGTTAGGAACCTTTAACGTTTTACCTTCCACTTCATTCAAAGGTAAACTTCACATTTTTATATCCCAAACCTTCAATAATCGGCTTAAGTACTGTTGTAGCATTGGTTTTGGTCTGCGCTAAAATACTCGATTTTTTAACTTCGGCAGTTACCTGTCTTTCAGCCGCTTTATAGGCTTCATCAACCAAACTGGCCTCACGGAAAAAAGCCATCTTGGTATCGTAAACCCGCGAGTTTTTATGATCGATTTTTACATAACAGATTTCGGGCTGTGGTAAATTTACTACAGCTGTATCTGCATCAATATCAATATCCGATTTTGTAATTTTATTTAAATCGATACAGCCTACTGCTTCGGCTTTCACAATTAACAGCACACTGGCTTCGGGCAAAAAATCGGTTTTGTTCTTGTGTTCCAAAACATCGCTGATCTGATACCTTACCAGCTCCAATTTACCAATAGCCTCAATTTTCTCTACCAAAAGTTGATGTTTGCTTTCAACAGAGGTATTGATGCTGAACTTTTTGAAAATAAAAAGGTATCCTGCAACGACTAAAATTAACCAAGGTAAGAGGCGAAAAAAGAGCTTCATAGCTAAAAAAATAGGGGTCCAATATTTTTGTATTTAATCTGTTGCACAATAATTAATCCATAAATCTCCGATTGTATTTTTTTGGCAAAAGATTTGTAATACCAATATCACACACACAAATAAAACTAATCACAATGAAAAAACTGACCATCTTAATGCTTTGCATCGCTACGCTAGGCCTAGCTTCCTGCAAAAAAGACACCATTGTTGAAAACACACCTAATATTACTATTTACAAAACGATCCAGCCCAATAGTTGGATAAGTACAAGTGATAGTAATGGTTCGTACCTATATGTTGATATTGCCGATTCGCGAATAGAGCAATATGAAGATGATGGTATTATTTTATCATTTGCCCGTTTTAACGATGATGGTTATGACGCTTTACCATTTACCTACGGTGTAGATTCTTACAGTTACAGTTCTTTTCCTGGTAGGATTAGGGTGTACCTGCAAAATAGAGACAATAGAAACAGTGCGCCACTAAGACCTTCGGCAAGTATAGGAGCCAGGATTGTTTTGGTTGCTTCTTCTTCTAATTAAAATATTTAAAACTCTAAAAAACGACTGATGTTCAATTGAACGTGGTCGTTTTTTTTATGTTCTCCCCTGTTCAATTGCAGTGCACGGATGCTAACCCCATTCCGCTCTAAAAGCAGTTCATCGTAAAAACCTTTATAGTAAACATCCTTTACTTCAAAGCGCCTGCTGCTCCAGTTGCTGTTCATCTCTGCCCATTCCGGATAAAATACAACAGTATCTTTTTGCGTTTTTAAGCCTATTTTCTCCGCTTCTTCTTTGGGCAAAACCACAGCATTGCCTAAAATCTGAGCGGTGTAAATGTGTTTCGGATGTTGATAAATTTCGGCAGGTTTTCCGGTCTGCAGCAATTCGCCGTTTTTTAAGATCAGTAACTGATCCGCCAAAAATAAACCATCGGCGGGGTCGTGAGAAACCAGAATTACGGTAACACCTGTTTCCGAAGCTACCCGTTTAATATCTGCCCTCAGCTGGTTTTTAAGCAAAGCATCAACCTGACTAAAAGGCTCATCCAACAGTAGCACCTGTGTATCGGCAACCATAGCCTTTGCAATGGCTACACGCTGTTGCTCTCCGCCGCTCAGTTCAATAATTTTTTTGTGCTGAAGCGGTAAAATGCGGAGATGCTCCATAATCTGAAGCGTTTTTTCGGCTTTGGTTTTAAGATCCGTATTTGATAACTGTGAGGCAATGTTATCATAAACTTTAGCGTAAATGTTTAACGAAAAATCCTGCGTAACCATTTTCATCTGCTTGTGGCCGGGAATCAACTGCTCATCCGGTCCTTTAACCCTTTTGTCTTCAAAGTAAATTTCTCCCTCATCGGTTTTTAAAAGCCCGTAAATGGATTTCAACAAGGTCGATTTTCCGCTTCCGCTCTCGCCGATAATGGCCACAACATCACCTCTTTTGATTTCAAAACTTACATTTTTAATCCCTCCGGCCTGTTCTGCCTGATATTGCTTGGTTAAATTTTTAACGCTGATTATGGTATTGCTCACAGGGTAAAGATAAGAAAAAGGTAGAGGGTTTTGAGGTGGAAGGTTTAGGGTAAGGGTAAAACAAAAAATCCTGTTTCGCCTAACCGAAACAGGATCTGTTTATTTGTGTGCACCTCGCTGTCCTTCGGACTTCCTGAAGGGGAGATTAAGACGCGGTAAGGACTTAGGAGTTAGTTTAATCCAAAAGTAACCCCGAAACTCATATTTTTCAAACCAGCTTGCTGACCGGTGGTAAACATATCGTTAAAGTAGTATTTGGTAAATAAGCCTAAACCTCCGTAACCAAACCTTACTGTACCTCCGTAACGAACCGATTGGAAGTGATAGCTATCGTACTGTTTTTCTTTACCGCGCTCATCACTGATCTGTTTAATTTTTCCATTTAACAAAAAGCTAACTTCAGGACCTAAAACCAGGTAAAATCTTTTACCGTTGTTATTTTCTTTGGTACGGAACTCGAAGTTTAATGGAATATGTACATAGCTGCTCGAGAAACGGTTTTTAGAAAAGTGTACATCCGATTGGCTGTAAACAAACTCATTAGAGTTTTTGGCAATGGTAATGTCTTTTCTTAGGCGGATCAAAGTCCAATCAAACCCACCGGCTACGTATACCTTAAAATTGGAGTTAAAACGGTAACCTAGCTGTAAAACATCAAAAGAGAATGTACTGGTTTTTCCTCCTTTATAATCCAAAAAATCGTTGGATGGCGATAAATTGAAACTACCATTATCTATCAGTCTCGAAAAGCCTAAATCAACGCGGGTAAAGGTAATTCCGCCTACAAAACGGCCTTTTTTAGCAGAATCAGCTGCTTTAGTTTTTATGATAATACCATGCCCTTCGCTATAATCCATTTTCTTTTTAGTGGTATCTTGTTGTGCAAAAGCACCTGGAGCCATAACACCGGCAAGCCCGCTTACCAAAAGTGTTGTAAAAATTAGACGTTTCATATCTGTGTGTTTGTTATTTTAATGAGTGAATTATTGATTGAATGGGTACTATGTTGAATATTAAATGTTGTAATTTATAATGTTAGATACTGGAAACCGATAATTGCCAATTGAAAACTATTATTTTTTGCGTTTACCAATTTTAAAGGGCCCAATATTGATCGAGGCTAAAGAAGAATCATCATCATCTGTACGGAACTGGATCAGCTTATCCTTTCTTTTGTCCATTTTGTTTACAATCAGGTTTACCACATCTCCAACATTACGGATGCCTTTACTGCTCTGCTCGTTATCATTAATTGGATCATCAGTTTTAATTGATGTAATGTCGCTTGCGGTTACAGTCTCCGTTTTGGTTTGTGCAACAACATCATCAATTATTGTTTTGATATCATTTTTAGGTGCTTGAACCTGGGCAATCATTGCATCCTGTTTTTGCGCATCGGGTGCTGTAACAATAATTGGTTTTTCTACCGGTTTAACAACCTCTTGCTTAACCTTCGTTTTAGCAACAGTACTTACTGCTTTATGGCGAAGGGGCAAAATTGGCGCTGTATTTTCAACCGGTTCAACACCCGCAACTGCTGAGTCTTTTACTGCTGGTACTTCTACCACCGGTTTAGTTTTTTCAATGGCATTGCTGGCTAATTTTTTACCTCCACTTGTAACGGTATCCTGCTGTTGGTAAACCAAAATACCGATGGTGGCCATTAACAATACCGCGGCAGCCGATAGCCAATAAACCGGTACAATCCTTTTTTTCTTTGGGGTTATTTCGCTTTCAATACCGCTCCACAAATCCCTCGAAGGTGTTACCTCTGCATCAGCAAAAGCATCCTTAAATAACTGATCGAAATCCTTATCCCGTATAGGTTGCATAACCAAATCCCTCCATTTTTATAATTTCTTCTTTTAATATTGCCCTTGCTCTTGATAGTTGCGATTTACTCGCACCTTCCGAAATGCCAAGCGTTTCTCCAATTTCTTTGTGCGAATAGCCTTCAATTACGTACATGTTAAAAACCATGCGGTAACCATCTGCCAGTTTTTGTATCACTTTCATCAAATCCTGCATGCCTAAAGTGCCAAAATCAAAGCCTGTTGATGGTTGCTCGTAAGCTTCATCAATTTCAACTACATTTAAGCTCCGTAAATTTTTGCGGTAACTTTCAATTGCAGTATTCACCATCACCCTTCTAATCCATCCCTCAAAAGATCCCTCTCCACGGTACTCTTTTATTTTTTGGAAAACCTTAATGTAGCCTACCTGCAGCACATCCTCAGCCTCCATTTTATCTTTGGCGTAGCGCATACAAACGGCCAACATTTTCGATGCAGTTTGCTTGTAAAGCAGCTCTTGCATCTTCCGGTCGCCAGCTTTGCAGCCTTCCATCAAATCGTTTATTGTATAGGTATGCGTCAATTTCATTGTGTGTTTGTATATAGAAGATGGCAGATTACAAACAATGGTTGCATGGGGGGAGAAAAAAAAGTTAAATAAAGTTAAAATTAACCATATACCAACTGATTATCAGCAAGATGATTCTAAGCATTTTTCAGGAAAGATATAGATTTTTATTTGAAAATGAACATTCAGCATTTCATGGTGGGCAGCAGTCCCGCTATCCGCTTCAAAGCCTCGGTTCATTCTTCACCTTCGGGTTTTTCGCTTCTATCGGGTTTAAAAACATAATGTAGTGCTCAAAAATAATAAACCCTGTAGGTTTTAGAAATCTACGAGGTTTAAAAATTATTTCATAGCTTCTGACTTCAGTCAGAAGCTATGAATGAAGAAACAAGGGTTTAGTTTTCGCTTTTACCTTTATTGACCTTAAACAATTTGAAATCCTGCTTATAGGTTAAGAAAAATGAATGGTTAAACTGAAGCTGTTTATCGGTATGATCGAGATCAATATGTGGTTCGAAACGAACATCAAGATATAAATGCGGGATCAATTCTTTTTGATAAGCATAACGCAACGAAACAATGTTTCGGGCACTCTGCCTTAAACCCGGACTGTATAAATTATCTGAAACTGATTCATAAAGTGGCATACCTTTAATCGAAATAAAATTATTGCCTTTCCAGTATGAGGCCACTAAACTCCCCCATTTACTTTCTACCCCTGCATTTAGCCATAAGCCAAAGCCACCTTCGAATGCCCTTCTTTTATCTGGAGATAAATCTTTGTAAACGGCCACATAGTTATCGGTGTATACCTGTTTAATGTTGGTATTAACCATTTTATGAAGTTTAAAGCCGGTGGCACCATTAAATACGGTACTGATTGGGATTTCTTTAAGCACATCAATCTGACCGCCCTGGTGAAAAGCTAAAAATTGCGCCGGAATACTCAATTGCCAGCCATCATTTTTTACTAAAAAGCTTTCAGTAGATAAACCGCCGATAATTTCTTCTTTGGCCGGCTCTCCTTTATAAATCATTTTCTGCCAGGCAATCCAGGCATCCAGGATAAACTTTTTACGTTCAACCAATAACTGCGTTCCGTACTCAATCGGGGTAGTTAAGGTTCGTTCAAAATCGTACAAAGGTTCGATGTATTTGTGCTGAATGTTACCTTCCAAACTTCCAAAAATTAAAGTGAGGTTTCTTTTATGGTATTTAACGCTGAATAAAGGTTTTGCATCCGTAATGCCGTTCCGGCCAAAATCCTTTCTGATAAAAGCACCGGCAGTAATGGCCAGGTTTGGATGAGCATAATAAACCAGTTGGGGCTGCAACTGTGTTCCGTAGAGTGTATAACCATCATGGAAATCGTTGGTATACTCGTAATTGCGGACGTAATTTAAATTGTAAAAATTAAAGTGTACCTCGTTGGTCAAGCTGCTATCAGGACGGATCCTGTTTTCAAAAGCCGATTGATTAAACTGTGCCGAAGCAAGATAGGTACTAAAAAGTAAGGTTATGGAGAGTAAGGTCTTTTTCAAACCTGTGGCTGTAAACATGCGAATGGATTTTATGGACCAAATTTAGGATAGTTTTTGGTTTATTTAACCGCAAAGAATACTAAGTTTACGCAAAGGAAACAAAGACTCAGTAAATTAATTTTAAGACTTCCTCATTTAGCCTCTAGCTTTAGTCTTTGAGCTTTCTGCTCATTTCCTCAAACGATAGTTTTTATACAGCTTTACCGCAATCATGATGGCCATGGCAACGCCCATGATGCCAATTAAACCATAAACCCAGTTTAGGGCATTTTTGAGGATAACCACAAATACAATGGCAATCATAAAAATGGTGGCCAACTCGCGCCACAAACGCAACTGAAAGCTGGTTAGCTTGTATTGATGGTTTTTAAGTTGTTTTACGATGTTTTGGCAAATGAAATGATAAATGAGTAAACCTACAACAAAAGCCAGTTTTACCCACATCCAATCGGCCTGTAACAGCGAACTGTTTAAGGTAAGCATGCCAGCTCCAGCCAATACCGAAATAATCATGGCCGGGGTGGCGATAATTTTCCATAAAGTAGCCTCCATTTTAACAAACTGTTTCTGGAGGATACTTTTTTCCGGTTCGGGCTTATCGTTAGCCTCGGTATGGTAAATAAAAAGACTTAAAATATAAAATAACCCAGCCATCCAGCTAATTACAAACACAATGTGTACTGCTTTAAAATATTGGTAGTATGGCAATAAGGTTTCTATCATTGTTTAATTTTATTCAAAATATAGGTATCAATCCAGTTTGGTATATTGGTAAGTTTTAAATCTAAAATTCCATTACGGATTTCACCAACATAGCTATGCTTACTTTCCGAATTATCCCAAAGATAAGTTTGGTCTGCCTTTTTTATAATCTCAAGTAATAAATTAAATGTCAAAAAGTATCGCTTCTCAATCTTTTCTGCATCAACTAAATGCCCACCTTTTAAAACCCTATCTTTTACCCGCTCAACATTCATTTTTGGTGTTTCTGTACCAATGAAATAGAGATAAACCTTATAACCATTAAGATGGGCAAAATCGATTAGATCCAATTTTGCAGGGTGAGAAAATACCGTTTCAAAACTAAAAGATTTTTTGCCTTTGATTAACTCATGTCGAATAAAATCAGCGATAATGGCAAAGTGATAGGAATTGTATGTTACCAGTTCAGATGTATTTTTTACAATAACATTTTCTTTTATAATCAGATTCCAGCTAATCTTGTCAAAACCTGCTTTTACAAAAAGTCCGTTTTGAAAACAAAACAATTCAAAATCAGCATTATCAACATCAATTTCGAAATCAGATAAGTTTAGAAAACTTTTTCTTTTAAACTCCTCTTCCAACAAATCAGCATTGACAAAAATTTTTGTGGAAAAATAACTTGGTCTTATAGAATCGAATAAAGTCGTTTTACCAGAGCCATTCGGGCCTGCAAAAATTCTCAATTTGGGCTTTCGAGGCATTAAAAAAGTTTAATTCTTTTTACAGAAACCCTTCTTTTTTTAAAATTGCCATCGGCTACTTTAACTGTATCTCCGTTATTAAATGTTCTGTACACGCCATCGGCCTTTACTTCAGTCCTGCCCAGGTTTAAAGCATCAACAACCCTCAGAACATCATCCATTTTCTTATTAACAGCCTTAATTAATTGCTTAATTGGCAACTTATCCTCGTCATCTAATGATTTAACAGTCATACTATTTGAGTTACAGAGCTAATATACGAAAATCAAAACGATTTGATTAATACCTAAACTCCTTCACTACTTCAATCGCATACTTCACATTATCGAAAGGAATATCAGGCATAATGCCATGACCCAAGTTAAAGATAAAGCCTTCGGTACCGCGCATGCGCTCAAATAATTTATGGATCTGCGCTTTAATTACCGCTTTATCGGCATATAAAATATGTGGATCTAAATTTCCCTGTACAGCAATACCTTTTGGTAAAGCATTTTTAATGTTCAATAAATCTGCATTCCAATCAACCGAAATTACATCTGGCCTGGCTTCTGCCATCATTGGTGCAAAAACCGAACTTCCCTTACAGAAAGAAATTACCGGAATATCTTTTCTGTTTAAATTAGCAATGATTTCCTGAATGTAGCGGTGAGAAAATTCCTGGTAATCGTTCCAAGATAGGGCAAGCGCCCAGCTATCAAAAATCTGAATGGCATTTACACCGGCAGCAATCTGAAGGTTAAGATAATCGGCAGTTACTTTGGCAATTTTAGCCAAAAGCTGGTGTGCCAGTTCTGGTTGGTTGTGTATAAAAAGTTTCGTTAATTTGAAATCTTTAGATGAGCCTCCTTCAATTAAATAGCTCATTACAGTGAAAGGGGCACCTGCGAAACCGATTAAAGGAATACTTCCATTTAAACGCTGCTGAATTACCTTAATGGCATCGGCAACATATTGTAATTCACCAATACAATCAACATTTAGGTTTTCAATATCTTTCGCCGTACGAACCGGGTTGGCAAACTTAGGACCAACACCCTGGGTAAAACTTAAATCGCCACCCATGGCTTCGCCTGTTACCAAAATATCACAGAACAAAATCGCGGCATCAATATCCAACAAATCAACCGGCAACATCGTTACATCAGCGGCAATTTCAGGATTTTTACACATCTCTAAAAAAGAGTATTTGTTTTTAATTTCCCAATATTGCGGCATAAAACGACCTGCCTGACGCATCATCCATACGGGTGGGCGTTCTGTTTGTTTTGAAAATGCTGCGTCTAAAAATAAGTTATTCTTCATTGATCTGTATTTGGTATCACACTACGCGTCATGCTGAATTTATTTCAGCATCTTTCTTTAGTTAGATCCTGACTGAATCCGATATTTATCTGATCAGGATGACGGGCTGCCTAAATTTTTAATTTTGCAAAGGTATAAATAAAAAAAAAACGAAGTACCTTTTTATCACTAAACCGGTGCTTCGTTGTTCAAAATGACAATACTTCTATTGTATTTTGCTGATTTCCTTTTCTATTTTAACAATAATATCTTTTGAACGTTGCGTTTCGGCAAGTTCTTTGGCCAACTTGGTATAAGCTTCTGCACGTTCTTTATCTTTTTTTCTCAAGGCAAGATTAGCCAAATGGATAAGCACGTAAGATTTCTCGTTCTTCCCTCCTACCGGAAAACGGCTGGCCAGCTGAAAATGATATTCGGCCTTATCGTAATCCTGCTCTTTAAGGGCCATATTGCCCTGCATAAATTCGTAATAGCCCCTGCGGCTTTTCGCTAACCGCTCGGGTTTTGCCACCTCGGCCAATAGCGCTCTGGTTTTAGCAAATTCGTTATTCTTGAAATGCTTCGACGCCATTAATACCGAGCTGTGCTTGAAATGGCTCCAAACCACGAAGGCAAATAAAAGCCCCGAAACAGCAGCCAGCTGATATTGGTTATAGAACATACAAACCAATGCAGCAAGCACAAAAACTGCCATTAAAGCATACCTGCCCTTGTTATTGTACATTAATGACTATCAGTGAATTTATAACCAACGCCACGGATCGAATGAAAATAAACTGGATTTTTTTGATCTGGCTCGAAATACTTACGGAACGTTAAGATAAAGTTATCAATTGTTCTGGTTGATGGATAAACATCATAATTCCAAACGGTTTCCAAAATCTGCTCTCTAGAAACGGCGTCGTTTTTACGCTCGATTAACAGTTTCAGCAACATCGTTTCCTTTTTGGTTAACGGTGTAATGGTACCATCATCGTGTTTTAATTCGAAAGAGTTAAAATAGATTGTTTTATCGCCGATTTTGTAAGAATTCAATTCTTTTAAATCATCAGATTTTAAACTGCGTTTAACCAAAATACCTACGCGGAGAATCAGTTCTTCTAAGTTAAATGGTTTAACCAAATAATCGTCAGCTCCTTTTTTCAAACCTAAAACACGGTCTTCTGAAGTGTTTTTAGCCGTTAAAAACATAATCGGAACCTCAGCATTTTCCAGACGGATTGTTTCACAAACCTGGAAACCATCCATTTCTGGCAACATTACATCTAAAACAATGAGATTGAAGCGTTCTTCTTTGAAAATTTTAAGAGCGGTTTTGCCATCTTTAACGGCGTGAACTTTATAACCCTCAAGTTCGAGGTTTAATTTAATGGCATCCAACAAATGATCTTCGTCTTCTACCAACAGAATTCTTAATTTTTGTGACATAATTGAGATTAACTAAATGTTACTTCAAAAATACTTCCTTGAGGCAAATTGTCTTTTACTGTAATATCTGCATCATGGTATTGTAAAACCTCTTTCACAATAAACAAGCCTAAACCTGTTCCTTTCGCTTTTCTGACATTCTCGTTACCAACGCGGTAAAACTTATCAAATATCAACATTTTTTCGGCATCTGAAATACCTGGTCCTTTATCAATCACACTTAGTTGAATATGTCCATCCACTTTGTTTAAATGCACATTTATCTCATCACAAGGGCTCGAATACTTTACTGCATTCTCGATTAAATTGGTCACTACTGACGATAAGGCAAATTTGTCACCCATAACCTGCAAATTTGGCTGAATTTGGGTGCTGATCAATTGTTCGTTACCGCACGAATGAACCTGAAGCCTATCGGTAATTTTATATACCAGCTCCGAAAAATTAAATTCTTCTTTCGGAAAGGTGTACGACCGGTTTTCGATCTTGGTGGCCAACAGCATATTTTCTACCAGATCATCCAACCGCTCTATATCTTTTAATGAATTATTTAACAATGAAGTTTGCCTGGCTTTGTCCAAATCTCTTTTTACAATGGTTTGTATAGAAAGTTTAATGGCGGCCAAAGGAGATTTAAGCTCATGTGTAATCGACATGAGAAAGTTTTGCTGCTGCTCTCTCAATTTATCCTCGCGCTTTAAAGATTGATGCAAAAAATACCCGCCTATGCAGAGCAAAAATAAAAAAACTGAGCCTTCGCCCATAATCATCGTCATACGGCTTGGCTGCAAACGCACCACTAATGTACCCCACGAAATGAGCTGAATGAGTGCGTAAAGTAATAACGCGTAAAATATGATAATTGATTTCTTCATTTTTAGGTTTTTCCTTACGGTTTGATTACACAAGTGTTTGATTACACAGATTTACTGTTTCCCCATGGGTCGTGTGTCATGGTTCGTGTCGCCACGAACCATCGTGCAAAGTTATATTTATATCGTATTAAGCTGTTTACTTCTTAAATACCAGATCCAATGCCTCAAATATGGCACGTTTGGCTTTCTCCAATTCGATCTTAGTATGTGCTGAAGATACGAAACCAACTTCATATCCTGATGGGCCTAAATAAATTCCCCTATTTAATAATTCGCGGTGCATTATTTTGAATTTCTCCATGCTACCAGCATCAATATCATCAGCCGATTGGATTTTATCTTTATCGGTAAAAGCAAACCAGAAAATAGAACCAATGGTAAACACTTTGAATTTATAATTGCGTGCAGTTGCAAAACGCTGAATACTGGCCACAAACTCTTGTGCTTTAGCATTTAGATCTTTATAAAAGCTTGATTTATTAAGCTCAGTTAATGTTGCAATACCTGCTGCCATAGCCACCGGATTACCGGATAAGGTTCCAGCCTGATACACCCCTCCATCAGGAGAAATGTGTGCCATAATTTCAGCACGTGCACCATACATACCTACAGGTAAACCACCTCCGATGATTTTTCCATAGGTTACGATATCTGGTGTAATGCCGTAGTGTGCTGCCGCACCTTCAAAACCAACCCTAAATCCAGTAATTACTTCGTCAAAAATGAGAAGTGAACCGTTATCTGTACATATTTTGCGCAAGAACTGAATGTAGGCTTCATCCTGCATAATTAATCCGTTGTTGGCCGGAATACCTTCGATAATTACCGCAGCAATTTGATCTTTAAATTGGGCAAAAGCCTGCTCAATAGCAGCAGTATCATTTAATGGTACTACGATTGTTTCTTCAGCGAAAGATTTAGGCACACCAGCAGAAGAAGTTTCGCCAAAGGTAACCAGGCCCGAACCGGCTTTAACCAGTAACGAATCGCTATGACCATGGTAACAGCCTTCGAACTTTAAAATTTTATCACGACCTGTAAATCCCCTAGCTAAACGGATGGCCGACATTACGGCCTCGGTACCCGAACTGGTGAAACGTATTTTCTCTACAAAACGGTTGTTTTTAATAATTAGCTCAGCCAATTCATTTTCTAATGCGGTTGGTGCGCCGAAACTCATTCCGTTCTGCATTACCTCGGTAACTTTTTCGCGGATTTTAGGGTTGTTATGTCCTAAAATTAATGGTCCCCAGCTGCCACAGAAATCGATAAACTGATTACCATCGGCATCCCAGATATAGCAGCCATCGCCTTTTTCGATAAAAAGTGGCGTACCATAAACTGATTTGAAGGCCCTTACGGGAGAGTTAACCCCGCCAGGAAAATACGTTTTTGATTTCTCGTACAGCTCGGCAGATTTTACTCTCGAAATATCGGGTTTGCTACCTGTATTTACCGGAATATCGGCCTCATTGCCTGAAAACATTTTCTTTAATGAATCTAACATTTTATTAAGCTAAAAGCAGAAAGACTAAAGCCTAAAGAAAGAATCAATCGCCTAACCTGGCCTTTGGTCTTTCAGCTTTAAGCTTTCCGCTTGTCTACATCCAATCGTTATTTAAAATATCTTTAATGTGGTAAGTGGTAATAATGCTTGCACCTGCGCGGGCAAAAGCATGCATGGTTTCCATTACTACTTTCTGTTCATCTATCCATCCGCGCTCGGCAGCTGCTTTAACCATCGAGTATTCGCCCGAAACGTTATAAACTGCAATCGGTAAGTTGGTATCTTGTTTTAAGCGTTGAATGATATCGAGATAGGCCAATCCTGGTTTTACCATTAAAACATCGGCTCCCTCCTGCTCATCCAGCTGTGCTTCGCGCAAAGCTTCTGTTGGGTTCCTAAAATCCATCTGATAAGCTTTTCTATCGCCTTTGCTTGGGGCACAATCTGCAGCTTCTCTAAACGGACCATAATAAGCCGAAGCAAACTTAGTAGCATGGCTCATAATAGCCGCATTTACAAAGCCGTTTTCATCTAACAGATTACGGATCGCAGCAATTCTGCCATCCATCATATCTGAGGGTGCAAACATATCGGCACCTGCTTGGGCATGTGTTAATGCCATTTTAGCAATTACCTCAACCGTTTTATCGTTTTGAACGTAATCGTTTTCTATAATACCACAATGGCCATGGGTAGTGTAAGAACAAACGCAAACATCCGTAATTACATATAAATCATCACCAAACTGTTTTTTAAGCTCGCGTACAGCGTTAGGGACCAGAGAATGATCGTGATAGGCTGATCTTGCATCTTCCGATTTTTCATCGCCAACACCAAAAAGCATGATTTTATTCAGTCCTTTTTTTAATCCGGCTTCCACATCTTTTACCAATGCATCTACCGAATAATGGTTTACCCCAGGCATGGCATCAATGGCATGGGTAACATTATTGCCTGGCACCACAAAATAAGGATACACAAACATATCTTTCGATAACCTGGTTTCGGCTACCATCTCTCTCACCAACGGATTTTTCCGTAATCTACGCGGACGGTTTAACATTTTTTTGTATTATTAGTATCGAGTATCATGATTTTAGTATCAAGAACTGAATATCTTTTTATTTTTTCCTTATGGGATGATTATACAGTTTTTGGATTTCACATATGGTTTTCCAAAGAAAGGTAATCAGCTTTACGCTTTTGTCTTTCAGCTTTCCACCTTACCCTAAAACTTCTACCTTCCAACCCTACCTCATTTCAATGCCAAAAACGGCTTCTGCCAAGCCAAGTTCATCTGGCGAGTATGGCAAAGCGTACGTCACCCCCATCTCATCAAATTTCTTACCTGTAGAGTTTCCTATCGCAATTACCTGCTGGCCCGGTTCTAATAAATTATCGGCAAAATAGGCGTCAACATTAGATGGACTGGTAAAAATCAGCACATCGGCATAACTCTGATCGATATCTTCTTCGATTACGGTTTCGTAAATTGGCAGATCGATTATTTTAGCATCGGCCGGTAACGATTTTTGGATCGATTGCAAAGAATCCTGCGCCCTAGGGAACAGCACCTGCTGGCCAGCAACCAATTGTGCAAAATCTTCAGCAACTTCGGTAATATCGCCACTAGCCCCAACAAAATCGGCAAAATGGTTAAATTTACGCAAGGCATCTTCCGAGCCCCTGCCCACTACACCGAACTTGGTTTTCTTTGGTAGCACTGGTTTTAGGTTGAAAAAATATTCAACACTGTTGCGGCTACTGAAGAAAATCCAATCTACATGTCTTAAAATAAACTGATCTAAAACAGTTACGATTGGAAATGTACGGATTAAAGAACGGCCTTCTATCTCTATATTATTGTTTTCTAAAGCCCTACGGAAATAACTGTGCTCACCAATTTCTCGCGAAATAAAAACCTTTGCCGGTTTCTTTCTTTCGGCACTGAACTTGGCCACAATTTTTTCAGCTAAGCCTTCTGTGGTGTCTGCACGTAAAAATAAACGTTCAGGAAAATCATCTGCCGTATCGGCTTTTGAAGTCCAAACTTCGAATTTTCCATTTTCCTTTTGGCAATAACAGCCCAAAGGCATGTGGCAACCGCCTTCAAAAAGGTTTAAAACCTTGCGTTCAACATTTACGGTTTCAGCCGTTTCTGGGTCGTGCAGTTTTTGAAGTGCGTCAAAAAGTTCGGTATCGTTTTCCCTGATCTGGATGGCCAGAGCGCCCTGTGCCGGCGCCGGAATAAATTCGGTAGTTTCGAGTTCTTCTACGTGTAAATCGCTCACATCAAGATTTAAACGCTTTACACCTGCTTTTGCAATCAGGATGGCATCATAATCCTCATCTCTGAGTTTTTGGATGCGCGTTGGCACGTTTCCACGTAAGTCTTCAATCTCCAAATCGGGACGCAAGCCCAATAACTGCGCTTTACGGCGGTTGGATGAAGTACCAACCATTGCACCTTTTTTAAGCGAAAGTTTCTGCGAAACATCAACACAGTCTTTCAAAATCAACAGGTATTCGCTTGCTTCCTCGCGTGGAGGCAAAGCAGCAATAACCAATCCTTCAGGATGTGTGGTGGGTAAATCTTTAAGGCAGTGTACAGCCAGATCAATTGTTCCGCCCAAAAGCTCTTCTTCCAGTTCTTTGGTAAAAAAGCCTTTGCCTTCCAGTTTGTCCAATCTTAAATTCAGGATTTTATCACCCTGTGTTTTAATGATTTTTATTTCTGCTTCAATTCCAATTGCAGCCAACTCATCTTTGATGTGATTTGCTTGCCATAAAGCTAGGTCGCTACCGCGTGTTCCGATGGTTAATTTCTTCACTATAAAGGTTAAATGAACTGCAAATTTAAATTAAATAGTGGTTTATACCATGATTTGTTTAAAAATGAGACAGTGAGGTTACAGAATGGATAATTTAAAGGATTTCTGTGACATTAGAACTGGTTTGTCATTCTGAGCGCAGCGAAGAATCTCTCCTTGACAAAATGTTATCATCTTACATTTACTTTTTACTTTAAATTCAGGTCGGTTGTTAACTAAGATGTCTAAGGTGGTCATTTAAAAAAAAGGGGTGAATTTAATCAACCACCTGAGGCACCAGAGAATAGCTAAGTTTTAAAAGTCCATTTTTGAACATCCTATTTTACCGTATTAGTAATATTGGAACCATACTAGCCTATACATTTGCAAGAAAATCATAAAAAACTGATTATCGAAACATTAGAAATAAATCATTATAAGCAGACCTGATAGTTATGGTATAGGGATAACAGCTTCTTATTGAATAAAATCTTATGCAAGAAAGATACTGAAACAAGTTCAGCAAGGTGATGAGCTAGAATTATAACTTGGAATTACTGTATTGAATTCTTCATTAACAATAAAGATTCTTCACTGCGTTCAGAATAACAGAAAGAAGAATAATAAAAAACAAGCTTGGCGATCTTTGCGGTTAAACCTAGGATTGATTGACCAGGATTTCTTTGGCCATAACCATCGGTACGCTGATGTATTTTTTCTCCATGTAGTTCATTACACGCTCTAAAACTTCGCGTGAAGCATCGTCCATCTGACTGATTTCATCAGCAAACACACCGTTTATAGCTGTATTTTTGATTTCCTTAATCTTTCTGGGCACTTCTTGCATGGCCAGCTCGATGCGGCGTTGTTTTAAAACAGAGAAAAACTCGGTAATGTTATTACTGATAATATCTTCGGCATGTACCAGTTCGTTATAGCGTTCCTGGATATTTTTGCGCGCCACTTCTTTAAGCGATTCTACCTCGATATAATGTACCAGATTATTGTGGATAACCGCTGGTGTAACATCATTCGGAATGGCTAAATCTACAATCACCTTTTTACCCGTTTCGCCATTAAGCAGTTTGGCATAAAGCTCTTCGGTAATAATGGCTTCTGTAGCACCTGTACAGGTTATGATTACATCAAAGCCTTCGTTAAAATCTTCGAGGGCAGCCAATGGATAAGCCTTTCCGTTTAACTCTTCGGCCAAAGACTGTGCTTTAGAAAGCGTACGGTTAAAAATCGAAAAGTTAGAATATTTATGTTTGTTCAGGTATTTTGCAATATTCTGATTGGTTTCGCCTGCGCCAATAATGAGGATACGTGAGTTGCCGCACATATTTAACTCTTTTAACTTGCGGTAAGCCAATGAAACCACCGATACTGGGTTTTTTGAAATGTTGGTATGGGTATAAACTTCTTTTGCTGTTTTAACTACCCTATCCATAATCATCCGCATGTAATCGCCGGTAAAACCAGCATCGCGGCAGTTTTCGTAAGCTTTACGGATCTGGGCAAGGATTTCTTTTTCGCCAACCACCAAACTCTCCAACGAGCAAGATGTTCTGAGCAAATGGTTAAAAGCTTCTTCGTTTTCGTAAACAGATACATTATCCAAGAAACGCTCCATAAACTCAGGAGGCAGTCCCATATCTAAAACGGTGAGAAATTTAGTTACGAATTCTTTATCGGTTTTCTCTTTGGTAAGAAAAACAAATTCAACACGGTTACATGTGCCAATGTAAAAAATTTCGCTAACGGGCAGTTCTGCTTGAACATTCTTCAACCTGCTATCTAAACTTTGATCACAAATAACTAATTTCCCTAAAGATTTCAGGTCGATGTGGTGATGCGTAAAAGCTATTACTTTTAAATATTCCAAGTGCTTCCGTTATTAACTATTATCGGGATACAAAAGTAACAGGCTTGGTGCATGTCAACGTCATTGATCTGTAATTTACATTAATTTAGAACGGTTTTAAATAGCAATATCCAACGATTAATTACCCTTAATTTACCTTATCATGAAAGCAACAGGCAAAATTTTTCTTTGGATTTATGCACTATTCTACGTTCTAGCCGGATGTAACCACTTTTTATCCACTGCTGTATATTACGTAATTATGCCAAAATGGTTGCCCGCACCTGGCTTTTTAATTTACCTTTCGGGCATCATTGAAATTGCTCTGGGCATCTTATTGTTGTTTACGAAAACAAGAAAGTATGCTGCAGTGTGCATTATACTGATGTTAATTGCATTTTTGCCCGCACACATTTACATGATACAAATGGCGCCATTTATGTTGGGAAAGATATTAGTTACCCCACTTATTGCCTGGCTGAGGTTGCCTATACAGCTATTGTTTATCGCATGGGCCTGGTTTTATTACGTTAAAGGATAATTTATTCCGTTAAAAATATTTTCTTTTCGAAAAGCAAAACCTGCCTTTCATTTTTCTGTTAGTTCCGCTATCCGCTAATTCCGATGAAAGATCGGAAAGCTGCTACAGGTTTAGCTCACATTCGAGGCTGTTAAATTATCTGTTTTCATCTTAAAGACATGTCTATAAACACACAACAAAATTAGATTTCGTAGGTTTATATTTTGTACCAATTATTTCAACTATGATTACACAAAACGATTTTAGCCTTAGCGGTTCTGATGCGAAATTAATTATTGGCGATATTACTTTCGACGAGAAAAATCCAAATGCGCCAATCATACTATTTGTTCACGGCTTTAAAGGTTTTAAAGATTGGGGCGCCCATAATCTGGTAGCCAGATACTTTGCCAGCAATGGTTTCCGGTACATCAAATTCAATTTATCGCACAGCGGTGTTCCGGTTAATGATCCTAAAGATGTAACCGATATGGAAGCCTTTGCCAGCAATACGGTGTCAAAAGAACTTTACGATTTAAATGCCGTACTCGATTTTATCGGAAAAGCATATGGCGCAACAACTAAAATAAACCTGATTGGCCATAGCCGTGGTGGTGGTTTATCGATTATTGAAGCGGCTAACGATTTAAGGATAAACAAGCTGATTACCTGGAGTGCCATTGCAGATTTTAGCAGCCTTTGGAAAAAGGAACAGGAAACCGAATGGAAAAAGAACGGAAAAATATTTGTAACCAATGCCCGAACCAAAGAGCAGATGCCTTTAAACTTAACACTGTTAAAGGATTTTGAAGAAAATGCTGCTACCCTAAACATTGTAGAAGCGGCCAAACGGATTAATATTCCCTGGTTAATTATCCATGGTGATGATGATGTAAATGTTGCTTTCGAAACTGCACAGCAACTGGCAGATGCCAATCCGGCCAGCAGATTGGTTAAAATTGAGGGTGCCAACCATGTTTATGGCGCAACCCAGCCTTATACCAACGAAACTTTACCGCCACTTTTGTTTAAAGTTTGCGAAAAGGTTTTGACGTTTTTGGGGGAAGAATAAATTAATTATCTTGAGCTATTATAACCTATGGCTCAAGATCAAATTCATCTGTCAAACTTTAACGAAGCTATATTAAAGCAGATTGTAGTTGGTTTAGCTCTGCTTTTATGCTTCATTATTTTTCTAGACAGTAATTTTTCGACAGCAGAATCAAATACCGAATTTATTAATGATTTTAAGGGTAGTCGTTCAAACAATGGAAAAGGATACATTTTCATTGCACAAACACCGCATAAAAAATATAAGATTCCAGCTGGACTCTTCAATGTAACGAACCCTAAAGATCCATTATTAATTTATAGATCAAAAATAACCGGTTTTATCCAATACTATGGTTTAAAGAAACCTAATGAGATCATCATCTTCAAATCACAAATAATTAAGGATGATCTTTTAGGACTAATAGCCACAATCTTGGGTATTTTTATTGCAACTATATTGCATTTCAATAAAAGATTAGCACAAAATATTACCCTTCAAGGAATTCTAGTCTTTTTGATTATTATTTCATTGATTTTCCTAAGAAATTATTTCAACAAAAATTACCTATTAGAGTTTTAACGCAAATTCTAATCATCTCCTCTCCTCACAAAATTGCGCATATCGCTTCCGCTGGGGCTCTGGAATATCTCGAGATCGAAATAAGGTACTGCAGCCAATAGGTGGTCGAAAATATCGGCCGCAACCTGTTCAAAGCGCTTTAATCCCTTTTCTTTCGAGAACACATAAATTTCGATAGGAAGACCATGCTCTGTAGCCTGCAACTGACGCACCATAAAGGTTAGATCGGTATTGATATGTGGATTGCTCTCTAAATATTTTTCTGCATAAACCCTAAAGGTCCCAATATTGGTCATGTGGCGGCCGTTAACCAGATTATTTGGATCTACCGTATGTTCTGCATTATAGCTTTCAATAAATTGCTGGGTTTCTTTGAGGTAAGCTTTCAAAAAATCGATTTGCTGGAGTCTGCCAATCAGCTCCTCATCACAAAATTTAATGCTCGAAATTTTGATATTGATGTGGCGTTTAATCCTCCTGCCCTCGCTTTCTTCCATGGCCCGCCAGTTTTTAAACGATTCGCTAACAATGGCATAACTGGGCACAATGGTTACCGTTTTATCCCAGTTACGTACTTTAATGGTGGTTAAATTGATTTCAGTTACTTCGCCATCGGCACCATATTTTTCTACCGTAATCCAATCGCCAACCCTAACCAGATCTATTGCACTCATTTGTACCGAAGCCACAAAGCCTAGGATCGGATCTCTAAAAATGAGAATAAAAACGGCCGTAACGGCACCAAAACCACCAAAAACATATAACGGCGATTCGCCCAGAATAATGGAAAGGATAAGTACAAAACCAACAATGTAAAAAATAATTTTGGCTACCTGCTTATAACTTCTAACGGGTTTATCGGCATATTTCTTTGACGATTCCATAATGGAAACCAAAGCATTTAAAAAAGCATTAACGGCAAACATCACGGCCAAAACCATATATATTTTGGCAAATATCAGTGCGTAAAAAAGCCAGTTTTTAAAATCGATGAACAGGTAAGGTACTGCATTGTAGATAATATAGGCACCAAAAATTAAGGCAAATGCCCTGAAAACGCGAAATTCGAAAAGTGCCTTTTGCCAATCTGACTTAGTTTTGGCGCTCTTTACCACGCCGATAAAAACCTGCCTGGTGATGAATATGGTGATAAACAGAAATAAAATAACCCCAACCAAACCAATAAAGAAATAAGCATAAACAAGCTCACTGCCTACAAGGCCTTTAACTGCCAACCAATTTCTAAGTTCGTTAAACAGGGATTGAAACTCGGGTATCTTCATCAAGGCAATTTAGGATTTATTGGGCAGAAAATTAAATGGTATTCCTAATGCTGTCATTCTAACTCCTCGGTCTGTGTCCTTACAGAACGAAGTAGTCTATTAGTTTAACCAGATAGTGGTCTGTGAGGACACAGACCACGGTGCAGTAGAAATTAAATGGGGTTTCGTATTTATGAATGAATCATTAACCACAGACAAAAAGGATACACACAGATAAAATCTAATCCTCGGTCTGCGTCCTCACAGAACGAAACCGTAGTCTATCACTTTAACCATACCTTGGTCTGTGTGGACACACACCACGGCTCAAGACCAAGGCGCAGTGAAAATTAAATGGGTTATCCATATTTCCGAATGAATTATTAACTACAGATAAAAAGGATACACACAGATAAAATCTAATCCTCGGTCTGTGTCCTCACGGAACGAAAACCATAGTCTATCAGTTTAACCAGATAGTGGTCTGTGGGAACACACACCACGGCTCAAGACCAAGGCGCAAAAAATAACAAAAAATTAAATCTGTGTTTATCTGTGTGCATCTGTGGCTTAACTTAAATCCTCGGTCTGTGTCCTCACAGAGCGAAACCGTAGTCTATTAGTTTAATCATACTGTGGTCTGTGGGGACACACCACGGCAAATTCAAATGATTAAGCTTTTTCCACCCAATTTCCATCGCCTTTGATGATATCGATCAGTTCATCCAAAGCGTAAGCAGTAGTTACATTTTTCTTTACCACTTCTTTACCACGGTACAATGTAATTTTATCCGGGCCAGTACCCACATATCCGTAATCGGCATCGGCCATCTCACCTGGGCCATTAACAATACAGCCCATAATACCGATTTTGATCCCTTTTAAATGATCGGTACGGGAACGGATCAGCTGTGTTGTTTCTTGCAGATCGAAAAGTGTACGCCCACAGCTTGGACAAGAAATGTATTCTGTTTTGCTGATACGTGTGCGTGTGGCCTGCAAAATCCCAAAACTCATCGAGTTGATCAGGGCCAGGCTCTGTCCTTGTGCATCAATCCATACCCCATCGCCAAAACCATCGGTAAACAAAGCACCGATATCAGTTGCGGCATAAAGCATTAAAGTATCTGCATCCAAATCGGCGTAAGTTCTTTTGATGATTACCGGAATTTGAATATTCTTTTCCTGTAACCAAACAAAAACCGCCCTTTGTTGTGCCATTCCGTGGCTTGAAGTCGTTTTTAAGATTAAAACAACATTAGCCTGAAAGGTTGGGATGTTAGCATGTTGGAATGTTTCGGCATCAACCTCAACGAAATTTAAAAACTCATCCTTAGTTTCAGCCCCTTTAAATTCTTCCAATGAAAATAATGGATGACAGTTGTTTTTATCTGTGAGTTTTAACCAGGTTTGGTAATTATACACCTGCTTTAAATTTCCGGGAAATGAAAAAGATGGCAATTTATCCCCTAAATAAGCCAGATCACAAGCCTGATCGGCCAGATTATATTTATCTAAACCAGCACTGTAATTGTAACCAACCGGACTTAAAAAATATGGGTCCTTTAAATTTTCATTGGATACATCGATCATCACAACTGGATGGTAGTGACCACCAATATGCTGTACTGGAGCTGTAACGCGGCGATTGTATTCGTATGGAGAATAAGTTGGGCGCGGAGCGTGGGGCGTAGAGCGTAAATTAATCAACTCCGGAGTTCCGACTTCGGACTCCGAACTCCTTTTCGAATAACGGTCTGCCAAGGCTTTAGCAACAGGTGCTTCAAATTCAGGATCTTCTGTTAACGAAACGCGGATGGTATCGCCTAAACCATCTTCCAGTAAGGTCCCGATACCAACAGCCGATTTAATACGTCCATCTTCACCATCTCCAGCTTCTGTTACGCCCAGGTGTAAAGGATAGTTCATCCCTTCTTTTGCCATGGTTTCTACCAGTAAACGGTACGCCTGAACCATTACCTGTGTATTACTGGCCTTCATCGAAATTACCAGATTGTAATAATTCTGGTCTTCGCACATCCGGATAAACTCCATAGCCGATTCTACCATACCCCGCGGTGTATCGCCATAATGGCTCATAATCCGGTCGGAAAGTGAACCATGGTTGGTACCAATACGCATGGCGGTACCGTATTCTTTGCAGATTTTTACCAGGGGGATAAACTTTTTATAAATCCGGCTCAGCTCGGCGTTATAAGCATCCTGGGTATATTCTATATTTTCGAATTTCTTCTTATCGGCATAATTACCTGGGTTAACCCTTACTTTTTCTACAATCCTGGCGGCCATTTCGGCTGCATTTGGCGTAAAATGTATATCGGCAATTAACGGAACCTGATAACCGCGCAAACGCAGCTCCTTTTTAATATTGGCCAGATTTTCTGCTTCTTTAATGCTTGGAGCGGTAATGCGCACATATTCGCAGCCCGACTCTACCATACGGATGGTCTGCTCTACGGTAGCTAGGGTATCCATAGTATCAGTGGTAGTCATTGATTGGATACGGATTGGATTATGCCCGCCCAATGCAATATCGCCGATGTTCACCTCGCGGGTTAAATACCTCGAATAAGCGGTTAGGCTGTTGCAATATCCTCCAGCCAGATCATGTTTTGCCAATATATTTTCCATGCGCTGCAAAGATAAGGATTGTTAGAATGTTTTAATGTTGGAAAGTTGTAATTAAATCAAAGGATCTTTATCATAAAAAATTTAAAGCTTTTTCACTAACGGAAGTGCAGTATTGCTTGGCAGATGCAGTCCCGCTCCCGCTTCTGAGGGTGTATCATAACTTGAAATTTCATCCAAATTTGTCACGTTGAGCTTCCCGATTTCGGGACAAGTAGTCGAAACGCCAAGCAAGACTTTTAAGCAAGTCCTTCGACAGGCTCAGGATGACAGGTATTCATTTATGAGACAGCCTCATCCCGCTTTGATCTGGTTTATTTTTTTAACGGTGGGTGGGTTTGGCCACATTGCACCCGGCCCAGGTTTAATAAACGGGATGGAAGCGGCATCCTTTGGCTGTTAGCCTGCGCGTAGCTTAAGGCCAGCCAAAGATATAGCGTACAGCGCGGGTAACGGTAACAGTTGCTTTGCCCCTGCTTTTCTAATTTATATCAACCTATCTTTTATCACCAGTGTATTGGCCGCTATATCGTGCCAGCATTGGTTTTTCTTATTCAGGAAACTGTACAGGTAGCCAAAAAAGACGGGGATTACAGATAGGATCTTCGAGAAATTCCTGATGATGGAGATTCCGAAAGAAACCCGGCTGCCTTCTAAATCGGTTACTTTGATGTTGAGCAGTTTTTTGCCAATGGTAGCCTGACTGGCGGATGCCTCGGCTATGCTGCCATAAATAAGCTTTACCAGAAATATAGACGGGAATGGAATTAGGAAAGCCATAATCCGCTGATCTTTCCCTTCGATAAAGAGGTAGCTCGTTAAAATGATAATGGTGTAAAACCCAAAAATGATAAAATGGTCAATTACCGATGCGAGTAAGCGCTGATCGAAGGCTGCAAAATATTGAGGGGCTGTTTTTTGATAGCTAAAACCAAGAAGCTCACGCAATTCTGCAATTGCATGAGCTTCTTTATAATCGTCCATTCCTGGCTTGCGTACAAAAGTATTCGGGCTGATGTTTAAATCTTTAAGCTCGGTTAAGCTATAAGGCCCCTGAGGCTTACCGTTAACTACAACTATATATTCTTTATCAGGACTCATTTAAAATCAGGATTGTTGGGTTTTTAGAATTGCAAGGTCAGGTTTTTTTTAAAAGATTTCTACTAAAGAATTTCGACCTTACGCCTTAAACCCTACACCTTCTACCTTCAATCCCTCTACCTTCCGCCTCCCTAATATCTGCTAACCTCAAAGTTACTCAATCCGCCATCTAAATTGATAAAGATTTTTTTGGTCGAGGTTTTATAGTTCGAAGTTTCATAAACACCGTCGCTTAATTTTTCAAATCCGTCAAAATCTTTTGCCGATAAACCGGTTTTGGTTTTAATCCTACAGCCCGAATTGGTTGGCACCTTAATTTTAACATCGGCCACGCCCGATTTTACGACCACATCGGTAATTGGCAACAAATCGCCAAATGTAATATCTAAGGCCGCAGCTCCACCGTCAAAACGGAAGGTACGTACTTTATAATCTTTAAAATCAAAGTTGGCTTCGCCAGCACCAAGCTTCATCAATACATCCCAGTTGGCTCCTTTATTTAATTTAAAGTTTACATCATTACCCCCATCGCCAAAATTCCATTTGTTCTTTTTATCGTCCATTTGGAAAGTAAGCACAGTAGCACTATCAGTAAGTAATTTTTTTAGTGAGAAATTGCCATGCCTTTTTTTAATGTCGGCATTAATCAGTTCAGAAGTTTCGCCATCCAGATTGAATGAAATACCGCCGCCAGAAATATTCAAAACCGTTTTTTTCGCATTATCAGCCACTACAAAGGGTTCTGATAAATTTAACTGGTTGAAAGCTGTATCACTATCGTTATCATCGTCATGGTCGTTATCATCGATGTTGATGTCTACATCTTTTTTAAAGTGGTTGCCCCACCAGTTACCACGATCGGGTACCTGTTGCCCTTTATAAAAAAGGAATGATAAAGCCACTACCAGAACCGCAATAGATATGATGCTACCGGTTTGCGAATTGTTTTTATTGAACAGGATATTTACACCTGCGATGATGAGGAATATTGGCCAAAAGCTCCAGATATTGCGCCAATAAAAGTTAATCACGCCAAAGTTTTCGAGTAAAAGTACACCGCCGATAAAAAGCAGTAAAATACCCCAAATTAATCTATCTAATTTCATGTTGTTTATACTTGAGGGTTAGGGGTTGTTGAATTATCATCTTTATTTGCAGGCGTTTCCGGCTCGTTTTCTACAATTGTTTCAGAAAAATCGGCTTTCTGTTTTTCAGCTTCCTGTTGATGCTGAAAAGCTGCCCAATCATTTTTTCTTTTCGATTTAGCGATTATGGCAATACCCAATGCAATAAATATTAACGGCCACATGTACCTGAACAGGTTTCTGATACTGAACCAATACGGGATAAAATCGAGTTCGCGCATCAGGAAAAAACATCCTACCACGAGCAAAATCAATCCGCCAATGGTACGCCCAGTATCGTTTGGTTTGTTAAAACCGCTAAAATCTGCCTGCGTTTCGAAAGGTGTTTTTTGTGTGGCATCAACCGGCTGTGTCCAATTGGTATTGCCTGTGCCTGCGGGGCCGGTAAAAGGATCGGCCGATCCGAAAGGTGCAGCACCTGGGTTTTTCTTGTTAAAGTAATCGTTAAATTTTGAAAACCTTGCAGCCGGGTCGTTATTCACCGGAACAATGATCCACATAATTATATAGGCTACCAAGCCGGCTCCAGCCATAAATATGGCCGATAAGGCAAACAATAATCTGATTATGGTAACCTCCACCTGCATGTAATCTGCAAGTCCCGAAGCTACACCGGCAATCATCTTATCGTGTTCGTTTCTAAAAAGCTTCTTTTCCATAACGTTGTTCATTTTGTGTTTAAAAATCGAGCGGGGTAATCAATACCTCATCAACATTTACCCCTTTACTTAAGCTTAAAATGGTAAATAATGTTTCTGCAATATCTTCTGGCTGTACAAATTTTTCATCCGGAATGGTTGTTCCTTCCCATGATGACGTTTTGGTAGAACCGGGCAAAAATGCAGTAACTTTAACATTGTGAGGTGCTAACTCTTGCCGCAATACATGATTAAGACTTAACATCGCTGCTTTTGTTACACTATAACTTCCGCCATTTTTAACAGGTGCCTTACTGGCTACTGAACAGATGTTAAATATATGCCCCCGCTGTGCTGAACGCATCTTTTTGCCAAAAAACTTACTGATGTAATAACCTGCACTGAGGTTTAAATCCAGCTGTTTTTCAAAGGTTTCATCATCCTCATCCAACATACTGCCCGGCAAAAAAGTACCTACATTATTTACCAATAAGGCTACATCACCGAAGTTGATATCAGCATTTAAAAAACGGTAAACCTCTGCTTTAATGGCAAAATCTACAGCATAGGTTAAAATTTCGGGGCCATAGGCAGCCAATTCCTTTTGCAGTTTTACAAGCTCCTGCTCTCCCCTGGCTGCCAAAATCAAATCATATCCGTTTTGCGCCAGTTTAATCGCAATAGCTCTACCAATTCCTTTTGTTGCACCAGTTATTACCGCTTTCATTGTTTGTGGTTTAATTTTTGTTAACAAAAAACCATATTTATATTCAAAACCACGAATATTTTTGCAATTAGCAAAGACCGACAACTTTTTTATCGTTTCTTTGTAGTATTAGAAGTGATCATTTAAATTAAGCAACATACGGAATGAATTTTACCAATTTCGGCAGATACATCCTGCTACTTAAGTCTGTATTTAGAAGGCCGGAAAAACTGAAAATATACCTAAAAGAGATTGCCAAGCAAATGGACTACGTGGGCGTAGGTTCGCTGGGCCTCATTGCCATTATTTCTACATTTATTGGAGCGGTAATGACTTTACAGATTGCTTTCCAGCTGGTTAGCGATTTTATCCCTAAAACCATTATTGGTTCGGTTAACCGGGATTCGAGTATCCTGGAGTTAAGTCCTACCATCAGCGCAATTGTACTGGCAGGTAAAATCGGGTCGGCCATTTCATCAGAAATTGGCTCAATGCGCGTTACCGAACAGATTGATGCACTGGAAATTATGGGGATCAATGCACCAGGGTATCTTATACTTCCCAAAATTATTTCGGGCATTACCATGGTACCCATGCTGGTTATTATCTCTATGTTTTTAAGCATTACCGGTGGATATATTGGCGGTTCGGTTTCGGGCGCAGTAACTCCAGCAGAGTACATTCAGGGTATTACCACTGATTTTAATCCTTACACCATTACGGTAGCCCTGGTTAAGGCATTTGTGTTCGGTTTTATCATTACATCGGTTCCGGCATACGAAGGTTTTTACGTTCGCGGCGGTGCTTTAGAAGTTTCTCAGGCCAGTACAAGGGCCGTAGTAATTAGCTGTATTTCTATTTTAGCTTGCGATTATATCGTGACCCAATTGTTATTGTAATGATCGAAATTAAAGATATTTATAAATCGTTCTCCGGGAACGATGTTTTAAAAGGGATTTCTGGAAAGTTTCAAGAAGGAATTACCAACCTGATTATCGGTGGTTCTGGATCGGGTAAAACTACGCTGTTAAAGTGCATGGTGGGTTTACATCAGCCAGATTCGGGTTCGGTATTGTACGATGGCCGTGATTTTACGCCCATGACCTACGAACAGCGCATTGAGGTACGTAAAGAAATTGGCATGCTGTTTCAGGGATCGGCACTTTTTGACAGTATGACTGTTGAGGAAAACATTATGTTCCCCTTAAACATGTTTACCGATCAAAGCCGTAAAGAGAAAATAGAACGGGTTAATTTCTGTTTAGAAAGGGTTAACCTGGCGGGTAAGAACAAATTGTTTCCTGCAGAGTTATCGGGCGGAATGAAGAAACGCGTAGGTATTGCCCGCGCCATTTCCATGAACCCGAAGTATTTATTCTGCGATGAGCCCAACTCGGGCCTCGATCCTAAAACATCGATCGTGATTGATGAGCTGATCCAGGAAATTACAGAAGAATATAAAACAACAACTATTGTGGTAACGCACGATATGAACTCGGTAATGGGTATTGGCGATTATATTTTATTCTTGCACGAAGGAAAGAAATTTTGGGAAGGCAGCAATAAAGAAATTGCCCATACTGATATTGCAGAGTTAAACGATTTCGTATTTGCCAGCCGCTTTATGAAAGCTGCAAAAGATAAGTTTTAAGAAAATTGTTATATTTGGTTATGACAACGGCCACAAAAAATATCATTCACAAATTAGAAACCTTACCAGATAACATGGTAAACGAGGTAGAAGATTTTATTGATTTTTTAAAAGCCAAACATGCCAAAAGCTTTCCCAAATCGGGAAATGCCGAAAATAAAATTGTTGAAGAACCAAAAAGCTTGTACGGAGCAGCAAAAGGTCTATTTATCATCCCCAAAGATTTTAACGAACCATTAGATGATTTAAAAGATTATATGTGATGCGCCTTTTACTTGATACGCATATCTTTATTGCATTAATCAATGAAGACCATAATCTTGACCGATCAATAGTAAATCGCATTGTAGATTCCGAAAATGAAAAGTTTATAAGTATTGCCAGTTTATGGGAAATTATTATAAAACTTAATATAGGAAAACTCACTGTTACCAGGAACCTAGAAGAAATGTACGATGTAATAAACAATTTTGGAATTTCAGTATTGAATATCCAAAAACAACACCTCAGCAAATACCTCACATTGCCATTAATCCATAGAGATCCATTTGATAGAGTGATTATTTCACAAGCATTAGCAGAAAACCTAACGTTAATAACTGACGATCAATATATTATAAAATATCCAAATTTAATTTATTTAAATAAATGATACAATTACTTGCCCCCACCCACTGGAAAGATTACGAGCTGATAGACTGCGGGGATTTTGAAAAATTAGAACGTTTTGGAAATGTGGTACTCATCCGTCCTGAACCCCAGGCGGTATGGAAAAAAACACTATCCGAACAAGACTGGAAAAAAACAGCAAACATAAGCTTTAAGGGCCGTTCGGCTACTTCTGGTGAGTGGGTGAAGAAAAACCAATCTATTCCCGACCGTTGGCATGTAGCTTACAACAATAATGAAGTAGGCATAAAACTCCGTTTGGGCCTAACTTCTTTTAAACATGTAGGTGTATTCCCTGAACAGGCTGTAAACTGGGATTTTATTTCTTCATCAATCAAAAAATTTAAAACACCAAATCCAAAGGTGTTAAATCTATTCGCGTATACGGGCGCTGCATCTCTAATTGCAAACGCTGCCGGTGCCGAAACTACCCACGTAGATTCGATTAAACAGGTAGTTACCTGGGCAAACGAAAACCAGGAGCTTTCTGGCTTGAAAGATACCCGCTGGATGGTAGAAGATGCTTTGAAATTTGTGAAAAAGGAACTCAAAAGAGGTAAAAAATACAACGGCATTATTTTAGATCCACCTGCTTATGGCCATGGCCCTAATGGCGAAAAGTGGAAACTGGAAGACCACATACAGGAAATGATGCAGGATGTGGTACAATTGCTGGATGAAAAAGAGCACTTTTTGATCTTGAACACGTATTCGCTGGGGTTTTCTTCGGTAATTGTAGAAAACTTAATCCGCACATCGTTTCCAGCTGTAAAAAACCTCGAAACAGGCGAACTGTATTTGCAGGCTACATCTGGCATAAAATTGCCGCTGGGTGTTTTTGGTAAATTCTGTAATGTGTAAATGTTGATTACTTTATTTTAAACTACCACATTTCCACCCTATTTTCATCGCAAACAGATTCGGAAAAACTGTCAAAACTTTAATTATCTTTAACTATATCTATGAAATTTCCTCAATTAGCAGGCACACTAATACTAGGTTTTGCCGCAATCAGTCTGTTTGCCAACTGCAATTCTGACGGCAAGGGCAGCAACAGCATCGGTAAAATCTTCTCTTCTGATACTACCAAGAAAGCAACCGATTCGGCGGTAAACGTAATGAAGCCTGTTGATCCTAAATTATACGATTCGTTAACCAAAAAGCTGGCCAATGGCGATACTACCGGCAGATGGCCTGTTCAAAAACAGCCATACCCTTTGGCAGGAGCCATTTTGCCTTTTAAGCGTATTGTGGTTTATTATGGCAACCTACATTCTAAAAAAATGGGTGCGCTTGGCGAATATGCACCAAAAGAAATGTGGCAGCGTTTAAATGCTGAGGTTAAGCACTGGGAAAAGGCCGATCCTTCTACACCGGTACAGCCAGGCCTGCACTATATAGCTGCTGTTGCCAGCGGTACCCCTGGTAAAGATGGTAAATACATCAACAGGATGGGGAACAAACAAATTGATTCTGTTTTAAAAATTGCCAAAATGCAGCCCAATACAATCGTATTTTTAGATTTACAGGTTGCCTTAAGTAATATCAAGGCAGAATTACCGCACATAGAAAAATATTTACAGTTACCTTATGTGCATTTGGGTATCGACCCTGAGTTTTCGATGAAAGATGGTTCTTTACCGGGCAAGAAAATAGGAACCTATGATGCAGCAGATATCAACTACGTTTCTGGCTACCTGGCAGATATGGTAAAAAAGTATAACCTGCCTCCAAAAGTATTTACGGTACACCGTTTCACCAGGAAAATGGTGACCAATTATAAAAACATTAAACTGCGCCCTGAAGTACAAATTGTAATGCACATGGATGGATGGGGCGAACCAGATCTAAAAATCGGAACTTACCGCCACTTTATCCAAAGTGAGCCGGTACAGTTTACAGGATTTAAGTTATTTTACAAAAACGACTTAAAAAAGGCTCCTAATAGGTTAATGACTCCAGAAGAGCTACTAAAACTAACACCAAAACCGATATATATCCAATATCAATAAAATATCACCTAAATCCCGTAATAAAACTTACGGGATTTTTTGTTAAATATTTTTTAGAGCTAAAAATGCTTTATAATTGCTGTTTTACCTATTAACACTATATTGTTAAATCATAAACAGGAAAGCGTTAAAACTTATAAGAATAATCGATGTCTCCTCGCAATTAAATATCAGAAAATATCGTTTTTTTGATTGAGTTTAATAAATTAGAAAAGATTTTATAGCAGTTAGGATATGCAAACAGCAACATTTGGCGGAGGCTGCTTTTGGTGCACTGAAGCCGTATTTCAGTCGTTAAATGGCGTAAGCCAGGTTACATCGGGTTATATGGGAGGTGAATTGAAACACCCCACGTATATGGAAATATGTAACGGAAATACAGGACATGCAGAAGTAATTAAAATTAATTTCGATGAGGCGGTTATTTCTTATGAGGAGCTTTTGCTCATATTTTTTAAAACCCACAATCCAACTACCCCAAACCGGCAGGGCAACGATATAGGCACACAGTACCGCTCGGTAATTTTTTACGAAAACGATACCCAAAAGGCACAGGTTGATAAAATGATCGGTGATTTGACCCGCGATGCTGTTTTTGAAAAGCCTATAGTGACCGAAGTTACGCCAACAGCCGAGTTTTACGAAGCCGAAGATTACCATCAGAACTATTTTCATGACAACCAGAGCAAACCTTATTGTGCTTTTGTAATACAGCCAAAACTGAATAAATTTGCCACAGATTTTAAGAATAAGATTAAACCTGAGCTCTTGGAGTAATTAAATTTCGAAAGTAAGCAGTGCATGCTGGCTTGCAGTATGTATATCGCGCCAAACACGGTTAATTTCTGTCCCTTTCCTGGCCGCCTCTAAGCCACAATATGGAAATAATGTACTGGCAGCCCGCCAACAGGCATGAGCAAGTTTACGGCTAACTGAACTTACTTCAGTTAACTGATCTTCAGCAATTTTACCATCTTTTAGTAACTGATCCCAAGATTCATCAAATGCCGTATAAAAATTTTTACGCAGCTGTTTAATCTCTAGTTTACAACGGTTCAGTTCTTGGGTAAAAAACTTTACCTGCTCTTCGTTAAACCTGCGCAAACCAGTACGCGAATGGAATGATTTTTCGACCAGTTTAATAAAATGATTGGCCATGCCCAGGTTATTTACGGTTAAAGTAGTTTCGGCCAGCTGCAAAAAAGGATAATCAAATCCGGTATCGCCAACAGCAATATCCTCATTGATGGTGAAAGACCTGTTATGGGGCACTTTCAGATCTTTAACTTCAAAGGCATGACTTCCGGTAGCCACTAAACCAAAATACGACCAACCGGGCAAAATATTTACCTCTTCTTTTTTGAGGATAAACGATTTGACCTCTGGTTCGCCATTTTCTGCCAATATATCTGCTCCAGCTTCATCCTTCATTGTACAATTGGCTGTAAAAATGGTAGCATGCAATGCCCCACTGGCGTAGTTCCATTGGCCATTTACAAGATAGCCTTTATCGGTTTTAACCGCCACCCCACCAATTGCCCCACTCCCAGCGAAACAAACGGTTCTATCAGCAAAAATTTCGGCAGCAAGAGCAGGATCTAAAAACCCGGCAAACCAGCCAGCACCCGCGCAAAGCGTAACCGTCCAGCCCAAGCTCCCATCCGCTTCGGCCAGTTCTTCTTCCAATCTTAAAATTTCGGGTAGTTTTTTATTGGGACCGGCATATACAGCGGGCACAAAAAGCTTAAACCAATTTTCCTGATAGGCCAGCTCCAGCAATTCGGGATGGAGGGTACCCATTTCTTCCGAGTGTGCTGCAAACTCGGCCACTTTTTCCTGCCAGGTTATGGTTGCTTCTTGTATCATAAATATTTTAAATAACTGAACTCATCAGGCCAAATTTGATTTAAACAGCCAGATTAAGTTTGTTTTTGTTCACAATCTTTTTCCAATCTAAAAAGCCAAAAATTGCCACAACAAACAAAAATGTAGTTAAGCAGGCCATTAGCGGAAGTTTTTTGTGGAACAGCAATGGTATAGCGACAATATTGGAGATGTTGAGGAAAATCCAGTTCTCTATTTTACGTTTGGCCAACAACCACATCCCTGCCCATGCTGTTGAAGAAACAAATGCGTCGAACACAGGCACATCCGAATCGGTGTAATGCCTTAACACCAAATAAAGTATGCCAAAGCCGATAACCGAAATCAACACTGCAATGCCCAGTTCGTTGTTGCTCGACCATGATACCTGGTTTTCGCCATCCTGTTTTCTCTTTTTCCAGATTATCCAGCCATAAACACTCATTACCAGGTAATAAATACTTAAAAGTGTTTCGGCATATAGTTTTACATTTAACAATAAAAACATCGATAACAGGATGGATATTATGCCTGTAGGATAAAGCCAGATGCTATTTTTTTTGGCCAACAACACTTCTGAAACACCAAAACCTACCGCAAACCACTCAATTAAAGAAGTGTGTACAATCTGCTCTTGAAAAAGCTTAAACCAATCTTGAAAATCCATTTACAATATTTTGCCTTGCAGCTGATAAAAATAACTGAAAACTGTTTTCGGGGCGAAACAGCATGGTAAACTAACCTCTTCCTACGGCGGCATTACCCGCATCAGGTTCATTTAAGGTAGAAGGCCAGATGGTTGTAGGTGGAGGGGAAACCTTCAGCCTTTTACCTTTCTATCTTTTACCTCAAAATGGGTATAATCTCAGCAAATTGATGGCAACAGAAATTGCAACATCAAAAAGCACCCCTTTGAGCAAGGCAAATATACTAAAATATTAACCAGCGGCTATGCATTTATTTTGATACCTGAATTACAGCGTTATGGATGGGCACTGAAAAATTTAGCTGGGCTTAAAAATGCATTATGTTATCCTAATTAATTAATTTCGGATCGGCATGATTAAAAACACTTATCCATCTCAATTATCCTAAACCCCAAAACCATGATAAACCTTAAACTGCAAATAGGTAAATTACTACAGTTACCCGTTCTATTATCATTTACAGTGGCTTTTTCGGCCTTTGCACAAGAAAAAAACGAGGCCACAAAAACACTTCCTATATTTAAAGATGGTGAAGCACAGATTGTAACCTTATTTGATACTCCTGATAAATGGATCCGCACCGATTTATGGGTAGAAACATCATTTGACACCGATGGTGACGGAAAGCCAGACCGCATGCATGTTGATGTAACACGTCCTTACCAAACGGAAACAGAAGGATTAAAACTGCCGGTTATTTATGAATCGAGTCCTTATTACGCTGGCACGGCCGGAAATGACAAAGATGTTTTTTGGGATGTAAAACACGAACTCGGCGAAAAATCTGCGGTTCCCCGCGTACACCCAGAAGTGGTACGCACAGGTAAAAGACCAATCATTTCTAACTCTTTGATCAGAGAATGGGTAAAACGTGGATTTATTGTTGTACACTCCTCTTCACCAGGCACAGGACTCTCGCAGGGATCGCCCACAGTGGGTGGAATAAACGAATCGTTGGCACCAAAAGCCGTAATTGAATGGCTGAGCGGGAAAGATAATGGCTACACCACTGCCGATGGAAATGAAAAAGTTAAGGCTTACTGGAGCACCGGAAGCGTAGGAATGACAGGTACATCGTATAACGGAACTATCCCTGTAGCGGCGGCAACTACCGGCGTTGAAGGCTTAAAAGCAATTATTCCTATTGCGCCAAACACTTCATACTATCATTACTATCGCTCAAATGGCTTGGTAAGAAGCCCAGGTGGTTATTTAGGAGAAGATGTTGACGTTTTATACGATTATATACATAGCGGCGCTGAAGACAAAAGAGCTTATGCAAACCAGACCATTAGAGATGGGGAAATGGCAAAGGGAATGGATCGCATTACGGGTGATTATAACAACTTTTGGGCAGGCAGGGATTATCTAAATGCCATTAAACCTATGAAAGCCGCATTATTGATGTCGCACGGGTTTAACGATTGGAACGTAATGCCCGAGCACAGCTATCGGATTTACAAAGCAGCCGAGGCCAAAGGCTTACCTGTGCAGATTTACTATCACCAACAGGGCCATGGTGGTCCGCCACCGATGAAAATGATGAACAGGTGGTTTACCCGTTATTTATTTGGCATTGAAAACGGAGTTGAAAAAGAGCCCAAAGCATGGATTGTTAGAGAAAATGAACCCAATTCGAACCCAACGCCTTACGCCGACTATCCAAACCCTGATGCCAGTAATGTAAAACTTTACCTTGGTGCTGGCGGAAAGAGTTCTGGAAACCTGTACACGGCTAAGCAAAAGAAACAGCCCTTAGAAAAGTTGACAGATGATGTTTCTTTTTCGGGAAGTGATTTGGCAAAAGCCGAAAATTCAGACCACTGCCTGCTTTATGTAAGCCCGGTGTTAAAGGAAGCCGTTCATTTATCGGGATTAACCCAGTTTACGGTTAAATTGGCGAGCAATAAACCCTCAGCCAACTTTTCTGTCTGGTTGGTTGCCTTGCCGTGGACCGAAGGAAATAAAGTAAAATTAATGGATAATGTAATTACGCGTGGCTGGGCCGATCCTCAAAATAGCAAATCGCTAACAGAGAGTGCCGCTTTAAGCCCAGGAAAATTTTACGAGCTTAAATTTAATCTTCAGCCCGATGATCAGATTATACCAGCAGGAAAAAAAATTGCCCTTATGATTTTTTCAAGCGATAAAGAGTTTACACTTTGGCCAAAAGCGGGTACTGAACTTACTATTGATTTAAATGCAACAACCCTTACCCTACCAGTTGTTGGTGGCTTAAGCGCGTTCGAAAAAGCTATAAAATAACAGCATTGGTAAATAATTTGAACGATGAAGGTATTTCATGAGCTAGCTGTTTTGTAAAAATTACTTTTACTATTTCGTCATTGCAGGAACCTGTTCCGATTTATCGGAAAGGCTTTTTCAGCCCCCGATTTTCGCGGAAGCAATCTTAAAACAATCGCTACTAGCGTGTGTATTAAGATTGCTTCGTGCCTCGAAATGACGACTTTTTTTTAAAAGCACAACTAAAGCGGTCGTCACGCTGATACGACAGCTATCGTATAGAAATGACGATTACCTTATTTAAAACAATCCCAGTTGCCCTTTATCATCCATATCGATATCATCCGGATTGGTAATTTCGAAATCGATTGTTTTTGCAGGCTTTTCTTCCGTCACAGGTTTTTCTTCTGCTTTGGTTTCTTCCTTTTTAACCGGTTCTGGCTTTGCTTTTTCGGTTAAAGGCTTTTCTACCGGCTCCGGTTTTTCAACTTTGGCTGCCGGCTCCGTGCGTTCGAATTTAGGTTTGGTTTTTTCTGCCACGGGCTTTTCAGTTACTTCGGCAGCTTCTTGGGCCTCATCTGCAATATCTTCAGCGTTTATAGTTTCATCATCAGCCGGTCCATCTTCCGTTTCTTCTTCTCCAGTGGTTTCTTCAGGCTCCGGTTCTGCAATTTCGGGTTCTTCCAGCACAACTTTCTGAACATCGTGCGGAGATAGCCGGTTACCGTTCGCTTTTAGGCCTTTTACATCGATCAGCTCTGCCAGGGTTAAATCCAATGTTTCAGGAACCTGGGTTTTGCCTTTCAACACATCGACGATAATTTTGGCAGCCGGGTTAGCTGTTAAATGTACCAGTTTCGATTTTGGTTCTTCGCTGATGAAAATGGTTTTCCGGCCATTGGCCTGTAACTCGAACACAAAACGTTTGATAAAATAGTTCTGTGCCTTGCCATCAAAATGCACAGCTGCAAAAATCTTTTCGGGATCGAACTTTTGGATCAGGATCAGGCCATCATCAAAGTGGTTGCTCAGTTCGAACGAACTTAATTCATAGTAACCATCCTTGTGGACCTGCAAAATGCGGTCGTCGCCATCAAATTCGCCAAGGTATTTTCCGCGGCCATCTACATTTAGGCGTTTCAATAAATCGTCGTACCAGATTTTTAATCCTGATAAGGTAGAAACACCTTTACTTTTCAATACAATCTTTTTAACCGGATATTTTGAAACAATATTACCCTGCGAACCGCGGCCTTTAATGGCCACTTCGGCAAAATCAAGGTCAAACTGAAGCTTACGCAATTTGGAATGCGGTTTTAATGCCACATTTACAATTTCAGCTTCTCCGTTAGGGTTAGCGGTAAAATATAATACTTTTGAACCTTTAGATCCTTTGGTTAAATCGTACTCCTTATCGCGGGTTACCCCAACCACCGAAAACCTTTTAATGTAGGATGTTCCGCTGGCACCGTCTTTATAAACCATGTTATAAACGGTACGCTCATCGTTTTTCTTAAATACCTGTGCGTGTATAATATTCTTGCCCACAAAGGTTTTGTCGGCCACTTTGGTAATGATACATTTTCCATCCTCGCGGAAAACAATTACCTCGTCAATATCCGAACAATCGGCAACATGGATATCCTTCTTCAAGCCCGTACCAATAAAGCCATCTTCTTTATTCATGTATAGCTTTACGTTGGCCAAAGCCACTTTAGCAGCTTCTACACGGTCGAACAGGCGGATTTCGGTTTTACGCTCGCGGCCTTTTCCATATTTATCCTTTAGCCTCTGATACCAGGCAATGGCGTAATCGGTAAGGTGTTTTAAATGGTTTTTAACCACTTTAATCTCATCTTCCAGGTTTTTCATCTGCTCATCGGCCTTTTTCACATCAAAACGGGTGATGCTACTCATTGGCTTATCGATCAGTTTCTTAAAATCCTCTGGCAAAATTTCTCGGTAAAGCGAAGGTTTAAAAGGATCGAACAAAATATGTAAAACCTCAACAACGGTTTCGAAATTGCTCGAATTTTCGTATTCAGGATTTTTGTACATTCCTTCCTGAATAAATATTTTAAGTAAAGAGCTGAAGAAAATCTTCTCCTGCAACTCGTGCAGGCGTATTTCGAGCTCTTTTTTGAGCAGTGCCTTGGTGTGTTTTGTATTTTCGATCAGGATATCGTTCACACTTAAAAAGTGTGGTTTATCTCCTTGGATAATACATGTATTTGGAGAAATCGACACCTCGCAGGCAGTAAAGGCATAAAGTGCATCGATGGTTACATCTGGCGAAATGCCAGGAGCCAAATGCACCACAATTTCTACATTGGCCGCGGTATTATCTTCAATCTTCTTGATCTTGATCTTGCCTTTATCGTTTGCAGATAAAATGCTATCAATAACCGAACCCGTTGTGGTACTAAAAGGAACCTCGGTAATAACCAGGGTCTTTTTATCTTTCTCTGTAATTTTTGCCCGTACTCGGATTTTACCTCCACGCTGGCCTTCGTTGTAGTTCGAAAAATCGGCCATACCGCCCGTAAAAAAATCGGGCAATATATTCGGGCGTACACCCTGCAAAGCCTCTATCGAAGCATCCAACAGTTCGATAAAATTGTGCGGCATTACCTTGGTTGCCAAACCTACCGCAATACCTTCGGCACCTTGCGCCAACAGCAACGGGAATTTAACCGGTAGGGTAATCGGCTCGTTATTACGCCCATCGTAACTTAACTGCCATTCGGTAGTATCTGGATTAAATACCACTTCGTTGGCAAATTTAGATAAACGTGCCTCGATGTAACGTGGTGCCGCAGCACTATCGCCGGTAACCGGATCGCCCCAGTTACCCTGCATATCAATCAGTAAATCCTTTTGGCCAATCTGTACCATGGCATCGCCAATAGATGCATCACCGTGTGGGTGGTATTTCATGGTATTTCCGATTACGTTGGCCGCTTTATTAAAACGCCCGTCATCCATTTCCTTAAGCGAGTGCATAATGCGCCGCTGAACGGGTTTCAATCCATCGTTAATATGCGGAACGGCCCTATCGAGAATTACATAAGACGCATAATCGAGAAACCAGTTTTCGTATAAACCGTTAATTGGGGTTATGGTATGTTTGTGCTCTTCGTTTACGTTTTGATCTAATTCTTCACTCATTTATTTACAAAAATTGGCAGCCGTAAATATAATAAAAATGATTGCACAGAATGAAGAGAGGTTATTCACATTTCAATGCTGCGAAAGGTTAAATGGAAGTTGCGTCACCTCGACCGGCCCTCATAGCTACCGACAGCGAAGCGGAGAGATCTACCTCGGGATAGATTTCTCGACTCCGTTGCACCCGATAGCTATCGGGTTCGCTCGAAATGAAGATAGCTTTGGGAGATGACAAGAAATTACTCTACGCCCAGCAGCACCCCCGAAACATTCCAGGCGCTTGAGCTAGTGCCTTCTGGCTTGCCCATTGGGATGGTGACCTTGATGGTATGGCTGCCGGCTTTTAAATCGCCCAGACTGATCCAGTTGGGGTTGGTAACTGTGCCCGGGCACCAGTTCGACCGGCTTAAATCAGACGATGACAGGCCACTTTCAAAGTTACCAGAAGCTGGGTTAGACAGGCGGTACGAGCCACAATCCTGCCGCCAGGGCGTAAAAGCAAAAGCTTCTTTATCATCCAACCAGATGGTATTTTTGCGCGGCACAAACTCATCGCCATTGCCCCAGCCGCCATGCCCTGTTGTAATGTAGCGGAGTTTGGCATCCTTTAAATCTTTTGCCAAAATGAAAGAAACTTCGAGCCCTTTTTCACTGCTGAACATGGTGGCATATTCCTGTCCGGCCATTTCCATTACATTCGTCGAATTGAATAAAGGCAATATAACGGCCTTGTTATTTTCAGGTCTTCCGCCGTTATGGAGCGTAATGTTTAAAGAAACCTTATGACCGCCTTTATCATAGTTACCGATAAAAACGGCTACCCAAGCCTCTTTCCCGTTCACCAGCGGAAACAGTTCCGAAACATCCTGCCTATAGTAAACTTTCTCTGCCCAGTTTTTATCTTTCAGTTTTAAGGTGTTGTACTTACCCACACCAAAAGGGGTAAAAAAGCGCATTAGCTCAATTACCGGATTATAATTTGCAGTGGCCACAACGCCCTGATAGCTTTTGCCGTTACCATTATCGTAAACAGGAAGATCTTTAACCGATTTTTTTAAAGCATCGAGCAGGCTGATCGGTTTATCCGTAGGAATAATAAATACTGAACCTGTTCTATCGTAAGCATCGCCGTTTGATTGCTCAGTTACATCTACAAAAACATTCGGATTGGACTGAAATTCAGGAAATTTGATCTTCCTTGCGATAACTGTTCCTCCCGCATAGCGGAAAATAGAATCGTTTGATTGAGGTTTATCGGTAAAATTGATGATTTCGTTATTAAATATGTTCAAAGTTGTAAACCTACTTTTCCAAAGCTGGTCTTTGTATGTTAAGCCATCGGTAAGCTTATTCCCAATCTTTGCTAAATCAATAGGCTGTACTTTTTTAACTTCCTCAATTTTGGTCGCGGTAACGAAGCTATTGCTATTGCGTACCTGCTCTAAAACCAATCCGAGGTTTTGACCCAAAGTGGTTGGCGCAGCTTTAATGCCCGCATCGGTGGTATACCATAAATCTATACGGTTAGAGTTTACTACGGTTGTTGCCTTTTTACAGGTATAACCTAAAATAACCTTGGTTTCATTGCTAAATTCGAAGGTTTGCTTTCCAATTGCCGTACTATCGGCTGTGGCAATCTGCTTATCGCTATTTAAATCTGCAAGCTGAAATAAAATCAATTCCGGCTTGGTTACCATGCTCTGCTCAAACGGATATTTAGATTTATGATCAAGGATACTTGCATTGCTGATCAAATTCTGCTTTGCCAAAACCATTACAACCGTAGCATTTCTATCCTCCTTAGGTTTACCATCGGCCGAGCGGAAGTAAGTTATTTTATAATTGGCATTACCCTTCAGTAAACCCTGCCCTTGCAGGTTTAAACAGATCAGAAGAGAAAAAAGAAAGATGTAAAGGTGTTTCATTGTGGTTTAAAAAACCAAATATAGCTAAAAGTAGGAGGTCAGAGGCCCGAAGTGCGCAATAATCACCATCTCCGTGGGCTGTGCCACCACACACCACTATTAAACTTATTTATTTCAGTTTATGTGACTTAACGCCATAAACGATCGTGGGGACACAGACTATGCGTCAGCGCTGCAAAAACGAATATTTAACAGCTTAGGTGATCATCTCCGGGGTCTGTGTCACCACAGACCACTATAAAACTTATCTATTTTTTTTTGACCTCCTAGACATCTTAGCTCACCTTAGTTTTACATTTGGCGAATATTAAATCTAATACACAGCATGTTTTAGTGCTCTCTTTTCATGGCAAGAGCCACAATAGCTAATAAAATTGCGGAAGGTCTTATCGCTCCAACCTGTCTTCAACAAAAGCAAAAGGCAATAAACTCTTCACGCTCGACACCTTCAAAACCTCACCATTTAAACAATAAAAAAGCACTTCTATCGGTGATTTCTGCTTGCGCTCAAATTCGGCCATTACCTGCAAACAGCCCCCACATGATGTAACAGGGCTTAAAATTTCAAAATTATCGGTCTGAGCCGTAATGGCCATGCTCTCAATTACTGCATTTGGATGACTGGCCCCAATGCTAAAAAGCGCCACACGCTCTGCACAAAGACCCGATGGATAGGCCAGGTTCTCCTGGTTACTGCCCAAAATGGTTTCGCCTGATGCCAAACGGATAGCTGTACCCACCCTAAACTGAGAATATGGTGAATAAGAACTGGATAAGGCCTGCTCAGCCTGCCCGCAAAGTATACGGTCTTTATCCATTAATTCTTCAATACCCGTGTATTGTTCAAAAGATATATTTAGATTTATTGAGTTCATTCTTAATTGTTTTAAACACCGACAATGTTAAATTTTTATTGCGGGCGAACAATTTAGGTTATTTTTTGTATTAATTATTAAACTGCCATTAAAATTAATTTTAAAGGCAATTTTTTAACACACCAAACACAATTAGCTTTGAATAGATACGTACGAAAAGGTCTCAAAATTTTATTGTGGGTAGTTGCTTCCATTATCATACTGGTGGTAGGCTTGGCCCTGTCGTTAAATATCCCTGCTGTTCAGAATTTCGTTAAAGACAAGGCTATAAACTACCTTAAAAACAAAACCAAAACTGAAGTTAGCCTAGAGAGTATTAAAATTGCCCTGCCAAAAGATGTTGTTTTAAACAAATTTTACATTGAAGACCGCAAAGGCGATACCTTATTGTATGCAGAAAAACTGGCAGTAGATATCAGCTTGTTTAAACTGTTGAAAAACACGGTGGAGGTTAATAATATTGAATTAAAAAATGTACGCGCCAATGTAAAGCGCATTACGCCCGATACTACATTTAATTTTTCTTTCCTGGTTGATGCTTTCGCAAGTGACCAGAAAAAGCCAGAAGAAAAAGTAAAGAAAGATAGCACTTCTACCCTAAAATTTTCTGTTGATAAGGTTTCTTTCGAAGATATTGGGATCAATTACCGCGATGATGTTGCTGGTAATGATGTTAAAGTGTATCTGGGTGCATTTAAAACCAAGATCAAAGATTTTGACCTGGCCAATCAGCATTACGTAATCAAAGAACTGAGCCTGGTAAACACTTCTTTACGCTACCTGCAGCAAAAACCTTTGGTACATTTGGTTCAGCACATTACAAATAGTGTAGATAGCAGTCAGAAAGAAAAAGGCAAACTGCCATTGATTGAAGTGCAGAACTTTATTTTCAGCAAGGTGAAGGTAAATTACGACGATCAGATTTCGACTACAAAAGCAGTTGCCGATGTTAACGATCTTGGCCTCGTAAACCTTAAGGTTGATTTAACCAACAGCCAATACTCTGTTGATGATGCACACCTCAACAGATCGAACATCCTCTTTGCCTTTAAACCCGCGCCGAGCAACGATTTAAAGAAAGTTAAGGATACCGTGGTTCCCGAAAAATCTCCCCTCGGATTAATGATCAATAAAATCAGTTTATCGGATAACCAATTACAGTTTGATAACCTCGGCGCAAAACCAATTGCCAAGGGAATGGATTTTAACCACCTTAAAATCAGCAACCTTAATTTAGGCGCCAGCAATGTAGCCTATAGTGCAGCAGGCATAAAGGCCAACGTTAAAAATGGTTCATTGAAAGAGAAAAGCGGATTTACATTGGATGAACTGCGTGGTGATGCCGTGTATAACGATAAGCAGATTAAACTGAGCAATTTTGTTTTAAAAACACCGAACACAGCCATTGAAAACGCGACAGAATTAAATTTCACTTCGATGGATGATTTAACCAAACATCCTGAACGGGTAAAGTTGAATATTGCACTTAAAAACACTACAATTGGTTTAAAAGATGCCGGTTTTTTCAGCAATGCTGTACCTGCCAATTACCGCAACGAAAAAATAAAAATAAATGCTGATGTTAACGGTTACCTGAATAACCTCAATATACCAAAACTGCAGATCAGCGGGCTGAAAAACACCCAGATCGATATCAGTGGAAAAGCCAAAGGCCTTCCCGATATCAATAAAACCTTTCTCGATTTAAACATCAAAAAGCTGCACGTAACCAAGGGAGATATTTTGGTGGTGGTACCAAAAAAATCTTTGCCGCCAAGCATCGAACTGCCCAATGTGGTTAATGCAAAAGGAAACTTTAAAGGCTCAATGACCGATTTTGACACCAACTTGAATATCCAAACGGATATGGGCGGTGCTATTTTGGTTGCAGGCATGAAAGGCCCCAAGGGCAAAGAAAGTTACAAGGCCGATATTACCTTAAATAACTTCAATGTTGGCAGGTTATTAAAAATGCAGCCTAAACTGGGCCGCGTATCCGTTAAAGCCAATGTAGCAGGTACAGGGCTCGATCCAAAAAAGATAAACGCCAAGTTTAATGCAAAGGTTTTAAACGCCTATTACAACAAATACACTTACCGTAATTTAAACCTTGCGGGTACTTACAGCAAGCAGAACATCAGCATTAAAAGCAGTATGCCCGATAGTAATGCCAACTTTAATTTAGATGCAAAGGTTAACCTCGCCGGGAAATACCCTGCGGTAAAAGCCGATTTAAATCTGAAACAGGTAAATCTTCAGGCTTTAAACTTTAGTCCAACGGTTTTAAGTGCCGCTGGGCTGATAAAAGTAGATCTGGCCACTGCCGATGCAGATTACTTAAATGGATCGGTTGATGTTACCGGCCTACAGCTGGTAAAAGATAAGCAACGCATTAATGTGGATACCATTTCAATCCGCGCAAAATCGACCGCTACCGAAAATGAACTGACCTTGAAATCAGAGATTTTATCGGCTAAAATTGACGGTAAATATCAGTTGAGCAAGGTGGGCAATGCCATTATCAACGAAATTAACAAATACTACGCCTTTGGCACTGTAACCAAAGTTCCCGATCAGCGACTGAGGTTCTTTGTACAGGTATACGATTCGAAACTGCTGAAGAATTTTGTTCCGCAACTGACCGTATTTAAGCAATCGCAGTTTTACGGATTAATTGATACGCAAAAAGACAGTTTACAGATTAAAGGAAATTTCCCTCAGGTAGTATACGGCGATTTTAAGGTAGATACAACGGTTTTAAACATTAATAACGACAATAACAAACTGGATTACAGTTTAACCGTTAAAAGCCTTCAAAGCCCATCTATTGCGCTTTTCAATACTGAAGTAAGTGGCGATGCCGCCAACAATAACCTCGGCGTAAATGTTTTTCTCCGCGATAGGCAGCTTAAAAACAAATACGTAATCGGCGGTACTTTCCAATCTATCAATAAAGATTTCAAGTTCACGCTAGATCCGCAGAAGCTGCTGTTGGATTACCAGAAATGGGTGGTTTCGCAGGATAATTATATCCAGTTTGGGGCTTCAGGCATTTTGGTTAACCAGTTCCAGATCAGCAACAGCGGTCAGTCTCTTTCTATAAACAGCAATCCTACACAACCAAATGCACCTTTAGCAGTTGAGTTTAAAGATTTTCAGTTAGAAACCTTAACCAAATTTGCCGAAACCGACACTACTTTGGTTGGTGGCCGTTTAAACGGTACGGCCAATGTGAAAGATCTGGCCAGCACACCAAAATTTGAAGCTAACCTTACTGTAGATCAGCTCCGTTACCAGAAAGACGAGCTGGGCACCTTGCGTTTGGCTATAAACAACAATACCGAAAATGCTTTCGAGGTAAATGTAGCCTTAACCGGCGTGCACGAGCTAAGGGTAAATGGTTTTTACTACACCGCCCCTCAAAGCGCATTGGATCTTACTGTAAATATTGATAAGATCGAAATGAAGAATATCGAAAGCTTATCAGCCGGTCAGCTTAAAAATGGCACAGGTACCTTAACCGGCGCATTAACCGTTAAAGGGGCTTTAACTGCGCCTAAAATACTGGGCGATGTAACCTTTAACAATGCAGGCATTAACGTGGCCTATGTAAATTCATATTTCCGCATGCCGAACGAAAAAATATCGTTTACCAACGAAGGCATTAGCTTTAACAACTTCACACTGATTGATTCGTTAAACCAAAAGGCAACCATTAACGGAAAGGTTTACACCAGCGATTTCAAAAATTACCGCTTTGGACTGGACATCAGGATGAATAATTTCAGGGCAATTAACTCTACCGCAGCCGATAATGAAATGATTTATGGTACCGTGTACCTGACCAGTAACATTAAGGTACGCGGAGATTTGAACCAGCCCGATGTAAATATGAACATCAACATAAACAAAGGAACCAAGTTTTTCTTTGCTTTACCTGCAAACGATCCATCTATTATCGATCAGGAAGGGATTGTTCAGTTTATTGATGCCGATGCACCTCCATTTAACGGACAAAAAGCACTAAAAGTAGATAGTATCAGTAAATCTCCAATTAAAGGTTTAAACCTGGTAGCCGCTGTTACTATAGATCCGGAAGCAGAGTTGAATGTTGTAGTAGACCCTGCCAGTGGCGATAATTTAAAGGTAAGGGGAAATGCCGATTTAAATGTAACGATGGACCCAAGCGGTAAAATCAGCATGACAGGCCGCTACGAAATTGTAGATGGCTCTTATAACTTGACACTGGCCGTTGTAAAAAAAGAATTTAAACTGGTTAAGGGCAGTACCATTGTATGGACCGGCGAGCCAACTTCTGCCAATGCAAACATTACTGCGCTTTACGAGGTTAACGCCGCCCCTATCGACCTGTTAAACCAGCCCGATCTGTACGAAGCCAGAACGAAACTACCTTTTCAGGTTTATTTAATGATAAAGGGCGAGCTGTTAAAACCAACCATTTCATTTAAACTGGATCTGCCCGAAAACGAACGTGGTGCTTTAAGCGGCCAGGTGTATACCAAACTGATTAATGTTAACCGAGATGAAAGCGAGCTGAACAAACAGGTTTTTGCCTTATTGGCCCTAAACCGGTTTATTGCCAACAACCCTTTCCAAAGTTTGGCCGGCGGTGGTGGCGGTGTTTCTACCCTTGCCCGTTCGAGCGTAAGCAAGCTTTTAACCGAGCAGCTCAACAATTTAACTTCCGATCTGATACAAGGTGTTGACTTAAACTTTGGCATCAACTCATCCGAAGATTACTCAACAGGATCGATGCAGCAAAAAACCGACCTTGAGGTTGGCCTTTCCAAAAAATTATTGAATGATAGGCTAACGGTTACCGTTGGAAGTTCTTTTGCACTGGAAGGACCACAGGCGCCGGGAGAAAAATCGACAAATATTGCAGGGAACGTAAATGTTGAATACGCTCTCTCTGCAGATGGCAGGTACCGCTTAAGGGCTTACCGCCGGAACCAGAACGACCTAATTGTACAGGGCCAGATTATTGAAACCGGTTTAGGTTTTACGCTGGTGGTAGATTACAATAAATTTAGAGAGATATTCCAAAAGAAACGTATTAGAAGAATAAGAAACATTGAACAGAAAGCACAAGATGAGAAAACTAATTAGACCACTTTTATTTTTATTGGCCTGTTTAGTTTGGGCAGCCTGCAGCAGTACCAAATCGTTAAAACCAGGGCAGATTCTGTATACCGGTGCCGAAGTAAAAATCAATCCTGATACTTCGGGCAAAATCGACAATGAAAAACAGATAAAAGCAGATCTGGAAACCAAAACAAGGCCGCGCCCCAACAAATCATTTTTGGGCATAAAATTTAAGCTGGGCATTTACAACCTGGCCGGAGAACCTAAAAAACCCAAAGGTTTTAGAAATTGGTTACGCAGGCAGGGAGAAGCACCCGTGTTAATGAGCGAAGTAAAATTGAAATACAACAATGATGTATTAACCAGTTACCTCATTAGCGAAGGATATTTGCAGGCCAATGTTACCGGCGATACCGTTATCAAAGAAAAAAAGGGGAAGGCCATTTACACCGCAGTTACCGGAGAACGGTATAAAATCAACAAAATAAATTTCCCGCCAGACACGGGTGTATTGACCAAAATTATCAATGCAAATAAAGGCAAAACACTTTTAAAAACAGGCGATTATTATGATATCGATACCTATAAAAACGAACGGATCAGAATAGACAACGACCTGAAAGAAAACGGATACTTTTATTTCAGTCCTGATTATTTAATTATGCAGGTGGACAGCACCATTGGCAAAAACCTTGTAAATGTTTCGGTAAAGGTTAAAGATATTGCGCCAGATGCCAGTTTAAAGCCTTATACCATCAAAAACATTAACATCTACCCCAACTATTCGTTAAGGAGAGACAGTAGCCTGCGTAAGCTGAAACCGCTTGTATATAACGATTTCAACATTTACGATGATCGGAATACTTTTAAACCGAGGCTTTTTGATCGCTTGGTATTTTTTCAGAAGGGTGAGCCTTATAACCGTAAAGACCACAACCAATCGCTAAACCGGATGGTTAATGTGGGGGCTTTTCAGGATGTAAGGGCTGAGTTTTTACCAGATGATAGCTTTAAAAACAACCAGCTCGACCTGAATATTTATTTAACGCCATTAAAGAAAAACTCGCTTACCTTTTCGGTTACCGGAACAAGTAAATCGAACAATTTTGTGGGCTCGGAAGTGAAGGTTACCCAAACCACCAGAAACTTATTCAGAAATGCAGAGCAGCTTGATATTAGCGTTAGCGGTGGTTTCGAAACCCAAACCAAAGGAACTTCGCTGGGCAGAAATTCCCTATCCTTAACAGCCGAAGGAAAACTGACCTTCCCAAGGCTTATTGTACCGTTTTACAAGCCGAACAGTACCAATGCCTTTATACCGAAAACCATTGCCTCGCTTTCCTATCAAATGCTTAACCGGGGTTCTGAATATACACTACATGCTTTTAAGGGGCAATACGGCTATAACTTTAAAGAAAACATTTATAAAGAACATAATTTCAATCCAATATCAGTTAGTTATGTTTCTACAAGCTTCCCTGACACAGCCACCAGAGATAGCTTGTTTAATGTTAACCCTTTATTGAGAACAACCTTAGAGAATCAATTTATCATTGGGAGTAACTACAATTTCACCTATACGAACCAAATGGAAGACAGCCGAAGAAACAATGTATATTTCTTTGGAGGTTTAGAAACAGGCGGAAATCTATGGGGAGCATTTGTACCGAAAGACGAAGAAGGAAGACGCACAATTTTTAATGTCCCATTAACACAGTTTATCAGGGCAGAGGCAGATTTTAGGGATTATTATAAAATAACCAAAAACCTAATCTGGGCTAACAGATTAAATTTGGGATATGGTTATGCTTATGGAAATAGCACATCACTACCATTCGTTAGACAGTTTTTTGCAGGAGGTAGTAATGATATTAGGGCTTTTCCGGCCAGAACCTTAGGCCCAGGAACTTTTAAGGTGAAAGATGACGCAGTTTTTGCAGATCAGGGTGGTGATATTAAACTCATGCTCAACTCAGAGCTCCGCTTTAAAATAGTAAGTGTATTATATGGTGCCCTGTTTGTGGATGCAGGTAATATCTGGCTAAGGAAAGAGGATCTTGGTGTTCCTGGCGTACCCGATTCTGGCAGACCAGGATCAGGCTTTAAGCTAAAAAACGCCTTTAATGAGCTAGCGGTGGGTACAGGTGCAGGCTTAAGGGTCGATGTAAGCATTTTTGTAGTCCGTTTAGATGTGGCTTTCCCGGTACGCAAACCATACCTTCCCGAAGGTCAGCGATGGGTATTTGACAATATAGCTTTTGGCAACAAAGATTGGCGCAGAGAGAACTTAATTTTTAACATAGGAATTGGATATCCGTTTTAATTTTTTTGATGAAAGTAATTCATAAGATCAAACATTTCTTTATTGCGCTTTACCATCTTTTTGTTGCTGCCGGAAAAGGTTTTATAGAAGACAGGGTAACCAAATTAAGTGCTTCACTTGCTTATTACACTATTTTTTCACTTACTCCGCTTATTATTATCCTCCTCTCAGCAGCTACTTTATTTTTGGGCGATAAAAAAAATGAGGAAACACGGGGGAAATTTTTTGGACAGGTTACCGAATTGGTGGGCAAAGATGCAGCCGGCCAGATACAGGGCTTCGTAGAGCATGCCAACAGAACTGGTCAATCAACTTTTAGCTTAATCGTAGGTATTGTGGCCTTAATTATCGGGTCTACTGCCATATTTATTGAAATACAAGACAGTATAAACATGATCTGGAAAGTAAAGGCGGTACCCAAAAAAGGCTGGATAAAAATGCTTTCTAACAGGTTATTGTCTTTTTCATTGATTGTTTCGATGGGCTTTTTGTTGCTCGTTTCGCTAGTGGTGAATAGTGTGGTGGTTGGCTTAGGTTCTAAATTGGCCAATCTACTATCGCAGAGTAATATAGATGAAGTTATTCCGGTTGCAAACGATACCATGGCCCTGATTATATATATTTTAAACAATGTAATTACGCTCGCTGCTGTTACAGCTGTATTTGCAGTCATATTTAAAGTATTACCAGATGTGGTCATCCGATGGAAATCGGCCATAATTGGTGCATTGTTTACCGCGGTTCTTTTCAGTTTGGGTAAATACCTGATCGGGATTTATATCGAAAAAGGTAATCCGGGTTCGGCCTTGGCGCAGCCAGTTCGATTATCGTTATTTTATTGTGGATTTATTATACCTCGATTATACTCTACTTCGGCGCTGAATTTACACAGGCCTATGCCGAAAAGTACGATGGTGGTATTTCGCCAAGCAAGTATGCCGTATTTACCAAGATTACCATAGTAGAAAAAAAGGTAGATGTACTGCCGCCGCAGCACCCAGAAGATACGGTTAATGTGAGTGAGGGAAAAGCATAAATATTGGTTTGGGGAGAGATGAACCAAGGTCTCAGATATTCCAGGGACGATTGTCATCCTGAACTTGTTTCAGGATCTTTCTTGCAAAATAGACCCTGAAATGAATTCAGGGTGACGATTTCAACGCAATGAACGTATTAAACCAAAAAAGTCAAGTTTTTTCAAAACTTGACTTTTTTTATTGCTCCCCGGTTCATTTCCCCACAAAGCGGAATCATTATCCTAAAAAATACTTACGCTACTTCTTCGGTAATTACTTTAGGTTCCTCAGCCACTTCATCTTTCTCTATACGTAGGTTACGGATGATGTGCTGCTGCCTATCGGGCGTGTTTTTGCCCATATAATATTCCAATAAGCTTTTAATGGTCTGATCTTTTAAAATAACCGGATCTAACCTGATGTCTTTTCCGATAAAGAGGCCAAATTCATCTGGCGATATCTCACCCAATCCTTTAAACCGCGTAATTTCTGGTTTATTGCCCAGTTTTTCGATGGCATTTCTACGCTCTTCGTCGCTATAGCAATAAATGGTTTCCTTTTTATTGCGCACCCTAAACAATGGGGTTTGCAAAATGTAAACGTGACCAGCCTTTACCAAATCAGGGAAAAACTGAAGAAAAAAGGTCATCATCAACAAGCGGATGTGCATGCCATCCACATCGGCATCTGTTGCAATTACAATATTGTTATAGTGCAGTCCTTCTAAACCATCCTCAATATTTAAAGCATGCTGCAACAGGTTAAATTCTTCATTTTCGTAAACCACCTTTTTGGTTAGCTCGTAGCAGTTTAGCGGCTTACCTTTTAAACTAAATACGGCCTGACAGTCTACATCGCGTGATTTTGTGATCGATCCAGATGCAGAATCTCCTTCGGTAATAAATAAAGTTGTTTCGTAACGTTTCTCGTGCGTAGAATTAAAATGAACCTTACAATCGCGCAGTTTTTTATTGTGCAACGATGCTTTTTTGGCTCTATCGTTAGCCAGTTTTTTAATGCCCGCAATGTCTTTACGCTCACGCTCCGATTGCATAATCCTTTTCAGCAGGGCATCCGCAACATCAGGGTTTTTGTGCAGGTAATCATCCAGCTCTTTCTTAACAAAATCATTGATAAATGTAGCTACCGATGGTCCTTCTGGTCCCATATTCTGCGAACCCAGTTTGGTTTTGGTCTGCGATTCGAAAACCGGCTCCTGTACACGTACAGAAATGGCTGCAATAATTGATGAGCGTACATCAGAAGCATCAAATTCTTTTTTAAAGAACTCGCGTACCGTTTTTACCACAGCTGCGCGGAATGCCGCCTGGTGCGTTCCACCCTGCGTAGTGTGCTGGCCATTAACAAACGAATGGTAATCTTCGCCATATTGCTGTCCGTGGGTCATCGCAATTTCGATATCCGGGCCAATCATATGGATAATCGGGTAACGGATTTCTTCGGGCTTATTAAATTTAGAAAGCAGGTCGTAAAGTCCCCTTTCCGAAAAATATTTTTGGTTATTGAAATTTACGGTTAAGCCAGTGTTCAGGAAAACATAGTTCCACACCATACTCTCCACAAAATCACTGATATAATGGTAGTTTCTAAAAATGGTTTCGTCAGGATAAAAAGTAATTGCCGTACCGTTACGCTGGGTAGTATCAATTACCGGCTGTTCAGTTACAATTTCGCCTTTAGAAAATTCTACCTTTTTTGTTTTGCCATCGCGGTACGATTGTACAGTGAAACTGGTTGATAAAGCATTAACCGCTTTGGTACCCACCCCGTTTAAACCTACCGATTTTTGAAAGGCATTACTATCGTACTTACCGCCGGTATTAATTTTACTTACACAATCGATTACCTTACCCAATGGAATACCCCTGCCATAATCGCGTACATTCACCTTTTGCTCGGAGAGTGTAATCTCGATGGTTTTTCCGGTACCCATTACAAATTCATCGATAGAGTTATCTACAATTTCCTTTAATAATACATAAATACCATCATCCTGTGCAGAGCCATCGCCGAGCTTCCCAATGTACATACCCGGACGTAACCTGATGTGTTCTTTCCAATCTAATGAGCGAATACTGTCGTCGTTATAAATTACTTCTGCCATAAATCTGTTTATATGTTTATCATTAGAAAAACTTTGCAATTTTAATTTACAAAGCGGCTATAACGTGCAAAACGTATACGCCTTAACTCAACATGACAAATTTTGTAGGAATGAGTTTAATACCTGAAAGCCTTTCAAAATATTACGCTCAAAAATATCATACAATAATAGATTTATTCTGTGAGGCTAGCAAAAGAAAGTTTCCACATACAAACATGGATGGTGTATAATGTAAAACGGACGATGACATGCAAACAGACCAAAGTGTTAAGGTTGATAACCTATGGCTTTATAGCCAATTGTCAATGTGCGCATAAGCTATGAACCATGAGCTATCAAACCATGAACCATCATCCATCTTACATCGTCCATCCTACCTCCCTCCAATCATTCCCTCATTTAATCATTCAATTTTCCCTATCTTCATCCTAATTTTAACATCCCTTATCAATGCAACAAAAAAAACAACTTTCGCTGTTCGATTTATCCATGATTGTGGTGAGCCTGGTTATAGGTATGGGGGTTTTTCGCACACCGGTAAACGTAGCCGCAAAAGCACAGATTCCAGAGTTATTTTACCTGGCCTGGTTTATTGGTGGCTTTGTTGCTTTTTGTGGGGCACTAACTTATGCCGAAATCGGTTCGCGTTTTCCGGTAACCGGTGGCTATTATAAAATATTTTCGGCCGCATACCACCCTTCTATTGCTTTTGCCATTAACTGTATTGTAATTATCTCGAGTGCGGCCTCTGTTGCAGCCATATCCATTATCGGGGCAGAATACCTGAGCAAAATTATTTTACCGCTCGATAAACAGACCGAAACTTACCGTGTAGCCATTGCCATTACCACCATCCTTGTTTTTTACTTCATTAACCTGCTGGGTTTAAAAGCCAGTTCCAAAACGCAGAATGTGTTGACGATCATTAAAATCGGGATGATTTTAACACTCATAGCGGCTGTGTTTTTTGGCACCCAGACACAAACCGTAACACCTGTTTTTAAAACCGCAACAGGCGCTCTACCCACCTGGACCGATTATGGCAAAGCATTGGGCTTATGCTTAATTGCAGTTTCTTTCTCTTACGCGGGGTATGCCCAAACCATCAATTTTGGTGGCGAGGTTAAAGAAGCCAAAAAAGTAATTCCACGTTCTATTATTATCGGGTTAACCATTATTGTACTGCTTTACCTGGCCATTAACTATGTTTATGTAAAGGTTATTGGTTTCGAAGAATTAAAAACAGCAGAAAGTATAGCGGCCATATTGGCTTCGAAAATATTTGGCCCTGCAGGCTTCAATGCCCTTTCGGTTATTATCTTTTTCTCGGTGATGGGTTATGTAAATGTAAACCTGTTAAGCAACCCAAGGGCCATGTTTGCAATGGGCGAAGAAGGTGCACTGCCTAAAATATTCAGCAGGATGAACAAAAAAACTGAGGTTATAACATTGAGCTTAACTGTTTTTACTTTAGTTGCCGTGATAATTATCTTTTACGCCAAAACATTTGATAAGATTTTAAACTACACCATTTTTTTAGAGAGCATCAGTATGGCCAGTTCTGCGGCCACAATTTTTATTCTCCGTCAAAGAACTGCCCATCTTGATAAAAAAACCATTTATACTGTTCCATTATATCCTATATTGCCTATCATATTTATTGCGGCTTACACTTTCGTTGCTTTTAGCATTTATGCCGACGATCCGGATGCAGCATTAAATGGCTTGTACATATTTATTGGCTTTTTGGCCATTTATTTTGTGAGCAGGTGGTTTAACAAAAAATAGTTTTATTAGCAGTTTAGAAGCACTTTAAGATCATTGATGAACAAAACACTCTCTTTAAAACAGGAAATTGCTTATGCTGCCGGTATGATTGGTTGGAGCACGATGACGAACATCATTATCGTAATGCTTCCTTTTTTCTATCTGCCCCCAAGCAATGCAGGTCTTCCGCCATTGGTGCCGCAGCTTGTTTTATTCGGGGCATTTAACATTCTTTCTATCATAGCCGCTTCGGGCAGATTGGTTGATGCCATTTACGACCCTTTTATTGCGGCCAAAAGCGACGCAAGTACCAGTAAAAATGGCCGTAGGATGCCTTTTATGAAATGGGCAATTATTCCATCTATGCTCTTCTGCGGTCTCGTATTCTACCCGATACAAAAAACCGAAAGCCTCCACAATGCCTGGTGGTTAACTATTACGCTCTGTTTATTTTTCATCTCCGTTACCACCTACATTATACCTTACAACGCTTTACTGGCCGAGGTAACCAATACGCCAAGGCAAAAGGTTAAGCTATCCAGCTACCAACAGGTGGGCTTTGTAATCGGCATTATATTATCGGCCTGTACCAACAATTTTGCCGATCTGGTACAGCACAATTTTCAGGTGGTGAACCGTAGCGAAGCCGTTCAAACGGCAATTTGGGGTTTGTGTATCCTCTCGGGTCTGGTAATGCTGTTGCCTGTTTTTTTTATTAACGAAAAAGAATTTTCTATAGCCAAACCTACGCATGTTCCGCTTTGGCCAGCCATTAAAAACACCTTTAAAAACAGTAATTTCAAATACTACCTCATCTCAGATTTCGCTTTTTATACGGCCTTAAGTATCATTTCGAGTGGTTTATTATTTTTCTGTACAGTTCTTTTGGGCTTACCCGAATCAGAAGGTGGTAAATTTATGGGGGCCATGGTTTTCGCTTCATTGGCCTTTTACCCTGTGGTTAATTTCGGTTCGGCCAAAATAGGCAAAAAACCATTCGTGCTACTGGCTTTTGCTGTGCTGTGCTTAATCTTTGTAACCATTTTCTCTTTGGGCAAACTCCCTTTTGCACCACATACGCAAATTTATATGCTGGTTTTATCTGCCTCTTTCCCTTTAGCTGCACTGGGTATTTTACCTACCGCAATATTGGCCGATATAGCCCAAAAAGACACTTTAGAAACCGGAGAAAACCACGAAGGGATGTTTTTTGCGGTGAAATACCTCTTTGTAAAACTCGGACAAACACTGGGAATCGCTATTTTTGCCATGCTTACCATTTACGGCAAAGATCCGGGTCACGATTACGGATTAAGGCTAAACGGAGTGGTTGGTTTTGGCCTCTGCCTTATCGCGCTGCTTGTTTTTAGTCGGTTTAAGGAGGAAAGATAAAGGCGAAATGAATGAATCATTGATTGATTGAATGAATGATTGGATGATTGAATGGAGGTTAAGCGTCCAAGTCTATAATTCAATCAGTCGATAATTCAATCCTTCTATCATTTTATCCCTCAATAAATCTATCATTCAATCCTTCTATAATTCTATCCCTCAATCCATCCTTACGTCCATTTTACATCATACCTTATACATCTTATATATTTTACCTATCTTTGCCCCCGAAGCAGAATTTCTTTATCATTTAAAGCAATCCGCAAGTTAGTCCTTCAATAAATGATTGTTCTAGCTTCTTCGATAAATATTACACAGAAACATACATGTTATTCAAAGAATTAAACCTCATTGAGCCCATTTTAAAGGCCCTTGAGACTGAAGGTTATACACAACCTACGCCCATACAGGAGCAATCCATCCCAACAATATTAAAAGGAAACGATTTATTAGGCTGCGCACAAACCGGAACCGGAAAAACCGCTGCTTTTGCCATCCCAATGCTGCAGTTACTGCACGAAAAACACATCAATACCAAAGCAACAAAAAATATTAAGGCTTTGGTTTTAACACCAACACGCGAACTTGCCATCCAGATTGAAGAAAGCTTTAAAGCCTATGGCAAAAACTTAAACCTGCGCCATTTGGTAATTTTTGGTGGGGTAAATCAGTTTTCGCAGGTTGAGGCGCTGAAAAAAGGTGTCGATATTTTAGTAGCAACACCTGGCCGCTTGATAGATTTAATGAACCAGGGTTTTATTAGCCTTAACAGCATTGAACTATTTGTTTTGGATGAAGCCGACCGTATGCTGGATATGGGTTTTATCCACGATGTAAAAAGAGTGGTAGCTAAACTTCCGGCCATACGCCAAACCTTGTTTTTCTCGGCTACTATGCCCGATGAGATCCAGAAACTGGCCAACACCATTTTATCAAACCCGATAAAAGTAGAAGTTACCCCTATTTCGTCAACCGCCGAAACCATTAACCAATCTATTTATTTTGTTGATAAACCAGATAAAAAGAAATTATTGATTCACCTGTTGGACGATAAAACCATTGAAACCGCTCTGGTTTTTACCCGGACCAAACATGGTGCCGATAGAATTGCCAAAGATTTAGGTCATGCCGGCATTAAAGCTGCAGCCATCCACGGTAATAAATCGCAAAATGCCAGACAGCGTGCTTTAACCGATTTCAAGGATAAAAGGATCCGCGTATTGGTAGCTACCGATATTGCTGCACGTGGTATTGATATTGATCAGCTATCGCATGTTTTCAATTATGAACTACCAAACATTCCTGAATCTTATGTACACAGAATCGGTAGAACTGGCCGTGCTGGCGCTGCAGGTCATGCCATTTCATTTTGTGATGCAGAAGAAAACGAATACTTACTGGATATCCAGAAACTGATTAAAATAACCCTGCCAATCGTAGATAACCATCCTTACCCGTTAAGCTGGGAAAGCATGCTGGCCAAAAACCAGGTTAAACGCAAGCCTCAGGCACAATCCAAAGGTGGTGGTGGTAGAAAAGGTGGTGATGGCAATATGAGTGGCAAACCGCGTAACGCCAGCAACAACAGAAGATTTGGCGGAAACCGGAAAAAGAGAGACTAATCCGTTGATCGTCATGCTGAACTCGTTTCAGAATCTTACACAACAAGTAGATGCTGAAATAAATTCAGCATGACGCATCGTTTAAGCAACGACAAAATAAAAACCCAAGCTACAAAATGTAACTTGGGTTTTTCTATTTTCAGTTGAGCCTTAAAGCAAGAGCAAGGAAACCTTCTACCCTAAACCTTCAGCCTGCTATCTTCCTAAACCACCACATTAATAATCTTCCCTTTAACGAAAATTATTTTTTTGGTTTCTTTACCGTCTAAAAATTTCTGGAACTGTTCATCGGCCAGTAAAATCGTTTCAACTTCTGGTTGGGCCAAAGTTAGGCTCAAATTCAGGTTCATCTTCATTTTACCATTGATAGAAACCGGGTAAGCAAACTCATCCTCTACCAAATACTCAGGTTTAAAAGTTGGATAAGCAGCGTATGATAAAGTTCCGGCATCGTTACCCAACAGCACCCAAAGCTCCTCGCAGATGTGTGGCGCGTAAGCGGAAAGAATGATGACCATATCTTCCAAAATCTGACGGTTTTTACATTTCAGATCGGTTAATTCATTTACGGCAATCATAAAGCTCGAAACAGAAGTATTGAACGAGAAACGCTCAATATCATCCTGTACTTTTTTGATGATTTTATGCAATGATTTTAACTCGGCTTTTGTAGGCACGGCATCGTTAACGTGGAAAACCCACTCTTCGTTATGGAATAAACGCCAGAATTTACGTAAGAACTTAAATACCCCTTCAATACCATTGGTATTCCAAGGCTTACTCTGCTCCAATGGGCCTAAAAACATTTCGTACATGCGCAAAGTATCGGCACCATAGCGCTCAATCAAATCATCGGGATTAACCACGTTGAATTTTGATTTCGACATTTTTTCTACCTCAACTCCGCAGATATATTTCCCGCCTTCAAGAATAAATTCGGCATTGGCATATTCTTCTCTCCAGGCTTTAAATTTATTCACGTCAAGGGTATCGTTTTCTACAATATTTACGTCGACGTGTAATGCCGAAGTTTTGTATTCTTTTCTTAAACCAGCAGAAACGTAAGTATTGGTTGGTTTACCGTTCTCATCGTTAATGCGGTAAACAAAATTACTTCTACCCTGTATCATCCCCTGGTTGATCAATTTTTTGAAAGGTTCTTCTTCTTTGGTATAACCTAAATCCTTCAAAAATTTGTTCCAGAAACGGCTGTATAACAAGTGCCCTGTAGCATGCTCAGAACCGCCGATATATAAATCAACAGCCTGCCAATACTCAATGGCTTCTTTCGATGCAAATGCCGAATTGTTGTTGGCATCCATATAGCGGTACCAATACCAGCTACTTCCGGCCCAACCTGGCATAGTACTCAGTTCGTAATGACCTCCGCCATCTGGTACCCAGTTCTCGGCCCTTGCCAAAGGTGGTTCTCCAGTTTCGGTAGGTAGATATTTATCAATTTCGGGCAGCAATAAAGGCAGTTCTTCTTCATTCACCAAATAAGGTAAACCATCTTTAAAATAAACCGGTATAGGTTCGCCCCAATAACGCTGGCGACCAAAAATCGCATCGCGCTGACGGAAATTTACCTTAGCTTTTCCAACTCCTTTTTCTTCTAACCAGTTATTCAAGAATGGAACCGCTTCTTTATAGGTTAAGCCGTTAATAAAACCTGAATTAATGTATTTTCCTTCCTTGGTTGGATCGGCCTGAACATCAATATCTTTTTGTGCATCCAATATCTGCACTATCGGAAGGTTAAAATGCGTAGCAAATAACCAATCGCGCTGGTCGCCGCTTGGAACCCCCATTACTGCGCCGGTACCATAACCTGCCAAAACGTAATCGGCAATCCACAGTTGAACGCGCTCGCCACTTACCGGATTAATTACGTATGTACCGGTAAAAGCGCCAGAAACAGTCTTTGTATCAGCCATGCGGTCTAACTCCGATTTCTTCTTGGTTTGCGCAATATAATTTTCTACATCCTGTTTTTGACCTAAAGTGGTCAATTCGACTACCCATTCGTGCTCTGGGGCCAAAACCAGGTAAGAAACACCAAAAATGGTATCTACTCGCGTGGTAAAAACTTCTATCTGCTTATCGCTGCCTTCTACCTGGAATTTAACTGATGCACCTACACTCTTACCAATCCAGTTGCGTTGCATCTCTTTAATCGGCTCTGGCCAATCTATCGTATCCAAACCCTGCAAAAGTCTATCTGCATAAGCAGTGATACGCATACTCCACTGCATCATTTTCTTTTGCTCAACAGGGTATCCGCCGCGCTCAGAAAAACCATCTTTTACTTCATCATTCGCCAAAACGGTTCCCAAAGCCGGGCACCAGTTTACGGTACTTTCCCTAAGGTAGGTTAAGCGGTATTTCAACAGCTCTTCCTGTTTTTCTTCACTGGTAAAAGTTGCCCAATCGCTAGGCAGGAAAGATTTAACATCATCATCGCAAACAGCTTTTACATCAGCCGAACCCGAAGCATTAAATTTTTCGATCAGGGTGGTAATATCTTCTGCCCTATCGTTTTCGATGTTGTACCAAGAATTAAACAGCTGCATAAAAATCCACTGCGTCCATTTATAGTAAGATGGCTCACTGGTACGTACTTCCCTGCTCCAATCGAAAGAAAACCCAATCTGATCCAATTGCCTGCGGTAAGTTGAAATATTTGCTTCGGTGGTAATGGCTGGGTGCTGCCCAGTCTGTATGGCATATTGTTCTGCAGGTAGGCCGAACGAATCGTAACCCATTGGATGCAGTACATTAAAGCCTTTAAGGCGTTTGTATCTCGAAAAAATATCCGATGCAATGTAACCCAGTGGATGGCCAACATGTAAACCTGCCCCTGATGGATAAGGGAACATATCTAACACATAATATTTTGGTTTTTCAGAATTGCTTTCGGCTTTAAATGTTTGATTATCGGCCCAAAACTTCTGCCACTTCTGTTCTATTTCTTTAAATTGGTAATCCATTGCAGGTTTTATTTTTTTAAAGTGGCGAAATTACGCAAATTAAGGGGTTTAGTAAAACATAAATTTTTAAGACTAATAGTAAGACCTCGCAGGTTTTAAAAACCTGCGAGGTCTACCCCCCAAAAAAAATACGCCATTGATCAAAAACCAATGGCGTATGCAAATAATCTGGGGATTCAGATTTTTATCTTGATAGATAGTAAACTTTAGTAACGTTTGTTTTATCTATTTTAGCAGTAAACTGAAACTGGCTTCCAGAAATGCTATTTACCTTGCAATAATTCATTCCATCGTTAATATCCATACTAAACTGATCAGAATAGATAATAATATAAGTACCGATTGTTCTATTTCCTGATAAACTTAGCTCTACCTGGTCATCATTGTTCGCTTTATAATCAACATAATCACTGGTAGTACCATATGTAACATCACCGTTGATTTTTTTAGGATCTTTTAACATTTCTTCGGCGGTGTAACCAGTTGTAACAATCCTATTTAGCTTCCAACGGCCCAACATCTGAGCTTTTAAAGAAGTATCGTCCTTTTTGCAAGAAATAATAGTGGAGGTTACAATTAATAATAGGCTTAGTAATGTAATTTGTCTTTTCATCAGTTAAATTTTAGTCTTAAGTTCTTATGTTTAACGGCGTTTTAACAAATTTCGTACCGTATTTTGCAAAAAATCAAATTTAATTAAAGAAATTAACGGTAAAACTAAATGTTTAACATCTGCGTTAATGTTCATTTAAGCCTTATTAAATTGGTGTTTATCAGGTATAATTTATATTTTCGCAGAAACAAAAATGAAATACATGGAAGAATTCGAAGTAAGTGATGCATCTAAGAAAACCAAAACCGTATATATCTCTACGATAATCAGTATTGCGTTGGTTTTATTAATGCTGGGGCTGCTTGGGTTGGTACTTGTACATGCCAAAAACCTATCTAACTACGTTAAAGAAAACATTGTTCTAAACATTATTGTGGATGAAGGCGCCAAGGAAGCAGATGTTTTGGCTTTTCAGAAAGAGCTAAATGCGAATCCTGCTGTAAAGCAAACACAATATGTAAATAAAGAGCTTGCTGCAAGAAATTTAACACAGGATTTAGGGGAAGATTTTGTAAACTTTTTAGGTTATAACCCACTAACCTCTACTTTTGATGTGTATTTAAAAGCAGAATATGCCAACAACAAAAGTATCGATGCCTTAAAAGCAAGTATTTCCAAAAACCCGGTAGTTAAAGAAGTGGTTTACCAAAGTTCATTAATTGATATGGTGAACAAGAATATCAATACCATTGGCTTAATTATTCTGGCATTTGCCATCTTGCTGCTAATTATTTCTATCGCACTGATAAACAACACTATACGACTAGCCATTTACTCGCAGAGATTTTTAATTAAAAGTATGCAGCTGGTTGGTGCAACGAAAAATTTTATCCGACGTCCTTTCTTACTGTACGCTGCTTTGCATGGTTTAATTGCGGCTTTTATAGCCATTATTATTCTATTGGCCACATTAATTTATGCCCGTAAAGAAGTACCAGAAATTATTATCTTAAATAACTACACCGAATTCGGTTTTGTATTTATCGGACTTTTAATTGTTGGTATTTTTATCACAGGTATTAGTACATGGTTTGCAGTAAGCAGATATTTACGTTTAAAATCTTATCATCTTTATAGATAATGACAGAAAAAAAAACAGGTCCGGTTGTTAAGGACGTTAAAAGCGAATTGGTTTTTACCAAAAAAAATTACCAGTTATTGTTAATCAGCATTGCCATTGTAGTGGTTGGTTTTATTTTAATGATGGGTACAACTGGCGATATTTACGATTTCAGAAGAACATTATTGGCACCAATTGTGGTACTTTTTGGTTTTGCCTTCGGTATTTACGCTATTCTTAAAAAATAATCTTATCCTAAAGGACTATACTTGAAAACGCTTAATTAATAAATTAAGCGTTTTCCTTATTTCTTATCTTTTCTAAAAATATGAACTCTTTTGAAGCCATTGTCCTTGCCATTGTTGAAGGATTAACTGAATTTTTACCCGTATCGAGCACTGGGCACATGATTATTGCCTCATCGTTTATGGGCATCGCATCAGAACCATTTGTAAAACTATTTACCATTGCCATCCAATTGGGTGCTATACTTTCAGTAGTTGTACTTTATTTCAAAAGGTTCTTCAAATCGATAAATTTTTACATTAAATTATTGGTCGCATTTATTCCAGCGGCAGTATTTGGCTTGCTTTTGAGCAAAAAAATAGACGAGTTATTAGAAAGTCCAATGGCAGTTGGTATTTCGCTATTAGTTGGTGGTGTTATTTTATTATTTGTTGATAGATGGTTTAATAAACCAACCATTATTGAAGAGGAAGAAGTAACTTATTTAACGGCGTTGAAAATTGGCTTCTTTCAGTGTATTGCCATGTTGCCAGGTGTATCGCGTTCAGGAGCCACTATTGTTGGTGGTATGAGTCAGAAATTAAGCAGAAAAGTTGCGGCCGAATTTTCATTCTTTTTGGCCGTGCCCACCATGTTTGCCGCAACCGCTAAAAAGTTATACGATTTTTATAAAGAAGGTAATACGATTACACATGAGCAGACCAATCTTTTGATTATTGGTAACGTTGTTGCTTTTGTAGTGGCGCTTTTAGCCATTAAAAGTTTTATCGGGTACTTAAACAAACACGGTTTCAGGATTTTTGGATGGTACAGGATTGCTGCAGGTTTAATCATCATCATCCTGTTGTTGAGCGGGCACAACTTGCAAATTATATAATCCAGGAATATTAACTACAGATTTATACGGATAATTGTTATCTGTGTGCATCCTTTTCATCTGTGGTAAAAAACGACATTGAATCTGTATCTTTGCGCAAAAAAGATTTGTGAGTACCGAAAATTCAAAATTCAAAGATTTCAATTTTGCAGAAGGCGAACTGCTGTTAATTAATAAACCATACAAATGGACATCTTTTGATGTGGTTGGTAAAATCCGCAATTCACTAAAACCGCTAAAGCTCAAGGTTGGTCATGCAGGTACTTTAGATCCCCTTGCTACCGGCCTGCTTATTATCTGTACAGGTAAGTTAACCAAACAGATAGATACTTTCCAGGCTGAAGAGAAAGAATATACCGGCACCATGATTTTGGGTGCTACTACCCCATCTTTTGATATGGAAACTGAAGTTGATGAAACATTCGACATCAGTAAAATTACCGAAGATGAAATTTACGCCGCTTGTAAACCATTTATTGGCGATATCGAACAATACCCACCGGCACACTCGGCCGTAAAAGTAAATGGCGAGCGCTTATATGTAAAAGCCAGGTTGGGCGAAGAAGTAGAACTGCGCAAACGTTTTGTAAGCGTACCCGAATTTGAGATTACCCGCATCGAACTGCCCGAAATTGATTTTAGGATAGTATGCAGCAAAGGAACTTATATACGCTCTTTAATTTCTGATTTTGGAAAACAGCTGAACAATGGGGCCTATCTTTCTAAGCTTACACGTACAAGAAGCGGAAACTTTTTGCTTAAAGATGCGTTTGAGGTATTAGAACTTGTTAATTATATTCGTAGTAAAAAAGAAGAAGTTAAAACCCAGGCCGAAGCATGAACAACATTAAAAACAGGAACACCAGGTTTGTAAAAGAAATTCTCTTGATCATTGCAGGTGTAACTTCGGCATGTTTTGGCCTCAAAAGCTTTTTAATGCCGAGCCATTTTATTGATGGTGGTGTTACGGGTATTTCACTTTTAATCAGTACCCTTACCGGATGGAATCTTTCCTATCTCATTGCCATTATCAATATTCCCTTTGTGATTTTAGGTTACAGGCAAATTGGTAGGGGCTTTGCCATTAAAACCGCCATTGCCATTGCCGCACTCTCTATTGCTTTAATTTTCCTTCCGTTTCAGCCCATTACACACGATAAATTGTTGATTGCCTTTTTTGGCGGTTTGTTTTTGGGCGGTGGGATTGGTCTGGCCATGCGCGGTGGCTGTGTAATTGATGGTACCGAGGTTTTGGCACTCTACATCAGTAAAAACAGCATTTTAACGGTTGGTAATATCATCCTGATTTTAAACATCATCATTTTTGCCTTTGCAGCTTATTTCTTAAATATAGAAACAGCCCTATACGCCATTTTAACTTACCTATCGGCATCCAGCACCATCGATTTTATTGTTAACGGGCTGGAGCAATATACTGGCGTAACCATCATTTCCGAACATCAGGAAGCCATTAAAGGTTTTATTATCAGCGAGATGAAACGTGGTGTTACCATTTATAAAGGTGAAGGCGGCTATGGGGAAAAAAAAGATATCGACATTATCTTTACCGTTGTTACCAAACTCGAAATGAGCAAACTACAAACTGCTATCAGACAGATTGATGCCGATGCTTTTGTAATACAACAACAAATTGCAGATTTAAAAGGCGGGGTTGTAAAACGACATGCCTTACATTAATACATTAAAAGTGATCCCGGTTAACCCGCTAATAAAATGGGGATCAGCAAAATAGATTTTACAATTGAAAATATACAATAACCTTTCCGAATTTTCAAAATTAGATAATGCCATTGTAACCATTGGCACTTTTGATGGTGTACATTTTGGTCACCAGAAAATTATAAAACAATTGGTAGAGAAAGCAAAGGCAGAGCAGGGAGAAAGTGTAATACTAACGTTTTTCCCGCATCCCAGAATGATCATTGATCCTGAAAACCAGGACCTTAAAATGATCAATACCATAAATGAAAAAGCTGAAATTTTAAAGCAGCTGGGTGTAGACCATTTAATTATTACCCCATTTACCAGAGATTTCTCCAATCAGCTTCCTGAAGATTATATCAAGAATACTCTGGTAAACAATATCGGCACTAAACATATCATTATTGGTTACGACCACCGTTTTGGGAAAGACCGCTCTGGAAATTTAACCGATTTAAAAGCAGCTGGCCAACATTATGGTTTTACTGTTGAGGAAATTATGGAACAGGATATCCACGATGTTGCGGTAAGTTCAACTAAAATCCGACAGGCTTTGCTTGCAGGCGATGTAAGCTTAGCAGCTGATTACCTAGGCTATCCTTTTTCTATTTTCGGCAAGGTAATTAAAGGCGATAAAATAGGAAGGACAATAGGCTTTCCAACAGCCAATATCTTTGTAGAAGAAACCTATAAATTAATTCCAGGAGATGGCATTTACGCCGTAACTGTTGAGATGAGTTCGGAGTTTAGCGTTGAGCCTTTAGAGGCGAAGCAACTCCAAACTCCAAGCCCCGAACTCAAAACTATCTACAAAGGCATGGCTTACATTGGGCAGCGCCCTACCATAAACGGAATGACCCGAAATATAGAAGTTAATATTTTTGATTTTAACCAGGAAATTTACGGACAGGATATCAAAATGAATTTCTTAAAATTTCTCCGTCATGATGTTAAATTTACCGGCCTAGAAGCCTTAACTATCCAGTTGCAAAAGGATAAGGAAGCTACGCTGGCCTATTTTAATGGGTAGAAATTTTAAGCCTCTCCAAACCGTCACCCTGAATTTATTTCAGGGTCTAAATAGATGGAAAGATGCTGAAATAAATTCAGCATGACGAGATTAAGCCAACTTTAATCCCATTTTCCTTTCAAAAAAGCCTCATTTTCGCTATATTAGCAGCAATGAGGCTTTTTTACATCATTTTCTTTTTATCTATCTCCATTAGTTTTGCGGCTTTCGCATCGCAAGAAAAAAAGAATAACGTGCCTTCAAAAAATGCCAAAATCAGTTTCATAACGGGCAAAAAAAACATCAAGTCCCAATCCGATTATCATCCCGATAACGAGAGCCTTCAAAAGGACATCATCAATAATGCGGTTGTCAAAATATCTTTAGCTGCATTTTTGCTGTTGCCTTTTTTAATGTTTCTTTTTATCCGGAACAACAATATCATCGCAAAGGCGGTAATCAAAACATTAAATCATCAATACGGGTGCCTTTTTAAAATGCTGTACCCAAAGCATGTTTTTTGGTAAGTAATTTCATTTTTAGCCACATTATTGGCTTATAAAAATGCTGGGCTTTTATCCAGTTATAAAATTATTAGAACATCCTTTACTCATTTTTATAGATGCATTTACCAGATTTAATTGCCGATTTAGGGTTAATTCTTGCCGCTGCAGGGATAACCACACTCATTTTTAAAAAAATTAAACAGCCCCTTGTTTTGGGCTATATACTGGCTGGCCTATTGGTTGGCTCGCACCTCGACTTTTTCCCCTCCGTTACCGATACCAAAAGCATTAACATTTGGGGAGAAATTGGCGTAATTTTCCTTTTGTTCAGTTTAGGCTTAGAGTTCAGTTTTAAGAAACTGGTCAAAGTAGGCGGTTCGGCCTCCATTACAGCCATTGTAAAAGTTTTATTTATCATTTTGGCCGGTTACCTGGTAGGTAAGGCAATGGGCTGGGCAGATATGGACAGCCTGTTTTTAGGTGGGATTTTATCCATCTCTTCTACCATGATTACCATTAAAGCTTTTGAGGAACTGGGTTTAAAACATAAAAAATTTGCCGGTCTGGTTTTCGGTGTATTAATTGTAGAAGATCTGGTTGCCATTTTACTTTTGGTGCTGTTCTCTACTTTGGCGGTCAGCCAGCAATCAGCCGGAACTGAGATGCTTTATTCTATTTTAAAGCTGGCTTTCTTTTTGGTGCTGTGGTTCTTGGGCGGTATATTTTTGGTTCCATCTTTTTTAAAGGCCACCAAAAAATTAATGAACGACGAAACCATGCTGGTCGTATCACTGGCTTTATGCCTGGTAATGGTGTTGTTGGCCGATAAGGTGGGCTTCTCTCCCGCTTTGGGGGCCTTTATTATGGGATCTATTTTAGCCGAAACTACCCAGGCAGAAAGAATTGAGCATTTAACCAAATCCGTAAAAGATTTATTTGCAGCTGTATTTTTTGTTTCAGTAGGTATGCTTATCGATCCGGCCATGTTGGTTAAATATGCTGTTCCTATTTTGTTTGCCACCCTGGTTATTATTATCGGAAAAATCATATTTACCATTTTAGGTGCCCTGCTTTCCGGTCAGCCTTTAAAAACCTCGGTTCAATCGGGGATGAGTTTGGCGCAGATTGGTGAATTCTCCTTTATTATTGCTTCGCTCGGGCTTACACTTAAGGTAACCAGCGATTTCTTATATCCCATAGCGGTAGCGGCTGCAGCCATTACCACCTTTACCACACCTTACCTCATTAAATTATCAGAACCTTTTTATGAGTTCTTAAAACGTGTTTTACCCAAAAAATGGCTGGACGGTATTGAACGCTATAGCTCGAGTACGGAAGGAATTACCACTCTGAGCGATTGGAAGGTTTTATTGCGATCGTACATTTTCAACACCATTATCCACTCGGTTATTATTATTGCCATTATATTTTTGGCATACCGCTACGTACAGCCATTTATTATACGCAATATCGCCAACAGCTTAACTTCAATCATTATTAGCGTAATTGTCTCTTTCATTTTAATGTCGCCATTTTTATGGGCATTATCTATCCGCAGGATTCAGAAAACAGCTTATTCCCACCTTTGGTTAAACAAGAAATATACGAGGGGGCCACTCATCGCCATTGAGTTTTTCAGAATTGCCCTAGGGATATTTTTTGTAGGTTTTTTGATGTACGAATTTTTCGATACCTGGGTAGCTGCTGTAATTGCGCTGGGCCTAATTGTTTTGGGAATGGTAATTTTCTCCAGAAAACTACAATCGTTTTACGATAAACTGGAGCGCCGTTTTATGTTGAACCTGAACGCCAGGGAAAACCAAAAGCCGGATATTTTACCTTGGGATACCCACTTAACCGAACTTACGGTTTCGCCTGAATCGGAGGTGGTTGGAAAAACACTTACCGAGTTAATGATCAGGGAAAAATATGGGGTTAATATTGCCCTAATTGAGCGCGGAAGAAATAACATACCCACACCCGGCAGAGATGAGCGGCTTTATCCTAATGATAAGTTACTGTTAATCGGTGCTGATGATCAGCTTGCTGCCGTAAAAGCCATACTCGAAATAGATACGCCCGAAGTAAGTGAAGAAAGCAATTTCCCGAACAAAGAAATGACCCTTCAGAAAGTAGTGGTGCATACCGAATCGCCGGTTTATGGCTTAAGTATCAGAAATGCCGGAATCCGCGAAAAGGCACAGGCATTAATTGTAGGTATTGAACGCGGGACCGACAGGGTATTAAATCCTTCTTCTGATTTCGTTTTTGATAACGGTGATGTGATCTGGATTGTGGGGAATAATAAGAAGATTAAGGAGGTTATTTAGCAATAACGGTCATTGAGAAACCCTTTCCCGATTTATCGGAAAGGGTTTTTCAACCGATGAATCAACCCTAATGCAATCGCTGTTAGCTGCTATTGTTGTAAGATTGTTCCGTAACTCGCAATGACGAGCAAATTTTATATCTTCGTACATAACCTAACCTATGAAAGTTGACAGAGAAAAAAGTGAGTTTCTTGATGACATGATTGAGCAGTGGCAGGACGATGGATTGATTAACGAAGAAACGGCCCACAAACTGCGCAAAAGCTATGAAGCAAAAAATTTCGATTGGCTCCGCTTGGCGCAGTATGCTTTTTGGGTGGCACTGGCCTGTGGATTTATTGCGTTAGGCTCGCTGCTGATTGATAATTCGATATTAAACTATTTAAAGCGGGTTTACAATACACCAAATATTGTAATCGCCATTGTTTCTGGTGGCTTGGCGGCTTGGCTGTACATTTTGGGCTTCAGGCGGAAGAAGAAGCTGCCACACCTCAAATTCAGCAATGAAGCTATCGTATTTTCGGCTATTTTGCTTACGGCAAACGCTGTGGCCTATTTTGGAAAAGCCTTGGATAATGGCTCGGGCAATTTTTCTATCCTGATCCTGATCTCAGTTTTCATTTACGGCATTTTAGGCTACATTTTCAATTCGAGGTTGATATGGGTTTTTGCCTTAATTTCTTTAGGCGCCTGGTTTGGTACTGAAACAGGCTACTTGAGCAGGTGGAACTATTATTTCCTTGGAATGAACTACCCCTTGCGTTTCGTAATTTTTGGTGCCACTTTAACGGCAGTATCGTTTATCATGAAAGCCATTCCAAAAACGCAGCATTTTTTTCAGGTTACCTATATCGCCGGCCTGGTATATTTATTTGTATCGCTATGGGCCCTATCTGTATTCGGCAATTTTGCAAGCTTGGATGAGTGGTATAAGGTTAGGCAGTTGAGCTTATTTTATTGGGCCTTAATTTCGGCCGCCATTTGTGTGATAAGTACTTTATACGGCTTAAAATACCGTGATGACATTGCTCGAGAATTCGGTATTACCTTTCTTTTTATTAATCTTTACACAAGGTATTTTGAATATTTTTGGGATAGCTGGCATAAAGCTTTATTCTTTTCGGTACTGGCGGCTTCTTTCTGGTTGATTGGTAGAAAGGCAGAGAAGATTTGGAATGTAGAGTTTTTGAAATAGGCAAGCCGTCATCTCGACCGTAGTGGAGAGATCAATAAACAATATTTCACAGATCTCTCCGCTCCACTGCGTTTCGGTCTATATGACGGGTCCTTTACTATAATTTATCACAAGAGAATTCAAAAATGAAGAAATTTCAGAAACGCTGCGTCGGAAATCTAAAATGAACTAAAACAAATGAAAATATACCAACAGGCATTAACACTTAGGGAAAGAAGGCGCGGTTTCCACATCATTACTGATGAAATTGAAAATACATTGCCTCAAATTCAAGAAATAAGCACTGGCATCTGTCAGGTATTTATCCAGCATACTTCTGCTTCACTTAGCATTAACGAAAATGCAGATCCAACGGTCAGGCTCGATTTCGAAATGTTTTTCAATAAAACAGTGAAAGAAAACGATCCCGATTACGAGCATGATTACGAAGGCTCGGATGATATGCCTGCTCATTTAAAAGCATCGATTTTAGGGAGCAGTGTAACCATACCCATCCGGAACGGACGATTGGCCTTAGGCACATGGCAGGGCATTTACCTTTGCGAACACCGAAACCGTGGCGGACAAAGAAGATTAATTGTAACCGCGTGGGGAACCTAATCGTTTAAGAAGTCTTCTTAACCTCTTCCTTAATTTCGGGGTGGTTATCCTGAATTGAGTTTTCACCGGTTTCTATTTCTATTTCCTTTGTGGTAACTGCATAATGCGATGGATAAATTTCTGATCCGAAAGCAACGGCATAGGCTTTGGTAAACTCTGCACCAAAATATAAAATAATTGATGAATAATATGTCCACAGCAGTACCACCACCAACGAACCTGTTGCACCATAAGTACCGCCAACATTACTTTGGCCAATGTACAGCGAAATTAAAAACTTACCGATCATGAACAATACCGCGGTTACAATGGCCCCGGCAATTACATCTTTCCACTTAATAATTGCATCGGGCAATACTTTAAAAATCACACCGAATATCAACGTAATTACCGCGAGGGTAACCACTTGGTTAAGAATATAAAAAATCACTACCGATACATCTGCAAAACGTGCCTGTAGCCGATCGCTAAATGCATCTAAAACTGATGTTATCGCTAAAGAAACCAATAAAACAAACCCGAGGCTGATAATTACCGAAAAGGATAAAAAGCGGTTTTGCAACAGCTTTACCCAACCTCTTTTAGGTTTTGGCTTTAAGCCCCAAATGGTATTTATGGAATCCTGGATATCTCCGAATACCGTAGTTGCTCCAATCAACAGCGTAACAATACCGATAATCAACGCAATGGTACTTTTTCCATCCAGATAGGCATTTTTAATCAGCTGCTGTAAAGAAACAGCCGATTCGCGGCCTAAAAAGCTTTCCAGCTGTGCGTAAACCTGCCCTTCTGCAATTTCCCTTCCTAAAAATATACCGCATAGCGAAATAATCACCACCAATAAGGGAGCCATCGAAAATACGGTATAGTACGCCAGCGAGCCGCTTAACTTGGTAACCTTATGATCGTTAAACCCTGTAAAAGATGCTTTTAAAATACACCAAATTGCTTTAAAAGTAACTTTGTTCTTTGCCATAAGAAAACATTTAAGATGATCTGTTCTTATGTTTAAACCCTCCGTTTTTTGAATTGTTTGCCCTTTTTATTTGTATACGTGATATACCGCTATCCCTTAAACAAGAAAAGCCCTGCAATAAACAGGGCTTTTCAGCAAATAACGTATAATAAAATGAGCTTACTTGGCTTTAATCCATAGGGCAATATCGTTAACCAAGGTTTCTGATACGCTTACCGCTGCCTGGTACTGTGCCATGGTGCCCTTTTCAGTCTGCGGACTTAGCAGGTGGTTTAAATCAGGATAAAACTTTAGCTGTACATTTTTTTTCTTGGCTAAAGCAGCATTCCATAAATCAAAATCAACTTTGCTCACCTGGAAATCGTTTCCGCCCTGTAAAACATAAATTTTGGGCTTGCTTAGGCTCTTCGCTACTGTTACCTGGTTGTACGAATTTAGATCGGCCCAGTATTTTGCGGGTAAACCTAAGATAATAGAATCTGGTTTTACCGTTCCCAGTTGCGAAATACGGCTTTTGTTAATCTCGGTAACTGCATCAGCCAGTTGTTTTTTATTGGCAGAAGTAGTATCGCTGGATAAATCGAACATGTATTTATTTTGATCGATAATTACATCGGTCAATTTTCTTGCCGGTGCAGCAGCTAAAATAATCCCAGCCAAATCTGGTGTTAATGTGGCCATTTTTGGTGCAAGCATACCGCCTAGGCTATGGCCAAATACGTATACATTTTTAGGGTCGGCACCTACAACGGTTTTCGCAAGTGCAATGGCAGCACCGGCATCATCCAATACCTCTTCTTTTACGGTATAAGGATTGGCAAACTCGTTAGGGTAAATTAACGTACGTTTTACATAGCGGATAGAGCCAATCCCTTTAGAGGCCAGGCCACCCGCCAAATCTTTAAAAGGCTTGTTCGCACCCACTGTTTCATCCATATCGCCCGGACCTGAGCCGTGTACAAAAACAACCATCGGGAAATTCTTCGCATTTTTGGGCGTGGTAATAATAGCTGCCAACTGTTTGCCAGCTGGACCGATATAAACCGATTTTTCTTTGTATAAATTAGTATCTACATAATTAGGCTTTAAATAAGTAGCTATTCTTTTTGATGGCGCAAGAAAAATACCCACAACCTTTTGCTGCTTATTAAAGCCAAGGATAAAATTCTGTTCGCCGTTTACAAATTTACCTTCTACGGTAACAGCAAAAAATTCGCCCTGGGCCTTGCTCTGAATGGCATCGAACGATTCGGGTTTGCCGAATTTTGTGCCAATATCGCCCCAAAGTTTCTTTAGGTTTTCTTCAGTTAGCTTGGTTTTTAAAGTATCATCAAAAAATGCATGTGCATCGGTAAATTTTTCTTCCTGCAATAACTTAAAAAAATCGTTTGCACTATTAAATAACTGAATCACATTTTGTGAAAAGGCAGTTGTGGTAAATAGCAGCGCGATTATAAATAGTAGACTCTTTTTCATGCGTTTGTATTGTGTTTGGTTGTTACAATACATCAAAGTTAACAATATTTAACGCTCAAATGCCCTGAAGAAAACTACCTAATTAGTTTTAACTATTTTTAACATTTCGCTCATATTTTTTCCATAAAATATAGGGAATAAACATAATGGCAAGCGCTACAAGGGGTGGAATGAGTAGTGAAAGGCCATCGCCAACAAAAGCCCTAGAAGCAAAGGCACCTATGAAGTTAATGGTGAAGCCCGCAAATGCCCATTCTTTAATGGCTTTAAACCGCGTTTGTAAAATGGCTATAGCACCCAGTAATTTTGCTATGCCCACTATAATAAGCAGATACATGGGATAGCCCAGGTGTTTGAGTACTTCTTTTCCTGCTTCCTGCTGTGTTAATCCACCAATGCCGTCCATAATCATCATCAGGGCAAAAATGATGGTAGCAATCCAATACCAAGTGCTTAATTTTTTCATTCTATAATCTGGTTGTTAAAGGTTTATTGGTTTTTATCGTAGTTAACCAGCCAGTTATTGCCATAGCGGTCGGTTAAATCGCCGAAAAGTGCTCCCCAGAATGTTTCCTGCAAAGGGTGCACTGCCCTGCCTCCTTTCGAAAGCTTGTGGTAAAGGCCCCGGGCTTCCTCTTCAGAACTGCAGTTCAACATCAGCGATATGGCGTTACCTTTAATTAGCCCAACTTCTTCTACCATATCTGTAGCCATAATCACCAGCTCATCTTTAGCTAAAACGGCATGTAAAATACTGTTTTCCACACTATTTGGCATTTTGCCTGCCACAGGCGATTCTCCTATGGTTTGCAAGGTTAGCTCCCCACCTAAACAATCGCGGTAAAAAGTCATGGCTTCCCGGCAATTGCCATTAAACGTTAAATATGAATTGATATAAGCCACGTGATTTTATTTTTTGATGCCAACCATACAGCGCACATCGGTTTCGTTAATATACATTTCGAGGCAGTAGCCTTGAGGATCGATATTGGGCTGTTGAAGCAGCTTCTCAAAAACCTGCCCTATCTGCGTAGCGTCTTTCATAAAATCTGTTACCAGCACACTTATAAACGTCCCTTTGTTGATTATGAAGCTTTCCAACCCATATTTTTCAGCTTCGCCATCTTCCAGTTCTTCAGCTGCCGCTTTATAAATAATTTCTCCGTTTTCATTGGGCCTGCTTATCCCCAAATATTTACGCTCATTTGCCCTAGCGAGCAAAACATGCAACTTTTGGTAGGCTGCCATTATCCCCTCTGGAAAAGATTCGGCCCTTACACACATTAACTTAATGTTTTCTTTAATGATATACTCTTCCATAATTGAAAATTAAATGATCAAACAGCTCTACACTCAGCCATTAGCACTACAAACATACACGCAGATTTTAAAAGGCCAAACACGCAGAAACGACAATTGCGGGGGTTGTTTACGACAAAGCACCTAGTTATATTTGTGTTATGAAACACGTATCTATCTTAATTCCAGAAACTGCCGTGATTGAAGCTATCGCCGATCCACGCTACCTGTTTACCGCTGTTAACGAGTTTTTACAGGCTTCTGGCAAAGTGCCGCTGTTTAAGGTTGAGCTTGTTGGCATGACCAAAGAAGTGCGTTTAAACAACAGTCTTTTTTCGGTGCACGCAGATAAGCTGTTGCATGAGGTTGAACATACCGATCTTATTTTTGTACCCGCAATTAGTGGCAATGTAGATTATGCCATGGATATAAACCAAGCATTGCTACCCTGGATCATCAAACATCACGCTAAGGGAGCCGAAGTGGCTTCTTTATGCATGGGGGCATTTTTATTGGCAGCTACCGGTTTATTAAATGGACGCAAATGCTCTACCCACTGGCTTTTTGCCAATCAGTTCAGAACCATGTTCCCTGATGTGGAATTGGTTGATGGAAGCATTATTACCGATGCCCAGGGCTTATACTCCAGCGGTGGTGCAAACTCTTACTGGAACCTCTTATTGTACCTGGTTGAGAAGTATACCGACCGCGATACGGCAATTTTGGCTGCAAAATATTTTGCTATAGATATTGACCGGGAGAGCCAGTTGGCCTTTATGATGTTTCAAGGGCAAAAGGGGCACGAGGATGCAAAAATTAAAAAAGCACAGGAATTTATTGATGGAAATTATCAGGATAAGATTACGGTAGATCAGCTGGCTGATATGTTGGCTTTAGGCAGGAGAAGTTTTGAGCGCAGGTTTAAGAGTGCCACCAAAAATACGGTAATTGAATATATACAACGGGTTAAAATTGAAGCGGCCAAAAGAAGTTTCGAGTCGAGCAGGAAAAATATTACCGAAGTAATGTTCGATGTTGGCTATACCGATACCAAATCATTCAGGGATGTTTTTAAGAAAATTACGGGACTAACCCCTATCGAATACCGCAATAAGTACCATAAAGCTGTTCCGGTACTGCAGGTTTAATTTCGGGTTTGGATTTAAGGGAACTGTTTTTTAAAAAAAAGATAAAAAAAATTAAGCTGCACACAATATATTCTATTAATAGCGTTTATGTATGTGAGAGCGTTAATTTAGATGACGGGGATACTGCCTAAGGGTGGAATCCCCGTTTCTTTTTTAGCAGAGGGCAAAGTTTGCATGATGTTAAACACGCGTACTTTACCCTCTGCTATTAAACAAAAAAAGGGACATTGATTCACAAATGTCCCTTTTTAGCTATATGATGGAGTTAAGAATTTTAGCTTTCCTTTTCAGTAAAATCTACTGGTTTCTTTTCAAAATACTGATCGAATGATTGCACTTTTTTTGGTTTAAAAATGACGTAAAGTCCCAAACTGATTAATACCAGGGCAGTTGTTATTCTTGATAAGTCGAAATCAAAAATAGTGATGGCTTTAAAGGTGAAGATGGCGCCAATTACGGTTAATGCCAACCAGCTGCTTCCCTGAAAGTTTTTACGGTAACCCATCCACAAACCAGCACCTAGCATAATGGTGTGCCATCTTAGTATCCAATGTGGAACATCTATGCCCGAATTTCTAAGTAAAAAAACTGAACCGATTACTACGATTAAAATGCCTAAACCAAATTGTTTATCAGCGTGATTTTTTTTGATGAAAGTTTCCATGACCTTTTGTTTTTATATTCAAATGTATCACGAATATGCAGGCGGGAGAATGGCTTTTCTTCTAATAGCGATGTTTTATCGGTGAGTGAAATAAAACTGTCGGTAAAAAAATTTGGATGATTTGGCAGCACTTGAAATTATCGGTGAAATTGTTGAATAGTCCGGAGTCGGCAGTCAGAAGTCCGGAGCCAATTAATCGATTTGAAAAATTAATAGATAGCGAAAATTCTACATGGATACTGAAACAAGTTCAGGAGGGCGTTTTGATAACGCATAAAATAGTTAGATTAGTACAATTGCTAATTAACCAGACCAAGCAACCAATGACCAATGAACTAATGAACCATTAAACCTTTATTCAAAAATGATAATATCCGTCCCTTCACTCATCACTACCTTCGAGGTGAGGTTGATAAATAGACCATGGGCGAGTAAACCGTTAATTTGGTTAAGGTCTGAAGATAGTTTTGCAGGATCATCAATCAATCCAAAATCTGCATCAATTATGAGGTTTTGATTGTCGGTAATGAATTTCTCGCCGGCAGCGATTCTCAATACCCCTTTTCCACCAAGTTTATCGATCTGATCTGAAACATACTGATAAGCCAACGGCAGTACTTCGATTGGGATGGTAAAAGCACCCAGTTTTTTTACTTTTTTCGAAGCATCGGTAATGATAATGGCATTTTTGCTTAAAGAGGCAATGATTTTTTCTCTGAATAAGGCGCCACCACCACCTTTAATCAGATCGAGCGATTCGGTAAATTCGTCTGCGCCATCAATACTGATATCAATTTCACTTAGGCTGCCCAGGTCGAGGATTTCAATCCCTAAAGATCTGGCCAATTCTTCAGTACGGATAGAACTTGCCGCAGCGGTGATCTTAAGTCCATCGCTTACACGCTTGCCCAGTTCCTTAATGGCAAAGGTTGTGGTAGAACCTGTACCCAGGCCTACAACATCGCCATTTTTAACAAATTTTACAGCAGCCATTGCAGCTGCCTGTTTTTCTGCATCCTGTTGGGTTTTATCAATCGTAGCCATAAAGTAAAAGTAGGAGTTAAATGATAAATTATCCAAAAATGAAAAAAATTTACTGCGCAATGCAATAAATCCTTTTTATAGCGTTTATGTATATGAGAGCGTTAATTTAGATGATGGGGATTCTGCACTAGTGGAATCCCCATTTCTTTTTTATTGTTATCCTGAATTCTTTTTGTTGTCATCCTGAGCGTAGTCGAAGGATCTCTTTTCATCTCGTCTGCCATAAAAAAATCGTCATTGCGAGAACCTGTTCCGATTCATCGGAAAGGCTTTTTCAGCCGACGAAGCAATCTTATAAGGAAAAGATCATTAGTATAAAAGGTTGCATTCCTGAAAATCAGGGTGGGCTGTTGTTCCACATTGCAAAAACGAGCGTTCTATCGGATCATGCAGCGTAGCCAACCTCTTAAAACAAAAACGGCCGGTATTTCTACCAGCCGTTCTGTAATAAATTTATTTTTTTTATCTCAATGAATTGATCCAAGCCGCTATTTTCACCGCTTCGGCTTTGGTTACCTGAGGCATTGGAGGCATTTCGGTTGAATAACCCGGCCAGTTTTGTGGCTGTGGATTGTGGATTAACTGAAATATCTTATCAGCAGAATATTTACGTTTTGCAATTTCTGCGAATGGAGGACCAATTTGCCTTTTGGTTTGATTGTGGCAAGCCAAACAGGTATTTTTAGTTAATAAACCTTCTACCTCTTTAAAAGTTGGGGCCTTTGCAGTTGTTGTTGTAGTTACCGGTTTAGCAGTTGTTCCTTTTGCTTCAGGAGCTTTTCCAGCAGCTGCTTTAGGCGTTGTAGCTTTCTTGGCCGGTGCAGAAGTTGCTGGCTTTGCTGCAGAGTTCTTGGTACTCACCTCGCTCATGGCCAGCTTAGTTCCATCAGGAATCTGGTTTAAAGTATAGTAGGCAACAGGATGTACCAGAGAATAGAAACCATCCTGCGAACGGATACCATCCAACGTTAGGGTATGGATGTAATATTGACGCAGGTTCTGTACAATAAACCTGGCTTTCAATCCATCAGCAGAAACCTTAACTCCCGAAATTTTTAATTTCTCGGTATTTACCGGCGGCGAACCATAAACCGGGTGATATTTATAAATAAAACTCTCCGCATCGTATGAAGCTAAATCCTCGGCCGATTTACGGTCAACAGGCATGGTAAATTCTACTTCAAAACCATCAGGCATTGCCCTTACCGCTTTCATTTCGAAAGGTGTTTTGTTGTTGTACACCAATCTTTCCAAGCCTTCATTTGCATCACCTGCCGAACCCCAACCACGGTTGGTTTCTCCAACAAACAATGAACCATCGGTTCCCCACTCTAACCTCAACACACCCGAGCGGAATCCTTTGCGGAAAAGGAAGGCCGCACCTTGCTCTTCACCTTTTACGGTTTCCATAAAAATCCTCGAGATGATACTCATTCCCTGATCGCCAACCAGAATCTGTCCGGCAAATGGGCCGAATGTATTGGCAGGAATTTTAACAGGCTCTGCAGAAGAGATACCCAAAATTCCGTATGGCAACCAAACAGAAGGCAAACGCAGCTCAGGAAAAACTTTCTTCATTTCGAATAAGGTTTTAAAGGTTTCGTTTACCCTGTTTTCTGGTTTAATGTATCTTCCCTGCTCGTTTTTAATGCGGCGTTCGTCCATTTGTGAATAGAAGAAATCGGATTGCAGCTTAACAGGAGAGTTAGGAAGGTTTGTCCACCTTAAACTTGCCGGGTGGCCCATAAAATCGCCTTTATTAACTTTCCATAAACCACCAGAACCTACCCAATCGCCCTGGTTCTCGGTGTAGTAGAATTTACCATCGATACTACCGATACCGGCAGGAGAACGGAAACCCGCGGCATAAGGGGTCATTTTACCATCTTCGGTAATGTTCATGGCCCAGCCACGCATAGGTACACGGCTTTCGGCACGCCACCATTCTTCATCGCCAAAGGCAACGTTTCCGGTAACCATAAATGTACCATCGGGCATTAATTTTGGTCCGAAGCTATATTCGTGGTAGTGCCCGCTTAAAGGCCATGCATATACGGTTTCGTATACATCGGCTTTACCATCCTGATCTTTATCAACCAATTTGGTTAATTCGCCACGTTGTGCTACGTACAATGCGCCATTTTTATAGGCAATACCTAAAATTTCGTGCAGGCCGTAAGCAAATCTGCGCCAGTAAGGCTTGGCAGTGGTTGGGTTTTCTACAATAAATACTTCTCCCCTACGGGTAGAAATGGCCAAATCGCCGTTAGGCAGGGTAATTAAACCACCTACTTCTAAAATCGGCCCTTCTGGAACGCGTACTTTATTTATTCTGAAAAAATCTTCTTCTTTTGGTGTTTCTTGTGCAAAAACTGTAGAAAAGCTAAAACTTAATGCCAGTATTGCTAATTTTTTAAATGTGTTTCTCATCGTTATTCCAATTAAAACAAAATGGTATAATTTAACTTACTTCCAATGGCTACAATAATTTCTTTTTTGCCATCAACATCTCTGATAACCGGTTTTGCCGATCCTTCTGCCAGTTGCAGATAATATGATTTATCATCAACCAAATACAATCCTTTAGCAACTTCTTCGATATTCGAAGCTGTAGCCAATAAGAAATATAAATCTTTTGAAGGTTTATCAACTGAGATTTCGCGGGTTAAACCTTGTCCATTTTCCATTATTTTAACTGCATCCGTAACATTGGTTCCGTTAATGATGTACTTAAACTCCGGACGGTCTTGCTTATCCATTACATAACCTTTGGTTCTGAAACCCGTACCTGCGGTATCGGCAATCCATTTATCTTGATCGTTAGCCAATTTTGCAATGGCCAGAACAGGTTTCTTGGTGAAACGGGTAACACTGCCCAAAGCGCGCGATGTTCCATTTCCACGGCCATCCCACATTGGGGTTGCATCGATAAAATCGCCATGCCAGCCCTGTAATAATGTTCCGTTATCCAGATCGTAGCTATAGGCCACTTTTTCTGGTCCGCCAACCGAAATAGCATGTACCGAACGTACGCGAGGGGCAACATCTACAAAACTTCTGATCATGTTGTTGCTTGCGGCTTCGATATAAATTGGATCTGCACCGCCATTTTGGTTTGGTTTAGGAATTTCAGCCAGTTCATTGATTTCGATATTTCTAAAAGCCACCGAACCATGATCGCCCTGTAAGCGTAAAGGACCTTTTGCCTTTTCGGCACTTGCCGCACCCCTGGTTGCACCGAAGAGCTCTACATTTTCGTGAATTAAAACGCCGTTTAACTCTACGCTGATGATTTTTGCATTTTCGGTTTTTGCTCCAGAAGCATCAAATTTAGGTGCCTGAAAAATGATTTTGATATGCTGCCATAAACCTGGCGCTTTACTTGCATTTTGACGTGGGGCAACACCACCGAATCCTTTTTCGGCTTCGGGCTTGCTATCATCCCAACGTTGGTAAATACCACCGTTATTAGATGAAGAAGCATTTTTCAATCCCCAGGCATCATCGATCTGGATTTCGTAATTTCCTTGCAGATAGATACCAGAATTGGTTCCTTTTGCAGCTAAATAATCCAATTCAACGGCTACATTGCCATATTCGTTTACGGTATATAAATCAGCTCCTGCTTTTTTGGCGGTAGATTGGTTTACTAGGATACCTTCACCTTTGGTGGTTTTTAAAACATTTTCGGTATTTAGATCGGCCACTACATTTTGGGCCAATGACCATGAGTTTGCAGGATTTTTAAATGCCGAAAGATCTTTAAGATCTACGCGCTGGCCAAATGCCAACAGGGTTCCGCAGAGCCAGAGCATGGCTGTAAAACCCGTCTTCGAGACGTTTTGTTTCATATATTTGGTTTTGTTAGTTTAATCCTTGTTCAGGGATTAAGGTTTCTTTAAATTTTAGGCTTTACCATAAGCTTGGTTCCTCCAGCAACCTGTCACATTGAGCCTGTCGAAATGCCTTACATAATTTTATGATAGGTCCTTCGACAAGCTCAGGATGACAATTCTATATTTATGATACAGTCTTTATTTTTTCTATTTTTCTGTTGATAAAGAATATGGGAAATCTGCCGGATTAGATCCTCTTGTTTTGTTTGGCATAGCGCTCATGTTAAAGTTTAACACGGCACCTTTTTGCAAACCACTATGGCTGATCCAGTTTTTAGAATATGGCTTACCATTCATCTGTAAGGCCTGTACATAACGGTTGTTATCGCTATTGGCAGGTGCATTAACTACAACAGTTTTGCCGTTTTCTAAAGTGATGGTAACTTTTTTGAACAAAGGTGCACCCAGTACATACTGATCTACAGCTGGTGTTACCGGATAGAAACCCATTGCAGAGAAAACATACCAGGCAGAAGTTTGACCGTTATCTTCATCACCGCAATAGCCATCTGGTGTTGCTTTGTACATCCTGTTCATGGTTTCTCTTACCCAATACTGTGTTTTATAAGGTGCACCACCGTAATTGTACAGGTAAATCATGTGCTGGATGGGTTGGTTACCATGTGCATACTGGCCCATGTTCGCAATCTGCATTTCGCGGATTTCGTGAATTACACCGCCGTAAGCGCTTTCATCAAATACCGGAGGCATAGAGAAAACTGAATCCAGTTTGGTTACAAACTTGTTATGACCGCCCATTAATTTCGCTAAACCATCTACATCCTGAAAAACAGACCAGGTATAGTGCCAGCTGTTACCTTCGGTAAATGCACCGCCCCATTTAAAAGGACTGAAAGGACTTTGGAAAGTACCATCCTGGTTTTTACCACGCATTAAGCCAGAAGCCGGATCGAAAAGATTTTTGTAGTTCATGGCTCTTTTCTTGTAAATATCGATTTCTGAAGCCGGTTTACCCAAAGCTCTTCCCAATTGGTAAATGGTAAAATCATCGTACGAATACTCTAATGTTTTAGCAGCATTTTCGTTCTTTTTTACATCAAATGGAACATAACCCAGTTCGTTGTAATATTTAACGCCATCGCGGCCAACAGCTTCCATAGGACCCTCGTTATTGGCACCATGTTTAACAGCCTGCCATAAAGTTTCGATATCGTAGCCGCGCATGCCTTTAATGTAAGCATCAGAAACTACCGAAGCAGAGTTGTTACCCACCATAATGTTGGCATAACCCGGGCTGCTCCACTCTGGCAACCAGCCACCTTCTTTATAATCATTAATTAAGCCCTGTTGCATTTCTTTGTTGATTGACGGATAAACAAGGTTTAAGAAAGGATATAACGCCCTGAACGTATCCCAGAAACCGGTACCGGCAAACATATAACCAGGCAATACCTGTCCGTTGTAAGGGCTCCAGTGTACAATCTGGTTCTGTGCATCAACTTCGTATAATTTGTTCGGGAAGAACAAAGTACGGTAAAGGCAAGAATAGAATGTTCTGGTTTGATCGATAGTGCCACCTTCAACAGCAATTTTGCTTAATGTTTTGTTCCAGGTAGCTCTGCCTTTGGCTTTGGTTGCATCGAAACCATCGTTAGCCAGTTCTCTTTTTAAGTTTAGATCGGCCTGTTCAAAGCTGATAAACGAAGAAGCAACCTTAGCAATAACCTGCTCGCCTTTTTGTGTAGCGAAACCAATTACAGCACCAGCATGATCAACAGTTAGCTCCAAATCTTTATCGTTCAATTTTTTATCATCCCAGGTTTTGGCCAGTTTGAAATCTTTATTGAAATAGATTACGAAATAGTTTTTAAAGTTTTTAGGCAGCGGACCACGTGCATATTTTGTGGTGTAACCGATAATTTTTCTTTCGGCAGGGATAATTTTAATGTAAGACCCCCTGTTCTGTGCATCTACAACCACAAACGAGCTATCGGTTTTAGGGAAAGTAAACCTAAACTGTGCTGCTCTTTCTGTAGGTGTTATTTCTGTGGTTACATCGGCATCGGCCAAATAAACGCTATAATAATATGGCTTAGAAACTTCTGCTTTATGGCTGAACCAGCTTGCGCGGCCCTCATCGGTAAACTTTAACTTACCGGTAACCGGCATAATCGAGAAAGCGCCGTAATCGTTCATCCAAGGAGATGGCTGGTGTGTTTGTTTAAAACCACGTATTTTATCTGCATCGTAGGTATATGCCCATCCATCGCCGCTTTTACCAGTTTGTGGCGACCACATGTTCATACCCCAAGGCAAACCGATGGCCGGATAGGTATTTCCGTTAGATAGATCGGGCTTGGATGCGGTTCCCATCAGGGGATTAATCCAATCAACCGGATCAGTAATTTTGCCTATGGTTTGTGCGGAACTGGTTGCTGCCGCAAAACTCAACAAGGCGATAAATAACTTTTTCATTCGTTGTGTTTGTGTTTTTTTATGTGCTTGTAATTATAATTAAACTTGAGAATTTTTAACGTAATCTGCCCAAAGTGCATCCAAATCTTTACCTGTTAATTTTACCCAGATATCTTTGGTGTAGGTATGGTCTCTTAAAGATGCATCAACGGCCTTAATTACACCTGGTTTCACCGATTTTTCTATCCAGGCAAAAAAAGCTGCAGTAATGCGGTAGCTGTTTTTGTAGCTATGATCGGGTTTTAATGCCGGCAAGGCCCACTTGGCACCTGCGTTATCTACCCCAAATTTATAACGGGCATAATCTGCAATGCCTTCTGTTAACCAGCCTGGTCCTACACTTCTGCCATAATCCTGCACAATGTGCATTACCTCATGTGTTACCACATCAATATCTTCGGGGTGTTTAACCATCCAGATCGAGCTGAAGGTTACTTTACCATCGGCAGTGGCGGCAACCCCTTTGTAAGCCGTATCTACAAAAAACTTTACTTCTTTTATGGTTGATGGGTTATACTCTTTTGCCAGTTTGGGATAAACCTCAAAGAAGGTTTTGATCAGGCGTTTTTTCAACTGCGGATCCAATGCCGCAAAATTGCTTTCGAAAGAAAGTGTATAGCCGCCTTTTTTGGTTATTTCCTGCGCTTTTAAATTTGCCGAAAAAGCAGAAACAAGCAGTACGAAAACGGAAAGAATAAGAGTTTTTTTCATGTATTCAGTAATATTAGTATTTTGGTTAGCGTGTTTAGCCCTGCAAAATAAATATAATATGTAAAACGTTTTAGTAAATGATCAAAAATTTTACTTTAATGATGGTTATTTTTACAAAACGAGCTTTAGCGCAGTCAAGTTTTACAGGCTATGTGCCCAGTTAAACTTGAGTTCCCTATTGAACCTGCCATCCTGAGCGGAGCCGAAGGATCTTCACTTTGTGCCGGTAGTGATGATGGCCCTTGGCTATTATTTCTTACTGCTATAGCTCAAAGTTACTTTTTGCGGTTCTTTAGCATAATCGCTCCAAAGTTCATCTACTGTTTTTCCGGTTAGGTTTTTCCACGATTGCTCGCTGTACTGGTGCGCCCTTAGCTGCTGATCTAAAGTAGCGATTAAGCCCGGTTTAACATTTTGCTCCAACCAGGCAAAGAAACGGGCGGTAATGCGATAGCTGTTTTTATAACTCTGCTTTTCATTGTAGGCTGGCAAGCTCCATTTAGAACCTACATTATCTACACCGTATTTGTAGCGCACATAATCGGCAATACCTTCAGTTAACCACACCGGTCCGGCACTATAACCATAACCCTGAACAATGTGCATGGTTTCGTGTGTTACCACATCAATATCGGTTGGGTGGGTTTCCATGTAATAAGCGCTAAAAAGGATACGGTTGCCACTGGCTTCGGCCACTGCTTTATAAGCTGTATCTATTACGAAAAGAACATCGTTTGTTGATTTGTTGTTAAAGGTTTTCACCAAAGTTGGGTAAACCTCAAAATAAGTGGCAATTAACTTTTTCTTCAGTTTTGGATCTAAAGTGGGGTATTTACTCACAAAAGTAAGTGTATATCCCTTTTTCTTATCCACACTGTACGATGACCAGTTTTTGGCAAGCGCCTTAAAAAGTTCTTTATCAATTTTAGCCTGCGATTTACCTTTTACCCAATTACTGTTTACACTGATTTCTCCTGCCTTGGCCTTAATGCTTTCGGTTTCACTGTTGGCAAAAAACAGTTCAGCTTTTCTTTTGGTATGGTATCCATCGGCCATGGCAAACTTGGGATAAACATGGTTAAATGCGGTATCCAATTTAGCTTTGGTCAAAACATCAGCGGCATTATTTTCGTCGTTGATGGTAAGTTGGTAGCCCCTTTTCTGTGCAGAAGCACTGGCACCTAAAATAGATGCAATTGCGATTATTAAAAACTTCTTAATCATGGTTTAATGTGTGTGTGTGTGTTGAAAAAGCAAGGATCTTACTTTGCGTAAAGCCTCTTGCCGGTGTTTATTTATTTTTAAATTTTATATGTCGATTACCCATCTTAACCTCAACCTGTTACCATGCTATTTTTAACTGGAGAAACAAAGCCTTTAATAACCAGATAGCGCATGTTAAACAATAACATGCGCTAATCTGGTTTTTTAGATAGGTAGAACTAATAATTTACCAGCCCGTATTTTGAACCAATAAAGGTACTTTTTGAACTTCGCCATTTGGTATTGGCCATAAATAGTGTTTTTTATCAAATACGCGCGATTCGGTAGTTACAACATTGAAATAGCCATCTGCTGCATTTTTCTGGATATTCATTCCCAGAATTACCTTATCGGTTGTTTCGGCAATTTTCCATCTCCTGGTATCAAAATACCGGTGAGATTCAAAAGCAAGCTCTACCCTTCTTTCTCTTCTAATTGCATCGCGCAAATCAGTTGGAACCGGCAAAGCGCCTGCACCGCTTCCGTACTGAGGTACCCCGGCACGTTCGCGGATCTTGTTTAAATAAATCAGGATATCCGGATTTGTTGGATCGTACTCATATAACGCCTCTGCATAATCCAAATAAATTTCTGCCAAACGGATAAAAATATTGGTCCGGCCACCTGTACTCCAACCGCTTAACGAAAGGTTTTTTCGTTGCGTATAACCCGTACTTGTGTAATCGGTATTACTGATGCTTCCTTTACCTGCGTTCCCATTAAATTCAAAGCTGGTTACCAAAGTAGAATTTGGGTTTATCCACTTTCTGTTGGTGTAGGTTATGCCCACATAAAAACGCGGTTCGCGGCCTACGTACATGTTGTTTACCTGTCTGGCCGCATTATCATCAGGTGCATGGAAACTGCTAAAGCCAGCGGTTTCGCTATAACCCGAAAGCGGATCGTCGGTCGGCCTGCCGTTTGCCATAAAATAAGCCCTAACCATTTGCTGCGAAACAGATAAAAATGATCCACCTTTATCCCCTCCGCTACCATTGTTGTGGTTTGGTGCCATGTTATATTGCAGGTTGGTAATATCGGCATTGCCCTTGGCAAAAATAACCTCCGAGTTCCAATCGGTTAACATTACATCTCTGCACGAAAGAAATGCCGTAAGGAATGGGGTTGTTCCGGTTTTAACAAACAAAGTATAGTTCGGAAAAGATGTAATGAAAGATTTAGCTGCATCGGCTGCTCTTTTCCACTTTGCCGGGCTTGGCGTTTGATTAATTAACTGCTTGCCATCTGCATTTTTAAGGTTGGCGTAATCTGCATTTCCATTAAACAACGGACTTGCTGCCGTTAATAAAACCTGCACTTTGTAGGCTTGTACAACAGCTTTGTTTACGTGGCCATAATCATCGTTTGATAATGGACCCGCGGGTAAATTAGCCGTAACGGCATCCAGTTCGCCTACAATGTAATCCACACATTCATCAAAAGAATTGCGGGGCTTGCTAATGGCCTGAATCGGGGCATCGGCAGCAATCGGATCGTTGCCCAATAACACTACCGGACCGTACTGGCGGATTAAATAATAGTAATAAATTGCCCTTATTGCCCTGGCTTCGTTATAATACCTCGAAATAAAATCGATTCCGTTCAGATTACAATCGGTACACTTGCTAACGTTGGCCATAAAATTACTCGATGCCTGTATACCCCTGTAATACAATTGCCAGATGGTATTTACCTGCCCAGTGGTTGCATCCCAGTTACCACTGTTCAAGTTATTGGAAAAACTACTTGGCAAGGTATAATCTGCCTCATCCGAGGCACCTGTCCAAGGGCCAGCGGTATAACCATTGGCCGGGAAACGCTGCTGCATTTCATCTGGCAGGGTAGAGTAAACATTTGCCAGCAACTGATCCACAGTACTTTTGGTTGCGAAAGATTCATCAAACGTTAACCTATCATTAGGTACCTGATCTAGAAATTTTTTACAACCTGCATTGCTCAAAACCAGTAAGGTTGCTATGGTGAATATATATATCTTTTTCATGACGATTAAAAATTAGCTGTGAAACCCAAGGTATAGGTGGTTGTTAGCGGGTATTTGGTACCGTTGTTAGAGGCCAGCTCAGGATCCCAAAGTTTAAACTTGCTGATGGTAAATACGTTATAACCAGTAGCATAAACCCTTAAGCGGTTGATACCGATTTTTTTGATCCCATTTTTCAAGGTGTAGCCCAAATCAAGGTTCTTTAAACGCAGGTAGCTAATATCGCGTTTCCACCAGGTACTGGTTTGGAAGTTGTTGTTGTTGACACCGTAAGATAGGCGTGGATAGAAAGCATCCTGACGTGGGTTATCAACGGTCCATCTATCAGTAGCAATGGCATGTAAATTACCTAAACCGCCCGATGCCGTGAAAGGCTGGATGGCATCGCCGCTCAAGATGATATCGGCATTGTCCTGTCCTTGAAAAAATGCGCCCAGATCGAATCCCTTGTACCGAAGTGAAAAACCAAAACCATACATGGTTGATGGTACATCGCCCCTACCGATAATTGTTCTGTCAAAAGCATCGATTATCCCGTCGCCATTTAAATCCTTGTATTTAATATCGCCTGGCAACAATGTACCAAACTGCTTAGGACTTGCATTAATTTCGGCCTGACTGGTAAATAAACCTTCGGCAATGTAACCTGTACGCGCCAGGATATTGCTTCCCCTTAATTCTTGCCATGGATATTTTGTAGGCGCCTGGTCGTTCTCTACGATTTTATCTTTGTTAAAAGTGTAGTTACCCCTGAAAGTGATGTCGAAATCATCGCTGAATTTTGCATTGTATTCGATTGTTCCATCTATACCTTTGTTTCTGGTTTCGCCCAGGTTACCCGAAGGGTTAGAAACCAAACCAATGTAGTTTGGCACAAGTCCCCTGCCCAAGAAAATACCTGTACGGTGTTCTTTAAATAAATCGACAATGATGGATAAGTTGTTGTTCAGGGTTTTTAATTCGAAACCTAAATCCTGCTTGCGGCTTTCGGCCCAGGTAATATCCACACCATAAGCCGTTACGTTTAAGCCAGTGCTTACAATATTTCTGGTCTGCCCAAAGGTATAGCCATTGGCGCCACCAACTTTGGTAAGGTAATAAAAACGGTCGCTTTCATTGGTAACATAGCCGTTAGAGCTACCTCCACTACCAACAATACCATCAGAATAACGGAACTTAACCAATTGGAAGGTATTTTTTAAACCTTCAAAGAATTTCTCGTTTGATAAGATCCATCCCACACCAAAAGCCGGGAAAAAACCATAACGTTTGTTCGGGGCAAAGTTTTCCGATCCATTGTAACCAATATTGGCTTCCGCAAAATAGCGGTCGTTGTAAGCATAGGTAACACGCGAGGCAATACCCTGACTTCTGTAAGGAATGGCCAGGGTAAAGTTATCGGCAAATGCGTTTAAGTTATCATTCTGGTTGTACAGCACCAAGCCAGAAACAGCGTGCTTCCCAAAGGTACGGCTATAGTTAAATGCCAGCTCAGCATACATTTTCTTATCGCCACCATTCGCCCTCGAGTAGCCCAAAAAGTTTTGTCCGTTGTAGGTTAATCCGTATTTGTATGAGCCATCGGCGTTATAAGGATCGTTCGGATTGATGTAATAAGTACTTTCGCGCTTGTTCCGGTTAATGTTGTTAAAATTATTTACATCAAAAGAAAACATACCGGTTACAGATAAGCCCGGGGTAATGGCTTTTAAATCCTGCGTTAAACGTAGATTAGAGAACAATTGATTGTTAAAAGTAGTTCTGTAACCCCTTCTGGTAATATCGGCATACGGATTTCTCTGATCTGATTGTGCGCTGATTCCCGGAATTGAACCGTTAGGATAGGAAACAGGAAAGGATGTAGGATTTAACTGGAAAGCCTGGTTAAAAACACCCTGCGCATTATCCACACCCGGGTAGTTGCCCGAGCTTAAAATACCTTTAATACCTAAATCCATTTTGGTAGTACCGGTAATATCCCAGTTTAAGTTTGCGCTTACATTGTATCTGGCAAAACTCTGGGTAGCATCATAAGTTTGGGCATCATCTGTTTTAAATAGGCCATTTTCATCGTAATAACCTAATGATACATAATAGCGTGCATTATTAACTCCACCAGATAAATTGGCTGTTGCCGTACGGTTCTGCCCCCAGTTTTTAAAAATGGCATCCAGCCAATCAACATTGGGGTAAAGTACCGGATTTTCTCCCGATGCAGTTCGGTTAATAGCTGTTTGGCTATATTGCGGCGTAAATGTACCTGCGCTGCCGCCCCTTACAAATTCGGTAAGCTTGGCTTCGTTGGCCAGGTTCATGTAATCTACCCCATCAATCAGTTTAGGGCTTTTTGTAAACTGGCTTATTCCCTGAAAATAATCGACATTAATTCTTGGCGGACCAACCTTGCCCTGTTTTGTGGTGACCAAAATTACGCCGTTTGCACCCCTGATACCATAAACCGCCGTAGCAGCAGCATCTTTTAAAATGGTAAACGACTCGATATCATATGAGCTTAAACCATCAATTGGCCTGTTCGGTACTCCATCTACTACAATAAGCGGACTTCTATCGCCGCCAATGTTTGAAATACCACGGATCCAGATATCGGCATTGGTAGAGCCAGGCTCGCCGTTACGGTTAACGGCCACAACGCCAGGCAGACGCCCAGCCAGCATTGAACTGATATTGGCCACAGGCTGCCTTAAATCTGATGCTTTAACTGATGATTGTGCACCAACCAAGCTCTCTTTCTTTTGGGTACCGAAGGCTACGATGGCAACCTCCTGCAAATCATTTCCGGAAGGCTTAAGCTTAACCACCATACTGGTTTGCGTGCCCACAGGCAGCTCTATCGATTCGTAGCCGATATAAGAGAAGATCAGTACCGAGTTCTGATCAGGAACAGTAATACTAAAAGCGCCATTAACATCGGCAGATGAAGAAATGGAAGTGCCTTTTACCTTAATACCTGCACCAGGTAATGCGGCGCCGGTTTCATCTTTAACAATACCCCTAACCACAATATCTTTGTGGGGGTTAGAAGCCATTGCAACGTGATCTACATATCCGTTTGAACTAATGGTAATTGCCGAAGCTGATGCGGTATAACATGTACCGCCAGCCAATAATACCGTGCTTAGTTTAAGCGCACAGTTTTTTAACAAAAGCTTTCGCTTAATTAAATTGGTAAATTTTTTGTTCATAATTGAGTTTTTAGTTTGGTTTTGGTTTTCCGCTGGGCGCGGATTGGGATTATCTGGGTGTAAAATTTTACTTTCTGATAGGCACTCCTCCTTAAAATGGTCAGCAATTAATTGATTAGCAACTAAAACGTTTTAGTAAAGCTGAACAAAAAAAAGCCCTGATGGTTAAATCAAAACTTTTTTTACTGGACAAATGGAGAATTAGATTCTTTATTTTTAGCTCTTTAACTTACTAAAACGTTTTATTAAAACAATAATAAGGATATTATCGCAAATCAAAAATTATTTGTGAAATTTTTGGAAGAAAAAACACATAAACAAACACCAATTCACAAAAAACAATAGAAATAAAAACAAAAAATCGAAACAGAATAACCTATTTAAGAGAAATAAGACAAAAAGAAAGGATAACCAGCGAATTAAATTAACAAAATTACAATTCGTTGCTTATCCTTAAAAAATATAACCAAAAGATGTGCTATACTGAATACCCGTTAAGTTAGGCTTAAATCGCAGCAGCTGGCCGCACCAATTAAAGCCGCATGCTCCTTTAACTCAGAGATTTTAATTTCGGTATCGATTCCATTGCCTTTAAGTGTTGCAATAAGCTCGGGTGCAAAAGCACTAAAAGACTGTGCAATATTGCCACCTACAATAACGGTATCTATTTTATGTTTCCTAATCACCGGGATCAGGAACTGTGCAAGGTTATAACCAAATTCCATAAAAACCATTGTGGCAAAATGGTTGGTATCTACAATTTCTACCAATTCTTTAACACCATCTACCGTGTTGCCGCTGAGTTGCTTAAATCGTTTTACGAACCAGCGCGTAGATAAATAATCTTCTGCAATTCCATCTAAAAATTCAGAGCTCCAGAGGTCGGCATCAAAAGCTTTATAGTTTAAGCAGAGCGAAGAACCAAGTCCTGTACCCAGGGTTAAACCCAGTACACTGGCGTTGCCTTTTGCGGCCCCGGCAAAAACCTCGCCCTGTAAAAAACCTGCTGCATCATTTATAAAATGGATGTTCTCTGTTGGTATGTCCAAACGTTTAGACAGTTCTTCTTTAACGTTTACCTGGTAAAGTGATTTAAATTTATCCTGATCTTTGATCAGAGAAATGCCCTGATCGTAATTAAAAGGCCCGGGCATAGCAATACCTACACTGCGGCTACCGTTCTTGATGTTCTGAAAAGCTTCGCTGATGATATCGCACCATGCAGCTAAAATCACTTCTTTATTCTCCTGCGAATTCACAGGGCTACGTTTGATAGAATCCTTCACCAAAGTTCTTGTTTCTAAATCCACCAATGCGGCTGTAATGTGCGAGCCGCCAATATCTACACCTAATGCAACAGGCTTTTCCATTCTATATCTATATATTATTTATTCTTTTCTTAACTCGTATTTGAATTATTTCGCCAAAAGTAGTAATTCAATATTTATTTACTCAACGAAAACGGCTTATCTTCAGCTAATAATCCCCTATTTAACATAGGTTTAACATTCATTTCTAATTTTAATACCCCGCCTTTTAACAAATCAGAGTGATTAATGAAGTTTTTGGTAAAATTTTTACCGTTTAGGCTGGCCGACTTAATATAAACATGTGATTGATCGTTATCGGGTGCTTCGATGATGAATTTTTTACCGTTTTCTAAATTAATTGTAGTTTTTTTAAACACCGGGCTGCCCAAAACATACTCTCCTGTTCCAGGGGTAACGCTATAAAAACCCAATGCACTTAAAACATACCACGAAGAAGTTTGTCCCTGATCTTCATCTCCGGGATAACCGTTTTCGGTGGCATCGTAAAGTTTGCGCATTACTTCCCTGGCATGGAACTGGGCTTTCCAAGGCTGGTTGGCATAGTTATACAAGTACACCATATGCTGTATTGGCTGGTTGCCATGTGCATATTGCCCCATATTGGCCATTACCATCTCGGTCATTTCGTGTATCATGCCACCGTACGAGCCAACGTTAACTTTATTCGGCTCGGTAAAAACAGAATCAAGCTTGGCCGTAAAGTTATTGTAACCGCCCATTAAATTGATCAATCCTTTGGTATCTTGAAAAACCGACCACTGCCAGTGCCATGCGTTACCTTCGGTAAAAGGCCCTCCCCACTCAGTAGGGTCGAAATTTGCCGCCCACTTGCCCTCTGCATTCTTGCCCCTCATAAAGCGGGTAGCCGGATCGTACACATTTTTATAGTTGTACATCGGTTTTTCAAAAACCTCCATATAATCCTTATCGCCGATCATTTTAGCCAATTGGTATGCGCAGTAATCATCATAGGCGTACTCCAAGGTTTTAGCTGTGGCCTCACGGTATTTAGGGTAAGGAACATAACCCAATTGGTTGTATTCGGTTACGCCATCTCTGCCATTTGCTGGGCCCCATGGCCCTTTATTCATTGCTTCGTGGTAATAGGCATCCAAAGCTTTTTTGGCATCGAAAGTCCTGATCCCTTTTGCCCAGGCATCGGCCAATAATGAAATGGCATGGTTACCGATCATACTTCCGGCCTCGCTAGGGAACGACCACGAAGGCAACCAACCGCATTGCTCGTAAGCATCGAGCATGGCCTGCATGTAACGGCCGTGCATTTCTGGCTGTACCAATGTATTTAAGGGGAACTGGGCACGGAAAGTATCCCAAAAACCTGTATCGGTAAACATATATCCATCGTGTACCTTACCATCGTATGGACTGAAATAATATGGTTTACCGGCTTCGTTTAACTCGTAAAATTTCCTCGAAAATAAACTGGCCCTAAAAAAGCAAGAATAAAAAGTTTCCATATCGGCTTTCGAACCGCCTTCAACCTCTATTTTACCTAGAGATTTATTCCAAACCGCAGCGCCATTGGCTTTGGTATCTTCTAAAGTTTTATCGTTGCCTAATTCTCTTTTCAAATTGAGTTCTGCCTGTGCCAGGCTGATGTAAGATGAAGCGGTTTTGGCCTGAACTTTTACGCCAGATTCAAACTGTACAAATGCGCCCTTACCCAGGCCTTCGGCTGATACAGAATCTTTAGCTACAGTATTGCGCTTATTCTCCCATGTACCGTACGATTTGATCGGCTGATCAAACTGGATCACAAAGTAACTTTTCCAGCCTCTTTTAAATCCCTCGCCATTATTAACCCAACCTGTAATTTTATTTTCTTTTGGATAAATATGCACACCACTTAAGCGGGTGTAACCATCTAAAATTAAAAAGCTTCTTTTGCCTTTTGGATAACTGAAGCGGAGGTGTGCGCCCCGCTCTGATGGAGAAATTTCGGTAGTAATTTCGTTTTCGAACTTTACCTTATAGTAGTTTGGCTTGGCAATTTCATCGTTGTGGCTAAATTTAGCTTCACGCTGGTTTTCATCTACAACCAGTTCATCCACCATGGGCATTAAAGAAAACACCGCATAATCCCTTGTCCACGAGCTGCATTGGTGCGCTTGCTGAAAGCCCCTGATTTTATCCCTAAAATACTGGTATTTCCAGCCATCGCCGTTGCGGCCGGTTTGAGGAGTCCAGGTGTGCATACCGAAAGGCAGCGCTGTTGTGGGGTAGGTGTTGCCCCTGGTTAGTTCGTGCTTGGAATTGGTTCCCTGCAGGGTGTTAACATAGTGGACCCAATCTTTCTGCTGTGCCAATAACCCGTTGGCAGAGATGCAGCATAAAAAGGATGCAATTAATTTAAGTTTCATTGTTTGTTTGTGTGTGTTTATTTTTCGGGCTGTAACAGACCGTGTATCATTAAAACAAACTACACCTGCATAGGTAGATCATGCAGGCATAGCTGTTATTGTTATTTAATTCCCCATTTATCGGCAAGCATTTTAATAAAATAACCTCCAACTACGCTCCTGGCCTGGAAGCCGGTCATTTTTCCATTTGTAGTCTCATGCCAATCGCTCAATGGTACCCTGCTTTCTGTTTCAGTGGCATAACGGTATATTGGGGCAACAAATTTCTGGAAATCGGCTTCATTATCTGCCAAGGTAGCTGTCCACATAATCCAATCCGATTTTGTATAGGTTCTGCGGCTATCCAGTGGCAAGCCGAAATCTTTTTGTTTGGTTAAATAAAAGTTGATTTCCTTTTTATAAACCTCTTTCGGAAAAAGATCGAGTTTTAAAAGTTTATCCCATATTAAGTTATACTTCTGGCTCCAGGTATTTTTATCGTTAAAGGTTAAAGCATAATGGTCGCCATCATCGGCCATTTTCATCCAGTTCTGTGCCATTTGCAGTGCGGCAGTTCTATACTTGGTAGCCACATCTGTTTTACCCAGTTGCTGTGCCATTTGTGCATAACCGCCCAAAGCCACAATTGCCTTTACCGATAAGTTTGCATTGCGTGCCAGGTGACCTGCAAAATCATCAGTACATAACTGGTTTGCCGGATCAAAACCTTCTCTTAAAAGGTAGTTTGCCCAAACAGACATTACTTCCCAGTGTTTTTCGGCATATTTTGCATTTCCTTCGGCTTTGGTAATTGCAGCGGTTAAAATAATCATGTTACCTGCTTCTTCTACTGGCATATCCTCACCATAGGTTTGTCCGTTGGCTAGCGGATAAGTGCCTAAATCGTGTGCGGCAAAAGGCTTTTTCCACTTACCACTTTCCGAATAGTAAAAAATACCGTTCAGCATCCCTTTTAACAGTTCGGGACTGTATACCAAAAACTGCGGAGCAGATGGATAGGTTACATCGACTGTATTGATAGAACCGTTACTGAAATTTTCTTTTGAAAGGAAAAGGATATCCCCGTTGGGCGCGTACACAATTTTATGGGCAGCAATAGCCTGTCTGTAGGCAAGTTTACAAAGATCTGCATAGGCTGTACCACCTGCTTTTTTTGCATCGGCATAAAGCTGAGCATCGAAGGTTGCGCATTTGGCCTTTAATGTTGGGTATTCCTTACCGGCTTCGGCCAGCTCGTTTTCAAAATCTTTCCCCGATTTTTTCCATACCGGAGCTAATTTTTCGCCAAAATATTCTACCGATTTTACATCGTCATAACCCAGCATCACATATTTTTCTACAGTTGCCGATGAAACAGCCCCAAAAGGGATAACACTGCTCAGGTTTAAGTTCTTTGCATTGAGCACCTGGCTTTGTGCAGGATATTTTGCCTGCATAAAACTTTTCAGGTTCTCGTTCTGTGTACCTATAAATTGTACCGCGTTAAACTGCGCAGGTACGGCAACGTACAGATAGCCCCAATCAATACGGACATCATCGCCACGTTTTTTCAATATCGGCTGTTCTACAGTTCCTGTTTTCAGGATGGAAAGGTTGTTTTTGGCACTTTTCCGTGCAGAAACGGTTTGCATTGGTGTATTAACGGCAATATTTGATGAGGCACCAAAGAAAACACTTACCTGGTGCGTTTTGGCATCGGTAGATTTTACGGCATAGTTGATGTAACTGATAGGCCTTGCTGTTAATTTAATATCGTTAAGCAATAAAGGCGAAGTAAAACTTACCTGAAGTTCCACTTTACCACAGGCAAAGGTATATTTGGTTGTGGTTGCACTAATGGCTACATTGGTTTGGCTGGCAGGAGAAATTTTGATGTCCTGTGCTTCCTCTTCTACTATGCCCGCATCTAAATGGCGGCCACCGGCGGTATTTTTAACATGTATGGCCAGCACGTTTTTACCTGCTTTTAAAATACCATCTTCAATCGGCAGATAGGCATAATCAGAAACCCATCCGTTTTTTCTATAAATGAGTTTACCGTTCAGGTAAACCATTACGTTATCGTCGTGATTGAGTTTAAGGTATTTCTTGGTTGCCGAAACTTTGGATATTTCGAATGTTCTCCTGAAATACAGATCGTCGGTGTTCCACTTTGTTTTTGCCGAATGGTCATCGCCGAAAGGGGCATCGGCCTTTTTCCAGGCAGCATCGTCGTAAGCATTGGTTTCCCAGCCGTTTTCTGGCTGATCGAAACTGTAAGCCGCTTGGTATTTCAACTCATCGGCAGCAGGAAGAACGGTTTTAAATGTTTTGCTTTCTTCACCCAAAAAGCGGTAAAATTTATCATCAACTTTGATTACCCCCAATAACGATTGCTCTTTGCCTGTCCAGTGCTTGGTAGCCGAACTGGTAAGTCCATCGCCGAACGACCAGATGCTGAAATAGGCATCGTGTGTAATTAATGGATAGGCTGGCGCTTTATCCTGTGCTTGGGCAATGAGGCTAAAAAAAAGGCATAGTGCGATTAGGGAAAGTTTTCTCATAAATTCATATTTGGTTTTATTGTAATGATAAATCGTTTTACTTGATTAATCGACCAAATATTTTATCCTAAAAGCCGAATGAAATATGGAAGTTAATGCTAATTTAAAATAGATTTTCGTTTGCTAAAGCCTAAATAAAGTAAAACGTTTTACTAATTCAATATTAGAGAAATTAAAATCATATTAAAATAGGCTTTTGTAATATTTAAGTTACTAAGAAATTTAATCCCTGATAATCAGTTTTGCGGGGATAATAACCTGCTGGTTTTCTAATTTAGTTTTAGATGAAAGCTGTTTAAGGATAAGTTTGATTACGTTTTCGGCAATTTCTTCTAAAGGTTGCTGTACGGTAGAAATACCCGGGGTGTGCAGTTCGAAAGCTTCGTGGTCATCGTAGGCAATAACAGCAAAATCTTTCCCGATCTTTTTGTTGATCTGTTTCAGCACTTTTAAACCGCTAATGGCCAAATAGTTGGTTGCAAACAATACGGCATCTATATTTTTATTGAGGAAAAGATCTTTGATCTGGGCAATGGTTTCACTTTCATCCTGATTGAAGTGGATTTTTAACACCAGGTTATCATCGTATTTGATGCCATTATCTTCCAGTGCTTTTTTGTAGCCTTCAAAACGTTCGGTAATCTGTTCTACATTGATATCGGTAGTAACCAGTGCAATGTTCTTCTTGCCATCATCTATAAAGTTTTTGATAGACTGGTATGAGGCTTCGAAGTGATCGGCTCCAACATAGCTGGTGTTTAGGCCCGGTAAATTCCTATCGAAAAGGATTACAGGGTTTCCATCGTCCAAAAGCATCTGAATATCTTCTTCTATGCCTTTTACCGGCGAAATGATATAAGCATCTACTTTACGCGATTTGAACATGTTAATCAGTTCTTTCGCTTTATCGATACTGTTTTCGGTACTGGAATAAATAATTTTGTAACCTTTTTTATAGGCCTTATCTTCTATTAACCTGGCTATCCTCGAAAAAAATGAGTTGGATATATCTTCGATGATTAAACCGATAATATTTGAATTTCCGGTACGCAGGCTTCTGGCAATCTGATTGGGTTTGTAGCCGCTTTCTTCTATAATTTTCTTTACCTTTTCTATTACTGCCTCGCTAATCGATTTCTCTTTGGCTTTACCATTAATTATAAACGAAACAGTGGTAATGGATACGTTTGCTTTTATAGCTATATCTTTGATAGAAAGCGATTTCATTTGGTTGGAAGTTCTTTTAAGTAAATTGATTCAAAGCTAAATAAAAATTGTAGCTTTTAATTTTTTGCCCATTATAAAAACGCAATTTAACAATTTTTATATTAATCGTTTTAGAAACGCTAAACAAAGGCGCCAATAAACCTATTATTTCTTAAAAAAGGCAAAAGGCGCTTGTTAGGCGCCTTTTGTATCAAATTTAATATCCCGGGTTTTGACTGAGCTTGGGGTTAAGATCGCGCTGCTGCTGCGGAATTGGGTACAATGCTTTGGTGGTTGCCGAAGGGGTATGATCCCACCAGCTGGCAGTTGTAAATTTCCCGAAACGGATCAGATCATCTCTTCTAAAGCCTTCAAAAATAAATTCCCTGCCACGTTCGGCAAGCAGTTCGTTAAGGGTTAAACTTTGTACGGTATAAGCTTTCGATGCCCAAACCGCATCGGTGTACGCGCGTTTTTTACAGGTATTGATCAGATCAACAGCTTCCTGCGTGGCCACACCACCGTTTTTACGCATAAGCGCCTCTGCCTTGGCAAAATAAATCCAGGTTAAACGGTATACATTCCAATCGGTGTTGTTGTAATTCGGGTCGGCTTCTACCTTAACGCCATTAACAATACCTGCCAAAGAGTTACCGAGTTTGTATTTGTTAAAACGCACACCACTGTTCTCCTCTCCTTCGCTCATATTGCTCACGGTAGAGTTTTTACTGTTTTTCTGAATGTTATCCACAAAAACCAAAGGCTTGCCCGAATATTCTACCGTGCCCTGCACTGGTGTTACGCCATCTGAAAATTTAACCTGCGGACCAAAAAGCAACCAATTGGTTTTACGCAGATCTTCGGTTTCGAAAGTACTGTAAACGCCTGGTACCAGAACAATACCGTCGTTACCGTTACGGCCACCGCCATAAATATCTTTCTGGGCAAAGTGGTAAAACTCGCCTGTCCACGATGGTTCGAACTTGGCCCTGGTATAATCGTATGCAATTGAAAAAATTACTTCTTTTGAAAGATCATTGGTGTTTTTGAACTGATCGCTGATATTGGGATCTAAGGCCATGTTTCCATTTTGGCCCCCACCATCATTATTGATCAGCTTATCGGCAGCTGCAATACAATCGTCCCAGCGCGGTGTACCTGTCCAAACTTCGGCATTGAGGTAAAGTTCTACCAACATGGCATATCCGCTGGCCTGGCTCATCCTGCCAAGCATGGCTCGCGAAAGTTTAGGCACATTGTTGATGTTATCTTTTATTTCTTTCTCTACAAAGGCAAAAACATCTTTGCGGCTTGTGGTTACCGGGTAAATAGGATTGGCCGGATCTGCAGGTTCGGTTGCCAATGGTACTCCGCCAAAAAGATCCATTAATTTCAAAAAGTGGAATGCGCGGAGCAGCTTGAGCTCTGATACGTAAGCATTTTTCTCTTCCTGGGTAATGCCCATGGTAGAAATATCGCGGGTGCTGATATTGGCAATCGGATCGTTGCAATAGCCCACACCACCGTACATTAGCGACCAGGCGTTATTGATCCCGCCTTCATCAACCGTCCAGGTGTGGTAGTGCAATCTTTTCCACTTGCCCCCATCTTCGCCGTGCGGACCTTTTGTAGGCCAGGCCAGCTGATCAGCAGATAACTCTGCCAAACGCCACCAACCATCTTGCTGCGATGGGGTAACCCAGGCATTGGCATGGGTATAGGGCCTTAAAACTGCAGAAAGAACTTCGTTCTTATTGGTATAAAATTTATCTGCAGGTATTACGTCGTAAGCATTTTCATCCAATTTGGTACATGCGCTAGTCATGCCTACAAATGCGATCAATGCCGAATATATTATTGATTTGTTTTTCATTATCGTCTAAATTAAAAGCCAACATTAACACCAAAAAGGAATGAGCGGGTACTTGGATAGGCACTTCGGTTATCAACCCCCGGACCTAAACCTGTATCCTGCACAAAATCAGGATCGTTGCCCGAATAACCGGTTATGGTTGCCAGGTTCTGCCCAGTGGCATACACCCTTAGGTTACGGATAAGTTTATTTTTCAGTTTAAAATTATAGCCAATGGTCACTTCATCTATTTTAACATTGGCTCCATCTTCCAGATAATAGTCTGAGTACATAAAAGTATCGTTAATGGCACTGTACTTGGTAAAGGCTTCGCTGAGGTAGTTGGCTCCTTTTATAGAGGGGTTACCGTAAGTTAAAGCTGTGGTGTTTAAGATCTGGTAATCGAATTTACCTCTTAAAAAGATCCTTAAATCGAACTGTTTGTAGCTAAAGTTTGCAGTGTAAGAGGCATAATATTTAGGGATAGCGTTACCAATGGGTGCTAAATCGGTCAGGTTTTTATCTTTCGAGTTGTTGATCTGATCGTTGCGCACGGCCTGGCCATTGCGGTTAAAAAACAGCCACTTTCCGTTGGCATCGAAACCGGCAAAGCGCTTGCCCCAAAACACGCCCAAATCTTCACCCTCGTAAGTGGTAATGGCATTTCCTAAATCGCCGGCGCCACCAATGCCGCCAAAGGTTTTATACTTTACGGTGTATATATCGTTAGAGTAAGAATCTAGCTTGTTTTTAATGGTACTGCCCGTAAAATCCATACTGAAGGTAAAATCCTTGTTTTTGATGGCCTGATATGACAATGCAAGCTCGATACCTTTTGATGAAATGGTACCCACATTGGCAAAAATACTCGATTGGATGTATGGAGGCTGAGGTGTTGTATAGGTATCTAACAGATCTTTGGTGGTTCTTTTAAATAAATCCAACGCACCGGTTAACTTGTTGTTGAACAAAGTAAAATCTGCCCCGATGTTCAGCTCGCGCTTGCTTTCCCATTTCAGAAATGGATTGGCGTTTCTGGTTGGGCCATAAGTTTCGCGGTAAATCCCATCAGGATATAAATATTTACCCCCTGTGCCTAAAACCACCCTTGAGGCATTGTTTTCGAAGCCAGAGTTACCGGTTACCCCGTAACCTGCCCGTAGTTTTAAACTATTAACCCATTTTATGTTTTCCATAAATTTCTCCTGGCTAATGTTCCATCCAACTGATACTGCAGGGAAACTTCCCCACTTATTGTTATCGCCAAACCTTGAAGAACCCTCTCTCCTCAAAATAAACTGGGCAAGGTATTTACCATCAAAGGCATAATTTACACGTGCAAAAAATGCAATCAGGGTATTGTCGTTTTTAAAACTCCCCATAGAGGCTTTACCCAAACTCAAAGCTTCGCCCTGATTTAAATTATCTTCGTTAAACTGGTTGTTTAAGAAACCGCGATTGTTGGCATCCTGTCCTTCTTCTATGTAATAACGGTAACTGTAACCACCCACTGCAGAAATAGAGTGCTTATCAATAACGGTATTGTAGGCCAAGGTTGGCTCTAAGGCGAAGGCCTGAGATAGGAAATTGCTTTTAAACGCATAACCACCGTTAGGGAAATCGCTGTTCTCTACCGAGTTTTCACTCTCCAATACTGCATAACCGCCATCAATATAACTGTTCCGCTGAACCGAACCGAATACTGATGCTTTTAATCCTTTCACAATATCCAGATCAGCTTTTACATCGGCACTAGACGTTTGCTGTTTCCTGTAATTGGTTTCCTGAAACAAGCGGGCGTACTGATTGGTGCTCTGGTTATCGAAATAATAGGTTCCGTTTGAGTTATATATCTGCGTAGTTGGATTTTTACCGGCTTCTTCTTCCCAACCGCCTCCGCCAAGCAAATTGGCATTGTTAAAGTTGGTGGCCAGGTTAAGCTGTACGTTAAGCTTATCGTTTAATCCTTTCTGATTTACATTTAACCTTAAAGTGTACTCCTTGCGGCCGTTTTCTTTGGCAATACCCTGCAAATCGCGGTAATTGATACTGGCCCTATAACTGGTTTTATCGGTACCGCCTGATAGTGCAAGGTTATGGTTCTGCGAAAAGTTGCCATGGTTAACCAACAGATCGTACAGATCATTGTTCCCTCCCCTGTCTATCGCATCAATCTGTCCGGAGGCAATTTTTGACCTAAATTCATCAGCGGTTAAGAAATCGAGGCGGTTCTGAACATATTCTTTTCTGATGTAGCCCGAATAATTAAAAGTTGGCGCACCCGGTTTTCCTTTTTTGGTGGTAATTAAAATTACCCCGGCATTGGCACTTGTACCATAAATGGCGGCACCAGACCCATCTTTTAAAACATCTACCGATAAAATATCATCCTGCGTAAGCAGATCGGGGTTACCGCCCGGAATCCCATCAATTACAAAAAGCGGACTTGCACTTCCGGTAACCGATACCACACCACGCAACTGCACACTTGGCCCCGAATTGGGATTGGAGCTACTGGCACGGGTAATGTTTAAACCTGCAACCTTACCCTGAATTAAATCCAGGGCATTACGTGCTCCTCCCTGCCTAAACTGGGCAGTATCTACGTGTGCTACAGATGAGGTAACTTCTTTGGTTTTTAAGGTACCATAACCTACCACTACCACTTCATCGAGTTTTTGAGATTCGGATGGCACCAGGCTTACAACCAAAGGCGTTGCGCCATTGCCCGCCGGTATGGATTTGGTTTGATAACCGATATAACTAAAAACCAATATATCGGTTGGTGCTGTTACATTAATGCTGAACTTACCGTTTTCCTGCGTTACACTGCCGCCGGTTTTTCCCTGTATTTTGATACCAACACCGGGCATGCCGATTTTTTTCTCATCAACAACAGTTCCTGTAATTGTTTTCTGTGCTGCCGAGGTTTGTGCAGGGCTGGCCGGTGCAGTGGCCGGCACCGGACTGGCGCCACCCAAAGGGTTTACCGGAGCCTTTACCGAATCTGCAGTCTTTACCGGATTTTTCTTTGTTGTTTCTTGTTTTTTAGTTGTGTCCTGCTGAAAATAAAAGCGGTTGAAATTCTTTTTTTCGCTCGTAATTTTTGCAAACAACTGGGGGCTTGAAAGAAGGATGAGGCATAGGAAACCCGACATCCTTAGTAAAATGTTTTTCATTGGCACTCACTAGTTTAGTTTATAATTAGTTACGCAATGCGGCTAACCTATGTACTTAATTAATGAGAACGCCGGAATTAATTATAGACGAATAGGATTTACGCAAAACGATTTAGTAACGCCATAAACAGACATTTGTTTTATAAAAAGTGAAAACACGCCTGAATGTTACGATGCCAATGAAAGAAATTTACTGTAAATATGTGCGGATTAATACAGCGGTTTTAGCCGAAGCACCGGGTTTCCCCATGCGTGCCAACAGCGCTTCGTAATGGTTCAGCATTTCGCTTCTGCCTGTACCTTCGAGTATCAAAGAAAGCTCCTGATCGACCGTTTGTGGATTACAATCTTCCTGGATTAATTCAGTTACAATCTTTTGATCTACAATGAGATTGACCAAAGAAATGAACTTGATTTTGACCAATATCCGGGCAATGGCAATTGATAGGGCACCACCTTTATACACCACCACCTGCGGAACCCTAAATAGGGCGGTTTCTAGTGTGGCCGTACCAGATGCTACAATTGCAGCATGGGCATGGTGCAATAAATTATAGGTATTGTTAAACAGTAGTACAACATTTTTGTTACCAATAAACTGTTGATAGTATTCGGCAGTAAAAGTTGGTGCTGCAGCAATGGCAAAAAGGTAATCGGCATGGTTTTCTACCACGCTTAACATTACGGGAAGTAGGCGTTCTATTTCCTGTTTACGGCTTCCAGGCAATAAGGCAATAATTTTTTGATTGCCCAGCTGGTTTTTCTGGCGGAAAGCGGTATCGGGGATAAACTGGGCAATTTCATCCAACAACGGGTTGCCCACATAATCTACATGCATACCCCATGTGCGGTAAAAATCTACCTCAAAAGGCAAAATGCAGAACATATGGTCTACAACCTTTTTTATTTTTAATACCCTTTTCTGGTTCCAGGCCCAAACTTTAGGCGAAATGTAATAACAAACCTTTATGCCATGGGCTTTTGCAAATTCAGCAATTTTAAGGTTAAAGCCCGGAAAATCGATCAAGATCAGTACATCCGGTTTCCAGTTTAAAATATCTTCTTTACAGGCTTTAAGGTTCCTAAAAATTGTCCTTAAATTTAAAACTACCTCGGTAAAGCCCATAAATGCCATATCGGCATAGTGTTTTACCAGTTCGCCACCTTCGGCAGCCATTTTATCGCCACCAAAATACCGGAATACAGCAGCGCTATCTTCAGCTTTTAAAGCTTTCATGAGGTTGGCGCCATGCAGATCGCCTGAGGCTTCTCCGGCTACGAGGTAGTATTTCATATTTTTTATATTATAACAAAATCGTCATTGCGAGGAGGCACGACGAAGCAATCTTTTATGCTATTAGTTTATTCCTTAATCTTTCTTTATTCAGGAAAGATTGCTTCAGGCCCACTCACAATCCCTCTTCTTCAGTGCGCAATGACGCCAGTTTTTTATTAAAATACTTTATAGGCAAAAAACACAAAGGCACATAAAAATGTTGCAGCCAATATGCCTCTTCCGATATTTTCCTTATTGTATTTAAAAAAGTACTGCATGGTATAGGCGTTTACCGCAATGCCACCAATGTACAGCAGATCGGCTTTGGCTAAAGAAGCTACATGGTGGATAATGTACCAGGCCAGTGCACATAAAATTATCGGCACCAGTAAACCGATACCCAGGCCAACCCACACCGAATTGTCCAATCTTTTTAACCGATCGTTCATGGTGCCTGCTTAACCTAAATTAATGCCATCTGGCGCCGAAACCTTTGTACCAACACTTTCAGCTTTTGAGGCCTTGGCACCAATAAAATTCCAACTGTTTAAGACTTGTATGGCGTGGTGCGCAGTTAAATCGAACTGAACCGGAACTATCGATACGTAACCGTTTTCCAATGCCCAAACATCTGTATCTTCTCCTTTATCAAAATTCTCGAAAACACCTGTTAACCAATAATATGGGCGTTTGTAAGGATCGGTACGCTCTTCAAATTCTTCCATCCACTTGGCATTGGCCTGGCGGCAAACTTTTACCCCTTTTAAATCGCTTCCATTTGGGAAATTCACATTCAACAGGGTGCCCTCTGGTAGGCCATTTGCTAAAACCTCTTCGCAGATATTTTTGATGTATTTTTTGGTATGACTAAAATCGGCGTCGGCTGCAAAATCATCCAAAGAAAAACCAATAGATGGGATTTTCTCGATTGCCCCTTCTACCGCGGCAGACATGGTGCCCGAATACAGTACGTTAATTGAGTTATTTAAGCCGTGGTTAATGCCCGAAACGCATAAATCGGGTTTCTTGCCTTTAAAAATTTTGTTTACCGCAATTTTTACACAATCTACCGGTGTACCGCTGCATTTATACATTTCTACCCCTTCGTAAAGTGTTACTTTATCAAAACGGATAGGTTTACCTATGGTAATGGCATGCCCCATCCCACTTTGAGGACTATCTGGTGCAACTACTACCACATTGCCCAGCTCCTGCATTACTTCCATCAAATTTTTTATACCTGTTGCTGTAATACCATCATCGTTTACAACTAAAATATTTGGTTTTGTGCCCTGCTTTGTCATGCCGGTAAAAATACAGATTATAAAATTTAAGGCACAATAAACAGGCATTTATGTGCAAAAATCATTTATTCCTACGTTTTTAGTTCTGAAATTAAAAAGTATTTCATAACGTAACAGAAAGGATATATATTTGAATAAATAACTTATTAAAGATGAATGCTGTATTTGGCACAACCAATAGCTGCCAAACACAAGCTCATTATCATAAACCAAAACCAATTCAATGAAATTCAAACTATTTACTTTGGCTTGTTTTCTGATTACAGGTGCTATTGCGAAAGCACAGACGGCCTACCAATGGAAAACCGGAACATCGGGCGGTTATACGTACAAATACGTAACCAACGACCCTACCAAAACCCGTTTTTACACTTTAAAGAACGGTTTAACCGTAATTTTATCTCAAAACAACAAAGAGCCAAACATTACTTACAAAATGGCGGTAAGGGCCGGAAGTAATACCGATCCAAGAACCAATACGGGTTTGGCCCACTATTTAGAGCACCTTTTATTTAAGGGAACGGATAAGTTCGGAACGTTAAACTATGCCAAAGAAAAACCGCTTTTAGATAAAATTGAATCGCTTTACGAGGTTTACAACAAAACGACAGATCCGGCCAAGCGTAAAGAAATTTACAAGGAAATTGATAAAACCTCGGGCGAGGCTTCAAACTACTCGATTGCGAATGAGTACGATAAAATGATGAAATCTATCGGAAGCGGCTCCACCAATGCCCATACTTCGGTAGAAGAAACGGTTTATGAAGAAGACCTTCCATCAAATGCAATCGATAAGTTTTTAGCGGTACAGGCCGAGCGTTTCCGTGCACCGGTTTTCCGTATTTTCCACACCGAGTTAGAAGCGGTATACGAAGAAAAAAACATCGGTATGGATAACGATGGCCGTAAAATGTACGAAAAAATGCTTTATGCGCTTTTCCCAACACATAACTACGGGCAACAAACCACCATTGGTACCATTGAGCATTTAAAAAACCCATCGTTAATCGAAATCAGAAAATATTACAACAAATATTATGTGCCAAATAATATGGCCTTAATTATGTCGGGCGATATTAATTACGATGATTTAATCAAGAAAATTGACAAGGATTTTGCCTACATGGCACCAAAACCACTGTCGCTTTACAACCCAGCTCCCGAAAAACCTTTAACACAGATCCAAACGGTTGATATTTATGGTCCAAGTGCCGAAAATTTATATGTTGCTTATAGAGGTTTTGCACAAAATACCCACCAAAGCTTATTGCTCGATTTAATCGGCAGCATTTTATCAAACGGTAAAGCGGGCTTAATGGATATCAACATCAATAAGCAACAAAAAATGCTTAGGGCTGGTGCAGGTTACAACTCGATGAAAGATTATGGAATCTTTATTCTATCGGGTTCGCCAAAAGCTGGACAAAGTTTAGAAGATGCACAGAAATTATTGTTAGAGCAGGTAGAACTGCTTAAAAAAGGCGAATTCGACGAAAGTTTAATCAAAGCTACCGTGGCCAACATTAAATTGGCAGAACTGCAAAGTTTCGATAACAATGATGTTCGTGCAGATGCTACCATGAATGCTTTTATTCAAAACCGTGGTACCGAATGGGATAAAACCTTAGCCTCAACGGATGCGATGGCCAAAGTAACCAAAAAGGAAATTGTAGATTTTGCCAATAAATTTTTCATCAACAATTATGCTGTTATCTTAAAACATAAAGGTGAAGACAAAAGCATTATCAAGGTAGAAAAACCAACCATTACAGCTGTAAAAACCAATGTTAACGAGGTTTCTCCCTTCACAAAAAATATTATTGCTGCCCCGGTAAAACCTATCGCCCCTAAATTTTTAGATTATACCAAAGATCTTAATTTCGGTAAAGCAGGTATTGCAGATGTAATCTCGGTTCAAAACACCGAAAACGGCATTTTCCGCATGGGCTACCGTTTTGATATGGGTTCTTACAACTACAAACTATTGCCTTATGCTACCCAGTATCTGGCTTTCTTAAGCACGGATAAATATTCGGCAGAAGATATCAGCAAGGCATTTTACAACATTGCCTGTAGCTACAACATTAATGTGGGTACTGATGTAACTACCGTATCGATTAGTGGTTTACAGGAAAACTTTGATAAAGCCGTTGCTTTGGTTGAAGATGTTTTAGCGCATTGCAAGCCAAACGAAAAAGCTTTAGAAGATTTAAAGGGCCGTTTGTTAAAATCGAGAGAAAATGCGAAACTGAACAAATCGTCAATCCTTGGTGGTTTAATGAGCTATGCACAATATGGTGCAGATAACCCTTTCAACTACGGATTAACCAATGATGAGATCAAGAATATGAAATCGGCCGATCTGATTTATATCCTGCACAATCTTACCAATTACAAACACACCATTACTTATTACGGGCCTAAAACATTGGCTGCATTTTCTGCAGATATTGTAAAAGCTCATCCTTTGGCAAAAGAATTTAACGATGCTGCGCCGATCAAGAAATTTGTGTACACCAAAACCGATTCGAACAAAGTTTACTTTGCCGATTACGATATGGTGCAGGCAGAAATCCGTTGGGTACGCAACGGCGGATTGTACGATCCGGCCAATGCAGCCAAAATAGCCTTATTTAACAACTACTTTGGTGGTGGTATGGGCTCGGTTGTATTCCAAACCATCCGCGAATCTAAAGCTTTGGCTTATTCTACTTTCGCGGTATATTCTTCGCCAAACAGCAAAGACAAAGAAAACACCATTATTGCTTACGTGGGTACACAGGCAGATAAAATGAATGAGGCTGTTGCGGGTATGAATGAATTGTTAACCACTTTACCGGAGTCGGATAAATCATTCGCTTTATCGAAAACAAACTCATTAAATGGCTTAGAAACCAGCCGTATCACTAAAGACGGAATTATCTACACCTACCTGGCCGATAAAAAATTAGGTTTCGATCACGATTCGAGGGTTGATGAATATGCCAACTTAAAACCGTTAACCTTTAATGATGTAAAATCATTCCACCAGACTAATCTTTCGGGCAAACCTTACAGCTATTGTATCGTGGCTTCTGAAAAGAAAATCAACATGGCCGATTTAGCAAAATTTGGGCCGGTAACAAAATTAAGCCTGGAGCAGATTTTTGGATACTAGAAAGGTTGAAGGTAAGAAGGTAGAGGGTTAAAGGTAAAACCCAACGCCCAAAAATTAAAATATGAGCGGTTCCCAGAAATGGGGATCGCTTTTTTTGTTCATTGGTTCATTGGTCATTCGTCATTAGTTCATTGGTCATTAGTTCATTAGTCATTAGTTCATTAGTCATTAGTTCATTGAAAACTGTCAACTGGAAACTGTTAACTAGAGTTAGTTATTGGTATTCCGCGCGTAAAAACAATTTGATGTCTTCGTACCTTAGTGATAAAAGCTAAAACAACACGTTCCGTGTTAATCTGTGCATCTGTGGCTAAAAAGTTTATTAGTTCATTGGCAATTAGTTTATTGAAAACGGCCAAATGAAAACTGGAGTTTGTTATTGGTATGCAGACTTAAAAAACAATCTTTGTGCCTTGGTGCGTTTGTGGTAAAAAGCTAAACAATACATTCCGTGTTAATCCGTGCTTCCGTGGCAAAAAAAAGCTAGTTATATTTCAATTTCCCTAAAATCTCTTCCACCGAAAACTTCGCTCCGCATACAAATTCATCGGCCGCGCCATAGTAAATGGTTAATTCGTCGCCATTAAGCACATGCCCGTTGGTAAATACCACTTCGCCAAAGAAACCATGTAGTTCATAATCTGCTGTGGGCACCATAATGGGGTCTGTTGTGCGCGCCAATACTTTCGAAGGGTCGTTTAAATCCATTAAAAAAGCACCTAAACAATATTGATGCTTATCATTTGCGCCATGGTATATTTCGAGCCAGCCAGCCGAGGTTTTGATGGGTGCTGCACCCGCACCAACCCGTGCACTATCCCAAAAACTGGCCCTGGTTTTAACTATACATTTATGTTTGCCCCAATGTATACCATCTGGCGATTCGGCCAGCCAAATGTAATTGCCACCCAGAGCTACGCTGCTGGGGCGGTGCAAAGCGTAAAACTTTCCGTTAATACGTTCTTCAAACAGGGCGCAGTCTTTATTGTGCGGTGGAATAATCATTCCATGGTGCTGAAAATTGATCCAATCTTTTGTGGTACGCATCCCCACACCAACCCCGTGTTCAGAAACAGCGGTAAAAGTTAAATAATAGGTTTCATCAATCAGCGAAACACGGCAATCTTCAATCCCAAAAACCTCATCTTCGCCTTCACCCTGTAGCAAGGGATATCCTGCGGGCTGATAAAAATTTACACCATCATCGCTGCAAACCAATCTTAAATGAGATAGCGTAGTTAAATAATCGGCACCTTTGTAATTGATTACCCTTGGGTCGCTTGCATCTAATTCGGGGTGCTGCCCATCAATTTCGACAATATCTATCCCTCCATTTTTCAGCACGGGAAAAGAGATGGTGCCTTGCCGCTGTTCGGGCCGCTCGGCTACACGGATGAGCAGCCAGGTTTTGCCATCGAAAGTAAAGACACCTGGATTAAGCAAACAAACAATAACCAAACCTTCCCTGCTGGGTTTTAAATCCATAGGAGAAAGTATCGGATTTTGACTAAAACGTTGTGCAATATCGCGCATAGCAAAGGCTTAAAAGCAAACAGGCACCCAAATGTGGATGCCTGTTTTAATTATAGGATTGAAATTATAATGAGTTGATCCATTTTACAAGCTCTTCTCTCCCTTTTCCGGTTTTTTGCTGCAGTTTACCCAGCAATTCATCGTCCTGCCCCTCTTCGTGCTTTAAATCATCATCTGTTAAATCGGCATAGGCCTGTTTAACCTTACCTTTTATTTCATTCCACTTTCCTTTTAATTCTAACTTATCCATGCTCGTATTTTTTTTATAAATGATATACTTTTTAATCTTAATAACATTTTACCGCGCCTTTTTGTTTCGATCTATAGGCTTAAAACCAAACAACACTCATATTTAACGTTATTCCTCAAGGTTTTACGCTTCTTTTTTAGTATATTGAAAATACATTCCTACAAAAATCAAACATTATTAACTAAACTAAACAATTGATGAAAAAACTACTCTTAAGTATGATTTTGTCTTTCGGATTAATTTCATTTGCTTTCGCACAGGGCAGGGTCATTACCGGAAAAGTTACGTCGAACTCCGGACCAATTCCCGGGGTTAGCGTATACGTAAAAGGCGCTCCAGCTAACGGTACACAAAGTGATGTTACCGGGGCTTTTAAACTCAGTGTTGCCGATGATGCAAAAATCCTTGTCTTTAGCTTTATCGGTTACAAAACAAAAGAGGTGGCCATTACCGGACAAAATATAAATGTAAGTCTGGAGGAAGAAAATACCACATTATCTGATGTAGTGGTAGTAGGTTACGGCACGCAGATTAAGCGCGATGTTACGGGATCGGTAGCCTCGGTGAAATCGAAAGATTTAGAAAACCTGCCCGTAACCACCTTTGAACAGGCCTTACAGGGAAAAGCTGCTGGTGTACAAATTGCGGCCCAGAATGGAAAACTTGGGCAGGGCATTACGGTACGGGTAAGGGGCGCTGCATCGGTAACTGCCGGTAGCGAACCACTTTATATCGTAGATGGTATCCCGATTACCTCAGGAGATTTTTCGAGCACAACCGCGCCAACCAGCGCTTTAGCCGATTTAAACACCAATGATATCGAATCTATCGAGGTTTTAAAAGATGCCTCGGCCTCTGCAATTTATGGTGCAAGGGCATCAAACGGTGTGGTGCTCATTACCACCAAACAGGGCAAGGTAGGCAAAACACTCATTCAGTTTAATGCATTGGGCGGAATCAGTTCGCCATCTAACCACAGGGATTTTTTAACAGCAGAGCAGTATGTTAAAATTTTACGCCGTGCCGGACAGGGTGCAGCCAATCAGGATTTTTTAAATGGCGACTATACTACCCTACAGGAAGCCTTGGATGATTACAGTTCGAGTGTGGAGGCAAGGCTAAACCGGTATTCGGCAGGCAATAATGATTACCAGACCTATAAGGTAAACTCCAACTGGGAGGCGGCTTCTTTTCAGGATAACCCGGCTACACAACAGTACGACCTTAATTTGACCGGCGGAAACGAAAAAACCAAATTCTATATCGGTGGCCAGGCCTTAGATCAAGATGGGATTTTGGTGGGCAACAGTTACAAAAGATACAGCGGCAGGTTAAACCTCACCAATAAGGTAACCGATTTTTTAGAAGTTGGCGTTAACCTTAATTTTTCGAACAGCATCAACAACCGCTTATCAAACGATAATGCCTTTTCAAGTCCACTGCAATCTGTAGCGCTATCGCCGATTACTCCTTTTATCGACCCAAGATCTGGCTTGATCAGCGGAACACTACCGGGTGCAGCATCAAACTACCCTGTATATTATAACCCATTTATCGGTATTGAAAATGCTTTTTACAAGGCTACCGTGTACAGAACAATCGGTAAGGCCTTTGCCAATATCAACCTGGCGAAAGGGCTAAAATTCAGCACCGATTTTTCTATTGATAACCTGAACCAGAATGAAGAAAGCTATTACGGTTCTTTAACATTCAGAAATACGGGCACTTCAAATGGTGACGGGCAAAATATTTCGACTTTTGTAATTAACACCAATACGAACAACTTTTTCAGCTACAACACCACCATCGGCAAAAGTAGCTTTGATGCCATTTTGGGTACCAGTTATCAAAAATCAACAACGAAATACAGCACCATCGAAGGTCAGGATTTTCCGAGCGATTCTTACATCAAACTGGGATCGGCAGCCACAAAGGTTATTGCCACCAGTAACGAGGGCGCATTTAGCTTTCTATCCTATTTCTTTAGGGCAAATTATAAATATAACGACCGTTATTTAATCGGATTCAGTGTGCGTGCTGATGGCTCTTCCCGTTTCGGTGCAAATCATAGATATGGTTACTTCCCTGCCGGATCGTTGGCCTGGATTGCCTCTGAAGAAGATTTTTTGAAACAGAGTGAAACCATTAGTTTGCTAAAAGTAAGGGCCAGTTATGGTTTAACCGGTAATGCCGAAATCGGAAACTACTCTGCACGTGGCCTATTTAGCGGCACAGGTGCTTATGGTGGCCTGCCGGGGCAGATTCCATCGCGGATTGCCAACCCAGATTTAACCTGGGAAAAAACCAAACAGCTCGACATTGGCTTAGACTTTGGTATTTTAAAGAATAGAATTACCGGGGTTTTCGATTTTTACCGTAAAAACACTACCGACCTGCTTTTGGATGTACCTGTACCACAAACCACTGGTTTCTCTACCAAAACACAAAATTTAGGTGCGTTAAAAAATACCGGCTTTGAGCTTGGTATCAATACCGAAAACCTGGTGGGTGCTTTCAAATGGTCAACAGCCATAACAGCAGCCATTAACAACAATAAAATTACCAATTTAGGCGGTCAGGTTTTAAATGGCAACGAAATAAACGCGGCCATTTCAGGTCAGCCGATCGGTGTTTTCTACCTGCCAGAATACGCAGGTGTAAATCCGGCCAATGGCGATGCCCTGTATTTTTTAAATACCACCGATGCTTCAGGAAATGTGGATAGATCGGTAACTACTGACATTAACAAAGCACAAAGAATATTTGCCGGAAACCCTAATCCAAAATATACATTTGGGTTTAACAATACCCTCTCTTTCCAAAATTTTGATCTGGGCATATTTTTTCAGGGCGTTAAGGGGAACAAGATTTTTAATGCCGGCGGGCAGTACATGAGCGCAAATGCATCAAACGGCTACGATAACCAAACTGCAGACCAGATGAGCTATTGGGATAAACCCGGAGATGTTACCTCCGTGCCCGAACCACGCCTATTTTATGGCAATGGGGTAGGCAATTCTACCCGCTATTTATCTGATGGTTCGTACGTTCGTTTAAAAACCGTAACGCTTGGATATACCTTCCCTGCTTCGGTACTTACAAAAATTAAACTGAGCAAGTTAAGGGTATATGCAACTGGTTTAAATTTACTGACCATTACCGGTTACAAAGGCTGGGACCCTGAAGTAAATGCCGATTACCAATCGACCAATATTAACCAGGGGGTAGATTTTTATTCGGCTCCGCAACCACGTACAATTTCATTTGGTATAAACATTGGCCTATAATTTAAAGAGAATCAAAATGAAAAAGACATATATAAATAAGATCATATTTGCTTGCCTGTTTCTGATGGTTTTATCATCATGCAAAAAAGCACTCGATATTAATCCGGTAGATACGATTGAACAGCAAAATGCCTTGCGCACGTCGAAAGATGTTGAAGGAGCCCTGGTTGGTGCCTACTCAGATTTAGGCAGCCGTAACTTTTTTGGTGGACGGCCATTTCTAATAACCGATTTTTTGGCCAATACCAATGCCATTGAATGGTTTGGAACCTACGAGGAACTCACACAGGCCATCAATAAATCGCTATTGAAAACCAATACCTTTGTAGATAATGTTTGGGCTGCTGGGTATACCGCCATAAACGACGCTAATAATGTAATTGCAGCAATTGACAAAGTTGATGCGGCAAAGAAAAGCAGGGTTGAAGGCGAAGCCAAGTTTATACGCGGTGCAGCCTATTTTGAGCTGGTAAGGTTATTTGGAAAAGCCTACAACGATGGTTCTCCGACTACAAACCCTGGGGTGCCTATTGTACTAACGCCAACCACTGTAGTAAGCGAATCGAGCTACCTCAGCAGATCGACTGTGGCGGCAGTTTATACCCAGGCCATTGCCGATTTAACCGATGCTGAAGCCAAACTTCCGGCCACAAACGGTTTTTTCGCTACCAAATCGGCCGCGGCAGGAATGTTAGCTCGGTTATATTTGCAAATGGGCAATTTTAGCGCTGCAGGTGCTGCTGCAAACAGGGTAATTGCTTCAGGGAATTACCATTTAACGGCTGCTTACATAGATGCCTTTCCGAAAATGCCCGAAAGTGGTAAACCGGCAAAACCTGGCGAAAACACGACTGAAGATGTTTTTGCCATGCAGGTAACCACCTTAACCGGCTTTAATGGATTTAATGAATTTTATGGCTCATCTACCTTTGGCGGCCGTGGAGATGCCGTAATTTCGCAAGATTGGATTGATGCTACCTATAGCACCGCTGATGATAGAAAAAATGCCTTTTACGATGATGACGATATGTTTACCGCAAAATTCGGTAATCAATACGGAAACGTTCCTGTAATCCGCTTAGCCGAAATGTACTTAATCAGAGCAGAGTGTAATGCCCGTTTGGCACCTGCGGCACCAATTGGTGGCCAAACACCTCTGCAGGATTTAGCCGTGGTAAGAAGTAGGGCTGGCTTAACAACCACAACAGCCACTTTGGCCAATATTTTGGCTGAACGTAAACTCGAACTCGCTTTTGAAGGTTTCTCGCTACACGATGCCAAAAGAACGCAGACCAATATTGGCTCTATTCCATGGAATTCAACCGTTCTGGTTTTTCCAATTCCGCAAAGAGAGATTGATGCAAACAAAAACCTGGTACAAAATGCAGGTTACCAATAACAGCATTTCATTTAAACGAAAAAGCCCCAAATACTGGGGCTTTCTCGTTTAATATTGTTTTTTAAAGTTTATTGGCAGCTGCTATAATCTCTTCCACCACTCCCGGATCGAGCAATGTAGACGTATCGCCCAGATTAGCGGTATCGCCTTCGGCAATTTTGCGCAGTATCCTACGCATTATTTTGCCCGAACGTGTTTTTGGAAGTCCGGAAACAAACAAAATTTTATCTGGCTTGGCAATTGCCCCAATCACGCGGGTAACCGTTTGTAAAATATCCTTTTTAGATAATTCGGCCTCTCCGTGCATTTCAGGGTAAATTACAAAAGCATAAATGCCCTGTCCTTTTACATCGTGTGGATAACCTACCACAGCACTTTCTACCACACCGGCATGCATGTTAATGGCATTTTCTACTTCAGCTGTCCCGATTCTATGGCCCGATACATTTAAAACATCATCTACCCTACCGGTAATTCTATAGTAACCGTCCTCATCACGTAAACAACCATCACCCGTAAAATATAAATTTTCGTAAGTAGAGAAATAAGTTTGCTTACAGCGCTCGTGGTCGCCATAGGTTGTGCGCAGCATGCCTGGCCAAGGAAACTTGATGCAGAGGTTGCCCATTACGCCGTTACCTTCAATTTCGTTACCGTTCTCATCAACCAAAATAGGTTGGATGCCCGGCAAAGGCAGGGTTGCAAAACTTGGCTTGGTTGGGGTTACGGTTGCAATAGGCGAAATCATAATCCCTCCGGTTTCGGTCTGCCACCAGGTATCTACTATTGGTGCTTTACCATGGCCAATTTTCTCATCAAACCAATGCCAGGCCTCTTCGTTAATTGGTTCTCCTACCGATCCTAAAACGCGGACCGTGCTTAAATCTTTTCCATTTAAAGGCTCATCGCCATAGCTCATTAAAGAACGGATGGCTGTTGGTGCAGTATATAAAGTATTTACTTTGTGTTTTTCCACAATATCCCAAAAACGCGATGGGCTGGGATAAGTTGGTATACCTTCAAAAAGAACCGAAGTTGCCCCTTGCGAAAGTGGTCCGTACACGATGTAAGAGTGCCCGGTAATCCAGCCAATATCGGCTGTACAGAAATATACCTCGCCCGGTTGGTAGTTGAACACATTAGAAAAAGTATAACCTGCATAAACCATGTAACCACCACAGGTGTGAACAACCCCTTTTGGCTTACCGGTAGAGCCAGATGTATACAGGATAAAGAGCATATCCTCTGCATCCATTTCCTCTGCCTCACAAACATCGTTAACATGTTTAACTTCATCTTCCCACCACACATCTCTTCCTTTCAACATCGAAACAGGCGTACGTACATGTGTTAATACAATACATTTTTCTACCGTGGGGCAACCTATCAATGCATCGTCAATTACATCCTTTAACGGGATCTGTTTGTTACCGCGGTAAGAGCCATCAGCAGTAATTACAAGTTTACACTGCGAATCGTTAATCCTATCGGCAATAGATTTGGCCGAAAAGCCGCCAAAAATAACCGAATGTACCGCACCTATCCTCGCGCAGGCCAAAACAGCAATTGCCAATTCGGGCACCATTGGCATATAGATACAGATACGGTCGCCTTTTTTAGCGCCATTGCGTTTTAACACATTGGCAAAACGGCATACTCGCTCGTGCAGCATTTTATAAGTGTAGGTAACACTCTCCTCTTCAGGATTATTGGGCTCCCAGATAATGGCGGGTTTATCTCCGTTGGTTGCCAAATGGCGGTCTAAACAGTTTTCGGTAATATTAAGCTTAGCCCCTTCAAACCACTTGATATTGGGTTCATTAAAGTTCCACGACAATACTTTGAACCAGGGCTTGCGCCACTGGAAATTTTGCGCCACCTCACCCCAAAACTGCTCAGGGTTTTCTACGCTTTTCTTATAATCTTCTTCGTATTGCTTAAAAGATGTAATTTGCATCGCTCGTTTTATATTTTGGATTAGTGCGGCTAATTTAAAGAAATAATAACAAGGTAAAATAGTTAAATCGTATCAAAATGGATATCAAACGTTTGATCAAAATTATTTATATTTGATATATGAAAAATTTCGCTTTAACACTCCTTCTACTTACCACATTGATGGCAAATAGAACATTCGCAACTTTCAGGTCCGGTTTAAAATCTGAAAACGATACCACTAAAACTGCTCTTTATACTGTTTTGGCAAAATCGCAAAACATAGAATCTGTTGAAATCCGGAAGAGCAAGAAAAGTGGACAGATTGTTTTTATTACGATAGGTAAAAAGAAATTATCTGCAGTAAACAATAATTCGACAGGATACGGTGTAGTTGGAACTTCTGAATCAGCTGAAGTAAGGAACCAAACAGGGCCAACATTTGACAACATTGAAGTTTTAAATGGTGGTTATGATAGCATTAAGGTTGATAAAAAATCGACAACCCAAAATTTTTACACCTTGACAAATATCAATTTCCCCTTACGCTTAAGGCTCCATGCTGGTACAGAGCTTATAGATTTCGAATTAAAGGAACCAGGAAGATGGGATGTTGATATAAATTATAAAAATAATTAACTAGGCTCTTGCCTTTTACAATTATTATTCAGATATTTGCACACTCTTAAAAAAATTAAGCGACCGATATTTAACAACTATATTTACAAGTCATGTCAAGAGTTTGTGATTTAACAGGAAAAATGGCAATGAAAGGCAATAACGTATCGCACTCGAACGTTAAAACCAAACGCAAATTTTATCCTAATTTGAAACTTCAGAAATTTTATATCCCTGAAGAAGACCGTTGGATTACGTTGAAAGTTTCTACTTCAGCGATTAAAACCATCAATAAAGTGGGTATTAGCGAAGCCATCAACCGTTTCGTAAAAAAAGGATTTTTGTAAAAAACATTAACTGTTGAGATTAACAGTTTACAATTAATATTAAAATGGCAAAAAAAGGTAACAGAGTTCAGGTTATTTTAGAATGTACTGAGCACAAAGAAAGTGGCATGCCAGGTATGTCTAGATATATTTCTACCAAAAACCGTAAAAACACTACTGAGCGTTTAGAATTGAAAAAATTCAACCCGGTATTGAGAAAAGTAACCGTACACAAAGAAATTAAATAATTGAATGATAGATTGATTGAATGGGTGAGTTTAATTCATTCATTCGAACATTCACTAATTCAATCATTAAAATTATAACAACATGGCAAAGAAAGTAGTTGCAACCCTTAAAACAGGTACAGGTAAAGAGTATTCGAAAGTAATTACAATGGTTAAATCACCAAAAACAGGTGCTTACTCATTCAAAGAACTTATCGTACATAACGACCACGTAAAAGATGCTATTGCATCTAAATAAGGTTAATATTTTTTAATATTAAAAGATATTAAAGGCCGTTCCGTTTTAACCGGAAGGGCTTTTTTTGTTATATCAAATTTTAGATATGGGCTTATTCGATTTTTTCAAAAAGAAAGAAACTGCACCTGAAGCTCAAGAAGCTTTAGATAAGGGTTTAGAGAAAACAAAAGATGGTTTCTTCAACAAAATTACCAAGGCCGTTGCCGGAAAATCTTCTGTTGATGATGAAGTGCTCGATAATCTGGAAGAAGTTTTGGTTACTTCTGATGTGGGTGTAAGCACTACGCTGAAAATTATTAAGCGTATTGAAGACCGTGTTGCCAAAGACAAATACCTGAACACCTCCGAATTAAACTTTATTCTGCGCGATGAAATTCAACTGCTGTTATCAGAAAACAACAGTAACGATTTCCGTCAGTTCGAATATGGCGATCATAAACCTTATGTAATTATGGTTGTTGGCGTTAACGGTGTGGGTAAAACCACTACCATTGGAAAGCTGGCACATAAACTTAAAGAATCGGGCCTTAAGGTTGTTTTAGGCGCTGCCGATACCTTTAGGGCCGCAGCCGTAGATCAGATTAAGCTTTGGGGCGAACGTGTAGGCGTTAGGGTGGTAGCGCAGGGCATGGGCTCCGATCCTGCTTCAGTAGCTTTCGATACTTTGCAATCGGCTGTAGCCAATAATGAAGATGTGGTTATTATCGATACCGCTGGCCGTTTGCACAACAAAATTGGTTTGATGAACGAGCTGGGCAAAATTAAACAGGTAATGCAGAAAGTGGTACCAGGTGCACCGCACGAAATTTTATTGGTGCTGGATGCCTCAACCGGTCAGAATGCTTTTGAACAATGTAAACAGTTTACAGAAGCAACTGATGTAAATGCTTTAGCCATTACCAAATTAGATGGTACTGCCAAAGGTGGTGTGGTAATCGGCATTTCGGATCAGTTTAAAATCCCGGTTAAATATATCGGTGTTGGAGAAAAGATAAACGACCTGCAACTATTCGATAAAAAGGAATTTGTGAATAGTTTATTTAAGTAACCTATTAACCATTCGTCATGCCGAATTTATTTCAGCATCTCTTTTTTTAAATTAAAGACCCTGAAATAAATCCGATAGCTATCGGATCAGGATGACGATCTCCTTACTTTTAATAACAGTAAAGATTAAGTGAAAGATGAATACCAAAATAGCAAGAAGTAAAACCACAGTTAAACAGCCAAAAATTAATGTAATTACTTTGGGTTGTTCAAAAAACATATACGATTCGGAAGTATTGATGGGACAGCTGCGTGGCAACAATTTAAACGTTACACACGAATCTGATAAAATGGGCAAAGATGATATCGTAGTAATCAACACCTGCGGTTTTATCGATAATGCCAAGCAGGAATCTATTGATACCATCCTACAGTTCAGCGAACTTAAAGAGGCTGGTAAAATTGGCAAGGTTGTGGTTACCGGCTGCCTTTCTGAACGTTATAAACCCGAGCTGGAATCGGAAATTACCAACGTTGATGCATTCTTTGGTACCAATGATTTACAAAACATATTGCACGAGTTGGGCGCTAATTACAAACATGAGCTTATTGGCGAACGTTTACTCACTACCCCATCTCACTTTGCTTATTTTAAAATAGCTGAAGGCTGTAACCGCCCATGTTCATTCTGTGCCATTCCGCTGATGCGTGGTAAGCACATGAGCAAGCCGATGGAAGAATTAGTGAACGAAGCAAAGATTTTGGCTAAAAACGGCACCAAAGAGCTGATATTAATTGCCCAGGATCTTACCTATTATGGCCTGGACCTTTACGGTGTGCGTAAGTTAGATGAACTGATGCGCCGTTTATCGGATGTGCCGGGCATTGAGTGGATCCGCCTGCAATACGCCTACCCTTCTGGCTTCCCGATGGAAATTTTAGACGCCATGAACGAACGCGATAACATCTGTAAATATCTGGATATGCCCTTACAGCACATTACAGATAATATGTTAAAATCAATGCGCCGAGGTACTACAAAGCAAAAAACCATCGATCTGGTAAACCAGATCAGGGACAAAGTGCCGAACATTGCCATGCGTACCACTTTAATCTGCGGTTATCCGGGCGAAAGTGAACGCGATTTTGAAGAAATGAAGGAATGGGTTGCAGAAACCAAATTCGACCGCTTAGGCTGCTTTACCTACTCTCACGAAGAAAAAACCCATGCGCATACCTTGGTTGATGATGTACCTGATGAAGTGAAACAGCAACGTGTAGATGATATTATGGAAATCCAGCAGGGTATTTCGTTCGATATCAACCAAGAAAAAGTTGGGCAAACCTTTAAAGTTCTGGTCGACAAAAAAGAAGGCGATTTCTTTGTAGGCAGAACAGAATTCGACTCGCCTGAAGTAGATAACGAAGTTTTAATTGATGCTGCAACAGGTTATGCCGCCAATGGAAGTTTTGTTAACGTGAAAATTGATCGGGCCGAAGATTTCGATCTATACGGAACAATTGTTTAATCAAATATAACTGATTAAAATCCCGGGGCGCTGCTTTCGGGATTTTGTTTTGTGGTGAAAAACATATTTTAATTAAAAAACTCCCGATCAGGAATCGGGAGTTTTTTATTTAGTTTTTAGGGGCCGGCCTGTCTTTAATCTGACTAGCTTTTAACCAGATTTTGGCACCTTTTGCGTTTACATAATATTTTTCGTTCTTTCCGTTGATGTAAACATCTGAACCATCGGGTGCCATTTTACCTTTCCAGGTTTTATCGGCTACTTTCGAACTACCTTTTACAGCAACTTCTGCAGTTTTATTACCCACAGATTTAGCGCCTTTACCAATGGCTTTACCTGTATGATCTAATGCCTTTCCAACTTCGGTTTTTTTCTTTTCTTGTGCGTTTACGCTAAGGGTTACACCGCCAATTAAGGCCATTGTTAATAAACCCATTACAAATTTCTTTTTCATGACAGCTATATTGTTTTTTATGATAACAGTGCCGTATGATTTTTGTTTGGCGTACAGAACAAATTAAATAAACCTTATTGAAGTAGCTACACATTTGCAATGCCAGCAAAGTACTGAAGCTGATTAAGCCCTGATATAAAATTATAACAGCGGACAAAGCTAAACCGCACAAAAAATTAGTAGCGGAAATAAGGGCCACTGTAAGCGGCGAGCATAAAAACTGCTTTACATTTTTTGAAGCGCAGGGACAATGCAATTATTTCCATGTGTTCCCGTGCTTTGCTATATCCCTTCGCTGCACTTAGGGGATGCCGCTTCGCCCTGGGCTAAGTACATGATAAAATGCAGCGATGCCAGGCTTAGTTTAACTTTTCGGCCAGTAATTTCATTTCTATCTGCGGCGAACGTTTCTCATAAATGATGCTGTGAACAGCCTTACAAATGGGCATATCAACGTTATACTCCTGATTTTTAATGTGCATGCATTTGGCGGCATAATAACCTTCTGCAATCATATTCATTTCCAGCTGAGCCGATTTTACCGTATAGCCCTTACCTACCATGTTACCAAAGGTACGGTTACGGCTAAACTGCGAGTAAGCAGTTACCAATAAATCGCCCAGGTAAGCCGATTCTTTAATATCGCGGTTAATGGGGTGAACCACATCAACAAAACGTTTAATTTCCCTAATGGCATTGCTGATGAGTACCGCCTGAAAATTATCGCCATAGCCTATTCCATGACAGATACCACTTGCCACAGCATAAATATTCTTTAAAACGGCAGCATATTCAGTACCGAAAATATCGTCTGATACATTGGTTTTGATGTAACGTGTATTTAAAAAAGATGCAAAGGTCGATGCTTTTTCTACATCTGTACAGGCAATGGTTAAATAAGATAGTTTTTCTAGAGCTACCTCTTCGGCGTGGCAGGGGCCACTAACCACTAAAATATCGTGGTAAGGAATGTTGTAATTTTTATGCAGGAACTCACCGATAATCAGGTTGTCTTCCGGAACGATGCCTTTAATGGCAGAAACAATTTTCTTCCCTTTTAAATCATCAGCAGTGATGCTAGAAAGTGTTTCTTTTAAAAATGCGGCCGGAACATTCAAAATTACAAATTCGGCAGATTGAATAATCAGATTGATATCTGAAGAGATGTGGTCATCCTGCGAGAGTTTAATCTCAACAGAACTGATGTAATTGGGGTTGTGCTTAAATTTTTTAATGTGCTCTATGGCTGCTTCGTTGCGCATCCACCAAAAAATTTCTTTCTCTGATAAATTATCAGCAAGCATTTTTACAATGGCAGTAGCCCAGCTCCCACCCCCTATCATTGCTATTTTAGGTACCATATTTTAAAAAAGGTATAAGGCTTAAGGTAAAAGGCATAAGGTTATTATGGCCTGCGCCCTAAAGCTAAGGTAAAAGGTGTAAGGCAAAAGGTGTAAGACTTATGGCTAAAGGACAATTTGCCATAAAGCTTAAATCTTACACCCTAAACCTTTAGGATACACCTAAAGCCTGCAAGTTACTATTTCTAATAGATATTTACGATAAAAGTGTGAGGCGAATAGGTAATACCCTACACCTCACACCTTTAACCTTGCACCTAACAAGTCTACTTCTTAGCGTCTTTGTTAAACAACTGGTCTTTAGATGTTTTTTCTACAACCATACCGTCTTTTAACTTGTTCTGGATAGCCGAATAAGGGCCAGTTACGATTTCATTGCCAGCTTTAACACCCGATTTTACAATGATAAACTGATCATTCTGTATCCCGGTAGTTACTTCTGTTTTTTTAACTTTTTTGGTCTTAGCATCGTAAGCATACACATACTGTTTCACTTTTTTATCGGTTAGCTTAGATTTTTGCTTATCGGTATTTTCCTGGTTGCCCTGGTTCTGATTTCCTTCGCCCGATTTTCCGTTATCTGTAAATACAGCTTGTATAGGAATGGCCAAACCTGTTAAAGATTCGCTTTCAATATCAACCGTAGCCGACATACCCGGACGGAAGATAGACTGTTGTTTACCGGCCAGTTCTTCGCTGATCCTGATTTTTACAGAGAAATTGGTAACCTGATCTACCGAGGTTGATACTGCAGTACCTACAGCAGTTGATGAGCTTGCAATTTCCGTTACCACTCCCCTAAATTTCTTGTCAGAGAAAGCATCAACTTCAATTGAAGCTTTATCGCCAACCTTAACACGGGTAATGTCGTTTTCGTTTACATCCACATTAACTTCCATTGAGGATAGGTTAGAAATACGCATAATTTCTGTACCAGCCATTTGCGACGTACCTAAAATACGGTCGCCCAGCTCAATTGATAGTTTAGAAACCACCCCATCAACAGGTGCATATATTGTGGTTTTGGCCAAATTCGCACCTGCTTCTTTAACGTTTGCACCAGTTTGTTCTAAAGTAAATTTAGCTCCCGTTACATTTTCTTTAGCACTTGCTAAATTTGCTTTGGCCGTTAAATAAGCAGCTTTGGCCGCATCGAATTCTGAAGCTGATATTACTTTTTTATTGAAAAGCTCTACATTACGTTTATAGGTAGCATCGGCATTGATAAAATTTGCCTGGTTTTGAGCCAATTGCTGTTGTGCAGCAGCCACACTGGCTTTTTGTGCGTTAAAACTCGCTACTGTTCTTTCGTAACCCGATTGCAAAACATCAGGACGCACTTTACAAAGCAGTTGTCCGGCCTTAACAATATCGCCTTCTTTTACTTTCAGTTCTACAACCTCTCCCGATACCTCCGAGCTTAACTTAACTTCGGTTTCGGGCTGTATTTTACCGCTTGCCGTAACTGTTTCTACAACAGTTTTATCTGATGCTTTTTCCGTAGTTACTTTTTCAGTTTTATCGCCGCCAATAACTCCGGCCAGTTTAAGTATAACCAAGAGCGCTACGATAGCAACTACGGTAATAATAATATGCTTCAGTTTCATAATTTATTGTATTTCGTTTGTTTTATTAAAGTTGTAATGTTTTAAGGTTAAAATGTTGTGATGTTAAGACACAACATACAATGCTTTCGCCCTTTTTTAAGCCTTAAAAAGTAATTTGTTTACCCAGGTAATAATCAATTACTTTCGCCCTGAAAATAAGATCGTATTTGGCCTGGATAAAATCTATTTCAGCTTTGTTCCTATTGGTTTGGGCCGTGCTGTAATCTAAAGAATTTACCAAACCAACATTATAACGCTGTTCTACTACGTAAAAGGCATCCTTTTGCGCGTTAAAAGCATTTTGGGTAGAAGCATAACGGCTTTCGGCAGCTTTTAAATCGGTGGTAGCCTGAAAAATAACTTTATTCAGGTTATTCTTTGCAAGCTGTTCCTGCGTTAGATTATTTTGGTAGGTAATTTTCGCCTTGCGCACACTTGAGCGGGCAGTAAATCCATTAAAAATGGGAATCTGAAGGCTCATCCCTATACTTTGTCCCAACCTTTGATCGATTTGATCTGCAAACGAAGATTGTGGCGTTAATCCATTATAATTAAACTGGTAAGAATAGGAGGTATTTAATCCAGCGCCCAAGCTTAATGATGGCGAGTATGCGCCTTTTGCTACAGCGATGGCCTGCTTAGCCGCCAACGATCTTAATGTAGCCAATTTGATATCAGGAAAGATATTCAGCGCATTGTTATAAATTTCTTCTGCATCCACTGTTGTTGATGCCGTTTTAATATTATCAATCAGCGGTGCCTGTACCACAAATTTTTGGTTGGGCTGCATTTCCATTAACTGCCCCAGGGTGAGGTATGAAATGGAAAGGGCATTTTGGGCATTCGTTAAATTAAGTTCGGCAGTTGCGGCCTGAGATTTAGCCTGCGAAACATCGGCCAAGGTTTTATTACCCGCATCGAGCAAAGCATTTTCCCTGGTGAGGGTTTTTCTGGCAATATCCAATTGTTCTTTAGAAGCGCGTTCCAGATCCGTGTTATATAAAACCTGGAGATAAGCATTAACCACATTTAGGATCAGATCGTTCTTAACTTTTTCGATATTGGTTTTGTCGGCATCCAATAATATTTTATTCTGCCTGATCTGGTTTATTTTGGTAAAGCCCTGAAACAGGTCTACATTGGTAGTTAAATTACCGCTGGTGTATAATGATGTTTGGTTGGTAACCTGGAATGTTGTTTGATCCAAACCACGGCCAAATGTTAAATTGGGATTTATGCTCGCGTTTAAGTTGGGATAAAGCGCATATTTAGACTGTGTTAGGTTTTCTTCAGTTATTGCAGCGCTAAACTGTGCTTGTTTAATGGTCAGGTTATTTTTAAGGGTATTTTCAACAGCCTGCTGAATGGTAATCACCTGCTGGGCATTGGCAACCTGAAAAATACCTAAAGCAATTGATAATGCGGATCCGGTAATTAACTTCTTCTTGGTAAACATCTTCATAATTTGTTTCAAATCTATATAAACAACTTTAATAATTTCAATCTGTACAGGCATTTAGTAACTTTGTTGCTAAAATGTACCTCATCAAATCACCGCTTCTGCTAAAATGGTATTATCCATCATTATTATGGAATAAATCCCGCACCGAAAAAGTTATTTATCTGACCTTTGACGATGGACCCATACCCAATGTTACAGATTTTGTATTAAAAACTTTGAAAGTCTTTAATGCAAAAGCTACATTCTTTTGCATAGGCGATAATATTGTAAAACACCCCGAAGTTTTCGAACGCGTCAAAAACGATGGGCATGCCATCGGCAACCATACTTTTAACCATTTAAAAGGATGGAAAACTGATGATGAAACCTATCTTCAAAATACACTAAAATGCCAGGAACTTACCCAAACCAATCTTTTCCGGCCACCTTACGGGAGGATTAAGAAGAGCCAGGTTCGGAGTTTGGAGTCGGTAGTTTGGAGTCCGGAGTCTGGCTCCAAACTGAAAACCACAAACGCCCAACTGCAAATTGTGATGTGGGATGTACTCAGCGGCGATTTCGACATCAATCTGGCGCCCGAAAAATGTTATCAAAATGTAATTAAACATACCGAAAACGGCTCTATTATTGTGTTCCACGATAGTTTAAAGGCATTCGACCGCTTAACTTACGCACTTCCCAAGGTTTTAGCTTATTTTACTGAAAAAGGTTTTGCTTTCGCTACGCTTTAGCGATAGTTATGCCAGAACCTTTTTTATGGACTGCAACCGGATAAAAGCCGTTTTTGCATGAACAGCATCCTACCTACTGTTCAAAAACGGACAGAACTGTTCGGTAATGAACGTTTCCTGATTGATTAAAAGCATTTGTCAAATCACAAACTTACAGGATATTTTTCAAGGATTGGGGCGCTTTTTCAGCTTCTGATTTACATGGATTGCCTTAATTTAGAATAATTCCAAATTACCTAATCGCCTGTGCAAATTACATTTAAAATTTGTTTTTTGCTATTTTTGGGTCTAGTCAAAAAATCGAGTTTTTTGATCAAAAAACCACAAATTAATATATAAAAATCAGTATTCTTTAGGCTAAAAGCAGTGTGTATGTGTTACACAGGCTAAGCAAAAAAAGAATAGCATATCTAAGATGAGTATTTACAACGATTATATCCAGGAAATTGAAGACAGGAAAACGCAGGGTCTTCATCCTAAACCTATTGATGGAGCCGAATTATTAAGCGAAATCATCGATCAGATTAAAAATGTTAACAATTTTAACAGAGCAGATGCTGTTAATTTTTTCATATATAACACCTTGCCTGGAACTACAGGCGCAGCTGGTGTAAAAGCTGAGTTTTTAAAAGAAATTATTTTAGGTGGAACTGTTGTTGCAGAAATCACACCTGATTTTGCTTTCGAACTGTTATCGCACATGAAGGGCGGCCCTTCTATTAAAGTGTTATTGGACATTGCTTTGGCCGACAATGGTGATAAAGCCCATAAAGCTGCAAACGTGCTTAAAACACAGGTTTTCTTGTACGATGCAGATACTGATCGCTTAAAGGAAGCTTACCACAGCGGCAATGACATTGCCAGAGAGATATTGGAAAGTTATGCCAAGGCCGAATTCTTTACCGAACTGCCTGCCATTGCTGAAGAAATTAAAGTGGTAACATTTATTGCCGGTATTGGCGATATTTCTACCGATTTATTGTCGCCAGGTAACCAGGCCCACTCCCGTTCAGATCGCGAGCTGCATGGCAAGTGCATGATCACGCCAGAGGCTCAAGAAGAAATCAAAGCTTTGCAGGCGCTGCATCCAGATAAAAGCGTAATGCTGGTAGCCGAAAAAGGCACCATGGGTGTAGGTTCTTCACGTATGTCGGGTGTAAACAATGTGGCACTTTGGACAGGTAAACGTTCAAGCCCTTATGTTCCATTTGTAAACATTGCCCCGATTGTAGGTGGCACCAACGGTATTTCTCCAATTTTCTTAACCACAGTTGATGTTACGGGCGGTATTGGTATCGACCTTAAAAACTGGGTAAAGAAAACAGATGAGCAGGGTAATGCGATCCGTAACGAAAACGATGAGCCAATTTTAGAGCAGGTTTATACCGTTGAAACCGGTACTGTTTTGACCATCAATACCAGAACCAAAAAATTATACAATGGCGACCAAGAGCTGATTGATATTTCGAAAGCCCTAACACCTCAAAAAGTTGAATTTATTAAAGCAGGTGGTTCTTACGCCATCGTATTTGGCAAAAAAATCCAAACTTTTGCGGCTAAAACATTAGGCATCGAAGCACCATTAGTGTTTGCACCGGCTAAAGAAGTTTCTATCGAAGGTCAGGGTTTAACAGCAGTAGAAAAAATATTCAACAGAAATGCAGTTGGTTTAACGCAGGGCAAAGTTTTGCATGCTGGTTCTGATGTACGTGTAGAAGTAAACATTGTAGGTTCGCAGGATACTACCGGTTTAATGACGGCTCAGGAACTAGAGGCGATGGCAGCTACCGTTATTTCTCCAATTGTTGATGGCGCATACCAGTCAGGCTGCCACACGGCATCTGTTTGGGATAAAAAAGCACAGGCAAACATCCCTAAACTGATGAAGTTTATGAATGATTTTGGCGTGATTACTGCCCGCGACCCTAAAGGCGAATATCATTCAATGACCGACGTTATCCACAAAGTATTGAACGACATTACTATTGATGAATGGGCGATCATCATCGGTGGAGACTCGCACACCCGTATGTCTAAAGGAGTAGCATTCGGTGCCGATTCTGGTACTGTAGCCTTGGCTTTGGCAACCGGCGAGGCTTCTATGCCAATCCCTGAATCGGTAAAAGTAACCTTCAAAGGTGCAATGAAAGAACACATGGATTTCCGTGATGTGGTTCATGCAACACAACTGCAAATGTTGCAACAGTTTGATGGCGAAAACGTATTCCAGGGCCGTATTATTGAGGTGCACATCGGTACTTTGTTGGCCGATCAAGCCTTTACCTTTACTGATTGGACGGCAGAGATGAAAGCAAAAGCTTCTATCTGTATTTCGCAGGATGATACGTTGATCCAATCTTTAGAAATTGCCAAAAACCGTATACAGATCATGATTGACAAGGGTATGGATAACCATAACCAGGTTTTACAGGGCTTGATCAATAAAGCAAATAAACGCATTGAGGAAATTAAAACAGGCATTAAACCTGCTTTAACACCTGATGAGAATGCCAAATATTACGCTGAAGTAGTAATTGACCTTGATTTAATTCAAGAACCGATGATTGCCGATCCGGATGTGAACAATGCAGATGTATCTAAACGTTACACACACGATACCATCAGAGATTTGACTTACTACGGTGGCGATAAAAAGGTTGACCTTGGTTTCGTAGGTTCTTGCATGGTGCATAAAGACGACTTGAAAATTGTATCGCAAATGTTGAAAAACATAGAGACACAAACGGGCAAAGTAGAGTTCAAAGCACCATTGGTAGTTGCGGCTCCTACGTATAATATCATCGATGAACTGAAAGCAGAAGGCGATTGGGAATACCTGCAAAGATATTCGGGATTTGAGTTCAGCGATGCTTTACCTAAAAGCAATGCACGTACCGAGTACGAAAACATCATGTATTTAGAGCGTCCGGGCTGTAACCTTTGCATGGGTAACCAAGAGAAAGCCGCCAAAGGCGATACCGTTATGGCTACTTCTACACGTTTATTCCAAGGCCGCGTGGTAGAAGATAAAGATGGTAAAAAAGGAGAGTCTTTATTGGCATCAACGCCGGTGGTGGTTCTTTCAGCCATTTTAGGCCGTATTCCAAGCATTGAAGAATATAAACTAGCAGTAGAAGGTATTAATTTAACCAAGTTTACCCCTATTTCTACTAAACAATAAGCATTATCTTATTAAAAAAATGAGGCTATCTGACACAACGGATAGCCTTTTTTGTTTAGATAAAGGTTGCATAGAATGTTTTTAAATAACACAATTTGACAATTCTCAAAAACAAGTGTGTTAAAAATTGTTTAATTTAGGTAGTCTCATTAATGACAATAATTATTAATAAATAAAGTATGGCTTTTGATATAGAAATGATCAAAAAGGTATATGCAAACTTCGGTAGCCGCGTTGAGGCTGCCCGTAAAGTAGTTGGCAGGCCTTTAACATTATCCGAAAAAATATTGTATGCACACCTTTGGGATGGAGATCCTAAAACGGCATTTAAACGTGGTTCTGATTACGTAGATTTTGCACCAGATCGCGTTGCGATGCAAGATGCAACTGCCCAAATGGCTTTGTTGCAATTTATGCAGGCGGGCCGCCCGCAAGTGGCTGTTCCATCTACGGTTCATTGCGACCACTTAATTACGGCCAAAGAAGGCGCTGCAATAGATTTACCTCACGCCAGAACGGAAAGTGCTGAAGTTTTTGATTTCTTATCATCTGTATCTAACAAATATGGTATCGGTTTCTGGAAACCGGGAGCTGGTATTATCCACCAAGTGGTATTGGAAAATTATGCATTCCCAGGTGGAATGATGATCGGTACCGACTCGCATACGGTAAATGCAGGTGGTTTGGGTATGGTGGCTATTGGGGTTGGTGGTGCCGATGCCTGTGATGTAATGGCGGGTTTACCCTGGGAGCTTAAATTCCCGAAGTTAATTGGTGTTAAATTAACCGGAAAATTAAACGGTTGGACTGCAGCTAAAGATGTTATCCTTAAAGTGGCCGGTATTTTGACCGTAAAAGGCGGTACAGGTGCCATTGTAGAATATTTTGGCGATGGTGCTACTTCAATGAGCTGTACCGGTAAAGGCACCATTTGTAACATGGGCGCCGAAATTGGTGCTACCACCTCTACTTTCGGTTATGATGAAAGCATGGAACGTTATTTACGTGCTACTGACAGGAACGAAGTTGCCGATGAGGCCAACAAAATTAAAGCATATTTAACAGGCGATGCCGAAGTTTATGCAGATCCTGAAAACTATTTCGATCAGGTTATTGAGATTGATTTAGATACCTTAGAACCTTATTTAAACGGTCCTTTTACGCCTGATCTGGCTACTCCTGTTTCGCAGATGAAAGTTGAGGCAGAGAAAAACGGCTGGCCTTTAAAAGTAGAATGGGGCTTGATCGGTTCTTGTACCAACTCTTCTTACGAAGATTTATCAAGGGCAGCATCCATCGCCAACCAGGCCATTTCAAAAGGTTTGGTTACCAAAGCAGAATTTGGCATCAATCCGGGATCTGAGCAGGTTCGTTACACTGCTGACCGCGATGGCTACTTAAAAACTTTCGAAGATTTAAATGCGACCATCTTTACCAACGCCTGCGGACCATGTATTGGTATGTGGGACCGTACGGGTGCAGAAAAAGCAGAAAAAAATACAATTGTACACTCGTTTAACCGAAACTTTGCTAAACGTGCCGATGGTAACCCGAATACTTTTGCTTTTGTTGCTTCGCCAGAAATGGTTGCTGCAATTGCAATTGCCGGAGATTTAGGTTTTAACCCGCTAACGGATACTTTAACAAACGATAAAGGTGAGCAGGTTAAATTAGATCCGCCTACTGGTGATGAGTTACCTCAGAAAGGTTTCGCTGTGGAGGATGCAGGCTTCCAGGCACCAGCAGCCGATGGTTCATCAGTTCAGGTTCTGGTATCCCCTACCTCGCACCGTTTGCAGTTATTAGATCCGTTTACACCATGGGAAGGCACAGATCTTAAAGGCTTAAAACTATTAATTAAAGCTAAAGGTAAGTGTACAACAGATCATATTTCTATGGCTGGTCCGTGGTTAAAATTCCGCGGCCACTTAGATAATATTTCTAACAACATGTTAATTGGTGCTGTAAACTACTTTAACGATAAAACAGATAACGTTAAAAATGAATTAACCGGAGAGTACGGTCCGGTGCCAGCCACGCAACGCGATTATAAAGCAGCAGGTTTAGGTTCGATCGTTGTAGGCGACGAAAACTATGGCGAAGGTTCATCGCGTGAACACGCAGCTATGGAACCCCGCCACTTAGGCGTTCGTGCTGTATTGGTAAAATCTTTTGCCCGTATCCACGAAACTAACCTTAAAAAACAAGGTATGTTGGGCTTAACCTTCGCCGATAAAGATGATTACGATAAGATTTTAGAAGATGATACGATCGATATCTTAGGCTTAACAGAATTTGCACCTGATAAACCATTAACCCTGGTACTACACCATGCAGATGGCACTACGGAGCAATTCCCGGTTAACCATAGCTACAATGCACAACAGATCGACTGGTTTAAAGCTGGTGGTGCGTTGAACATCATCAGAGCTGAAGCTGCTGCAAAAGCTGCGCTTTAATATGCTGTAGTTAAAATATCAATCCCGCTTTGTTTATGCAGAGCGGGATTTTTTTTGTTTAAAAATTGGCTGGTTCAATTCGCAATCAAATCCAGAAAGACTAATCTTATAGGTTGTTAAATCTTACACCTTAGCGGCCCTCTTCTTCCATTGCGCGCACCCATATTCAGCATCAGTTTGTCAGCTTAATAGCAAAGATATTGCCTAACTGCTATCAGTCCTTAAAAAGCTAAATCAAAATCTTCGTAATTGTAACTGAACATCATATTTTCTGAAAAAAACCGCAAAACAACTCTAACAATAGAGACAAAATAACAGCTAATATAACGTTACCTTTTATCAATCAGCCTGTTGCAGAAACAATACAGCAAAAGTATGTTTGGTTATAACCTAATATAAACCGTAAAGCTTAGCTGTATGAAAAAAAGACCACAACAAAAAATTCTGGAATATTTTGCGCTTACCCTTTGTACTGTTTTATTGGCCTTTTCTTTTCAGGCCGCAGCACAAAACACAGTAAGGGGAAAAATTATAGATGAAACCGGAACTCCGATTCCCGGAGCAACCATTGAAAACAAAACCACCGGCACCAAAGTAGCTGCATCCGATGCCGGGCAATTTTCCATTGCAGCAAAAGTAAAAGATGTACTGGAAATTTCTGTTATTAGCTATACGAAGCAAACCATAATTATAGCCAATAGCAATGATTTAACGATTACGCTTCAATCAGAAAATAAAAAGCTCGATGAAGTAGTAGTGGTAGGTTATGGTACCTCCAAAAAATCGGATCTTACCGGCGCAGTGGGCACAGTTAAAGGCGACGTGCTACAGGAGCGCCCTGCTTCTTCGCTAAACCAAGGCTTATCCGGGCGAATAACGGGTGTAAACGTATCATCGAACTCAGGACGACCAGGAGGCCGCGCCAACATCCGCATCCGTGGTGCAAGTTCGATCAGTGTTTCTAATAATCCACTTTATGTAATTGATGGTGTTATTTTGAACACTGTTGACCTAAGGAATGGCAGTACCCCAATCGATTATATCAATTCCAACGATATTGCATCTATCGAAGTATTGAAAGATGCCTCATCAACCGCTATTTATGGTGCACGTGGCGCAAATGGTGTTATTTTGGTTACAACCAAGCGTGGTAGTGCCAGTGGCGGAAAAATTACTTACGATCCAAATGTGAGCATTGGTGTACTTCCAAAAAAACTAGCGGTGTTAAACTCCCGCGAATTTTTGGCCATGGAAGAGCTTGCCTATTCAAACGCACAGAAATATGATCCTGTTGGTTGGGCTACAGGAACTAAATATGTAAATCCAAAAACAAAAAGAACCAATCCAAAATTATTCGATGCGCAGGGAAATCCATTATACGATACGGATTGGCAGGACGAGACTTTTCAAAAAGCTTTTAGCCAAAATCATCAGCTGGGTTTTACAGATGGAAATGAACGTGGCAGCTATGGTGCATTTCTTAATTACCGCGACGAACAAGGCTTGGCCCGAGGTTCATGGCAAAAGCGTTATTCTGGACGGTTTGTATTTGATACGCAATTAAAAAAATGGCTTAAAATAGGTGGCTCAATGAGTTATACCGATCAAAATGAGAAACAGGTTGATGCCCTAGGTGATGGTGGGATTACCACCATGCGACAAGTTGTTGAAGCATTGCCAATCATCCCTGTAAAATATGCTGATGGCTCTTGGGCCAGCAACCGCGATTACCCAGGCATGGAAGGTGGAGACAGCCCTTTGAGGGTTATTACCGATAGGCTTTACTTTCTACGTACCCAAACCCTCTTAGGGAATGTTTATGCCACGGCACACCTTGCCCCTGGCTTAGATCTGCGCTCTGTTATCGGTTCAAATATCATCAACCAGCGAAACGATTACTTTGCAGCTAAAGGCTTACAATATATCTCAGATAACGGAAACGCCTCGGTTGCCAATAACCGTTACAACTCGTGGCAGTTCGAAAACTACCTTACCTACACTAAAGAATTTGCTAAAATACATTCCATTACGGCTATGGCCGGACTTTCATGGCAACATGTAGATAGTTTTGAAAGCACTGCAAATACTCAAGGTTTTGAAGATACTTATTTTGCATTTAACAATCTTGGTGCGGCTTCTAGCCCACAACCACCAAGCTCGGCTGCACAGGCTTATGGACTTAACTCTTATTTCTCTAGAATTAACTACAGTCTGCAAAATAAATACCTGGTAACCCTTACTGGCAGGTTGGATGGATCATCTAAATTCGGTACAGAAAATCAATATGCCTTTTTCCCATCTGCAGCTTTAGCATGGCGCGTATCTGAAGAAGCTTTTATGAAGAACATTCCGGCTATTTCTAACCTTAAAATCAGAACCAGCTACGGCGAAACAGGGAACTCTGAAATTCCAGCCTATCGTGGGCTTGCTGGCCTTGGCAATTATAGTGTAGTATTTAATGCTGCCCGCAATGCCGGTGTAGGTATTAACCGGATTGCCAACCCGAACCTTAAATGGGAGAAAACCAAACAGATTGATTTCGGTCTTGAATTGGGGCTTTTCAATAACCGCATCAACATCGATTTAGATTTGTACAAACGAAGGGTAGATGGTATGCTACTCGACGCACCCCTACCATTTACCAGTGGCTACACCAGCATCTTCTCTAATGTTGGCAGCATGGAAAACAAGGGCTTTGAACTGGGCTTAAGCACCACCAATATTAAAACCGAACAGTTTACCTGGAGTACCACATTCAATATATCTGTAAACAAAAACAAAGTGATTAGCTTGGTTAATGGAGATATTTTTTCGGGCAATGGGGTAATCCGCGAAGGTGAACCTGTAGGATCTTTCTTTGGTTTTACATCGCTTGGCACTTGGGGCAGCAACGAAGCTGCTGAAGCACAACGCTACAACCTACGTCCTGGTGATATCAAATACCTTGACCGCAACAATGATGGCATCATCAACGATTTTGACAGAACGATTATCGGGCATGGTATCCCGACTGGATACGGAACTTTCTTAAATACTGTCCGTTATAAAAACTGGTCGCTTACTGTTGATTTACAGTACATGTACGGGAATGATGTTTTAGATCGCAGTATCCATTCGGCAGAAGACCGCCAGGGAATTGCAAACAGTTATAAAACAACCTTAAATGCTTGGACAGAAACCAATCAGAATACACCTATCGCACAGATACGTCCATATATTGCTGGTTACACCACAAACAACGATAGCCATAAGGTAACTGATGCTTCCTTTATCCGTGGAAGAAACCTCCTACTATCTTACACTTTTCCAGCTGCAATAGCCAACAGGCTAAAATTTAGCAACTTACGGATATATGGTTCAGTACAGAACTTCTTTGTAGCGACTAAATACAGTGGTTACGATCCTGAAGTATCCAATTCTGGCGCACCATTCGATCAGGGTGTAGGCTTGTACGATTACCCGAAACCACGTGTATTTATGCTTGGACTTAACATTGGCCTTTAATTCTTAATCTGCAAACCATGACAATTAAACAAAAATACAGCCTAATAATATTTAGCATGCTGAGCCTTACCTTAGGTTCATGCAAAAAATTTCTAACTGAAAGCGACCCTAGTAATTTTATAGACGATCAATATTATACCAAGCCTGAACATGCCAGAAGTGGGGTAAATGCAATTTACAGCAGCCTGAGAGATCCAATGGTTAGTGGCTTTGGTGGTGGAGCGTGGCTAATGACCGAGTTTGCCACCGGCCAAGCGGCCAACGATCTGGGTCAGGCCATAAATAGCATTTACGTAAAAGACCTGAGAAATACGGCCGATAACGGTTATGGCTTAACTTATTGGCAAAGTTATTACCGCGGTATTGGAAATGCCAATCAGGCTATTGCCAAAATACCCGGCATTAACATGGATGCTACAGAAGCAAAAAAGTTGCTGGGCGAAGCCTATTTTTTAAGGGCTTGGTATTATTTTACCTTAGTAAGGCTTTTCGGCAACATACCCCTTATTACCGAACCCGTTAAACTTGATTCGGAACAACTACGTCCTAAACAGGCAACTCCAGAGGCTGTGTACCAACTCATTGTTAATGACCTTAAAACAGCCGAAGCATCTGGGCTTCCAATTACAGATGCAAGCGGAAAGGCAAGCCTTAGCGCGGTTAAATCACTGTTAGCTTCTGTTTATCTTACCATGGCGGGTTACCCACTGCAAAAAGGAGCCGAATATTATAATCTTGCTGCTCAAAAAGCAGGGGAGGTAATCGATTCAAAGCAGTACAAACTTTTTGGTACTTATGCAGATCTCCACAATCCAACAAAAAAGAATATTGAGGAAAATATCTTCATGATACAATATAAAACCCAGATCATACCGGGTACTTGGCAAGAAGTAATTATTCCGAACAACAAAAATATTTCGGCTTACTCTGCAGAGGCTGGGGCAATTTATTCCACCGAAGATTTTGTCAAATCGTACGATGCTGCAGATTTAAGGGCAAAAGAAAAACAGTTCTTTTTTACCCAATTCACCCATCAGGATAACAGGAACCAAACAGTAAACCTAGGCGGATATTTCGTGTACAAACTATTTGATGATGTAGCGCAAACCAGCACTGCAAACAGCGATTTAAACTGGTCTGTTATCCGCTATGCTGATGTACTGTTAACCTATGCGGAAGCAGCAAACGAAGTTAGTGGCCCTACAACTCCAATACTGGATGCTGTAAACGCCATCCGTACCCGTGCACAACTTCCTTTATTAAGTGGCCTATCTAAAGATCAGCTTAGGGAAGCCATTTGGCAGGAACGCTGGCACGAGCTCTGCTTCGAAAACATTACCTGGTTCGATATGGCCCGTCTCCGCAAAGCTTACAATGTGGCCACAAAAACTTTCGAACCTTTTGTTGGTCACCGTTTTTCGTATGGCCCAGTGCTAACCGAGCGCGAGTTATTGTTTCCAATACCAAGTGTTGAGCTGCGTAAAAATCCAAACCTAGTTCCAACCAAAGGTTATTAACCTGGTTAATATCAGAACCAATTATCTACTGGAGCCTCCGATGCTGTAAGCGCAAGGAGGCTCCAGTTATATGTGGTAAACCTTTTTGAACAGCATAGTATTTTTTATTCCGATAGATACAAAGAACAATGCATTTATCTCGGTAAGTTTCAAATTAACATCCCTAAATACATCATGAAAATCCAGTTTTCAAATAAATTAGCCTTATCCATCATCTTCATACTCATCGCAACCCATTCTTTCTCGCAATGGAGCGTATTAAGCAGCGACCCCAGACCAGCTCATGATAAAGGAGAACAGTACCTATATCAAGTATTTACCGCTCAACAGTGGAACGCGAGCAATTTTGCCAAACCAGAAAGCATTAAGTGGCACAATGATGCAAGATATGGGATGTTTATACATTTTGGGCTAAACTCGTACGTTAATAAAGATATGAGCTGGCCAATTGTATACAACCGCAAGGCACCAGATCAGGGGCATGGTGCATATCCGGATAGCACTTGGCAAAAAATATGGCCATCGCTTTTTAAACTCGAGAAATTTAATGCTGATGAATGGGTAAAGATAGCCAAAGATGCAGGTATGAAATATATTGTCGTGATAGCAAAACACCACGATGGTTTTCATATGTGGGACACGAAATATTCAGATTTCAAAATCACCAATACACCATTTAAAAGAGACTATTTAAAAGAAGTTATTAATGCCTGTCATAAAGCCGGAATGCCCGTGGGACTTTATTATTCTCAGCGCGACTGGTACCATCCCGACTATGCGCCGATTGATACCAATACGATAAAACGAATTCCCAACCCACCTTACTACGAAGCTTTGCCGGGCAAAAAGGTAATACCAGGTGCTACACACCATAAATATATCGACTACCAATTTAATGTAGTACGCGAGTTGTTGACCAAATATGGAAAAATCGATATATTTTGGTTTGATGCTGTTTGGTGGGGCGGAATGTTTAATGCCGATATGTGGGAAGCAGAAAAGCTGACCAGGATGATCAGGCAATTGCAACCCGGCATACTGATTAACAACAGGACAAGCCTACCCGGAGATTTTGATACTCCTGAGCAGCGTATAGGTATGTACCAGAAAAGAAGTTGGGAAAGTGCTATGACCTTAAACGGTAGCTGGGGATATGACCCTAGCCATCCAATTAGGTCGGCCAAGAGTTTAATTAAAGAAATGCTTACCGCAGCAGCCGGAAATGGAAACGTACTGTTAAGCTGGGGCGCTCATTTTGACGGCGAATGGGACCCAGCACAAAAGGATACCCTCTTAAAAGTGGGCAGTTGGCTTAAAAAGTATGGAACAGCCTATTACGGTACGCGTGGCGGGCCTTGGATGCCCACTAAAGACTATGGCTCAGTACATAAGGGGAATAAAGTGTATCTATATGTATTTAACTGGCAAAACCAAAAGCTTACATTACCAAGTTTAAAAGACAATGCAATTATCAAGGCATCTTTTATAAACCTTAACGAAAAGGTGGTGTGGAGTAAAGAAGGAACCAACCTACAATTTAACAGTCCAAACCTTCCTGATGCTTCGGTAACTATACTGGAGCTAACCATGCAGAAGCCAATTAAGGAAATATTAGAAAAGAGCACTTGGAGCTTATTCGATGATCCGGCCTATGGCGAAAAAATATTAACAAAGCAGATTAAAACCACCGACTGGAAACAAAATAGTTATACCATCGATTTTGGAAATGTTAAGAATACCACAGGTATAGGCTGCTATAACAATGACGGAAATATTTCAATCAGTATATCAACAGATGGAAAAAAATGGGAAGCTGGCGGAAATGCTAAAGAGAAAACAGAGGAAATAAGTTTTTCTACATTTATGACCGGGGTATATGTTCCGGGCAAAACAATAAGGTATATCCGTTTGCAGGGCGAAAAACCAAGCAGTTTGAAGATTGAGGTATATGCTAAATAAAAATAATTAAGGCCGTGCTTTAAGCTGCATCTTAATTACAAGATGCAGCCTCTTTTTGCTTTAACCAGTTACCAATAACCTGTTTAGCAGGCATAACTATTTCATACCTTACAGCATGGGAAACGCTTAAACCTTCAAAAACTCCTGCCACCAGTATCCCGAATATTTTATTGTTCTTTTTAAGGTGTGGAAATCGGTGTGTACCAAACCAAAGCGGGCATTAAATCCCTCGGCCCATTCAAAATTATCCATCAAGGTCCAGGCCATGTAACCTGTAATATTAATGCCTTCCTTTTTAGCTTTCAAAAGAGCCTGTAAATACAGTTCAAAATAAGCTATCCGTTCTGCATCAACTACATTGCCATTACTAATTTTGTCATGGTAAGCCGCCCCATTCTCGGTAATCATTATATTTTTAACATTTGGGTAAGCAGCAAACTGCTTAATGATATTATAAAAGCTATCGGCATTTATTTCCCAGCCCATTGCCGTGTGGGGCTTTTTTCTACTTTTAGCCTTTACTTCCCATGCCTGTATTACCGGAATAAAAGCGTTGTATTTTACCACTAATGGAAAATAATTCTGAAGGCCGATAAAATCGAAATCAAATTTCATCCTTTCCTGAAGGCGCCAGGTTCCATATTCAATCTGGAATTTCTCCAATACATCCCAATTGGCGGTTGGGAAACCCATTCCTTGCGTAGGTTCGATAAAAAGGCGGTTCATTAAGGTATCTACCCGTTTTGCGGCAAGCAGATCGCTATCGCTTTGGGTATATGGAATTATTTCTGAGCAGGAGAAAGTAGTACCGATATTGGCTTTGCTGATTTCTGCACGTAAAATTTTTCCGCCTTCTGCCTGTGCAAGCGCTGTGTGTAAAACTGCCGGAAAGAAATTGCTTAAGCCTGTTTTGCCTGGTGCATGTACGCCCAACATATAACCCAATGAGGTATAGCCAAAGGGTTCGTTCAATACGATCCAGTTTTTTACCTTATCGCCATATTCCATAGCGCAAATACTTACAAAAGCATTAAAGGCTGCGTTAATGCTAAAACTTGTCCACCCGCCCTCATCTTCTAAGGCCTGCGGCAGATCCCAATGATAAAGGGTAATGTAGGGCGTGATTCCATTTGACAGGCACTCATCGATTAAATTGTGGTAAAAACGGATACCTTCCTGGTTAACTTCCCCCCGACCGTTTGGTAAAATCCTCGACCAAGCGATAGAAAACCGGAAAACGGTAAAACCCAACAATTTTACCAGCGCAACATCTTCTGCATACCGGTGATAAAAGTCACATGCGGGGTCTAATTTATGGTTCTTTTTAATTTTACCATTTTTAGCGGTAAATGTATCCCAAATAGAAGGCCCTTTGCCGTACTGGCTTGCTGTACCTTCAATTTGAGCTGCAGCAGTGGCCACTCCCCAGATAAACTTTGAGCCGAAATCGCTTGCCTTAATCATTGTTTATACATTAATTGCCATAAGTTGCAAGTTTAATATTAACAAATCATTAACTATCAACACAATAGTTAATTTATGCTTTTATTACAACAAATATAGCTAAGGTGCTTTGATCACCATCGTATCCTGCGGAAGTTTCGGCACAGTGTAATTACCCGTATCTAAATTTACCTTTGGCAATAGCTTTTTAATTTCGGCAAGGTCTTTCTGATTAACAGCTGTTTGGTACAAATAAAGAAACTTTAATTTTTTGAGTTTTTTAAGTTGGTTAATACCGTTAAGGCTAACCTTGGTTCCCACTAAGCTGAGCGATTGTAACTCTTCTAAATCTTTAAGCTGACTTATGCCGGCGTCGGTTACAGCAGTATAGTTTAAACTTAAACGCGTTAAATTTTTACAATTTTTAATGGTAGCCAGCGTTTTATCGGTAACCTGACTATTTTCCAATTTTAGCCAGAGCAATTGTTTTTGTATGGATTTGATCAGTTCGAGCACGTCTTTACCCATGGATGTGGCATTGATAAAATTAGCCGATAAGTAATTGGTATTTTGGGCTACCGGAATAACCGTAATCCCCAAATCGTTGATTTTTTTCAATACTTTATCATCAGCCCTACTTACTTCTTCAGCCGGGATATCGCTCACCTTATTTTCGCCTCCCGCATTTTCCCCTTTTTGCAGGGCTGTCAAAATAGGCTTCATGGCTTCGGTTTGGGGCAGATCTTTAAATTTCTTTTTGAAATCGGCACCATTATCAATCCACCACTTTAACAAAGCAATTTCATTGGCGGTAAGCTGGGGTTTTTCTTTCGGCGCCATATGATCTTCATTACTCAGTGGCAGCAAAATCCTTTTAATCAGTTCACTTTCATCGGCCCTGCCTTTTACAACAGCAGCCCCATCCTCTCCTCCTTTTAAAATATATTGTTCTTCATCTAACCTCAATTTTCCTTTTTGTTTTTCGCTACCATGGCAACTGTAACATCTATTTTTAAGCAAAGGTTGAATGGCCTGCTGATAAACGAAGGCTTCTTGAACATTCGGGATTGGTGGAATGGCCGCTCCTCCTTTTGTTGCGCCCGATTTAAGCGGTGCCGTTAAATAATCGGCCCCATGGGTTAAAGAACCGCCCATATGGCCTGTAATTGATATCAACACGATAAGCACCGTAGCAATTGTACCCAATGCCCAATTGGCTTTAACTTTTTGATAAACCGCCCATAAAACTGAAGCAATTATGGCCACGCTTATTCCCATCCACTGGTGGTTACTCACCAATTTACCATCATAATCTCCATTATTGGCCAAAAAATATCCGGTGAGGCACGAAACAATGGCACTCAGTGCGCCAAACAGCAACATCAGGTGAATGGCTGGTTTTAAACTGTTAAACTTTGCCCAGCAAGATAAGAGGATGCAGATACAGGCAAGCAGTAAAATCCCAATGGGAAGGTGGACAAAAACCGGATGGAAACGACCGAAAAATTCTAGCATCTTATTGGTATCTCTTTCTTAATAAATTCATCATGTATACGTTTATTCCCCATTGATCGGCAAGCGGTTGGCGGGTGTAAGGCAAAGTTGGCATGTAATCGGCCGGCCCGAACTCGGTAAGAATGGTCATCCGTTCGCCTTTCTGTTTTTTACGTTCAATTACTTTATCCCACCAGGCCAAATGTGCTTTTACCACATTGGTCCATTCTGGTGCGCGCGGATCGTTAACCTGCGGCCCTTCTGGGTGTCCAATGCGCGAGTGGATATGGTCTGTTTTTTCCAGGATGAGATCTATGGTCTGCTTTTGATCCGACAATAAACTTTCGTGCACAGCACACCAGTGCGAAATATCGAGCGTAAAACGTATATCAGGATTCTTTTCAGCAAAATTTCTGGCTATTGTGGCCGCAAACATCATCCTGCCGCGGTGTGTTTCATGGTAAATAGCAATGCCTGTTGCCTTCGCTTTAGCAGTTACATAATCGATAATCTTTTTGTTATCCTCATAGCTGAAATAATCTTTGCCCGAGTGACAGTTGATGTAAACCGGTTTCTGATAGGTGTTAGCACAAATGGCATCCAGATTACTTTTAAATTGTGTGAAATGCTCTGCAGGATTTACACTGGAGCCCGCGCACAAAAAACCAATCTGCAAACCGTGCTTTTTAGCCGCATCGAAAAGCTCTTTTTGAGCCGCAGTTTCAGCAGGCCACCATACCTCAATCCCTTCATATCCTTCTTTTTTAGCGGCTGCACAAAATTCATCCCTTGTACCTTCAAAACCCCAATCGGTTTGCATAAACAACAGTTCGTAGCCAGCTTTAGGCTTGATATGCCTAGGTTCGTTTGCATTTAAATTACCAATCGGCGCGATAAAAGAAGCCGCTGTTACCACCGCAGTATTTTGTAAGAATTTCCTTCTGGTTTGAGACATAGAATTGAATGGGTGATTGAGTGAGTGAATGAATGATTAACTGTTAATTGAACTAAGCATGCTAGGCCACAATTTCTGAGATTACTTTTCCGGCTACATCGGTTAACCGGAACGGACGGCCCTGAAATGGATAGGTAAACTGTTCGTGATCAAAGCCCAGCTGGTTTAAAATGGTCGCCTGGATATCAAATGCATCTACTTTACCGCTAATGGCGCTATAACCTATTTCGTCGGTTTCGCCGTGCGTGAAGCCTTTTTTAACGCCCCCACCGGCCATCCATATTGTAAATGCCTCGGTGTGATGATCCCTGCCCTTGAACGGATTTTGTATCCCGTTGCGGTTCTCCATCATCGGTGTACGCCCAAATTCGCCGCCCCAAACCACCAAGGTTTCTTCGAGCAGTCCACGCTGTTTTAAATCGAGCAGTAAGGCGGTAATAGGCCTATCAATACTTCTGCATTTATTTTTAAGTCCGATATTTAATGAGTTGTTGGGGTTATCGCCATGCGCATCCCAGCCCCAATCGAACAGCTGAATGTAACGTACACCTTTTTCTACCAATTTACGGGCAAGCAGCACATTATTTGCAAAACAGCTTTTTCCTGGCTGTGTACCATACATTTCGTGGATATAGGCCGGTTCATCGTTAATGTTCATCACTTCTGGAGCCGATATCTGCATGCGGTAGGCCATTTCGTACTGCGCAATACGCGATAAAATTTCAGGGTCGTTATATTCCTGGTATTGTTGTTCGTTTGCTTTGTTTATGGCATCTATCGAAGCTTTTCGCAAATCTCTGTTCATCCCCTCGGGGTCTTTGATAAACAGTACCGGATCGCCCTCGCTACGGCATTGTACCCCCTGATAAACGGAAGGCAAAAAGCCACTTCCCCATACACTTTTCCCTGCATCAGGAAAACTACCGCCACTGGTAAGCACCACATAGCCAGGCAGATTCTGATTTTCGGAACCTAAACCATAGGTTACCCAGCTGCCCATGCTCGGCCTGCCTAAACGGGGCGAACCTGTATGTACCAATAACTGGGCGGGTGCATGGTTAAACTGATCGGTTTTTACCGCTTTTAAAAAGCTTACATCATCTACCATCGTAGAAAAATGGGGCAAATTATCGCTTACCAAAGCACCAGATTGTCCATGCCTTGCAAAGGTAGCCTGTGGCCCCAGCATTTTGGGCACCCCGGTAATAAAGGCAAACTTTTTGCCGGCGAGTAATGATGGCGGACAATCCTGACCATCCATTTTCATTAATTCTGGCTTAAAATCGAATAGCTCCAATTGCGAAGGTGCACCTGCCATATGTAAATAAATTACACTTTTTGCCTTTCCAACCAATGGTGGCGATTTTGGCAGTAAAGGATGTGCGGGATCGTAGGCAATTTTAGTTTGCGGACTGGAAAAAAGATTGCCGCAGCTCCCCAATAGTGATCCCATGGCCAGGGCGCCCAAACCCATTGCACTTTCTTTTAAAAAATGGCGCCTCGAATGCATGTGGGCATTGGCCTCTTGCGCTTCCTTAATTAATCTATGTGCGTTAAGCTCATCTCTTGTCATACCGATCAGTTAATTTTTGGTAACTACCTCATCCAGATTAAGCATGGCATTGGCTACCAAAACCATTGCTGCCTCTTCTGGTTTATATTTCTTTTGTTTATCGCCCATAAAGGCCGATACACCTGCCGCATTCCTTTTAAACTCAGTAAAGGCTTTTGCATACAGCTCTTCAAATATTTTCAACCTGCTTTCTGGAATAGTTTTATATAGGATCAGTTCGTAGCCTTTGGCAATTTTAGATTTATTACTGTTTCCTCCATCCTTTTCCATGCGCACAGCCAGTTTCCGGGCCATATCGATATAAACACTATCGTTTAGGGTAACTAAAGCCTGCAACGGCGTGTTGGTACGGATTCTGCGTGGGCTACAAACTACCCTCGATGCACCATCAAAAGCAATAGCCGATGGATATGGGGCTGTGCGTTTCCAATAGGTGTAAATCCCCCTTCTATATTGTTCTTCTCCACCGCTCGTTACCCACTTTGAACCATTGTAAGGCGAAAACCAGATGCCCTCGGGCTGCCATGGCATTACCGGTGGGCCATACATCTTATTGCTTAGCACGCCACAAACAGCCAGGTTCTGATCCCTGATCTGTTCGGCACTTAGCCTTACCCGCGAGCCACGGGCATAAAACTTATTAAACAGGTCTTTTTCTTTCAACTCTTCTGATACCTTACTGTCCTGGCGGTAAGTAGCCATCATGACCATCTCCTTAAGCATCTTTTTAATGCTCCAATTGTATGTATACATTAACTGGTAAGCCATAAAATCTAACAGTTCCTGATGCGTTGGCGCCATTCCCTGCGTACCCATATCCTCGAGGGTTTCTACCAAACCTGCACCATATAACTGCTCCCATAACCGGTTTACCATTGTTCTGGATACTAAGGGATTTCTTTTATCGGTAAGCCACATGGCCAGGCCCATCCGGTTGGCGGGTGCGTTTGCAGGCATAGCAAAAGCCAACGAATTGGGTACACCAACTTTTACTTCCTTACCTTTCGATGTCCATGCCCCGCGCTCAAACACAAAGTTTTTACGCTGCATACTCTGCGGGTTTTCGACCATAACTGGTGTGGTTGGCACACTGGCATTCATTAAATCCGTAAAAGTTTTTTTATAGGCTGCATAATCTGGTTTGCCCTGTCCTGGAAATTGCTGTGTAAAATAAAACCAATCGAAGTACACCATAAACTCATCCGGATTTTTTACCGATGGATTGCTGTATTTCAGATACACATCCTTTACCCCGCTCTGCTTGGCAAAATCGACCGTTATGTTCTGGTAGCCCTTGGTATCGGCCACTTTCCACAATTTGAGTGCAGGGCCGTTTGGCGAGCCCAGATGTAGGCTCATGGTACCATTTGGTTTGCTACAGTTATAGCGCAAAATCAGCTGATCTACATCCTGTAGGTTAACCGATTTTAACCTGGCCGATGAGCTGTTTTTAAAGAACAGTGCAATATTATGATTGCCGATTACCGAGTTAACCAATTCATCTGCTGTGGTAGAATTTATAGCCGGCTGCCCGGTTTTCAAAAACAGTTCTACAGCCGCAGCCCTCTCTTTACCCGAAACGCCTTTAACCCAACCAACCAGTTTATCGAGCTGATTTTTAAGGCTATCATTAAAATTCCTTAACAAAGGGTATTCTGCCGATACATCTTCATCTCTGGTATTGTTAAAATACGACATAAACTTATAGTATTCATCATGTTTAAAGGGATCGTAAGGATGGCTATGGCATTGTACACAAGAAAAAGTAGTGCTCATTAAACCTTCCCAGGTTGCATTTACCCGATCTAAAACTGCAGCGGTCCTAAACTCCTCATTATTGGTTCCGCCCTCATCATTGGTAGGCGTATTGCGGCTAAACGCCGTGGCAATGTATTGTGCATCGGTTGGGTTCGGAAACAAATCGCCAGCAATCTGGTCGGTAATGAACTTGTTGTAAGGCATGTCCTGATTGTAGGCCTTAATTACCCAATCTCTATAGCTCCAAATGTTGCGGTTTGGATCGCTTTCGTAACCTTTGGTATCGGCATAACGTGCAATATCCAACCACATGGAGGCCCAACGCTCACCAAATTTAGGCGAAGCCAATAAACTATCAACCAATACATTATAAGCACGTTCTTCATCCGTACTGCCCAGATATGTTGCAGCCAATTTAGCTGAAGGATAGGTACCGATCAGATCCAGACTTACCCTTCTCAACAGAGTAGCCTTATCTGCAGTTTTAGCAGGTTTAAGCCCTTGCTCATCCAGTTTGGCCAGAATAAATTTATCCAGATCGTTACGCACCCAACTGTTTGCTACATCGGGAACCTCAGTTGCTTTTACACTCACATAAGCCCAGTGCTTACCCCATTTTGCACCCTGTTTAATCCAGGCGCTTAAAATATCGATTTCATCATTATTAAGTGCGGGATGTTTATAAGGCATCCGCAATTCGGGATCGTCTGATTTTAGCCTTTTGATAAATTCACTATCTTCAGGGTTGCCTGGAATAATGGCCGGATGACCACTTTTGGTTTTCGCCAAGGCTTCTTCTCTAAACAATACGCTAAAGCCACCCTGCTGCTTTACACCACCATGGCACGAAATACATTTTTTATTGAGTATCGGCTTAACCTGTGTGTTAAAATCGACCTGCTTCTCTGATGAAAGAAGAGAAAAAGCAATTAAGGCGATAGCAACCAGCACAAAGCCAGTAGCAAAGATGATTTTCTTTTTCGGTAACATTTGGTTAGTATGGATTTAAAATATTTTTTAGCAGTTTTGTATTTGTATACAAAGTTAAATTAAGCTAAACAATAATCATAAACATAACAAGAGGCATTATTAAGCTAAAACACTGCTTTCCTGTTTCTGTTAAACCAAAGATCAAGAAAAAAACAAAGCACAAAAATGTACTAACTTGCTCAAAAAATGGATTATATTACTTTTTGTTATAATTTAGAATATTCCAGGTAAAGAAATTACGCATGAAAAAGCAGCCCATCAGGAAGAAAAGTGAGTTTGAAGTTCAAAAAGCCATTATCATTCCAAAAAATGTTTTAAATAAGCTTTGCGTAAAGGACGAGGTAATCAGCGCGTTGTATATTACTGATATCGGGTACTATAAAAAAGCACAAAATCACTATTGTGAACGCAAAAATGGAGCTGAACAGCATATCCTGATCTATTGTTTTGAAGGGAAAGGGACAGCTATATTCAATGGCATGGAATATAAGATCGAAGCTGGTAATTTTATCATCATTCCAAAAAAAACACCGCACATTTACCAGGCAGATGTAATGTTACCATGGACAATCTATTGGTTTCATTTTTATGGTACGGGTGCCGATTCACTTGTTAAGCATTTACAGGGCTACAAATCCTATTCGGGTTTTGATGAAGAACGCACAACGATATTCAATTCTATTTACAACAGATTTGAAAGAGGTTTTAGCCGAGAAAATATTATTTATGCCAATTTATGTTTCCATAGGTACCTGGCCGAATTTGTTTATGCCGACAGGCAGAGTATGAGCGATAACAATGCAGGCCCCAACAAAATTGAAGAGGCGATAGATTTTATGCGCAACAACATTGAAAAACCACTCAGTTTAAAGGAAATAGCTTTGGCCATTTATTTGTCCCCATCCTATTTTTCGGCTTCTTTCAAAAAACAGACCGGCACTTCTCCCATCGATTATTTTAACCAGCTCAAAATACAACAGGCTACCCAATATCTGCGCTTTACCAACCTGCGGATCAGCGAAATTGCGGCAAAAATCGGCATTAACGATCCATATTACTTTAGCCGGCTGTTCTCCAGCATTATGGGTACATCGCCAAAGCAATACCGCGACAATAGGTTTAATTGATATTTTTTACAGGGAAAATGGGATATTACCATCTGCCCGAGCCTCATTATGAAGCGGAAAAATCCGCATGCAAAGCCACATAATCAAAAATGAAGGGCCATAGGTAATCAAAAATCCATCAACAGAAAGTTCTTTTAGTTCACCTATAATTAAAAGGTAAATGATAAAAAGCCCTATCGAAATCCACAGTGCACGTTTGGTAATGATGCGTTTGTTGTAAGCAGCCTGCACTGAGCCGTCAATTTTCCGCATATTAAATAGAAGTACGCAAAATACCATTACAATAAATACAAGGGCATCTGTCAGATCTAAATTGAAGTTGTAATTATAATTTGAGGCAAATATGGGCAACAGTTTAAGGTAGGTCACCATTACCGCAAAGGTAACCGGTAAGCAAAATAATAAGGTAGTTAGGGTAACTTTAAGGGTAAACAGGAGCGCTTGTTTCACGAGATCAGGTATAATTTAAATAAGGGTTAATTCCTGTATTAATCCAGGCTTAAGCCAATTTCGTTTAATAAAATCGCGGCATTAAATGTTTTACATGGACCTGCTTTTAGTAGATAATCGAATTTCATTTCCCCTTTGGTGATCTGGATATCGAAGTGGAAATTACGCACAGTATCCGGATAATCGGCAATCAGATCGGCCAGTTGCAGATCGTGGGTAGCAAATAATGCCGGTGTTTTTTCGGCGATCAGTTTCTGCACAAAAACCTTCGATCCCAGGTATTTATCCCTGCTATTTGTGCCACGCAGCATTTCATCAATCAGCACAAAAGTATCTTTATCTTTAACTACGTTATCTAAAATCATTTTTAAACGGTTCAGCTCGGCCTTAAAAGTAGACGTGCTTTCGTTCAGCGAATCTTTTATCCGCATATAGGTATTGATTGAGAAAACCGATAGTTGCATGGCCTCAGCGCAAACCGGTGCACCGGCGTAAGCCAAAACCATATTAATGCCCAAAGTACGGAGAAAAGTACTTTTACCCGCCATGTTAGAGCCCGTTACAATATCAACCGTAGGTTTTTCGGCCAAACGGAAATCGTTGTTTATCCGCAATTGCTTTTTAATGAGCGGGTGCCCTATTTGAGTAACAGCCAAGCTAAACTGATTGCTAATTACCGGAAAAACCCAATCAGGCTGATTGTAGGCCGTGGTGGCAAACGAAATCAGTTCTTCGAAATCGCCTAAATGATCGAGCGCCGATACCACATCGTTTGAAGATGACTTGTACCAGCTATCCAAACTGATGCAGCACTTTAAATCCCATAAAAACAGTGCGTTTAATATGCCTCCTACTAGGATATTTAACCGTGCATCGAAATTTTGGATAATTTTAGATAGGGCTCTGATTTCTTTACTCACCGGAATTTTAGTATCCAGTAAGCTTAGGGTATAAGCGCTCTTCCAATTTTGGTTTTCTGTCCATAAAATAGCGCTGGCATAGCCATTTAATAGGTTAGAGCTGCCACCAAATGAGTAAAACACCTTGGTAATTTTGGCGTTCAACAAAACATTCCAGCCGGTGTGCACCACAAATAACAGGGCCAATAACTTCCAAAAAGCAGCGCTGATAAAAATTGCCGCTAATACCAGTCCAATAGAAATATAAGGCACCAGCTTAACATAAAACCTTAAAAACTTATTTTTTACAAATTCCAGTTGTTCGCCTAGCTGGCTTTTTAACTGTGTTTTAATCTGTTCTATTTTATCGGGATCGTAGCCATGGAGGTTTGCCCTAAAACTATAGGTTTCGCCTATCTTATCCATTATTTCCTTCACCGATTCCTGACGTTGCAGCATTTTATCCCTAACAGATTTTTCTGCCAGATTTTTCGCCAATAGGCTGTTCCCATTTTTGGTACTACAGCGGTTAACCAGTGCAAATAGGGATGCCGTTCCAAAAATATCAAGATCGGCCGTATAAGCATGCAGCTCAGACTCGAAGGCTTTGCCATGATCGTAACCATTAGAAGCACCGTTTAAAATATTCCACTCATTCTGGTAAACCCATAAAAGCTGTTTTTTATAATCAATTTCGCGGTCGAGCTTACTTTGCCTACGCACAATAAAAGCAAAAGCAATTATGGGCAAAATCAACCCCAGTTGAATTAATGTGCGCAAATTATCATCAGCCGAGCGTACCAATAGGATAAAAAATAGGATTTCGATCAAAAACAAACCTACCCTGATCAAAGAGAGCTGGTCAATCAGTTTTTTGGTCTGTGCAATATCTGAGGTAACTTCCTTAATTTTCTGTTCATATCCGGCTATTATTTCGGTCTGTTGTTTTAACATGGGTGCTTCGCTGTGTATATTTTCGGAGGTATAAGATCGATAGATTGTCTTTTTTGTTACAATTTCTCTAAGTTTGGATCTCGAAATTCTAAAGATAGGCAAAATATTAAATGAAGATTACTTTAATCGCCATTGGCAAAACCGAAGATAAATACCTAATTGAAGGCATTGATAAATACATTAACCGCCTAAAGCACTACATTAACTTTAGTTTTTTGCCCTTACCCGATGTAAAAAACGTTAAGAACCTAAGCGAAGCCCAACAAAAGGCCAAAGAGGCCGAGCTGCTGCACAAACAAATCAATAATGGCGATGTTGTTATTTTATTGGATGAAAAAGGGAAAAAGTATTCTTCTGTTGAGTTTTCCAACTACTTAAACAAACAGATGATTGGCAGTGTGCAGCATTTAATTTTCATTATTGGCGGACCTTACGGATTTGACGAAAGCATTTACAAAAGGGCCAATGGCTTAATCTCTTTGTCTGACATGACATTTTCGCACCAGATGATCAGGTTATTCTTTGTAGAGCAGCTTTACCGTGGCTTTAGTATTTTAAAAGGAGAACCTTACCATCACGCTTAACAAATGGAAAATGGTGAATTGGAGATGGAAAATGTGGTTGAGGTATGGAAAAACAAGATTAATATCATCATTAAATAAAAGAAATTATGCTACTAGATAAATATAAACGCGAATACCGGTACAAAAGCAATCAGAACGGAAACAATAAAAACCTGTGGATCAGCATCATTGTTTCACTGGTTATTGTAGCGGTGCTTTGGTATTTCCTGGATTAATACCATAAAAAAACACCAGACGAATAGCCTGGTGTTTTTTATATTGTCGTAAAAAATTTTAAACGCCTTTTTTACTTGTCATGCTCGCTTTTTTAGCTGGAGCTGAAGTCTTAGTTGTTGCTTTGGCACTTGCCGATGCTTTAGATCCCGTAGCTTTCTGTTTTTTGTCCGAAGCAGCCTTTTCTTCCGAAAGTTTTACTTCAGCTGGTGTACCAGGGGTTTCTGGTGTTTCTTCGGTAAACAAAGGCAGATCTTTTAACAGGTTATACCAGGTAATGATTTTCTTCATATCCGAAGCATACACTTTTTCCTGATCGTGACCTGGCGCTACTTCAAGAAAATAAGCACGTAAATCGCCTTTCAGATCAGGAGTAGATCCTTTTTCCGAAATTTTAGCAAAAATATCAGCCAATTTAATTTCTTCTTCTTCACCATAAACCGTAATATCTTCTAACGAAGCTAATTTCGTGTTGGTGATGTTGGCTACAATTTTAGCTTTTTGAGCATCTAAACCCTCTAAAATGTATCCTACTTTATTTTGTCCAACCAGTTTAAATAAACCTGGTCTGCCAGATACGGCAACAATTCCTCTTAAGTTCATATTATATGTGTGTTAAGCGGCTAGCGGTTGGCGGTTAGCACAACAAAGCGCTTAGCCAAACGCTCAACGCGTTTTTCAATGTTATAAAATTTAGATGGCTGAAATGTATGTATAATCAATACGCTTACCGCCAAACGCTTTACGCTCTTAATCTTCTAAAACTTCAATGTTTAAAATTTTATCACCTTGACGGATATCATCTACAATATCAACATTCTCAACTACTTTCCCAAAACAAGTATGGTTACGGTCTAAATGTGCTGTATTTGCTCTGCTGTGGCAGATAAAAAACTGTGAACCTCCGGTATTGCGGCCTGCATGTGCCATTGATAACACACCTCGGTCGTGAAACTGGTTTTCGCCATCAAGCTCGCAATCAATTTTGTAACCTGGGCCACCTGTACCTGCTAAATGTGCTTTAGCTGGATCTTTTGAATTTGGGCATCCGCCCTGAACCATAAAGTTAGGAATTACACGGTGAAAAGTTACACCATCATAAAAGCCTTCTTTAGCTAGTTTTTTAAAGTTTGCAACTGCTTTTGGCGCATCATTTTCGTAGAACTCTACAGTCATGTTGCCTTTTTCTGTTTTTATTATTGCTTTACTCATATCAATATCGGTACTAAATTTAAATTTAACTTACCAAAAAAGTTTATGGCTTTTTTTAGTAGAGGGCAAAAATAACAAAATTGTATAACTTATAACATCATTAAATTTTTCTATACAGTATAAATGAGGTATTTTAGTGTTTTAAGCAAATTGGTTTTGACAAAGAAATATTATATCCTCCTTATCTGCCTGCTCTGTGCTTTTGGTGCCAAGGCTTCATCATTGTTAATTTACATGGATGAAGACCAGAAAAACCACCTTAAAGCGTATGGCATTGCCTATTGGACCATTAGTAAACAGCTAGAGGTTGATTGGCTTTTAAACTACCGTGGAGGGAGCTTTCTGATTAAATACAATAAAACAGTTGAAGATGAGCTAAAAATAAGAGGCGTATCGTACGAAGTGATGGCGGATGGAAAGGTAACCAACCTGTTGAATGAAATCAGCGATCCATCGGTAAACATGGAAATGGTTAAATTAGAGAAAACGCCTAAAATTGCCGTTTATTCGCCTAAAAGCAAATTACCCTGGGATGATGCCGTTACATTGGTTTTAACCTATGCCGAAATTCCCTACGATGTAATATATGATGATGATATTTTGCAGGATAAACTGAGCAAATATGATTGGCTGCATTTGCACCATGAAGATTTTACAGGACAGTACGGCCGCTTTTGGGCAAATTTCAGATACGCCACCTGGTACCAGGAAGATGTTAAAAACCAAGAAACCCTGGCCAAAAGGATGGGCTTTAAAAAAGTTTCGGAAATGAAACTGGCTGTTGCCAAACATATTAAAGAGTACTGTGCCGGCGGAGGCTTTTTATTTGCCATGTGCTCAGGCACCGATAGTTTCGATATTGCACTTGCGGCCGAGGGTGTAGATATTTGCGCACAGATGTTTGATGGCGATGCCGCCGACCCCAATGCACAGGCCAAGCTTGATTTTAGTAAAACGTTGGCTTTCCAGAATTTTAAGCTCGATAACAATCCGATGAATTATGAATTTTCGGATATTGATGCTACCCAAACGCGTACACTGAACCAAACCAACGATTATTTTACGCTCTTTGATTTTTCGGCCAAATGGGATCTTGTACCTACCATGCTTACCCAAGACCATGATAAGGTGATTAAAGGTTTTATGGGACAGACTACCGCCTTTAGAAAAAGTTTGGTTAAAACGAGTGTTACTGTTTTGGGCGAAAATAAAGGTGCAGCAGAAGTAAGGTACCTACATGGCGAAATTGGTAAAGGTCAATTTACTTTTTACGGTGGTCACGACCCAGAAGATTACCAGCATGCCGTAGGCGATCCTCCTACCGATTTAAACCTGCATCCAAACTCGCCAGGCTATCGCCTCATTTTAAACAATGTGCTTTTCCCAGCAGCAAAAAAGAAACCCCAAAAAACATAGTTTTTCTGACCAACGTTTCTGGGATTATTCGTTTTAAGGCGAATATTTTCCAAATTCTGGCTAATATTCCTATTCTGTATACAATAAGAAACAGCTATACTACCTATCAGCTGCTTGGCGTACAATGCTTAAACACCACAAAAACAGCGCTGTAAACCAGCACATTAGAAATCTAAATGTAACACACTTGATACTTTGGCACAGCTTTTGGAATTGAGGCTTGTAATTAACACAGGTTTATAGCCTGCATTTTTTAAACAAGATAGTTCTAAAAGAAAAATATTATGAAAAAGTTATTATTAAGCGCTTCAGTTTTATTATTGGCAACAGGTGCATTTGCACAAACAAAAACCACAAGTGAAACAGCCCGTTTTGGATTAAAAGCCGGCGTTAACCTTTCGAGCTATAGCGGTACAGGTGCATACGACCTGGATTACAAAAATAATGTTGGTTATAATGTAACTGCATTTGGCGATTTTGGAGTAGGCAACAACTTCTTTATCCAACCTGGAATTTCATTACAGAATAAAGGTGCAAAAGTTGAAAGCGTAACCACAGTTGGTTCTACTACCAGCACCGGAACATTTAAACAAGATGTTATGGCTATCGAAGTTCCGATTAATGCTGTGGTACGTATCCCAACAGGAGATGCAGGAGCTGTACAGATCAGTGCAGGACCATACATCGGTTTTAACATTTCTGGTAAAAATAAATACACCGGAACTTATTCTAACCCACTGGTTACCGGTACTACTTACAACGACAGAGATTTAGAATTTGGTAAAACCAATAATGATGATTTGAACAGCATTGATTTTGGTGCAAACTTCGGCTTAGCTTACAGAACAACTTCAGGCTTTTTAGTTGGTGCAAACTACGGTCTTGGTTTATCTAACTTAGTACCTGATGATAAAAGGTCATCTGATAACAAATTAAAAAACCGTGTAATTGGTTTATCAGTAGGTTATTCTTTCTAAGAGAAAAAATCTTTAAAAATAAAAACCTGTTACGGATAACGTAACAGGTTTTTTTATGCTTGATATTTGCCGTTTAATCGTAAAAATTCCAGCTTACACCAAACTTTAACAGCGCATCCTGCATTGGGTATCTGTTTACGGTATAGTATCCTTTTTGGAAAAGGCCCTGGTTTACAAAATCGTATTTGATAAAAAGATTGGCCCTTTTTAAATTCGCCTTAAAAAACACATCGACAATTGGTTTTGAAGATAAATTTGTAGGATTACGCTCGTCTATATAAAACTGTGCAGTTGCCGGCGAGTATAAATAATTTGCATATTCTGAATTGTACCGAACATCAAAGCCAATATTGGCCTTTAACACCTTAAAAAAGGTATTATCAAAATAAATGCTATTGTAGGTATAAAGCTCAGGAGTTCTTAAAACCGAATTTTTATCTGTTTTTTGGTAAGCCACGTAGTTTTCCATAGCAAACTTGCCAAAACGCCATTTTTTCGATACATCTATCCTGATTAAACTGATATCGGCAGTAGCCTGTTGGGGTAAAATAGAATTGGTACCATTGCTATAATCGGCAGCAAAATACAGGTAATTACTGGTTAAGAAATATTTTGCCCCAGCAATTAAACCATATTTATCGTTTACATAATTGAAAGATAAATTGGCAATTTTGGTGTTTTTAAAATCGGTATTGTTCCATTTATAGTGGTTACCGTGGTAATAATCAAAAATTGCAGCCGGACTCTGGTTCTGCGCATATGCACCAAGCTCAATCCTTCCGATAGATTTACCCAACAGGATTTTACTTTTGGCCTCGTACAAATAATCGCCGGCATTTTCTCCCTGCAATATCTGCTGCACATCTAAATTAAAATCGATATTGTTAGAAAAACGGTAGCCCGCAGCCCCTAAAACAGTGATGTTCTGATAGGCAAAACGGCTCTGTTCGTAGTTTGTTCCATCGGCCTTAATACCCAAAAACTGATGCTTAAAATAATCATGCCTGATACCTGCATCAACTTTTAGTTCATTTTTAATTACCGACGAGTTTTTTGGCCTCAAAAAGAAACTATAAATAAATTCATTTTTCAGATGCTGCACGCGTGTAGAATCATTGGTAAACACCGTACTGGCAATACCCGGAGGCATAACATTGTTGATATCCGATTCATTTTTAAAAAAATCGTAGGTATTATTGTTATACTCAACGGTATAAGTAACCTTATTGGTTGGCAGCACCGCATTATTAACATTGGCAGAGGTATCTATCCTACCCACATAATAGGTCTGTTTTAAAAACAAAGTGTTCTTTTTGTACATGTTCCGTGCTGTTGATAAACTAACAGGCTCGGCCTCTCTGCTGATGGTAGTATAATCGGGCTCAAATATATTTTTTGCCACCACCGAGCCGTTTTCGTAGGCACGCATGGTGTTAAAAATTGCAGAAGCCCACATGTTGTAACGTTTGCTGGGCGATTGATACCAAGAAAATACGGCAACATTTAAATTATCGCCACGCTGCCTCGCATAAAAGCCTTTTGAATCGCCACGGTTAAAGTTAACCCCAACATTCCAGTTCTTTTTGATATTCTGTGTGTGTATGGCCCTGAACAACTGTTCTTTTTGTCCGGCACTAACGAAATACAAACTGGTAAAGGGTGTACGTGCCTGGTAGTAGATAATATCTTCGGGCGTTAGGGCATAATAATCCAACGCATGGAAACCTTCATCAAAGCCAATGCGCTTACTTGGCTCGTACAACAGCGGCCTTGCCGAAAGCCCCATGTTACCGTTGCTGATGGTGGGGTGTTTGGGCTGTAAAAGCGGACTGTAGTTCTGGATATTTACGGTACTCGTATCTAAAGGCAGCAGCACAATACTATCTTTGGTTAGAGAAAGCTTGGTAAAGCGGATATATTTAGCGGTAAAAACAACAGAATCTTTGCCTGAATCGAGTTTTTTTCTAACCGAATCCAGTTCTTTATTGGTACCAACACTTGTTTTTAAATCTTGCGCAAAGGATTTATTGATGCCCAAAAGCAGCAGAACAAAAAAACAGACTTGAACGACTTTACGCATATTATAATTCAGCGATTAAGCGGGTTAAAATTTCCGTCATTTTCGGTTCGGCTTTGGCTGCAGCTTCTAGAATTTCGTCCAGGTTAAAGGGCTGTAAATCTTCAGGGAAACCCTCGTCAGTAAGTACCGAGATCGCAAAAACCGGTAAACCCGCGTGGTTGGCCACAATAACTTCGGGCACAGTGCTCATACCAACGGCATCGGCACCAATTAAACGCAGGTATTTATACTCAGCCTTGGTTTCTAAATTAGGTCCCGAAACGGCTACATAAACTCCTTTATGGCATTTAATATCGATATCTTTCGCAATTTCGAGCGCTTTGGCAATAATGCTCCGTTTATAAGGCTGGCTCATATCTGGGAAACGCGGACCGAGGTCGCTTTCAATTAAGCCACGTAATGGATTATCTGGCTGAAGGTTAATGTGATCTTCAATAATCATCAGGTCACCTTTTCTAAACTCGGGGTTTAAAGAGCCCGCAGCATTAGAAACAATCAGGTTTTCGATGCCTAAACCTTTCATTACCCTTACCGGAAACGTAATCTGTTGCATGCTGTAACCTTCGTAATAGTGCAAACGCCCCTGCATGGCCACAATTTTCTTTCCGTTTAATGTTCCAAAAATTAATTTCCCACTGTGAAATTCCAAAGTAGAAATCGGGAAGTTTGGAATATTAGAATACATTAACTGATGTTCAACTTCGATATCTTTTACCAGCCCGCCTAAGCCTGTGCCCAGGATAATGCCTATTTCGGGCATAAAATTCTCTGTTTTACGTTTTATATATTCAACGGTTTCTTCTATTGCTCTTAACATAATTTAAAATGAGTTCGTCAAAGGTAATCTTATCCTCTTCAAATAATTCTACCTCGATGGGTAAATAATATACTGGTAAATCTACTAGTAAATCTTCAAATCCGGTAGCTCTTAAACGTTTGCTATCCTTTTCTGTTGTGATGATGATTTTTTCTTTTTTGGTTCCGGCCTCAAAAGCAGCTTTGAATTTCCTGATATCACTTTCTTTAAAGGCGTAATGATCAGGATATTCTTGATGTTTGATGGTTTTGTTATATTTTTCGAGCTCCTCTATCAAGGGATCGGGGTTGGCAATTCCGGTTAAAAGGAAAACTTCAACATCTTTTATAGCGGCCAGTGGTAGGCTTTCGTTTTTATACAGTTGCTTTAATTCGCCATATTTTAGATAAGCATGCAGTACAGGCTGATTATTATTGGGCTGCAGTTCATTTATGGATGCCTGCTGCGCCACATGCAACAAGGGCACCGGCGATTTGGTTACCAGCATCACATCTGCCCGCTTACGCGAAGAAAAAACATCCCTTAAATTCCCGGCAGGCAGCAAAAACTGTAGCGTGCCTAATTTTCTGAACTCAAAAAGCAGGATATTAAAACCTGCACGTACCGCCCTATGCTGAAAGGCATCATCCAGGATGATCAGATCGTGGTTTTCTTTTAGTTGGTTAATGCCTTTTACACGGTCTTCGCAAACGGCTACAGTAATATTGGCAAATTTCTGGTAATACTGCAATGGCTCATCCCCAATCGTTTCCGCAGTCGAATTGAGATCGGCAAGTATAAAGCCTTTGGTTTTACGGCCATAACCCCTACTTAAAATAGCCACTTTATATTCGGCCAACAGCTTAACCAGGTATTCGGTTGTTGGTGTTTTGCCCGATCCGCCAACAGCTAAATTACCTACACAAATAACAGGAAGATCGAATTTTACAGATATCATTAGCCCCCAATCGTACAGCTTTTTCCGGAGAACAATAGCCATTCCATAAATAAATGAAAAGGGGAGCAATAAAAGGCGCAGGTAATTCAATAGCATAACGTGGATTCAAAAATACTGATTATTTAAAAAAGAAAGGCATAGCCCAATAAAGCAACCGTTAAGCAACAGAAATGGTTTTAAATAAAGGATGGAAGATTTAGAATGGAAAATGTTTGATGGAAGATGTAGAATGGAAAATGTTTGATGGAAGATGATCTTAACCAATCCACTATTGACCTATGAACTAATGAACCAATGACCAATAAACCTGTTTAAAACTGCTCCAAAATATCCTTATCTGATTTATAGGTTTCGACAATTACCTGGGGAATGATTAAATGATTTACCTGATAAAGTTCTTCCCAAAGTTTAGCATTGTTCTTTTTAGGGTGTTCATAAAAATCCTGTCGGAGTTTGAATGTAGAAAAATTATCGCTGTTTTTTTGTGCCGGATCGATGTCATTGAGAAAAAGCAGTTCCATTTCTGCCGAGGGCTCTCCTTCCGAAAATAACCCTGCCACTACATTGCATTTCAAATAGGTAGAGGTAAGCTTGGATAAGCCATTTTGAATGCTATAGTTTTGCTTGTTGATCCAGATCATGTTTTTGGCTAAGGTGGCTACATTGCTCTCCATGCCTTTAATCAGGTGTTTATCAGCGGTAATGTAAATCCATCCATTTCTACTTTTGTAGAGGATATTTCTGGCTTTGTTAAAGTAAATTTTATAACACTTTTCACCTTCGTATTCTACCAAACCTTCAATTTCGTAATCGTTGTTTGGGCTCAGCATGTTATCGTTAAGGTTGCCTACAAAATAAGATTTAAGCTCGAACCTTAAATCGACCGCAAAGTTGAGCTTAACGCGGTTGGCCGTATTTTTACTGAGGTTATTGAGCCTTCTGATACCGTTGAGATGAAGCTTGATCTCGTTTTTGTATTCATCTGTATGTAGGTCAAATAGTCCTTCGGCAAAAGTTTTGTACTTACCATCTCTAACCAGATATTGCCTGCAAAGCATTGTTTTGCTCACTACACCGGTATCGGCAAGATGTTTTACCGCATCATTGATCAAAGTTTGAACAAAATTTGGGGCATAAATATGAACATCCTCTAAATTTACATAGCGGTCTTTCAGTTTAACAAGCAGATTGGCGGTTGCGGTTTGTTCATCAATTTTAACCGAGCGGGTTACATAACCAACCGAACTAAAGGAAAGCAACTGACCTTTATCCAACGAATCAATTTTTATGGTAAAATTTCCTTCTTGGTCGCTTAGTGCAATTAATTTTTCTTTATTGTAAATGGATACCGATTCTATGGCCTTATTGGCTTCATTAACAACATGGCCTTTAATTATTTTTTGCGCCTGGGTACAAGGCAACAAGAAGAAAAAGGCAGCGATTAGCGACAATAAGATTTTTGAGCAGCACATTGGTAAATTAGAACGGTTATTTAATAGGTATATGATTTTTGTGCTGTAATTTAATTATTCTTCTTAAATAAAACGTTAACAACTTTGGGAGATAACTTTAAAATAACCATTAAGGCATTAAGATATTTAAGATTAAGCACTTAATATTCTTAACTTCTCAATGGTGTAAAAAACCATAAACTACCATTAAGGAATTAAGATATTTAAGATTAAGCACTTAATTTTCTTAACTTCTTAATGGTAAAAAACTATAAACTACTGTTAAGGAATTAAGATATTTAAGATTAAGCCCTTAATGTTCTTAACTTCTTAATGATGTAAAAACTATAAAACAACCATTAAGGCATCAAGACAGCAAGCTTCACTAAATCTCCTCTTTCGCATCGACCCTTGGCGGCATTAACTTATAAACTACCGGAGTTACAATTCTTGATAACAAAGTAGAACTGATTAAACCGCCAATCATGACAATGGCCAGCGGCGAAATAAGCGGGTTGCTTGATAGCGCGATTGGCAATAAACCGCCAATGGCAGTAAATGTAGTTAAGATAATAGGCAAAAACCTGATCTCTCCTGCTTCTTCAATGGCCTGGTTTAAAGGCATACCTTCAGCACGCAACTGGTTTGTAAAATCGACGAGTAAAATTGTGTTCTTTACTTCAATACCTGCCAAAGCCACAATACCAATGGTAGCCACGAAGGAGAGTGAATTACCTGTAACCATTAAGGCTAAAACAGCTCCAACAATACCCAGTGGAATAACCGAAAGTACTATAAGCGTACTTTTAAAAGTTTTAAACTCGAGCACCAACACGGCAATAAAAAGGAAAAGCGTAACCAACAATATGCTGCCAAAACCTCCGAAAGATTGGTTTCTACTTTCTATTTCGCCCCCCATTTCAAAAGTATAGCCATCGGGCAGTTTCAGGTTTTTCATTTGCACCTCTACATCCTGAATTACCTTATCATTTAAAAAACCTTTCTGTACAAAAGCGTTTACCGAAATGGTCCGGGTTTTATTGTAGTGATTAATGCTTAAAGGTGAGGTTTCGAGCTTTAGCGAAGCCACTTGCAACAATGGTATCGATGCCCCCTGACTATTATTGACATAAAGGTTATTAAAAACCGTTAAATCAGGGTACGAAGGCCGTTCGGTGGTGAGCAGGATATTGTAATCGTCGCCATTAGATTTGGGATTGATAAACTTTCCTACTTCCAAGCCCGCTACAGCCATGCGCACGGTCCTATCGATGTTAACCGTTGGAATACCCAGTGCCTGTGCTTTATCCTTGTTGATATCGACCTTAATATCTGATTTTAAATTTTTGAGTGGATTGTTTACATAAATTGTCCCGGCGGTTTTAAGCAACATATTTTCTACCCGCCCACCAATGCTTCTTAAGGTGTCCAGATTATCGCCGAGCAAACGTACTTCAACCGGAGAAATGATAGGCTGCCCCTGCTCAAAGTCTTTAACTTCTACCTTTGCACCAGGGTAAGGTGTCCATTTTTTACGCAACATTTCGATAATTTCGATCTTGCGGTCGGATTTGATATCGGGTTGCAGTAAGACAAAAAGCTCAGAAAAATCGGTTCTTTCGTTCTGTGGCAGCACGTTATAGTAAATCCGCGGATTACCTTTCCCAACATTCGAGGCAAAGAATTTTACTTCTGGAATCTTTTTCAACTCCTTTTCTATGGCTTTGGTAACCGAATCGGTATAATATAGGTTCGATTGCAAAGGCGTAGAGATATTAATCAAAAACTGTGGTTTCTCTGAGGCCGGAAATAAACTGAAGCCAATAACCGGAATAAGCATGATAGAACCTACAAAAATAGCTACAGCAATAACGATGGTTAAAATTGGTTTCGCCAAAGCCTTATCCAGCAGTTTTGAATAAGAACCATGGATAATTTTCTGTAAAGTGCGCAAGAAAATGTTGCCATTGGCATCGGCATGTGGTTTTAACAATTTGCTTGATAAAAAGGGTACTACTGTTAAAGCTACCAGCATCGAGGCAATAACCGAACAAATTACGGCTACTGGTAAACTTCTGATAAATTCGCCTGATGCTTCGGGTAAGAACATTAAAGGCATGAAAGCAATAATCAATGTGGCCGTGCAGCCCAAAACCGCCATGCCAATTTGTTTGGTGGCTTTCAGGGTGGCATCCAATCTACTATGGCCATCGCGCATCCAACGTTCTATATTTTCGACCACTACAATACTGTCGTCAACCAATAAACCCAGCGAAACCACCAGTCCTACAATACTCAACTGGTTTAAACTAAAACCTAAAACACTTAATAGCACCACACCAATGGCTAACGATAAAGGGATGGAGACCATTACCACAATGGAAGCTCTTGTACCTAAAGGAAGAAGTGTAACCAAAACCAATAAAATAGCGATCATAAAATCCATTCCCAGTCCACCTAGGCGGCTGTTTACGTTATCGGCCTGATCAAACATTAACTGCTGATCGATATTGGCCGGCAAGGTTTTCTGAAATTGCTCAATCACGGGCAGATAGGCTTTCTGGGCGGCAGTAATATTTCCACCCGATTTTTGCGCAGCAACCACAAAAACACAACGGTGCCCATTTAAGCGGGTAATATCTTTTTCCTGCGAATAATCGAAATATACATTCGCTACATCCTTCAAGGCCGTATTTTTACCATTACCACTAAAAACTACGGTATTTTTAATTTCATCAATATTCTGATAGTTGCCACTTGTTTTAATGTTAAATGATTTGGAACCCGCATTAACACTTCCACCGGGAATATTGGCCACCTCGCTTTGAATGGCACTGGCAATAAACGTAACCGGGATATGCAGCTGCGCCAGCTTCTGGAGGTTTAAATCTACCCGCACCAACTGATCGGGCAAACCCATTATTTCTACGTTTTTCAAAAAAGGGATTTTCTCCAGCGCAGTCTGCAGATCTTCAGCCTTGGTTTTCAGCTTATCTCGCGATGCATTTTCAGAAACCAATGCAATCTGTAATACATTTACATCCGAAGGAGAAACCTTTTGCACTTCCATACTGTAAATTTCCTGCGGAAGGTTTGCCCGCTCGCTGTTTACCTCACGCACCAGTTCCTGGTATTTATCATCCACATTTACAGCATATTTATACTCTACAAAAAGTACAGCCAGGCCATCTCGAATGGTGGTTTTAATGGTTTTGATATCGTCCAATCCGTAAATTGTTTTCTCCAAAGGCTTTACCACCAGCTCTTCCATATCCTTCGGACTGGCGCCCGGATAAACCACTACCACCGGATAGTTTGGTGCATTCATATCTGGATCTTCCGATCTCGGCATGTTAAATATGGTTGTAATACCCAGCGCCAAAACCATGAGCACCATGATTAGGGTAAACTGGTAATTTTTTACAGCGTATTCTGATATTTTCATCTTATTAGCTATGATGTATATATGATTTCCTTCAGGGTGATTACACGGATTGAATGATTACACCGATCTGGAGTGCTTCTTTTTAGCTTTCAGCTTTGGTTCTCAGTCTTTCCGCTCAATCTGCTTTATTCTTTAATCTTTGGTCTTTCTGCTTTACGCTTACTTCACCACTTTAATCTTAGAACCATCAGTTAAATAGGCGCTGCCCGAAACAATTAAGCCTGCTGCATTTTCTAAACCGCCTGTAATACTGATTTTATCGTTTTGAATAGCCCCGAGCTTCACCTTTACTTTTTGGGCAGTCTTGTTATCATTAGTAATAAAAACATAGCCTTCGTTTTCGCCTCCATCCAATAGCGCATCGTAAGGAATGGTATAGCCAATGCTTGTTTTGGTTGGCACAATGGTAGCCTTACCGAACAAACCTGCTGCAAGTCCCTGAACTTTCACATCGCTCAAGCTCAGCTCTATACCAAAAGTTCCACTTTGTGGGTCTATCCCTTCTGCTTTGCGGGTTACTTTTGCCTGTAATGTTTTATTCGGTAACGCATCAGTGGTAACCGTAGCGCCATCTCCTATTTTTAGTGCTGCCCATTGCTCGTCGCTTAAACCCACTTTTAAAATCCATTTACTTTGTTTTGCTCCGTTTATCTGTAATATCGGTGTTCCGGGCCCAACTACCTGACCATCGTTAGCTAGTTTTTTAAGCACATAACCACTGCTCGTTGCCCTGATTTCGGAATAGTTCTGATTAAATTTTACTGCTGCCAACTGTTCTTTGGCTACCTGCAATGCTGTTTTGGCATTTTGCATCTGCTCTAATGTTGCCACGCTATCTTTATACAGTTTGCTCGCCCGGTTGTAATCACGTTCAGCTTTTTGGTATGATAAATTTACCTGCTGTACCTGGGCCGAAATTTCAGTCTGGTTTACCGTAGCCAATAACTGCCCCTGACTTACCGCATCGCCTTCTTTTACCAAAATCCGGTTAATGATGCCTCCATTTTTAAACGACAGGAAAGTTTCATCATTGGTGGTAAACTGTCCAGAAGCAGCAATGGCGTGGCTTGCATCTTCTACTTTTAGCGACATTACCTGCACAGGAATGGTATCCTGCGTACCTACTTTGGCGGTTTCGGTTTTATGGTTGCCGCAAGCACTTATTGTAAAACCTGCAGCAAGCAGGGCTGAGTAAATAAATATCTTCTTCATAAATTAATTTATTGAATAGGTTGCGGTTTCGCGTTCAACATCAGCCATTGCCGATAAAACTTTATACCTGTTTATGTTTACTAAAAGTTGGGCCGAAGTATATTGGTTCCGTGCATCTATGGTTTCGATAAATGAATTGGTACCTGCTTTATATCCTTTTTCGATGAGCCGTTGATAGCTTGATGCGGACTCGAACTGCTTTAATGAGGATTGATAAGTTTGATAGGCAGCCTTTAGGTTGTTCTGCGCTGTTTTAGCCGAAAGATTGAGCTGTTGGGCGACCAGATTGGCATTAAGCTCGGCATTTTTAAGATCGAGATTACTTTGTTTGATTTTAATGTTATTGCGGTTGCCGGTAAAAATCGGGATATCGAGCTGCAGACCAATCATGTAATAACGCGTATTATCGTTAAAATGAAAGCCTTCTGATTGTGAACCAAGATCGACAAAACCACCCACCTTTGGCACCGCAAACTGCTTGTTCATTTTAAGTGCTGTTTTGTTGATGTTGACCAACTGATCTAATGCTTTTAACTCTTCCCTACCACCTTTTATCGATAAATCAGCAATGAGTGTAGTGGCTTTATTTAAATCTACCTGATTGTTAATGTCTGAATCAATCTTTTCGTTTGCATCGCGGTTTAAGAGAAAATTAAAATACATCTGGGCGTTAATTACCTGCTGCTCTGCCGAAACCAATTGTGCATTTACATTTTCTAACTCGCTTTTTGAGCGCAAAACATAAGCTGGCAAACCTTTTCCACCATCAAGCAGTTTCTCGTTCACCCTTAAACCTTCGTTGGCCAATTGCAAACCCGACTTGTAAATATCAACGGCCTGTAAGGCATTCTGATAATTATAATAGGCTGTTTTAATGCTCCTTACCAAATCCCGTTTGTAAATCTGCACTTCAAATTCCTGAAGGTTTACCTGTTGTGCCGATAACTGTTTATTGTAGCCCAAATCGGTATTGATAATCGGCACGGTTGTTCTTACTTTGGCATCATAGTAATTCTTCGGCAAGAAATTGATGCTCTGGTTTTCCATCAAAGGAAAATTGTTGGTGGCGGTTAGTTTATTTAATGTAGAATAAACGGGATTTAACAGGTCGCCAAGCGGAAGCGGGATATTCCGGCCACCATCAGCTGTAGACCAAGTGGTAGAAAATGCTACTGTAGGCAGATATAAACTCCTAGCTGTTTTTAATGCCAACTGAGCTTTATCCAACGAAATGTTTTTCTGCTGCAGAACAATGTTGTTCTTAAAGGCTTCGGCAATGTAGCCATCCAACAACTGTTGAGCATTTGCCGTCGAACCCAAAACCGTAACCGAGAAAAGCAACAAACCAAATAACTTTGTCCTCATAATTAACAGTGTTAATTTATTGTTATTTTAAACTATTCAACATGGCGATAAAACCATCAAAAGTTCTCTCTAACCAGTCGCCTTCCTCTAGCATATGCGCTTTAGTTGTAGCCATGTGATCAAGGTGACCCTGCAATTTTAAGCTGCATAAACCATGCATTAGCGACCATACATTAAGTGCAAAAGTTGTGGTTTCGAAACTGGTAAAGTAGCCTGCAGCCTTGCATTGGTCAACCGTCATAATTAATGCGGTAAAGGCTTGCTCACCCTCTTCCCATTCTTCATCATGGCAGTGTGCCTTAACAAATTCAATAGGTTCTTTCATGATAAACATGAGTTCATAAAAGTCGGGATTATTTAACGCAAAGCTCATATAAACTCGCCCCATTGCCTTTAAACGCTCAAAAGGCTCGCTCACATGCTGCAGTACTCCAAATTGCGAACCCAATAATTTAAAGCCCTCCTGATGCAGGGCATACATGATATCGGCCTTGTCTTTATAGTACAAGTAAATGGTTGTTGGACTGAATTCTATTTTCTCTGCAATCTTCCTGATTGAGGTGGCCTCATAGCCATCCTTTAAAAAAAGTTCCTTCGCCGCATCCAAAATCCGCTGACGTAAATCTTCTTTATGCTTCTCCTTACGCTCTTTTATTCCCATGATAAAAACAATTACACTGCAAACATAATTAACACTGTTAATAAAATGAAATTATTTTAGAAATATTTTAATAAAAGCCTTTCTTGAACGGAGATTTGAGGATTTTCAGAATTGTCAACTTTCTAGCAAACCGGCTATTAAAGTTGGTAACGCTCTTAATTAACTACCTAGCCTATTTTTTATCAGAGATAGCAGGTGTGACAATTTTGGTTTCAGCGTTGTCAACTTTCTAGCTAACCCGCCATTAAAGTTGACAACGCTATAAATTCACGAGCATTTTTCTTGGCCAGGGCAATCTATTAAATCTGAGCCGCCAAACTGCTGCTTCCATAATGTAGCATAAGGTCCATTGGCTATTACCATTTCAGCGTGATTGCCTTCTTCCACAACCTCTCCTTTATCCAAAACGATAATTTTATCAGCCTTTTTAATGGTTGTTAATCGATGTGCAATGATGATAATTGTTTTATTTTGTTTTCTTAACAGATCTATTGTACGCTGCACGTATTGCTCTGAAGCCGAATCCAGCGAGGATGTCGCTTCGTCCAGAATTAAAATCTCAGGGTTACGGTATAGTGCGCGTGCAATGGCAATCCGTTGCTTTTGTCCACCAGATAGTGAAGCTCCATTTTCGCCCAGGTAGGTTTGAAATCCTTCAGGCAAAGCTTCAATAAAATTCAAAATACCCAGTTGTGTACAAATACTAATAATCTGCTGCATATTTGGGGCATAATCTCCAATTGCAATATTCTCGATTACATTGCCTGCAAAAAGATCAATCTGCTGCGGCACTACGCTTAAAAGATTTCTTAAAGAAGCATTGTTTAGGTATTTGAGCGAATTAATACCGATAAATATATTGCCCGATTGGATGGGGTAAATATTTTGAAGTAAAGCCATCAACGTAGATTTACCTGATCCGCTCTCTCCTATTATTGCGGTAAAACTACCTGCTTTAATATTCAGGTTCAGATTTTCAAATACATTTACCCGACTGCCGTACCGGAAAGCCACCTGCTCAAAACGGATATCACCCATTAATTCCCTGGTAAGATGAATGCTCGATGAATTTTGTTCAATCTCCAGATCCATAATTTCGAACAAACGATCAGATGCAATCATGGCATCCTGTATAGACTTATTTGCACCAATTAATGAAGTAGCCGGACTTGTAAAGTAACCAATGAGTGTATAAAAAGAGAATAATTCGCCCGGAGTAATTTCTCCATCCAATACATAACCTGCACCAACCCAAAGCAACACAATAGTTAGCATTCGCGCAATAATTTCGGTAGAAGTACCTGAAAAGACTGAGTTTAATCCGGATTTGTAAATTGTTCGGAGCAAGCCAATAAAGTGTGCTTCTGTTTTCTCGTTGGTAAACCTTTCGAGCCCAAACCTTTTAACAGTACCTACATTATTCAAGCCTTCTACCAGCTGCGATTCTAAATCAGCCGATTCTTCCATCAGCTTACGTTGTATTTTCTTATTCAGTTTGTTGCTAACTAAATAAACCAACAGGTATAAAGGAATTACAGCAAGCATGATTAAAGCCAGTTTCCAATAGTAACTGAACATTAAAACAAAAGAAAATATAACTATAAAGCCATTTACAACAAGATTAACAGCAACATCATTGATAAAAGCCCTGATTTTAACAGCATCATTTACTCTCGAAATAATTTCACCCACACGCATGGTATCAAAAAACTGTTGCGGAAGTTTTAAAAGATGTTTGTAATAACCCAATATTAACCGCGCATCTATTTGCTGTCCGGTACGGATGGTAAAAATAGTTTTGGTAGTACCAATAAACAATTGCAGGGCCAGAATGGCTACCATTATGATACTCATCAGGTTGAGCAGATTGCGGTTTCCTTCTACCAGCACATGATCGGTTATTTTTTGAACGAATATGGAAGTAGATAAACCAAGGATAGTATAAATTAAAGCTCCGTAAAGGGCTTGAATAACAATACGCTTGTGTGGCCTAATGAGATTCCAAAAGCGGCTGCCAGTATCTACCTTTTCGTTGCCTTGCTTAAATCCTTCATCTGGCAACAACAAGAGCAGTACACCCGTCCACTCACTAGTAAAATCGTCGGTATTTTTACGATGCATTTTACCATCACCCGGATCCATTATTTCAATGTATTTATCCGTTACCTTATAAACCACCACATAATGTTGCAATTGCCTTTTAACCACTACGTGTGCTATGGCCGGTAACGGGATTTTAGTCAGACTATCAGCAGTACCTTTTACTCCCTTCGCCTCAAAACCAAGTTTGTTCGCGGCCTCTATCAATCCTAAAACATTTGTTCCTTTTTGATCGGTACTGGCCAATTGGCGAATGCGGGCAACTGGCATTTTCAATTTATAAAATGCAGAAACTGATGCCAGACAGGCTGCACCACAATCGGTAATATCACGTTGTTTAACTAGGGTTGACATTGGGTTTTAGATGTGAAATATGAGACACAATATTTGAGACAAAAGATGTGAAAGGAGGCATATCAGCCTTTGGTCTTTTAGCTAATCATTCAGCTTTTAGCACCATTTGGGTTTAACCAATCGTCAACTTTATCATAAAGCAATTGATATAAGTTCCTTTCTGCAATGGCGAAATGCGCACTAAATGTCATTCCCTTTTTCACCTGACCTTTGTATCCGTTCTTTAGCTTTAAATAATCCCGGTTTAGTTTACATTTCACTTTAAAATAGGGGACTTGGTTCACTAGAACTATATCATCTGCTATATCAGTAACCACTCCCGAAAGCAGTCCCCACTGGTTATAATTAAAGGCATCTACCTGGAACCTCACTATTTGCCGGGTTTTAATCAAGCCAATATCAGCAGGTTTTACATAGCAAACGGCAAGCAAAGCACTATCGGGAGATATTTCCCCGATTTTTTGGTTAGCTGCAATAAACGAGCCCAGCTGAAGTCCGGATAAGTTTTGAACTGTTCCAGATACACGTGCGGTTAAGTGATACATTTTCTCCTGCTCCATCACCTGGATCTTTTGGTTCTCCAAATCTTTCAGTTCTTTTCTATACTGGTTAGATTCTGTTTGCCATTGGGTTATGTATTTTTTAGCGACCAGTTTAAAATCAGAAAGCGCTTGTTCGTAGTTAAACTTATATTGTTCGTACTCTGCTTCGGTAACTACTTTTTTGCCATAAAGTACTTCGTATCTTTTGTAAATTTTAGCAGCTTGCTCACGTGCATTTATAGCATTTTGCAGTTGCTCTGTATATTGCTGCCAGCTTGCCGCATAAAGGCCTGTTTGCAATGCCGGTTGCCCTGCATTGCTCAATTTAGCCTCTTGTAGAAGATAGCGCGCATCATTTAACAAATCTTTTAATTCGCGTAGACGTGTATTTAAAATCGTATTTTGTGTTTGGGGTATGGTGGGGTCGATATTTAACAGCACTTGCCCTTTTTTTATCTTTTTATTATCGAACAAATTAATCAGGGTAATTTTCCCAGCCACTGGCGAAAGCAGCTCTGTACGCTCAATATTGCTTTGCAAAGAGCCATTGCCATTAACACTTACAGTGATGTAAATTAAAGGTAAGACCGCAAAAGCGACAATGACAGCTAGCAGGGTTACTACATAAATAACCTGGGTACTGAGTTTGGTTTGATGCAAAAAAACGAGGGCATTATCTTCAAAATCGGCATCTTCTTTAAATGGCATAATCATCAATTGGCTTGGTTAAGGCCAAGTTTGCCATTATTAATTTAAGCTACAAAAAAGATACACCAAATGGCTTATTGTAGGTACGAAAGCTATATTAACTGTCTGTTAAGCGGTAATTTATTAATGTGTAAAGTAATAAGTAGTCATTTCAACAAAATAACCGCCTAAACAGGTAACTGCAATAAATGCAAGCATAAGCATGATGAAGAAAAAAATTTGTATTTCATTTTAGCAGATCGTTTTATATTAATGATGTTAAAGAGAAAGCATAAGGTCTTTAATACCCTGTATTATTTAATTATAAAAGCTGTTTTATGATCAAATAGATAAACACATATCAGGGTGTGAATAAAGATCGTATTTACCATTTCCTGATTTTTCTCTGGTAATGTAGTTTTTATAGCGTTGAACTTATTTTTGATATTTAGATTGGATAGATTATTGTCGATAATCATCAACTTGTGACAATGGATATTTTTTGCAAAACAGGTACAATAAAAAAATAAATAGTATTAGTATTAAGGTACAAACCACAGAAGATTCGTAGCCAAATGCTCCTCCAGTAATCAAATCAGGCCCTGTCAAAGTTTGTTTCAGAAGGCTCTCTGTTTTTAATCCACTAACCCCGCTTCCTAAAACCGGACCTTGAAAAAAATTCCATGCAAAATGAGCTGAAACAGAAAACCAAATACTTTTAAAATAAATATAAAATAGCCCTAAAAATATTCCAGATAAAAAGATATTAAGAAATGCTATGTAACTAAGATTATCATTAGAAATATGAAAAAGTGCAAATAATATTGATGATAAAACTAATGCCCAATACTTGTTCTTTTTCTGCATCAAATACCTTAACACATATCCTCTAGTCAATATTTCTTCAGTTAATGCCCCAATTACAAATATAAAAAAACATAAAACCAAATTATGGCTGCTGAAATTATTAATAACAAAGCTAGTCTCTTTTCTAAGAAGAAGGATCATCGCGATCAACATTATAGGCAATGATCCAAATATAAATCCTTGCAAAGTCGAAATCGGATATTTATACCTTAGTCCAATATCCATTATGCCTATCTGTTCTTTCTTAAGAAAAATAAAAATCGTTACTGTAGTTGCAAGAAGATTAACAAATTGAAAGATGAGGATATAGGAAAGTTTTTTATCGTAGGTATTAGCAACTTCTCTAATTGGAATTTTATCGAATAAGGCGATTAAACCAAATCCAAATGAACCCATTAATGCCCCTACAAGAAGCCATATAAACAAAAAATACAAAATGTGTTTCATTAATTTTACTTTGTATTACTTATTTACTCCTGTGTTTTGGCCTAATATGAAACAAGTATTGCATTTGAAAAATCAGTTTGAAAAAATGATGCATCAAACGGTACTTTGTAAGTACGAATGCCCATTTACCAAACTATAGCCAAATTGTTTGTCCCTGAACAGAACGAAATCAGAAGTAAATTTTCCAACTTAAAAAGATTTGATGCAGAAAATAATTAAATTATAGATTACATGTACTGTAAAAACATACCCTATACTTTTCATAACGGTATTACCAATTGTATAGATGTAGGCAAAAAGAAGCCCGGCAATAAAAGCAAATAAGAAATAATAAAAATTGTACAAATGGGTAATACCAAAAAACAATGCCGACAAAAAACAGGCATAAACCTTTGGCATCTTATTTTTCGCTGTTTCAATAATCGCGTATTGAAAAATTATGGTTTCTAGTATTGGAGCTAGAATAACAGCCAAAAAAAAAGTGCCAGAAATAGGCATGCCTTCGTTAACTCCATGTGCTATATTTTTTCCGGTAAAAAAATAAGATATGGAGGAAAAGATTAGCGATAGGCATAAATTGACCAGTACAGCTAGTGCGATCAAGACTATGCCATTTAACCTTTTTAACCAATCATCCATTCTAATTAAATGTTCCTTCACCTAACAATAAATTTGATGATAATAAGAATAACAAACCATATAAAGCTCCATTCGAATGTATTTAGTTCTTTCATTTGATTAAGCACATTCTATTATTTTTGAATTTTGTAGAATAATATTAAAAAATTAAGGCCATCGATTTTGATGGCCTTAATATAGCCTAACGAACACAGAGTCCTGCGTTTCTTCCACCTTCTGTTGCAAATATTATGCATCCACGAACTATAGCTCCTGCTAACCAACCTGCATCTTCCCAAAATCCTGTTTCTTTTTCACTACCGCCATTAATGGAAACGACTTCTGATAACATCAATTCTGTGACGCCATCAATATTCTTTAAATCTTTGTTATTCATATTACTTCTATTTAAAGCTGAGCATTATAACCTTCGGCAAATCCACGTTTAATATCAGCCCAGTGTTCTACTGCCTCCGTTACAAGGTACCCCCAACCGAGACCTTTAATCCATTTTGGCAATTCCATACCACCGTTTTGATTAATCATCTCCTTAGCATCCATTTCCTGAACACCAAACTTTGATAATTCTAATTTTTTCATTTCGTTTAATTTAAATTTTACTGCTTACTCTTTTTAGGCTTTTCAGGTACTGCCTATGTTTGGCCTAACATGAAACAAGTATTGCATTTTAAAAATCAATTTGAAAAAAAGATACACCAAATGCTTAATACAGGAACGAAAGACTGATTGACTATATTTGTTTATTAGTACATAAGACAATAAACAGGTATCATGAAAAATGGCAATCTGTTTTTCATTTTAGCAGATAGCTGTTTTATCGTTTATTCTAATGAATAACTAACCAAAACAAAATGGGAACTGCATTAATGAGGCTATGCAATATTATACAGTACTTCAAACCATAAGCAATTCTAAAATAAGAAGTTAAAAATGCTAAAACCAACTGCGGAAATACGATAACAGGTATTAAAAATAAATTCTTTATTGAAAAATCTTCAAGGTTGCGAATATGTAGTAATGCAAATAGAAACGCAAAACATAAGATAATCGAAACATAATATTTTTCCCATATCTGCTGCAAGAGCATGTCTACCTTCTTTCTTTTAAAGATTAAAAAAGAAAGAACAAAAAAAACAGCAACTATAGCGCTCTTAATTATAAAAAAGCGATCAATCTTATAAAATGGAGACTTGGTTAATATTGATAAGGTGAAATAAAACAACAAACTCAGGGAAATGCCCAAATTTAGCGGTGTATACTTAAGTGCTAACCGAAAAGTTAACTCTTCTATTAAGGGGGCAACAACTAAACCAAATAACAATACTGACTTCCAACTATTTTCCTTAAAGAATCTAAAAGCTTTATGAGGAGGCAAACCTAACCATTCGTCAAGATATTTTAAAACAAAAATATAAAGAACCATTATTCCAAAATAAAACAACATGGCCTTATATAAATATACCCCCTGTTTATAATTAACACCATAATTTGGTGTAGTCAAAACACTTCTGAATTCTAAAAAAAACGACATATTCTTTGAAATATTGAAGGCACCCCATTTGGGTGCCTTCGGAAGTAATTGTTAATCGAAAAGCCAGCCTAAAGTATACCCGATATAATATGCTAAACTCTTACCTTCTTTTGCCTTACAATTATCGGTACCTCCCGTTATCTTCATCAATTCTGGCACCTCCAGAATATATACGTTTAATTCCTTTAAATTTTTCATCTTATTATTACTTACTGCAGTTTGAACCAGACCCATCGTTAAATCCCTCTAAAAAAGCTTCTTTTATTTTTCCCCAACCATACAGTATTGGGTTTGGCCATATCCCTCCATCAATACCTTGCACTTCTCTGGCATCCATTTCCTGAACACCAAACTTTGATAATTCTAATTTTTTCATTTCGTTTAATTTAAATTTTACTCCTTACTCTTTTTAGGCTTTTCAGGTACTGCCTATGTTTGGCCTAACATGAAACAAGTATTGCATTTTAAAAATCAATTTGAAAAAAAGATACACCAAATGGCACTTTGTAAGTACGAAAACCTATTACCTATTACAACTGACAGATAAGTATTGATTAATTTCAAAAAAAAGTAATAAATAAATACGTGATTGTAAAAAATGCACTATATTGGCTTCGAAATCACTAATAATGGTTTCTCTAATCTCCCCCTATTATTAAAGTACTAAGCAAAGTGTATTGCTTAAAAAAATCATCCCAAAAAAAGAATGAATGAATGGATGAAAATTTAATAATAAAAATATGAGTACCTCAAATCAAATCTCAGCAGAAATACCCGCAGTGGTAATTGAAAAAGTGTTAAAAGCTTTACAAGAAAGCAAAGAAGCTTTGGCTCCTTATCTACATGCCCTCACGGACAATGAACGGAGAGCCTTATTTAAAATGGGCGATAAAACTATCGCTACCGTGCAAAAAGTAAAATCGTATATCGAAACCAATCCTGAGTTTGCACCTGCTTACATGGATAAAGCAGAGTTTTTAAAAGATGAAAAAGTTGCAGCTCAACTTAGTCCTTTAAATAGTTTAACGGAACAACTTGCAGCCGACCTTAATGACACAGTAATGCTTGCAGGTAGTGAAGCTTTAGTCTCGGCAATGCTATACTATGGGCAGGTAAAAGAGGCTTACAAAAAAGGTATAACCACTTCCAAACCAATATATGAAGATTTAAGTAAGAGGTTTACTAAGAAAAGCAATCCTTCAACTTAGCAAATAATAGCTTCTAGATAATCCTATTGCCTTCGATTTGAACTTAATAACTTCAAGATAGTACATATTATCCTCTGATTTGAAGATAATAACCTCAAACAGCAAGTTATTATCTTCGAATTAGATCATAATAACTTCAAAATCGGACATCGTATCTGCTTGTTTGAACTTAACAACTTCAAGCAAGCACTTATTATCATCAAAATTAACCTCAACAACTTCAAATTAAATGCCTCATGATTAACTGTATTATTGTAGATGATGAACAACATGCCATAGAACTGATTATCGATTACCTAAAATCAATCGGTTCAATACAGATAAAAGCAACCTTTAACAATCCTATAAAAGCATTAAATTTTTTAACCACGAATACTGTCGACCTTATCATTTTAGACATCCACATGCCCGAGCTATCGGGAATAGAGTTTATTCAAACGCTCAATAATTTACATACAATGGTTGTACTCACCACTGGAGATACCAAATTTGCAGCTACCGCCTTCGATCTCCATGTAGCCGATTACCTACTAAAGCCGATAAGCCTAACCAGGTTTCTACAAGCAATAACAAAAGTTCAAAAAATGATCAATACTTCTAAAATCGATGTAAAACCTTCGGTATACGAAGATTTCTTTATGATAAAAACGGAAGCTAAAGGTAAAATGCTTAAAATCAATATTGCTGAGATTGATTTTGTTGAGGGCATGAAAAACTACGTTGCATTTCACCACAATGGCAGTAGAACACTCGCGCTTTTAAGCATGAAAGATGTTGAGGATAGATTGCCACAAACACAGTTTATTAGGGTACAGAAGTCGTTTATAGTGGCGCTGAAGAAAATTATTTCGGTAGATGGAAACAAGATTATTTTAAAAGGGGTTGATACCGAAATACTCATCGGAGAAACTTACCGGAAAGACTTTTTGGAAATAATGCAACGCAAACTTATCTCCTGAGCGGAGCGTTAGGCGAAGGTGCCGCTAATTTTAACTATATGTTATAAATCTGCATCATTTTCAGCGAAATCCCCCCGAAAATTAAATTGAGCTAAATATTTTCCCGCAGATCTAAAATGATAAAAAACGCAGATTAAACAAATGTTGGATCTCTAAAAAAGTTACACCTGATTGTATTTTGACTTGTCCTATCAATTCTAGAGCGGTCAACTTTCTTTGCCACAATGCTATTAAAATTGTCAACTCTTTTCATTTACACTTAATTCAAGAGTTTACATTTTTTTTTCCGCAGTGCCAGTAATTTGTAAACCCTAGCCCTGATATTGTTACATTTCCTCACCAACCATATTTTAACCACAACTTCTTTAAAATTAACGGCTAATTTGCTTTGCAGGTTAGCCTTCTCACCAAAGACTAACAACACAAACGTTTGCCCTATTTTCTTTACAGAATAATAGAATTGGCTATGTTAAAAAGCCTTATCTTTGCGCAACTCATAAAAAATACACTATGCTTAAAGGATTTTTTAACGTACCTACACCGGTAAACGAACCTATTTTAAACTACGGCCCAGGCAGTAAAGAGCGTGCACTTTTAAAAGAAGCACTGGCCGAAGCACGTGCACATCAACAAGACATCCCGATGTATATTGGTGGTAAACAAGTTCATACCGCAAAAAAAGGTAAAGTTGTTCCACCACACGATCACCAACATATTTTAGCTCAATTTAGCATTGGGGATAAAACACATATTACCCAGGCCATTGATGCAGCCTTAGCCGCAAAAGAGGATTGGGAAAACCTGGCATGGGAACACCGTGCTGCTATTTTCTTAAAAGCTGCCGATTTAATTGCGGGCAAATACCGTTATAAATTAAATGCAGCAACCATGTTGGGCCAAAGCAAAAATGCTTATCAGGCCGAAATTGATGCCGCTTGCGAGCTGATCGATTTCTTACGTTTTAATGTAAGCTACATGGTAGATATTTACAAACAACAACCCCCTGTTTCGCCGCGTGGCAGCTGGAACCGTGTTGAACAACGCCCTTTAGAAGGTTTTGTTTTTGCACTTACCCCTTTCAACTTTACGGCAATTGCGGCTAATTTGCCAGCATCGGCAGCAATGATGGGTAATGTAGTGGTTTGGAAACCTGCCGATACACAGGTTTATGCGGCTAACCTTTTAATGGAAATTTTCCGCGAAGCGGGTGTACCTGATGGCGTAATCAATTTGGTTTATGCCGATGGCCCTGAAACTGGAGAAGTAATTTTTAACCACCCTGATTTTGCAGGTATCCACTTTACAGGTTCTACCAAAGTTTTTCAGGAAATCTGGAAAACAATCGGAACAAACATCCACAAATACAGATCATACCCACGTATTGTTGGCGAAACCGGTGGAAAGGATTTTATCCTGGTTCACCCATCTGCACAAACTAAAGCGGCGAGTACAGCAATTGTTCGCGGTGCTTTCGAATACCAGGGACAAAAATGTTCTGCAGCTAGCCGTGTTTACATTGCCGAAAGCCTTTGGCCTGAAATTAAGGAACAGATGTTGGCCGATTTAGCTACATTTAAAATGGGCGGAACAGAAGATTTCACCAACTTTATCAATGCGGTAATTGATGAGCGTTCTTTTGATAAATTAGCTAAATACATCGATCAGGCTAAAAAGGATAAAGGTGTAGAAATTATTGCTGGTGGTAACTACGATAAATCAAAAGGTTATTTCATCGAACCAACAATCCTAGTGGTTGATGATCCGAAATATACCACCATGAGCGAAGAGCTTTTCGGTCCGGTTTTAACTGTTTACGTTTATGCAGATAAAGATTTTGATCAGGTTTTAACATTAATTGATACAACTTCACCATATGCCTTAACCGGTGCTTTAATTGCACAGGACAGATACGCCATTGAAAAAGCGAGTCATGCATTGCGTAATTCGGCAGGTAACTTCTACATCAACGATAAATGTACTGGAGCCGTTGTAGGTCAGCAGCCATTTGGAGGTGCAAGAGGTTCGGGCACAAACGACAAGGCCGGATCGATGATCAATTTATTGCGTTGGGTTTCTCCACGTACCATTAAAGAGGTTTTCGAATCACCAACTGATTACCGTTACCCTTTCTTAGCAGAAGATTAATATTTACCATATTAAAGGCCAGGCAATTATTGCTTGGCCTTTTTTGTAAACTTGATAGTCCTCGTTTGCAATGAGGGTTAATAAGAAAAGCGATTGTATCGCTTAATCAAACCTAAACACCTTTTCTAACCATGAACCACAGATTTTTACTTTCCCTACTTGTCATCTTAGCAAGCTTTAACCATTATGCCACCGCACAAAAGAAACCCAATGTCATTATCATATATGCCGATGATCTTGGCTTTGGCGATTTAAGCTGCTATGGTGCAACCAAAATTAACACCCCGAATATCGATGCACTTGCAAAACAGGGATTAAGATTTACCAACGGGCATGCTACGGCATCAACCTGTACGCCATCGCGTTATTCGTTAATGACGGGCAGATACGCCTGGCGTAAAAAAGGAACAGGTGTGTTACCGGGCGATGCTTCGCTGATTATTCCGACCGACAATACCGCCTTGCCAGCAATTTTTCAGCAGGCAGGTTACAGAACTGGTTTGGTAGGCAAATGGCACCTAGGTTTAGGAGATAAAGTAGAAAAAGATTGGAACAGGGAAGTAAAACCGGGACCTAAAGAAACTGGATTTGATTACTCCTTTATTTTTCCGGCAACAGCCGATAGGGTTCCCACTGTATTTATGGAAAATCAACTGGTGGTGGGCTTAGATGCAAAAGACCCGATTACAGTTGATTATAAAAACCCGATCGGTACAGATCCTACCGGAAAAGACCATCCCGAGCTGTTAAAAATGGCGGCAGAAATGAACCACGGACACAACCAAACCATTGTTAATGGCGTTGGCCGCATTGGCTACATGAAAGGTGGCAATTTGGCCCGTTGGACGGATGAAGAATTGCCTTTTACGTTTTTGACCAAAGCTAAAAATTTTATCGAAAACAATAAGCAGGAACCCTTTTTTCTGTACTATGCTTTAACAGAACCCCATGTACCACGCCTTCCTGCTACCATGTTTAAAGGCAAGAGCGAACTGGGCTACAGGGGAGATGTAATTTTACAGCTGGACTGGGCTGTTGGAGAAATTATGAAACAACTGAAAAACCTGGGACTGGACAAAAATACCATGATTATTTTCAGTAGCGATAATGGTCCGGTAATAATGGACGGTTATGAAGATCAGGGCTTCGAAAAATTAAATGGCCATACGCCTGCAGGCGTTTTACGTGGCGGCAAGTACAGTATTTTGGAAGGTGGTACCCGCGAACCTTTTATCATTTCGTGGCCGGCCAAAATCAAACCCGGTGTTTCTGATGCGCTGGTATCACAAATAGATTTTCTGGCTTCCTTTGCCAGTTTTTTCAATATTGAAAGCAAAAACGCAATAGACAGCAAAAATGTATGGCAGGCTTTTACAGGCAAAGATACCAAAGGCCGCGACTTTTTTATCGAACAGAGCAACCAGCTGGCCATTGTTAAAAATAACTGGAAATACATCAGGCCATCAAAGGGCGAAGCTTTTTATAAACTTACCCATACCGACACCGGAAATCTGCCAACCGCACAGTTGTATAATTTAAGTGATGATGTTGGGGAGAAAAACAACCTGGCCTTAAAGTATCCCGAAAAAGTAAAAGAACTGGAAGCTTTACTGAGCACCGAAGAAGCAAGGACAAAATAAGTCTCGGATCGTCATACTGAACTTGGTTAAGTATCCATAATACCACAAATATCCTTCTACTATGTCATCAAAGATGGATTACAAAGAACTGCCGTGATTGCTGTAAAGGTTTAGTAATTCTGTTACCGAATTACTAAACCTTTACCATTGCGAGGCACGAAGCAATATTTAAATACCGTAACCGAAAATTAATCAACCACCAGCATTTTTTTATACTCTTTTGGAGTAACGCCCTTCGCCAGTTTAAAAAATTTATTAAAATTAGACAGGCTGTTAAAACCACAGGAATAGGCCAGTTCGCTAATCTGCTGATCGCTCTGGGCCATTAATTTACAGGCATGGCCAATCCTTACTTCGTTTACAAAAGTTACAAAAGTTTTCTGCGTACGGCTTTTAAAATACCTGCAAAAAGCCTGCTTGTTCATATTGGTCATACCTGCTGCTGAGGTAAGCAAAATTTCCTGGTTAAAATTATCAAAAACGTACTTTAAAATCTTATCCATTCTATCGTTGTCTTTTAACTGATAATTATTGGTGTAGCCCGGGCTGGTTAAAAATTCGTAATCTTTAGTGGCACAGAGCAGGTTTAAAATTTCGAGCACGCCGATTAACCGCCCTATTTCTTCGGTTTGCGAAGCTACCTTCATCATCAGGGTTTTCAGTTTATTTTTGGCATCACTCCCAAACTTCATCCCCCTTTTGCCCAGCTGAAAAAAGTTTTTGATCCGCTGGATATTATCAGGTTCCTTAAAAAGATCAAGAATTTTATCGGGGTGTATAAATATCGATACCGACCGGGCATGTGGATTCACTTCTACCTCACTAAAGTATTGGTTGCTGTTGTGCCATACATGGGGCAGATTCGATCCTACAAAGATCAGTTCATCCGAATAAAAATCTTCAATACTATCCCCTATCATGCGCCGGCCTTCACTCTCCAAGGTATAGGTAAGCTGGCATTCTTCATGAAAGTGGAAATCGGTTGAGAAGTAAGGTGCATCTACAACCTTTAATCCATAAACATCGTTTATTTTTCCATCTAGGATTTTAGCAAAAATGGGTTTCATAATATTTGGTTAACATATGCAAGTTACAAAGAACACCAATATTATCCCAAGTTTATTACATAATAAGCAATGAATGCTAATATAGACTCAGTATTAGCGAACCTTACTCCAGTCTTTCCCAAAATTCATCAATAATTTAGCTGAACGTTAACCAAATATTAAAACAAAGCATGCTTGAAAATAAAATCATTGTACTAACTGGAGGAAGCGATGGTATAGGTTGGGAATGTGCAAAAGCATACGTAAAAGCTGGGGCCACCATTTGTATACTGGACAAAAATGAGGTGCCTGATGACCGTGCAAAAGAACTGATCACTACCGATAAACTATTGATGCTTACCTGCAATTTAGCCAACGAGCAACAGGTACAAGCGGCCTTTAACACCATTATTGAAAAATATGGCCGTATAGATGCAATCCACAATAATGCCGCCATTGCCCACCCATCAAAAACACTCGATGAAACCACTAATCCGGAATGGGATTTATTGATGGATATTAACCTGAAGAGCATTTTGTATACCACCCGCTACGGAATTGTGCATTTAAAAAAATCGCAGGGCGTTATCCTGAATACCAGCTCAATGGTTGGCAGCCTTGGGCAGGATAACCATGCTGTTTACGTAGCTACCAAAGGTGCCATTAATGCATTGACCAAAGCCATGGCTTTAGATTATGCCCCATTTAAAATCAGGGTAAATGCCATTTCGCCGGCAGCAGTAAATACCCCAACATTACAGGCCTGGAGCCAAGAGCAGCCCAACCAGCACGAAATAGAAAATTACCTGAACAAACTTCAGCCCTTGGGCAATATGCCTAAAGGTGATGTAATTGCCGATGCCTGCACTTTCCTTTTAAGCCATGCCGCCCGCTTCATTACCGGAACAATTTTACCGGTAAGTGGAGGTGCAGAACTAGGATACAGAACCTTGATATAATTATAACATGATTGATAAAATACAGATAAAAGACAAAAGGTTTGAGCTCTCAACCGGTGCCGGTAGCGATGCCATACATAAAGATCCACAGTATTCGTATGCGGTAACCGAGCTTACCGAAAACGGCCTAACCGGAACAGGATTGGCCTTTACCCTTGGCGAAGGAAACGAATTGGTTTGCAGTGCCGCTAAATTTTATGCCGATACCTTAAAAGGAAGGGGCATAGAAGAACTGATGGGCAATTTTGGCGAAACCTTCAAAACCTTATCCAACGAACAGCAATTTAGATGGCTAGGACCACACAAGGGCGTAGTGCATTTAGGTTTAGCAGCTGTAACCAATGCCTGTTTCGATTTATGGGCCAAAAAACGCGGGGTACCGCTTTGGAAATTACTGATCGACTTAAGTCCTGAGGAAATTGTAAACACCCTCGATTTATCTTACCTGGAAGATGTACTGACCAGAGAAGAAGCCATCGAAATGCTACAGGACCAGTTTGGCTCAAAACAATCAAGATCAGGCATACTCAATGTTGGTTATCCAGGTTACGATACATCTGTAGGATGGTTTAATTATGATGATGAAAAAGTACGCGAAAACTGTAAAAGAGCAATAGATAGCGGCTTTACAGCCATGAAACTAAAGGTAGGTTCGGCAGATCCACAGCGCGATATCCGCAGGGCAAACATTGTACGGGAAGTTGCCGGCGACCAAGCTAAAGTAATGCTCGATGCCAACCAACAATGGACTTTACCCCAGGCCATTTCCATCTGCAATGAACTTAAGAACATGAACCCTTATTGGGTAGAAGAGCCTACGCACCCAGACGATGTTTTGGCACATCAAACACTTGCCAAAGCCATTTCGCCGGTAAAACTGGCATTGGGAGAACACGTACCCAACCGCATCATTTTCAAAAATTATCTGCAAACAGGCTGTACCAGCTTCGCACAGGTAGATGCCGTACGCGTTGGTGGTGTAAGCGAATTTATTACCATTAGCTTAATGTGCAAAAAATTTGGCGTTCCGGTAGTGCCACATGTTGGCGATATGGGGCAACTGCATCAGCACCTGGTATTGTTTAACCACATCAGTATGGGGCATGAAGCACTATTTCTAGAACATATTCCACATTTAAAACAACACTTTGTAAATCCGATAAAAATAGAAAACGGCGTTTACATCACCCCGCAAGAACCGGGGAGCAGCTGCGATTTAAAGTAGAATTTTATTATTAAAACTAACCAAATATGAATACAAATTTTAAAAGCTATGAAAAAGGTATTTAAAAAAACGTGCTTGCGTTATTTTTTAACCATAATGGCTATTTGCCTAAGCACTTATATAGCCGAAGCACAAACCCTAATTAAGGGACGTATTGTTGATGCCGCAAACCAGCCATTACCAGGCGTTACGATTACCAATATCAGCACTAAAGAAAAAAGTAAAACCATTTCCAATACCAACGGCGAATTTAGCATTGCTGGCGAAAAAGGCAATAAGTTAGAGGTTACAATGGTAGGCTATGCCAATCAGCAAATTTCAGTTCAAAATCCTGCTCAGGTAAGCATTACTTTGCAAGAAAGTAACAATAACCTTGATGAGGTAGTGGTAGTTGGGTACGGTACACAGAAGAAAATCAATTTGTCGGGTTCAGTTGCCACGGTTACCGGCAAAACCCTTACCGAACGGCCAGTACCAAATGTTCAAAATTTACTACAGGGCCGTGTTACCGGCTTAGATGTGGTACAGCCAACAGGTGAGCCAGGAAGAGACAACGCTAGTTTTAGGCTAAGGGGATTCGGTTCAAGCGGAGCCTCACCCAACCCACTTGTACTCGTAGACGGTGTTATTGGTACCATAAATAACCTTTCGCCACAAGATATTGAAAGCGTAACCGTATTAAAAGATGCCTCTTCGGCTTCAATATATGGAGCCAGGGCAGCTAACGGTGTAATCCTGGTAACAACCAAAAAAGGTAAAGCAGGCACCAATATAATCGAATATAATGGAAGCTATGGGGTAAGCGAGGCCACTACCTATCCAAAATTAATTACCAATTCGGTAACCTATATGGAAATGTACAATCAGGCAAGGGCAAGAAGTGGCCGTCCTGCGGCATATACCCAGGCACAGATAGACCTTTATAAGAACAACCCAAACAGTGATCAATATCCTAATTTCGATTGGTTGGGCTATGTTTTGGATAAGGGCGCTATTCAAAACCATAATTTAGGTTTTTCAGGAGGTACCGATAAAAGCACTTATAATATCTCTTTAAATTATTTAGATCAGAACAGCATTACCAAGGGCTATAATTACAACCGTTACAATGCCTTATTGGATTTCTCAACACAGGCCCACTCAAGGGTAAAAGTTGGCACCAATATTAATTTCTCCTATCAAGATGCGAAAGCTCCCTGGTTAACAAACGATAACCTGCTCTTGCTGGCCTATGCAGCAGCCCCTACCTTTAAACCGTTTTTACCTGATGGCAGAGTAGCCAGTAAAGATTTTACCTCTTCAGGCGATGGGAACAGAGGTGTTGAAGAAGTGTACAATACAGGTGGCCAGTATACCAAAAATTACAATGTAAATGCACAGGCTTATATTGAAGTAGACCTAGCTAAAGGCTTAAAATGGAATTCGAAAGGAGCTATCACTTTTTTTAACCAAGATTACAGACAACGCCAGTTTGGAAGTGCATCATTTGCCTATCAGCCCGATGCCAATGGCAATTATGTACAGGTAAGCAATGGGGTGCCTTCTTTCTTCGGACTTCAGCAATCATCTGCCCGCAACATTACCAAAACACTTTATAGTACACTTAACTATAACAAAACCATTAACAATGCACACAATATCGCTGTATTGGCCGGTTACGAGCAACAGGATAATAGAAGTACGAATTTAAGCGGTAACCGATACGATTTCCCTAACAATACCATTATGGAATTGGATGGAAGTTCGCCGCTAAATCAATCATTAGGCGGAAATTCTTTTGAATGGGCGCTGCAATCGTTATTTGGAAGAGTAAACTATAATTACAAGGAAAAATATATTTTAGAAGGTAATATCCGTTACGATGGCACATCAAGAGTAGGTCCAAAATACAGATGGGGAACCTTTGGCGGTGGATCTGCTGCCTGGAAAATATCAGAAGAAGATTTTATCAAAAACAACTTTTCGTGGGTTGATAATTTAAAATTGAGAACCTCTTATGGTGTATTGGGAAATCAAGAGATCACAAATCCTGATGGCACGCTGAATTATTATCCTTATCAGGATGTACTCGAGCCCACAGTTTATCCACTTTCCCCTACTGGATTGAATTCTGGCGTACAGCTTACCACACTAACCGATAAAGGTTTACGCTGGGAAAAAACAGCTATTACCGATTTTGGATTGGATGTAGACCTATTTAAAGGTTTATTTGGAGCTACCGTTAGCTGGTATTACAAAAATACAACCGATATATTGGCAAGGCGCAGTGATGTACCTGCCAGCATAGGATTAACTGCTCCAGTTGTAAATGCCGGTGCTATGGTTAACAAGGGGATTGAAATCGAACTGAGGCACCAAAACCGGATTGGGGATTTTACCTATGGTGCTAATTTCTTATTTCACAGTTACCGGAACAAGGTTACAAAAGTATTGGCCGAAACGGTTGGCACTTTTGAAGTTGGCCAACCTTATAACAATTATTTTTTATATGATTGGATAGGAGTTTTCCAAAGTCAACAAGAAATAAATAGTTCACCAAAACAACCAAATTCTGGCACATTAAAACCAGGCGATTTAAAAATTAGGGATGTAGATGGAAACGGAACAGTTGGTCCAGAAGATAGGATCCGCATCAGTAGTTTCCCTGATTACACCTATTCATTTAATTTAAATGCGGGTTGGAAAGGCTTCAATTTAAGTGCATTCTTTCAAGGCGTACAAGGACAGAAAATAGTTGTAAATGGCTGGGGCTACGAGCCGTTTATGCAGAGTTCGGCACCACCGGTAAAATTTTTAGATGCGTGGTCGCCTACTAATCCAAGCAACACTGTTCCGGCAGTATACCTTACCGGTTATGCTGGTGTATCGGGCTATAGCTCTACTTATTTTCTGCAGGATGTTTCTTACCTGCGTTTGAAGAATCTTTATCTGTCTTATACACTACCAGAAAAAATCACGAAAAAGATAGGATCGAAAGGAATATTAGCCTATGTATCGGGTGATAACCTATTAACATGGACAAAATATGAAGGTAACGACCCTGAACGGGCAAATTCTGGAAGATTTGCACAATTTCCTCAACTCAGGATCTACACCGTAGGATTAAAAGTTAAATACTAATCCTCACGTAAACAATTACTTGTTTAAACTTAAATAAGATAAAATGAAAACGAAATATAATAGCATCGCTTTAATTATGCTAATGGGGGTTGGAATATTAACCTCCTGTAAAAAAGATTTTCTGGATAAAGAACCTACCTCCAAAATAGCTAACGAAACATTTTGGAAAACCAGCTCAGATGTACAGCTTGCACTGGCTGGGGTTTACAGGCGGTTACAGGAAGGTTTTTTTGGTCACAGTAAATTGTGGCTGGATACTTACTCCGACAATGCCTGGGATAGATACAGCTATCAGGGCTTCGATGCCTTAACGCAGGGAATCGTAAATTCTACCAATGTAACCTCGACGTTTTACGATACGCCTTACCAGGGCATTGCAGGCTGTAATTTCTTTCTTGATAATATAGACAGGGCACCAATTAGCGATGCAGAAAAAAATGGGTATAAAGCCGAAGTAAAATTTATTAGAGCCATGTTTTATTTTGATCTGGTTCAGGCCTTTGGAGGTGTAATTATCTATAAAACTGCCCCTAAAACGGTTGATGAAGGTAAAATTGCGAAAAGTACCAAAGAACAGGTACTCAGCTTTATACATGAGGACCTTGATTTTGCCATTGCAACTTTACCTGATGTAGCTTATTCCGGTCATGCGGTAAAAGGAAGTGCTCAAGCCTTAAAAGCTAAAGTTTTCCTCTCTCAGCAAGATTGGCCAAACGCCGCGAAATGGGCAAACACTGTAATTACCGGTGGAAAGTTCCAGATTTACCAAGGAGGATATCCCAACCTATTCCTTACTGCCACACAACAGAACAATCCAGAAATTATTTTCTCCACCAAATTCCTATCGCCCAATAACCCCCAAGGTGGTGAAGGCGTTTTGGTTGAGCTGGCATGGTATGGTGCTATTGGGCCTTATCAAAACCTTGTAGACGATTATGAAATGGATAACGGGAAAGCCATTAATGAAGCTGGTTCGGGATACAACCCTGCAAATCCTTATGAAAACAGAGACCCACGTTTAAAATTTACAATCAAAGTGCCTACAGATAAATACATCAACCCTGATGGCACCATATTTGGCGAAACTGATTTACAGCCAACAAATTATACACAAAAGAAATATATTGATCTAACTAAACTTCCGTTTGACAGAAGTAAAACCCCTTTAACCGATCAGAATATCATCCATATGCGCTATGCTGATGTATTGTTAATGTATGCTGAAGCTCAAAACGAAGTAAGCGGCCCTGATGCCAGTATATCTGCTGCATTAAATCAAATCAGAATGCGGAAAAGTGTTGATCTACCCGAAGTTGACCAAGTTAAATATAACACTAAAGATAAACTTAGGGAGTTTATTTTACATGAGCGCAGAATAGAGCTTGCACTCGAAGGTCAGCGTTATTTCGATCTGAAAAGAAGAAATTTAATGGCAAGCAAGCTGGCACCTCTAAAAGATCCAGGAGATACACCACTAAAATTTGGCGAGCAGAACAACGTATTACCATTTTCACAAAGTGAGCTTGATAAAAACAAACAGTTAAAGCAAAACCCTGGATATAACTAAGCCATTATGATCAGCACCATAGATATTGTAATTACCATAGCGTACATATTGTTTATTGTAACAATTGGCCTATGGACGGGTACCAGAAAGAAAAAAGATGAAGAAACCACGAGTGGCGAATATTTTCTGGCAGGTAAAAGCTTAAAATGGCCAATGATAGGCCTTGCCTTATTTGCCACTAATATTTCGTGCCTCCACTTGGTAAGCTTAGCGCAAAGCGGCTTCGATTCTGGCCTTTTAAACGGCAACTTCGAATGGATGGCCGCTTTTACCCTGATTCTTTTGGCCCTGCTGTTTATTCCGTTCTATATCCGATCGGGTATTTCTACCCTCCCCGATTTTTTAGAACGCCGTTACAACCGGGCCTGTAGAGATTGGCTGGCTTTTATTTCCATTCTTTCAGCAATTATCATTCACATTGCCTTTTCTTTTTTGGCAGGCGGTATTGTACTCGAAACACTGTTCGGGATTAACATGTATACCAGTATAATCGTTATCGCCGCATTAACTGGCCTTTATACCATCATTGGCGGCTTAAAAGCGGTAGTGGTTACCGAAACCATACAGAGTTTGGTGTTGATTACCGGTGCCATTATCATTACCTATTTCGCATGGAACAAAGTTGGCGGTTGGGATCAGATGACCAGCATCCTGCAAAAGGAAAGTGCCATGGATAAGCTGAGCATGATGCGTCCAGTTGGCGATAAAAGCGGAATGAGCTGGGTAGCCGTATTTTTAGGTTATCCCATTTTAGGTATCTGGTATTGGTGTGCCGATCAAACCATTGTACAGCGTGTATTGGGTGCCAAAGATGAAAACCATGCCCGTGTAGGCGCTTTATTTTGCGGTTTTATAAAAATTTTGCCTGTATTCATTTTTGTGTTGCCAGGCTTATTTGCATTCGTACTGTACAAATCAGGCACCATGGATTTATCATCCCTACAGCATATTGGCGCCAATGGCGAAACAGTATTAAATACCAAAGGAATTTATACTTTAATGATTACCCAGCTTTTGCCAAAGGGATTGGTAGGCATTTTGGTGGCCGCGCTGCTTTCGGGCTTAATGAGTCAGATTGCCGGCGCCCTAAATTCAATCGCCACTTTAAGCAGTTACGACCTTTACAAACGCTTCAAGCCCGAAACTAGCGATAAACAGCTGGTAAGCGTTGGTCGTTGGTCGGCAGCCATAGCTTTAGTGCTTTCTATTGCATTATTGCCATTATTAAACAGCTACCAGAGTTTGTTTGAGGGCATAAACGATGTTATTGCACATATTGCCCCTCCAATTACCTGCGTATTTTTATTGGGCGTGTTCTGGAAAAAGGCTTCTGCCAAAGCTGCACAATATACCTTGCTAATTGGATCGGTTTTAGGCGTTGCTGTATTTATCATAAACAAAGTATACGGCACAGAAACTGTTATCGGCAATATTCCTTTTATGATGATGGCTTTTTATCTCTTCTGCGCTTGCGTGGTTATTCAAGTTATTTTCTCTTTCATTTATCCGGCCGTGCATACCAAGCAAAGCGAAGTACTTTACTGGAAATCTATCTGGGAACCCCTACAGTACAAAGGCTGGAAAGGCATTGGCAATTACAAAGTTTTATCGGCCTTACTTCTGGTAATTATGGCTGTTTTATATGGATTTTTTAAATAATTAATTATGAACTTCAGAAAGATTTTGTTGATGCTAACCGTATTGGTTAGTGTTTTACCGGGCATGGCACAAAACAAAAAAGTGCTTGCCCCCAACATGGCCGCCTTTATGGATCAGCGCTTCGGCATGTTTATCCACTGGGGGCCCGTATCACTGCGCGGCACAGAAATTGGCTGGAGCAGAGATAAACAGGTTTCAAAAGAAGATTATGATAACCTGTACAAAGAATTCAATCCTGTACTTTTTAATGCAGATGAATGGGTAAAGGCCGCAAAAGATGCCGGCATGAAATACCTTACCATCACTGCTAGGCACCATGATGGTTTCTGTTTATGGCCTACCAAGTTTACCGATTACAATATCATGAACACGCCTTTCAAGAAGGATGTGGTGGGTGCGTTAAAAAAAGCATGCGATAAACAGGGTATCAAATTTTGTATTTATTATACCATTCTAGATTGGTGGCATCCCGAATATCCCATCCATTCGGCGCACAACAGTACCATCGATCCAAAATCGGATATGAATAAGTACCTCGCTTACATGAAAAACCAATTAAAAGAACTGGTAACCAATTATGATCCGCAAATGCTTTGGTTTGATGGTGGATGGGAAAAACCATGGACAAATGAAATGGGTAAAGAAGTATATGCCTACCTTAAAAAACTGAAGCCTAGTTTGGTCGTGAACAACAGGCTCGGCAAAGAAATGGCAGGTACGCAAAATAAAAAGATCGAAGCGCACCAAATGGTAGGCGATTTTGATACACCAGAGCAGGTAGTTGGCCGGATGAATATGGATACACCCTGGGAAAGCTGCTTTACCATCTGCAACCAATGGGCCTGGAAACCTAACGATAAAATGAAAAGCTTGGATGAGTGTCTATCTATTTCTTCTAAAACCTTTGGAGGCAATGGCAACTTGTTGCTTAATGTTGGCCCTATGCCCGATGGACGCATTGAAGCCAGACAGATAACACGTTTAAAGGAAATTGGCGACTGGCTTAAAATAAATGGTAGCGCAGTTTACGGCACACTGGGCGGGCCATACAGTCCTACAGATGATTATGCCGCAACGCGGAAAGGCAATAAAGTATTTCTTCACATCATTAATACCAAGAAAACAGAAATTGAGCTGCCAAACATTCCAGATCGTAAAATTAACCAGGTACATACCATGCAGGGCGAAAACCTTAAAGTACAGGAAGGCAACAATACCTTTAAAATTACGCTTCCGGCCAACCTGGTTGGTAAAACAGAATATATTGTTGTATTGGAATTGAATGGGCCTACAGAAAGCTTAGCGGTTTTAAAATAATGATTTAACCATTCGTAAAGGGATATGGGACTTAAAAAAACATACTTTATCTGTTCGCTATTATCACTTTTGGCTATGGCCGTTTATGCCCAAAACCCAAAAATGAACGATATGTGGAAAGGCGATGCCGCTTTAAAAACCACAGAAGCTAGCCGTGGGAAAATTTTCAAACAGGGCCGCTACGCCATGTTCATCCATTTTGGATATTTTTCGCATTTCGCAAATAAATGGAATGGAAAAACCTATTACGGCATAGGCGAATGGATGATGAATGAGAATATGGCGAACTTAACACCAGCGCAATACATGCCCGGTGTTAAAGACTTTAATCCGGTAAACTTTAATGCGGATACCATTGCCAAAATAGCCAAAGATGCAGGCATGAAATACGTAGTAATTACCGCCAAGCACCACGATGGTTTTTCTATGTTCCGCTCTAAAGCCAACCCATTTAATATTTATGATGCTACCGCTTTTAAAAGAGATCCGATAAAGGAAATGGCCACTGCTTGTAAAAAAGCAGGCATTGGGCTGGGCATCTATTATTCCCATTTCCAGGATTGGACCGCGCCAGGAGGAGGTGCTGGCTGGGTAGATTCAACTAAAGGAGAAAAAGCAAAAACCTTTGATGATTATTTTAACGAAAAATGCTTACCCGAAGTACAGCAACTGACAATAGAATACGGTCCATTAGCCGTGCTATGGTTTGATACACCTGGCAGTATTGAAAAAAAATACGCCCAACAATTGGCCAATGTAGTACACCAAAACCAGCCTACCGCGTTTATATGTGGCCGAATTGGCCATGGTCTTGGCGATTACAGCACCCTAGGCGATATGGAAGTGCCCAAAAAAAATGTACCCGGCCTTTGGGAATCTGTTGATGTAACCAACGACTCTTGGGGCTACGCCTGGTATGATAACAATTGGAAAACACCCAAGCAAATCCTAACCAATACCCTATCAACAGTTGCCCGCGGAGGGAATTACATGCTAAATGTTGGCCCAAGCGATAAAGGGGAAATTTTGCCCCAGCCCAAAGCTGCCCTTATAAGCGTAGGTAACTGGATTAAAAAATATCCGAAAACAGTATATGAAGGCGGGCGCTCTCCATGGGGCCACGAATTGCCATGGGTCGATGCCATAACCAATGGCAATACCATTTCGCTATTGGTGTATAATTGGCCAAGTACCGGCAAACTTTACCTGCCCAACCTTCAATCTGAAATTAGCAGTATTAAATTGTTAACTGGGAAAACGGCCATCCCTTTAAGCCATACCAAAAAAGTAAATTCCATTGAAATTAAAATCCCTTCAGTCGCGCCAGAAAAATTAGTATCTGTTATAGCGCTGAAAACAGTTGGTGCACCAAAGGCATCATCACAGTTGGCTATTGATCCACAACAAGAAACCGTAATGGACGCACTTTTTGCCAAAACAGAAAATGCACAAAAGAGCGATGAGCATTGGATGGAAAAATTTGGCGAATGGAAACACGTTGCACGCATCAGTGACTGGAAAGAAAATGGAAAAGCAACCTGGGAAGTAAATGTGCAGCAAGCCGGTTATTATCAGATAGCACTGAACTATACTGGTCAGGGCAAGTGTGTATGGAAAATTGACAATGGCGGGCAGATGGTACAAAACCAGCAAAGTTCTTCTGCAGTATATCACTGGTATCCATTTGGTTGGATGTACTTTAGCAAAGCCGGAACCTACAATATTGTGGTAAGTTTAATAGAAGGCGATACTAAAAAGGCAAGTTTATCACAAGTTAAGTTAGTGCCTGTTGTTTTTTAAATTACATTGAAAATAAGCTGTCAAACAACCTAAAATGATGGTTTAGCGCAATAATTATCAAGATGAAAAATACATTATGCTTAATTTTCTGCTTATCCATAACGCTTTGTGCTAATCATTCATCAGCCCAGAAAGCCGAAAAATTAATTGTACCCAATGCTCAACAGCTTCAATGGGCAAAGGCAGAAGTGGGTGCGATTATTCATTTTGATATTTTAAATTATGTACCCGCTTATAACTGGCGCAACTGGGGTACCCATCCGCCATCTAGTTTGTTTAACCCTAAAAAGTTAAATACCGATCAATGGGTACAGGCCGCAAAGGCGGCAGGCGCAACCTATATTGTGTTGGTAGCAAAACATTGCTCTGGCTTTAGCCTTTGGCCAACCGCTGCACACCCTTACAGCGTTAAAAATACGCCCTGGAAAAATGGAGAGGGCGATATTGTAAAGGCATTTATCGAAAGTTGCAAAAAGTACCAAGTAAAGCCGGGTATTTACGCAAGTGCTGCCGCAAATGGGTTCTGCCACGTAGATAACCCTGGTTTGGTACAAAAGAGTTCACCCTATACACAAAAGCAATATAATGACATTGTAATTAGGCAGCTTACTGAACTATGGAGCAATTATGGAGATCTTTTTGAAATATGGTTTGATGGCGGTGTTCTACCAGAAGATAAAGGTGGACCGCCCATTGCCGGTTTATTAAAAAAGTTACAGCCTAACGCTATTGTTTTTCAAGGGCCAACCGATGCAAAAAACCTGGTAAGGTGGATTGGCAATGAAGAAGGTACCGCACCATATCCCAACTGGAGTACGGCCGATACAACTACCTCATCTGCAGGAACCATCAAGGTAGATGATATGAGTGGTAATCCCAATGGTAAAATATGGTGTCCAGGTGAAGCAGATTTCCCTTTGCGGACCGGTTGGCAGGGCGGCTGGTTTTGGAAAGCAAACGGCCAAAAAATATTATCAGTGCAACAACTTGTTAAAAATTACGACACCAGTATTGGGCGTAATGCCAATATGCTTTTGGGCATAGTGGTCGATACCAGCGGGCGAATTCCCGATGAAGATGTTGCTAGACTCCATGATTTTGGCCAGGCAATAAAAAAGAGGTTTTCGCACCCAGTATTTTCAGTAAAGGCAACAGGTAAAGAAGTACAGTTTACCATTGCAAACCAACCTAAAATGATCAATTGCATCGTTCTGCAAGAGGATATCACAAAAGGTGAACGCATACGGCAGTACGTTATAGAAGCTTGGGTAAATAACAAATGGCTAAAAATAACCGAAGACAGCTCCATTGGCCATAAACGTATTCAGCACTTCACAGCTATGCATACCGATAAAATAAGATTCCGGGCAAAAGATTCTGCCGGGACACCCCATCTAGAAAAAATCACTTTATACAATTTATAAGCTGGCATATTCCAGTATCTACGAAAAAGTAAACCACTAAAAAACATCATAATGAAAACTACTTATCAACGAAATTTCCTGGTGTTCATCGTATTAGGCATCATTACCTTGTTAGCCTGCACGCAAAACAACCAAAGTACCACTGCTCCTACCCAAGCCAAAGTAATGAGATATGGCAGTATAACCGGGCTTAAGCCCGATAAAATTGAGGCCTATAAAAAACTTCATGCTGCGGTGTGGCCCGGTGTACTTAAACAGATTAAGGCCTGTAACATTAAAAATTACTCCATCTATTTAAAAGAGATCGATGGAAAACCATACCTGTTCAGCTATTTTGAATATGAGGGCAACGATTTTACAGCCGACATGAAAAAAATGGCTGCCGATACCACCACGCAACGCTGGTGGAAAGAAACTGCTCCTTTGCAGATCCCGTTGCCTGATGCCGCGGCAAAAAAAGAAACCTGGAGCCAAATGGAAGAAGTTTTTCACCAGGATTAAATAACAACGAAATGAAGAGTTCATCAACAAAAATCAGATCCTATAAAATATACAAGGCAAAAGCAAAGCTAAAAAAGCCTATTGCAGATGCTACGCATACTTTGCACGAGATATCTTTTTTAGTGTTAAGGTTACAGTTAGAAAATGGCGTAACCGGAGAGTCTTATTTGCTCTCCTTCCAGTATTCTCCGCTTGCAATTTTAGGTGCACTACACGATACTTTACCATCTGTGATTGGTTTTGAAGCCTATGAAACCGGCAAAGTAAATGAGCAACTTAAGCATCATTCAGAATATTTTGGAGAAGGAGGCATTAATAAATGGGCCGCTGCAGCCATTAATATTGCCATGTGGGATGCCTGGGCACGCACTGTTGAACAGCCTGTTTGGAAACTTTGGGGGGTACACCGCAACAAATGTGAAATATACGGCAGTGGTGGCTGGTTATCTTATACGATAGATGAGCTTATAGAAGAAGTAACAGATTACAAAGAAAGAGGATTTAAAGCTGTAAAAATCAAGGTTGGCTCTCCCAATTGGAAAACCGATGCCGAACGGCTTAAATTGGTGCGCGATGCCGTTGGCAACAAATTGAATGTAATGATGGATGCCAACCAGGGGATGAAGTTGCCTGATGCCATACAATTGGTACAAAAAGCTAAAGAATTAAACATCTATTGGTTTGAAGAACCTCTCCATCATCAAAATTTTGAAGGTTATAAAACTTTAAAAGAGCAGACAGGGGTTTCATTAGCTATGGGCGAAAGAGAATATGACACGTTTCCGTTGGTAGAACTGATCAAAAGAAATGCGATTGACATCTGGCAACCAGATTTGCTTAGGATTGGGGGTGTAGAGGCATGGCGTGAAAGCGCGGCATTGGCCAACAGCCATCATTTACCGGTTTTGCCACACTACTACAAAGATTATGATGTGCCCCTGGTATGTTCTGTGCCAAATGGAGTTGGAGTAGAGTCATTTGATTGGATTGACCCGCTGATTGATAAACCTATGCAGATAAAAGATGGCTACGCTTTTCCACATGAGGAAAACGGATGGGGCTTTACATTTTTAGATGAACATTTAGAAGAGATAAAATAAAATCATATTTATGGCACTATCAGCATTTTCACTACAACATAAAACGGCACTTATAACCGGAGGAGGAACAGGTATTGGTTTTGGCATTGCCAAGGCGATGATAGAGGCGGGTGCAAAAATTGTTATTACTGGCAGACGTGAAGAGGTTTTAAAAGAGGCCAAAGCACAACTTGGCCCTAATTGCAGCTATTTTGTTTTCGATATGCTAGATAAAGCAGCAATGCCGGCATTCATCCATAAAATCGAGACTGAAATTGCACCAATAGATATTTTGATCAACAACGCAGGTATCCATTTGAAAAAATGGTCGCTCGAAACAAGTGATGATGAATTTGAAAAGATACTTCAAACAAATGTAATCAGTGTTTTTAGCTTAAGCCGCGAATGTGCAAAACGCATGGTTGAGCGTAAGAACGGCAGCATTATTTTTCTAGGCTCGATGACAGGGATTTTTGGAATAGACCGCGTTGTGGCTTATGGCACCTCAAAAACTGCGCTTACCGGTTTAATGAATAATATGGTTACCGAATATTCAAGGCATAACGTACGCGTAAATACCATAGCACCGGGATGGATTGAAAGCCCAATGATGCTCAATGCCATTAATGCTGATCCTGAAAGAAAACAAAAAATTGTGAACCGAATTGCAATGCCAGGTTTTGGCAAACCCGAAGATATAGGCAATGCGGCTGTGTTTTTAGCCTCAGAAGCTGCAAGATACATTACCGGCGTGGTATTACCAGTTGATGGTGGCGCTACAGTTAATATGTAAACATAAAAACATTAAAAATGAAATCAATTGTATTAAAAGCACCTGGTGTTTTCGAGACAATCATAAAAGAGAAACCTGTAAATCCAGGCCCTGATGAAGTTCTTCTAAAAATAAATAAAGTATCTATCTGTGGCACAGATCTGCACGCCTATAAAGGCAATCAACCTTTTTTTAACTATCCCAGAATACTGGGGCACGAAATTGCAGCTGAAATTGCTGCTGTGGGCAATCAGGTTACAACATTCAAAGTTGGCGACAATTGTACAGTTGAACCTTACAGAAACCTGGTTTTCGATCAAGCAGTTAAAAAAGGTAAAACCAATTGCGGTAGTCAACTAACTGTATTAGGCGTTCATGAAGATGGTGCCATGCAAGAATATATCAATTATAAAGCTTCCCATATCCACCTTACCAACAACCTTTCACCAGATCAGATTTCGCTAGTTGAACCACTTGCGATAGGCAGTCATGCAGTAGAAAGAGCGGAATTGGGCTTAAATGACACCATTTTGGTTATTGGGGCCGGACCAATTGGTTTAGGGATTATGGCCATTGCCAGATTGGAAAAGTTGAAAATTGTTGCACTGGATTTTAATCAAAAACGGTTGGATTTTGTAAAACAAAAATTTCCAGAAATCGAAATACTCCTACCGAGCGATTCAACAATCGAAGATTTAAAATCCTTATATGGAGGCGATCTGCCTACCGTAGTTTTTGATGCCACTGGAAATAAAGTTTCGATGCAAGCCACATTCAATTATGTTGCCGCAGGCGGAACTATCATTTTTGTAGGTCTTTTTATTGGCGATGTAGCTTTTGACGATGCCAACTTCCATAGAAAAGAAATTACCCTAAAAGCCAGCAGAGCCGCAAGAGCGGTCGATTTTAAAAAAGTGATCGAAAAACTACAAGCAGGCTTGATTGACACTTCTGGATACATTACGCACAGAATCCCATTTGATAATTTAGCAGGAAATTTTGAAAATTTATATAGCGAAGATCAAAATCTGATTAAGGCGATTATAGATTTTTAATGCAATTTAGTACTGCATGTTCAGCAATAGCCAACAGATATAAATAGATTACAATTGAATAGAACCATGATGAAAAAGTTATTTTTTTTACTCTTTACGGCAGTTATTGTGGCTACGCAGGTTAGCGCGCAGGTAACCGACAGGCCGCGCCCTGAAAGCTGGAAACAACTGGTAAAAGGTGGGGCTTTTAAAGATCGTTTTTTACCCATGCCCGAAGGCAAACTGAGCAGTGATACCTGGGGGGCAAAAAATGTATTGCCGCGATATGTAGATAACGGCATAGAAGATAGAGAAAGATCATATTGGTGCGCTGATATTATTTCGGGGAAGGACAATGTATATCATATGTATGTGGTGGGTTGGCGCGAAAGTGCTGCAAAAGGGCATCGCGAATGGCCAAAATCCATTATCTACCATGCTACCAGCAAAAGTTCTTTTGGTCCTTTCAGCATTAAAGATACCATTGGTTACGGACATAATGTAGATGCTTTTAGGTCAAAGGATGGCAGATTGGTATTATACGCCATTGATAAAAACTACACTGCTGATAATGAAAACGGCCCATGGAAAGCTGGAAAATTTAGCTTCGACCAAAGAGACAGGCCCATTATTGAAGGCTTGTCCAATCTAACATTTGCGCAAAGAGAAGATGGCTCCTACCTCATGGTATGCCGCGGTGGAGGAAGCTGGATCAGTGAAACCGGTCTATCAACCTATAAGCAAATATCGAACAAAAGGGCCTATCCAAACATAAAAGGAGAGTTTGAAGATCCTGTAATCTGGAAAGATAACGTTCAATACAATTTAATTGTAAACGACTGGCTGGGCCGGATTGCCTATTATCTGCGATCTAAAGATGGAGTAAACTGGATTACCGATGCCGGAGAAGCTTATGTACCGGGCATTTCCTTTCATAAAGATGGATTGGTAGAAAACTGGTTCAAATATGAAAGGATGCGGGTTTTCCAAGATCAATTTGGCAGGGCTACACAGGCAAATTTTGCTGTAATCGACACGCAAAAAGAAGAAGATTTTGCCAGTGATAACCACAGCTCCAAAGCCATTGTAGTTCCCTTAAACCCAGGTGTGCTGATTACCATGATGAGCCAAAGCTTTCCAGATGCAAAGACAAAAAGCATAAAAATAAAGCTAAAAGCAGAAGATGGTTTTAATCCACAAACAGATATAGATATTAAATCGTTAAGGTTTGGGGCATCAACTGCCGTAAATTTTGGCAAAGGGGCCAAAGTAATCAGTACAGCAAAATCTGGCAAAGATTTAATCCTAACGTTTAGCACTAACGGACTCGATTTAACCAGAGATGAATTTGCCCCAAAACTGCTTGGCAGATACCGATCAGGGAAAATGCTTTTCGGCTATACGCGCGTACCATGGATCCAGTATGAAGAAGCGATATTGAGTGCACGAAAGCCAACTTTTAAAATCAGTAACGACCAAAATACAGCCGAAGTAACGATAGAAAACTTTGGTTTAACGGCATCACAACCTGCCAAAATAAGTCTTTCAGCTACAATTGATCAACAGGAAAAAACAATTGCAACAGCCGGTATACAAGCTATTGAAAAGTATCAAAGTGCCGTGAAAAATTTAGCGCTAAACCATGCATTTGAAAAAGGCAAAAGCTACGATTTTACCTTAAACATTACCGTTGGCAACAGCAGATCAACTTTCAATTTTAAAGCTATTCCCAATAACCCATAAGTAAAACCACAACAAATGAATTTACTATTATCAAACTCAAAAAGAATATCCAGTTCATTATCCAGGTACGCCTTAGCGCTAGTTGTAATGCTATTTGCAATTGCGCAGTTAAAGGCCCAAACCATAAGCATACTACCATCTGCAAAAGGTAAAAAACCAAAACTTGCCTACTCCAATATGGCCCTTACCGCAAAACTTATCGGCCCAGCTATCAGCGATCCTGATTGGTACAACTGGTGCGTAAGCCCGATACAGGGAAAGGATGGAAAGATCCATATTTTTGGCAGCCGCTGGCCCGCAAAAGAGGGAATGAGTGGTTGGATGGGTCAAAATGCCGAAATCGCACATTTTATTGCCGATAAACCCGAAGGTCCGTTTAAGTATGTAAGTACTGTTTTAAAAACAAGCGATTTTCCACACCCCGATAAAATGTGGGCACCACACAATTCGAGAATAAGCTATGTAGATGGCAAGTATGTGTTACTATACATTTTTCAAACCCAAAAGGGCAAAGCCGTAATGTATACCGGCATGATGATAGCGGATAATATTAACGGACCGTGGCGCTTTGCTGGGCAAAAAGATGGACTTATGGTAGAAAATTCAAAAGACCCAAAACACTGGACCTACAACGGGGCTATCGGCGCCGATAATCCTGCCTTTACCAAAATCGGATCCAAATACTATATTTATTTCAAATCTGGTATGCCTACACAAAGGACTGCAAAATACGGTTACGCCGTAGCCGATCATTTAGAAGGCCCTTATACCCTATCCGATCAGCCAATAACCGATAATATAGATTACATTGAAGATGCCGTAGCCTTTACCGCAAATAAAAAACATTACCTGTTAACTACCGATAACCATGGTACCAATACAGGCGTGTTTGGCAATATCATCTTATGGCAATCGAAAACCGGTTTAGATTTTAAATTGGCCGATGCCAAAATAGGAATGGGTACCATTTTAGATTATTGGGGCACCGAAAAAGATCATCAAAAACTATTAACCACACCCGGTCATTTCGAATACAGCAGCAGTGGCAAAATGGAGCGCCCGGCCGTACTGATGATAAACGGTAAGCCAAAGTATTTTTATGCCTCAGCAGGCTTAAACCTTAGCGGAGGTGCAAACGCAGAAACTTATGTGTTTAAAATTGACTGGAAAGACGGAAAATAAAGCAGTTAACCGTTAGCTTAACTAAAACCAATCGTGTTTTGTACTGTTCTATATAAACAATTCAATTTTATGGTTATGGAAAGCAAAAGCGATAATAATAAAAACCTGGGCAATAGCAAGGCAGAAAATACTGCCGATAAAACAAATATGCCCGATCAATTGGTTCCACGCCACCGCAGCAACGAAAAGGAAAAGAAAAATAAAGTAGCTACTGATGCAGGTAACCTGGGCAAGGATTTCGGAAGTGGCGATTTTGGTTCGGAAGAAGCCAGAACAGATGCAGGCAAAGGAAATAAGGGCCAAGCTGGCAACATGCCAAATACCGCAAAAAAATAAAGGCTCCCGATATTAATCGGGGGCCTTCCCTAACAACTAAAAATTAACATCTAAAAGATGTTTTAACTCACCTTAAACGCAGGCGAAACATCATCAAGACTTGTGGTGGTAACCTTCAAATCGTTAATGATACCTGTTTTTAGGCTATATACCCAAGCGTGTACAGATAACTCCTGTCCGTTTGCCCAAGCATTTTGAACTATTGAAGTATTCATCACATTTGCAGCACCTTCAATGGCATTCAATTCTACCAGTCGGTCAAATTTTTGATCTGGATCTGTGATAGAAGCCAGTTCTTCGCTGTGTACCCGGTAAACATCGCGGATGTTCCTTAACCAGTTATCAATAATACCTACCTGTTTATCGCCCAGAGCAGCTTTAACACCGCCGCAACCATAATGGCCACAAACAATAACGTGTTTAACTTTTAACACATTTATCGAATAATCGAGTACCGAAAGTAGGTTCATATCGGTATGAACAACCACATTCGCAATATTTCTATGCACGAAAATATCGCCCGGTTTAGTGTTGGTAATCTGATTGGCTGGTACACGGCTATCAGAACAGCCGATCCATAATACCGGTGGGCTCTGTCCGGCCGATAATTTATCGAAAAAGGCAGGATCACTTTCAATGGTATCCTTAACCCAGTCTTTATTGCCCTGTAATAAGCTATCGTATGTAATGTCTTTCGTTTCTATTGTTTTTGCGCACATAACTATATTTTATTAATGTCTTCTTCTACTTTTATATTTAATTTGGGTACAGTATAATGTTTCTGTATGTTTTCCAAGGTTACAATAATACCTTTAGTATAGGCATTATGTTTGTAATTATAAATGGTTTCCAGTACATCAGGGTCGATATACCGGGCATTCGAACCATCAATAATTACATTGGTTTCTTTCGGGATATTCGTTAAAACTACCTGTATTGCTGCTTTATTTAAGAACGAAACTTCTTCGGCCAGTTTAATCCTGATGTGCTTTTTATCTCCTTCGTTCGAGATCCTGTAAAAGAAAGGATTGCGCATATTGGTGCGTAGCAGATAGAAGATAGAAACCAGCATGCCTATGGCCACACCTTTTAACAGATCGGTAAAGAGTACAGCTAAAACGGTAACTACAAAGGGTATAAACTGATCCCATCCTTTATGGTACATGTGTTTAAAAAGACTGATCCTGGTTAGCCTATATCCTGTAACCAAAAGAATTGCAGCCAAACACGAAAGCGGTATCATATTAATTACCTGCGGAATAAACAACAGCGACAATAACAACCAGGTACCATGAAAAATAGCCGACATTTTGGTTCTACCGCCCGAATTTACGTTGGCAGAGCTTCGCACAATTACCGATGTCATAGGTAAACCACCCAACATACCACTGGTAATGTTACCGATACCCTGGGCAATAAGCTCCCTATTGGTAGGCGATACCCTTTTGATAGGATCGATCTTATCAACCGCTTCAATGCTCAGTAAGGTTTCTAAACTCGCTACAACAGCAATGGTTAAGGCAACAATGTAAACATCTTTATTGGCCAGAGCAGAAAAATCGGGCATGGTAAACAGCCCTAAAAATTCGCTGAAACCATTCACCACGGGGATTTTCACAATCTGATCGGCCCTAAGCTGATGGTCTGTTCCGGCAAAGATGAAACTTCCTACCACACCAATTATGACTACAATCAGTGGAGCGGGAACAATACTCAGCTTTTTAAACCTTGGCCATAGCAACAGTACCGCAATCGAAATTACACTGATTACAACCGCGGCCAAACTAAAATGACTGATTGCGGCAGTTATGGCTGAGAAAGTATTTTCGTGATCCTGCTGAAAAAAGCCTTCATCACCACTAAAATCGCTATCTACACCTAAAGCATGGGGCAACTGTTTTAAAATCAGTATTAAGCCGATTGCAGCCAACATGCCTTCGATTACGCTCGAAGGAAAGTAATTTCCGATGGTTCCGGCTTTTACCAAACCTAAAATCAGCTGAAAAACACCCGCCAAAACAACAGCCAGTAAAAAAACCTGGTAATTGCCCAAAGAGGTAATGGCACCCAGTACAATAACCGTTAACCCCGCTGCCGGGCCACTAACACTTAATTGCGAACCACTGCATGAGGCCACTACAATCCCCCCAATAATACCAGTTAACAAACCAGCAAATAAAGGTGCGCCAGAGGCGAGTGCTATTCCTAAACATAGCGGCAAAGCCACTAAAAAAACCACAATACTCGAAGGTAGATCTTTCTTTAAATTCTTTTTAAGAAAATATTTCTTCACATCCGAACCTGAAAAGGCCGGGTTAAACTTTTGCATAACAATATAATTATCTAGTAAATTTTAACGAATTAAATCGTGAGGAATAGCACAACATGGCCAGCAAATAGCCCACAATAGGCACATTGGCAGATTTATCCAATGCTAAAGCACACGGACAGGCAGATCATGTAATTCCGAATAAAAAACTAGATAAAGTTGGGTGGCGGTGTAGGAACCGTAGGGTGATATGGATCTACATATCTTTTGAAATGTTCTATAAAACTGCTCTTCAAAAAGAAGTGGCTTGAAGAGAACTCGTAAGAAAAGATGGGGTGATTAAGCTCGATGAGTTTGAAATCGGTAAACTTTGCAGTGTCTTTGGCGGTATCTTTTCCGCCTTCATGCTCTAACTCAATCTGCATGATTACAGCATTCATGATTTCTTTGTCGATACCCGTAAAAAATACCGGTGCGCCAGAAATGCCCATCTTCGCCATGAAGATAAACATAAACGATGCAACGATTAAATACTTGTATTTCCTTAAAAACATCTGCTATTTCTAATCTTATTCTAATCTAACGTTTACAAAAATAAACGGATAATTGGTTTTTCAATGCTTTATGCTGTAAAAAAAATGTAATATATAAATCAGGGCAGCTTAAAAACTGTTAAACTGTTCTGATTTTCAGCACAGTTATTTTCTTCTGTTGCTCTAAAAAGTATGGTATCGCCCTAAATAAGCTTAGTGCAAAACTTGCAATACCACGGTTAATTTTTAAATTTAAAATCTCATTCGTATTGGCAATGGATAAAAAAATAGCATTACTTCAAGATAAAATAAACCAGGCAAACCTTGGTGGTGGACAGGCCAGAATTGATAGTCAGCATAAAAAAGGCAAACTCACTGCACGCGAGCGCATCCACTTTTTAATGGACGAAGGCAGTTTCGAAGAAATTGGCATGATGGTTATGCACCGCAGCACCGATTTTGGCATGGAAAACGAAAAATACCTTGGCGATGGCGTGGTAACCGGTTACGGAACAATTAATGGACGGTTAACTTACGTTTTCTCGCAGGATTTTACGGTATTTGGCGGTTCACTATCCGAAACCCATGCCGAAAAAATCTGCAAGTTAATGGATATGGCCATGAAAAACGGCGCGCCTTTAATCGGTTTAAATGATAGTGGCGGCGCACGTATTCAGGAAGGTGTAGTTTCTTTGGGTGGTTATGCCGATATTTTTTACAAAAATGTACAGGCATCAGGCGTAATTCCGCAGCTATCGGCCATTATGGGCCCATGCGCTGGTGGCGCCGTGTATTCGCCAGCCATTACCGATTTCATTTTGATGGTAGAAAACACCTCTTATATGTTTGTTACCGGGCCAAATGTGGTTAAAACGGTAACACACGAAGAAGTAACTTCAGAAGAACTGGGTGGAGCAAGTACACATGCCACAAAATCGGGAGTAACCCATTTTGCCTGTGCCAACGAAATTGAGGCCATTAACCATGTAAAAAAATTATTGAGCTACATGCCTCAAAACTGTGAGGAAACGGCCGATCATTTACCTTACGAACCTGCAGATGAAAGCCGGCCTGGCTTAAATACGTTTATGCCCCAAAATGCTTCACAGCCCTACGATATCCGCGAGGTAATTACCGCTGTTGCCGATGCAGATAGCTTTTTGGAAGTACATGCGGCCTATGCGGAGAACATTGTGGTAGGATTTGTCCGTTTGGCCGGAAGAAGCATTGGCGTGGTGGCCAATCAACCTGCTTATCTGGCAGGTGTTTTAGATAGTAATTCATCCTCCAAAGCGGCCCGTTTTGTGCGTTTCTGCGATTGCTTTAACATCCCACTGCTCGTATTTGAAGATGTACCGGGCTTTTTGCCAGGCACCGATCAAGAGTGGAACGGAATTATCACCAATGGGGCGAAATTATTATACGCCTTTAGCGAAGCAACCGTACCGCGTATTACAGTAATTACCAGAAAAGCCTACGGCGGAGCCTACGATGTGATGAACAGCAAACATATTGGGGCTGATATGAATTACGCCTGGCCTAGTGCCGAAATTGCCGTAATGGGTGCAAAAGGTGCCGCAGAAATCATTTTTAAAAGAGAAATTACCGCTGCAGAAAACCCTGAAGAAAAATGGCTGGAAAAAGAAAAACTCTATTCCGATATTTTTGCCAACCCTTACCGCGCAGCCGAACGTGGCTTTGTTGATGAAGTGATAGAACCTGCGCAAACACGTATAAAGTTGATAAAAGCTTTTAAGATGTTAGAAAATAAGGTGGTAAACACCCCCAGAAAAAAACATGGAAACATACCTTTGTAGAACATGATGTAAGATGGATAATGGTTTCACCATAGTAAAACACCTTATATGCAATTCCATCATCCATTTTACATATTTACATTTTACATCACCCTAAATGTTAAAGCGAGCCGATATTTTGCTGATGGCTTTTTGCACAGGCCTAATTGTTGCAAATATTTATTACTGCCAACCTTTGGTAATCTTAATTGCAAAAGATTTTAACCTTACCGAAACCGAAGCAGGGCGGATTACCTATCTCACACAAATTGGTTATGCCTTGGGGCTTTTCCTACTGGTTCCGCTGGGCGATATGTTCGAACGCAAAAAGCAGATCCTGATCATTACCGGGCTGGCTATTTTGGCTCTGCTTGCTGCTGCGCTTTCGCCTACCTTTTTTGTATTGGCCGCTGCCTCTATCTTAATTGGAACCTGTTCTATCGTACCACAGCTTATTCTGCCATTGGCCGCCAATTTAAGCAGCGATGAAAACCGCGGTGCAAACATAGGTATGATTATGAGCGGTTTGCTGGTCGGCATCCTGGCATCTCGTGCCGTTAGTGGTAGCATTGGCTTCTGGCTGGGCTGGAGAGCAGTTTACTATATCGCGGCAGCAATATGCGCATTGCTGATCCTCTTAATGGCCAAACGTTTCCCTCAAAGCTATCCTGCTTTTAAGGGAACCTATAAAGAACTGATGCGCTCCATGTTCAGTTATATTAAAACCCAGCCTGCACTAAGAGAAACATCAATCATCAACTTTTTGGCCTTTGCCATCATCAGTGCATTTTGGACTACCATGGTACTGTTTCTGGCCAATCCACCCTTTAATTTCCAGACTTTGCAGATTGGCTTATTTGGAATAGCAGGTGCAGCCGGTGCACTGGCCGCGCCATTGGTAGGCAAATTAAGCGATGGCAATAATCCACGTAAAAACTTGATGATCGGCTTTCTATTACAGCTGATAAGTATTGCGCTGTTTTATTTTACGGGCAGCCATTTATACCTATTTGTAATCGGCATCGTGCTAATCGATATCGGTCAGCAGGCTATTCATGTAACCAACCAAACACGGATTTACACCCTTATACCTGAAGCCAGAAACAGGCTCAACACCATTTTTATGTCGGTTAGTTTTATTGGCGCCAGCTGTGGCTCGGCGCTGGGCCTATGGCTTTGGGACCAAGGCGGCTGGGCACTTTTCTGTTATGGGATGACCGGCATAATTAATTTGAATATTTTAATTTATAAGTTTTACGGAAAGAAAAATTAAAGCCTTGGATACCTTAATTCAAATAGAACAGCTATTCCCTTCATTAACCTGGCGCATCAGGCACGAAGCCATGTACCCAGAACTGCCCTTTGATAGTGTGAAGTTAGCCGATGATTTTGAAGGCATCCATTTTGGCTTATATGCCGACCATAAGTTAACCGGGGTGGTATCACTATTTCATCAGGGCGATATTTATCAGTTCAGAAAACTGGCTGTGCTACCTGATGCCCAAAAGGGTGGTTATGGCTCGAAACTGATGGCGTATATCTTAGATTTTTGTAAAATTCAGAAAGCAACCAAACTATGGTGCAATGCACGGGTAAATGCTAAAGAATTTTATTTTAAATTTGGATTCTACGAAACCGATAAAACCTTTTTTAAAGATGGTTACGATTTTGTGGTAATGGAAAAAAATTTATCAAGTTAAGTTAAAAATGAGTATGATGTCTCAAATCTAAACTCAAATCTCATATCTATTAAAATGGCTAAAAAAAAAGACGAAGAAAAAAAGAAACATGTAGCAGTGGTTACCAAAAAATCGCTGCAGTTTTTAGAGGAATATATCAATAACCCTGCGCCTACCGGTTACGAGTGGGAAGGCCAAAAACTTTGGCTAAAATACTTAAAACCATATATTGATGAGCATTTTGTTGATAATTATGGTACTGCTGTTGGGGTAATTAACCCTAAAGCAGCTTATAAAGTAGTAATTGAGGCCCATGCCGATGAAATTTCGTGGTATGTAAATTACATTACCAATGATGGTTTAATTTATGTTATCCGCAATGGTGGTTCTGATCATCAGATTGCACCTTCAAAAAGGGTTAACATCCATACCGAAAAAGGATTGGTAAAAGCTGTATTTGGCTGGCCGGCAATCCACACCCGCCATGGTGAAAAAGAACAGGCCCCAGAGTTAAAGAATATTTTTCTCGACTGCGGCTGTACCACAAAAGAAGAAGTAGAAAAATTAGGGGTCCACGTGGGCTGCGTAATTACCTATGAAGATGAGTTTATGGTTTTAAACGACCGTTATTACGTTGGCCGTGCATTAGATAACCGTGTTGGTGGCTTTATGATTGCCGAAGTTGCGCGTTTATTAAAAGAGAACAAGAAAAAACTTCCATTCGGGTTGTACATTGTAAATTCTGTACAAGAAGAGATTGGTTTACGCGGTGCCGAAATGATTGCGCAGCGCATTAAGCCAAACGTGGCCATTGTTACCGATGTTACACACGATACCACTACGCCGATGATTAACAAGAATACACAAGGCGATTTATCGGCCGGAAAAGGGCCCGTAGTTTCTTATGCACCTGCCGTTCAAACCAACTTGAACAAGTTATTGATCAAAACTGCAGAAAAGAACCAGATTCCATTTCAGCGCCAGGCTTCTTCGCGCTCTACCGGAACTGATACCGATGCTTTTGCTTATTCAAACGGCGGTGTTCCATCGGCATTAATATCTTTACCGTTGCGCTACATGCACACCACGGTAGAAATGGTGCACAAAGAAGATGTTGATAATGTAATCAGCTTAATTTACGAAAGCTTGTTAAACATTACCGACGGACAGGATTTTAGAGAATTTAAATAATGGCTCCGGTAAAAATATCGCATCAAAAAATTCTGATCAGAACCTTGCTAAAAGTGTTGCTGATGATTGTGATTATCTTCACACTAAACTCATGGCCACAAATTAAACAGAGCTTGAGTGGCAATGTTCCGCCGTTGAGCTTTTGGCTCGATCATAGTTTTAAGTTGAGAAATTTTATCCTTATCATAGGCTTTGGGGCCTATTTTTACTACAAAGACCTAACTGATCAAAAAGCCGATTTAACTGGCAACCCTAAATAAAATAAAGGCCTGGAGAAAAAAACTTCAGGCCTTTTTGTTTTCTTCTTTAACGATTAATTATCCAGATCTGGCCCGAATGTAACAGCTAAAACAAATCTGCTTAAAACCCTTAAGATTACGTTTCTTTTTATTTATACCTAAATTTATATCTACATTGTTCCGTTATTTTAACCAGCAGTTTATCCTTATGTTATCAAATAAAAGAACGGTAGATCTATCCCTTATCCGAGACGATCACTGGAACGTTGTGTTCGATCAGCTTAGTCTTGGTTTTTGGGAGTTGAGTTTAGCCTCGGGCATACTCCGTACCACTACATCCTGCAAAAGAAATTACGGTTATCCACCCGATAAGGTTTTGAGTTACGAGGCTGTTCTCGGTTTAATACTTCCCGAAGATTTAGATCATGTTCAGGATGAGATAGAACTCACCATCCTGGGCGAAAAAAGCAAGTATCAAGCACTGTACAGAATCCGCCGTTTAGATGGCGAAATCAGATGGATCAAGGCCGATGGAATGCTATCAAAAGCCGAAGGTGAAAGTTTAAAATTAATTGGAACTACGTTAGATGTCACCGACTTAAAACAGGAGGCCCATTAAACGCTAGGCCTCATCAATTTCTATCCAAACCGGACCATGATCGCTTGTTTTCTCCCAGCCCCTAACTTCTCTATCAACACCGGCCGATTTTAAACGCGCATTAAGCTGTGGGCTAAGCAAAAAGTGATCGATCCTTAACCCGGCATTGCGGCCGTAAGCATTGCGGAAATAATCCCAAAAGGTATAAATGGTTTCATTTGGATATAACTTTCTTATGGCATCTGTCCAGCCTTGTGCAAGTAAATTTTTAAAGGCAAGGCGGGTTTCCGGGCGAAAAAGCGCATCTTCTACCCATCGCTCGGGCTTATAGGCATCTAATTCTGTTGGTATTACATTGTAATCTCCAGCCAGCACCACAGGCAAATTGTGCGTTAACAGCTTAGCGGCATGAGCGGTAAAACGTTCAAACCACTTTAATTTATAATCAAATTTTGGTCCCGGTGCCGGATTACCGTTTGGCAGGTAAAGACAGCCGATCACCACGCCATTAACCATGGCCTCGATGTACCTGCTCTGTAAATCCTCATCATCGCCACCCAAGCCAACCTTAAGCTCCTTTATTTCTAAATTACGTGCCAGTATAGCCACACCGTTCCAGCTTTTTTGGCCATGCCAAATGGCATTATAACCAGCATCTTTAATGGCCTGCTCAGGAAACTTTTCCTGTGGTGCCTTTAATTCCTGCAGGCACACCACATCTGGCTGCGTTTCTTCGAGCCAGCGTAACAAAACAGGCAGGCGGCCATTTACGCCATTTACATTATAAGTTGCTATTTTCATCCGTATCAATTATTTATGGTGATGAAGCAATCATGATGATTTTGGAAACTCATGATGTTCATTTTATAAATCTCCACAATAAAACTTAAAATAGAACAACAATAAGGATAAATCTTTCTTAAAAACCTACGTGCAAGTACGGTATCGGCATATTTTACAAATATTTAAGGTTATTTAAGAATTTGCACTTATCTTGCAACGCTTTTTAAATCACCTATTTCCATACCATGTTCAAAGCAGTTTTAAACGTCCCTCCTGCCGAACCAAAAGATATCCGTTGGTTTTATGACAAGTATGCCGCCATGCTACTGGGTTATATCAATGGAATTGTTCAGGATCATCAAAAATCAGAAGATCATCTTGTTTCCATTCTGACTTCATTTACCCAGGATTTTGGTGGTGAAGAGAAAAGCAACCTGAGTATATGGTTAGAGCTACGTCAGTATGCCCAGTATAAGCTGAGTTTATTTACAGATGCCGAGCCGGCCTTAAATCCTATTGCTACTCAGGGCAAAGCCAACCTGGAATTGTTAACCGACCTGCAAAAAAGAATTTTCTGTTCGGTTTATTATCACGGAAAATCAATTTCATACCTGGCTACCACTTTAAACAGCAGTTTGGATGAGATCCGTAACGAATTAAAATTATCAATCGATAAAATGAGGAGGGCCCGTGGAAATTAATAAAGTTATAGAGAGCGGTTTAATGGAAACCTATGTAATGGGTATTGCAACCGAAGAGGAAGTACAGCAGGTTTTACGGTATAAGCAAGAATATCCTGAATTTAAGGATGCATTGGAAAGCCTGGAGTTTGACATGGAACTGATGGCCCAAAACATGGGCATAGCCCCTCCTGCCGGCACCTTGGCCAAGATTGAAACCGAAATCAGGGAAATTCAACGCCGCAACCAATCTGTAGAAAAAGTACCAGATCCTGAGTATGGTGGTGGCAACAATGAAACAGAAGCAAAACAGGACCGCTATATCGAAGTTGAGTCAGAATCGAACCAGATGCGGGTAAATAAAGCCTGGAAGTGGGCATTTATTGCAGTATTTGTTTTAGGAAAAATATTTTTGGCGGCTGCAATTTTCTTTTACCTCGAAAACAGGCAGGCCCAAGAGAAAATCCAGGAATTAAAAATAGAACTGAAACAATATAAAAAATAAAAGCAGCCTTTAAATCAAAATTCTGCTTTTTAAAACCAATACTAAACTGAAATGTTTAGTTGTTAAGATTCATTCATGTTTGAGCGCATGTTTGAGTTTAGATATGGGGATAGGCTAATTAGCCTGTCCCTTTTTTGTTAAACCCATCATGCCGCCCTAAAACCTATCATGTTATGCTTAAATGAGAAAGCCAAACTATGCGGCCATATCACTCTTATAGTTTTTAAGCATCTTTTTGAGCAGTCCTCTGGCTACATGTATTTTGGTTTTTACCGTACCCAATGGAATATCCAGTTCGGCAGCAATTTCGTGGTATTTATAGCCTTCAAAGTAACGGCAAAAACAAAACCTGCAATCTTCAGGTAAGGCACTTAACGACCGCTGAATATCTTCCATCATAAATTTGGCACTGCCACCGTTTATCGAGGCGCTTGGAGCCAGTTGTACAGAAGTTAAATCTTCTTCCTGCTGTATCATTTCATTTTTACGCTTAACCTTGTAATAATGGTTAAGGAAAGTATTTTTTAAAATGGTAAAAAGCCATGCCCTAACGTTACTTCCCAGTTCGAACTTGGCAGAAAACCTAAATGCCTTCATAAAGGTATCCTGAACAAGATCTGCTGCATCGTCCTCATCGCGGGTATATGCGAGCGCCCGCTCAAATAGTGGCTGCCTGTACTGATAAATATCGCAGTTGAAATTTAAAGTTTCCATATTTAGTTTTGGGATTGATATATCTTTTAACAAACACAGCGCCCCGGTGTTATTTGTAGAAATACCCGATTTTTTACGGTTTCTTAAAAACACGCAAAAACCCGTCTAAAAATAGCCAAAAATACTAGGCTACATAACCATTTCTCATGGCAAAACGAACCAAAGATGCCGAGTTTTTGGTGCCAGTTTTACTGATCAGTGCTTCCCTTTGACTCTCAACTGTACGCCGGCTCAGATATAATTTATCGGCAATTTCCTGATTGGTTAAGCCTTCGGCTATCAGCTTTAATACGTTAATTTCACGTTCCGAAAAGTTAATGCCACTGTTCATATTTTGAGAAAGCATATTCAGCTGGCTGTTAAAGCGCTCCAAAATTGATATGCATAAATTGGAAGAAAGATACCGTTTACCTTTCATTACATGCTGTAAACAGAACAAGAGTTCATCCTCTTCTATATCTTTTGAGAGGTAAGCAGAAGCACCTGAAATAAAGGCATTTGAAGCATACTTTTCATCATCCAAAATCGATAAAACCACAACTTTTGCACTGTATCCTTTCTCCCGTATCGTTTTGGTTAGTCCTATCCCGTCCAGATTGGGCATTACAATATCTGATAAAATAATATCAGCTTTTATTCCTTTTTCAAGAAGCTCCAAAACAGCAAAACCGTCTGATACTTCTCCTACAACTTTGATGCCTTCGTGTTTTTCTATAAGTGCTTTAAGTGAGGTCCGGATAATGTGGTGATCATCCGCAAGAATAATGTTAATCATAACTCAAATATAACTTACGGTATTTTAAAATTAAAAACGGCTACTTCGGCAGCTCGATATAGAAGGTGGTGCCAACACCAATTTTGCTCTTAAACCAGATTTTTCCATTATGCAGTTCTACAATGGCCTTAATAATGCCCATACCAAAACCGCCCGATTCTTCGCCCTTTAACCCAGGCCTGAGTGTTTCGGGCAAATGGTCAAAAAGACCGGGCTGCAGCTCGTCGGGTATACCGATTCCATCATCAGTAACCGTAATTAATACCGTATTTTCATGTTCTTCGGCATGAAGGCCGATAAATCCATCATCCGCAGTAAATTTTAATGAGTTAGAAATTAAATTATTGATTACCTGCAAAAATTTCATACTGTCCAAGCGCAGGTAAATCTGTTCTGCCGAACTGGTAAACTGGATATTTTTGGTTTTGCCCAGCTTTGATCTTTTGTAAAAACGTACCACGTCTCTCAGTTCCCAAACCAGATCGGTCCGTTCTTTACCAATTTCAACAACAGATGATTTTAAGAATTCACGGTTAATCATGCTTCTTACCAACAGCAAATTCCGCGCGCACATATCTTTAATAAAACTTAAAGCATTCATGGTTTGGATATCGCCGGTTTTGGAAATACTTTCTTCTATTGAGGAAGCAGCCAGTTTCATCATGCCCAAAGGCTCTTTTAAATCGTGGGCCAACACCTCTAACGTAATGTTTTTACGGGCATTGATCTGCTCAATATGGATTTTATTGTGGCGCATTACCGTTGTATCCTCTACTACGCCAGCCAAATACCAGTCAGTGGCATCGCCAATATTAAAAACACTAACCCTCACATACTTTTCCCGGTCATTGAACAATAGCCTGAATTCGTACTTTTTTTCGGTAGTGCTGCTAAGGCTTTCCTCATAACAAGATTTTACATGCGCTATATCTTCAGGATGGATATTCGTTAAAACCGCCTTCGGATCGGCAAGAATAACGTGCTGATCCAATTCAAAAATTTTGCTAATGGATTTATTCAGGTACAAAAAATTCTTTTGCCTAAAAATGAAATAACCATCAGCAGATAAATCGCCAAGCTTATAAAAAAGATCTTTATGGAGTTCGGTCATATCAGTTACAAAAACAAGTTTTAATTACAACCTATTGGTTTAAGCTTTGTCCATTCAAAACATCGCACCGGGTAAAATGTTTTAAGTATGAAATGAATAAATCATGCCGTTAGAGAGGGCTCGAAAGATATTAACATTTTCCACACGATGTGCAAAATTATTTAGCGCAACAAAACCAACTATTGCCTAAATTGTTAAGCATAAAACAAAGACAAAAAGTCCTGTGAGCGGGAGATCCGCGGAGGGCAGGCACACCATAAAAAAGATTAAATTCTTTTGTCAATAGCCATCTCACAGGTGGCTATTTTTATTGGGTAGCAGCCTATTTCAAAAATACCTTTTTACCAGTTTTGGCCGAAGCCTTGGCCGCTTCCAAAATTCTGACCACAATTATATTGTTGTTTAAAGAAGATAGGTCGTTTTCCGCCTTAATTTCGCCCTTTAAAACCGCCGCTAGATAATTTAAATGGTTGGCATATTCGGCGGCTGGAGCCTGTGCCTTATAGACTTTATAACCGCCATTTCCATTTCGGCTCCTTAAATCCTTTTCATTTATAGCCTGTATGTAGCCTTTGGTGCCAAATACTTCCATATCTTTAATACTAAACGGCCAGTTCCACGAGGCTTCGATAATTCCGGTAGCACCCGGGTATTCCAATAATATTGTAGCATCATCATCCACATTTGGATAAATATCTTTTTTTACCTGATGGGTTACCGCAGTTACGGATATAGGTGCTTTTCCATCCATTAGCCAGGTCATTAAGTTAGCTCCGTAGCAGCCAAAATCCACCAAGGCCCCGGCACCGTTTTTAGCCGGATCGGTTAACCAGGTTAAAAATGCAGTACTTACACCAATTTCTTTAGGACCTTGATGCCCATCGTGTACAATTATTTTGCGCAAGTGGCCAATGTCATCGTTTTCTTTTAGGTTTTTATAAATCTCCTGATTGCTGGGATACCAGGTAGTTTCGTAATTGGTAAGCACGTTGACTTTGTATTGACTGGCAAGAGCAGCCATTCTTTCGGCCTGTTTAACCGAGATGGCCAGCGGTTTTTCTACCATAACCGATATGCCCAGTGGTGCTGCGGCTTCTACAACAGCCAAATGATCGCTAATCGCGTTGTAAGCTAAAACAACATCCGGTTTTTTATCGCGGAGAAGATCGGTTAGGTTGGAATAAAAAACACTATCTGGAATTTTATAGCGTGTTTTGAACCGTGTTACCAGTTCAGCGTTACTTTCTGCAATACCAATAATATTAACTTCGGCTTTTTGGTAACTGTTCATAATCAGATACACATGATCATGATTTAAACCGGCAATGGCCACATTTAATTTTTGTTGCGCTTTAACCGGTAAAACAGTAAAAAACAGGCAAAAGATAAGGCCAATGGCGCTTAAGAATTGTTTAGCAGTACACGGCACCATAATTATTCTCCTCTAAATTGATATTAGCCAAATTAGAGATTTATACAAGCCATAATGCAAATACTTAAAAATATTACAATGTTTAGGTAGGGAGCTAGAAGAAAACCTAACGGGACGGTTTAGATACTTGGTTAATGAAGCAAACAACTTGGTTGTTATGAATTAGTGTGTTTGGCTTTACTGATACAAAAATGTTTCAGATCGTTTGTTCCTGAGCGGAAATTCTTTACCAATTGGATCGGACTCATGCTGTTCTTCAGTAATTAATAAGTCGTTGTACTTTTCCAGCAAATGAATGTACTTATTCATCCAGAAATATACAGAATTGGAATCTGAACCCGCCTGTTTGCCCGGATCGGCGGTTTGGTTGCTGGGTTCGGCACTGTACTTGGGGAATGCTTCTGGAAATGACGAAGAAAGATCCTGTCCTAATAATTTGCCTACTTGCCAAATTACTTCGTGACCAATTCTGTCTTGACCAAACCAGTTGTAAATTGTTCTGCGGCTTACATTAAGCTTTCTAGAAAGCTCACTGATGCCCATACGATCTCTGCGCACTAAGCGCTCAAGGATTTCTCCTTGTTTTAGTAATTGTGTTGTCATTGAGATAATTAATTTTTTAAAATGAAAAAATAATTAAATCAGATATCGGGGACGATTGACAGTTTAAAATTAAGAATAAGTGTGAAAGGTTGTATAAAAGATGTTGATTTTTTGACATATGTCAAACTCGAATCACAAAAAAGTGTATAATATTGATTTACACACCCTTATTTATAATCATAATAAAAACAAACAACGCATTGACTGTCTTTTTATACAAAATATTGAAATTATTTTTTAAAGCCCTATCTTCATTATAAAAAAAGATATGGCTCAAAATAAGACCACCGAAAATGATTTAAGCGTATCCGATTTCTTAAACACAGTGGATGATGAAATCAAAAAAAGAGATTGTTTTACACTATCAACAATAATAGCCGAAACTACAGGCCTTAAGCCTAAAATGTGGGGCCACGCAATTGTTGGCTTTGGCAGTTACCACTATAAGTATGATAGTGGCCGCGAGGGAGATGCGCCGCTGATCGGTTTTTCGCCAAGAAAAGATGCCATTTCATTGTACCTGTCTTCTCAATTTAAAGACCGTGACACCCTACTTGCTAAATTTGGCAAGCACAAAGCCGCCAAAGCCTGCGTATATGTAAAAAAAATGAGCGACATAGATACGGCAGTACTGAAAGAAATGATTGTTAATTCTGTAGCGCATATTAGCAGTTTATACCCATAGGAATGAAATGTGGATGAGGGAAAATGGATTATGGAATAGCATAATTGCCAAATGTAGCACTACACCTGTTTTATCTTTGTGCCTCCATGTCTTTGTGCTTAGCTTACAGCAAATGGCTTTTAATAGCTACAGATGCACAGATTAACACGGAATATTTAAATGCCTTTGCTCGTTATGCGAATAACCATTGCGTTCTTCGCGGTTAAATGGCATAAGTGGAATAAAATATTCTCCTCAAACATGTAAATAAGAAGTTACGCTACAATAGCTTAAATTTTGCAATATTTGATTATTCCCTAATCGAACAAACTTACCGGAAATGATTAAAAAACTACACCTCTATTTATTAATAGCGGGCGCTTGTGTTTCGCTTAATGCGGCTGCGCAGGATGCTGTAAGCTACCAAACCCCACCAAAAGAAATTGCCGATTTATTGCTTGCAAAGCCTACACCAGGCGTTAGTATAGATGGTAAAGCGGAATGGATCTTGTTTAGCGAACGGAATTCTTACCCATCTGTAGAAGAACTGGCTATGCCCGAATATAGAATTGCTGGCTTAAGGCTAAACCCGAACAATTATTCGCCAAGCAGGCAAACGTATATCAATAATTTTAGCCTCAAGAATATAAAATCCAATCAAACCTTTCAGGTAACAGGCTTACCAACGCCTTTGTATGCCAGTAATATCAGTTGGAATCCATCCGAAAACAAAATTGCCTTTACCAATACCACCCAAAAAGGTGTAGATCTTTATGTGATTGATCTGGCTACAAAAAAAGCCACCAAAACAAATAAAGCTTTTTTAAATGTTGTTTTGGGCAGTGGCATTACCTGGTTAAACGATCATACCATTATTTACCGCACGGTTACCAAACCTGCAAGTGCTGCACCTAGCAAACCTTTAATGCCAAAAGGACCAACTATTCAGCAAAATTTAGGGAAGACTGCACCGAGCGCAACTTATCAGGATTTAATTAAATCTCCTTTTGATGAGCAGTTGTTCGAATTCTTTGCCACTTCCCAATTGGTTAAAAATACTGCAGGAGTAGAAACACCAATCGGAAAGCCCGCCATTTACGGCTCAGTAAGCCTATCACCTGATAAAAATTATATGCTGGTTGAAACCATCCGCAAACCTTTTTCCTATTTGGTTTCGGCTTATGGCTTTCCATCAACAGTAACCATTACCGATTTAACAGGCAAAGCCATTAAGGTTATTGCCGAGCTACCTTCATCAGAAGGTACGCCATCAGGTTACGATAATACGCAGAATATTGCCCGTGGTTTCGATTGGCGCGATGATGAACCTGCCACACTGGTTTGGAGTAAGCCATTAGATAGCGGTTTGATTAAAAAAGATGTGCCTTTTCATGATGCTGTTTATGCGTTAAGTGCGCCCTTTACCGGAACTGAAAAAGAACTGTTTAAAACCCAAACCCGTTACCGTGGCGTACAATGGGGCGATGCAAACCTTGCTTTGATTATGGAGGGCTTGCGCAGTAAACAAACCAGCAAAGTAAGCCGTTACAACCCTTCAACGGGAGCAGTAGAAGAATTGTACAGCCGTAACCAAACCGACGCCTATGGAAACCCAGGCTTACCGGTTACCGCCAAGAACAAATATGGCCGCCAGGTAATCAAAACAATAGATAACGGCACCAAATTACTAATGAACAATACTGTTGGTTCATCAGAAAAAGGAGATTTGCCTTTCTTGGCAAAATTCGATCTGGCTACCAAAAAGAATGAAATTATCTGGCGTAGTGCCGAAGGTACTTTCGAATATGTGACTGATGTAATTGATCCTGACAAACTGGTTTTACTTACCCGTAAAGAAAGCCAGAAATTGGTTCCGAACTATTTTATCAAAAACCTGGGTCTCCGCGTTGCCGATAGGCCGATTACCAATTTTACCAACCCATATCCTTCTTTAGAGGGCATTACCAAAGAAAAAATTGCCTACAAGCGTGCAGATGGAGTTGATTTAACGGGCGATTTATACTTACCAAAAGGATACAATAAAGATAAGGACGGTCCATTGCCAACACTAATCTGGGCTTACCCGCGCGAATTTAATTCGGCCGCCGATGCTGCGCAGATCCGTGGATCGAAAGATAAATTTACTACTATTAGCTGGGCCTCACCTATTTTTTGGGTAACCCGCGGTTATGCTGTTTTAGATAATGCCGAGATGCCTATTGTAGCCAAAGATGGCAAAAAACCAAACGATACCTTTGTAGCTCAGTTACAGTTAAATGCAGAAGCCGCAATTAACAAATTAGCCGATTTGGGTGTGGGTGATAAAAAACGTATGGCTGTTGGCGGTCATAGTTATGGTGCGTTTATGACGGCTAATTTATTGGCCCACACCAATCTTTTCGCGGCAGGAATTGCCCGTAGTGGTGCATATAACCGTACTTTAACCCCTTTTGGTTTCCAAAATGAAGAACGTACCTACTGGCAGGTGCCTCAATTATATTACGAAATGAGTCCTTTTAGTTATGCAGATAAAATTAAAACACCTATTTTGTTAATTCATGGCGATTCTGACGATAACCCTGGTACTTTCCCTATTAATAGTGAGCGTTTGTTCAATGCCATTAAAGGTGCAGGTGGTACTACCCGTTTTGTATTTTTACCATACGAAGCCCACAGTTATCGAGGCAAAGAAAACCTATTGCATATGCTTTGGGAGCAAGACCAATGGTTGGAAAAATACGTAAAAAATAAAAAATAAAATTTCTCTCTACCTTTATCGATTAAAGTGCCTCCATTCGGGGCACTTTTTTTGTCTGTGATTTTAGGTAAAACAATCGAATATACCGACCATTAAATAAGTTAAGGTAGTTAAGAAAATCCCAGCCTACTTAATGTCATTAATCCCTTAATGGTAAAAAACAATCGAATATCATGACCATTAAGAAGTTAAGATAGTTTAGAAAATCCCAGTCTACTTAATGTCCTTAATCCCTTAATGGTAAAAAACAATCGAATATTACCGACCATTAAAGAAGTTAAGAAAATCTCAGCCAAACTTAATGTCCTTAATCCCTTAATGGTAAAAAACAATTGAATGTCACGACCATTAAAGAAGTTAAGAAAATCTCAGCCAAACTTAATGTCCTTAATCCCTTAATGGTAAAAAACAATTGAATGTCACGACCATTAAGAACTTATGATAGTTAAGAAAATCCCAGCCTACTTAATGTCATTAATCCCTTAATGGTAAAAAACAATCGAATATCATGACCATTAAGAAGTTAAGATAGTTTAGAAAATCCCAGTCTACTTAATGTCCTTAATCCCTTAATGGTAAAAAACAATCGAATATTACCGACCATTAAAGAAGTTAAGAAAATCTCAGCCAAACTTAATGTCCTTAATCCCTTAATAATCAAACACAATTGAAATACTTCACAATAACACTTACATTTATCTTATAAAATTGAACATTACCTTTATTTATTTGTTTAGCCGTTATGGATTACATTGACTATTATAAAATCCTCGATTTAAAAAAAGACGCGAGCACTGAGGATATCAAAAAAGCCTATAGAAAATTAGCCCGGAAGCATCATCCAGATCTTAATCCCAACAATGAAGAGGCTAACAAGAAGTTTCAGCAGATTAATGAAGCCAATGAAGTTTTAAGTGACCCCGAGAAAAGGAAAAAGTACGATAAGTATGGTAAAGATTGGCAGCATGCCGATCAGCTCGATGCACAACAGCAGCAGCAAAGGCAGTATCAATCGCAGGGCGGTGGTTATGGAGGCGGCGGTTATTCTGGAGGTTTTGGCGGTGATGATTTTTCTGATTTCTTTTCCTCCATGTTTGGCGGCGGCGGCAGAAGCAGTAGAAATTCGCCATTTAAAGGGCAGGATTACAACGCAGATTTACAGCTCAATTTGTTAGACGCCTACACCACACACAAGCAAACTTTAACGGTAAACGGCAAGCAGGTCCGCATCACTATTCCGGCAGGGGTAGAAAACGGTCAAAAAATTAAATTATCTGGCTATGGTGCACCAGGAGTTAACAATGGTCCTCCGGGCGATCTGTTTATCAAGTTTAACATTACCGACCATCCTAAATTTAAGCGGAAAGGCAACGACATCTATATTCAGGAAGATATAGATTTATATACGGCCATATTGGGTGGCGATAGGATTATTGAAACCCTAAATGGAAAAGTGAAGCTAAAAGTACCCGAAGGTACCCAGCCCGATACCACCTTAAGGTTAAAAGGCAAGGGCTTTCCTATCTATAAAAAAGAAAACCATTTTGGCGACTTATACATTAAATGGCAGGTTAGCTTACCTACCCAATTAAATGCGGAGCAAAAAGAACTATTCGAAAAACTCTCTAAACTTTAAACATCATGGAAAACAATCTTATCCCTGTTGAAGCCATATGCGCTTACCATCATGTCGAAATTAAGTTTATCCAATCTCTCGAAGATTTTGGCTTAATCCAAACTACTGTTAAAAAGAAATCGGCCTTCTTGCCCATAGATGAGTTGAATAAACTAGAACTGTACCTGCGCTTGGCACACGATCTTGAGATTAACCTCGAGGGTATCCACGCTGTTTCCCATCTGCTAAATCAAGTGCAGCACATGCAGGATAAAATAATTTCCCTACAAAACGAACTCAATTATTACAAGCAGCTTAACCAGCACCATTAATCAATCGTTTGTGCACAATTTTGCACTAAAAGTGAAAACAAAAACACAACCTTTTTAAGATTAGTTTCTTAAATTGGCACACTAATTTGAAAAAAATGAGCGAATTGTCTTCAAAATTCATCGAAAAAATAAAATCATCCTATGCCCCTACGGGTTCATACATTTATTTGGGCGCCGGAATTTTAGATGGGCAAGTTTACAGCGAAGCTGAAGTTAATTTATCATTAAAGATGATGAACCGCCACGGCCTAATTGCTGGAGCAACCGGAACTGGTAAAACACGTACACTGCAGTTATTGGCAGAACAGTTATCAGATGCCGGCGTACCTGTTTTTATGTTAGATGTTAAAGGCGATTTATCGGGCTTAAACCAGCCTGGGGCAGTTAACCCAAAGATAGAAGAAAGGGCCAAACAACTCAATAAACCTTTTTCACCAAGCGGCTTTCCCATCGAAATTTATTCACTTTCGGGTAAAATGGGTGCACAGATGCGGGCAACGGTATTGGAATTTGGACCAACACTTTTAGCTAAAATATTAGATTTAAACGATACACAGGCAGGTGTGCTGGCGGTTATTTTTAAATATGCCGACGACAATAAAATGCCGATAATCGATTTAAACGATTTAAAAAAGCTGGTTTCCTACTTATCCGAAGGAGCAGGTGCAGCAGAAATAAAAAGCAGTTATGGCAGTATTTCTACCGCTACATCGGGCACGATATTAAGAAAAATTGTAGCGATAGAACAACAGGGACTTGGTGGTATGTTCGGGGAAAAATCTTTTGATATTGAAGATCTTTTCGAGCGTGTAGATGGTAAAGGCACCATTAGTTTGCTCAACATTGCCGACGTTCAAAACCAACCCGTATTATATTCTACTTTTTTATTGAGCCTTTTGGCCGAACTGTTTAACACCATGCCAGAAGTTGGCGATCTGGACAAACCAAAACTCGTTTTCTTCTTTGATGAAGCACATTTATTGTTCAAAAATTCGTCTAAAGCATTTTTAGAACAGATAGAAACCATTATCAGGCTAATCCGCTCAAAAGGTGTTGGCGTTTTCTTTTGCACGCAGGCACCAACAGATGTGCCCGAGAGTGTTTTAGGACAACTGGGTAACCGTGTTCAGCATGCGTTGAGGGCATTTACACCTAATGATGTTGATGCCTTGAAAAAAACTGTTAACACATATCCAAAATCAGATTTTTACGAAATAGATAAAATACTTACTTCTTTAGGTACTGGCCAGGCTTTGGTTACCGTATTGAATGAGAAAGGTATCCCTACAGAAGTTTCAGCCACCATGCTTACCCCGCCAAGGGCAGTTATGGGACCACTTACTCCGGCTGATTTTGATCAGGTAGTACACGCCAGTCAGGTTTATGCCAAATACAAAGACCCTATTGACCCGGAAAGTGCTTACGATATTTTAACCAAACGCATTAATGAACAAACTGCAGCCGTAGAGCAGCAGAAACAGGAAGCAGAGGCTCAAAAACAAGCAGAACAGGAAAGTAGGCCTAAACCAGGCGAAAAAAGTTTGGTTGAACAGGTGATGGGTGCAACCATTACCCGTCAAATAGGTAAAGAGATTGTCCGTGGTATTTTTGGCATGCTTACCGGAAAGAAAACGCGATCGAAAACGGGCGGCGGTTTATTTGGATTTTAACTAATAAGAAAATGAAATATCTAATCATTATGCTCTCGCTCTGTTCTGTTGCTGTTCATGCCCAGTTTGTAAGTGAACGCCTTGGGGATATGCGGGGTGCCCCATTAAGAGAAATCAAATACGAAAATGTAAGTGGCACTCCATACCTGTTGGATTTTTGGTCTAAAGGAAATGTAACCACTAAATCTGGTAAACGTTATGCCGATCTGCAGCTTAAATATGATATCATGGGCGATCAGCTCATTTACCAAGATGCAGGCGGAAATCCTATGTATTTCGTTGATCCCCTTTCTGCATTCGAAATCACAACTGTGGATTCATCTGCCAATTATAAATTCATTAACGGGCTTCCAGCAATCGATGGGCTAAACCAAGCTTCATTTTTTCAGTTAATTGCCACAGGAAAATTAACACTTTTGAAAAGGGTTTATAAAAAGATTACCGAAAGTAAAGAATATGGCTCTGCAACCGTCGACAAATCTTTTAATACCTATAGTGGCTATTACGTTTTGCAGAATAGTGCATTATCCAAAATAAGCATCAATAAAAAATCACTGCTTGGCCTTGCTCCAGATAAAGAAAAAGAAATAACAGATTACTTAAAAAAAGAAAAAATTGAACTTAAAGAAGACAAAGATTTATCAAAGTTCTTCGCTTACTTAAATAAACAATAAAATTAAAACAAAAGCCATTTTTAGTTAAATCAAATGGCTATTACTATTTTCGCACAATGAACCCAACATGGTTAAAACACTGTTTAAATTATCAAGGTTCTCACAAATAAAAAATAATAAACAATAGATGAAACCTACCCTATTAATATTGGCTGCAGGTATGGCAAGCCGCTATGGAAGTATGAAACAGATCGATGGTTTTGGTCCGAATGGCGAAACCATTATCGATTATTCAATATATGATGCAATTAATGCCGGTTTTGGCAAAGTTGTATTCATTATCAAAGAAGAGTTTGTAGATAATTTTAAAGCCATTTTTGAACCAAAGTTAGCTGGAAGGATTGAAACAGAATATGTTTTTCAAAATTTCGACCTTAAACAATTTGGCATCGAAGAAGAAATATACAGAGAGAAACCTTGGGGTACTGCGCACGCCATCCTTTCGGGCAGAAATGTAATTAAAGAGCCATTCTGTGTAATTAACGCTGATGATTATTATGGTTATGATGCGTTTAAGAAAATGGTCGATTTCTTGACTACTGAAGTAACAGATAGCAACTACTCAATCATCGGTTACGAGATTGGTAAAACCTTATCAGAATTCGGAGCTGTTTCTAGAGGTGTTTGTAAGGTAGACAGTGCCGGCAATCTAGAAGAAATTGTAGAGCGTACAAAAGTTTACCCAAAAGATGGAAGTATTTTCTACGAAGAAAACGGAGAGGAATTCCCTCTAAGTTTCGAAACTCCGGTATCGATGAATTTCTGGGGCTTTACGCCGGCAGTTTTTAAAATTACCGAAGAACTGTTCAGAGAATTTGCAGAAGCAAATAAAGATAAACCTAAGGCAGAATTCTTTATTCCATTAATTGGCGAAAACCTGGTAAAAAGCAATACAGCAACGTTCAAAGTAGTACCTACTTCAAACAAATGGTTTGGTGTAACTTACAAAGAAGATAAACCTTATGTTCAGGACAGTATAGACCAATTGGTTAAAAACGGAACATATCCTGAAAAACTATGGAACTAAATTTAGACTCCGAAGTTTTAAAAGCCTACGGATACGCTAAAGAAAATACCAAAATTACACAAATAGGTACGGGTTTAATTAACCGTACTTATTTGCTTTCGCCCCTGGCCGAAGAGCAGAAATACATTCTTCAAAACATTAATACTTCGGTTTTTAAATCGCCACAAGCTATTGCCAACAACCTCAGGGCAATTGCTGATTATCTTGCCTTTACCTACCCCGATTATCTCTTTATCAAGCCTGTTTCTACCTTAAATGGCGAAGAAATGGCGCACCTACATGATGAGTACTGGCGCATGCTTCCTTTTGTAGCCAACACCATCTCTTTGGATGTACTGGCCGATCCGAAGCAAGCTTATGAAGCAGCTAAACAATTTGGCAAACTCAGCAGGCTACTGGATAACTTTAATGCAAAAACACTGCAGCCCACTATTCCCGGCTTTCATGATCTGGGATTAAGGTATGAACAGTTTATGCTGGCACTAAATCAAGCTACATTAACTTTAAAAGAAACGGCTCAGGCGCAGATTGAAGATGCACTGGCACATAAGTATATTTTAGATTATTACAACGCTTACAGCCACAGTAACGATTTTCCTGACCGGGTGATGCACCACGATACCAAAATCAGCAATGTATTATTGGATGGAGAAACAAATGAAGGCATTTGTGTAATTGATCTGGATACCATTATGCCGGGCAAATTTATTTCAGACCTTGGTGATATGATGCGTACTTATTTATGTGCTTTTTCTGAAAATGAAACCGATTTAGCACTGATTAAAATTCGTTTACCTTATTTCGAAGCGATGATAAAGGGCTATTTATCTGAAATGAAAAGCATTTTAACTGAAACAGAAAAAGAGCTGATCTTATTTTCGGGCAAGTACATTATTTACATGCAGGCCCTGCGCTTTTTAACCGACTTTTTAAGCGGCAATAATTATTATCCTACAAATTACCCTTCACAAAATCTTGACCGCGCTAAAAATCAATTTAAGCTACTTCACGAATTATCAGTAAACCAAAAAGAACTGCAGGATATTATTGAGGAGAATCTGGTTTAGAGCTTCAATAAATCTTATGTTTAAAAACCTAATTACCCAACACAATCGTCATGCTGAATTTATTTCAGCATCTTTCATGCATGATAACCCCTGAAACAACCCAAAAGCTATCGGATCAGGGTAACGTCCACTTCAATCAAAAAGTTGGTTTAAGCCGCATATAAGAAAGGTTATAAGTTAACCCTATCGCTATTTATGCCTGGCCAAAAGCACAGTTCCTCCTCCATAAACACGACAGCAGCGACAGCCCCCACCCGATTTTTGATCGGGATCATCAGGGCTATAGCGAATGGCGGGACTGCAGTTCCAGAAAAGTATAGGACCGTTCGTTTTCAAAAAAAACAAATGTCATCTCAGACCTCGCAGGTTTTTAAAACCTGCGAGGTCTAGCATAAAAAAAGCGTTCCGATGTAAAAATCGGAACGCTTTTTATTTTATAACCCCAAGACTCTCGACCCAGGATTGAAGACTTATTTCTCTTCTTTCACTTCTTCAAAATCAACATCGGTAACGTTATCGCCACCACCTTGAGGCTGACCATCTGCTTGTGGTTGTTCGCCACCTTGAGGCTGACCGCCATCTTTGTACATTTCTTCTGAAGCCACATTCCATGCCGACTGCAATTCTGCAGAAGCTGCATCGATATCAGCAAAGTTACGAGATGAGTGAGCTGCTTTTAATTTCTCTAAACCAGCTTCAATTGGGGCTTTTTTATCAGCAGATAATTTATCACCAAACTCTTTTAACTGTTTCTCTGTTGAGAAGATTAAAGCATCAGCTCCGTTAATTTTATCAGCTTCTTCTTTTTGCTTAGCATCATCTGCTGCATTAGCTTCAGCTTCTTCTTTCATTTTTTTGATCTCAGCATCAGTTAAACCTGAAGATGCTTCGATACGGATTTTTTGCTCTTTACCTGTAGCTTTATCTTTAGCACTTACGTGTAAAATACCATTAGCATCAATATCAAAAGATACTTCTACCTGAGGCACACCGCGAGGTGCTGGTGGAATACCATCTAAAATGAAACGGCCAATTGTACGGTTCTGACCAGCCATTGGGCGCTCACCTTGTAAAATGTGGATTTCTACTGAAGGCTGGTTATCAGCTGCAGTTGAGAAAGTTTCAGATTTTTTGGTTGGTATAGTTGTGTTCGACTCGATTAATTTAGTCATTACACCACCCATAGTTTCGATACCTAATGATAAAGGCGTAACATCTAATAACAATACGTCTTTCACATCACCGGTTAACACACCACCTTGGATAGCTGCACCAATTGCAACAACCTCATCAGGGTTAACACCTTTACTTGGCTCTTTACCGAAGAAAGCTTTAACAGCATCCTGAATTGCAGGAATACGTGTTGAACCACCAACTAAGATAATTTCATCGATATCACTTGTGCTTAAACCAGCATTTTTCAAAGCAGATCTACAAGGATCGATGGTACGTTTGATTAAGCTATCAGCCAGTTGCTCAAATTTAGCACGTGATAATGTACGTACCAAGTGTTTAGGGCCGCTAGCATCAGCAGTAATGTATGGTAAGTTAATTTCAGTAGAAGTTGTGCTTGATAACTCGATTTTAGCTTTCTCAGCAGCTTCTTTTAAACGTTGTAAAGCCATTGGATCTTTAGAAAGGTCCATGCTGTTTTCTGATTTAAACTCTTCAGTTAACCAATCGATAATGATGTGGTCAAAGTCATCACCACCTAAGTGTGTATCACCGTCAGTAGATTTTACCTCAAAAACGCCATCACCCAATTCCAATACAGAAACGTCATGTGTACCACCACCACAGTCAAACACAACAATTTTCATGTCTTTGTGTGCTTTATCTAAACCGTAAGCTAAAGCAGCTGCAGTTGGCTCGTTAATGATACGTTTTACAGTTAAACCTGCAATTTCGCCTGCTTCTTTAGTAGCCTGACGTTGTGCATCGTTAAAATAAGCTGGTACAGTAATTACTGCTTCTGTAACTTCTTGACCCAAGAAATCTTCAGCAGTTTTTTTCATTTTTTGTAGAATCATGGCAGAAATCTCTTGTGGAGTATATTTTCTGTCGTCGATTTCTACACGTGGTGTATTGTTATCACCTTTAACCACTTTATAAGGTACACGCCCAGCTTCTTTCGCACTTTCGTCGTAGCTGTTACCCATAAAGCGTTTAATCGAATATATCGTTTTTGTTGGGTTGGTTATAGCCTGACGTTTAGCAGGCTCGCCAACCTTACGCTCACCGTTTTCTGCAAAAGCAACAATAGACGGTGTAGTACGTTTACCCTCACTGTTTGCGATAACTACAGGCTCGTTGCCCTCCATTACGCTTACGCAAGAGTTTGTTGTTCCTAAGTCTATTCCAATAATTTTTCCCATTGTATTTTTAATTTCTCTTTTTAAAGTATTATAATTTCTACTCCTATTAAACAATGCTTGTGCCAATTGGTTTTTGGCAGAAAATATGGGTAAAAGACTGATAAAATGTAAAAAAAGGAGTTATCGTTTACTGACAGCATGACAGAAAGGGAAGGAAAATGTAGGATGGCAGATGGATGAGGGGACGATCAAAGACTAAAGCAGAAAGACTAAAGTAAAAAAGCCAAAGATCAAAGCGGGACGAATGCCTTAAAATAATTTGAAAATGAATGTCAGTAGTGCTTCGGGAGCAGCAGCCCCGCTATCCGCTTTACTTCGTTCCACTCGTGCTCGCTCCTATCCGGGTTTATTAACAGCGGCCAGTAAAAAAAATAACCCAAAGTTTTATATCTTTATTATAACATAAGTCAATCGGTGTAATCACCTAAATCATATAATCTTAAAAAATAATGCAGTTAGCAGCTCAAATTGTAGTCGGCTTAATAGCCTTGATCCATATTTATATTCTTTGGCTAGAAATGTTTGCCTGGACAACCAAGGCTCCGAAAGTGTTTAAAACCATCCCTAAAGATTTATTTGTACCCACCAAAACACTGGCCGCAAACCAAGGTTTGTACAACGGCTTTTTAGCAGCAGGCTTAATTTGGTCGCTGTGTATAAACGATCATCACTGGAAATTTTATGTAGCTATATTCTTTTTAACCTGCGTAATTATTGCCGGAATTTACGGCGCTGCAACAGCCAGTAAGAAAATTCTTTACGTGCAATCCATCCCGGCATTGGTAGCGTTAATTTTATTGCACTTATAAGTAACGCTATTAGTCGGTGTCACACCGGCCAAGCCCCCTCCCAACATTAATTATTTATGCAAAGGTTATTTGCTCTTCTCATCTTATTCACGCTCTTCGGGTTTAAGCCTGTTGCCAATAACAAAATAAGTGCGGATAAAATTAAGGATGCCTTAGCTTTCTGCAAGGAGAACAACATGGATACTTCAATCGCTATTATGGTTGATATGAGCATCCATTCAGGCAAAAACAGGCTTTTTGTTTACAATTTTAAGCAAGGAGCAATTATCATCGAAGGCTTGTGCGCCCACGGCGTTGGTGGCGGAAGTACGCCAACCCGGCCGGTTTTCAGCAATAAAGAAGGAAGTTATTGCACTTCGCTAGGGAAATATAAAGTTAAAGGCCGTGCCTATAGTAACTGGGGGATTAATATCCACTATAAAATGTACGGATTAGAAGAAACTAACAGCAATGCTTTTAAACGTATTGTGGTTTTACATTCCTACAGTCCTGTCCCCAATCATGAAATTTATCCGCAAACCTTATTTGGCCAAAGTGCCGGTTGCCCGGTTTTATCAGATGTTACCATGAGGAAAATAGATGCATTGCTCAAAACCAAAAAAAAGCCGGTATTGCTTTGGATTTATTCTTAGAAACCAACTAAACAAAGCGATCATCACCCTGAACTTGTTTCAGGGTCCCACATATTTTATAAATACATGATAGATGCTGAAATAAATTCAGCATGACGACTACATTAGAAAAACTATATTTCTAGCAGCCTCTCTAAATGATGGTAACCAATTCCGAAATAGGCCTTGCTTGCTTTAATCTTCTCTAAAATCTCTGCTTTTCGCTCTGCGCTTAGCGCTTTGCCCTTAACCCCCACAACAAGCACATTCTTTGGCGTATGCGCATCAGAAATGAATTCGAAAACCTTTGTTTTATAGCCAAAATATTCTAAAATCAGTGCTCGTATCCCATCCGTAACCATTTCTGCCTGGCGTTCTAAGAAAATGCCGTATTTCGTTAAAAAAGAAACATCATTCTTCACTTTGTGCTGTTCAATTTCCCTGCGGATCTGTTTATGGCAGCAAGGCGCAACAACAATCAATTCGGCATTGGCCTTAATGCCCTTAAAAATCGCGTCATCGGTGGCAGTATCGCAGGCATGTAGCGCAATTAATAAATTAACATCAGCAGCTTGGTAATCTTCAATCGTTCCCTGCACAAAATTTAATTTGCCGAAAGCAGATTTACCGGCAACCTGGTTGCATAGCTCAACCATATCGTGCCTATACTCTACGCCTACCACTTCCGTATCCAGTTTTAAAACCGAATGTAAGTAATCGTACAAAGCAAATGTTAAATATCCCTTTCCAGAGCCCATATCGGCAACCTTTTTTATGGTTCCTGCCGGCAGCTCTTTAATCAAGGCACTTAAAATTTCAATATAGTGGTTAATCTGGCGGAATTTATCCTGTGCATTTTTAAAAACCTTTCCTGCTTCATCGGTGATTTTCAGTTCGGTTAAATATGATTTAGCATCAGGCTTAATCAACCTGGCCTTTTCTTTATCGTGGCTTGCAGAAGGTGTTGCTGTAGTAGATGCTTTGATTTCCCTCAAAACAATTTTTCCATTGTTCAGCTCCTCCAAAATAAGATCTTTATCAGTGGTAAACAGGGTAGCTATTTTAAAACCATTTTCCAGATAAGCAACAATCAGCTCCGTAGCTTCATCAATAGCATAGTTTTTCACCACATCGCGGGTTTTATAGCGATAGGTAAAAGCCAGTTTCTCTTCACGCTTGATGATTACTTTGCGGATTAACAATTGCTTTAAGGCTTCCTCCTCCCCTTTATAGTTTCCTAAAGAAATCTTTACGAAAGTTTCGGTACCCAAACGCTCTTTTAAAGCGGCAATAAATTGGTTGATGTATTCTGACACTGGCATTGATTTGATTGCAAAGATAATCAAGTTTATCCGGAGCTGAACATTTAGCAAATAATGTAACAATAGAGAGACCATATTAAAGCTGATGGAAGAGGTGTGCAGGAAAAACGGAAAGAATTTACACTTCAAAAAGCGCTCGGGTTGCCTTAAACTAATTAATGACATAATACGATTTAGAGATATGCGTTTACCACATTATCTATATTGATTCCAAAGAAGCCGAACGCTTTTATTTAAAAAAATTAAGTTTTAGATTAGAGTATAAAAATAGCTAACCATATTTCATGAGTGACTTTCAGATAAAAAAATCGCCAACCGTTTACGATGCCATTGTTGTTGGCTCGGGTGCTGGTGGCGGGATGGCGGCGTATGTACTGGCGCACGCGGGCCAAAAGGTTTTAATGCTCGAAGCCGGTCAAAATTTCGATCCACGATTAGATTCACATCAATTGAAATGGCCTTGGGAATCGCCACGCCGTGGTGCAGGTACTGTGCGTCCGTTTGGCGATTTTGATGCTTCTTATGGTGGCTGGGAGCTAGAAGGCGAGCCCTACACCCAGAAGAACAAAAGCGAATTTGAATGGTTCCGTTCGCGGATGCTTGGTGGCCGTACGAACCACTGGGGAAGGATTTCGCTGAGAATGGGTCCTGAAGATTTTAAACCGAAAGATGGTTTAACCGATGCATGGCCGATTACCTATGCCGATGTAAAACCATTTTACGATAAAGTTGACCGCATGATCGGTATTTATGGAACAGCCGAGGGTTTGGAAAATGAACCGGATGGCATATTCATGAAACCGCCTAAGCCAAGGTTAAACGAACTTTTTATTAAAAAAGGAGCAGAAAAAGCCGGGGTAAAGGTGATTACAGGCCGTGGTTCGGTGCTTACCGAAGCTTTGCCCAATAACAACGACCGCGCACCTTGCTTTTACTGCGGCCAATGCGGCAGAAGCTGTAAAGTTTACGGCGATTTTTCTTCTTCTTCATGCCTGGTAAACCCAGCGGTAAAAACCGGCAATCTTACGGTAATTACCGATGCCATGGTACGAGAAGTGATTACCGATAAAGATGGTACCGCAAAAGGTGTTTCGTATGTAAACCGTAAAGATCTGCAAGAATACCAGGTAAATGGTAAACTGGTTATTTTGGGCGCCAGTGCCTGCGAATCGGCCCGTATATTATTAAATTCAAAATCTACCTCGCACCCAAACGGCCTGGCCAATAGCAGTGGTGTAGTTGGAAAATACCTTCACGATTCTACCGGAGCCAGCGTTTCGGGTTTTCTGCCGCAGTTAATGGATAGGAAACGTTATAACGAAGATGGCCTTGGCAGTGTGCACATTTATTCGCCTTGGTGGTTGGATAACCGTAAGCTCAACTTCCCTCGTGGCTATCATATAGAGTATTGGGGAGGAATGGGCATGCCAGCATATGGTTTTGGTGGCGGTGTAGCACAAATGAACGGTATGGTACCCGGAAGGGATGGCAAAATGAAAGAAGCTGGCGGTTACGGAAAATCGTTAAAAGATGATTACCGCCGTTTTTATGGCACTGGGGTTGGCATGGCCGGCCGCGGTACAGCAATTGCCCGAGAAAGCAACTATTGCGAAATAGATCCGAATACGGTTGATAAATATGGTATCCCCGTTTTAAGGTTTAACTATAAGTGGGACAAAGATGAAATTCTGCAGGCTAAACACATGCAAGAAACTTTCCTTTCCATTATGAAAGAAATGGGCGCAGTAGTTACCTCCGAAATTCAAGGTGCCGATACCAATTATGGCTTACTCAATCCGGGTAAAATTATCCACGAAGTAGGTACCATAAGAATGGGCGATGACCCTAAAAAATCGGCATTGAATAAATATTGCCAGGCACACGATTGTAAAAACCTATTCGTGGTTGATGCAGGGCCTTTTGTTCAGCAGGGTGATAAAAATGCCACCTGGACCATTTTAGCACTTTCTATGCGTACCGCCGAATATATTTTAGCTCAAAAGAAAAAACAAAACATTTAACATGAACAGACGTGATTCCATAAAAGCATTAGGTTTAACGGCAATCAGTACAACTGTACTTTTAGATGCCTGTAAACAACCTGAAACAAAAACTGAAGCTGTTGCACCAGAAGAAACGGCAAAAGAAGCTGGAAGAGAGCAGTGGGAACTAGACCGCGATAAAAACTTAAAATCGGAGACCTTTTTCACTAAACATGAAATGGCTACCATTACGGTTTTGGCCGATATCATTATCCCTAAAGATGATGTTTCAGGCAGCGCATCTGATGCCAAAGTTCCCGAATTTATCGAGTTTATCGTAAAAGATATTCCTGAGCATAAGGTGCCGATGCGCGGTGGTCTTAAATGGCTGGATGTATATTGTTTCAATAAATTTCAAAAATCATTTGTAGAGGCATCAGCCGAGCAGCAGATTTCGATTGTGGATGAAATTGCTTACCCGAAAAAAGCCAGACCAGAAATGCAGGCAGGTGTAACCTTTTTCAACAGGATGAGAAATTTAACCGCATCGGGCTTTTACACAACAGAAATGGGCGTGAAAGACATTGGCTACGTAGGCAACACACCAAACCAATGGGCCGGTGTTCCAGCCGATGTACTGAAACAGTACGGCATGGAAAATGTAAAGGTATAATATAAAAAGAACCGTCATCTCGACCGAAACGCAGTGAAGCGTAGAACCACGCAGTGCTCAGCGAAGCTAAATCTAACTTGAAACAGATTTCTTGGGATCAACAAAAAATAGGTGTGGGTTTAAACCCACACCTATTTTTTTGTACCATCGTCCCGATTAATCGGGATGAACGAGCTGATCGATTGTATCGATCTTGATAAAGAAACGCATTACAAATGTGTAGGTTCATAATCCCCGTTGAGACAGAGGACTATGGTTTAGGATGATTAAAACAAACCGTCATTTCGACTTCGCTGTGCTACGCTCGAAATGACGGTAACATATTATCGAGATTACTCCACAATCAAAATCAAACCTTTTCCTTTTTCAATTGGTACCGATTTTCCTTCTGGGTAACTTCCTGCGGTTTGGAATTTATCAATTGCTGGGGCCGTAATTTTAACTTTACTGCCATCTAAGCCCAATTTGGTCCAATCGATGTTTAAATTAACCTTAACGTCGCCCTCTGCCCAGCTGGCTAGGGCAATCATTGTTTTTCCCTGTTTTTTATAAACGGTTGCCAATACCTTAGGATTGTCAGTTTTAACCGGACAGTTTTCGCTCCAGTAACCGATCATTTCAGATCCCTTTATGCCAAAATTATCCCAAGCTTTCCACAATGGTTTCGGGTCGCTCTTATCCGACCAGCCTAAACGGCTTGTCATACCGTAGATCATTCCGCGCCATGGGTTTCCATCATCCTCCAACATCTCTCCCATCAGGCCAAAAGGAATTCCACTAACTTCCGTTAAAAAGAAATCTGGGTTATTTTTTTGGTAATCGAAATATTCGCCAAACCATAAACGGTTAAGGTATGGAAAATGCTCAAGGTATAAAATGGCACTATTGTTAAAGCCATCGCTCTTATTGTACTGATTGGCAGAGTGCAGATCAATAATTCCCGGATGGTTGTTCTGCGTTAATACCCTTTTAATCCTTTTCATGGTTACACGGTCGAAGGCTACATCATCCAGATACACACCATCAATGCCCACATTGTTTACCAACCAGTTCATACCTTCTACGTAGTAATTGTGCCAACGGTTCATTCCGCTGTTAATTACAGCTGCATCCTTAATTTCGGGTACAAACCAGGCCGCAATGTAATTAGAATCCAAATGTTCCTGCAACCAGCTAAAGCCACCACCTTTACCTGGAGAATATACCTCAGTACCCAAACTTCTTAAAGCAGGCCATTCGTAAGCATGGTTAGAAAGTTCACGCACGGTATTGTAAATTTTCACTTTTAACCCTTTTGAGTGTGCATCACCAATATAACCTTTCATCTTTTTCCACTCAATAAATGGATAATTGATCCAAGGGTTAATCGGTGTAGCATGGTGAATATTCACTACCGTTGCCCCTTTTGCTTTAATCGAATCTAAATCACCGTATTTATGATAAAAACGGTTATCCCATTGAAATTCGGTATTGATTAAGTGGAAAGGTGTAATCAGCAGGTTGAAATTATAATAAAGCACCTCGCCTTTTTTCATACTCCTTGATCCGGTAAAATTATCGGCCAGCATCGAGCTGCCTTTCACGTTGATCTGGATTCCACCCTTATCTCCATTTCCCCACGATTTAGGCAACAATAAAGGCTTCTGAAGGTAAAAATTGGTATTAAGCGGGCGAACGTACTGCTCGTCTCTTAAGTTGTAATAGAGGCCTGCATTTACATTTCCTATCCAAACAGCATCCTGGTTTTTATTGGCTACATCCCATTTCCACTTAACAGTATCGGGTCTAATTCCTCCTTTTTCGCCCAGGCCCATTAAATACTTGGTAGAGCCTTTATCAAATGGAATATGAAAATCAACATTGCTAAAATCTACATCTTTTAACGCCGTTACTTTAACCGTATAGTGTACATAACCATCAAATTCTAAAGCCCCTTCAACATCCATTTTTATATTTTCGGAAGTGTTGGTTGCAGTCCATTTTACCGTTCCTGCTTCCTTGCTTGTAATTTGAAAATTGGCCGGAACAAATTTCTCTTGTGTTTTAGGCGTATTAAAAAAGTGAAAGTGAATGGGTTCAGCTAAAATATTGTTGGGCTTATCACTGTAAGCGGTCATCTCTGCATTGAAAAATGTTTGGATCTGCTTAGGAAAACCGTCCGTATTAATTTCGAACTTCCTACCTAATAGTGAAATCACATTTCCATCAACTGTTAGGGGAGTATAAGGTGCCACAACCGTGTTAGACTGCGCTAAGGTAGAATTTAACCAGGTTAGGCGGGTCTGTTTATTTGGTGTTCCAACACCCGCATCAGCTAAAATTTCATTTCCAACAGTAATTTTGACATCGATTATTTTAGATTTTCCGTTGGCCTTCACTGTAAATTTGCCACTATAAATACCTGCAGCAGTGCTTTTTGGTATATTAACGGTAATCCACATGGGCTGTATCTTACCAGAAACTACGTTAACGGTTTCAACCAATGCTTTGTTATCGTAACTTGTTCCATTTGTATTTAAACAGTTGATAAATTGCGATGAAATTACTTTACCATTCGCTGTTTTTAAGTCGCCAAAGCTAACCGTTACATTTTTGAGGTCCTTTAGTGCAAATACTCCCAATTGAAAAGCATAGTTTTCGCCCTTACTGGCCGTGCCGGTAAAAGTGCTTATCGCTCCTTTTTGTATCCAACGGTAAGGCAGGTCGTTTTGCATCTTGATCGGGTATATCCTGTCTTCAGGAAAAACGATAAAAGCTTCTGAAGCATATTTAGCTTTAATTGCCGCCGTTTCCTGCGCGGTAGCAATTACTTCCATTGGGTAAAATGAATTAAAAGCATCAATAGATTGAATTTCCAGTACAGCAGCATTTACTTTAACCTGCTTTGCCTTCGCTAACCAGTCCTGATTTACCTGTTTAGGTTTTAGATAAACTCCCTTGGGGTAGTTGCTTCTACCTTCGTTTTTATAAGCAAGATAATAGATGTAATATTTCCCGGGCCCTATAGCTTCAAAATAAACATCAGCACTTTCTCTCGTCAGTTGATCAGTGCCAAAAACAGGAATATTTTTACCACTGGCATCCTGAACAATAATTGCTTTTGCTTCAGGGTGTTCATCCCGCCTGCGCCAATTTATTTTAGCATGTGCAATTTTGCCGGTACCAGTATACTGAACAGCAACCCTGTGGTTACCCAAAGAATCTGCATTCCAAGCATTCTTACCATCGTTATATTTTATTGTTTGCGCGTGAAGAGATAACTGCCACAGTAAACAGGACAGTAGAAAAAGCCTAAATTTCATTTTTAATTTGTTTTAGGCTAATTTATAGATACCTAGCTAAAAAAATACTATGTAATGAAAAAATGAGACAAACGTTTGCTTTTGTTGGTTGATTAGTTCATTGGGCATTCGTTTATTGGTTAATTCCTATAATGCGTTGTCATTCTGAGCGCTGCGAAAAATCATTTTCTTATTGACGCTTAAATTCGAATACCTAAAAATCATTATAATTGGGGTCTACCTTTTTGTTGAATTCAGTGTTCTATAGCTTATAGATTCTTCACTACGTTCAGAATGACAGGCACACAAAAAAAGTCCTGCTCTTTCGAACAGGACTTTCCAAATCTTAAGGTGAATAAATTATTCTCCTTTTGGTTCTTCAGTAGCTGGAGCTTCTTCAGCAGGAGCAGCTTCTTCAGCAACTTCAACTTTCGCTTCAGCAGCTTTTTTAGGAGCAGCAGCAGTTTTGCTTCTACCACGACGAGTTGTTTTCTTCTCTTCTTTAGCTTCTACATCTTTACCATAAACTTCGTTATAATCTACCAATTCAATTAAAGCCATCTCAGCGTTATCACCTTGACGATTGTTTAATTTAATGATACGAGTGTAACCACCTGGACGGTTTGCAACTTTCTCAGCCACTTCGCGGAATAAGATTGTTACTACTTCTTTATCTTGTAAATAAGCAAATACTGTACGACGTGAGTGAGTGGTATCATTTTTTGATTTAGTGATAATTGGCTCAACATAAGTACGTAAAGCTTTAGCTTTTGCTAAAGTTGTAGTAATTCTTTTTGCTTTAATAAGTGAAGTAGCCATGTTAGCTAACATCGCTTTTCTGTGGCTGTCGGTTCTGCCTAAGTGATTAACTTTTTTACCGTGTCTCATTGTTCTTTGATTAAGTGTATACCGTCTCTGTCTCAGAGGGAATTATACACTGTTAAATAATAGTTTATTTAACGCTTAGCGCATGGCGCCATGCGCTTATTCTTCGTCTAATTTAAATTTAGACAGGTTCATACCAAATGATAAACCTTTTGATTTTACCAGTTCTTGGATCTCTGTTAAAGATTTTTTACCGAAGTTTCTGAATTTTAACATATCAGCAACATCGTAAGAAACTAAATCTGCCAAAGTACGGATATCAGCAGCTTTTAAGCAGTTTAATGCCCTAACTGAAAGATCCATATCTACCAATTCAGTTTTAAGGATTTTACGCATGTGTAAAATTTCCTCATCAACTTCTTTAGTTTCTTCTTTAGCCTGAGATTCTAATACCAAATTCTCATCAGAGAACAGCATAAAGTGTTGGATAAGGATCTTAGCCGCCTCTTTTAATGCTTCTTCTGGATGGATTGAACCGTCAGTAGAGATATCTAAAACCAATTTTTCATAATCCGTTTTTTGCTCAACACGAAAGTTTTCGATCGTGTATTTTACATTTTTCATCGGAGTATAAATCGAATCGATTGCAATAACGCCTACAACAGCATCAGCAACTTTATTTTCTTCAGCAGGTACATAACCACGTCCTTTATTGATGGTTAATTCTACTTCCAAAGTAACAGATTTATCCATATTGCAGATTACGTGCTCAGGGTTTAAAACTGTAAAGTTGTTAGAGAATTTAGTGATATCGCCAGCTTTAAACTGATCTTGACCATTAACGATGATGAAAACTTTTTCAGAATCACCTGAATCACCAGTTTTCTTAAAACGAACTTGTTTTAAGTTTAAGATAATATCAGTTAAATCTTCTACAACACCTTTCATGGTAGAAAACTCATGAGAAACGCCTGAAAAACGAATAGTAGTAATAGCATAACCTTCTAACGAAGAAAGTAAAATTCTTCTTAAGGCATTACCAATTGTTACACCGAAACCGGGCTCTAAAGGACGAAATTCAAATGTGCCATCGAAATCGGTTGATTTCTGCATGATCACTTTGTCTGGTTTCTGAAATGCTAAAATTGCCATTTATATTTTTTTAAATTCGTTATTGAATATATAGTAACATGAAAAAAGTTAATTACCCTTTGGAGGTAATTAACTAAATTATTTATTACTTTGAGTATAACTCGATGATTAAGTTTTCCTTGATGTTTTCAGGAATCTCATCACGTTGTGGGTAGGTTAAGAATTTACCAGTTAATTCACTAGCATTCCACTCTAACCAAGCAAATTTGTTAATTGTTCTGCCTGCAACTGAGTTACTAATTGATTCTAAAGATTTAGATTTTTCACGAACAGCAACCACATCGCCAGCTTTTAACTGATATGAAGGGATATTTACAACTTCACCATTCACGGTTACGTGTTTATGGCTAACTAACTGGCGTGCACCAGAACGGGTTGTTGCAATACCTAAACGGTAAACTGTGTTATCTAAACGTGCTTCTAATAACTGAAGTAAGTTATCACCGGTAATACCAGCACGAGAAGATGCTTTTTTAAACAAGTTACTGAACTGTTTTTCTAATACACCATAAGTATATTTTACTTTTTGCTTCTCCATTAACTGGATTGCATATTCAGATTGTTTTCCTCTTCTTTTTGATGAGCCGTGTTGCCCAGGAGGATAATTTTTTCTGTCTAACACCTTATCAGGACCGAAGATTGGTTCTCTGAATTTACGGGCGATTTTTGATTTTGGGCCTGTATATCTTGCCATTTTTTTCTGTTTTTAAAGTATCATCCAACCTGTAGCTGGAGATTCTTAGCTTTAAAATTAATTAAACTCTTCTCTTTTTAGGAGGACGACATCCGTTGTGAGGAAGTGGAGTAATATCTTTGATAGATGTTACTTCGATACCTGCTACTTGCAAAGTTCTGATTGCAGATTCACGACCTGAACCTGGACCTTTTACAAATACTTCAACTTTACGTAAACCTAAATCAAACGCAACTTTACCGCAATCTGAAGCTGCTTGACCAGCTGCATACGGCGTGTTCTTTTTAGAACCTTTAAAGCCCATTTTACCAGCAGACGACCATGAAATGGTTTGTCCGTTGTTGTTTGTTAAGGTAACGATGATGTTGTTGAAGGTAGCATTGATATGCGCCTGACCAACAGGCTCAATTACAACGATACGTTTTTTTGTTACTTTTTTACTCTTAGCCATGTTTTTTATTACTGAATGAGAGAATGTTTGATTGAGTGAATGAGAGAATGGGATTCATTCAATATTCAATCATTCTAAATTCAATCATTTATTTACTACTTAGTAGCTTTTTTCTTGTTAGCAACTGTTTTTCTCTTACCCTTACGAGTACGTGAGTTGTTTTTAGTACGCTGACCACGAGAAGGTAAACCTTTTCTGTGACGTAAACCGCGGTAACAACCAATATCCATTAAACGTTTGATGTTTAACTGAACCTCTGAACGTAAAGCACCTTCTACTTTAATTTCATCGTTGATCATTGTACGGATTGCTGATAACTCATCATCAGACCAGTCTTGTACTTTTTTGTTCAAATCGATACCTGCAGTAGTTAAAATACGTTGTGCAGTTGTTCTACCAATTCCGTAGATATAGGTTAAACCGATCTCTCCTCTTTTGTTTCTTGGTAAATCAATACCTGAAATCCTTGCCATATTTATTTATGTTTTGAAGTAAGTCCGAACGGCGGGCCACCGTTGTACGGTACATTACAATATTTTTAATTACCCTTGACGTTGCTTGTATTTAGGATTTTTCTTGTTGATAACGTAAAGTTTACCTTTACGGCGAATAATCTTGCAATCAGCGCTACGTTTTTTAATTGATGATCTAACTTTCATTTTATTTGTATCTATAAGTGATGCGTCCCTTTGTTAAATCGTAAGGAGACATCTCCAGTTTTACTTTATCACCAGGAAGAATTTTGATGTAGTGCATCCGCATCTTTCCTGAAATGTGCGCAATAATCTCATGTCCGTTCTCGAGTTCAACCCTGAACATCGCATTAGACAATGCTTCTCTTATTACTCCGTCTTGTTCAATTGAGGCTTGTTTAGCCATATTTTATTGATTGTTACTTAATTAGCTGCTTCTAAACAGGGTTGCAAAATTAAATAAAAAATTTTAATTATTTATTTTTTTTGTTGTAAAACTTCTTCTATTATAGAAAACGTTGATAAAACATCTGCTTTGCCCTTTTTTATAGCCACTGTGTGTTCAAAATGTGCCGATGGCTTATTGTCTTTACTGGTTACCGTCCACCCGTCATTATGAAACTTAACACCTGCTACGCCTGCATTAATCATGGGTTCAATTGCAATTACCATCCCTTCTTCAAGTTTTGGCCCTGCGCCACGCTTTCCATAATTGGGAACTTCTGGTTTTTCATGAAGTTTTACACCAACGCCATGTCCTACCAATTCTCTTACTACTCCAAATCCATTGGCTTCTGCATATTGCTGCACTGCAAAACCGATATCTCCAATACGCATTCCTGCAACTGCTTTCTCTACGCCCAACTCCAAACAGCGTTTTGTAACCACAACCAACTTCTGTTTTTCAGCATCAATTTCCCCGATAGAGAAAGTATAGGCCGAATCGCCAAAATAGTTGTTTTTGATTACGCCACAATCAACCGAAATTAAGTCGCCTTCCTGTATTACGTATTCACTTGGAAAACCATGAACAACCTGGTCATTTGGCGAAATACACAATGAATTGGGGAAGCCATTGTAATTTAAGAATGCAGGGATCGCTCCATGGTCACTAATAAACTCGTAAGCTAACTTATCCAATTGAATAGTAGTCATGCCTGCTTTTATCACTTTGGCCACTTCGGCCAAGGTTTTAGAAACAAGCATGGAACTTTCTCTTATTAACTCGATCTCTTCAAGAGATTTGTAATAAATTTTAGACATCCTTTAGAACTACAACGCTGCGTTGCTACTTGCCGCTGGAACTCCAGTTCTGCCAGTAACCCTACCCGTCTTCATTAAACCATCATAATGGCGCATCAATAAATAACTTTCGATCTGTTGTAAAGTATCCAAAACAACACCAACCAAAATTAAAAGTGATGTACCACCGAAGAAGTGAGCAAACTCTTGTTTAATTCCAAATTTAACAGCCAACGAAGGTAAGATAGCTATGATCGCTAAAAATACCGCACCTGGGAAAGTGATTTTTGAAATTACATCATCAATAAAGCTTGATGTTGCAAAACCTGGTTTAACACCTGGGATAAAACCACCATTTTTCTTCATATCGTCGCTCATTTGAGTTGGATTAACTGTAATGGCAGTATAGAAGAAAGTAAATGCGATAATTAAAAATGCGAAAGTTAAGCTATAAGCCAACGAAGTGGTGTTGCTAAACTGGATTAACCATGATCCTTGTAAAGAAGGAGCAAATGACATTAAAGCACCTGGAATAAACATTAACGCCTGTGCGAAAATGATTGGCATAACACCGGCAGCATTAACCTTTAAAGGAATATACTGACGAACACCACCGAACTGGCGGTTACCAACAATTTTCTTAGCGTATTGTACAGGCACTTTACGTACTCCTTGAACAATTAAAATGGTAAACATTACCACTGCAAATAAAGCAACAATCTCTAAAACCAATGCTACCGGACCACCACCTTCACTTGCCGAACCAACCCGTGCACTAAATTCTTGAGATATTGCAACTGGTAAACGGGCTATAATACCAACCATAATGATTAGTGATGTACCGTTACCAATACCTTTATCAGTGATCTTCTCTCCCAACCACATTACGAATAGTGTACCTGCAGTTAATACAGTTACCGCCAAAACATAAAATAATGTAGGAGATGCAATTAAAATAGCAGCAGGATGTGGATCAACAATTTGTGTTTTCACATAACCAACTGATTGAACGATTGTAATCGCTACCGTTAGATAACGCGTGATCTGGTTCATTTTCTTTCTACCACTTTCGCCCTCTTTCTGCATTTTTTGGAAAGAAGGAACAGCAATACCCAATAGTTGCACCACAATAGATGCAGAGATATAAGGCATTACCCCCAATGCTAAGATAGAAACACGAGAGAAAGAACCTCCGGCAAACATATCGAGTAAGCCTAAAAGTCCTGATTTTTCGTTTTCACCTAAAGCAGTTGGATCTACACCCGGTAAAACCACGTGAGATACGAAACGGTATACCAAAAGAATTAAGAGCGTAAACAATATACGCTCTTTTAATTCTTGAATTTTCCAGATATTACTTAAAGTAGTAAATAGCTTCTTCATTTAATAATTACAATTTTACAATAGAACCACCTGCAGCTTCAATAGCTTTTTGTGCGGTTGCAGAAAACGCATGTGCTGTAACTTCTAATTTTGCTTTCACTTCACCACGACCTAAAATTTTAACCAAGTCGTTTTTTGAAGCTAAACCATGCGCCTGTAGAGCAGCGAAATCGATAGTTGTTAAGCTGAATTTCTCAGCTAAGTTCTGTAACACGTCTAAGTTTACACCGATGTATTCTGTACGGTTAATTGGTTTGAAACCAACTTTAGGCACACGGCGTTGTAAAGGCATTTGACCACCTTCGAAACCGATTTTGGTTGAGTGACCTGAACGAGAACCCGCACCTTTGTGACCACGGGTTGAAGTACCGCCACGACCAGAACCTGTACCACGACCAATTCTTTTGCTGTTTTTTGTAGAACCTTTTGCAGGTTTTAAATTACTTAAATTCATTTTTTTGAATTTGTGTTGCCCTTCGCTTTCACTAAACAGGTACAACGATAAATAAATAATGATTGAATTTTGAATGATTGAATGTTTTTGCAATATGCACATTCATTCACTCAAAATTCATTCATTTAATAATTCTCTTAAATTGCTTCGATTGCTACCAAGTGGTTCACTTTGCGAACCATACCGATAATTTGCGGTGTAGCTTCAACCTCAACACTTTGGTTCATTTTAGATAAACCCAAAGCCTGAACGGTTCTTTTTTGGCGCTCGCTTCTGTCGATAACGCTTTTTACTTGTGTTATTTTGATCTTAGCCATGATATTATCCGTTAAATACTTTGTTTAAATCTATACCACGTGTTTGGGCTACTGTATAAGCATCGCGCATTTTAGTTAATGCATCAACAGTTGCTTTCACCACGTTGTGTGGGTTAGATGATCCTTTAGATTTTGCCAATACGTTGTGTACACCAGCACTCTCTAATACAGCACGCATCGCACCACCTGCAATTACACCGGTACCCACAGCAGCTGGTTTGATCAATACAAAACCACCTGAGAATTTACCGATTTGCTCGTGAGGAACAGTACCGTTTAAAATTGGAACTTTTACCAAGTTCTTTTTAGCATCATCCACACCTTTTGCAATTGCTTCAGTTACCTCTTTCGCTTTACCTAAACCGAAACCAACAACACCGTTCTCATCACCCACAACAACAATTGCTGAGAAGCTGAAAGTACGGCCACCTTTGGTTACTTTGGCAACACGTTGTATACTAACCAAACGATCCTTTAATTCGATATCGGTGGTTTTTACTCTTTTTATATTAATAGTTGACATCTTACTTTTTCTTCAGATTAAAATACTAAACCAGCTTCGCGGGCACCCTCTGCCAACGATTTTACACGACCGTGGTATAAATAGCCGTTTCTATCGAAAACAACTTGTTTTACACCAGCTGCAATTGCTTTTTCGGCAACTAATTTACCTACTGCTACTGATTGGTCGCTTTTGCTTCCAGTACCTGCAAAATCTTTCGATAATGATGATGCTGATGCTATTGTTGTACCGGTTACATCGTTAATTACCTGCGCATAAATCCCTTTATTGCTTCTATATACAGATAACCTTGGACGTTCTTCCGAACCGGTAAGTCTTTTTCTGATCCCTTTTTTAATACGATCTCTTCTTGATAATTTTTTACCTGCCATGATTACTATTTTTTAGATGCTGATTTACCTGCTTTTCTTCTTAACACTTCACCTACAAACTTGATACCTTTACCTTTATATGGCTCTGGTGCACGTAACGAACGGATTTTCGCTGCTACCTGACCGATCAATTGTTTGTCGATACTTTCTAAAATAATTTTAGGAGTCTGACCTTTTTCAGATGATGTAGTTACTTTAATCTCTTCTGGTAATTGGAATACATAGTGGTGAGAATAACCTAAAACTAGATCTAAGGTATTACCTGTGTTTGTAGCACGGTAACCAACACCTACTAATTCTTGAGTTAATTTATAACCTTCTGTAACACCTACAACCATGTTGTTAAGCAATGAGCGATATAAACCGTGTAATGCTTTGTGTTTCTTTTGTTCTGACGGACGTTGAACTGTTAAAATTCCGTCTTCTTGACTTACAGTGATATCTGAATCTACTGCTTGTGTTAATTCACCTTTAGGGCCTTTTACAGTTACTACGTTATCGTTAGATACGGTAATTGTAACACCTGAAGGGATTGTAATTGGGGCTTTTCCTATTCTTGACATTGTGTTGTTCTCCTAAATATTAATAAACGTGACACAATACCTCACCACCAATGTTTAATTTGGCTGCTTCTTTATCGGTCATTACACCTTTAGAAGTAGATAAGATTGCGATACCTAAACCGTTTAATACTCTTGGCATATTTTCAACGCCTGCATACTGTCTCAAACCTGGTTTACTTACTCGCACTAATGTACGAATAGCAGGAACTTTAGTAATTGGATTGTACTTCAAAGCAATTTTAATGGTGCCTTGAACTGTAGTATCTTCAAACTTATAGTTCGCGATGTAACCTTTGTCGAAAAGAACTTTAGTAATTTCTTTTTTAAGGTTTGATGCAGGAATTTCTACAACTCTGTGGTTGGCCTTAATGGCATTCCTTACTCTTGTTAAATAATCTGCTATTGGATCTGTATTCATTTTTTATTGTTTTTGATAGTGGTTTCCCATCATTACCCAACGGTAGGACCTGCTATCGGTTAAAATTCTTTTTTTAAGCGAAAAGCAAAAAGACTAAAGCCTAAAGCGGGTTTATTCGCTTTAGACTTTAAGCTTTCAGCTCTAAGCTATATTACCAAGATGCTTTTTTAACACCTGGTATTTTACCGTCTAGTGCCATTTCGCGGAACGTTACCCTTGAAATACCAAAGGTACGCATATATCCACGAGGACGACCAGTTAATTTACAACGGTTGTGCAAACGTACTGGAGATGAGTTTTTAGGTAATTTATCTAAACCCTCGAAATCTCCTGCAGCTTTTAATGCTGCACGTTTTTCAGCGTATCTAGCTACCAATTTTTGGCGCTTAACTTCGCGTGCTTTTACACCTTCTTTTGCCATTATTCTGCTGTTTTTTGATTTTTAAATGGTAATCCGAATTGTTTCAATAACTCAAGCGCTTCAACGTCAGATTTTGCCGAAGTTACGAAAGTTATATCCATCCCTAAAATTTTATTGATTTTATCGATATTAATCTCTGGGAAGATGATTTGCTCAGTAACACCTAATGTGTAGTTACCTTTTCCATCAAAACCTTTATCGTTAATACCTTTGAAATCGCGGATACGTGGCAAAGCTACAGAGATCAAACGATCTAAGAACTCGTACATGTTGTTATCACGTAATGTTACACGTACACCTACTGGCATACCTTTACGTAATTTAAAGTTAGAGATATCTTTCTTAGATTGTGCTGCAACCGCTTGTTGACCAGTAATGGTAGTCAATTCTACGATTGTAGTATCCATAATCTTTTTATCAGTAACAGAAAAACGACCTACACCCTGATTGATACAGATTTTTTCCAATTTAGGAACCTGCATTACAGTTTTGTACTGAAATTTTTCTTTCAATGCATTTACAACTTCTTCTTTGTATTTGCTTTTTAATCTAGGTGTAGCCATTATTTAATCTCCTCTCCTGAAATTTTAGCAACTCTAACCAATTTACCATCAGCGTTTAGTTTACGACCTACGCGGGTAGCTTTACCAGATTTTGGATCAACCAACATCAGGTTAGAAATGTGAAGAGCAGCTTCTTTTTTAATAATACCACCGTTTGGATTTGCAGCATTTGGTTTAGTATGTTTAGATACTAAGTTAATGCCTTCTACAATGGCTCTGTTTTTATCTATTTGTACTGAAAGTACTTTTCCTTGTTGACCTTTTGAATCGCCAGCAATTACTTTAACTAAATCTCCAGTGCGGATTTTAAGTTTTGGTGTATTTACTTTGTTTCCCATTTTATAATACCTCCGGTGCTAATGATACGATTTTCATGAATTGTTTTTCACGTAGTTCTCTCGCAACCGGGCCAAAGATACGTGTACCTCTTGGCTCATCCTGTGCGTTCAATAATACAGCAGCATTATCGTCAAAACGGATATAAGAACCATCTTTACGACGGATTTCTTTTTTAGTTCTTACAACAACTGCTTTAGAAACTGTACCTTTTTTAATGTTACCAGAAGGTAACGCGCTTTTTACGGTAACAACTACTTTATCACCAATTGAAGCATAACGTTTGCCGGTTCCACCTAGCACGCGAATTACTAATACTTCTTTTGCGCCGCTGTTATCAGCAACGTTTAATCTCGATTCCTGTTGTACCATCTTATTTAGCTCTTTCTAAAATTTGTACCAATCTCCAGTTCTTGTTTTTACTCAAAGGACGAGTTTCCATAATTAATACTGTATCTCCGATACCGCATTCGTTTTTCTCGTCGTGAGCCATAAATTTGGTAGTTTTCTTTACGAACTTACCATAAATCGGGTGTTTTACTTTACGTTCCACGCTCACCACAACAGATTTATCCATCTTGTTGCTTACCACTAACCCGGTTCTTGTTTTTCTTAATTGTCTTTCCATGTCGACTCTCAAATTATTTGGTTTCAGTAGCTGACTCAGTGTTTTTCACTTTAGTCAGTTCAGTGTTTAAACGGGCTATGTCTTTCCTTACTTTTGCAATGCGTGAAGGATTTTCGATAGCTGAAATAGTGTGAGCGAACTTCAATTTTGATAAGTTCTCTTTTTCTTCCGCAATCTTAGCTACTAATTCTTCTTTTGAAAGCCCTGTGATTTCTGAATTTTTCATTTTTCTTTTTCTTTTACGTTGAGTGTAGCGGTTATAATAAACAAGTATTTACAACATTCACCTCAACACTTTACTATGCTTCTACGTAATCTCTACGTACTACGAATTTGGTTTGGATTGGTAATTTCTGAGCAGCTAAACGCAATGCTTCTTTAGCAACTTCTAAAGGCACACCTTCAGCTTCGAAAATTACACGTCCAGGTCTTACTACTGCTACCCAATACTCAGGAGCACCTTTACCTTTACCCATACGTACCTCAGCAGGTTTTTTAGTTACTGGTTTGTCCGGGAAAATCCTGATCCATACTTGTCCTTCACGTTTCATGAAACGTGTTACGGCAATACGGGCAGCCTCTATCTGGCGACTTGTGATCCAAGTAGCTTCTAAAGATTTGATACCGAAAGATCCGAATGCTAATTCAGCTCCACGAGAAGCTAAACCCTTCATTCTGCCTTTTTGCATCTTCCTGAACTTCGTTCTTTTTGGCTGTAACATTTTATTTTGTTCTAATCGTTAAACGATGTTAATAAATCAATTATTTACGAGGACCTCTGTTAGCGCCTGCGCCACCACCTCTGTTTGCACCACCTTGGCCTGGACCACGACCGCCTTGGTTTCCACCACGTCTGTCGTTACCACCGCCACGGTTATCTCTTCCACCACCTCTGTTATCTCTTCCACCGAATGCTGGTTTCTCTGATTGGCCTTTTGGACCGTTGTTTGTTGCACCAATGTTTGGAGACAAATCACGTTTTCCATAAACCTCACCTTTACAGATCCATACTTTAACGCCGATTTTACCATAAGTGGTTAAAGCTTCAGCTAAAGCATAGTCGATATCAGCACGGAATGTATGCAAAGGCACTCTTCCTTCTTTGTACTGCTCGGTACGTGCCATCTCAGCACCACCTAAACGACCAGAAGTCATGATTTTGATACCTTCAGCACCCATACGCATGGTTGATGCGATAGAAGATTTCATTGCTCTACGGAATGAGATCCTTGCTTCTAATTGTTTTGCAACACCTTCTGCAACTAATTGTGCATCAAGTTCTGGGCGTTTAATTTCGAAGATGTTAATCTGAATTTCCTTTTTGGTTAATTTCTTTAACTCTTCTTTGATTTTATCAACCTCAGCACCTGCTTTACCGATTACGATACCTGGACGAGCTGTGTGGATAGTTACGGTGATACGTTTTAAGGTACGCTCGATAACTACTTTTGCAACACCGCCTTTTGCGATACGGGCAGAAAGGTATTTTCTTATTTTCTCATCTTCAACTAATTTATCGGAGTAGTTGTTGCCACCGAACCAGTTAGAATCCCATCCTTTGATAATTCCTAACCTGGCACCTATTGGATTTGCTTTTTGTCCCATTTCCTAATTAGTTTTGAGTTGTTTCTGTGTTTTTACTATCTACAATCAGCGTTACGTGGTTAGAACGTTTGCGAATTCTATATCCACGGCCTTGAGGAGCTGGACGTAAGCGTTTTAACTGACGGCCACCATCAACCATAACTGTTTTTACAAAAAGTTGGTTTTCTTCAGGGCGAGCACCTTCATTTTTAGCTTCCCAGTTTTTGATAGCAGATAATAATAATTTCTCAACTCTTATTGCTGCTTCTTTATTGGTAAACTTTAAAATGCTTAATGCTTTCTCTACACGTTCACCTCTGATAAGATCTACAACCAAACGCATCTTACGCGGTGAGGTTGGACAATTGTTTAATTTTGCTATTGCTTCCATTGTCTAATTATTTTTTCTTTTCAGCGTGTCCTCTGAATGTTCTGGTTGGAGCAAATTCTCCCAACTTGTGACCAACCATGTTTTCTGTTACGTACACAGGGATAAATTTATTACCGTTGTGTACTGCAAATGTATGATTAACGAAATCTGGTGAAATCATTGATCTACGAGACCAAGTTTTGATTACAGACTTTTTGCCTGAATCATTCATAGAGTTTACTTTTTTCTCTACGTTATGGTCAATATAAGGTCCTTTTTTTATCGAACGAGCCATTATTTCTTCCTTCTCTCTATGATGTAACGATTAGAATATTTTTTAAGTTCTCTGGTTTTGAAGCCTTTAGCTAAAACGCCATTTCTTGAACGAGGGTGACCACCTGATGATCTACCTTCACCACCACCCATTGGGTGATCTACTGGGTTCATCGCTACCGGTCTAGTTCTCGGACGACGGCCCAACCAACGTTTACGACCAGCTTTACCTAGTACTTCGTTTGCGTGATCTGAGTTAGATACTGCACCGATTGTAGCTAAACAAGTGGTTAAGATTAAACGGGTTTCGCCTGAAGGCATTTTTAAAGTAGCATATTTACCATCGCGGGCAGCTAATTGTGCGTAAGCACCTGCACTACGAGCCAATTGTGCTCCTTTTCCAGGGTGGATCTCCACGTTGTGGATGATAGAACCTAATGGAATGTTCGATAATTTTAAAGTGTTACCTACTTCTGGAGCTGCTGTATCGCCCGATAATAATACCGAACCAACTTGCAATCCTTCAGGAGCAATGATATAACGCTTCTCGCCATCTGCATAATGTAATAATGCGATGCGGGCAGTACGGTTTGGATCGTACTCAACAGTAGCTACTGTTGCAGGAATATCGAATTTATCGCGTTTGAAGTCGATAATACGATAAGATTTTTTGTGACCGCCACCCATGTAGCGCATAGTCATCTTTCCTGTATTGTTACGTCCACCAGACTTTTTTGATGATACAACCAATGATTTTTCGGGCTTGGTTGCTGTAATCTCCGTAAAACTAGCACCAACTCTGAAGCGGGTACCTGGAGTAACTGGTTTAAATTTTCTTAAGCCCATAGTTATAATTAATTATTAAATTAAAGGGTTGCGTAATAATCTATTGTTTCTCCGTCTTTCAACGTTACGATTGCTTTTTTGTATTTAGGGCTACGGCCTGATACAAAACCTGCTTTAGTGTAACGTGATTTAGCTTTTCCATCAACAACCATGGTGTTAACTGCAACGATGGTTACACCGTACAATTTCTCAATAGCTGCTTTGATTTGGATTTTGTTAGCCTTGTGGTTAACGCTAAATGTGAAACGGTTAGATTTCTCAGTTAAAGCTGAAGCTTTTTCGGTTAATATTGGTTTTTTTAAAATTTCCATATTACTTGGCAAATGCCTCCTCCAAAGTTTTAACAGAATCTGCAGTTAACACAAGTACTCCAGCGTTTAATACATCATAAGTATTTAAATCTGCTGCAGCGATTACTTTAGTTTTCTGAACGTTTCTGCTTGATAAATAGATATTATTATTTTGCGAAGGTAAAACCAACAATGTTTTTTGTGTACCTACGTTTAACGCAGCCAATAAACTTGTATAGTTTTTAGTTTTAATTGTATCGAAGTTGAAATCTTCTAAAACTACCACGTTGTTATCTTTTGCTTTATAAGCTAAAGCAGATTTACGTGCTAATGATTTTAATTTCTTGTTCAATTTAAAACTGTAATCACGTGGCTGAGGACCGAAAACACGACCACCACCGTTAAATAACGGAGATTTAATGCTACCAGCACGGGCACCACCTGTACCTTTTTGTTTGTATAGTTTACGGGTTGAACCAGCAATCTCGTTACGTTGTTTAGATTTGTGAGTACCTTGACGTTGGTTAGCCAAATACTGTTTTACATCTAAATAAATCGCGTGGTCGTTAGGCTCGATACCGAATACCGATTCAGGAAGTTGCACCTTGGCACCTGTTTCTTTACCTGAAATGTTTAATACTTTAACTTCCATCTGATTACTTGTCTAAGATTACGTAAGAACCTTTAGCTCCTGGAATGGAACCACTAACTACTAATAAGTTTTGCTCAGCATAAACTTTCAAAACCTGTAAGTTTTGAATTTTTACCCTGTCTCCACCTGTTCTTCCTGCCATGCGCATTCCTTTGAATACACGTGAAGGGAATGATGATGCTCCCAATGAACCTGGGGCACGTAAACGGTTATGCTGACCGTGAGTCTGCATACCAACACCGGCAAATCCGTGGCGTTTTACAACACCTTGAAAACCTTTACCTTTTGAGGTACCTACAACATCAACAAAATCGCCTTCTGCGAATGAATCAACTGTTACCACATCACCTAAATTAAGTGAAGTTGTAAACGAATCGAATTCTACCAGCTTGCGTTTCGGAGTTGTGTTTGCTTTCGCGAAATGGCCTTTTAACGGTTGAGTTGTGTTTTTCTCTTTTTTCTCATCGTAACCCAGTTGGATTGATGAATACCCGTCTTTTTCTTCGGTCTTTACTTGTGTAACTACACAAGGCCCAGCCTCGATTACCGTACAAGGAATGTTTCTTCCTTCGGCATCAAAGATACTGGTCATTCCTACTTTTTTTCCAATAATTCCTGACATTTTATCTTTTCTTTTTAACACCCATCGAAGCAGTAGGGCTTCGTTCAAGGTGGTTGTACATCCCCCGAAAGGGACGGCAAAGATAGGCAAGAATTATTAATTTTCAAATAGTTAGCAAAATATTTTTCAAATAAATTGCTGATATGATGGTGTTTAACCTAAAAAAGCAAGGCTAATGCGCTAAACCCCCATTTAAACTGATAGTTATGATGGCCAAAATGATAAATCCGATCAGTACATATAAATAATCGCGCTCAATTAAAAAGCTAAAAATAGCAAATATGATGCGGGCTATGGGCGTAAAAATGAGCATTAAGATCCCAAACTGCACAATGGCATCGCCCTGAAATGTAAGTATGCCCTTAAAAATAGCGGCTATGGAAGAAAATTTGGCCAGCTCGGGCTTAAATACTTTATAATCGGTAATTACGCCATTATTGTGAACCAGAAAAATAATACCGCCAACAAGTACAATGCTCATCGAAATAATTACACCGGCACGCAGCAGTGTACCCAATATTACCTGAATATCTTTATCGTTTATATTTTCTTTATCAACTGCCGCCATTATAATCCGCTTATTCCTTTATAAATCATCTGTAAGGCTAAAAATGTAACCACTACTGCAAATACAATTTTAAGCTTGTCGGTTTTGGTTTTTAACAGCACTTTCGATCCTATTGTTGCGCCCGTTAAAACCCCTATGCAAACCGGCATGGCTATACCTGGATCGATCTGTCCGCGGTGCAGGTAAACCACAGCACTTGCAGCAGCAGTAACGCCCATCATAAAATTACTGGTGGTTGTAGATACTTTAAAAGGTAAACGCATAATGTTATCCATGGCAATTACCTTTAATGCGCCGCTCCCAATGCCCAAGAGGCCAGATAATGTTCCCGCAAAAAGCATCATCAAGAAACCGCCTGGTACATGTTTCACCGCATAAGGGTGATCTATGCCTTTATCGGGATAAGAGCCGTTGAGTTTAAAAAAATTGGCCCATTTATCGGTATCATCTAATGTAGTATGATCTACCTTTTTTTTCAAGGTCATAATGGCCGAAAAAATCAAGATACAGCCAAATAAGATGGCGATGTAATTGGCATTTAAATAAACGGCTATCACTGCGCCGCAAATAGCACCAACGGTGGTGGCTATCTCCAAAAACATCCCGATCCGGATATTGGTTATTCCCTCTTTTACATAAGCTGCCGCTGATCCGGATGAAGTAGCAATAACCGAAACAATTGATGCGCCAATGGCATAATGGATATCAACCCCTAAAGCTAATGTGAGTAAAGGAATAATAATAACACCACCGCCTAAACCGGTTAAAGAGCCCAATAGGCCAGCTAAAAAAGCGCCCAGCAAAACGATTATGGTAAACAATAATACCGACATGCGGCAAATATAAGACACCTGTTTTGGGTAAACGAAGGATTAAAGGAATAAAATTAAGTCTATATATTAAGGGGATAAAATAGAATTTTGCGATGGAATAGCCGTCACCCTGAATTTATTTCAGGGTCTCTGCAGAAATGAGATGCTGAAATAAATTCAGCATGACGCAAGCTTATGCTCATCTATTTACCCAACCTTTTGATCATCTCCGCACTCAAATCCCTGCCATCGTTTAAACGGTTGGCAAAAAATGATTTGGCAGCTTCAAAGTGTTCTTTGTAACCCTTTAAATCGCCATAACCGATAATTGATGCCCATTCGTGTACTGCGGTATGAAATTCCAGATCGTCACCACGGATAGATTTATCGTACAAAGCAGTACTGATCGACTCTTCGAGCATGGATTCGTTTTTGAAAAGATATTCGGCTATGCCCAACCTCAATTTAAAAGGCGGTGTTTGACAGATCAGGTTATCGTAAGGGTTAACGCCCATTTTATACCAAGCGTACACCATGCTCAGCAAACTTAGGTGTGAATTGGGCTTCTGTTTATGATCGGCATCCGATAGGCTAAACTCTTTCATGATATTATCATCCAAGAGCAAAAGCGTACGGCTCTCATGAAATACAAAATCGCGTGCGGCATAAATTTTTTCTCTAAACTCGGTTTCATTTTCACAGATCATGAGTTTAAAAAGTTCGGATTCTGCCTGTGCATAATATTTTACCTGCTTCTGCGCGTAAGGGTTTAATATGGCCAAACCAGCATAGATATGAGATTTATAGCTAAAAATTCTTAGCGTGGTTAAAATCTTCACATTGTCAATTCCACCGGCATAGGCGGGGTTATCCCAGGGGAAAAAACCTGCATTTTTCCATGCCGAGCCCATGCTTTCGAAACCCATATGCGTTACGGCCTGCGTATCGGCCACAATTTTATCGTGTTCCCTATAATCGTCCATCTCAATAATGTTCGATTTTAAAGATTTGTAGATCTCCAATGCTTTGGCATAAACGGCATCGGTAGCGCGGTGGCGTACCACAACCAGGGTCTGCCCTTCGGGACTAAATGCCGGCCCATGCAAAGAGTGGCAGGTTACAATCTGGGTATCTGCCGGAAGGTGTTTTTCAAAAGCAGCAATCTCCGGATGCTTAACAGAAGTTTGTCCGGCAACTATGGCACCGTATTTTGTAGAGCGGGCAAAGGTGGCCACTACTTCATCAATTTTTTCGGCTTCAACACAATAGATAATAAAATCAGATTTACGTGCAACTTCATGTCCATCGGTTAAAACTTCGATTGTCTTAGGTTCAAGCTCATTTTTTAAATCGACAAAACGTAAGGGCATATCGGCCCCACATACCTTATAACCGGCATTTACGAACGATAGTGCATACAATTTGCCCATATCGCCCAAACCTATAATTCCTATTTGCATGAAACAAATGTAACCTATCGGCAATAATTTTATAATAAAACTTAGATAAAATTGTTATTTAGAATGTTAAACCAAAACAGTTTTGGCTATTTCCCTAAAACTTAAACTAAAAAATAATACGACTGGGAAATATTTAAAAATGTAGTTTTACATTCTAACACCTATATTTAAACTATGCAGAAAATTAAACACACCCTATTGTTTTTAGGCGCTATGCTATTTTTTAACGTTGCATTTGGGCAAACTTTACCCGATACTACTAAAAATACTGATCCATCATTAAATGGCCAGTACCAGTTTATGTTAAAAAAATCTAAAAGCTTCAATGGCGCAAGGCTGATTAACCCATCAAGGTTATCATCTTTATGGAAAAGTGTGAATGATACGCTCAGAAAAGAACGCAAGCAACTACAGGAAGCCAGGCAGGAAATTAAATCGCAGGCAGGTAATATTTCGAGCCTAAAGGGCGAAGTAACCGGAAAAGAAAGCTCATTGGCTACCGCTAATGCTTCGGTAAATGAAATTAAATTTTTAGGGATAGCTTTTGATAAAGGCACTTACAACACCATTGTTTGGGCCATCATTATTGTGCTGGCTCTCGGTTTGGCCTTTGTAATTTTCCAATCGGGCAAATTAAGGCATGAGGCTAAATACCGCACAGAACTTTATCAGGAAGTAGCTGATGAGTTTCAGGCTCATAAGGTAAAGGCAAAAGATAAAGAAATGAGACTTGCGCGCGAGTTGCAGGATGAACGCAATAAATGGGACGAAGGCCGAGGAAGATAGGCCCTAACAATTAGCCTGTCTAACTGGCCCTTCAACAAGCTCAGGGTGACAATGGTTTATGAGAAGGAGAGTTGTCAACTTTAATAGCCAATGCGCTAGAAAGCTGACAGCTCTTTCAAAGCATCAGAAAAGGCCATTCGATAGGCTTAAATTGACAATTGCCTATATAAAGAAGAGTTGTCAACTTAATAACTCAAGCGCTAGAAAGTTGACAGCTCCGATAATCGACTTAATTCTTAATACTGTATTTCAACCCCACCTCAAATTCGCCATTGCTGTAGTTCTGCATTTTAGAGGTATTAGTAGTGTATTGGAACAAAATTGAGAATTGATTTTTATAGTTGGCACCAAACCCGGCAGTAAAACTATTTGTACTGTGGTATATGCCGTTCAACATTAATTTATTATCCAAAACCTGCAGGTTTACGCCCGCATCGAAAATGCCATCGTAATTTTGAACACCCCTGTACACCAGTTTAGGTTCTATACTGTTAATTACCTTATCGGTAGTAAAACGGTAGCCAGCCGCTATAAAATAGATAGAGCGGTCTACAACATTCCTTAACACATCTCTTTTAAAAAAGCGTTTAAGGTTGGGCAATGTACCCTGCAGTGTTAACTTATCCGTGCGGTAAGCCACGCCAAAGTCGCCATCCAAATACAGTTTCCGATCGTTGAAGCTATTTAGCACATCATCATCCAGATCTCCCTTAACCTTACCAAAATCTATCCATTCATTCATAATCCCGCCTGATAGGCCGAAATCCAGATAATTGGTGCCGCTATTTAAAGGTAAGTGATAGGCATAAGTTACCGTTGCCCTTGTGCGGTTAATGGCTCCGGCACTTTCATTGTAAAAAAGAAGCCCCAAACCTACCTTGTTGTTGCTTAAACCATAATCGCCTGTTAAATATTGTATTCTTGGTCCACCCTCTACCCCTGCCCACTGGGCCTTAAATGCCGCATTTAAATTTAAACCCGCCTCTAATCCAGCCATTGCCGGATTGGCAAGAAACTGGTTCTGATAATAAATACTGCCCATTGGGTTTAGTTGGGCAAAAGCCGGCAAACCCAGTAAAATTAACAGCCCTGCTATATAACCTTTCATTTTTTTCACGCTGTTATTTTTTATACAAAATGGATATAAAACCTTTAATTGTGCCATCAGCACCAAGATCGAGCATATAATAGTAGGTATCCTCCATTAGTGCGGTTCCATTTACATAACCGTCCCAATTATTCTGGTAGTTCATTGCGGTATATAGCATCCTTCCTCCCCGATCAAAAATGGTAAGCTTATTATTGGGATATTTCTCTAAACCCTTGATCACAAAAAAGTCGTTCTTACCATCGCCATTAGGCGTTAGAATGTTATTTACCACGCTTACATTGGCCGTAGTTTCTATGATTAAAAAAGGCTGTAGAAAGCCTTGGGTGAGCGTTGTATTGCTTGCCTGAAAAGTTTGCACCAATACCATTTCCCCGATGCTAAAATCGTAAAGCTGATTGTTGATTTTGCCCGAGCCACTCGCTGCATTAACCGTATAAGGTAAACTTTGCGCTTTTGCCCTGCTGCTAAAAAGCAACACGGCCAGGAAAATAAAAATATAATATACTTTTCCCATAGCCTTTAGTTTAAAGAGATCCAAGCCGAACCATCACTTTGAATGGTATATGTTTTAGCTCCGGTAATGGTGGTGGTACTCGAATCGTCGTTTAATAAAACCGGACTGTTAAGCGTCACATCACCCGATGATAATGCCTTTACAATAACATAGATTCTCCCCTTACAGCTAGCAGCCGTTGGAAGATTTAAAGTTACTGCAGCGCCTACATTTTTTACCCTAACCGTATAATGGCTTGCATCGAGTGTTAAAGTACCGGCTGTTGTAATGGTTAATATACTGGCCGAAACAGAACCATTAATATTCAGGGTGCTGTTATTTGCAGGCGCGTACGCTGTAGCGCTTGCAGCAGTAGTTCCGTTCAAGGTTAGTGATCCACCATTTGCCGTAAAGCTTCCAGAAATTAAGGGGAATGTGGTGTTAGTATTCGCGATAATCAGACTATTGTTTAGGCCTGTATTGGTACTACCTGCATTGCTGCCGATAAAAATATTGCCCGAACCATTATTTTTTGACCCGGCTGAGTATCCTAAGGCCGTATTATTATCACCATTACTGGCCTCTAATGTTAAACTACCAATGGCTGTATTGTTAATTCCTGTTGCCGTGGCCATTAAAGTATGTGCACCAAATGCGCTATTGTTAGAGCCTACCGTACTTACACTCAAAGCCTGCGAACCAAAAGCACTGTTATTGATGCCGCTAAAACTTCTTTGCAAAGCGATGTAACCGAAAGCACTATTCTCATAACCAGAAATATTTACCGAGAGTGCTTCTTTACCAAATGCACTGTTGTAAAAACCAGATACATTGGCCGAAATGGTTTTGTATCCGTAAGAAATATTTGTTTCAGCTGAACTGCCCAATCGGCCAGATTTTTGTCCGTTGACCATAAAATTTATTGCAACATCATCGGTATTGCCCAAAAAATTACTCGTTTGGTCTACATTCCCTGTATTGCCCCTCAATGCCCAGGCATTTGCATTGGCAAATAGTGTACGGCTGATCAATTCGGGCTTACCGGTTATCGCATTGGTAATGTAAACCTTATTTGCATCGCTAACCCCATCAGTAGTTAATTTTTCCAGTGTAACAGCTGCGTCAGCTAGTTTAGGCGTAGTTACCGAGCCATCTGCCAATTGTAATGTATTAACCGCTAAATCGTCAATATTGATATTTTTAACCTCCTTATTTCCAATTTTAACCGAAGTAACTGCTCCATTGGCCAATTTAGGTGTAGTTACCGAACCATCGGCCAATTGCAATGTATTAATTGCGGCATCATCAATATTTATATTTTTAACTTCTTTGTTCCCAATTTTAATCGAAGTAACTGCTCCGTCGGCCAATTTAGGTGTAGTTACCGAACCATCGGCAAGCTGTAAGGTATTCACTGCAGCGTCATCAATGTTGATGTTCTTCACTTCTTTATTTCCAATTTTAACTGAAGTAATGGCTCCATTGGCCAGCTTTGGCGTAGTTACCGAACCATCGGCAAGCTGTAAGGTATTCACTGCTGCGTCATCAATATTGATATTCTTTACCTCTTTACTTCCAATTTTAATTGAAGTAACTGCCCCATCAGCCAATTTTGGTGTGGTAACCGAGGCATCTGCAATTTTTGAAGTCGTAATGGCGGCGTCGGCCACTTTTACGGTGGTAACGGCACCCGCATTGATATCGATCACCACATCCTTTAATAATGCCGTACTCCCGTTAGCGCTGATAGAAAGATCTGTTGAGGTTAAAGCTTTGGCCCCAGCCAGTTGACTAACATCTAAGGTTACCGGTTTCCAGGCAGTACCATCAAACAGCAACACCTGATTATTGGTTGGCGATGCTGCATTTAAGGTTTTTCCCTGAATATTGGCTAGTGTTGGATTTGGATAATTTCCGCTCAAATCTCCACCCGCTACACCTGTTGACGGACCTACTGGCCCTACATCACCTTTATCGCCCTTATCACCTTTTGCACCAGCTGCTCCTGGTATGCCCTGAGCGCCGGTTGCCCCCGTTGCCCCTACATCTCCTTTAACGCCTTGGGCACCTGTTGCACCAACCGGTCCTTGAGGGCCTGTTGCACCGGTTAAGCCGGTTGGTCCTTGAGGGCCTGCACTGCCAGTTGCACCCTGCGGTCCAGCGGGACCTGTAGCACCTGTATCTCCCTTTGGACCAATTGGGCCATTTGCTGCATATAAGGCATAAGGAACGCTCAATAACTGAGCTGTTCCGGCCAAACTGAAGTTTGTGCCATTATCAGGATCGATTTCTACTTTTACAAATTTTAAACCACTGGCCCAGGTAACCCCGCCTATGCTTCCACTTACCGAAGTGGCACCACTGCTCCCAATAGAAACTGCATAAAGACCATTGGTGTTGGTTATAACATTTCTTACCTCACTATACTGAACGGTTCCGGTTGATGTTCCGTCGAGGATACTGATGCGAAGGGATATATTTTTGTTAGCTAAAGGTGAACCATTGGCATTTCTAGCTGCACCTTGATAATTAAACTGCTGTGGAGCCTGTGCTTTAACAGCCATAGCTAAGCCAACACTTAGCAGAGCGATTAGTAAAAGTTTTTTCATGAATCGGGATGAGATCTAAATATTAGGCAAAAAAATAATTGGCCTAACTCTCAAATCTAATAATTAGTATATCCCTTAACCTTTACTTTACACGAAAGCCTATTTTAAAAGACCAAAAGACACATAAAATATTGACAATCAATAGAATACAAAAAATTTTATTCTACAATTTTACACCAACACCATATTTTAGCCCTATTTGCAGGCATAATTCAAAAGAAAAAGTGCACCAATAGCCTTCTAAGGCATTGATTTGACTATGGCTTTGCTAACAATTTAGGTTTCTGATGGGAAAGAGATCCCTTTTATATTGCGGTACAGATCTACAGCATACAGGTCAGTCATTCCAGAAACAAAATCCAAAACACTTTGCGTGCGCGAGTAGATATCGCTTAAATCAGTATGGTATTGTTTAGGGATAAGCTTAACCAGCTTTTTATAATAATGTGTATTATTATGGATAAGTGCAGGTACAAATTCTTCTAAAAGCCCTGCCATGATTTTATACCCGGCCACTTCTTTCTGTATTACAGATGAATAATTATAAATACGCTCTACTGAGATTTTTTCTACGGCTTTCCATGCAGCAATATAAGGCTCAGGAATTAAATCCGTTAAACTCTGGTTCAGGGTTCCCTTTAGCAAGCTTTCCTGCTCCCTGAAAAATATATTGGCACACTCATTTGTTAATGTATTGATGGCTTTGGCCCTGAGCAGGCCAATTTTTGCATCATCATCTTCGTAATCGTTTTTTAAACGGCTTTCAATGGTTTTCGAATTGGCAAAAGGGAGCAGGTAATTCTTTACCTCTTCGTAAGAAAGGATTTTTAACCGGTGGGCATCCTCCAAATCGATTATGCTGTAGCAAATATCATCGGCAGCCTCTACCAGGTAAACCAAAGGATGGCGTTTGTAAATAAGAAATTCGCTTTCTTCCTGTTCGAGTTTAAGTTCGGTAGCAATTCTTTTGAAGGTTTCTTCTTCCGACTGAAAGAAGCCATACTTTTTTCGGTGGAGTAAGCCTTTCTGTTTACCGGCAATTGAAGCGCAGGGGTATTTTGCAATCGAAGCCAGTGTAGAATAAGTTAAGGCATAGGCATCGTTACCTTTTCCTTTTAACGGATGGGTTAGAATTCTGATCGCATTTGCATTACCTTCAAAGTTAATCAGATCGTGCCATTGCGAATCGCTCATTTCCTTTTGGTAAACTTTACCATCACCATCAGTAAAATATCTTGAAATGGCAGCCTCCCCCGAATGTCCAAATGCCGGGTTACCCAAATCGTGGGCAAGTGCTGCCGCTGCTACAATATTTCCAACCTCGTTAATTAAAGGAACCTCTTTAATCAGGTTGGGTTGATGTTCTTCAACATTCTTCAGAAATATATTGGCCATAGAACGGGCTACACTGGCTACTTCCAAACTATGTGTTAAGCGGTTATGAACGAAAACACTTCCTGGCAATGGGAATACCTGGGTTTTATTCTGCAATCTTCTAAAGGGGGAAGAAAAAATCAACCGGTCGTAATCGCGCTGAAAATCAGAACGTGCCCTGTCAGTGCTGGCACCATACTGTTCTTGTCCGTACCTTTTATTCGATAGTAAATATTTCCACTCCATTTATCCCTTTGGCATTTAAAATTTGGGCGCAAGTTAAGCAAAACACGAAAATGGTTTTGCATAAAATTCGAAGTAAAATTTAGATTACAATTATTGAAAGATTATTTATATTCGCTACAAATTAAACAAACAAAATAATGAAGAAAATCTTTTTAACGCTCGCTATCTTGTGCTGCTTTACCATGTTAACAAAAGCGCAATTTGAAGGCTCGAAGCAAATTTTTGAAAGTCCTAAACTAAAGGAAACCATTAAAACCCAAAAAATTGTGGCTATTTTACCTTTCGAAGTTAAAATCTCTTACCGCAAACAACCTAAAAACTTCAGTGCCGAGGGCAACAAAACCCAGGAAGAATCAATGGCTAAATCAATCCAGGCCAGCATGTATACTTTCTTGTTGAGAAAAGCATCTGATTATACGGTTTCTTTTCAGGATGTTGACAAAACCAATATTCTATTAAAAAAAGCGGGTGTTTTAGGCAAACTTGATGAAACAACCAAAGATGAACTGGCTAAAATATTAGGTGTTGATGCTGTAATCGGCGGACGCTTTGAAACCGAACAGACTAAATCTGAAGCTGGTGCGATTGCCTCTGCAGTTTTATTTGGAGGTTTTGGCGGAAAATCGGGTACTGGTACTATGTTTTTAACCATCAACAACGGAGCCGACGGCGAGCTGTTATGGCGCTTCTTTAAAACCATGGACGATACAATAATGAGTTCGACCGATGATATGGTTGAACGGATGATGCGAAAGATATCACGAAACTTTCCATATAAAAGTTAAACATTAGGCAGATAGAAATATCTGCCTTTTTTGTTGCTATTAACTTCCCCACATTAAAGACGCCATGCTTAATGAGGAGCCAACTTTTACGGTTTAACAAACTATTTTACCTATCAGCTGTTTTACATGTAAACAATTGATACTATGAAAACTAGCATATATAATAAAGACGAACATTTGGAAGGCTACGTAGGGAAAGGCGAAAGCACTGAAAAATCTGATGTGCAAAAAGCTTACGAAGCTGGAAACAATGGCAATGAAGTAACCAGTTTTGGTAGAGAGCCCATAGCTGATTATAATGCCCAGACGTTAAATGAAAAAAACATCAAGGCGCGCGATGGTTTTGATAATACCGGTACGCAGGGATGTGATTCGCTAAGTGACGATGCTTATCATAGCGAAGATAAACATCCCACAATTGATAGTGCAGCAAGCCAGACGGGCAGCTCATCAAGCGATTTCGATACTAAAAAAGGCATTAACGAAGCCGACGAAGACCACGCCTTAAATACAGGAATATAAACAGACAATTATGAGCTTATTAAAATACGCCATTTTAGGCGCGGCAGCAGTTTATGGACTTAAATATGCAACCAAGAAAAGAACTTCAGATGGCAAATCGTTAATTGATGATTTTAAAGCGAAAGCCCCTGAATATGTAGACAGGTTAAAAAATTACGGCGAAAGGGTAAAGCAGGATTACTCACAAACCAGTGATTTATACTGACATTCTACAGCACTGAAATAGACAAAGAAAATTGACATATATCAACATATTAATTAATTAATACTTGTATGTTGATGATATGTTTGAGACATTTGCGGCGCATTAGGATTCGCGACAAACATTAACTATAACTACTAAACAATTTAAGGGCATTTGCTACTTGATTAACGCATTTCAGTTGTGGAGTCCTAAAAAATTTCCATCTACCGGAAAAGCATGAAGTATTTTAAAGGGACTCTTCTTACGAGACTGGTCCCTTTTTAACTATAAATCTTTCCCCTTTAGCCCTTTATTATTTGTCTTGTTCCTATTGCCTATATCCTCACCCTGACTTAAATTGGTATGTTTTAAATCATTGTTCACATCGTGTTCAGCATCTTTTTGGGCCTTGGCCAAGTGTTCTTCATCTGGTTCATCCTTGCGCTTAAAATCAGGGCGTTTATGGCCATAGGTTGCTTCTCCATTATCCCATTCGATATCCTCATCCCGGTCTACCCCAAGTTTGGGATCGACATTCTTTTTCTCATTTATTTCCATTTTATTAACATTTAGCAGATGTTTTTGTATATAGAACAATTGTTAAAGCAAAAAGGTTTAGTCCTTATTTAACTCCCTTACTTTGGTTAATTTCGGTATCACTATCTACATCACTTTTATCCGATCCATTTTCGTCTCTATGTTCTGGCGGGTTTTCCATCCTGCTTTTTTCCAGATCAGAAAAATCGCCGTCTTTTTGATTGGCCACTTCACCGTGCGATGAGGGCTTTCGTTTTGCTTCTTCCTGTGGATCAGCAAAATCCTGCCCTTCAACAGGCATTTTTTGATCAGTAGTTTCTTTCTTTGTCATACTCTTTAAACCCCGAAAAACTGCTTTTGTTTCCAAAATTAAAGGCATAAAAAAAGTCCCGACTTTCATCGGGACTTTCAATTCATTTAAAATCAATTAAACTTTGATTTCAACTTCAACACCGCTAGGTAATTCAAGTTTCATTAAAGCATCAACTGTTTTAGAGTTAGAGCTATAAATATCCAATAAACGTTTGTAAGCGCATAATTGGAACTGCTCTCTAGCTTTTTTGTTTACGTGTGGAGAACGTAATACAGTAAAGATTTTTTTCTCTGTAGGAAGTGGAATTGGACCACTTACAACTGCACCCGTAGGTTTAACAGTTTTTACGATTTTCTCAGCAGATTTGTCTACCAAGTTGTAATCGTAAGATTTTAATTTAATTCTGATTCTTTGGCTCATCTTTTATTTTAATTATGGCTTCCTGTTAGAGCTATTAACAACAGAAACCGGATTTATCTTTTACCAAGGTGGAGGATTTAAGGTGTAAGGCTTAGGGTTAAAAACCTTTTGCCTTACGCCTTTTACCTTATACCTTAATTAGTCTTCAGATTTTACTCTGCCTTTTGACTTAGCAATTACTTCGTCCTGTACGTTTTTAGGCGCTGGTTCGTAGTGATCGAATTCCATTGTAGAAGTTGCACGGCCTGAAGTGATGGTACGTAATTGAGTTACATAACCGAACATTTCTGAAAGTGGAACCAATGCTTTGATTACTTGAGATCCATTACGGGTATCCATACCTTGTAACTGACCACGACGACGGTTCATATCACCGATAACATCACCCATGTTTTCTTCAGGGGTTAAGATTTCGATTTTCATGATTGGCTCCATCAAAGAAGGTCTACATTTAGGTAAAGCCTCGCGATATGCCATACGGGCAGCAAGCTCGAATGATAAAGCATCTGAATCGACTGCGTGGAATGAACCATCAATCAAACGTACTTTCATATCAGGAAGTGGATAACCAGCTAATACACCGTTCGCCATTGCAGAAGCAAATCCTTTCTCAACTGAAGGGATAAACTCACGAGGAATTGAACCACCTACAATCTCGTTTACAAACTGTAAACCACCTTTTTCAAAGTCTGCATCAATTGGAGAGATTACAACTTTGATATCGGCAAACTTACCACGACCACCTGATTGTTTTTTATAAACTTCGCGGTGTTCTGCAGTACCGAAGATAGCCTCTTTATAAGCTACTTGTGGCGCACCTTGGTTAACTTCTACTTTAAACTCACGTTTTAAACGGTCGATTAAGATATCTAAGTGAAGCTCACCCATACCAGAGATAACTGTTTGACCAGTTTCTTGATCTGTTTGAACCCTGAACGTAGGATCTTCTTCAGCCAATTTAGATAAGCCCATACCTAATTTATCAACATCAGCCTGAGTTTTAGGCTCAATAGCTAAACCGATAACCGGCTCAGGGAATACCATCGATTCAAGAACGATAGGGTTTTTCTCATCACAAAGCGTATCACCAGTTTTGATATCTTTAAATCCAACTACCGCAGCAATATCACCAGCAGCTACATTAGGAACTGGGTTTTGCTTATTTGCGTGCATCTGGAAGATACGTGAAATACGCTCTTTGCTTTCTGAACGTGTATTGTAAACATAAGAACCAGCTTCTAAATTACCCGAGTAAACACGGATAAAGCATAAACGGCCTACGAATGGGTCAGTTGCAATTTTAAATGCTAAAGCTGCAAATGGCTCATCAATACTTGGTTTTAATAAAACTTCTTCGTTAGTATCAGGGTTAGTACCTACAACACCTTCTGAATCTAAAGGCGAAGGCAATAACTCCATTACGTAATCCAACATGGTTTGAACACCTTTGTTTTTGAAAGATGAACCACAAACCATAGGTACGATTTTAGCATCTAAAACAGCTGCACGTAAAGCGTCTAATACTTCGCGTTCAGTGATGGTTTCAGGAGCTTCGAAGAATTTCTCCATTAGAGATTCATCATAATCAGCAACTGATTCTAATAATTTCTCTCTCCACTCAGCAACCTCATCAATCATATCATCAGGAATTGGAACTTCGGTAAAGGTCATACCTTTATCGTGCTCATTCCAAACGATACCGCGGTTGTTGATCAAATCAACCACACCTTTAAACTGATCTTCAGAACCGATAGGTAACTGCAAAGGAACTGCATTGCTACCTAACATATCTTTAACCTGCTTAACAACTTTTAAGAAATCTGCACCAGAACGGTCCATTTTGTTAACGAAACCGATACGGGCAACGTTATAGTTGTTAGCTAAGCGCCAGTTAGTTTCTGATTGAGGCTCAACACCATCAACAGCAGAGAACAAGAACACCAAACCATCCAATACCCGTAACGAGCGGTTTACCTCTACGGTAAAATCCACGTGTCCCGGTGTATCGATAATGTTCATGTGGTAGTTCTGGTTTCTGTATTTCCAGTTAACTGTAGTTGCAGCAGAAGTAATGGTAATACCACGCTCTTGCTCTTGTGCCATCCAGTCCATTGTTGCAGCACCTTCGTGCACTTCACCAATTTTATGACTCACACCAGCATAATAAAGAATACGCTCTGTTGTTGTAGTTTTACCTGCATCAATGTGAGCTGCGATTCCAATATTTCTTGTAAATTTTAAATCTCTTGCCATTGTATTTTTTTTGATTTATCTGATTTTAAATGATTACACCGATTATGTTAAAAACAAATCGGTGTAATTTATTTAATCAGTATAATCTTCTAATTAAATCTGTGTAATCTTACTAATTTGTAATAAACCACTAGAAACGGAAGTGAGAGAACGCTTTGTTAGCCTCAGCCATTTTGTGCGTATCTTCTTTCTTCTTAACAGCAGCACCTTCACCTTTAGCAGCAGCTACGATTTCACCAGCTAATTTCTCTTTCATCGTTTTTTCTCCACGACGACGAGCATATAAAATTAACCATTTCATACCTAAAGCTGTTTTACGCTCTGGTCTAACCTCGGTTGGAACCTGGAAGTTAGCACCACCAACACGACGAGATTTAACCTCTACAGCTGGCATAATGTTAGTTAAAGCGCGTTTAAATACCTCTAAACCGTTTTCACCTGCTTTTTTCTCAGCAATTTCAACAGCATCGTAAAAGATTGAGTAAGCGATAGATTTTTTTCCATCGTACATCATATTGTTTACAAAACGAGTCACCTGAACATCATTAAATTTTGGATCAGGAAGAATAATTCTCTTTTTTGGTTTTGACTTTCTCATTTCTTATTTCCTCCCGATTATTTCTTTTTACCTTTAGTTGGCGCCGCAGCTACTTGACCTGGTTTAGGACGTTTAGTACCATATTTAGAACGACGTTGGTTACGACCAGCTACACCTGATGTATCTAATGCACCACGGATGATGTGGTAACGTACACCTGGTAAATCTTTAACACGACCACCACGGATCAATACGATTGAGTGCTCCTGTAAGTTGTGACCTTCTCCAGGGATGTAAGCATTCACCTCTTTACCGTTCGTTAAACGAACACGGGCTACTTTACGCATTGCTGAGTTTGGTTTTTTAGGGGTAGTGGTGTACACACGTGTACATACACCTCTTCGCTGTGGACAGCTGTCCAACGCTGGAGACTTACTCTTGAACTCCAGTGCTACTCTACCTTTTCTAACTAATTGTTGAATGGTTGGCATTGTGCTTTTTTATGTTTTTTTATTAAAAAATTTACCGCTCCCCCGGCATCTTTACAGATAGCCCATAAAACGGACTGCAAAAGTAGAACAATTCTTTTTAAAAATCAAGGGGTTAGCGTAAAAAGTTTTCAGTTTGCAATTGCCAGCTTTCAGTTGGAAATTAAGAAGTTGCGACGGCTTTTGCGGTTTTTAGTTTTCGGCTGGCAGCTTGCCATTAGTCAATACCTTAAAATGATCGTCCTCTTGATTAACTTTTGACCCACAAAGTTCTTTTCACACGCGTATAAAAGATTGTTTGAAATACTATATCTTTAGTAAAAATCTAAATTATATGTTCTTAAGCATCATCGGAATTATTATCATTTTTATTGGCTTCGCAGTTTCTAACCAAAACAATGCTATTGGCCGCTACAGCAATTTTGCCAAAATTATAGGTGTAGTGTTGGTGATTATAGGTTTATCCTTCTCCATGTTTAAAGTAATAGATGCTGGTGAGGTTGGCGTTAAAACAGTTTTTGGAAAAGTAGACAAAGATGTTCTGTATAGCGGTTTAAACGTGATTAACCCTATTGCCGTAATTACGACGTTTGATGTTAAAACCCAAAACTATACCATGTCTGGCGTTCATGATGAAGGCAATAAACAAACTGACGATGCATTGCGGGTTTTATCGGCAGATGGGCTGGAAGTAATTATTGATCTTTCTGTACTGTTCAGGGTAAAAGGAAGTGCTGCGCCCAATATCCTAAGGGAAATAGGAACCGATTACCTGGAAAAAATCGTCCGCCCGGTTTCCCGTACCGCCATTAGGGATAATGCGGTAGCTTATGATGCCGTTGCCCTGTATTCGAGTAAGCGGGATGAATTTCAGGCTAAAATATTCAACACTATTGAGAAAAGTTTTGCCAAAAGAGGATTAGAACTGGAGCAGCTTTTGGTGCGCAACATTACGCTGCCCGCGTCTGTAAAAGCAAGTATCGAATCTAAGATCAATGCAGAACAGGATGCACAAAAGATGACCTTCGTACTTCAAAAGGAACGCCAGGAAGCTGAACGCAAAAGAGTGGAAGCACAGGGTATTGCCGATTACCAACGCATTCTTTCAACAGGATTGAGCGATAGACAGCTTCAGTATGAATCTATATTGGCTCAAAAAGAAATTGCAAAATCACCAAACTCAAAAGTTATTATTATGGGCAATGGCAAAAGTGCCCCTATTATTTTAGGGGGAAATTAACGGTTAAAAACGCCTAATTACAATCCTTAAAACTTTCTTTAAGCAGCCTTAATTTAGCAACAGCTGCTTCGAGCTCTTTTGGTGCCTTACCATATTCGTAGGTAACCTTATATTGCTTGCCATCGGCGTTGATGGTAATCCACTCTGCTCCTCCATCTGCACAATCGGGGCAGCCGATTACTTCTGGAAGGGATGAGATTTTTTCGATATTCAACTCGTTTTTGATGGCATTTATTTCGTCGGCAGAAATAGTTTTGCTACAGGTTTTTGTATCTGGTGCCTGCCCGTTCTTAGATTTGGTAAAAGTAAGCTTCAAATCGCTAACGAGCAGGTTATTGGTACAGTACCCTATGCACATGCCAAAAGAAGAACCATAACCAATGCTGTTTAAATTGGTGATGCCGCTTTTTTTACATCCCGAAAAGGCCAATAGGGTAACAGATAAGGAAATTAGCAGTAAAGTTTTACTCATAGTGATGGATTTTACTTCCAAAGATATTATTTCTTAGCCATTTTAGTTAAGGGTATTGCATGGATTGCTTCTTTCATTTTTTTAACACGTTTTGGTGATTTTGTAATTCAAGTAGACATAAAAAAAGTCTTCCAGTTTTTTTCTGAAAGACTTCCATTTTTAAGCTTTAGCTGAGCGATTTAGGGATTGAGTGAATGAAAAATCAGCGCTATGGCAGGTCGAAAGCAAAAGTATAATTTAGCCTTTTACCGCTTAAAATATATTCAGAAACTACCTTTCCATCTACCAGGATTTTATACTCACCTCTTGATTTGTCTTTTGCTGTAGCAAAGGTTTTTAGCAGTACATGTGTGCCTGTTTTTAAAGTAACTGTTTTTTCCCAATTGCCACTCACTTTTTTTAGTTCGGTCTGTTTTCCACTTTCATCGGTGTAGGCTACATCAGCAGTTAAACCTTCGCCAAAATTTGCCCGGTACACTACGTTATAAGTTTCCTTTTGAGGAACATCAATTTTACCCCGCGACATAGAATAAACTGTTGTCATGGTTGAAAGGGCACAGCTGCTTAAAACAAGCATCACCAGGGAGCAATAGAAAATATTTTTCATACGTTAAGGTTTAGATTAGGATGACGATAATTTTCAGGGAAAGGTTGCATGGGAAGCTAATTAAAGAAGGAGTGTTTGAGTGAATGATTGAATGAGTACTTAATTGATGGAATGAGTGATAGATTGATTGGGAAATGAAGTAAATTTAGCTCCTAAACATGCGCTCATTCAAAACTCAATCATTCAATCATTTACTAAACGTATCAACATATAAATCTTCCACTTTTTTTCTGGCCCAGGGCATTCTCCTTAAAAACTTTAAACTCGATGTTATGCTTTGATTATTGTTAAAGCAATCTATCCTAATCAGCGATCCTAATTTTTCCCAGCCATAATGCACCTGAAGATCGGTTACTATTTTTTCTAAAGTAATACCATGTAAGGGGTTGTTTTTTTGCTGTTCGGCCATGATGCAAAGTTAAGCTAAAATTATTGAGGCTGGTACTGTGCCATCCAAACATTTGCGCCACCGCATTCTGGATCATTTATTTGATGTTGAAGCACCACAAATTTATTTAGGCCCAATAGTGAATGATATTCGTCCGCAGCCAAAGAGGCATGAAACAGATTTTCGCCCCCGTTCATCCCCCAAGCCTCTCCCCTTTCAGTACCTGAGGTAAACAGCAATATGCCATTTGGCTTAAGGTGCTGCCTAAAAATGCTGAACATATTGGGCTGATCATCTGCCGGAAGATGAAAAAAACTATGCCAGGCAATAATGCAATCAAATTTTTCGGCTAAATGGAGGTTACGCATATCACGTAGTAAAAACCTGGCTCCCGGACAGTTTGCTTTGGCCATATTGAGCATCTCTACACTCGCATCAACCCCTAAAACCGCCATATTTTGACTAAGCAGGTAATCCATTATGGGCTTTCCGTTGCCACAGCCCAAATCTAAAATATCTGCACCTGCAGGCAAATGCTTAAGCACAGCATCCAGATATTTCTTTTCCATTAAACCAGTATATTGGTTTTCTGCATACCAACTGGCAATTTTATTGTAAACCTGATAAACATTTTTACTTTCTCCCTTTTCCATAGCACAATTATGATTATCCAACAGCGGTGGCGTCAATTTCAATGAGCATTCCGGTTAGTGCTAACCTATTTACAGGAATAAGCGTATTTACCGGAAACTTTAAATCGGGCCATATTTTGGTCGATTCTTCAATTAAGACCTGGTGTTTTTCATCATCGTAATCTACCACTAAAGTGGTCAATTTGGCAACATTAGCCATCCCTAAGCCCTTGCTGGCCAAAGCAATTGCAATATTCTCAAAAACAATAGCTACCTGTGTGCGAAAATCTGCGCTTAAAAGGCCATCGGGCCTACTACCGCCCTGTCCCGCTACAAAAACCAGCTGGCTCCAGGCCGAAATGGCTGCAACATGCGAATAGCCGTGCGGACGCGGATCGTATATCCCCTCGGGATTGGTGATTTCAAAAGAAGATGTTTCCATATTGCGAATGTATCTGATCAAAAATACCAAACCGTCGGGAATTTGTAATAAAAAAGCCTCCCGGTTTTTACATCGGAAGGCTATATGAAGTTGGATACAGACTATTTTAATTGCCTGTAGCAGTCCAGGTGTTATTATCAGGATTCGAATCTGGCAATACCTTATTTGGATCTAAAGTAACCGATTCAATCTCTTCTGTTGATGGATAACGTACCAACCAGCTTGTATTTTTCATCCAAACATCAACAGGAACTTTGATCATGTCGGTTTTTCCGCTCTTGGTTTTAACCTGAAGGATAATAGGCATTGGCATTTTTTCGAGGTTTACCACTTTAATGGTATAGCCAACAAGTTTATCGTCTTTCTTAACGGCCTCCACACTGGCAATTCCCTGATCCATTTTCCAGCTGTTTAACCACCAGCTTCTCCAGAACCAAGCCAGGTCTTCGCCAGCACCATTTTCCATCGAACGGAAAAAATCAAACGGCGTTGGGTGTTTAAATGCCCAGTTTTTAATGTATTGACGGAAAGCATAATCAAAACGGTCTTCGCCTAAAATCTGGTTTCTTAAAAGGTCAAGTCCCCAGCCTGGTTTGCTGTATAGGTTAACACCGATATTTCTTTCAGCCATTCCATCAGGCATCAGCATAATGTTTTCGTAAATCGGGTTGCCGATAACTGCTTTACCAATTTTATTTAAATCGGTAGCTGGACTGGCATATTCACCATTATTGAAGCTTTTTTTAGAGATACCGTTGATAAAAGTATTAAAACCTTCGTCCATCCAGCCGTATTTACGCTCGTTCGAGCCCACAATCATCGGGAACCAGGTATGGCCAAATTCGTGATCGATAACGCCCCATGCACTGCCTTTTTTAGCCGTCCATCCGCAAAACACGATGCCAGGATATTCCATACCACCAATATTGGTGGCAACGTTTACAGCCATTGGATATGGGTATTCGAACCATTTAGACGAATAATGTTCGATAGTAGATTTTACATATTCAACCCCACGGCCATAACTATCAACGCCATTGCTTTCTACAGGCTGTGCAGAAACCGCTAAACCTGTTTTTCCACTTGGCAGTTTATATCTTGCTGCATCCAGCACAAAAGCTTTAGATGAAGCCCAAGCTGCATCGCGTGCATTTAAAATTTTAAATTTCCAGGTTAATTTATCTTTCGCTGGGCGCGATTTTGGATCTGTAACCTCAGCTTCAGTACGGATATGAACTGTTGCATCGCTGGTTTTTGCAGCATTCCATCTTTGTAACTGTTGTGGTGTAAATACTTCGGCAGGGTTTAATAACTCGCCCGATCCCATTACAATGTGGCTTGCAGGTGCTGTAATGGAAAAGTTGATATCGCCATACTCACAGTAAAATTCGCCACCGCCCCAGTAAGGCAAAGTATTCCAGCCAATTACATCATCGTAAACGCACATTCGTGGAAACCATTGTGCAATGGCAAAAATTTCACCATTTTTTGTGGTTAAATGCCCGGTCCTGTCCGATCCTTCTTTTGGTACAATGTAAGAATAGTCCATTTTCACGGTAACGATATCGCCGTTAGCCGCCAAAGGCTGATCTAAACGGATCTGCATGCGGGTATCTTCTATCAGTGAGGTAAATTTTACCGCTCCTGCCTTTTGCGATACACTGATGTTCTGTATTTTATATCCGCCATCAAATTTTTCGCCCTGCGCACCATAACGGCTGCGTGATGGGGTTATGGCATAACCACGAGAGGTTTCTTTAAAGGTGTTCTGATCTAACTGTAACCACAAATAAGGTAATTTATCAGGACTGTTGTTTTTATACGTGATGGTAACGGTACCGCTAACCATATTCTTGGTTTCATCAAGATTAGCCGTAATATTATAATCTACACGGTTTTGCCAGTATTTAGGTCCAGGGGCACCGTTTGCGGAGCGGAATTCATTTCCATTCTGGGTATAAAATAACGGGCCAAATGCCTCAGCAGGGTTATAATTGCTGGCTGGCGCCGTGGTTGTAGCTTGTTGGGCTGATGCAGAAAAAGCAAAAGCACAACAAACCATACAAAAAGTTAATAGTTTATTCATTTTCATGATATAATAAGGTTGTAATACGGCTGTAAATATAAAAAATAACCACATATAGATTTATATGTGGTTATAATGTTACCAATAAGTAAAATGCTGACTTAATTTGCCTTTAATTTGGGCAAATCCTGAAGCTTTCTTTCCTGTGGACTTAATTTTTTCCACGCTACAAAAGCTCTCGAAATATAATAGGTATATCTGTAGGGTCTTTCTGCTTTAACCTGCTCTACCGAAGGCCTGTAAATAATCATGAAGTTTTTAAGCTCCTCGCCTTCCAGTTTAGTTAAATCTGTAATGGCCTTAGCGGTAAAATTATCATCGATTTCTTCGAGGTACATTTCTTTTTCCTCTAAGTCGGCTTCTTTGCGTTGCTGTCTTTTATATTTTCCGTAACCCAGGTTTAAATTTAAACCGCCCACTTTATCTGTCATACGCTTACGGTTAAGGTTACCGCCTGTGCTGAGCAAAGTATATTTTTCCGCTAGTGGATCTTTGGCATCGGTAATCTGGCTGTTCATTCTTACCGCACTAACGTTTACATCATTTAAGCTATTGGTTTTAACCGGCAGATAGATGGTTCTGTTCAATAAATTGGTCAGGTATAAAGTGTCGGTATGGTAACCAACGGCAGAAAACTCGAGTAAATCGCCAATATTGGCCGCAATGGTGTACTTCCCTTCTTTATTGGTGCTGGTAGATTTTTTACTGTTCAGGTTTCTGATGGTTACCCCAGGTAAAGAGATTGTTTTTTTAGAAAAATCGAACACAGTACCTGTTGTTACCGTTTGTGCAAAAAGGCCAATGGGCAAAGCAAGCAATAAAAAAATGATCAGTTTGTACATGCTCAAAAGTAACTTAGTTCGACATTTAAAATCTGCTTTTAACAAACTTTAACATTAGAACAAATGAACTACGCTAGTGTTTTTAAATAATTATCTTCGTCAAAACCAATTAACACGGCTTTGCTGTTTTTTTCGATAACTGGTCGTTTAATTGCGCTCGTATTTTCTTTTAAATAAGCTACGGCTAAATCCTGATTGTTAATTTTGGCCTGCTCTTCTTTAGTTAGTTTTTTCCAGGTTAAGCCTTTGCGGTTTAATACGGTTTCCCAGCCAAAAATATTGCACCATTCGTTTAATTTTTCGTCGGTTATGCCTTTTTTCTTAAAATCGTGAAACTCAAAATCAATGTGGTTTGCTTTTAACCAATCGAGCGATTTTTTAACTGTATTGCAATTTGGAATTCCGTAAACGGTCATGTGATTGATAATAATGTAAGATAGAAAATGTGCTGTTCAAAGATAGTAAAAAATGGAAGATGTAAGATGGAGGAGGGAACCACGGGCATGCTCTTAAAATCACACAATCCTAAAAACACTATTCATTCATCACATTTTTCAATCCATCCATCACATTTTATTAATATTTTGAACTGGGCTGATTAACATTGCACCATCAAATATCGCTAAAATGAAACTTAAAGATTTACACAAAGTTGAATTCTGGGTATCTACTATCATTTACCTGTTCCTTTTTATTAGGTTAATATCCAATACCGTTAATCAGCACCATAATGAAAACTGGTACCGTTTTTACGATGAGCACATTTCGTACTCCAGCTTTACCAATTATTTTGTTCCCGAACTGTTCAGCATTACGGCAATTTACCTCAACTTTTTATTGCTGAACTTTTTTATTATCCCATTGGTAATCAAGAAAGAGAAAACCATATTGCCTTATTTATCGGTTGCACTTCTGATCGGAGCCACCACGTTAACCATTGGCATTTGCCGCACGTATAGCTTTGCTTACGAGCTGGTTGCTTACAAATCGTTACAGCATGCCTACAACCATATCTTTTTCAAAAGTTTTTACAATTCGTTTCTGGTTGTTGTTTCGATTATCGTTTATATCCTGATCAAATCTTTGATCACCAGCCTGATTAACAACAACGATGAACTGAATAAAACGCAGAACAAAATCAAAGCGGATACTGCTCTGGGCTTAGCATTCTGGCTAATTGGGATGTTGTTCCTCCTGATCTCGGATGCAGCTTATGAAATTTGTGTGGTATGGTCGCTCGTAATTTTTAGTAGCATAGGCATTGTAATCTACTCCATATACTTTCTGATCCCAAAAACCTTAAGTGAAGGAAAAAAATTCAAAAACTACCTTTTTAAAATCATACTGGCCAGTTTACTGATCTGCATTCCCATTGCCATCATTTCATTACTTGTTTTTAACCATCGAGGCGAGGCTCCTTTTGTGGTGATTCTTTTTCATTTACCAACCCAGTTACTGATTAGCGCGCCACTGGCATGGTACCTCTATAAAAGAAGGATGGTGAACGATGCTGAGCTTACCTCTTTGAAAACAGAATTAGGTAAATCTGATGCCACTTTGAGTTTTCTTCAATCGCAGATCAACCCTCATTTTCTATTCAATGCCCTGAATACCCTTTACGGCACTGCATTGCAGGAAAATGCTGAACGCACAGGTGAAGGGATTCAGAAACTAGGGGATATGATGCGCTTTATGCTCCATGAAAATACACTGGATAAAATATCGCTTGCACGCGAGGTAGAGTATCTTAGCAATTATATCGATCTGCAAAAACTCAGGACTTCACGTTCTGCCGACATCAATATTGAAACACATATTGAACAACAGTTTGGCGTATTGCAGATTACCCCCATGCTGCTGATCCCTTTTGTAGAAAATGCCTTTAAACATGGCATAAGCCTTCAACAGCCTTCGTATATTAAAATCAGTTTGCAGACCAAAGACAGTACCCTATACTTTGATGTGAGCAACAGTATTTACACAAAGGCAGAAAATGACCCCGAAAAGCTTAAAAGTGGTATTGGGTTAGAGAATGTGAAAAAGCGCTTATCTATGCTGTATATTGGTAAACACGAGCTGATTATAAGAGAAAGTGCCAAAGAATTTTTTGTTCATTTAACGTTGCAGTTGGATTAATTTGAATTAAGTCTGCCAGAAAAATAACTGTTAGCGAAAATCTGATTGACCAAAGATTTATTTATAAAAATGCTTATTATTGAAAGATTTCCTGGCAGTTCATTGGTTGCATCCTTATTGCGAGAAGGCTTTTACAGCCAACAGCCTGCCCGATTTTCGGGGAAACAATTTTCAAGGAAAGATTGCAAGCATAATAGATTGCTTTGTCGTTCCTCCTCGCAATGACAAGCATTCTATTGGGTTCAGTGAATGATAAATTAAGATGCTTCCTTTGTCAGCATGACAGCAGAAACAAGACACAAGAAATAAAATAAAAAATGATTGCCATTGCTATAGATGATGAACCGATTGCCCTAGAGATTATAAAATCTCATGCTTCAAAAGTTCCGTTTGTAGCCTTACAGGAAACATTTACCGATGCCTTTGCAGCCATTGCATACCTCCTGCACAATAAGGTAGATTTAATTTTTCTCGACATTAAAATGCCCGATATCAGTGGTATCGACTTTTTAAAGAGTTTGAGCAAACCGCCCATGGTTATTTTTACCACGGCTTATACTGAACATGCGGTACAAAGTTTTGAACTCGATGCGGTTGATTACCTGTTAAAACCATTTTCACTTTCGCGCTTTTTAAAGGCCTGCAACAAGGCGCACGAACTTTTTAACCTGCGAAACGAGAAACAGGAAGTAAAAGCCACGCACATTTTTATCAAAGATGGGTACGAACAGATTAAGGTAGAACTGGATGATATTCTCTATATTGAAGCTTCTGGAAACTACACGCAGATACAGCTTAAAAACAAATTGCTGAGCTCAAGGATTACCATAAACGATTTGGCAGATCTACTACCTAAAGCAGATTTTATCCGCTGCCACAGAACTTTTATAATAGCCAAGAACAAAATATCCAAATTTGACCGCAGCCAAATCTGGATAGGTGAAAAAATAATCCCCATTGGTGCTACCTACACCGGGATACAGCTTATTTAGCCAGCACAATTACCAAACTGTTAGGGCTTAACGTTAACCCTTATACCTGCTGAGTGGGTAGTAAACTCGGGTGCGTACATACTCTGCAAGGTAGTAATGCCATTAGAAAAATTCCCGGCGTGTGTTACCCTTAATGGATATTCGAACACGTAAGTTCCCTTTGGCATGTAATTGATAAAGAAATTGGTTGATGCATCTTTTGTGCTTTCGTAATAACCCAAACCATCCTGATATTGATAACGGGAAATTACATTTACAGGCTCAAAACCCGATGAACGCATATCTTTCAGGTGAAGATATTCCATATCCCTATCGCAGTAAATCTCTAAACGCACTTTCAATAAATCGCCTGGTACAAGTATATTACTGGCTGTAAGTGGAGTTAAAATATCGCCTTTGGTACTTGCTTTCTGGATAAACAGCTGCTTTTTGATCTTAACACCTGTATTGGCCGGGGTTATTTTATCCAATCGCTCAAAATACTGCCAGTACAATGCTCCCCAGGCAATGGTTTGGTTGTTGTTTTTAACGGTAACCTTACCCATTTCAGGTTTTACATCTGCAGCTGCAATGCTCACTTTCTGATAACCGGTGCCTGCTTCTTTGCTGGCGTTGGGTTGCTGTAAATCTGCCAATTTCTGTCCACCAATGGTTATTTCGGGCTCATTGCTTTCGGCCAAAAGGTTATAACCTTTCATTAACAGGGCATAACAGGCGGCAGTTGTGGCTTTAGTGGTGTGCCAATCGTTGGTTTGTTTGTTTTTAAGCAACCAGATTTTCATTTCTTCTACCGCCTTGTTATCATTGGCCACTTCATCAAAAGCCTCAATCAGCAAAGCTTGTGTTTCTATCGGGCTTTGGTACCACCACCAGCCTGCTTTATTTGTGGCCCAGTACATCCCCAGTTCGTCATTCTGCTGTGCGGTTTGGCTTAAAAGGGTTATAATTTTCTTTGCTTCGATACTGTTGCCATTTCTATTTAATACCAGTGCAGCTTGTGCCAATTGATAGGTATCGAAAGTTTTCCAGCTGGCGGTTAATTTTTTGAGGTAAAACTCTTTTGCTTTTACAAATTCGGCGTTGTTATTTTTCTGATTGCCATAACTGCGGGCAAAGAGGTAATGCAATGGCAGATAAGCAAAACGTTTGTTCTTCACTTCATCTCTGTAATCTTTAACCAGTTGTGCATCTAAATAAGCAATTGCTTTATTCAGCATGGTATTAAAACCTGGAAAGGCTTTTTCATCAATTACTTTCAGTTTTTTGAGTTGACCCATTCCCAAAACAATGTGCTGTGTAATGTAGCGGTCTTCGCGCATGCCGGTGAACCACGGAAATGCTCCGTTATTGTACTGCATTTTCTCCAGCCTGTCGAAATTATCTTTCAGTTCGTAAGTCATTCTGTTGAGGTCGAAAAGCACGGCCAAACGCTTTTTACGCTCGCTTTCGTTATCGGCATTGCGCACCCACGGACTTTCTTCTAACAGGATGGATTTAAGTTCGGGATTTTTCTCCAAATTGGATAACAGTGCTTCGCCGTTATTGGTGTTTTGCCACTGCTCAAAAACGGTTTTTATTTTGGGCGATGAATTAATAATTCCCGTTGCAAAACTATTGGCATAAAAGCGGCTAAAAGTTTGTTCGGCACACTCGTACGGATATTCCATTAAATACGGTAGGGCCTGCACTGCATACCAAACCGGATTTGAGGTATACTCGAAAGTTAAACTTTGGTTGCGCAAGGTTTTAGAACTGCCAGATTTTTCGAGTTTTTCGAAATCGAATGTTCTGCTGGTATTGCCCCTTACATTTATCGGCATACTTTCGGTAACCAGCATTGAATTGGCCAAAACCGGAACGGTATTTTCTTCACCATCGCTAAACTTACCGCTCTGGGCCAAAACTTTGTAGGTAATGGCGTTAATGCCAGCAGGGATAATCAGTGTCCATTTTAACACTGTATTACCTTCATTTTCAATGCCGAAAGTTTTTTCTGCTTTTTCATTCGTAGCGAAAATCTGGATCGGTTTTCCTGTTAAGGCATCGGTAAGTGTTAAACTTGCGTGGCCAAGAAGGTTTTTACCTGCCAGGTTATTCAATTTCGCACTTAATAAAATGGTGTCTCCCTCGCGGAAAAAACGTGGTGCATTAATGGCTATGGCCAGCTGTTTTTGGGTAACCAGCTCTTTGGCAATAAATGCAGTTTTTAAATCTTTGGTGTGGGCAAAACCCATCATTTTATACCGGGTTAAACTTTGAGGTATGGTAAATTCGATCTTGATTTCGCCATTGGCATCGGTTAACAACTGCGGATAAAAAAAGGCAAGCTCATTAAAATTGGTACGGGGCGTAACCGCTATTTTTTTGTTTTTAATTGCCTCTAATTCCTGGCGAAGTGATGGCGATTTGTCTTCGCCAGCCATAGCAAATAGTAAAGTATCAGCAGATCTACTGCCATAAATTGCATCTGTATCCAAACCAGCTGCCTTTGCTTTCAAAGTTGATACGCCTCTAATCTGTACTACTGATCCGGTTAGATCTTTCTTCTTCTGTGTGCCAAAGCCAACAACGCTTACCTCATTCAGGGCTTGGCCATCTTCTTTCAAGGTTACATCAATACGTTTTTTATTCGCCACTTTAACCGCATAAGCCTTGTAACCAAGGTAAGCGAAATTTAAAGTCTCCCCTGCTTTGGCATCAATGCTATAAACACCAAAAACATTGGTATTCGTGGTCGCCTTACCAGATCTAATCAACACCCCTGGAATGGGCTCTCCCTGGCTATCGAACACTACGCCATAAACCAGTTTACCATTTTCCAGTTCGGCCAGTTTCTTCACTGCTTCAGGTGATAAACCTTTTCTTTTGTTCCGTTGCAGATTGCTGATGTAATTACGGTAGCCATAATTGTACCCTCCATAGTAGTTGTAACCAAAAAGATTAAGGTTTTCGTAATTACGCGTGGCCAATGCAAAACCTCTATCATACCTTAAAAACCACAGATATTGTGGGTTGGCAATATTGTTTACACTGAAATTCCAGTTATAAAAATTATAGTTAAAATTGGTTTGCAAATTGGTGCTCCAGTCCATTCTTTTCAGATCGTCCAAACTTGCATCGTACAGTGTGGCCACCATTTCGGCCATCTGTTTTTCGCCATTATTGTTGCTGATCTGCAGTTTCCAGCTCTCCTTCTCACCGGGCTGCAGCTTGTTCCTAAAGGTTAAAAACTTAATATTTAATTCTTTTTGTGGATCGATGATACTAACCTGTTGCAATGAATTGTATACCGTGCCCTGGTAAGCCATGGTAAACTGTACGGCAAAACCATCTTCGTAATTGGCCTTTGGTTTAATTTTAATGATACGTTGCTTCGGCGATAGGTTGATCCACACTTTTTCAGCTATGCTATCGCGATAGTAAACCTCATAGTAAGCCTTGGTATTTTCAGCTAATCCTGCTAAACGGAAAACGGCACTTTCGCTTGGTTTAATCACCGTTACTTCTGGGGCAATCCATTCGATATTGGATTGGATTATTGCAGGCAGTTCGTTATAAACCACTAGATATTTATTGGTTTTAACGGTATCCTTTTGTGCATTTACCGCCAATAAACTGATTTGATAATACCCTGGTTTGAGGTTTTTCTGGCTAAAAATTAAATTTCCGCGACCGTTCTTAGCCTGAAAGCTTTGTTTAAATTCTACCGATTTTACCGGCCATTTAGCTACTTCGAGTTCATTGTCATAATCCTCATCCGGAAAATATTTAATAAACTCATCCTTCGCCATGGCATAGTTCTCGGCATAAAAAGGGCTTTTGTTCATTAACCTTGATGGGGCTTTGAGCAAACTCCATTCGGCCTTAACATCCGCTTTAATCGGTTCGTAGTTTAAATTGGTTACCGAAAAAGGAATGCTGTCGGTTTTGCTACTGACATAAATTACCTGTTCGGCACCAACGTTGAGTGCAATATCCTTTTTGCCCACATTTATACTGGTACTTTTAGAGCGGGTTTCGCCATTCAGATCTGTAATATCGGCAACAATTTCATAGCTGTATTGCTGTCGGCTATCGGTAGCTTTTGCAAAAAATTTGATATCGAATTTGCCCCCTGCTTTTGTACTTGTTTTGCCAATGGCAATCTGTTTCCTTTCGCCATACATAACCGAACCATAAATGGCACTGCGCTGTGCTGCGCTTAGCCGATACTCGTCCATTACCCGCCTAAAAACCTTATAATTTACTTTGGCATTGCTTACCGAATATCCCGAAAATGCACTGGCTTTGCCCTGTACTTTAATGCTATCATTCAATTTATAGTGCTGGCCCGGTTTATCAAAAAGTACTTCAAACGTAGGGCGTTTATATTCTTCAACCTGAACATAGGCACTGCCATCATCAGTTTCGATTTCCATCATACCATTTAATTTCCCCATTGGGATGGTAAAAGAACCTTGAAAAGTGCCAAAATCGTTGTTTTTAACAGTAGTTGTAGCAATTTCCTTTCCGTTGGCATTCTTGAAATAAACGTCGATTATTTTATTCACCTCAATTTTGTTTACTCCTTTTACTAGCTTTAAGCACAAACCCTTGTAATAAATGGTTTGCCCAGGGCGGTAAATTGGTCTATCGGTAAATAAAATTGTCCGCTCCTTTTCCTCATCATCCCCATTATGATAACTGTTGTAATAATTAAGGTTGATGCTCAATTCATCTTTGCCAAAGCTTACCAATGCCATATTTGTGCCCGACTGGATTTGTGCTGTGCTGGCGTAACCATTTTCGTCGGTGGTTAATGTGGTACCTTCAAAATATTTACGGGCATTGTAATCATACCTCCGCGGTTTAATCTTTACATTCTTTAAAGGTGCACCACTAGCAAGCTGGGTAACAAAATACTCTTGCTTATCGGTATTGCGCCTATTGCTTACTGCCATTGCCGTAACCTTAAAATTAATGTTGCTGTACAGTGTGTCGGTTTGTTTACTGTTAACGGCTTGTACAATTAAGGTATAACCACCAAGGGGCAGCGCATCTATCTTATCAACTAAACTATGAAGTTGATGATCGTTTGTTTTTGGAACGGTTACCGTCCATTGTTTAGCAGCCTTGTTCTTTTTTAAAAAGCTTAAAAACGCTGTTTTGTTATTAAACTGCTCATCGTTTTTAATTTCAGTTGTATGATAGAGCCTTAACAGTACGCTATCGATATTTTTGTATGATAGGTGCAACTGGCTGGGTTTATCGGGCTGCACAAATTCTTTCGTTTTAACCGATAAGGAACTGCCGTTAATCTCTTCAATTAAATTCCTGGCATTTTCTGCACCAATGCTTTTTGGGTAAGCACCAATTGCTTTTTCGGCGAGTACAATTGCTGCAATCAGATTTTGTTTATTGGTATCAATTGTTAAAGTACCATTTTTACGTAACAGGGCCTGTTCATACAATATATCGGCATAAACCTCGGTATTTTTGCTTTCGACCGCCAATTTACTTAACGCATTGTAGTACAATTCTGGGTTTTCGCTGGTAAAATACTGCTGTACAAACTTTAACCTTTTTAAATCAACATCGGCCAGGGCAGAAAAATTATTGCTTTTTTGGTGGAAGATGATCATGTTTTTGAACAGCTGCAAAGCTTGGGGCTTAAATGAAGAACTATCAACAGGTATTTTAATATTTACGAACACTTCTCTGCTTTTAAACCAATCGGTGTTGCCCATATCAATTAATTCATCATCGTATTGTGTAAGGCTAACCTGCGGGTTACTGAAAACATCAATGGCACGGTGGGCTAGCAGATCGTATAAAGTGGGCCTGAAATTTCTGTATTTCTTATCGCCGGCCAAAACGGCATCAAGTGTATCTACTTTGGTTTGCTGCAAAAGCTGGATTTCTTTTAACGACAGCAGGTAGTATTTTACGGTTTCATCGTTTAACTTTTTAATGCTCCAGGTTTTAATGTCATCGTTTGTATCGCCCTGCACCTGCGTACGCCCACCAATCTGCCACCTGTTCTGTTGTAAATAATTCCAGTAGGTTTCGGCCAAAAGCGATTGTAAAATGCTTCTTTCAGGCTGTTTAGCATCGCTGATATCTTTCCGCAAATTGCTCAAAATTTTATCGAAGGCATTTTCTTCGAGGTAACTCTGAAACATCATCCTGTAGATGACCGATTTTATCAATAAAGGCGTGTTGCGCTGTTGATGTGCGTATTCATTTATTTTTTCGATAAGTGCAAGTGCATCTTTAGGTTGAGATCGGTTGGCTATAGAATCTACCCTGTAAAAATCATCAAAGGTATATTTATATTGAGCAGAAGCTCCGATAGAAAACACAAGGGCAAATAGAAGTAAGACTGAAAGGCGTATAGATAGATTCATAAAATAGCTTATCGTTTTAAGTGAGATGAGGCGGATACTGAAATTCCATAAGTGATTAATTATTATCTGATGGTTACGAATTTAAGCATTACCGAATTAAATGTTACAAGCAGCAAACATTAAGCATTTTAAACATTCAAAGCATAACATTATCTTTGCCCCATGTCAACACAATTAAAAAATCTATCTGATTTCTCTCACACTACCGTTCCGAGTGGAGCTAACTATAAATTCGGAATTATTGTAGCCGAATGGAATGCCGAAATTACCGGTGCTTTGTACAATGGTGCATTAAAAACATTGTTGGCAAATGGCGTGGCAGAAGAAAACATTATTTCTTTACCAGTACCGGGAAGCTTCGAATTAACGGGCGGTGCAGAAATTTTATTGAGCAAAAGAAGTGATATTGATGCCGTAATCTGTTTAGGTTGCGTAATACAGGGCGACACGAAACACTTCGATTTTATTTGCGATGCCGTAGCCCAGGGTGTTACCAATGTTGGCATTAAATACAGTAAACCCGTAATTTTTGGTGTTTTAACTACCGATAATTTAGAGCAGGCGCAAGACCGTGCTGGTGGTAAACATGGCAATAAAGGCGATGAAGCAGCTATTACAGCAATTAAAATGGCTGATTTTTCTGCTCAGATTTAAACTTGCGTTTTAATAATTATTTGTAACTTAGAAGTTTAAAATTTACCAGATCCGATGCAAGTAGCATGTTTTTCATGATAGCTTGATCATCCTCGAAAACAAAATTATACAGATGAAAAAAGTAGCCATCTTACTATTGGCGGTGTTTTGCACCATTACCATTTTAGAATCTTGTTCTTCTAAGCTTTGTCCTGCTTATGGATCTTATCCAGAAGGAAAACGCAGAAGAAATTAAGCTTTCTTATCTACAATCTTCATATTCAGGTCATTTGCAGAACTTTATTCAACTGCGATTGTTACCCTGTAAAACAATATCAATAAATCATGAATTGGGTTAACTTAACTTCAATAGAACAGCTTGATGAAATCAAAAACGCAAGCGGTTACAGCCTTATTTTTAAGCACAGTACACGTTGCTCTATCAGTTTAATGGCGAAAAAGAATTTCGAATTTGATTGGGATGTTATTCCGGCAGATACCAAACTTTACTTTTTAGACCTGATCAGCTACCGCGACATTTCAAACCAGATTGCCGAAATATTCCAGGTAGCACACCAATCGCCACAGATTTTATTAATTAAAGACGGAGATTGCGTATTAGAGGCATCGCACAGCGATATTTCTGCTGAAGAGGTTGCAGAAGTGATTGCCGTTTAACAATAAAAGAATTTATAAACGAAAGGGTATTCAAGCAATTGGATACCTTTTTTTTGTGTAAAAAGTGATCTTCTGTTTTTACAGCAGATTTATTGATGCATAGATGCGAAAGAAAGCACCAAACGTTCCTACGGAACGAAAAAATCCGTTCTTCTTCTTAATGTTACCCATAAATCGTTCCTCTGGAACGCAGAACTCATCTTCATGAGAGGAACAATGACATTGATAACATTTCGATTTGTATGGATATCAGAAACAGATTTATCGTTCCATCGGAACGATTCATGGGTAGACACAGATAATTTATTATTTGTGTCGTTCCATAGGAACGTTTCGTATATTTAGATTTATGGTTTCGGTCTGTGGTGACACAGACCGAGGATCGGATAAACAAAAAAGGTCCTGATTTGCATCAGAACCTTCAAAAATTTATAGCTGCTTTTTGTTAAGCTACAACAGCATTTTCTATTTTCAATACTTTTGAAGTTTTACTTCTGGTTTCTTTGCAAAGATCAGCATCCTGAGCAAGCGATTTGCCATACGTAGGGATCATTTCTTTGATTTTGGCCTGCCACTCGTCTGTAGCCAAATCTTCGGCAAAACAACGGCTTAAAAGATCGAGCATTATAGAAACGGCTGTAGAAGCACCCGGCGAAGCGCCCAATAATGCAGCAATAGAACCATCGGCAGCACTCACCACCTCTGTTCCAAATTCTAAAATACCACCCTTTTTCTCGTCTTTTTTAATTACCTGAACACGCTGACCGGCATATTCCAACTCCCAATCCTTTAATTCGGCAGTTGGTAAGTATTCTTTTAAGGCTTCCAACCTATCTTCTGGCGATTGCCTAACCTGCTCAATTAAATATTTCGTTAAATCAAGGTTGTGCAGTCCGGCAGAAATCATCGGGCGGATATTGTTGAATTTAATCGATTTTGGTAAATCCAAAAACGAACCATTTTTAAGGAATTTGGTAGAAAAACCAGCATAAGGACCAAACAATAAGGCCTGTTTACCATTAATCATCCTGGTATCCAAATGCGGAACCGACATTGGCGGTGCCCCTACTGCAGCCTTACCATATACCTTGGCGTGGTGTTTTTTGATAATTTCTTCATTGGTACATTTTAACCATTGCCCGCTAACCGGGAAACCGCCAAAACCTTTTCCTTCTGGAATATCAGATTTTTCTAACAGCGGCAAAGAGCCACCGCCTGCACCGATAAATACAAATTTGGCAACGCGCTTGCGTTTATCGCCACTTTCTAAATCCTTAACCTTGATTATCCAGTTACCGTCTTTATTCTTTTTCAGATCGCGGATTTCGTGGTTAAAATAAAGGCTAACATTGCTCTGCTGTTTAAGGTTGTTAAACATATCGCGGGTAAGCGTACCAAAATTAACATCGGTACCCAGATCCATTTTTGTTGCAGCAACTTTCTCGCTTTTTTTACGGCCATCCATAATCAATGGTGCCCAGCTTTTTACCAGTTCTGTATCTTCGGTATACTGCATATCGCTAAACAGATCGCATTCTGTTAATGCATCGTAGCGTTTTTTAAGATATTCGACATTCTTTTTACCCCAAACAAAACTCATGTGCGGAATGTTGCGGATAAAATTACAAGGATCGGAAACCAATCCCTTGCTTACCAGATAAGACCAAAATTGTTTAGAAACCTCAAAGTGTTCAGCAATCTGAATCGCTTTTTTGGTCTCAACAGTACCATCCTTCTTTTCGGGCGTGTAGTTTAATTCGCAAAAAGCAGAGTGTCCCGTTCCGGCATTGTTCCATGCATCAGAACTTTCTGCTGCTGCAATATCTAAACGTTCGTAAATTTCTATACTTAAATTGGGCTCTAATTGTTTTAATAAAACACCAAGGGTTGCACTCATGATGCCGGCCCCTATTAAAATTACATCAGCGTCAGTTTTACCAACTGTCTTTTTCTTTTTTGTCATCTTATCTTAAAGGAGTTACAAATTTAAAACGATTTTAAACAACCTGCGAATTTTAGGCCATTTAAATCTGAAAAAATTGCTAAAAAATTAGAAATACTTCATTCTTTTTGACAGCTTCTACTCAAATTTTAATCCAAAATTGATGATCTTCAGATATAATTGAAAAAACGATTTCAGCTTGACTTAACACATCATTAACAATCTAGTAAAACAAGGCATTATTAGCGCCAAATATTTACAATTTCGCATGCAAATGGCCGTACGTTTGAAAATTCGATAAGAAATTATGATAATCCAAGCTCAAAAATAATTTAACACGCCTAGTGGAGAGGTTTTCGCCTGTAAAAATGGCTTTTATAGGCAATTAATCTAAGTGCGACAGAATGTTAATTAGCTTTCCAAATGGATCTCTCGTATAAAAACGGCGAACTCCCCAAGTTTCATTAACCGGACCATATTCAATAAGATAGCCCGCAGCTTTTACCTTCTCTAAAATATCATCAACATTTTCAACTTCTATGGATAAATCAGGGGTTGGGGTACCGGATCCGCCTTCGGAAGCGAAACTGATCTGCACATCCATTTTTTGGCCAACTTTACCGTAAGTGGCAATCCAACCGTGATCCATCATTACATCCAAGCCTAAAATATCTTTGTAGAAAGCAGCTGCATCAGCAATTTTAGGGGTATCTATATTAAATACGATTCTTTTTACCATATAAGCTTAGAAATTTCAAACTGTAGAATGCAGCATGTTAATGAGTAAACTCCATCTAAATTTGTCACGTTGAGCCTGTCGAAACGCTTGTGCACATTCAGGTAAGGTAAGTCCTTCGACAGGCTCAGGATGACAAAGGATGATAAATTCTGATCAGATTTCACATTTATGAAACAAACGCTCAGGTTTAAAAATTAGTTTTTAAGCTTTGCTTTAAATACTTTTTCCAGTTTTTCAATTTTAGGGAGAATAACCAATCTACAATACGGTTCGCTTCCATTTTTATTGAAATAATTCTGGTGATAATTTTCTGCAACATAAAATGGTTTGGCTGCTTCAATCGCAGTTACCACTTTCTTGCCGTAAGCATTGGTTTTATTCAGTTCGGCCTTATATTTCTCTGCCAATGCCTTTTGCTCTGGTGTATGGTAAAAAACCACCGAGCGATATTGTGTACCGCTATCTGCCCCCTGACGGTTTAAGGTTGTAGGATCGTGGCTTTTCCAAAAAACCTCCAATAAATCATCGTAAGAAATTACAAGCGGGTTATAGGTAATTTCCAAAACTTCGGCATGCCCAGTAGCACCTGTACATACTTCTTCGTAAGTTGGATTGGTTAAAGTACCGCCCTCATAACCGGATTTAACCGATACTACTCCTTTTAAACGTTGGAATATGGCTTCTGTACACCAAAAGCAGCCCATACCAAAAGTTGCCTTTTCCGTTTTTTTACCCTGTGCGAAAGTTTGATTCAGCGCTAAGACTGATAATAGGATTAAAATTATCTTTTTCATTTTGTGTTTTTGTGTTTACTGATTGGTATCAAATAATCCCTAAGCCTTACACCTACAGGATATTTTATAGCTAATTATACGAAATAAAACAGGTTGTAGTTTGTGTTTAAATTATAATGGATTTAGCGTGACAATTGCCAAGAAACTCCATCCCTCAATTTTGTTAATAACTTAAAAAGCTGTATATTAATTTATTAAACACATAATTGACAGCCCAAATGCAGTTATTAACAATTCTTTTTAAATTCGTACAACATTAAATATAAAATTATGTCAACACCGTATATCCCTTGTTTAGATTTAGGTTCTTACATCAATGGTTCAGCAGAAGAACGTAAAAAATTTTCGGATGAATTGGGTAAAGCCTTTAACGACTCTGGTTTTGTTACCATTACCAATCATGGCTTAAGTCAGCAATTAATAGATAAGCTTTACGAAAACATTAAAGCTGCTTTTTCTTTGCCGGTTGAAACAAAAAGGAAATACGAGAAACCAGAACTGGCAGGTCAGCGTGGTTACACCAGTGCAGGTAAAGAAACCGCAAAAGGCGCTAAAACCCCTGATTTAAAAGAATTTTGGCAAATTGGACAGGAAGTTACCGATGGCGATCCGGTTAAAAATGAATACCCTGATAATGAAGTTTTAGAAGAACTTCCGGAATTTAATGCTGTAACTGGCGAAATTTATAAAAAGCTGGAAGAAAACGGAACACACCTGTTGCGTGCCATTGCTACTTATTTAGAATTGCCGATCAATTATTTCGACAAACATGTTCACAATGGGAACTCTATTTTGAGGGGCATCCACTACTTCCCGATAGAAAATCCAGAAATTATACCTGATGATGCCGTACGTGCCGGTGCGCATGAAGACATTAACCTGATTACCTTATTAATTGGCGCCAGTGCAGATGGGCTTGAAGTACTCACCCGCAGCAATGAGTGGTTGCCAATTAAGGCACACCATACCGATATCGTGGTAAATGTTGGCGATATGCTACAGCGCTTAACCAACAATAAATTAAAATCGACCACACACAGGGTGGTAAATCCGCCCCGCGAGCTGATGAAAACTTCGCGCTTTTCGGTACCGTTCTTTTTACATCCGCGCAGCGATATGGACCTGACCAGTTTGCCATCAACCATTGATGCCGAGCACCCTAAAGTATATAGCGATATGACGGCTGGTGAGTATTTAGATGAACGCCTGAGAGAAATTGGATTGAAGAAGTAAAAACTACGTCATTGCGAGGCTCGATCCTTCGTAGAGACGTGGCAATCTATTTCCAAAATTTAAGCATCGGCTAAAACCGGTGCTTTTGTTTTTTAGATTCTCGACTTTTTAGCGCATTTTCATTAAGTTAATTACAGAAAAATGTAAAATTGAATATGATTTCCCGCAGATTTAAAAGATGCCCGAAGAAAACCTTAATACCCTTAATTCCTTAATGGTCAACAGCTTGTAAACGTAACGTAGGAGATGTAAATGAAATATGGTTCCTGCACATCCAAAACGATTTCCGCAGAAAACCTTAACACCTTAACTTCTTAATGGTCAACAGCTTGCAAATGTAACGTGGGAAATGTAAAATGAAAGATGGTTTCCTGCACATCCAAAACGATTTCCGCAGAAAACCTTAATGCCCTTAATTTATTGTTAATGGTTTCACCATCACTGTAGCCACTACCCCAACAAGGAGCAACAAAAAAGCGAGCCTTTGGATACTTTTCATGGTTAATTGTGTTTCAGTTTATTTCTTAGCTGCATCAATAGCTTTGTTCACCACATCTTCTATCCTGCCCCTGATTTTAAGGTTCGATAATTTATCGGTTACTGTTGGGTTTACACGGTTTGATAAAAATACGTAAACCAAGCCCCGCGATGGATCTACCCAAACACAAGTACCCGTATAACCTGTATGCCCGTAGGTTTGTGGCGAAGCCAGATCAGAAGGATAATGTTTGGTGGTATCTGGATCCCAACGATCGAAGCCCAAGCCCCTGCGGCTCACATTCGATTGTTTAGATGTAAACATATCAACAGTTGAATTTTTGAAATACTCAACACCTCCATATGTACCACGGTTTAATAACATCTGATAAATGATAGCCAGATCGTTAGCGCTGGCAAATAACCCTGCATGACCTGAAACCCCACCTGCCAAAGCCGCACCCTGATCGTGCACATAACCTACCAATAAGGTTTTACGGAAATACTTATCATCTTCCGTAGGAACAATCTGCTCTGGCTTAAACCGGTTTCGGGGCAAAAAACCTGCCGTTTGCATGCCCAATGGTTTGTAAAAATTCTCGTAGGTGTATTGATTTAAGGGTTCTTGGCTGATGTGCTCTACAATATCTTTCATCACATACATGCTGATATCGCTGTATACATATTTACCTCGTGTTTTAATTGGCGAATTGAGCATTTTAGGCCACATAAAATCCTTAAAAAATCCCTTTTTGATGTAGTAGTTATCGGCCACTTTGGTAGGATAAGCGGCAGAAGAATCTCGGCTGTAATCGCCTGTTTTTACATAATCATGGAAAGGGATGTAAGGAATAAAACCTGCCTGGTGCAACATCACTTCGCGCACCTGAATGTTGTTCATCGGCGTAGTGCGGGCCTTGGGGATATAAGCGCCAATGTTGGTATCCAGCTTTAACTTCCCTTCTTCAAACAGCCGCATTACCGCAGGCGTGGTTGCAGTTACCTTGGTTACCGAGGCCAGGTCAAAAATATCGGATACTTTATCAGGCACATTGGTATCGTAGGTATGCGTTCCATAAGCCTTGTTGAAAATTACTTTACCATCTTTAGCCACCAAAACCACTAAACCAGGCGTTGCTTTCTGGCTGATGGCTTCCGAAGCAATGGCATCAATTTCTTTTAAATTATTGGCATTTATCCCAGCATCTTCGGGTACGGTATATTTTAAGCGCGTAACCGTTGTGGTAAAGCCCGAGCCCATGGTGTAACGGGCAGAATATGCCGTGGTTAGCTTATTTGAAGCGGCAATACCCCCAAAAATATATTGTGGTACAATTGCAGCGGCATCTGCATTGTTCTGGGCTGTCCAAATAATTGGCGATTTTAACAGATCGAAAGATTTTAAGCCCGGTCCATTACCGAAAAAGGAAATAATAACCTGCTTATTTTTGCTGATACTGTTGATGAAATTAATGTATTTCGCTTTGTTTACATTTTGATCATCAATGGCAATCAAAACCGTATTAAAGTATTTCAGGTCGTCTTCTAAATCGTTCAGGTTTACACTGTCTTTGTACGAATCGGCAGAAAAAGGCGTAACCTTATCGTATTTGTTGGCCAAGCTATCGAATACGGTACTATAGGCAAAGCTTAAACTTACCGATGCAATATTCTTTTTCTCAAGCGATTTTAGGGGCACAACGTCGTCCTGGTTATTCAATAATACGGTTGTACCCACAATGGCATTGGCAACAGATAATTTTTTCTCGTTCGCTGTATGCTCCTGCGCACAGGCCATTAGGCATAAAACATTAAAGAAACTTGCCGCAGCCAGGATATACAATCTATTTCGCTTCATATACTTTTTCTCCGTTCAGGTAGGTTTTTAAAACTTTGGTTTTTAATATGTTTTGTGGGGTTGATTTTAAAATATCGTGGTCTAAGATTACAAAATCGGCCAACTTGCCTTTTTCCAAGCTTCCTTTTTCCTGCTCTTCAAAATTGGCCTTTGCCGCCCAAATGGTCATTCCGCGCAGTGCTTCTTCTGGCGATAGCGCATTCTCCATCTGGAAACCGCCTTTCGGGAAACCTTTTGCATCTTCTCTCACTGTTGCTGCATAAAACGTTAATAATGGATTAATGTTTTCCACCGGAAAATCGGTACCCAAAGGAATCCAACCGTTCTGCTTTAACAATTGTTTGTAGGCATAGGCACCTTTTAACCGCTCAGTGCCTAAACGCTGCCCTGCCCAGTACATATCGGAAGTAGCATGCGTAGGCTGAACCGAAGGTACGATACTGGCTTTGCCAAATAAATTAAAATCGTTGGCATTTACCACCTGGGCATGCTCAATGCGCCAACGTTTGTCGTTTTTACCTTTTAAAATTTTGTTATAAATATTCAGTATTACCCTGTTGGCCGAGTCGCCTATGGCATGGGTACACATCTGGAAATTGTTTTCTGCTATCTTTTTGGCCACTTCTTCAAAATGTTTCTGATCGCTCAACAGAAACCCGGTTTTATTGGGCATATCGCTATATGGATGCAGCAGGCAGGCACCACGCGAGCCTAAAGCACCATCGGCATATACCTTAAACGCCCTCACATTTAAGCGGTCGGTTTTAATCGGTCCGCGGCTAAAAAGGTATTTGTAATTATCCGGATCATCTGAGAGCATTACATAAAGCCTCATTTTAAGTTTACGCTCTTTTTGTAGCTTTTCGATAAATTCTACCGCCAAATAACTCAGACCGCAATCATCAATGGTGGTTAATCCAGCTGCAAAACAGTTTCTCTGGGCATCGGTAAAAATTTTCTCAGCCAATTTAGCATCGGGCGATGGGATTTTACTTTCTACCAGGGCCACCGCATTATCGATTAAAACCCCGGTTAGTTTTCCCTTTTCAGTTAGCATATCGCCACCTACCAGTTTTTGCGCAGCTTTAATTCCGGCATCATCCAAAGCCTTTTGATTGGCAATGGCCGCATGACCGTCAATACGGTTTAAAAACACCGGCCGCCCAGGAAAAATTGCAGTAAGTTTTTCATTTGTCGGAAAAGCTTTATCTGCCCAATCGTTCTGATCCCAGCCATTACCGATCAGCCAGCCATCGGGATGTGTTTTGGCAAAATCGGTTAAACGGGTAAGTACTTCAGCCCAGGATTTTGTTTCCCTTAAATCGGCTGTTTGCAAACTTTGTCCATAACCATAAAAATGTGCGTGTGCATCTATAAAGCCCGGATAAACGGCTTTTCCTGCTGCATCAATCTCTTCTTTTCCCTTATATTTCCCTTTAATATCATTGCTTGTACCTAAGGCCAAAATTTTACCATTGTTTACGGCAAAGGCTTCAACGGTATCGAAGCCAGCATTTACGGTATAAACTTTAGCATGATAAACCAGAATATCAACTTCTTCTTTTTTGGTGCATGAAGAAAATAATAAAGCCACAAAAAGGCTGTAGAGAATGGATTTCATGTTGATAAAGATAGAAAATTGAAACCATTTGGTTTTGTAAATTCAGCTTTACAGAGATGATTTGTTTGAGTTTTTTGACACGGAGTCAAAGATTGTTAAGCTTTCTCCTCCGTGGTCTGTCTCCGCATAGACCACTTTGGCATTTCTATTCCTCGTCTTGGCTTTCGCTCAACCCGTGGTCTGTGTCCGCACAGACAACTATGGCATTTCCATTCACCGTCTTAACGTTTCGCTAAGATTAAACTAGATTTTTTTTGCCACAGAAACACAGATTATCACGGATCTAAGATCAATAACAGCACAACCATCAACCCGTGGTCTGCGTCCGCACAGACCACTTTGCCATTTCTATTCACCGTCTTAACATTTCGCTAAGATTAAACTAGATTTTTTTTGCCACAGAAACACAGATTATCACGGATCTAAGGTCAATAGCAGCACAACCATCAACCCGTGGTCTGTGTCCACACAGACCACTATAGGATTCTCAGTTGCGTACGGTGCAAAACAAACCTGGGCTCAAACAATCAATTCTTTTTAACTACAGTCATTTACATGTTGAGTTTTAAACAAATCGGGTTCATTTAGCTTATTTTGCATAATTTAGCGAATTCACTTTGCCTTAATACATGACTGATATTATCCACTTATTGCCTGATGCTGTTGCCAATCAAATTGCTGCCGGGGAAGTTGTTCAACGACCTGCCTCTGCGGTAAAAGAATTGCTCGAAAATTCGATAGATGCCGGTGCAGATAAAATCCAACTGGTAGTAAAAGATGCGGGCAAAGCATTAATTCAGATTATTGATAATGGTTGTGGAATGAGCGTTACCGATGCCCGGATGTGTTTTGAGCGCCACGCTACTTCGAAAGTGAAAAAGGCCGAAGATTTATTTGCCATCCGCACCATGGGTTTCCGTGGCGAAGCCATGGCCTCTATTGCGGCAATTGCGCAGGTAGAAATGAAAACCCGCAGGCATGAAGATGAAATCGGCACCTGCATCTCGATAGAAGGTGCACAGGTTACCAATCAAGAACCCGTAGCCACATCGCCAGGCACGCAGATTTCGATAAAAAACCTGTTCTACAATACACCTGCCCGAAGAAATTTCCTTAAAAGTAATCCGGTAGAAATGCGCCACATCCTGGATGAATTTCAGCGTGTAGCTTTGGCACACCCAGGTGTATTTTTCAGTTTGCACCACGATGGTACTGAAATATTCAACCTGCCAAAAGGCAATTTGAAGCAGCGCATTGTTCACCTTTTTGGCAACAACTATAACGAACGCCTGGTTCCGGTTGAAGAAGAAACGACTATTATCAACCTAAAAGGATATATCGGCAAACCTGCCTTCGCAAAAAAAACCAGGGGCGAGCAGTTCTTTTTTGTAAACAACCGTTTTATTAAAGATCCGTACTTAAACCACGCGGTAAGCTCTGCTTTTGAAGATTTATTGCCCGAAGACAGTTATCCTTTATACGTCCTGTTTATCGAAATCGATCCTTCAAAAATTGATGTAAACGTTCATCCTACCAAAACAGAGATTAAATATCTGGACGAAAAATCCATCTATGCCATTTTAAAATCGGCGGTTAAGCGTTCTATTGGCCGTTATAACATTGCGCCAACATTAGATTTTGATCAGGAAACGGGTTTCAGTAATATGATTACGCATAAAGCGGTTGAGGATATCGTTCCGCCCAGCATTAATTTCAATCCTGATTTTAATCCATTTGCCAGCGATAGCAGTTCTGTTTCGGGTTATGCTTCATCGCCGAGGAACTATGATGCCAAACCAAGTGCAAAAAACTGGGGTTCACTTTACGATATAACGGAACAGCCTGTTGTAGAACAGACTTCTATTTATGCCGATGAAAGCGTTTTAGAAACCAAGCAAAAGCAGTATATGCAATTGCACAACCGTTACATTGTTTCACAGATCAAATCGGGCTTAATGGTTATCGATCAGCAAATGGCTCACGAGCGGATCCTTTATGAACGTTTTCTCGTACATCTTGATGACCGCAAAGGCGCATCGCAACAGAGCCTGTTCCCGCAAACCATTACCCTTAACGCCAATGATTTTGAACTGGCTAAAAGTTTACTGGATGATATAAAAAGTTTAGGCTTTGATGTACGCGAATTCGGTAAAAATACGTTGGTTGTAGAAGGCGTTCCGGTTGATCTGGGCAGTAGCAACATTAACGAAACGCAGTTATTTGAACAGTTGATTGAGGGCTTTAAAAATTCTCAGCAGGAATTAAAATTAAGCAAACGCGATAGCTTGGCCAGAAGTTTGGCTAAAAACAGCGCCATTAAAGCTGGTACAACCCTTGCACAAGAAGAAATGAATACCCTGATTGATGAGCTTTTTGCCTGCAAAACCCCTAACTTTAGCGTGAGCGGCAAACCAATTATCCAAACCATCACATTAGCAGAGCTGGATAAGAAGTTTGAAAAATAAGTCTGGGGTCGGAAAGTCAGAGGTCAGAAGACTAGGAGCTGAAAGCAAGATAGCATAAAGTTAGAGGTCAGAAAGTCGAAAATGTTCAGACCAAAGCTTAAAACGGAAATCGTCATTTCGACCGTAGTAGAGAAATCTATGTTGAAGACTAAATCCGAAATTTTGATGTTAAATATGATAAAATAACAGTTAACCGCTTTAAACAATTAACCGATTAACCAGTTAAACCTTTAAAAACAGTTAACCAATTTTAAAAAATTAAATGAACAACATATATATCCCACCGGTAGTAAAAAACCTACTGATTATTAATATTTTATTTTTTGCAGCAACCTTTTTACTCACCAATCTGCATTTAGACGATCTTTTTGGTGTTTTTTATTTTGATTCACCTAAATATAGATTTTGGCAGCCCATTACCTATATGTTTATGCACGGTGGCATTGCACACATCTTTTTTAACATGTTTGCCCTCTACTCTTTCGGTAGTTTGTTAGAATCAAGATGGGGCGGAAAGAAATTTATCATCTTTTATTTCATTACCGGTTTGGGTGCACTGGCCTTACAATGGGCAGTACAAGCTTACGAGGTACATCAAATTATTGGCAGCGTAACCAATAACGGTAAAATAGATCTGGCGGCTTTACTGCAGGGCGAGTTTAACACGAAACAGCTCTCCATGGCACAGGCCTTAACACTTCGCAGCATTTACTTTGGCGGAATGGTAGGCGCATCTGGCGCTATTTTTGGTCTATTGGTTGCATTTGGTATGCTTTATCCCAATGCAGAACTGTTAATTATGTTTATACCAGTACCTGTAAAAGCTAAATACATTATACCATTTTATATTTTAGTAGAGCTATCTTTAGGGGTTGCGCAGTTCGAAGGCGATTCGGTTGCACATTATGCCCACCTTGGTGGTGCATTAATCGGGTTTATACTCGTTAAAATATGGAAAGATAAGAACGATACATTTTATACGCTCTATGAATAATACTTTCAAAGATTTAAAATACAAGGTTTTCCAATCTGGCAATCCATTGTTTTTTTACATTGGCATAAATGTAATGCTGTTTTTAATAATGGCAATTATCGGGGTGGTTATATTCTTAGGCCGCATCCCGATCGATTTGAGTCTGTTGATTAGGGAATATGTAGGTTTGCCAGCAAGCATTTCTAAATTACCTGAACGGTTTTACACGGTTTTTACCTACATGTTTATTCATGACGGCATTCTCCACATCCTTTTTAATATGCTCGGACTATATTGGTTCGGAAGTATATTCATGAATTTCTTAAAAAGCAGGCAGTTCCATTTTGTATACATCACTGGAGGTTTGGTTGGCGGTTTATTTGCCGTTGCCATATTGAATATTTTCCCGGTTTACTCGGGCGGATTAACAGATGTTAGTATTGTTGGTGCATCAGCCGCGGTAATGGCCATCATTTTTGCATCGGCCACACTGGTACCCAACTATTCCCTAATGTTGCTTTTTTTCGGAGAAGTTAAAATCAAGTGGATTGCGATAGTCTACTTCATCCTCGATTTTATTGCCATTGGCTCAGTAAATGCCGGAGGAAGCTTAGCCCATATTGGCGGGGCACTTTTAGGCTTTTTATACATCAAAAGCCTGCAAAGTGGCAGAGACTGGAGCAAACTGTTTGAGCGTAAGCCCAAATTAAAAGTTGTAAGAAATGTTAAACCGGTTAAAAAACCCGAATTTAAAGGCGGTGTTTCGCAACAGGAAATTGATGCCATTTTGGATAAAATATCTACCTCAGGTTACGATAAGCTAACGGCAGCAGAAAAAGAAAAACTTTTTAAAGCAAGTAAAGATTAATGGCCAAAAAGAAAAAGTATAATTTCTTGGATAAACTCCTACTGCCCATTGCCGTTTTACTGGCAATAGCTTTGCTTTTAGGGGTGCTTGCAGGAAATATGGACCCACGGAAACATGCCATTATTGCTTTCTTTGGTTTGGCCTACCCATTTGTACTTTTTATCAATATAATTTTTCTGGTTTGGTGGTTTTTGAGCAAAAAATGGATCTTTGCCATCGCTACCATACTAGTTATTGCCCTTGGTGCCAAAACCTTAAAAGCAACCTTCGCCATTGGTGGTGATGAGGGCGCTACCGAAAAAGCAGACAACAGCATCCGCATGATGACCTATAATGTGCATAGTTTTAAATTATATGGAGAAGACAATACAGAATCGGTAAAAGAAAAAATGCTTCAGGTGGTGAAAGACCAAAACCCGGATATTATTTGCTTTCAGGAATTTTTTACCCGCTATAAAGGCGCTTTTGATACCGTAGATAGCCTAAAAGCACTATTAAATACCAAATATTACTACTTCGTTCCAACCAATAAAAATGATTACGAAGCTACTGGCCTAGCCATATTCTCCAAATTCCCGATCAAAAGTTCTGGCAAAATACCGTTTGTAGAAGGCTTTCCGGGCAACATGAGTATTTATACCGATTTAAACATTAAAGGGAAAGCCTTGAGGATTTACAATGTACATTTTCAATCCATTTCTTTCGAAAAGCAGGATTATGAGTACCTCGATAAGGTGAAGGAGATGAATACAGAGCTGCAGCCTTCTAAACGCATTTTAAGGATGCTTAAAAGTGCTTTCTTAAAACGTAGCGGTCAGGTAGATATTATGAAAAAGGAAATGGCCACCTGTAAAACACCTTATTTAATTGCAGGCGATTTTAACGATACACCAGCTTCGTACGTGGTTACCCAAATTACCGCCGGATTGAATAACAGTTTTATCAAAAAAGGCAACGGTTTTGGCAAAACCTATAATGGCAAATTCCCAAATTTCCAGATCGATTATATTGCCACCTCCAAAGCGCTCGAAGTGCTGAACTACAAAATTACACAGGCTAAATTATCCGATCATTTCCCTGTTCGCAGCGATTTGAGGTTTGTAGATTAGTTCTATCTTGATCGTTGAGACACCAACCGATAGTTTAAAAATCAAAGAGCAGCCTTGCTTTTATTAATTTGGAGCGCAACGCCTGTGCAAAACCATACGTTTCTTCCCGTTTTTTGCTTTTAAGCTTCGCTTCCTCGTACCTCGTCGCTGCAGGGTAACGCTTCAACCGGGGCTAAAGGCCAAAACAGTTTTCCATTTTCGGGGTTGCAGGATGCACTAACCGCTGTTCGTAAACCTGATTGAAGCGGACATGAAGTGCAACGGAATAAAGCGGAAAGCAGGACTGAAGCATCCAAGAACCACAAGCCGTTCATTTCCCTAATTTCATTAACAGTAAATATATTTTATCAGGTCAGTGAGGCTTTGCTTTTATTAATTTGGAGCGCAACGCTACCTAATCACGACTGAATCACTCGTTATTTTTTTTCTTACCATACATCAACAATAGGTTTATGGCTTATGCCCATATTTGCTTCATAAAATTTAAAAAAATATTCAAAGCATATGAGTTTAATAGATGCCCTAAACTGGCGTTATGCCGTTAAAAAAATGAATGGTCAACCGGTTGAACAAGAAAAGGTTGATAAAATTATTGCTGCTGCACATTTGGCACCAACATCATCTGGCTTACAGCCTTTTAAAGTTATTGTAGTAACCAACCAGGAGTTAAAAGAGAAAATTGCGCCAATTGCTTTCAATCAGTCGCAGGTTATTGATTCGTCGCACCTGTTAATTTTTGCAGCAAACGAAAACTATACAGAAGAAGGTATTGATGCTGTTTTTAGCAGAATGAATGCTGAACGAGGCTTGCCTGAAAATACTACCGATGCTTACAAAGCTCAGTTAAAAGGTATGCTTTTAGCTAAAACTGCTGAAGAGAACTTCAACCATGCAGCACGCCAGGCTTATATCGGTTTCGGTATTGCTATTGCTGAGGCCGCTTTACTTAAAGTAGATGCTACACCAATGGAAGGCTTTAACGGACCAGCTTTAGATGAATTATTGGGCTTAGATAAAAAAGGCTTAAAAAGCGTTACTTTATTGCCACTAGGAAACAGAGATGAAGCTGGCGATTGGTTGGTTAACCTTAAAAAAGTACGTTCACCTAAAGAAGAATTCTTAATCGAATTTAAATAAGAGGCAAACACCAATATATTTAAAATGGGCCGCTATATGCGGCTCTTTTTTGTTTTAGACGTTTGGTTTTAGCTTTTGCGGAGCAATAGCTCTGCGGTTCTATCGCAAAAACGCGTTAAAAACACTAAATTACTTACACGCCTGCTAAGAAACGGGCATAGGCACGAACAATTGAACCTTAATCTTTTGTAAAAAAGTGTTAAACCTGATGACAATTTAGGCGCTCTATTGATAATTGGATATATTTACAGGATTAGCATTTAATATCCAGTTCATGAAGATTTTTAGATTATCGTTTATTATACTTTCACTATTATCCGTATCCATTTTTTATGCATCAGCACAAACCGATACAGTGGGTATAAATACCATTATTAGCAAAACCAATAAGGTTTTAAACGATTACCCTGCCGAAAAGATTTACCTTCATTTTGATAAACCTTATTACGCTGTTGCCGATACTGTTTGGTTTAAGGCTTATGTTACAGAAAACCAGAATTTCTTATCAGGCATCAGTAAAATTATTTACGTAGATGTAATTAACCAAAAAGATTCTTTAATCCAAACGTTAAAGCTCCCTATTACCGGTGGTTTTGCCTATGGCAGTTTCCCTTTAGATCAGATCAACTATAAACAGGGCAATTACCACATCAGGGCCTATACGCTATGGATGCTGAACAGCGACAACCCAGCTTATTTTAACAAAACATTTTATGTTGGCGAAGCCATTGATAAGGAAGTTAAAACCCACATCAGCTATAAAAACACCTCGACTGATAAACTGGAAAAAATTGATGCCAGGGTACAGTTTAAGGATGCCAACAACAAACCTTACGCCAACAGAAATGTAAGTTGGCAGGTGGTAACAAGTTATACCGTTATTGCCAAAGGCAGGGGTACAACAGATGCCAATGGATATTTAACCATTGCCATGAGCAATGCACAAAAAGCAGAATATCAGTTACAAAAAGGAGAATTGATTACCAGCATCAACACTACCGATAAAGATGTTGCCAGCAGTTTGTTCCCACTTAAAAACGCCATTTTAAGTAAAGATTTTCAATTTTTTCCTGAGGGAGGAAGTTTGATTGCCGGACTAACCACTAAAGTTGCCTTTAAAGCCATTAAAAGTGATGGTTTAGGCATTGGATCAAAAGGTACGGTAACCGATAGCGATGGCAAAACCGTAGCCACATTTACCGACCAGCATTTGGGCATGGGCAGTTTTAACCTACTTGCCGAGTCCGGAAAAACCTATAAAGCAACTGTTACCTATACCGATGGTACGAGCCAGAGCTATAATTTACCGGCCGTAGCAGCCAATGGCGCAGCCATAAATGTTGATAACAGCAACGCCGATAATGTGGTAATTAAAATTGTAGCCAACGATGCTTTTTTTGAGCAGTACCAGGGCAAAAAACTATACCTGATTGCGCAGAGCAAAGGCGTAATCTGCTACGGCGCACAAACAGCCCTATCCAATAAAGAATATAGTTCTACCATACTGAAAACTAAATTCCCTAATGGTATTGCGCAGTTAACCTTATTTAACGAATCGGGAAAACCGCTTAGTGAAAGATTGATTTTTGTACAGCATAAAAACAACATGACGGTGGCCTTAACCAGCGCTACAACTGCGTATGGCGTAAAGAAAAAGGTTAAAATTAATGTTGCGGCCAAGAAAGATGGCGCACCTGTAGAAGGCAGTTTCTCGGTTGCAGTGGTTGATGAAGCAAAAGTGCCTTCGAGCGAGGATGCAACCAGTACCATCTTAACCGGGCTTTTACTGAGCAGCGATGTTAAAGGTTATATCGAAAAGGCAAACTACTATTTCAATGCACCCGATGCGAAAAAGAATGCAGATTTAGATGTTTTATTATTGACCCAAGGCTACCGCAGCTATAAATACACCGATATTATTGCCAATAAGCTTCCTAAAATAGATTTCTTACCTGAGCAGGGTATCGAAATTTCGGGTATTTTAAGGCAGAACAACGGTATTCCGGTTAGAAAAGGTGCATTGTTGTTAAGCATTCCGGATAAACGTTTTAATTTAGAAGGCACCACCGATCCGGTTGGGAACTTTAAATTTTCGAACCTGGTGTTTAACGATTCATCAAAGGTTACCGTAACGGCTAAGTATAATGTGAACTACAAAAACATGACCTTAAGCTTAAATGGTGCGCCAGTACCTACCTTAACCAGAAATTTCAGTGCGGCAGAAGAAGTATTGAATATTGATAGTGCGCTAACTACTTATCTGGATAACAGCAAAAGGCAATATGCTTACCTGCATACCTTAAAAGATGTAAATATTAAGGCCGCTGTTGTTCCGAAAGTAAGCCATAAAGATTACCCTGCCCTATCGGGTTTAAGCCAAATGGCCGATCATGAAATTACCGGCGACCGTTTAAAAGGTTGTGGTGGTTTATTGGTCAACTGTTTACAGGGCATGTTGGCCGGTGTTACTTTTGCCGATAATAATTTTTACGTCACCCGCGATTACAACCAGGGAAAAAGAATTCCGATGGGTATTTTCATAAACGGAATGAATGTAGATGTTAACCAGATCAATACTTTGGATGGCAACCAGCTCGAATCTGTTGAGGTATTTTTAAGGGATGAACTGGGCTTGGTTAACCGCGCAAATAATGTAAACGGCGTAATTGTATTTAACCAGAAAAAAGCCCCTAAAGGCACCAAAATATCGAAGGCACAATTAATGGATATGCTGCCAAAATATTACGAGTTAACCTTTTCGCCACAGGGTTATAACAAAGAAAAGCAGTTTTACTCGCCAAGGTATGATGTAGCCGCCAATTTAAACCGTAACGATTTAAGAACAACCATTTACTGGAACCCGAAAGTAGTAACCGACGCAGCCGGAAATGCTTCTATAGAGTATTACAATGCCGATGGCAAAGGACAGTATAAAGTAATTATCGAAGGGATAGATGCTAACGGAAACTTAGGCCGATCGGTGTTTAAGTATATAGTAAAATAGAAAGGATGTATAATGATTCTATGGTCAATGGATTAATAGATCATGGTTGATAGCCGATAGTTCATAACCAAGAGTTTAATTGTCATTAGCTCATGCGCAAGTTAATTTCAATCTAATATGAGGCTTTAAGCATTCCAGAAGCTGCAATAAATAGGATGAATTTTACTCCAATCTATTAAACCTGAGCGAGAGATGGGAAGTTACATGTTGGCTATCAGACTATGAGCTATCAACCATTAGCCAAGGGATAACTTCTCATCCCTCTACATCTTAATTTATCCACTTTAACCCCTCACCTCGTAAGGTAGCTTCTCCCCTTTTAACCCGGCAACAATATTCTGTACAATAATTTTAGCCATAGCATCCCTGGTTTCTTCGGTGGCCGAGCCAATGTGCGGCAGTACCGCAGCGTTCTCCATAAATAACAAAGGATTGCTTTTATCCATCGGTTCAGGATTGGTTACATCTAGTCCGGCGCCCCATATCAGCTTTCTATCCAAGGCCTTAATTAAATCGGTTTCGTTATGTATGCCACCTCTGGCGGTATTGATAAAAATTGAACTGGGCTTCATCTGTTCAAAAACCTCCAAGGTAAATTTTCCTTTGGTTTCGGGCGTTAAAGCGGTATGTACCGATAACACATCACTTTGTGCGATAAGTTCTTCAAACGATACATATTTGGCCCCGATTTCTGCTTCAGCTTCTTCGTTGCGGGATCGGTTATGGTAAATGACCGGCATTTTATAAGCGCCCATACATTTTTTAGCCATTTCCAGCCCAATTTTTCCCAGGCCAAATACCCCTAAGGTTTTCCCGTTCAATTCTATGCCCAGCTCTTGCGTAGGTTCGTAATTTTTCCACTCCCCTTTAATAATTTTTTGGTGAGAGAAAAATGCTTTTCTCGATACAGCTAACATTAATAGAAATGCAGTATCGGCAGTTGCGCCGCTTAAAACCCCTGGTGTATTGCCAATTGGAATATTTAAGCGTTTAGCTGCCGCTACATCAACCTGATCGTAACCTACTGAATGCAGAGCAATAACCTTTAAATGGCTACAGGCCTCCAAAAATGCAGCATTAATCTTGTTCGGGCCAACGCTGATCAGTGCATCCTCATCTTTACAGGCTTCGATCAGTTCTTCAGCAGTAATCTGCCTGTCTTCCCGCCACTGTGTTACGGAAATGTTGTTTTCTTCCAATTGCTTTAAACCAACTGGAGCAATGTTGCCACTTATAAATACCTTCATAACCTGAATTCGATTAATATTTTTATATGTAATGACCAATTTTTAATCCGTATGGCTAATGTGATCGTCATGCTGAACTTGTTTCAGCATCCTTCCTGCTAGATAGACCCTGAAATGAATCCGATAACTATCGGATCAGGCTGACTGACTCGCAGATTAATAATAGAACTCAGCTTCATATTAAATTAACCGCAAAAATTTTAGGTTGTTTTAGCTCATTTCAAATCGCCTACTTTACCGTGGCACTCAGCGACTGATAGGTATTGGCACTGAAATAACCCAGCGCCTGGTTAGAGATATTGGAAGTTGGATTGGCCGGTGTAGTGCCCTGGTTTGGGCCCCTGTTGGATTGTTGGCTCAACGCATACCAATAATCGAAAATATTGGCATCTATACATTCCATCTCTACTTTAATTTTATCGTTGCTGTTCAGTTCATCGCTGTCGTGATCGTTATTGGCCTTAAAGAAGAGCTGAATCCTTAAATCATTGCCATTGGTTAAGCGGTCGTTATTTACATAAAAGCGCTGCGATAAAACATCGTTTACATAAAGGTTAAAGTGGTAGAAATTGGTTTCGTTAGCCGGATCGGTTAAAAAGGCAGCCGCTGTTTTGCGCTCACGCCCAAAAAAAACATTTTTTATTATACCAATTGAATCCATTTTAACCACATTGGGCATTTTGGAGCTTGCGGTGTAACTCTGTCCCTCTACGGTAACATTCAAATGATAAGTTATACCTGGAACACCTTTCATCCTGTTGATATACGTGCCGGGTGTAGTGCCTTCTTTAAAAATAAAATTATTGCCCCTGCTATCGGTAACGGTAACGGTTGCGCCCGAAACTTTAGGAAAAACATTGCTTTCGGTATAGCCGATTGTTTTGCTGATCTTAACCTGTTGATCGCCCAGCGTATCGTTAATCTTGCCTTCAATTACAATTTGAGGGGCAGCATTTTCGGTTTCAATAGAAATAATTTTCTTGCAGGAGCTGAATGCCAAGGCAAAAAAAGAAAAATATATGATTAGTTTTTTCATGGTATAATTCCTTAAAATTTAAAGTTCCAGGTAATGGATGGGATGAGGCCAAACAGCGAGGTTTGCTCGGCTGCTGTCTTGTTCGGATCGTTCGGATCGGGTATAAACTCTATGGCATAAGGGTTCTTACGGGCCAGCAGGTTATAAATCCCAAAATTCCAGCTCGATTGGTACTTACCCCTATTCTTGCCTTCTAAAGTTGCACTCACATCTAAACGCATGTTATAAGGCATACGACCTGCATTTCTTTGTGTGTAATAATATGCCGCCTGTCCGCCAATGGTATATTTTCCGGCGGGATAGGTAACGGCATTACCGGTACTGTAAATAAAGCTCGAAGAAAAAGTCCATCTTTTGGTCATGTTGTAAATACCAACCACCGAAATATCGTGTGTGCGGTCTTGCCTGGCCGGAAAGTATTTTCCGTTATTCAGCTCTGTAAACTTACGTTCGGTGCGCGAAAGGGTGTAACCCACCCAGCCATTTAGCTTACCAAATTTCTTCTTAAAAAAGAGCTCGAGCCCGTAGGCACGGCCAATGCCATACAACAGTTCCGATTCTACATTCGAATTGGCGAGCAGTTCGGCCGCATTTTTATAATCGATCTGGTTTTGAAGCCATTTATAATAAATTTCGCCAGATAGCTCATAATTGTTCTCATCCATATTTTTGAAATAGCCCAACGCCACCTGATCGGCAATTTCGGGTTTGATGTTATTGCTGCTCAGCACATATTGATCGGTTGGTGAGCTAGAGGTGGCATTGGTTAAAATATGTACGTTCTGTGTATTGCGGTTATAAGAGGCTTTGATCGAATTTTGTTCGTTAAAAAGATAACTTACCGAGAAACGCGGTTCTAAATTGAAATAATTTTTATAAAACTTACCACGGGCCACATTTGTAGTCGATGTGATGTTGCCATCCTTATCGTAAGTACTGAAGTTACCCGGCCCCATAAGCGAAAAGGCAGAAAGCCTTACCCCATATAAAAAGTTTAAGTGTTCGTTTACGGCCCACTCATCCGAAACATAAGCGGCAGATTCAATACCATATCTTTTTTCCTGCGTAAGCGAGTTTACCTGCGATGAGCCGTCGCTATCAATATCAATAGGCGAAATACGGTGCTGTGTGGCATTTAAACCAAACCTTAAAATATGTTTGTTACTGAAATACTGAAAATCTTCTTTGAAATTAAAATCCCTGACCAGCGAGGTTGCCTTAAAATTTGTGGCATCGTTGAGCAGGCGTACGGTATAATTATAGTTATTGTAAATTAAGGAGGTGTTCGAAAACAAGCGGTCGTTAAAAATGTGGTTCAACCGGATGGTGGTGGTTACGTTGCCCCAGTTATTTTCGAATAAATCCTTTACACCGATATTATCTTTACCAAAATAGCCCGAAATATAAATGGTGTTCTTATCGTTTATTTTATAGTTGGCCTTTGCATTGATGTCGTAAAAATTTAAGGTACTCCCGTTTACGGAAGAATCAGGCGAAGCCCTTAAAAACAGGTCGATGTAAGTTCTGCGGAAACTCACCATAAAAGAACCTCTATCTTTTACAATGGGCCCTTCGGCCTTTAAGCGCGAAGCAATTAGGCCTATTCCGCCCTGAAACTTAAATTCCTTATTGTTTCCATCGTCCATTTTCACATCCAGCACTGATGATAAACGGCCACCGTATTGTGCGGGCATTCCCCCTTTGTATAAACTTACATCTTTAATGGCATCGGCATTAAAAGTAGAAAAAAAGCCCAGCAGGTGCGATGAGTTGTACACCACGGCTTCATCCAGGATAATTAAATTCTGATCGGCAGCACCACCGCGCACGTAAAAGCCAGTGTTGCCTTCGCCGCCCGATTTTACACCGGGCAACAGTTGGATGGTTTTTAAGATATCTTTTTCGCCCAGCAGTACGGGAATAGAATTAAGCGATTTCATATCAATGCGCTCTAACCCCATCTGCGCACTTTTAACATTTTCATTTTTACGGTTATTGGCATTAACAGTTACTTCGGCCAAATCGATGGCGCTTTTCAGCTCCTCATTCAGCTTGGTATCTTTGGTTAAGTTTATGGTTTTAACCACTGGTGCGTAGCCGGTATAGCTCACGGTTACGGTATAACTGCCTTCAACCTGTGTTAAGGCAAAATAACCATAGGCATTGGTTAGGGTTGCACCTGTTGCCGGGCCCGAAACTTTTACCGTGGCACCGATCAAGGTTTCGCCGGTGTTCCCATCGCGAATGGTACCGCTCAGGGTAAATTTATTTTGGGCAAAAACGGCAGTGTGTAAAGAAAAGAGAATAAATAACGCTAAGTAGTGTTTTATGAGCATATCGGCTAAAATAAATGTGATGGAAACCAAATGTACGAAATCCAGTCCTTTTATCCGATCGCCGCTATTTTCTTACCGTTTGGTTTACTTATTAACGGGATAAATGGCAATATGGTGTGAGCGCAGCATATAAGCACTCAAATCATTTTTCCCGGCCTGTTGAAAGCTGATCAGTTTGGACGATTGTTTAGGCATATGGCAATCGATACAATTGCTGCTAAGCGCTCCCTTTGCCAAAGTATTTTGGGTATGGCTAACGGTTTTGTGACAACTGATACAGCGCTGCGAATAAATATTCAGGTTGCCTTTTATGTTTTCGTGTGTATTGTGGCAGGATTGGCAGGTCATGGTTCCGCTTTTTATATAACAGTTGCTGCCCATTAACATACTGGTTTGGTTACCATGCACATCGGGGTTACCGCCGCCAAAGCCCACAAAATCCTGTGCATAATAATCGTCTATGTTATCGCCGGGCTGGAAACCGAAAACCGATTTCTGTGCGGTTAAGGTATTGCCCGAGTGGCATACCCCACAGGCATCCATTTTTTGTTTCCGGGTAAGTGTTTGATAAAGCGTTATAAATTTGGCCTTTTTTTCATTTGGGTTTTCCATATGAAAAACAACATGCTGCTTGCCCGGGCCATGGCAGCGCTCACAATCTATCCCATAAATAATGCTACCCTTTTCCATTTCCTCATCCATGGCAAAGGCCGATTTTTGCGTGAGCTTAACATTTACATAAGATGCATGGCACTCTAAACAGCGGCTGGTTATTCCCCTATCGTAATAATAGGTGTTTTTTGGAAAACCCGGACTAATGGCCCAGTTTTGAATGGCCGAGAAATACGACAATGGCAGTTCGTACAGTTTTTTACCCTGCCAGTAAGCATAGGTGAAAGCTTTCTCGCCCGATCCGAACCCAATATCGAACTTTTGTGCGCGCACTGCTTTACCATCTTGATAGGCCACCTGAAAAATACCGCTATCGCGTTTTTCGATCAATACCTTGTGGTGTGTATCAAATAAAAAACTGTTCGAATCTGCTGCAAAAACCTTTAATAGCTGGGCATCTACCACAGGTTTAGAGGTTAAGCCATGTGGACTATGGGCATACGATTCGGATAAACTTTTATGGCATTTTTGGCAGGTAGCTGCTCCGGTATAGGCTTCGCCACGCACATCAACAGGTAACTGATCGGCCGCATTCATGCATCTTGAAAGGATAGTGATTACCACTGCCATTGCACCTAAAATTAGGAGAATACGTTTTGTTCCTTTCAAGATGATGTTTTGGTTAGTTTTATTTTACGAACTGAATATAACTAAAATTATAACCTCCAGTTGCAGTTATGATCTTAATTTTTTGCCAGCCGGCTTTAAGCGTAATATTATCGACCTCAAAAGTTGCAAACTTTTTGGCACTGCCGGTATTGGGGATGGCAATATCTTTGGCTATTACTTTTCCATCAACGGCTATGGCTATGCGGCCATCAACATGATCGGCCGCGGCATTTATTTTCAAAGTATAGGTACCTTTTTTGGCAACATTTACGGTATACTGCAGCCACTCGTCTTTTTCGATATTGCTCACATAATATTTTTCGTACTGGGTAGAATCTTTGGCAATATCTACCCCATCGTTGCGGTAAATGCGGCCACGGTTACCGGCGCTGCGTTTACCGGTCGACGTGTGGTAATCGGCCGTATCGGTATCGAAATAGGCATAGCCGTTTTTCCCCAGATCGTAATCAACAGCATAAATAATCTGCTTATCGCCTATTAAATTGGCTTTAAATGGTTTGGTAGCGTTGCTAAAGGGCTGGCGGATCATGGCATCAATAACATCGCGGTGGATAATGGTATTCTCCAGTTTCGAATAAATGGCCAGCTCCATTAAACCGCTGTACACATTGCTATCTTTAGGTTTGTTGCCCCCATTGTTCAGGTATTTTACCAGCGTATCGTAATTGGGGTTCGATTTAATTTCCATCGGGTTATTGGCACCTATTTTTTTCAATGGCCACCAAGACCAGCCAATGTTGTTTTTCTCTAAAAGCCGAATGGCATCGGTAAACCAAACGTTCGAGTTTTCGCCCGTTTCGCCCAGCCAAACCGGAACCTGCTGTTCATCCCTGGCCTTAATAATGTGCGCTATAGAGGAATCATCGTTATAATTCCAATATTTATGATAGCTTAAAACCATGTTTTTATCCCAAACCGGAAAAACACCGTTGTAATTATTGCCCCAGCCGTTGCCCTCAACAATAATGATGTGCTTTTGATCTACCTCGCGGATGGCATTGGTTATTTCGACCATCAGTTTTCTTAGTGGGGCATTCACTTTTTCTTTGGTGCCGTTTTTATCTTCTGTTGGATTGCTGAAACCATAATTGGGCTCGTTCAAAATATCGTAGGCCCCAATGTATGGTTCGTTTTTATAGTGTTCGGCCAGTTTTCTCCAAAGGGCAACTGTTTTTTCCTGATTGGCCGCACTATCCCAAAGATAAGGTTTTGAGGGGTCGCGGTCGGCAATGTTCACATCGTTTCCCTGCCCGCCAGGCGCTGCATGCAAATCTAAAATCAGATACATATTATTGGCCTTGCACCAGGATAATAAGCTATCGGTTAAAGCAAAACCTTTTTCCAGCCAGGTATTTTTACCGGCTATAGGTTCTTTTTCAACAGGCAAGGTGTACAGGTTGTAATGCATGGGCAAACGGATAGAATTAAAGCCCCAGCGTTTCATCGAATCGACATCTATTTTGCGCATGTGGTTAGCCAGCCAGGCATCGTAAAATTCCTGTGTTAGCTTTGGCCCCATTAATTCTGCTATCCTTTCGCGGATACGGTACTGTTGGGCTTCTTTGTTAATTTTAAGCATATAACCCTCTTGCAACATCCAACCGCCCAAACCAATGCCACGGAGCAGCACATTTTCTCCTTTTTCGTTTACGATTTTTGTACCACTGGTTTTTAAAAACCCCTGTGCAAAGCCATTGAGCGAAAGGACGCTGAAGAGAAAGATCAATAAGATAGATTTTTTGAAATACATATCACTAAGGTTAGGAAATTAGATAATTACCAGATATATGTGGCTACAGATCCTTTATCGAGCGTTGCCTCCATCATTTTACCATTGTAGCTCAGGTTAAAGGCAGCTGTATCCCTGCCACTGTTTGCCACAATTAAAACGTGTTTACCTGCTGGTGTTTTAAAAGCTACATTGGGCAGATCGGTTAAATCGTTTGAGCCTATGCGTACTGCACCTGGGCGGACAAATTTAGATGCATGGGCAATGGCGTAATAAGCCAGGTTGCGGCTATAGTTATCTTTATCAATGGTTACGGCACCCTGACACATGGAACAGCCACCCCTATCGGTATAAGGTTTATTTTCCGGATCGGCCGCCAGGTTCCACTCGAGTACGTTTTTACTCCAGTTCCGGGTAGCTCCAATAATCAGGCGCTTAACCGGATTAACGATATTGATCAGCGCAGCGTTGGGCTGTTCTACCACCATCTGTTCTGAAAAGTAAATGTTTTTATCGGGATGAGCATTGTGTACATCGGTTAAGGCTTCTATCTTCCCTCCGTAGAGGTGAAAGGCCGATCCATCTATGAACTTTCTGGCTGCTGCATCATCCAAAATCGAAATAGGATAATCGGGCCTGTCGGCATTATGATCGTACACCACAATTTTAGTCTTGATGTTTGCCTTTGCAAAAGCTGGGCCCAGGTATGCTTTTACAAACAGGGCCTGATCGGGTGCTACCATCAATAAGCTTGGGTTGTTGCCCGGATGCAGGGGTTCGTTCTGTACGGTAACTACATCAATCGGGATGCCCTCTTTTTGCATCTGCTGTACATATTTAACAAAGTATTTGGCGTAAGCACCGTAATATTCGGGTTTAAGCATCCCGCCCCTGGCATCGTAAGTGGTTTTCATCCATAAGGGAGGAGACCATGGCGAACCCATAATTTTTATTTTCGGGTTTATGGCCAGGATCTCCTTCATTACCGGAATAATATCTACTTTATCTGGTCCCAGATCAAACTTGCTCTGTTCCAAATCTGTCTGCCCCTCGGGAAGGTCGTTGTAAGAAAATACTTTTTCGTTTAAATCTGATGCACCAATACTTAACCTGATGTAGCTTATGCCGATGTTATTGCCATCAGTTGCAAACAGTTCTTTAAGCAGCGCGGCTCTGGCCGGGGCCAACATTTTAACTATGTGCTGCGCACTGCCACCGGTAAGGGCAAATCCAAATCCATCTATGCTTTGATAAGTTTCCTTATCGTTGACGGTAATGGTTGGCAGTTCTTTTTTAGTAGAGCTAAAGTTTAAACCTGCTGGCTGTTTGGCAAACAGTACAGAGCGGTCGGCCTTGGTAAGCCACACTTCGGGTTGCGATTGAGCAGATACCAAAAGCGGAGAGCAGCTAAGGGCGCAGGTGATAAAAAGGTTAAGGGCTTTGGATAATGGCATTATATAAATGATGATCTGGTACTAAAAAAACAGGAAGGAAGATTTAACTTCCTCCCTGTAACAATTAAGCATATATATTCGGGATGTTATTTACTACCTCCATATTCTTTGTTCTGTTCTATTTTGGTATTGGCAAGTTCGGCCTGCGGAATAGGGAAAATTTCGTTTTTACCCGCTTTGAAACCTTTGAAGGCCAAAACCGTTGAGGCCTTGCCCCAGCGTACCAAATCCAGAAAACGATGCCCTTCACCAGCCAGTTCAAGCCTTCTTTCCTTAATAATATTATCAAGTGTTACGGCAACAGGGTTTAAGCCTACTCGTGCCCGCACGGCATTTAACAACTGGTAAGCACGGCTGCCTGTACCTACGGCGGCATTACTGGCCAATAAGGCTTCAGCTTCTAGCAGATAGGTATCGGCCAGGCGGATTTCATAAGAATCCTGAGGAAAGTTCAGTTCTGTTTGTCCGGTTGGCGCCTTATCGGCCACCCTACCAATTGTTTTTTCTAAGAAATAACCGGTATTTTGATAGCCTTTTTCGTAAGTAGCAATACCATTCTTCTCTAAACTATCCAGATTGGCAACTGTAGCCTTATTGCGTGGGTCGAAGTGGATAAAATCGAAGAACTCTTTGGTAAATAACAAAAAGCTATAACCAGAATAGTAATCTGGTGCACCCGGACCTGGTTTGTAACCCCGTGGACCTACAATAATATTCAACAGGTTTCCTTCAGAAGCACCTGCATCGCCCCAGCCCCCGTTTGAAGAGTTGGCATGCACAATTTCTAAAATAGATTCTGAATTGAATTTATTTGACACCTTAAAAAGATCGCCAAAATTAGGTAAAAGCTTATATCCATAAACCGGATTAACCTGTCCGGGCGTTGCACCATTTACAAGTGCAAACTGCTCTGCTGCCTGGGCATTTTTTCCTTGTTGCAGATAAACCTTGCCCAACATGGCCCTTGCAGCGCCCTGTGTAATGCGACCGCCATCTGTTTTGGCCACCACGGTATTGGGCAGGCCCGGAATAGCTTCGGTTAAATCTTTCTCAATCAAAGCATAAACATCTGTTGCAGGCACCTGTAATACATTGTAAATATCTTTCGGATCGACTGCCGAAGTTAATAACGGAATGTTTTTGAAGAAGCGTACCAGATCAAAATAAAATATGGCACGTAAGGTTTTCGCTTCTGCGATATAAGAATTTTTGGTTGTGGCATCCATGGCAATGTCGCCGATCTTTGATAAAAAGATATTCGCCCTAAAAATCCCCGCATAACCTTTGTTCCATAAATAGCCCTGAGGCCCTGTGGTAGAATTCAGCGTGAAATTATTAACCACCTGTAGGTCGTTAATATCCGAAGGGCCACCACCACCAGCAATCTGATCGTCGGAGGCGGCGTTCATGATGGCCACCTTATCATACAAACCACCCGACTGAAAACCGAACCTATCGTAAATAGAAATTAGGGCAGCTTTAGCCTCTGCCGGTGTTTTATAGTAGTTATCCAAAAGGATACGTTCCTGTGGATTGATCTCCAGATATTTTTTACATCCACCCAATAATTGCAAACCTGCCAGGATTACAATTGCGTATGTTATTTTTCTTTTCATAATAATTTAATTAAAAATTAGCATTAACCCCGAATACAAATGATCTTGCCTGAGGATATAGCCCCCTATCAATACTGAAAGCATTACCGCTATTGTTCGATCCCAGTTCTGGATCGTAACCGCTGTATTTTGTGGCCGTAAACAGATTCTCAGATAAAACATATACCCTGAATTTTTGAAGTCCTATTTTTCCTACAATGTTTTTAGGCAGGGTGTAACCAATCTGGAAAGTCCTTAATCTGAAGTAATCACCTTTTTCTAAATACAGCGAAGAGAATTTGGTTAAGTTTTTATTAGGGTCTTTATCGGTTATCCTTGGTTGTGTTGTAGATGGGTTAGATGGTGTCCAACGGTCCAATCTGCTGGTTTGGTAATTCGCATTTGGTATATCTAAACGTCTCAGTCCCTGAAAAATCATATTGCCGGCAACACCGCTACCGAAGGCGATCAGATCCCAGTTTTTGTAGCCCAGGTTAAGGGTTAAACCGTAAGTAAATTTAGGCAAGCCATTGCCGATAAAATCCCTGTCGTTTACATCAATCACCTCATCGTTGTTCAGGTTGGCAAACTTAACATCACCCGGTTTGGCCAGGGGCTGTAAAATAGTTCCGTTTGGACCTTTGTAGGCATTAATTTCATCTTGTGTTTGAAATATACCCTGATTTACATAGCCGAAAAATTCATTGTACGAATGGCCGATCTGCGTACGGGTAATGTTACCCAAGGTTTGGAAACTGGCCTGACTATCATCAATAAAATTAACACCAGGGCTTAATTTATCGATCGTGTTTTTCAAGAATGATCCATTTCCACTGATACCGAAGCTCACTTCGCCAAATTTTTTGCGGTAACCCAGTTCAAATTCGAAACCAGAGTTAGACATATCGGCAATGTTGGCTGCCGGACTACCACTACCAATGTATCCGGGTACAGGTGGGTTTTGCAGAATACCTACAGTTTTCTTTTTGTACCAATCTAAAACCAAGCTTACATTATCGAACAAGGTGGCGTCGATACCGATATTGGTCTGTCTGGTTTCCTCCCATTTCAAATCAGGGTTGGCAGATGCTGCAGGGCTATAACCAATGTTAACCACGTTTTCGTTGCCGAAAGTATAGTTTCTTCCACTGGCCACCAATGGTACGTAAGCAAAATCGCCAATACCATCGTTACCTGTTACCCCATAACTACCACGAATTTTCAAGAAATTAACAATATTGTTCTGCGGAAAGAAATCCTCTTTGGTTGGTACCCATCCAATTTGTCCGGATGGAAAGTACCCGTATTTATTGTTGGCTCCGAAACGCGAAGAACCATCTCTCCTGATCAGTGCCGAGAACAAATATTTCTCTTTATAATCGTAGGTTAAACGGCTAAACAAAGAAAATACTTTATGGTCGGTACCCTCACTACCATCTGATGTTCTGCTGGTCGCAACTGGTTTAAACCTCATCGATGCTGAATAGAAATCCTGTGCGGGCACATCGTAAAAAGTTGTGCTTACGCTACGGCTAAAACCATCGCTATACGATCCCTGTCCAAATAACAAGGTTAAATTATGATTGCCCAATGCCCTTGTGTAAGAAACCGTGTTTTCGAGGTTATAGGTAATTACATAATTAATGTTCCTGGCAAATTGGGTTCTGTTGTTCGAGGTAGATGAGTTTAAGTAATAAATCGGGTTAAAGCCATCACCACCATAAAAGGCCAGTTTTGAACCTAAGGTAGAACGGAAACGCAAACCTTTAATTGGTTCTGCTTCCAAAAATGCATTACCCACAATGTTATGGTCCCAATCGTAATTGCCTATTCTTCTTCTGATATCGCCCAAAGGGTTGGTAATCTCCTGTGCTACCCTTGTAGATATTCCGTAAGGATTTCCGTTAGGGTCTCTAAATACCGGGTAAGGGTAACTGTTATAGGTTGCAGCAACCGCCGGGTCGGTAATTATGGCCGGTGTAATCGGATCTAAGTTAATGGCCGAACTCAAAGGGCCTCCAAATTCGCTATTGGTATTGCCTATACCGTTTGTGATCGAATGGCTGTAGCCCAGGTTTTCGCCAATGGTTAACCACTTGTAAAGTTTGTGCTGAGAATTGATGCGGATATTGGCCCTGTTGTATTTAGAAATCTCGGTGGCCACAATACCATCAACCTTAAAATAGCCGAAAGATAAATAGAAAGTAGATTTCTCATTGCCCCCGTTTATAGAAACCTCGTGGTTTTGGCGGGCTGCGCTATTGTTGAAAATGTACGATTGCCAGTCCGTTCCTTCGCCCAGAGCAGCTGGATTGGCGTAAGGCAGGGTAAAAACCACGCCCGGGCCGGGCACAAAATCGTTTGTATAGGCTTCATTTCTTAAAGTAGCATATTCTGTAGCGTTAAGTAAATCTAACTTTTTAGCTGCTTTTGCTTCTCCATAATAGCCGTTGTAGCTGAGGTTCAGCTTGCCCAGTTTACCTTTTTTAGTGGTAATGATGATAACACCCGATGCTGCCCTTGCGCCATAAATGGCGGCCGAAGCGGCATCTTTTAGCACTTCGATAGATTCGATATCGGACTGGTTTAAATAGCCAATCCCTCCATTGTCAACCACAACCCCATCAATTACCCACAATGGATTATTTTTACCGCCAAAAGAGGTAAAGCCCCTTAAACGTACGGTAGATGCAGAACCTGGCTGACCGGACTGTGCCGCAATGGTTAGGCCCGATGTACGGCCCTGTAAAGCCTGCTCCAAACGTGTAGTGGTAGGTTGGTTCTCCAAATCGGCAGCCTTAACACTGGAAATAGCTCCTGTTACCACACTTTTCTTTTGTGTACCGTAACCTACTACCACCACCTCGGTTAAATCTTTCGAATCGGTAGTAAGCGTAACATTGATACGGCCTCCTGCTGGAACAGTTACCGTTTGTGGCGCCATGCCGATTAAACTGATGGTTAATTTTGCGCCTACCGGTGCCTGGATACTGAACACGCCGTTTACATCAGTTGATGCTGCTCTGCTTGTTCCATCGAGCTTAACCGTTACCCCAGGTAAAGGAGCGCCATTTTGTTCTGTAACTTTTCCTGTAACGGGAATGTCTTGTGCCCATAAAGCAAATGGAAACACCAACATACAGCAAATGAAGAATACGAGTGTAAATCTTCCTCTCATAGAAATTAGTTTTAAGTTAATATTTGGTTAGTTTACGACAGCAGTTTTTGGTAACTGCTTCATGAACCAAATCTATAGAGGCGCAATACAATAGCACAATTTAGCGCTACTACACCAACCATACAGAAGCCCTCATTTACCCCAAAAAGAAGAAAATAAGGCCTACATAAGCCCTACAAGGAGATATTAAAATACTGAAATTCAAACGATTAAAATATTTTAACTAAAAATAACCGTATTGTAACAAAAACATCGATTTAAAGTGTTTTTTGACGGGCTATTTCGATCAGAAACTCGTATAAATTGGTTTCGGGCTTAAGCTGAAGCTTCTTTCTTAACCGGTACCGCCCCACTTCTATGGCTTTAATGGTTACGTTCATCAACTGCGCCATTTCTTTTGACGAAAGATTCATAGATAGGTAGGCACAGAACTTCAGATCGTTCTGGCTCAGATCGGGATAAAGATCTTTCAGTTTGTTAAAGAATTCGGTATTTACATGGTTAAAATGAACGCTTAAATGATCCAGTTCCTGATCCTTTTTTTCTACATCCCTGATCAGCCTGATCAAGTGCCTGAAGCTTGGCGAACTCTCGTTAATATCGTGGTTTTTGATTACCGCCGAAATTACTTCCTTTATTTTGGCCAGCACTTTACCGCGCTGCACCAGGTGCATGGTCATGGTAGAAAGTTCTTTGTTTTTATAGTTTACATCGGCTTCGAGCTTTTCATTCTGCAGGCGCACAATTTCCTTCTCATTCCTATCCAGTTCCAGTTGGTGCAGGTAGCTCATCCTTTCCTGCTCTTTAATGTGTTTACGCTTTTGCCACTTAATAATCAGTCTGATGAGCAGCACAATAAGCACCATGTACAAAATTTTCATCCATATGGTATTGTACCAGGCCGGTAAAACCACAAAGGTATAGCTTACCATTTCCGATTCGTTGCCAACATCGGTACGGGCTTTAATGTTAAAAACATATTTCCCGGCGGGCAGGTTGGTATAATCTTTTTCGCTTTTAATGTTCCATGCCGACCATTCTTTATCAAAGCCGATCAACTGATAACTGAATTTAATGTTTTTATCGTGCTCGAAGAGTGTAGAAGCGTATTCGAAATGGATAGAATTTAAATTGTTGGTATACTCGGGCAGTTCTTTCAAATCCTGCTGGGCTGTAATGGCCCCGTTTTTAACAAAGTAGCCACCAAATACCACGCTATCCTTTTTGCCCATCAGTTTAACCATGCCCAGCACAACATTGGGTTTGGTTATGTTTTCTATGTACTTATCATAATTGATGTGGTAAGCCCCTTTATTGGCACCGATAAATATATTTTTACTATCGGGGGCATAAATAGATTCGAAACCGCCTACTACCTTTCCATCGAGTTCGGGCAGGTAAAAAATACTGAATGCATTTGCTCCCGATGGTTTACTAAAATCGATTACCCCAACTTTTTTATTGCTTACAAACCAAACATTGCCATTGTTATCTTCTTTAAGATACTGTATCGAAGTGCCGTTTAGCGCCTGGCCAAGCAGTTTTAAGCGGTTAAATTTTTTGCTGGCGCTGTTGTATTCGTAAACACCGCTTACCGTAGCAATTACCACCCTGTTTTTAATGTGGTAAACATAATTGTAGAGTTTAGAGGGTAAACCGTCCTTATCGGTAAACATGGTGGTACGGAGTATAGCCTTATGATCGGGCTTGAGCTCTATTTTATATACGCCGTGGTAAGGGTGCGAGGCCCAGATGTGATCGGGGTTATTATTATCAGATACGATAAAGCGCAGTGTTTCGGTAATGCCCTCAATTTTGCCGCCATTGCTAAAGCTGCTGCCATTGTAGTTTAATTTCTGCAGGCCCCAATAGGTACCGGCAATTACTTCATTGCTGGGGTAAACGTTATCAAGCGTTTGGTACATCCAGGTTCCGGGCAAATTGTAAAGCGGTTTGGCCACATTATCTTTAACGGCAAAGGTACCTTCCTCATGGGCCATTAACAGCTGGTTGTTAATTTCATCGAGGCCCCAAACCTGCCCCTTGGTATTTTTTACTTCCTCAAAATTGGCTGTAGCGTAACTTAAATCCGGTATGGCACTATCCAGCTTGGCCCTGTAAAGGCCATTTGAGGTACCAATGTAAATAGATTGGTCAAATTTCCTAAAAGCATAGCTGGTAATCTGTTTGCTCCGGTCGGGTATAATGTTTTTAATGGCGCTGTTTATCGCTACATAGGCAATCCCATCGTCAAGGGCCAGCCACATATTCTTGTCCCTATCCAGCAAAATAGCCCTTACGTTATTGTTCTGCAGGCCTTCACGGTAATTGTATTTCTGCACCAGCTCGCCCCTTTTGTTCATAATGTACACACCGCCCGATGTAGTGGCCACACCATACAGCTGTGCATTGATCTGGTTGGCAAAATAAATCCTGTCGTTCAAAAAAACCTGATCCAGCTTGGTGCTGAAAGGTTTTAATTGTTGATTAACCAAAAGGAAAAAGCCCTTTTTTAAGGTAGATACGAGGAGGGTATCTCCATGGTAAGGTAAAACAGCAGAAATGGTAGATTGCTTTAAAATGGTATCGGTGCAAAAGGGTTTCCACATTTCGTGGTCGTACACCATTAGGCCCAGATCTCTGCTCTGCGCAAAAATATTATTGTTGGCCATGCCCAAAAACAACCAGCTGGTGCTGGGTTTATAGCTTTTAAGTACGCCATCTTTATAGTGTAGAATGGTATTTACCGAGCGGAAGAAAACCTCATCCTTAAATACCGAAATATCCCAAATATCGGCAGGCTTGCGCAGGTTTTCGGGCAAAAGGTTAAGCAAAGAGGTGTATTTGAGCACACCATTTGCATTGGGGTAATAGTAGCCAAACTCATCCTGACCGCCAACATAGATCCTGTTTTTAGAATCGATGCCCAGCGAACGTACCGAAGTATAATTGGGCAGCCTGAAAAGGTTCCAGTACCTGCCGTTAAAGCTCAAAAGCCCTTCGTTGTTGCCAAAATAAAGTATTCCGTTCTTATCCTGTTTAATATCCCAGTTCTGGATACCGCCATTGTATTGTTCGTTGTTATAATTTACAATTTGCGGAATGCCCAAAAGTCCTTGTGCATGCGCACAATAAGTAGTTAAAAAGCAGGCTAGTGCAAGTAAGGTTTTCTTCATTCTGGTTAGACGGGATGATAAGAACGCAATAATAAATATATAATTTTAATTCTTTATTAAATTACACCATTCAGGCATGCCAATGATGATAAGGTATTAAACTGCTTAAGAAATACTTATGAAGTGGCTTGGTTTTGGGGAATGTAGCGGAATGTGAAAGGTCGTAATTTTGAGACGGTTTTTTCAGCCTAGATTTTTGGAAAACCTTAAGCGTATTGCATTATGATTCTCGCCTACGCGAGAATGACGGATTAGTTCAATGTAATGTTCAATAAACCTTTTCAAAGAGATACTTCTCTGCCTGCGATAGCTATCAGGACCAGGATGATAAGTTATGGTAGGATAGCCTATGTACCCTGCTATCAGCGCCTTGCAATCTGCGCCCTGCTATTGGCCTAGGAGATTTTCGCCAGAAAAAGCACGGAAATCTTTACTCCCCCCTTCATCCCCTGCCCCCTTCAAAGGGCCACGGATCAGCGCATGAGGAAAAATTATTGCAGAAATAGCTTAACGATTTAACCGTTTAATCAAACCTATCAATTTTTAACCACCTTACACGTCTTAGCGGATGTAAGATTCCGCGAGTACCTAATTGCCGTACCTCCTACTTTCAGCTTTAGTCTTTTTGCTTTACTCTTTCTGCTTTAGTCTTTTTGCTTTACTCTTTCTGCTTTAGTCTTTCAACAAATGTTTTTCAACTGCTTTTCTCCAAATGGCATAACCGGCAGCATTCATGTGCAACATATCACCCACAAAAAGCTCGGGCCTTAATTTTCCATCTTTGGTTAACATTAAAGGGTAAATATTAACGAACTTAGTGTTGGCCTCTCTGGCAAAAAACTGCTGAATAAGTGCATTTGAGGCTACTGCCTTTTCTTTAAATTTATCGCGGCTCGGACTTGGCTTAATCGAAATGTACACAATTGGCACCGTTGGCAGCTTTGCCCTAATGGCTTTGTACAAATTAATTGTCCGGTTTAAAACGGTATCAGGTGTTACGTTATCGCTTGGCAGGTCGTTCTCCCCTACGTACAATACAATCTGCTTGGGCTGATATGGAAAAACCACATCGTTTAAGTAATAGGTTATATCGTTAATTACGGCACCGCCTATACCGCGGTTTAGGGCATTGTATTTGGCAAAAATCTGCGTACAGTCGTCCCATTTACGGATAGATGAGCTTCCTATAAACAACACCGGGTGCACAGGTGGCTTGTACATTTGATCGTATTTCTTGATGGTTTGTACATCGTCCCAGAAGTTGGGTTTCTGTTGTGCAGATGCTGCAAGTGTTAAAAACGCGACAAAAAATAGGCTTAGGAATGATTTTTTCATGATGCAATGGAATGAATTAAAGCGCACAATATACCAATTTTACAAGATGGTTAATTGGTTAACTGTTTAAATTGGTTAATTGGAAGCGATACCCAATCATCCCCCTGCCCCCATCGAAGGAAAAATGGTTAATTGGTTAACTGTTTAAATTGGTTAATTGAAAGTACTACCGAATCATGACCCTGATCCCTTTCAAAAGGGGACGAGCCACCAAACAGTCACCCTGATCCGATTGTAAATACTTTCAAAAAACAACTTAATGTTTTGGAGCGGAACGTTAGTAGTTCTTGGCTGCTGCTCTGTCCCGCTTTCCCTACAAGCCTCCACTTCGTTCCGGGCTTTCCGTTCTATCGGGGCTATAGTGAAAGGAAACTGCAACAAACCTCGTCTACCCATCATCCCCTGCCCCCTTCAAAGGAAAAATGGCTAATTGGTTAACTGTTTAAATTGGTTAATTGAAAGTAATACCAAATCATCCCCCTGCCCCCTTCAAAGGGGGACGAGTTATCGCAAGGAGAAACTACTTGCCATTAAAAGCAGTACTAAACTGCCTAAAATCCAATGATAGCGCTGCAATATGCGCCAGTTTCTGCTTGGTAGAATGATCGCTATCGGCAAATACCGCAGCTTTGTCCAATGCTTCCGCAGGTGAATGAGCAATATCCTGCCCCTCAAACCCAGCACTTAAATTGGCGGCAATCTGCTTTACCAACAAGGGGTCGGCCTGTTCGGGTTTATGGTTAACTGAAAGATAAATAGAGGTGATAATGGCATTGATCTGGTAAATGGTAGACTGCACACCGTATAGTCCATTAAAATCGATCCGTTTTTGCATGGGCTCCTGACTGGCCGATTCAATTGCTTCGCTCAAAGCCGATAAACTCAGGTTGGCATTTTTCCGCGCCATGCGCGAAATGTTCTCGCCTAGGTTTTCTTTCCTTTCTATGGCTACCTGCAAATAATGCAGGCTATCTGTTGTGGTCTGACTTATTTTGGCCTTCAACTGCCGGCTATCCCACACCGGAAAGAGGTAAGTAGCCAATATCGCAATTGCACAGCCCAGCAGCGTAAACATAATCCGATCGTGTACAATATGATCAAAATGCCCCTGGTAACTGCCCAATGTTAAAATTACCGCAGGCGTAATAAACAGCACACTTACCGTATAATTTAAACGGTTAAAGGCATAAAAACCCAATAGAAAAATTACAGAAAAGGAAAGCAGCACCGCCGGACTCTTCACCAGGTATACGATTACCAACCCGATTACTACCCCGCCCAGGCTCCCCTTTAAACGTTGCAGGTTGCGTTTCCAGGTGATTGAAAATTTAGGCCGGGCCACAATTACCAGTGTTAAAAAAAGCCAATAACTGTATTTGCTTGGCTCTAGCTGCCAGATCAGCACAAAGCCGAAAAGGAAACAAATGGCCAAACGCAGGGAAAACCTAAAAATGGGCGATTTTAAACTCAGGTGTTCACCAATGGCAAAACGGTCGCCAGTGATAAAAAGCGGGTAAGAAATGGCTCCGCTAAGCTCCTGCAGGTGTTGTGCCGCAGCACTTTCGTTCCCCCTAATCATTTCGATGATCCGTACAATATCGTTCATGTTCGAAACTACCTTCAGCACAATTTTACGCTGGGTTTCGTTTAAACGTTCCATTTCCTGTAATAAGGTTACCCGTTTTTGGTAGTAGGCCATATTAGTAGCCACCTCGCCTTTGTAAGCCTTGGCCGAACGCACATGCCTGCCCAACTGCTCCAGTTCTTTGGCCAACAGCTCAATTAATTCGGCAATCAGCTTTAAACTTGGTCCGGTAGCCAGGGTTTCGCGCACCAGCCCATAATCGTAGTGTACGGCATTCAGCTGCTCGTACAGGTCGATAAGCAACCTGGCCCTTTCTAACAGCAAGCGCCCTTTGGGGTTATCGGGGTTCATGGCGTACTTATCGGTAAGCAGCAAATTGCGGATCAACTCGTGTTTCTGGTTTACTTTAATGTGCAGCTTTATGGCTTCTTTCTGCTGCAGATCGAGCGGTATGCTTACATCGTAATTTTTGGCCTTGGCACTTAAAAACATCGCGCTGCTCATCAAACATTCAAAAATGGCATGATGCAACGAGCGGTAAGGCCTGATCAAAATCTGTATCAAGCTGATGATATAATACCATACCCCACCAATTAAGATGTAGGTACTAAAATAAAGCGGCCTTTCGGGATGAAGCCCCATTACAAATGTGCACACAATAAGCGCCATGGTGCCGATGAGCGATAGTTTCTGCCCGTAAACAGCCAACATAGAACAGCTAAAAGCCGCAACAATTACAACCACCGCAGTAAGGTAAGCATTAACCAATACCGACGAAACCACGAGCGTGGCCGCAAAAAAGACGATAATACTGGACAAGGCCGTTTTCAGTTTGTTCAGCCGGTTATCGGGCAAATCGGTTAAACTGATTAACAGCGCCCCCACCCCAATGCCCTTTGCTGCTTCGGCATTGCCTAGGTAAAAAAACAGTATAATGGGCAGTACCACAGTAATGGTAGTGCGCAGCGCATCAGAAAAATACTCGCCTAAAAAGAAATATGCAATGGTAGCGCGGATGCTGTTTTTGCCCATGTATTAATGAATAACCTTAGTATTTAGAAACGCGGCAAAGGTAATAAATATAATGCATGCATATCAAATGGTTGCATAAGACAGGATACCGAATCGTACTTTGGACTATGGAGATTAATTGGTTTGTAGTACAGGGCTTAGCCATTGTTACTCCGTAGTGACGCTGCGTTAAACACTAAGGAGAGGTTGGGTTGGATATTTTACTATAAAGATTGCTTCACTCCACCACTAAACCCTGACCTTCAGTTCGCAATGACGTTTATAGGGTTAACTGTATAAACTTGTTGGTGGGTTAATTGCAAACTGGCAAATGCAAATTGGTAATTATCGCTTGGCAATAACATTAAAGAAGATTCTTCACTGCATCCGATAGTTACCGGATCAGCATAACAAATAATGCACCTCGCTGTCATCCTGAGCGCAGCGAAGGATCTTTATCTCGGGATTATGACAATTGCTACTCTGCGTATTCCGCACCTTTTTCTTTGTGTCTTCTGTGATTAAAAACCACCACACGCTAAACGCCCAACGCTTAAAAAGATTGCTTCACGCCACCACACCAACCCTCCCATATAAATATACCCAATACATGGTATTGACTGGCTGATGTGCGATAGAGAGATTTGCCATCATAAACAAACAATAAAAGCATGAAAATAAACAAACTACTCCTCATGGCGGTACTTGTGCTGTTGGTTGCCACATCCAATTTAATTGCGCAGGTAAAAAAACCGGCCAGCAAAGCAGCTGCTCCTGTTAAAACCAAATATGGTGCACTGGCCATAGATCGATCTAATGGTTTTTATTATGGTTTTTCGTTCGATCAGCCAAGCCAGGCAGAAGCAGAGAAGCGGGCGGTTAGCGAATGTAACAAACGCGGTGGCGCCTGCAGTATTGTATTAACCTATTCCGGCACGGGCTGTGCAGCCTACCGCACCATAAACGGTAATGTGGGTACCGCATTTGGCTGGGGCATAGCAAAAACCAAAGAAGAGGCCGATGCAATAGCGACCAAAGAATGTTTAAAAAGAAGCGGTGGCATACAGCCCAGCAATTTTGTATGGAGCTGCAATGCGGCGCAATCGGCTCAGTTGAAAGAAATATACAATGCTTCGCCAGAAATTACCGGTCCGGTAACTATTGGTAACCAGGTATGGACAAGCACCAACCTTAATGTAAGCACCTATAGAAACGGCGAGCAGATTTATTATGCAGCCAATCAAAAAGAATGGGAAAAAGTGAGCCGCGAAAAAATTCCCGCTTATTGCTACCTTAATTTCGACAGTAGCAATGAAAAGAAATACGGAAAACTATACAACTTTTATGCAGTTACCGATCGGCGTGGTTTAGCGCCTGCAGGCTGGCACGTACCCAGCAGCAACGAATTCTTAACGCTTATTTCGGCCTTGGGTGGCGAGAAAGTAGCCGGCAAAAAAATGAGGGGCACCACCGGTTGGGATATAAAAGATTCATACAAATTTGCACACGGTAATGGCGATAATTCTTCAGGCCTTAATTTATTAACCAATGGCAGCGCCGGTGGTGACGAATATGGCGGCGGACAATCTTTCAAATACGGAATATGGCTAAGCTACTGGTGGTCGAGCAGCACCAAATCAAGTGGCGACAGCTTTGCTTATTACCTTGATTTTAACAAATACAGCGAACCACGCGTAACCGATTACAGTAAAACTACTGGCTGCGCAGTAAGGTTGGTAAAAGATTAATTGCCCGTATCGCAATAATGCTCAGATTTCGCTAGCTAAAAAAGGCAGAAATCACTCCATCAACCGGAAATATTTAGAGGTTTCCGGTTGATTTTGTTTAGAGGGAATATTGGGTTAATTGGGGGATATCCCATCATCCCCCTGCCCCCTTCTAAGGGGGACGAGGTTATCATTAGCTACACCACTCTTAATTTCCTTAACTTCTTAATGGTCGCAAAAAATTAGGTTAAAGCTTAGTATGGTTAATCGGTTAACTGTTTAAACTGGTGAATTGAGAGAAATTACCCATCATCCCCCTGCCCCCTTCAAAGGGGGACGGGTTTATCGCTAGCTATATTGCCCTTAACTTCTTAATGGTCGCAAAAAATTGGGTTAATGCTTAATATGGTTAATCGGTTAGCTGTTCAAATTGGTTAATTGAGAGAAATTACCCATCATTCCCCTGCCCCCTTCAAAGGGGGACGAGGTTATCATTAGCTACACCACTCTTAATTTCCTTAACTTCTTAATGGTCGCAAAAAAATTAGGTTAAAGCTTAGTATGGTTAATCGGTTAGCTGTTCAAATTGGTTAATTGAGAGAAATTACCCATCATCCCCCTGCCCCCTTCTAAGGGGGACGGGTTTATCGCTTGGCAATAACAGAATAAAAAGATTCTTCACTGCATCCGATAGTTACTAGATCATCATGACAAATAATGCACCTCGCTGTCATCCTGAGCGCAGCGAAGGATCTTTCTCTCAGGATTATGACAAGTGCTACTCTGCGTACTCCGCACCTTTTTCTTTGTGTCTTCTGTGGTTAAAAACCGCCACACGCTAAACGCCCAACGCTTAAAATGATTGCTTCACGCCACCACAAAACCCTGCCCTTCAGTTCGCAATGACGAAGCAGGGTTAACTGTTTAAACTGGTTAATCGGTTAATTGTAAACTGGCAACCTTTTGAATCTGCGTAATTAGCGTAATCTGCGGGAGAAACCAAAACTGAGCATCCGGATTACACTCACTCCGTTAACTTCTCTTTAATTCCTTCAGCTAATTTCTTCACTTGCATATAGCCAGCCAAAGAGCTGTTCCGTTTATCAAAATTGATCTCCATCCAGCCTTCTTTTGCTTTAAGGTTAAATTTATCGCTGCCATTTAAATTAACAAACAAATCGATGTGCTGATCTAACGGAAGTTCGTTGTTTAATGCACTATCTAGATATTTTTCGAGTTTGGCTGTTTTACCAGCCGCATATTTGGTTTCGAAGGTATAGGCTACATCAGTATCCTTTACACTTATCGATAGTTGTCCTCCGCTGTTGCGGCATCCGAAACTTAAAGCTGCAAGTAAAATGGCAAGTGTATATTTTTTATTTTTCATGATTAATGGGGTTAATTGTTTAACTGTTTAAATTGGTTAATTAGGGGGGCACTAATCATCCCCCTGCCCCCTTCAAAGGGGGACGAGATTATCGTTCGCTATGATTAATCGGTTAACTGTTCAAATTGGTTAAATAAGGAGTTATCCAATCATCCCCAAATGGTAACGAGTTTATCGTTCACTACATCACTCTTAATTTCCTTAACTTCTTAATGGTCGCAAAAAATTTGGTTAATGCTTAGTATGGTTAATCGGTTAACCGTTTAAAATTGGTTAATTGAGGGCATTACCCAATCATCCCCCTGACCCATTCAAAGGGGGACGAGGTTATCGCTTGGCTGTAAAATTAAAAAGATTCTTCACTGCGTTCAGAATGACAAAGTGGGGTTAATTGGTTAATTGAGGGCGTTACCCAATCATCCCCCTGCCTCCTTCAAAGGGGGACTAGATCATCGTTCGCTACATCGCCCTTAATTTTCTTAACTTCTTAATGGTCGCAAAAAATTTGGTTAATAATTATGCAGCCCATTTTCAACTCCAAACTCCACTATCCCCCTGCTCTTCCCTTAATATCATCCGTAGCCGTATTTCTCGATCTTGCCGATTTTACATTCTGGTTTCCGAAATTGTAACTGATATTAAAATTGGCCCTTCTGCTGGTGTAACGGTTCACTACATTCATGTTGATGTTCTGGTACACCAGTTTTCCTTCCCAGTGGTTGGTCAGCAGGATATCGTCCATATTTAAACGCAGCTTTAGCTTTTTATTCATTAAAGTTTTCTGGATTCCGGCATTTAAAGCGCCCTGATAAATGGTTGTTTGCTCTACTCCGCTTACCCTTGGCGAGTTTAACCAGGCACTAATTTCGATGCTAAAGTTTTGCGGTAAGGTAAAAGAGCTCGATGTAAACAGGTTTACCGCCGCCTTACCTGCACTATAGGCCGCTCCTTCTATGTTGCCATCGTTAAACTTGCTGTAATATACGTTTATACTGTTCTCCATGTTCCACCATTTGGCAACCTTAACCGGCACAAAAAGATCGGCAGAGAAATTCTGGAAACGGCCCAGGTTCTGGCGGATTACACTGATTACCCTCGTGGCATCATCCTGTTTGCTGATCTGCGTAATCATATCGCGCGTATTCGAATAATTTAACGAGAAAGAAACCTCCTTATAACTGTAACTGATCTGATAGTTATCGGTAAACTGCGGTTTCAGGTAAGGGTTTCCCTGGTCAACCGCCAATGGATCCATATAAAATACGAAAGGATTTAGCTGTTGGTAATTGGGACGGTCTACCCTCCTGCCGTAAGAATAACGGATGTTGTGGTTTTCGCTTATTTTCTGGTTCACAAAAACTGTTGGAAACAGTGAAAGATAATTGCGGTCTACCGCTTTATTATCCGTAACCGATGTACCGTTAGAGTGGGTATGCTCGGCCCTCAAGCCCAACTGCACCTGCCATACCTTCCATTCTTTAGCAAAAATACCGTAAATAGCATTGATGTTTTCTTTGTAGACAAAGTTGTTCGATTTACCCACATCGTTTTTCCAAACGCCCGCCACCAACTGTTCAGAAAGGAAATCGTTGTTGGTAACCACGTAGCTGCTTTTTAAACCCGTTTCCAGTTTCATGGTTTTGGCCAGGGGCAGTGTAAAATCTGTTTTGGCCGCGTATACCTGAATTTCTGCATCGGTATTGTTCCTCAAGCTCGTTTGGTTGGTAGAGGCGCCACTGGCATTCAAGTAATTGGCCAAAAACCCTTCATTCTTCTTATTGCTGAAACCAGAGTAGTCTATATCGAAAGTAAGGCTCTTCCCTTTCTTGTCAAAATCGTGCTTGATGTTAAAGTTTGCCGTTAAATTGCCTACGGGCGAGCTCGAATTTGCATCCTGCAGGATATAGCTCAAACTGGAAGCCCCGTTCTGCACGGCATTAATATCGGTATTGCTAAAGTTGCTCAACTTGGTATTTATGGTATTGGCATCGAGCATTAGCCCAAAAACAGTTTTTTCCGAAGCATAATAATCAGCCCCTAATTTACCCTGAAAGCCAACGCCTTTATTTTTGCGGTCGAAGTTTTGCGTGAGCGAACTGGCCAAACCGTTCGATAAAGTAGTACGCGTTAAAAAAGTATTGTTGAAATTTGATTTCCGCGCCACTGCCCCATTCCCAAAAATATTCCATTTCCCCTCGCGGTGGTTCAGGTTGAGGTTTACACCTGCACGGTACAGATCGCTGGGCGAATCGGGCATTACCCCTTGACCGCCGTTAAAAGAAACCGTACCGTTGGTACCATAAGCTTTATTGCGTTTGAGCTTGATATTGATGATACCGGCATTTCCGGCAGCATCGAATTTTGCCGATGGATTGGTTATCAGCTCTATCGTACCAATCTGATCGCTGCTCATGTTGCTCAACAGGGTAGTAATATCAGCACCCGATAAGAAGTTCGATTTTCCATCAATCATTACCACCACCCCGCTCTTGTTGTTCAGCTTAATCTGATCGCTCTGTCGGTCTATCTGTACCCCAGGCGCTTTTTCCAGCACTTCTAAGGCCGTGCTGCCCATAGCCGTGATGCTGTTTTCTACATTCAGCACCGTTTTATCAATCTGATGTTCAATAAAAGGTTTCTTGCCCTGCACACTTACTTCTTTGAGCTGTTTGGTTAAACTTTCCATACCGATTGGAGGCATGTTCAGGTCATCTTTAAGCAAAAAGTGATTGGTTCTTTTATTTTTAAAGCCAACAATAGAGACCGACAGTAGGTATTCGCCGCTTTTAAGCTGATCGATTGTAAATTCGCCCTCAATATTGGTTGATACACTCTTCGCAACCGTAGTATCAGGGTAATTGAGCACCCGAACAACTGCAAATGATACCGGAACCGTTTTTTCATCTACAATTTTACCCCTGATGGTATTTAATTTTTGGGCAAAGGAAACCCCACATGCCATAAGGCATGCAATTAGCGTAAATAATGTTTTCATGGTTTCTTTTTTTTTGGTTTAGCGATTATCTCTCCGCACCTTACCGTCATCTCGATCCGATAGCTATCGGATGAAAACGCAGTGGAATGGAGAGATCTATATAAGTAGATTTCTCGACTCCGTTACACCCGATAGCTATGGGGTCCGCTCGAAATGACGACAAGGTCTATGGTCGAAATGATGGGCTTTTAGCTATTCTGCTGGCTCAACGCCCAGCTCCTGTTTCACTTCATTAATCCGGTTCGATACCGAATCCTGATACATCACATCACCTGGTTTATCTTTTTTCAGCGAATCGAGCTCAAGCAGTTCTCTCTGCAGCTTTTTCTTTTTTATGGCTTCTTCTTTTAATTCCGCAACACATTTCAATCCATCATCGGTCATTACCCAAACACTGTAATCGTTGTGATCATTTTCGGTGTTGTTGCAGCCCCAGGTCCAGTAATTGTTAATGTAACTGTAAGCATCTTCTTTTAAGATCAACTTCGTACCTACCGGAATTTCGAGTGTAAGCCTTACTTCCTGATTGCGCCAAATGGTTCCTTTTCTCAATTGAAACCGCGGACTAAAAACCAGGGCTGAATCTTTCAATTGGTACGTATAGCTAATGTTCTGTGCATTCTGCAAGGCACTTTGAAAGGTTTTACCCTGCGATTCGTATTTCTGCGTCAAACGCGTTACACCTGTTTCGCTCTTCTCAATTTCGATACGGATATGGTTCGGCGAAACAAATGGCCCATCTTCTAAATCATCAACCACAATCTGGTTCCGGTTGTTCGCATCAATGTGGTAAGCTATGCTATCCTCTTTACTGAAATATTTGCTTTTATCGATACTGATCACATAAGTAGAAAAAGATTTAAGATCAACAGTTTGCGTTAATTCTGCATGCTGCTTAAACTCCGATGATATTTTAGCCACTTGGTAACCTGTAATGGCCACGCCCGCTAACCAGATAATCAACAGGGCAAAAGAAAGTGTTTTGTTAATGGCCTGTTTGTTAAATGCCACGCGGATAGAAAACAGTACCAGAGCCAATATCGGGATAAACAATACAACAAAAGCACCAAATAAGATAATGCCACGGTTGCCTTCGTTTATTATAGAGAAAGGGAAATACTCATAAATGCTGGCGTCCCAAAAACCTTGAAAAGCTGCTGTACCGATAATTAAGGTAAGTAAAAAGAGTACACCAAAAACCACTATAAATCCGGCAATTACTTTAAAAATGATCTTTCCGGTGCCTGATAAAAAGCGGCCCAGCCATTCAAAAAATTCTCCGATAAAGATGCCGAAACGGGCAAATATGGGCTGTGCCTGTTTGTTTACCTCACCCAGACGTTCTCTAACAGCCTGCAGCTCTTCATCCAGGTTTTTCTGAAAACCCTGAAGGTTGGCGGGCTCGCCCTTCATTTCCATTCTTTCGATACGCGATTTCGCCTTAGGCATGATAATCCAGAGGATGGCATACACCAATATCCCCGAACCGCCCAGAAAAATACTTAACAAGGCCGCCAGTCTGATCCATTTGGCATCTATATTTACGTAATGTGCTATGCCTGCGCATACCCCAGCCACTACACGCTCATCCATATCGCGGTATAACTTTTTCTCTGCAAACTGATATTGATATGCATTGTGGCTAACCGGTTCCTCTTCTCCTTCTTCGGCAGTATCGAAATCCTGCACCCTGCCCATCTGCGCAATTACCGAATTTACATTGGCTGCATCTACAACCTGTTTTTTCTGCTCTTCCAACTGCTCGGTTAACAGCTCGGCTATACGGTTTTCAATATCTGTTACAATTTCCAGATCATCGGCATGGTTAACAAAATGCTGTTTCACTTCATTCAGGTATGCCTTTAAGAGTTCGTAGGCACTTTCTTCAATATGAATAATCGTGTTCCCTATATTTATGATGATGGTCTTTTCCATTTCCTTTTTTGCTATAATGATGAATTGGCTCCTTTTTGTGAAATACCTACAGCATAAGCCAGCTCCTGCCAGGTTTGATCTAATTGTGATAAAATGCCCCGACCATCTTCGGTTAAGGTATAATATTTACGCGGTGGGCCTGAGGTAGATTCTACCCAGTTGTAGCTTAACAAACCATTGTTTTTAAGCCTGGTTAATAATGGATATAATGTGCCCTCAACCACCAACAGCTTTGCCGACCTTAATTCGGCAATAATATCCGAAGCATATATTTCGCCCCGTGCGATGATTGATAAAACACAGTACTCCAGAATTCCCTTCCGCATTTGTGTTTGCGTATTTTCTGCTATCATAATACAAAGATATATGTTTGATATTGTACTATGCAATACATAGTACTAAAATAAATAAAAGTAAAATCACAAACAATTGATTATCAATACAATAATTTAAAAATAAATTTTCTATTTATAAATTAATTGCTTAAAGACAGCGATTTTCATCCTTTACTGGAAAGCAAATGCAGGACTTTTCGGTAAGCTCAGCCCCGCTCTCCATTACAAATCCTCGCCCTTGGGGCTGCGGGTTTTACATTCCGATCGGGCTTATGTGGCAGCAACTGTGCAGCTGTGGTGCTTTGGATAAATAGCACAGCAGGCCTTTCGCTGATAAACCGTTCAAACCACAAAACATATAAATTCGATAGATTTAATATATTTTAATATTTTTGCAGCGTCTTAACTTATTTTCATGAAAAAATCTATTGCCAGCATCGTTGCTGAAGCAAACGAAAGCGGCGAAGGAACGCTTAAAAGAACCTTGGGGCCAATTAACCTCATTTTAATTGGTGTAGGTTTAACATTGGGTGCCGGTTTATTTTCGATAACAGGTTTAGCAGCAGCCAATCATTCGGGTCCGGCAGTTACCCTTTCTTTTGTAATTGCGGCGCTGGGCTGTGGCTTTGCGGCCTTATGTTATGCCGAGTTTGCCTCTATGATTCCTGTTGCCGGAAGTGCTTACACCTATTCGTACGCTACCATGGGCGAGCTTTTTGCCTGGATAATCGGTTGGGATCTGGTACTCGAATATTCTGTAGGCTGTGCCACTGTGGCCATCAGCTGGTCGCAGTATTTAACCAAGTTTTTAGCCAGTTTACACATTTACCTGCCACCACAGTTGACCTTATCGCCTTTCGAAACGGCAAAACTGGCCGATGGCTCAACCGTAAACGGAATTATCAATATCCCTGCGGCACTGGTTGTTGTATTAATGACGGCCATTTTAATCAGGGGAACCAAAGGATCGGCTATTGTAAACGGAATTATCGTGTTTTTAAAAGTTGGTGTAGTATTGGTTTTTATCGCTTTGGGCTGGCAGTACATCGATCCGGCGAATTATCATCCATATATCCCCGAAAATACCGGAACATTTGGCCAGTTTGGCTGGAGTGGTGTTTTGCGCGGCGCCGGACTGGTATTTTTTGTATTTATCGGTTTCGATGCCGTTGCTGCATCTGCCCAGGAAACTAAAAACCCTGCCCGCGATTTACCTATAGGCATTATCGGATCGTTGCTGGTTTGTACCGTATTGTTCGGCTTATTCGGGCATGTAATGACAGGCCTGGCCAATTATAAAGAATTTGCCAATAGTGGCGCCCCGGTAGCCATTGCCATTGAAAAAACACCTTATGCCTGGTTAAGTCAAGCCATTATCTTAGCCATATTAATTGGCTATACCTCGGTAATTTTGATCGATTTAATGGCACAATCGCGGATGTTTTATTCCATTAGTAAAGATGGTTTGTTGCCAAAAATGTTCGCTGAAGTTCATTCCAAATTTAAAACACCATACAAATCGAACATCCTGCTGTGCTTATTTATTGGTCTTTTTGCCGCTTTTGTACCCATGAACGTGGTGGGCGAAATGACCAGTATTGGTACCTTATTGGCTTTCTTAATGGTTTGTGTTGGCATCCTAATCTTAAGAAAAACCAACCCTGAAGCCAAACGCCCTTTTAAAGTTCCTTTAGTACCGTTAATCCCGATATTGGGTATTTTAACCTGTATTGCCATGATGGTATTTTTACCTTGGGAAACCTGGCTGAGGCTGGCCGTTTGGTTAATTATCGGCTTAGCCATCTACTTTTGCTATGGTAAAAAGAACAGCAAGCTAAACCATTCAAAAGATGTGGATGATGCTGCTTAATTCAGTAGATCCCACACTTTAAACTGTTTATTTAAGGGCTTAAAACGGCGCTTAAAGTAAACATCTAATAAACTCATTATCATACACATGAATTGATTAAGCTGTTCGTTTTTCTGTACAGCTTAATCATAATTCAGAGTACCATTATAGCTACAGATGGGCAAACTGTAAATCAATTAACAAAATCTGCATAAGTTATTCACAATTCCACATTTTTTTTAGTTTTTGGCTTGGGTTTTGCCTTATAGTTTTTAACCTATAAAACTCATTCCCATGCTCATTAAATTACACACCCCCGTTTTCAGACTTACGAGGCATAAAACCGAAACCATAAAAAAAGTAGCGGCACCGCTTAGCAGAGAGCAATGGATCAACGCAGATAGAATTGTTATAATTGCTATGTTTGTTGCAACAATTGTTGGCGCAATTTTATTTTAAATGATGATGTCAGATCAAAAATCTTCTGAGATCATTTCCTTATTTAGCATTACCGCAGCCAGCGTACCTGCAGCCGTTATGATAGACAACGACCTGAACATAGTTGCGCAATCTCCAGCTGCATAAACACCACTAGCAGTAGTTTGCTGCTGCTCATCAACTTTTATCGTTTTAAATTCTGTAAGTTCAAAATTGAGCTGCACATGAAGATCCAAATGCTGTTCAACATCCGGCCGCACATAAACTGCCTTTAAAGCAAGCTTTTCTCCATTGCCAAAAACCACATGTTGCAGTTCTCCATTAACATGCTCGAACTCCGTAATTTCCTCTTCAACTATTTTAATACTTTTGGCCCTAAGTATGTCGCTTTGTGCTACCGTTAATTTCGATTTACCATTCGTTAATATCGTAATGTCGCTATTTAAAACCTGAAGATTTTTGACCATTTCGAATGCATTATCGCCATTCATCATCAGGCCTACTTTTTCATTCCGTACTTCGTAACCGTGACAATATGGACAGTGGATAGCCGAAATGGCCCAACAGGCTGCAAATCCTTTAATAGCAGGCAATATATCTTTTAACCCGGTTGCAATAAGCAATTTTCTGGAAGAGAAGTTTGCTCCATTGGCTAAATTAACCGTAAAACCACCAGCTTTTCTTCCCGCCGAAATCACCGTTCCATCCATAAATTTAACATTCGGATATTTTAATACACCAGCTTTTGCAGCTGCAGCAATAACGGCCGGTTCTTCCCCATCATGTGTCAAAAAATTATGGGCATGCGGAGTTTGCCTGTTGCAGGGCTTACCGCTATCTACAATTAATACTTTTCTTGCCGATCTCGCCAGGGTTAAGGCTGCTGATAGTCCAGTGTAACTGCCACCAATTATAATTACATCAAAATCCATGTGAACAAAAATCGACAAACACTTCTTTAAACGCAACATTATTGCATTAAATAAATGTCATTTTATTTTTTGAAGATTGTTGCTGTGATAAAACCGCCGTAGTAAAGCCGCTCTTCAACTATCTGATAATTCCTTTTTAAAAAATAAGGGTTCATATCGGTCAGGCGATTTGCTTCTACAATGCCCAAAAGCTTAAAAAAGCGGTACATCGATTTTAGCAATAACCATTTCCACCACTTGCCCTTCTTTTTCTGAAGCGAAAAATCGACCAGAAACCATAAGGCACCGTTTTTTAAATAACCATTTAATTGCTCAAAAACTTTAATTGCTCGTTGCTGGGGAAAATTATCGAATAAAAAAGGTGTTAGAATGATATCAAAATCTTCATCTGTTGCAAAATCTTCTATACCGAGATTTATAAATTCGACTGTATTGTTTTTGTAGCTACGTTTTTGAGATAGCGCGATCATTTTAGCTGAAATTTCTACATAAATGATCCTCAATCCTTCGGAACAAAGCTTCGCAAGCTCTTCTAAAATCCAGCCTGTACCTCCACCCACAATTAAAACTTTACTGTTTTTTTTGATAAAATGAAGCTGATTGATCTGCGCGTTAAGCTGGGACCTAAAAAACACCAAACGGCTCAGGGTATCGTAATAATTGGCTATTTTATCGTAGTTGTTGTTCATTTCTTGGTTAATTGTTGAAATTGCACAAATCGGTTAATCGTATTGCCTAACCATTAACCAGTTAACCCTCATCTTACAAACTGCATCCCTACTATTCCGCATATGGCTTTAAACAAAATCAGCCCATCAATAACCATTAAATAATAGAGTATGTTTTTTCGCCGGTGCATAGAATAAGCTACGTAAATGGTAAAGATAAACGGCAACACATTACAAAAAACCAATGGCCAGGCAAAGCCTTTATAACTAGCAAATATGCCCAGAGAAATTAAACCGATAATTAACAGGGGGATCAGGATATTGAAAATAGTCCTTCGTAATCCGTAACGTACCACAAAAGTCCTTAAATGCCTGTTGGCATCGGTTGGGTAATCTTTAATGTCGAAAATGATGGCATTTACCGTGCAGAACATCCAGTTTTTGATAAATAACCAGGTCCACAATACAGAATCATGGTAACCTATACCGGTTTCGATTTTGAGCATAATAAGTGGCAGTACGTTTGCACAACAGGCCCATACAAAACCAATCACAAAGGCTTTTAGCCAGCCTGTATTACGCAGGTTGAATTTTAAAAATGAGCGGGGCAATAAGCCATAATACAACCCCCCGGCAGTTACAATAATCAGTATGGCCACCCAATAACTAATCGGCAAGGCCAAAAAGTGATCTAAATTCTGGTAAATAAGGTTTGCCGCGAGCAGCATACAGCTAATAAACAGCACTGCCTGACTATAGTTAATAATTTTTTTGTGCTTAAAATACCATTGGTTCCGCGGATTGGTGGTGGATGGTTTTGTTGACACTTTATTATAGGCATAGGTGTAATAAATAGTTGGTGCCAGGAAAAGCAGGAGATAATAATTTAACGAGTTAAAAGGCACCCTTAACTGAAAGGTAGCTTCGAGGGTTAAGGCTACAGCCAGAATACCAACAAAGTAATTCCCAAAAAATATGAACCTAATGATTTTACTGAGCATGGCAGCTGTTTTTCTGCAGCCAATTTCGGATATATAATTGAATAAGGTAAATAATCAAGTTAAAATATAAAGGATTATGTTGAAAGACTTAGGAGCCTTACATCAAATGAACCATATAAGACATATAAGATTACATAAACCTACAATATGTGGATTATCTTGGATGTGATACGTAAAATTACAGCTTATCTGGATAAAAAAAGCCTTCCAGTGTACTGAAAGGCTTCGGTGGGAAATGATCCCGATTTAACATCGGGACGATCTAATAAATAAAACAAGATATTACAACCTCGCTGATGAAATTAATTTTTCGATCATAAGCCTGCTCTTCCAGTTCTTGATCAGCTTTTCTTTAATGATTGCTTCCCTCTTGTTGTTAAAGGTTTCGTACCAAACAACACACCAATCTCCGGTATGGCCGGTAAAGCCTGAGTGATTTGAATTATGTTTTTTTAAACGCTCAACAAGATCGACCGTTGAACCAACATAATATTTATTTCGTGTTTTGGAATAAAGGATATAGGTATAAAACATCTCTTGATAATTGATTAATTATTTTGGGATGTGATATGTAAAATTACAGATTATCTGTAAAAAGAAAAAGCCTTCCAGTGTACGGAAAGGCTTCGGTGTGGGAAATGATCCCGATTTAACATCGGGACGACCCCGACCGTGTAAACGAGATATTTTAGACCAGCTGAGCTAATTTCCCTGATGGACAAAAAATTTAAGCATAAAAAAAGCCTTCCAGTGTACTGAAAGGCCTTGGTATGGGAAATGATCCCGATTTAACATCGGGACGACCCTCGGTGTAAACAAGGTGCTCTGAACCAGCTGAGCTGATTTCCCACCGATGGACAATAAAATTAAAATCTAAAATTTAGCCATAAAAAAAGCCTTCCAGTATACTGAAAGGCCTTGGTATGGGAAATGATCCCGATTTAACATCGGGACGACCCTCGGTGTAAACAAGGTGCTCTGAACCAGCTGAGCTGATTTCCCACCGATGGACAACAAAATTAAAATCTAAAATTTAGCCATAAAAAAAGCCTTCCAGTATATTGAAAGGCTTCGGTGTGGGAAATTATCCCGATTTAACATCGGGACGACCATCGGTTTAAATGAGGTGATCTGAACCAGCTGGGCTGATTTCCCACCGATGGACAATAAAATTAAAATCTAAAATTTAGCCATAAAAAAAGCCTTCCAGTATATTGAAAGGCTTCGGTGTGGGAAATGATCCCGATTTAACATCGGGACGACCCTCGGTGTAAACAAGGTGCTCTGAACCAGCTGAGGTGATTTCCCACCGATGGACAACAAAATTAAAATCTAAAATTTAGCCATAAAAAAAGTCTTCCAGTATATTGAAAGGCTTCGGTGTGGGAAATGAGGGGTTCGAACCCCCGACCCCCTCGGTGTAAACGAGGTGCTCTGAACCAGCTGAGCTAATTTCCCTTTTTGGCAATGTTAAGAATCAACTCATCTTTTCGATCCGACCCTCCCGACTGATAACGTCGGGATGCTCTGAACCAGCTGAGCTAATTTCCCTTTTGGTGTATTTCAAAAGTTTTATAAAAAAGCCTTCCAGTGTACTGAAAGGCTTTGGTGGGAAATGAGGGGTTCGAACCCCCGACCCCCTCGGTGTAAACGAGGTGCTCTGAACCAGCTGAGCTAATTTCCCTTTTATATTTTGTCAAACTTAATGCCCCACTCTCCGTTTGGGAATGCAAATATAGCGCTATAAAACTGTTCTGCAAATCTTTTTTTCTTTTTTTTCAGCTTAACAAAGTCTCCAGTATTTTATGCGATTGCACTACCCCGAAAGAGGCTGTATGTAAGGTATAGAAAACCAATATCTTATCTAACAAAAAGCGCCGTTGTACATTACTCAATTTTATTTCAGAAATTTTTTCGAGCGGGGTATTAAAAAGCGAAATAAAGCTCATCGCATCTTCCAACTGAAGGTAATTGGCGTGAATTGGAAGCCTGGAAAAGAACTCTCCCTCTTGCAGATCGAAATAAACCTGATCGTTTCTCCTTTTTTCGTTGGGCGCAAAACCCAAAAACCGGCTTAACTTTAACAAAAAAGAAAGATGAAAATTTGGATTGATTTCTTCCACTTCATCAAACCAGGCAATAGAATTGAAAATATAATCGAATAATCCTTCATCGGCCGATTGCTGACGGATACTTTTGTACAGTACTTCATTAAGAAAAATAACAATACTGGTTTTGACCATATCGTAAGGGATACTTTTAAAAACCGGCGTTTGCCTCACCTCCGATACGCTTTGCATACTGGTATTAACTTTATGGTAAACCACCATATCGAGCAGATGCAGTGCCTGCAGCATGTTCATCTTAATCTTAGCCTTAGGCTTTTTAACCCCATTAATCAGGTAAGATTGCATGCCAAATTTATCGGTAAGCACCTGCACAACAACACTGCTTTCGCTATAACTGGTGGTCTTTAAAACTATGCCTCTAACTTTGTGCAACATGCGTTTAAAACAATTTTTCCAAAAGTATGTTATTTGTGCAAATTTAATTGTGCAAAAAGTAATCCTGATTTATAAATAAGATTAGTTTTGCCGTTATATTATTATTAAAACTAAGCTGCATGTGGATTAAGCTATCGAGATTTATTCTTCAGAACCGTATCGCAATCATTCTATTTTTTGTTCTCGGAACTATTTTTATGGCTTATCAGGCCAAAAACGTAAAACTCTCTTATACCGGAAGTAAAATATTACCCGTTACTGATAGCGCATTTATCAAATACAATGCTTTTAAAAAGACTTTTGGCGAAGATGGAAGTGTAATGGTGGTGGGTATACAATCGCCCGATATCTTTAAAAAAGAAGTATACAATCAATGGATTGAACTATCTAACAGCATCCAAAAGCTAAAAGGAATTAAGCAGGTATTATCCAGCGGGCGGATTTTTCAGCTGGAAAAAGATACGGTAAACCAAAAATTCATTTTAAAACCGCTACCTGGTGGGCTTGTTAAAACGGATGCCGAAATGGATTCGATCAAAAATGCCATTTACAGCAATCCATTTTTTGAAGGCTTGGTATACAACCGGCAAAATGCCACACTAATGGCCATTACTTTTGATACCAAAATTTTAAATACGGCAGAACGCAATCCGATTTTAAGGGAAATTGAAACAAAAGCAAAAGCCTTTCAAGCTGCCACTAAGATCCAGGTCCACATTTCGGGCCTACCCTATATCCGTACTGCAGTAAGTAAACTGGTAAGCAACGAATTTGTATTGTTTTTAGGCTTATCGATTTTAGTTTCTGCATTGATCCTGCTTTTCTTTTTCAAGAAATTCTACGCTGTTTTCTTTCCCATTCTGGTTGTGATAATGGGGGTAATATGGAGTATAGGTACCCTTGTATTATTTGGCTTCGAACTCACCATTTTAACAGGCTTGATTCCGCCGCTGATTGTAATTATAGGCATACCCAACAGTATCCTTTTGCTTAACAAATACCAGAATGAGCTAAGGAAACACGGAGATAAGCAAATAGCTTTAAGTACTACGATAGAAAGGATTGCCATTACCACCTTAATTGCCAACATCACGGCAGCCATAGGCTTCGGGGTACTCTATTTTACCGGAAGTGAGCTTTTAATGCAGTTTGGCAGCGTAGCCTCTATCAATGTAATGATTACCTGGCTCATGTGCCTGTGCTTAATCCCGATTATATTCAGTTATTTACCTGCACCCAAGCTTAAGGCGCAAACACATATTGAAGAAGGTTTTCTGCATAAATTATTGGTTAAAACCGATCTCCTTGTCCAAAATAAAAGCGGACTGATTTATATCGGCACCATCATAATATCCATCATTGCTTTTATCGGCGTAATGAAAATCAATGTTAATGGCTACGTGGTAGATGATCTGCCCAAAAACTCAGAGATTTTAACGGATTTAAAATTCTTTGAGAAAAACTTTGAAGGCATTTTACCATTGGAAGTTAGTGTGGACACGAAGAAAAAGAATGGGGTCTTCAATCTAACCAACCTGAAAAGGATGGAAAAACTGGAAAAGATGATCTCTTCTTATCCGGAGTTTTCGCGTTCTATTTCGGTAAACATGGGCTTAAAATATGCCACACAGGCTTTCTACAACAACGATTCTACATTTTTCCGCTTGCCCGATAACCTGGAGAAAAACTTTATCCTGGCTTACATTGCCAATGGCGGCAAAGGTAACGCCAGTTTGTTAACCAATTTTATCAGCAAGGGGAATCAGAGCACCAGGATCAGCTTTCAAATGGCCGATGTGGGTTCAAAACGTTTGGATGCGATTTTGGCAGAACTAAAGCCGCGTATCGACAGTATTTTGCCGCCTGCTAAATTTGATGTGGAGCTTACCGGTTCGAGCATTATTTTTTCTAAGGGCACCGATTATATGTTGAAACACCTGGTAGAAAGTATAGCCCTTGCCATTGTATTGATTTCGCTTTTGAGGTTAGCGCAATTTAAAAGCCTTGGCATTATGTTCATCTCCCTGCTGCCCAATATTGTTCCGCTGATTATTACCGCCGGAATTATGGGCTATTTTGGCATTTCGTTAAAACCTTCAACCATATTAATTTTTACCATTGCATTTGGCCTGGCCTCCGATCAGACCATCTATTTCTTAACGCGTTACCAACAAGAATTAAACCTGACAAATTTCAGCGTACCTAAAGTAATTACAGATACGATCACTGAAACAGGGGTTAGTATGACGCATATTGCCTTAATTCTATTCTTTGGTTTTGGCATTTTTACGGCCTCTACTTTCGGCGGAACAGTAGTACTGGGCTTACTCCTATCCATTACCCTATTGGTGGCTTTGATTTTCAATTTAACCCTGCTGCCTGCACTGGTATTGTGGTTGGATAAAAAGAAAGTAAGAAAATTGGTTTCCGATGAGGAATCGGCGAAAAATGCCAGCGAATTTGACCATTAATAAATATAGCCTTGGGTTTAAACGCAAGGCTATATTTATACCTAAATTAAAAAAATGCATTAATTTAAACCCAGAACATTACGAAATATTGGTAAAACCCTACTCAGCAGCAGGCTTTTTTTCTTCTTCATCTTCTGGCACTTCTACCGTTGGGTCGGTAATAATTTCGGCATTGCCATCACTATCTTTTTTGGCAAACAAAATTGGATATAGCAGCCACAAAGCACCAACAATAATCAGTACGCCTGCCAACATCTGTAAATAGATACTTCCCTTTACATCATTAGCATCCAAAATTTTATAGGCAATAAAAGAAAGCAGGCCAGCTACCAGTACGAAAACGGCTTTCTGTAATTTCAAGAGCTTTATCATGGGTTCTTTCTTTTAAGTTTTACAATATGGATTAGAACAAAGATTAGCCCAATTAGTTCGAGCAGGCCACAGAAATAAAATGCATAAAGCACAAAATCGCGGTTTAATGGATTTATTAAGGCAACAATGGGCAGCGCAATTACTGCTACAATCATCATCGCAAGCCCAATATTAAATAATTTCACCTTAAAAGTATTTACATCAAAACTACCAAAATTCAGTCAATTCTGTTAACTTTGCAACCTTAATTTTTTGAGGTACTTGATTGATGTATAGCGAATTTAAACAATTGGAACTTGCCAAAATAGGGCAAGAGATACTGGATTTTTGGAAAAAGGAAAATATCTTTGAAAAAAGCATTTCATCCCGCCCTGAATCCAATCCGTTTACTTTTTACGAAGGACCACCGTCTGCCAATGGTATGCCGGGGATTCACCACGTAATGGCACGTGCAATTAAGGATATTTTTTGCCGCTACAAAACCTTAAAAGGCTACCAGGTTAAACGTAAAGGTGGCTGGGATACACACGGCCTGCCAATTGAGCTTGCCGTTGAGAAAAAATTGGGTATTACCAAAGAAGATATCGGCAAAAAAATAAGCGTTGATAAGTATAACGAGGCCTGCCGCACTGAGGTAATGCGTTATACAGACGTTTGGAACGACCTGACCGAAAAAATGGGTTACTGGGTTGATCTAGAAAATCCGTACATCACCTACGAAAACGAATATATTGAAACGCTTTGGTGGATTTTAAAACAGCTTTACGATAAAGGCTTTTTGTACAAAGGTTATACCGTACAACCCTATTCGCCTGCTGCAGGTACCGGTTTAAGCTCGCACGAGTTAAACCAACCGGGCACTTATAAAGATGTAAGCGATACCACCATAGTTGCACAGTTTAAAACCATCGAATCGAGCTTACCTGAAGCGTTAAAAGGCTTTGGTACGGTTCACTTTTTAGCCTGGACCACCACACCTTGGACCTTGCCAAGCAATACGGCCTTAACCGTAGGTCCGAAGATTGATTACGTACTGGTTAAAACCTTTAATCAATATACTTTTGAGCCGATTCAGGTTGTTCTGGCCAAGGCCTTAGTGGGCAAACAATTTGCCGGAAAATACTTTTTAGCAGAAGCTGAAGAAGCCTTTAATAACTTCAAAGCTGATGATAAAAAAATACCTTATAGCGTTTTAGCAGAATTTGTTGGTGCAGATCTAGTAGGCATAAAATACGAACAATTGTTGCCTTACGCACTTCCGTACCAAAACCCAGAAAATGCTTTCAGGGTAATTTCTGGCGATTTTGTTACCACAGAAGATGGTACAGGTATTGTACACACGGCGCCTACTTTTGGTGCAGATGATGCCCGGGTGGCCAAATTGGCTACGCCAGAAGTGCCGCCAATGTTGGTACTTGACGAAAAAGGAAACGCAGTTCCGTTGGTAGATCTGCAGGGAAAATTCATCGCTGCCCTAGGCGGAAATTATGGTGGTAAATATGTTAAAAATGAATACTACAAGGATGGCGAAGCACCAGAAAAATCTGTTGATGTAGAAATTGCCATTCAGCTAAAAGAAGAGAACAAAGCCTTTAAGGTAGAGAAATACGTGCACACTTATCCGCACTGCTGGAGAACCGATAAACCTGTTTTATATTATCCTTTGGACAGTTGGTTTATCAAAACTACTGCGGTTAAGGATAAAATGGTAGAACTGAACAAAGGAATCAACTGGAAACCAGAGTCGACCGGAACAGGCCGCTTTGGTAACTGGCTTGAAAACCTGGTAGATTGGAATTTATCACGTTCACGTTATTGGGGAACCCCATTACCGATCTGGCGTACAGCAGATGGACTGGAAGAAAAATGTATAGGTTCTATCGCAGATCTGAATGCAGAAATTGCCAAATCCATCGAAGCTGGTTTTATGCCTGCAGGTTTCGAATTAAAGGATATGCACCGCCCTTATGTCGATGATGTGATCTTAACTTCATCAAAAGGTGAAAAAATGACCCGCGAAACCGATCTTATTGACGTTTGGTTTGATAGCGGCGCCATGCCTTACGCACAGTGGCACTTCCCTTTCGAAAACAAAGAAGAGTTTGAAAACGCCTATGCAGCCGATTTTATTGCTGAAGGAGTAGATCAGACCCGCGGTTGGTTCTTTACCCTACATGCCATTGCGGTGATGTTGAGCGAAGCAAGTGACGAAATTAAAGCGGTAAACGCCAAAGTAGGCAATCCTGGTGTTGCTTTTAAAAACGTGGTTTCGAACGGCTTGGTGCTGGATAAAAACGGCAACAAAATGTCTAAACGCTTAGGCAATGCAGTCGATCCGTTCAGCACGATTGAAACTTACAGCGCCGATGCCACACGTTGGTACATGATCAGCAATGCATCGCCATGGGATAACCTAAAATTCAGTTTAGAAGGCTTAGACGAGGTGCGCCGCAAATTCTTCGGTACACTTTATAACACCTATGCTTTCTTTGCCTTATATGCGAACATTGATAAGTTTGAAATCGATAAAAACAACTTAAGCAAAGTTGAAGATAGAACAGAGCTAGACCGTTGGATCTTATCGCTGTTGCAAAACCTGATCAGCGAGGTTGATGAAAGCTACAATACTTACGAGCCAACTAAAGCTACCCGTGCCATCCAAACCTTTGTTGATGAACATTTAAGTAACTGGTACATCAGGTTAAGCCGCCGCCGCTTTTGGAAAGGCGAAATGACAGAGGATAAACGTGCCGCTTACGAAACACTTTATACCTGTTTAGAAACATTGGCGCAGTTAATGAGCCCTGTGGCACCTTTCTTTGCCGATTGGTTGTACAGAAACTTAACCGTTACCGATGCTTATGCTGAAGAATCGGTGCACTTAACCCTGTGGAAAGAAGCCGATAAAAACCTGATCGATAATGCCTTGAACGAAAGGATGCTTTATGCCCAGGATATCTCATCGATGGTTTTATCATTGCGTAAAAAATCGGGCATCAATGTTCGTCAGCCTTTACAAAAAATCTTAATCCCATCTTTGAACGGAGATTTTGAGCAGAAGATTTCAAAAGTTGCCGATTATATCCTTTCAGAAACCAATGTGAAGCACATCGAGTTCATTACCGATACGCATGGCATTGTGAAGAAAAAGCTGAAGCCAAACTTTAAATCATTGGGTAAAAAGGTTGGTAAGGATATGAGCACTGTAAAAGCAGCCCTGGAGAACATGACGCAGGACGACATCCAACGTTTGGAAGTGGATGGTTATATCAATGTTTTCGGAAGTGATAATTTCCAGCACGCCATTGATTTAAATGATGACGTAGAGATTTTTGCCGAAGATATTCCAGGATGGCAGGTAACCAATTTAGGCAGTTTAACCGTTGCTTTGGATGTGACCATAACAGAGGAGCTGAAACAGGAAGGGATTTCGCGTGAGCTGGTTAACCGTATCCAGAACCTACGTAAAGAATTGAACTTTGAAGTAACCGATAGGATTAAAGTTTCATTACAAAATGATAACTTGGTAGCCAGTGCAATTGCTAAGAACAAAGCCTACATTTGCGACGAAATCTTGGCAGATGAATTAGAATTAACAGATACTGTAAATAATGCAAACAAAATCGTGATTGACGATGTTGAGTTAAGCATTTCAGTAACTAAAATATAAATCCATATATTAGAAAACTAAATTAAAAACATGGAAAATAGTAATAAAACGCGCTACTCAGACAGTGAACTACAGGAATTTAAAGAGTTAATTCAAGATAAATTGCGCATGGCGAAAGAAGAACTTAACGCTTTAACAGCATCTTTAAGCAATCCTAACGCCAACGGTACAGAAGATACTTCTGGTGCTTACAAAACCTTGGAAGATGGTTCTGCAACCATGGAAAAAGAACAGATCAATCAATTGGCTGCCCGTCAGAAAAAGTTTATTGATAACCTCGAGAATGCATTGGTGCGTATCGAGAACAAAACTTATGGTATTTGCCGCGAAACCGGTAAACTGATCCAAAAAGAACGTTTACGCGCGGTACCTCATGCTACTTTAAGTATGGAAGCTAAATTAAAGCAAGGTTAATGAAAGGCTATACAAAACCTTTAATTGTTATCTTTTTGGTTTTATTGGCCGATCAGCTAATTAAAACCTGGGTTAAAACACACATGTACCTTGGCCAGGAATTTCACATTATCGGTAAGTGGTGTATTATCCACTTTACCGAAAATAATGGAATGGCTTTCGGAATGGAATTTGGCGGAGAGTTTGGCAAATTAGCCTTATCGCTTTTCCGCATTGCAGCCGTTGCCGGGATTGGTTATGGCTTACACTATTTAATTAAACATAAATACCACCGTGGATTGATCCTGAATGTGGCCTTGATTTTTTCGGGAGCATTGGGTAACATCATCGATTCGGTATTTTATGGTAAAATTTATGGCTACGAAAGCTGGTTTCATGGCCGCGTAGTTGATATGTTCTACTTCCCTATTGCCGAAGGGCATTTCCCTTCTTGGCTGCCTATATGGGGAGGCGAAGAATTTGTTTTCTTCAGACCGGTTTTTAACCTTGCTGATGCCGCAATATCAGTAGGTGTAATCCTTATCCTTATCTTCCAAAAAAACTACTTTAAAGAAGATGTTAAGGATGATGTGAGCATCAACAGCGAAATTGTAGAGGATTAATCTCCCCGATCGTCATGCTGGTCCGATAGCTATCGGACTTGTTTCAGCATCTTAAACCTTTTAAATAAATACACAAAGCCCATTTCTTAATTGAGATGGGCTTTTTTTTGTAGAACCGTTATTGCGGGAAGAAAACGACAAAGCAATCTTATTGCGCATGCCTAATAGCGATAGTTATAAGATTTCTTCATACTTCTCCAAGACGATACTATTTGTTAATATTTGGAAAGCAGGTACAGCAGCAAATATTTAAGTTTCTTCCCGCTATCCTTACTGCCAATGGGGCCTGTGCTTTAACTACGATTGATCTAAAAAACTCAAAATAATGCTAAAATACATTGGCATTCATCCTATCGGGTTTATTAACTTTGGATAGTGCAGGAAACCAAAAGCGAAGTGCCTATCTGTTAACCCAAACAATCTATTTTCTTTAGCAAGTACAATTAACCAACTGCCTGAATCCAATGATCAACTTCCTTAATATATCCTATCTCCAATCCGGAAACGAAAAGCAACAGCAAGCTTATCAGGTTTTAACTGCACACCAGATACTAGAAAAATTAACGGCCTTCACCCCTATCCTTACCGGCACCATCCCGATAAACATCGATATTGAAAGCAGTGATCTGGATATCATCTGCTATGTACAGGATAAAACAGCATTCACTAAAACACTAACTGATCACTTTCAGAACGAAAAAGGATTTATAATTTCTGAAAATCCAACCTTTCAATCCATCAAAGCCAATTTTTTTATGGCTGGTTTTGAATTCGAAATTTTCGGACAACCCATACCAACAATACAGCAAAACGCTTATCGCCACATGCTAATAGAACATCAGATTTTGTTAGAAAAAGGAGAAACCTTCAGACAGGAAATTATCAGGTTAAAAAATCAGGGTATTAAAACCGAACCTGCCTTTGCACAACTGCTCGATATTGCCGGAAATGCTTATGAGGAATTATTGAAACTGGAACCGATTCATAAGCCTTGGGTTTAAACCCAAGGCTTATGAATAAAATCATATATTTGAAAAAACCAAAAACCAGATATAATGAAATTACTCTCCATCTCCCTGTTATTGTTAATCTCGAGCTACACTGCATTTGCACAAAAAAGCCTTTTTAACGGCAAAGATTTAAAAGGCTGGCATGTAGATGTACCTGCAATGGACAAAAAGCCAGATACCATTAATCCATTTATTGTTCGCAATGGCCTATTGGTAAGCTTGGGCACTCCAGGTGGCCATTTAATCACCGATAAAATTTATAAAAACTACCAGTTAACCGTTCAATACCGCTTTGCAGGCAAGCCAGGCAACTGTGGCGTTCTGGTACATGCATCAACCCCAAGGGCCTTGTATGGCATGTTCCCAAAATCTTTGGAAGTGCAGATGCAGCATAAAGATGCAGGCGATTTTTGGTGCATTGAAGAAGACATTACCGTACCCGATATGGTTAGCAGACGTGGACCAAAAGAGAACTGGGGTGTAAACGGTGATAAGCTCCGCCGCATTAAAAACTTAACCGATGATAGCGAAAAACCATTGGGCGAGTGGAACACCATGGTAGTAGAATGCTTAAACAACGAAGTTAAAGTTTGGGTAAACGGTACATTGGTAAATTATGGTACAAACTGTACAGTAAACAGTGGGCAAATTGCCTTACAGGCCGAAGGCAGTGAAGTAGAATTTAAGCAACTGGATTTGAAGCCGATTAAAGCATTGTCTAAATAGATTTCGCGACTTATAAAAGTTGTTAATTTCATTTTTTTAGGACAAAAAAGAAGTCAAGTTTTAAAGCAGATTGCACATTAAAAACTTGAATTCTTTATAAATATATCATGTCCAGATTCATCGGGAGCAGCATCTTTTTTGCTAGGTAGACCTTGAAATAAATCCGATAACTATCGGATCAGGGTGACTATGATTATCAAGTAACCAACAAAATAGGCCAAAAGATCATAATAGCTAAATGAAGTACCTAATAAAGTGCACATCAGTTTATTGTGTTCCCAGCCAAACCAACGCACATAATGTAGCTTTTGGAACAACTCAATCAGGCAGGCAAAAACTAAGATGCCTAAAGCCAGTTTCTTGTTGTTCGTTTTCAGAAAAGTCCTGAGGAAGGCATAGATGAGCACAACCACCAAAACATCACCTCCGAAGGGGCGTATAAAGGCATCGTGCAGGTACTTGGCGATTAAAATTTCGATGATTAAAATCGCCAGGAAAATGAAAAGGAATTTTGAGCTAAACGTTAATTTCATAATAAAACACAAAAAAGCCCCGATCTACATCGGGGCCATATATTTCTATCTATCATCGATAAAGATCCTGAAATAAATCCGATAACTATCGGATCAGGGTGATCATTTCTTCGAGATTTAAACGCCTAACAGCAATCTAGCCGGATCTTCTAACAGTTGTTTCACACGAACCAAGAAACCTACAGACTCGCGTCCATCGATAATTCTGTGATCGTAAGATAGTGCCACATACATCATCGGACGGATAACCACTTCACCTTTTTCGGCAATTGGACGTTCAACAATGTTGTGCATACCTAAAATTGCCGATTGCGGTGCGTTGATGATCGGAGTAGACATCATTGAACCAAATACCCCACCATTGGTAATGGTAAAAGTTCCGCCGGTCATTTCTTCAATCGTTAATTTACCATCGCGTGCTTTTAAAGCTAAAGCCAATACCGATTTTTCAATTTCGGCCAAGCTCATGCTTTCTGCATTGCGTATTACCGGTACCACCAATCCTTTTGGTGCAGAAACGGCGATAGAAACATCAGCAAAGTTATTGTAAACGATTTCTTCACCATCAATGCGCGCATTTACAGCAGGGAAATCTTTTAAAGCTTCGGTAACTGCTTTTGTAAAAAAGCTCATGAAACCTAAACCAACACCATGTTTTTCTTTAAAAGAATCTTTGTATTTACCACGTAAATCCATAATTGGTTTCATGTTAACCTCGTTAAAGGTAGTTAACATCGCTGTTTCATTTTTAACAGCAACCAAACGTTTTGCAACTGTTTTACGCAATGGCGACATTTTTTCGCGACGTTCACTACGTGCACCAGCTGGAGCAGCGGCAACAACAGGAGCTGCTGCTTTAGGGCTTTCGGCTTTTTTACCAGCTTCCGCTTTAACAGCATCATCTTTGGTAATACGGCCATCAACACCAGTACCTTTTACTGCAGCCGCATCAATACCTTTTTCGGCTAAAATTTTTCCTGCTGCAGGTGATGGAGTTCCGGTAGCATAGCTTTCGCCTGATCTTTCAGCAACAGGAGCTGCTGTTTTATCTTCAGCAACAACTGGTTTTTCTTCTGCTTTTGGGGCATCAGCTTTTGCAGGAGCTGCACCACCATCTTCAATTTTACAAACTACTGCACCAATGGCTAATGTATCGCCTTCGGCGGCTATGGTTTTTAAAGTTCCAGCTTGTTCTGCGGTTAATTCGAATGTAGCTTTATCCGATTCTAATTCGGCAATAACTTCATCCATTTCAACAACATCGCCATCGTTTTTTATCCAACGTGATAAAACAACTTCGGTTATCGACTCACCAACAGGTGGAACTTTTATCTCTAAACTCATTTTTTGTAATGTTATGTTTTTATCTTCTAATGATCAAATTTCAATAGTCAATTACCAAACGCTATGCTCCAAACGCTTAGCGCCAAGCACTTAATCTATCTGAACTAATTTTTTTGTGGCTTTTTTAGCTATATCCTTAACATCTTCAGTAACCGGAATTTCTAAAGCTTTTGCCAAGATATAAGCTTGTTGGTTGGCATGCTGTTTTGCAAAACCCGTTGCTGTACTGCTGCTTTCTCTTCTCGAAATTACATCAACACCTTTCAACGCCGTTTTGTAAAGCTTACGGAACAAGTATGGCCATGCGCCCATATTTTCTGGCTCTTCCTGTACCCAGAAAATTTCTTTTGCATTTTTATATTTTTTCTGGATCGCTTCCATCTGGTCAACCGGTGTAGGATACAGTTGCTCTACACGAACCAATGCTACATGCTTAATTTTATCAGCCTGTTGTTTTTCCAGTAACTCATAGTAAATTTTACCGCTACAGAAAACAATACGTGTTACATCAGCAGTTTTAGCATTTACATCATCAATTACTTCTTTAAAACCACCTTCAGTAAATTCTTCCAGTTTAGAAACACAGGCTGGGTGGCGAAGCAAACTTTTAGGCGTAAATACCACTAAAGGTTTACGGAAATCGCGTTTAAACTGACGGCGCAATACGTGGAAGAAGTTAGCTGGCGTTGAGCAATTTACAACCTGCATGTTGTAATCTGCACACAGTTCCATAAAACGTTCTATACGTGCTGAAGAGTGCTCAGGGCCCTGGCCTTCGTAACCGTGAGGCAATAACATTACCAAACCGTTTTCGCGTTGCCATTTGGTTTCGGCACTGGCAATGTACTGATCTACCACAATCTGCGCACCGTTAAAGAAATCGCCAAACTGTGCTTCCCAAATGGTTAGTGCGTTAGGGTTAGCCATCGCATAACCATATTCAAAACCTAAAACACCATACTCGGATAAGTGTGAGTTGTAGATATCAAACTGGGCCTGTTGGTCTGAAATATTAGCCAACGGTACGTATTCTTCTTCGCTATCTTCTAAAGTAAGTACGGCATGACGGTGAGAGAAAGTACCACGCTCCACATCCTGACCGCTTAAACGAACGCGTTTACCTTCTGATAACAATGTACCATAAGCCAACTGCTCGCCCATTGCCCAGTCGAAAACCTGGGTATCGTTAACCATTTTACTCCGCTCAATAAATAGTTTCTCAATTTTTTTGAAGAACTTTTTATTTGATGGCAAGGTGGTAATGCGTTTACCGATTTCCAACAAAGTAGATTTTTTAACTGCCGTTACCGGAGAAGTTTCAAAATCTTTAGGCGTGGCCATACGCAAATCAGCCCATGCTCCACCAAATTTAACTTCGGTATTGCCTGCAACAAATTCTTTGGCCTCATTTAAGCGTTCCTGCAAAATACCACGGAAATCCTTTTCCATTTCTTTTGCCAAACCGGCTTCCAGTTTACCTTCTTTGGTTAGCTGTTCGATATAAATTTCCCTTGGGTTAGGGTGTTTTTCAATGGTTTTGTATAATAATGGCTGCGTAAATTTCGGCTCATCAGATTCGTTGTGCCCGAAACGGCGGTAGCAAAGAATATCGATAAATACATCGTTTTTATATTTCTGACGGTATTCCATCGCCAGGTTGATCGCGTATACCAATGCTTCCGGATCATCGCCATTTACATGGAAAACCGGAGATAAAGTTACTTTGGCAATATCGGTACAGTAAGTACTGGTACGCGCATCTTTATAATTGGTTGTAAAACCGATCTGGTTATTGATCACCAAGTGGATGGTTCCACCGGTTTTATAGCCTTCTAGACCAGCCATCTGGATTACTTCGTAAACAATACCCTGGCCAGCAACCGAAGCATCACCATGGATCAAAATCGGTGCTAAGCGGCTGTTATCGCCACCATATTTGAAATCGATTTTAGAACGGCTCATCCCTTCTACCACACCATCAACTGTTTCCAGATGCGATGGGTTAGGGCACAAACTTAAGTGAACACTTTTACCAGCATTTGTAGTTACATCGGTAGAGTAGCCTAAGTGGTATTTAACATCGCCACCAAACGGGGTATCCGGATTGTAGCTCTTGCCTTCAAACTCGGCAAAAATATCTTTATAGGTTTTTTGCATGATATTGGCCAGCACGTTTAAACGTCCGCGGTGGGCCATACCAATTACAAATTCTTCAATTCCAAGTTCAGCACCTTTTTCAATTACCGAATCCAATGCCGGGATCAAAGCCTCTGCTCCTTCTAACGAAAAACGTTTTTGACCTAAGAATTTTGTTCCAAGGAAATTTTCGAAACTTACCGCTTCGTTTAATTTTTTAAGGATGCGTTTTTTCTCTTCGATAGAGAAATTAGGCGTGTTACGTGCACTTTCCATTTTCTGCTGAATCCAGTTCAACACTTCTGGTGTACGTAAAAATTTAAATTCTGCACCAATTGAATGTGCATATGTCTGTTTTAAAACAGCTACAATATCTTTCAGTTTTGCGGCACCGATACCAATTTCCACTCCAGAGTTGAAAACAGTTTCCAGATCAGCATCAGATAATCCAAAATTTGCAAGATCAAGTGTTGGCAGGTGCTTGCGTCTTTCGCGCACCGGATTGGTATGCGTAAACAAGTGACCGCGGCTACGGTAGCCATCAATCAGGTTTAAAACATTAACCTCTTTTAAAAATTGTTCAGGAGTTTCTGCAGTTACTGCCGGGGCTTCCGATCCTCTTCCAAAATCGAAACCTTCGAAAAATTTCTGCCAACCAAATTCAACCGACTCAGGATCTTGTTGATACGACTGATATAAAGACTCTATATATTCGGCGTTTGCGCCATTAAGATAAGATAATTTATCCATTATTAACTATTTACTATAAGCATTACAAAATTAGAATTTTACCTTATATAAATGGCAAAAATCTCGATTAAAATGAGAATTATTGAGTTATAGAATTATTGAATGAGAGATTGATAGCGCAAGCGAATGATAAAATGGCAGATGATGGCATAGGTAAATCTTTTTAGTAGTGTGCAAACCGATTATTTAATTGGCGAATGACTAATTGAGCACATCGTTTTGATGGAAAACAGCTATTCGATCCTTCAAAATTCAATCATGCAGATTTCCTTTATTCAACATCCAATCATTCTATAATTCAACACCCGGTCACTCTATAATTCAATCACTACAATTATGATGCCCAGGTTAAGGCGTAATTTCCTTTTGGATCGAGGTTTTTGATGTTTTTATCCAAATCGAAAACGCTTTTTGATTTTTGATCGTTACCTACACCGGCTACATTTGCCCAATTTCCCCAGTTGCTTGCGGGATTATAATCAATGAGTTTTTCTTCAAAATATGCCGCACCGAAAATCCAGCTTACCTCCAAATTATTGATGAGGTACAGGGCCGCAGTCTGTCTGGCAATATTGGAAATAAAACCGGTTTGATTTAACTCGGTCATTACTGCATCTACTACAGCAAAACCTGTTTGGCCGTTTTTCCACTTGTTAAAATTTTCGGGCTCGTTTGCAACATCTACCAAACCCTGGCTTCCGAAGCCATCAGGACTGAAAAATGTATTGCCGTATTTTTTAAACATGAAACGAAAATAATCCCTCCACAATAAGCCCAGTAAAATGTGGTTAAACATGGCTTTCGTATTGGGTACACCTTCCATTTTCTTGATTTCCCAGTATACTTTGCGCGGCGATAAGCTGCCCATGGCCAACCATGCCGATAATTTGGAAGCAAGAATTAAATTCTTGGTGGTGGCAGCCTGTTGCATGGCCACAATTACTTTTTGAAGATGCACCAAGCCTTCTGCCTCGCCACCGGTAAATTCAAAATCGGCACGCTGGTCTTTTTGCTGGGGTAAAAGATTCAGATCTTCCAGCGAAGACAAAGTGCCCCAATCTATCACTTCAGCTACATTAATCCGATCGGGTGCCATAAAACAGGGCTTGATGATCGAATCGCGTTCTATCTTCTTTTTAAATTGGTTAAAGGCATCCGGAATATCTTTGATCGGAAAGGGCAGATCTTCTTTATTGTATAAGGTATGACCTATAAAATGTTTGAGATTGATGCGTAATTTCCAGAGTGCATTTTCTACAAGCGTAGACACGTGTGTTTCCTCCCTGGCTACTTCGCGGTGGTGGTAAACTTCTGTAATTTCATATTCCTGAGCAAGTTGTGGAATAATGTCTTCTGGATTACCTTCGGCGATGAGTAAATTGCCACCAATCTGTTTTAATGAACTCCGTAAACCTAAAACGCTTTCTAAAATGAACTGAGCTCTGATATTCCCCGTTTTTAGGGTACCGTATTTTGTTTCTCCAAAAAAACGGGGATCTAAAATATAAACGGGCAAAATCGAATCAGATTTAGCAATAGCCTCAACCAGCATTTCGTTATCATGCAAGCGGAGATCATTTCTAAACCAGACTAAAATTTTTTTGGACATCTTTTATCGAAAAGTGGTGTAAGAACGGATACGCAAATTTATCTTATTTTTCTGCTCTACCAAAAACATCAATAATTCTTTACAAATAGCCAACAAAAAAAGCTGATGGGCAAACTAAATTAGCAGTATTTAGTTAATTATACATGGCAAAGAAGATTTTGATTACCGGAGCAACCGGACTTGTTGGTACTGCACTAAAAAAGCAATTATTAAGCAAAGGTTACGGCGTGAATACACTTTCGCGCAAGAAGAGCAACGATCCGAACAACTTTACCTGGGATGTTTACCAAGGAACCATTGAAGCCGATTGTTTAAACGGTGTGGATGCCATTATCCACCTGGCCGGTGAAGCTGTTGCCGATAAAAACTGGACAGCCGAGCGCAAAAAACAGATTATTGATAGCCGTGTAAAATCTACCGAACTGCTTTTCAAAACCTTAAAAGCAAACCCCGCACATCAGGTAAAATCTTTCATTTCATCATCGGCTGTGGGTTATTACGGCGATTGCGGCGATGAAATATTAACAGAAGAAAGTCCGAATGGATACGGTTTTTTAGCCGAATGCTGTAAGCTTTGGGAAGATGCCGTAGATGGAGGCAAAAAACTGAGCCTGCGCATTGTTAAGCTGCGTACCGGAATAGTGTTCAGCAATGATGGTGGTGCACTGCCGCAACTGGATAAAGCCGTGCGGTTATTTGTGGGTGCTGCTTTGGGCACAGGTAAACAATGGACACCCTGGCTGCACATAAATGATATGGTTGAAATGTATATCGAAGCTGTTGAAAACCCAAAAATGGAAGGAAATTATAATGCCTGCGCGCCTTTCCCGGTAACCAATACAGCCTTAACCAAAGCAATTGCGAAGCATTTACACCGCCCGTTCTGGCCGATCAAAGTACCTAAAAGTGTATTATCGGTTGTATTGGGCGAACGGGTAGAAGCAGTTTTAATGAGCAATAACACTTCTGCACAGAAAATACTTGATGCAGGTTTTAAATTTGAATTTACACATTTAGATGATGCATTAGCAGCGCTTTATGGTCGTTAAGATTTTCTGCGTTGGCTACTTTAATTAGCCACGGAAGCACAGAACCCTTGGGTTGGCTTGTTTAATTTAGCCACGGAGGCACAGAAAACACGGATCGATAAGCTCTGAGCATCATCCGCGAAGCTCAGAGCACCGTTCACGAGGCTCGGAACACCATTCACGAGGTTCGGAGCACCATTCACGAGGCTCGGAACACCATTCACGAGGCTCGGAACACCATTCACGAGGTTCGGAGCACCATTCACGAGGTTCGGAGCACCATTCACGAGGTTCAGAACACCATTCACGAGGCTCGGAACACCATTCACGAGGTTCGGAGCACCATTCACGAGGTTCGGAGCACCATTCACGAGGCTCGGAGCACCATCCGAGAATCACACTATAAAGCTGGTCGGGATTTGCAATCCCGATCCCTGAATTGTGGATTTGTAATCCACTACGCCACCTATCCAACATAATAACCATAGGTTCAAGGGCTAAAATGTAAGCACACTCTCCAAAACCAGCAGGAAATCTTTTAAAGCAGGCTCTAAATTCCTCATCTTTTTATCCAACACTACTTGTCCAGATCCGACAACAGTATATCTTTGCAACAGCAAAAATGCCAAAAAGTACCACCTCAAATCAGATTGTAAAGGATTAAGTACCTGCCAGCATAAAATAGTAAAAACCACTTTAGACAAAGCGAAGAACGAAGGCAAAACACTGTGTGGATGGGAAGATTAAACCTACTGATATTTATTTTATTATTTAACCCTGTTTTTGGCAATTACTGGGCTGCCACACCAATCGGCGATTTAAAAAACCACACCTTTACCGCCAAGGTAATTAGGGTAATGGATGGCGATACCATGGAGATCTTATATCAAAATGTGCCTACCAAATTACGTTTGGCGCATATCGATTGTCCGGAGAAAAGAGGCCACCAACCCTTCGGCAATAATGCTAAAATAGCATTGTCTGATTTATGCTTCGGACAACTGGTAACCATTTATGTAGAAAAGTACGACCGCTACCGTAGGTTAATTGCCGTAGTGGTGAACAATAAGAAACAGGTGGTTAACCAGGAAATGGTTAAACGCGGCATGGCCTGGCATTTTAAAAAATACTCTACCGATCCGTTATACGCAGGCCTAGAACTTAAAGCCCGGAAAAATAAAATAGGCCTTTGGCAGGATGCTGCCCCAACCCCTCCCTGGCTGTGGCGGAAATCGAAACACAGCAGTTCCCTTTCCGAGAAAAAATCAAAATAAGGTGTAAGAAACAAACCAGCTTTCTCATCTGCTGTTATTACCTTTGAACATACGCCATTAACATGAAGAAAACAATCAGCATCTGTTGGTTCCGCCGCGATTTACGTTTAGCAGATAATGCTGCATTATACCATGCACTAAAAGGGGGTCATCCTGTACTGCCACTTTTTATTTTCGATAAAAACATACTCGATAAACTGCCTGAAGATGATGCGCGGGTTACTTTTATCCACCAGACAATTGAAGATTTAAAAGATTTACTGCACAAGCAGGGATCGGACCTACTGGTAAAGTATGGTAAGCCAGAAAAAATATGGCCCGAAATTTTGGATGAATACCACGTTACCGAGGTGTACGCCAACCATGATTATGAGCCTTATGCCCGAGAGCGGGATGATAACATGGCCGAGTTTTTAACCAGCGAAAAAATTGCTTTTATAACTTTTAAAGATCAGGTAATTTTTGAAAAAGACGAGATTTTAAAGGCAGATAAAAGTCCATATACGGTTTTTACCCCTTATTATAAACAATGGCAGGCTAAGCTCGATAACTTTTACACCAAAGCTTATCCAACTGAAAAGTATTTTAAGAACCTGTTAGCCAGCAAAAATCACCCACTACCATCATTAAAGGAAATGGGCTTTGAAAAAAGCAGCCTTAAATTTCCTAAGATAGATTACAAAAGCAAGCTTGATGGTTATGCTAAAGAGCGTGATTTCCCGGCGATGGATAGCACCACACACATTGGTCTGCATTTACGTTTTGGCACATTAAGCATACGCAAAGCAGTACGCGATGCCATTGATGCGAAATCGAATGTATGGCTTTCAGAACTGGCATGGAGAGAATTTTACATGACCATACTTTGGCATTTCCCCTACTCGGCCAACGGTTCATTTAAAAAGCAGTACGATAAAATTAAATGGCGGAACAACGAAACTGAATTTAAGGCCTGGTGCGAAGGCAATACCGGTTACCCCATTGTAGATGCCGGCATGAGGCAACTTAACCAAACCGGCTGGATGCATAACCGTGTGCGCATGGTTGTGGCCAGTTTTTTAACCAAGCACCTGCTTATTGATTGGCGCTGGGGCGAAGCTTATTTTGCCGAAAAGCTTTTAGATTATGAGATGGCGAGTAATGTTGGCGGTTGGCAGTGGGCTGCAGGATCGGGAAATGATGCGGCGCCTTATTTCAGGGTTTTTAATCCGGAGCTGCAGACCAAAAAGTTTGATGCCAAGCTGGATTACATTAAAAAATGGGTTCCGGAGTTTGGCACAAAAAAATATGCCCAACCAATTGTTGAGCATACTTTTGCAAGGGAAAGGGTTTTAAAAGTGTTTAAAGAGGCTTTAGCTTAATTTGGTAAGAAAGCAAAATCATCTTATGTTTAAAAAAATCATGCCCAGTAAATAACTGGGCATATCTTGTAAGGAAAAAAGTATTTTAATTTATTAAAAATTAGTTTACGTTAAACGAAGGTGCATTAGACACTCCGCCAGTGAAAAAACGGCCTGTACCGCTAATTCCTCCAGTGTGAAATCCTTCAGTCGTTCCAACATCAATAATTATTGGACCTGATGCGTTACCAACACTGTAACTAGGTAAATTAAAATTATGGGTTACTGGATTTGCAATTGGAGGATTATAGTAACTATAAGAGTAATTGAGATTAGAAAAATAATAATCTGTTTCATTAGTCCTCCATCCACCGAAAGTTTTCTTTAACTCTTGTTTTGAAGTGAAGTAGTAATGAACACGAGATGGAAGTTCCGGTGGGGTCCAAGAACCATCTGTTCTAGGTGTATTTTCTTTCCAAAGATCAACAAACAACCTCCTTTTCCCATCTTCATTGTAATACAGCTCCGATTTAATAGCACTTGTTGTAGTCGGTCCATATGTATTTTCTGTTATTGCAATGGAAGCACTTTTTGAAATATTTGAGACAAATACACCTTGAGTTGCATCAGTATTTCTAATGCTCATTATTTGTTGTTTATCTTTATGTTTTCCGGTATAAGAAATCATCCTGCTATCTTCGGTGTAAACAGTAGTAACATCACCAACTTTCACCTCACCATTTACATTAATAAATAATGCTGATAATGGCGTGCCAAATTTGTATGTTAGGGAACTATCTGATTTAATATACACGAGATCAGAATATTTATTCTTAAAATCATCGAATGATTTGCCGGTATTTACATTCTCATATTCTTTTTCAATTTCAAGAAATACATCTCTGTAAGATTTAAAATTTGCCAGCTCGTTAGGCCTAGCATTAAAATTTTCTGGCTTAATTAGAATATTGATTAATGAATCAAAAGATTTTTGATCTCTAAATTTTAAATATCCATTCTCTATATTAATAGCTTCAGATATTTTGTTAACATCTGATTTTTCAATACCCGACTCCTTCTTACAAGAAGAAATCGAAATAACGCACAATACAGGTAGTATTAATCTGCGTATTTTAATTTTGTTTTTCATATTATAATTGTATGTTTTTCCTTACGCAAATAAACATACAACTAATTATTAAGTTAAAAAAATAAGACTAAAAAAAATGCCCAACCAATTGGTTGAGCATACTTTTGCAAGAGAAAGGGTTTTAAAAGTGTCTAAAAAGGCTTTAGCTTAATTGGTAACACTAACGATTTCAATGTCGAAATCTAATATCGCGTTAGCAGGAATAGATCCACTTCCCGATGCACCATATGCAAGATCAGAAGGGATAAAAATCCTCACTTTAGTTCCTGCCCTAAAATTGGTCAATAATCCCCAACCAGGTATAACACTATTTAAGGTGGTAGAGAAAGTTCCGTCTGTAGAAGAATCGAAGCTGGTACCATCCAAAAGCCTTCCAGTATATTTAATCACAAGTGTGCTTTCTTTAGTAATCAGATCGGCACCGGTACCCGGAGTTCCAACAATATAATATACCCTGCTATTATCTTTAACAGCAGTTAAACTTTTACTGGTTAAATAGTTCTTAATTTTAAAATCGTCAAACAGCCATTGCTTGCGGTATGGATAACTTTTGATGGTAAAATCAAGGTTTTCATTAGAAGGAATAGGACCAGCACCATTTTTACCAAAGCCAAGATAAGAAGGCAATAAAATACGTGCAGTACCGCCTGGTTTAAGTGCCAAAGCAGCTGTTCTTAACGCCGGGATGTTATAAGTAATACTTGTAGAAAGTGAAGACTGAAAAAATCCATTCAAATAACCCACATAAGTACCCAGGTTACCATTTGTAGGCGATTGCAGGTAAGTTGTTCCGCTCTGCATCGATTTAACTGTAATATCGTACAAAATCGAATCGGGGTTTAAAAAAAGTGTGCCGTCAGTTGGGTTTGTAGCCTGGAAATAAAATCCGGTTTTATCAGGATCGGGTTTCATTTCAGTTAAATTATTCTTTGATATATATGATTTTATAGCAGCATCATCTATACTTTCAATAGACTCGTATTCTTTTTTACATGAGCTGAAAATGATAGTAGCCAGCAAAAATGTGAATAGGCTAAGTTGAGTAAATTTGTTCATTTATTATTGTACGTCTGTAAGTGTTATAGTAAAATCGAGCACTGAATTTGCTGGAACAGCAGTTGATGGCGATTGTGTTCCGTAGGCATAATAAGAAGGAATGATTAACCTAATTTTGCCTCCTTTTTGTATTTTTTGTATCCCTACCTGCCAGCCCACAATCACATTTCCCAGTAAAAAAGATATGGGAGTGCCTTTCGAACTATCGAAAACGGTTCCATTTAACAACCTGCCTTCGTAATCGGCAGTAATCTTTGTAGAAGCCGAATATACTACACTGCCTGATCCTGGTTCAATTACCTGGTAAAAAATACCATAAGAATCTTTAGTTGCCGGAATGTTATTGGTTTTGATAAATGCTCTTATTGCCGTTGTATCAGTTTTAAACTGCGGCAGTGGATCATATGAATCATCAATAGGCACATTCTTCTTACAGGCGGCGAAACATCCTGCAATACATAGGAATAGAATAATGTATTTAAACTTCATCATCCGCAAAAATAAGCTTTTAATACGGATGCTACAATTTTTAACCTATTTTAACAATTTTAAGGCAACAAGGTAAAAACAAAAAGACCAAATCGCACTATTGAAAGTTGACTGTACAGATCCTTGTCCTCTTATCTCAGCTTTGGTGTTTATCTTTTTTCCTATTGTGTATTTGATAGCTGAATGGTAAAATCCAATACAGAGTTGCCCGGGATTGAACCTACCGCACTGCTACCATAACCCAAACTTGGTGGAACGATTAACCTGATTTCGCCACCTTTTTGAATTTTAGGAATGCCTATTCTCCAACCCTGGATTAAACCGGCCAACGGAAATGTTTGTTCTTTCCCTCCCCCATTATCGAAAACACTACCGTTTAATAACCTTCCTTCATATTTGATGGTAATTTGGGTATTGCTTGGGTAAGTAAAAGAACCGGTACCCGGCTTAATAATCTGATAATATAAGCCTGATGCATCCTTTACTGCATTGATATTGTTCTGTTGAATAAAATCTGTAATCTGCTTTTCTGGATCTTCGTCTTTTTTACAAGATGAAACGGCAACTACACATAAAAAGAGTACTGTTAAAAATCTAAATTTAATCATGCCGCGAAAATAAGCTTTTAATTTATAAAGCTAAAGGTTATGTTTTTTGAAACGAGGTTTTTTGTTTATTGGAGGGTACAATCTTAATGCGAACGCTATTTATGATTTATGCGAATGCTAACCCATGGTAGTAGGATTGCTTCGTACCTTATTAATTACGACATCTTCAAGGCCGTTATCGTCTTCGTTTGTACCGAAAATGGAAGAGATCCACATTTTTAATGTGGATTATAGAGGACAATAGCAGCGTTTTAGAACTTGCGAAGTCACCTGGCTCTTAGCCCCTGAGACTTCGCAAGATTCATCTAAACTTTAAAAAATATATTTATTGGCTTCAATCAGTTGCTGTGCAACCCTTTGGCGTGCGTCCTTAACATTAAAAGGCTCCATTTTGGTAAAACGGCGTAAGCCTACCAGCATCATGCGCTGCTCATCACCCTCTGCAAAAGCCCATAGTGCTTCTTTTCCGGCTTTGGTAATCCCATCAACTGCCTCTACCAAATAAATCCTTAATAAATCCAGCTGACCGGCTACTGCCTCTTCGCCGCGCATGGCAACCAGTTTTTCCGTTCTCAACAGAGCCGATTCGGCTACGTATACATAACTGGCCATATCGGCAATATTCATCAAAATTTCCTGCTCTTTGCTCAGGGTCATCATTAGTTTCTGTACCGCAGCACCAGCCACCATCAAGGTTGCTTTTTTCAGGTTTGCAAGCACTTTTTTCTCTGCAGCAAAAAGGGTTGTATCTTCTTCACCAAAATCGGGTATGCTCATTAACTCTGCAGCCACCGCAGTAGCTGGCGTCATTAAATCGAGTTCGCCCTTCATGGCGCGTTTCAACATCATATCTACCGTAAGCAAGCGGTTAATTTCGTTTGTACCTTCGAAAATCCGGTTGATACGGGCATCACGGTAAGCCCTATCCATTGGAGCATCGGCACTAAAGCCCATACCACCATAAATCTGTACCCCTTCATCAACAGTATAATCCAAGGCCTCTGAACCCCAAACTTTTAAAATTGCACATTCTACAGCAAATTGCTCAACCGATTTTAATCTCGCTTTACCAGATTCCATTCCGCCTGCAACCAATTGATCGTAGGTATCATCAATGTTCTGTCCGGCGCGGTAGTTAGCGGCATCCACAGCGTATAGCTTAGCAGCAATCTCGGCAATTTTAAAGCGGATGGCACCGTATTTCGAAATCGGACGGCCAAACTGGATACGCTCGTTCGAATAATTGATGGCAGTATTCAATGTAGCTTTTGAAGCACCAATAGCTGCAGCCGATAATTTAATACGGCCGATATTTAAAATGTTTACCGCTATTTTGAAACCATTTTCACGGTCGCTCAACATATTTTCTACCGGAACCGGGCAATCGTTAAAGAAAACCTGGCGGGTTGAAGAGCCTTTGATCCCCATTTTATGCTCTTCGGGATTCATGGTAATGCCACCAAAATCTTTTTCTACAATAAAAGCCGTTAAGTTTTTATCATCATCAATTTTGGCAAATACGATAAAAACGTCTGCGAAGCCTCCATTGGTGATCCACATTTTCTGGCCTGTGATGATATAATGTTTACCATCATCACTCAGTTTGGCTTTGGTTTTACCTGAGTTTGCATCAGAGCCCGAATTTGGTTCTGTTAAACAATAAGCGGCTTTCCATTCGCCCGAAGCTAATTTAGGGATATATTTAGCCTTTTGTTCGTCGTTACCATAATATAGGATCGGCAAAGTTCCAATTCCGGTATGGGCAGAAAGTGCAACGGCAAACGAGTGTCCGGCACCTACCACATCTGCTACCAGCATTGAAGTGTTAAAGTTCTTGCCGAAGCCTCCGTACTCTTCCGGAACTGAAACACCCAAAATACCCAGTTCACCAGCTTTGGTCAAAAGCGATGGCATTAACTCAGGGTCTTCCTGTTTGTCGATTTTATCTAAATTGGGGTAAACTTCTGCTTCCAGAAAATCGCGACAGGTCTGTGCAATCATCTGTTGTTCTTCATCAAATTCTTCAGGGATAAACACATCCTGATAAACGGTATCTTTAATTAAAAATTCGCCGCCTTTAATTGTCTTTTTTTCAGTTGTTTCCATTGTTATGAGATTTGAGAAATGAGATTTGAGATTTGAGACCTGCCCAAATCCAAACCCAAATCATTAATGTTATTTTTTTGAGTTCGTCATGCTGAACTTGTTTCAGCATCTATCTTGTCAAAAAGACCCTGAAATAAATCCGATAGCTATCGGATCAGGGTGACGAACAGGCTAATCCGGATTTTAAAGATCCGTATTACTGTATCCACAATTATTCCGTTACAACAATTCAAAAATACCCGCTGCACCCTGTCCTGTTCCAACACACATGGTTACCATTCCGTATTTTTTATTTTGTCTTTTAAGTTCATTCATAATCTGAACGGTCAATTTTGCGCCTGTACAGCCTAGTGGATGCCCCAGTGCGATTGCTCCGCCGTTTACGTTAATTACCTCTGGATTAAGATCAAGCGTTCTGATTACGGCCAGCGATTGAGATGCAAAGGCTTCGTTCAGCTCAATGAGATCGATGTCTTCCTTTTTTAGTCCTGCCTGTTTTAAGGCTTTCGGAATAGCCTCAATTGGGCCAATACCCATAATCCTCGGCGGAACACCAGCAATACCATAGCTTACCAACCTGGCAATAGGCTCTGCGTTTAATTCTTTCATTTTCTTTTCAGAAACCACCAGCACAAAGGCCGCCCCATCTGATGTTTGAGAAGAGTTACCCGCAGTTACACTTCCAACGGCATCGAATACAGGTTTCAGTTTGGCTAGTTTATCCAAAGTAGTATCGGCACGAGGCCCTTCATCTGTATTTACCACGTACGATCTTGTTTTCTTTTTCAAATTCGCATCAAGGTAATTTTCATTTACGGTGATAGGCAAAATACCATCTTTTAAATGACCGTTTTTAATGGCATGAATGGCCTTTTCGTGAGATTTTAATGAAAAAGCATCCTGATCTTCACGGCTAACATTATATTCTTTGGCCACGGCTTCGGCCGTTAAACCCATGCCCCAGTACCAATCGGGGTTATTTTTGGCCACCTCAGCATTTGGAACCAATTTCCAACCGCCAAAAGGCATTCCGCTCATTACCTCTACACCACCGGCAATAATACAATCGGCCATGCCTGCTTTAATTTTGGCAACCGCGGTAGCAATGGTATCTAAACCCGATGCACAATAACGGTTTACGGTTACTCCCGGAACTTTATCGGTATCTAAACCCATCAGCGAAACCATACGTGCTATGTTTAAGCCCTGTTCTGCCTCTGGCGTAGCATTGCCGACAATCACATCGTCAATCTGTTCGTTATCTAAATTCGGAACCGATGCCACTAAAGCCCTGATTACTTCTGCAGCTAAATCATCGGCCCTTGTGAAACGGAATACACCGCGGGGTGCTTTGCCCACAGCTGTACGGTATCCTGCTATTATATATGCTTCCATTGTTTTAGTATTTCTTATGGCTTAAAGCCTATATTCTCTTTTTATTTTATGCCCCGCCATGCTGAACTTGTTTCAGCAACTATCCTGCAAAGACCCTGAAATAAATCCAGGGTGACGACGGCAAAAAGCTCTACTTAATTCCTTAACGGTTTACCTTTCGTAATAATGCTCTGTATCCGTTCTAAACTCTTGCGTTCACCGGCCAGCGATAAAAATGCTTCTCGTTCTAGATCCAATAAATACTGTTCGGTTACTTCTGTTGGAGAAGATAAATCGCCACCGCACATTACATAACCCAATTTCTCCGAGATTTTTTTATCGTGCTCAGAAATGAAATGTCCGGCGTACATACTGTTGGCTCCTGCATAAACAATACCCAGTCCCTGTTTTCCTAAAACTTTAATATCATTGCGCTGAACAGGTTTGGTATAACCAGCATCGGCCAGTTCGATGGCTTTGGCTTTTGCATCGGCCAATAAGCGGTTGCGGTTCATCGAGATCGAAAATTTGTCTTTCTGCAGATAACCCAATTCGTAGGCTTCGTAACCTGAGGTAGAAACCTTGGCCATTCCGATAGTCAGGAAACGGTCTTTAAGTGCATTCTGCACAATCTGATCGTCTTTATATTCATCAGAAGCGCGCAGTGCAAACTCTTTGGTACCGCCCCCACCAGGAATAACGCCCACACCAAACTCTACCAAGCCCATATAGGTTTCGGCAGATAGCTGAACGTGATCGGCATGCAAACTGAATTCGCAGCCACCGCCCAAAGTTAAATTATGCGGCGCCACCACAACCGGGATAGATGAATAACGGATACGCATTGAGGTGTTCTGGAACATCCTGATCGCCATGTTCAACTCATCCCACTCCTGCTCTACGGCCATCATAAAAATCATCCCCACGTTGGCACCGGCAGAGAAATTGGCCCCATCGTTACCGATTACCAGACCGCGGTAATCTTTTTCAGCCATATCAATGGCTTTGTTTATTCCGGCAATTACATCTCCACCAATGGTATTCATCTTGGTGTGGAATTCGACATTCAGAATGCCATCGCCTAAATCGATAATGGAAACACCCGAATTTTTCCAAAGGGTCTTATTTTCGCGCAGGTTATCCAAGATGATAAACTCATCGGTACCTGGTAAAGCTTTATAGGTTTTAGATGGGATATCGTAATACTTTTTAACACCGTTTTCTATCTTGTAAAAAGAAGTATTTCCGGCTGCTAACATTTCATGCACCCAGGCCGCAGCTTTATTGCCATACTGCTCCATGCCCTCAAGGCCTTCTTTCACGCCAACGGCATCCCAAAGCTCAAACGGACCTAGCTCCCAGCCAAATCCGGCCCTCATGGCATCATCAATACGGTAAAGCTCATCAGAAATTTCAGGAATCCTGTCTGATACATATTCGAATAATCCAAAAGAAGAATGGCGGAACAGTTCGCCGGCCTTATCTTTCCCTTTGGCAAAAATTTTCATGCGTTCGCGCAGGTTTTCAACCGGCTTGGTCATTTCTAAAGTAGCCGATTTTACCTTTTGCTGAGGTTTATATTCAAGTGTTTTTAAATCAAGCGCCAGGATTTCTGTTTTGCCATCAGCTGATTTCGTTTTTTTATAAAACCCTTGTTTGGTTTTATCGCCCAGCCACTTGTTCTCTTCCATTTTTTGCACATAAGCTGGAAGTTTGAACAGTTCGTGCGCTTTATCTTCGGGGCAATTATCATAAAGCCCCTTGGCCACCTTGATCATGGTATCCAAACCCACCACATCCGAAGTACGGAACGTGGCCGATTTTGGCCTGCCCAATGCTGGCCCTGTAAATTTATCAACCTCTTCTACCGTCAGATCCAGTTTTTCAACCAGATGCAATAGCGCCATAATTGAATAAACACCTACACGGTTGGCAATAAAAGCTGGGGTATCTTTACACAGCACAGTGGTTTTTCCTAAAAACTTATCACCATAATGCATCAGGAAATCAACAATTTCTGGCTTGGTGTGCGGTGTTGGGATAACCTCCAACAATTTCAAATACCGTGGCGGGTTAAAAAAGTGCGTTCCACAGAAATTGGATTTAAAATCTTCGCTTCTGCCTTCGGCCATTAAATGTATTGGGATGCCAGAGGTGTTTGAGGTAATTAAAGTACCTGCTTTACGGTACTGTTCTACCTGTTCGAAAACTTTTTTCTTGATATCAAGGTTTTCAACCACAACTTCTATTACCCAGTCATAACCGGCAATTTTCGGCATATCATCGTCGAAATTTCCAGTTTTGATTTTATTTAATGCTTTTTTGGTATAAACCGGCGATGGATTTGTTTTTACAGCTGTTTGCAAAGCCGTATTCACGATTCGGTTTTTTACCGCGGGGTTATCCAGGGTTAATCCTTTGGCCTGCTCTTCAGGGCTCAGCTCTTTTGGGGCAATATCCAATAGCAAAACCTCTACACCGATATTGGCGAAATGGCATGCAATACGCGAACCCATAATACCCGAACCTAAAACAGCAACTTTATTAATGCTTCGTTTCATTACTTATTTTATTTGCTTTCCATTGTTCTGACGAAGCTTGTGGCGCAAAATATTTACACCATAAGCTATTATATATTAATCAACAGCATAAGCTACTGTGATATCGTTTAATTTGATCAATAGGTTAATGAAGGTTTCTTTCTCCTTTTTAGAGAAATGCTCATCCAGATATTCGTTAAATTTCCGCACAACTCCTTTGGCGAGCTGTTTTTTCTCCTTTCCAAAATCGGTAAGGAAAACCTTTACCGAACGTTTATCCCCTGCAGAAGTTTCGCGGTAAATCAGGTTGGCTTCTTCCATGTTGTTTAACATGCGCGATAAACTGGTGGCTTTAACGCCCAGCAAACCTGCTAAATTTGAAACAGCGGTACCTTCGGCATCATCAATATTGATGAGCATATAACCAATAGCCTGGGTTATACCAAAACTAGAGGCCATTTGGTTATATTTATTAAACATGTTTTGCCAGGCAAACTTAACATGATAATCTATCGTTTGTTGTTGTTTCATTATGAATTTATTATGCTTGCATAACAAAGCTAATGAATGTATTTTGTTAATGCAATAGCAATTTGAATATTTTTTGTCACAAAAAAAGCGTCCTGATTTTCATCAGGACGCTCCTAAATTTTTATTAAAACCGACTAGTAAAGCGTAAATTCTACACGGCGGTTTTGTTGGCGGCCAGCTGCTGTTTTATTGGTAGCAATTGGTTGGCCCATGCCATAACCTGTAGCCTCAATACGTGATGCATTGGCACCTTGAGAAACTAAATAAGCTTTTACAGATTCTGCCCTTTCTTTTGATAAACGTAAGTTTAATTCTTTAGAACCAGTATTATCTGTGTGACCAGCTAATTTTAAACTGAAGTTTTTCTGGATCAATAAAGCTGCAACCCTGTTTAAAGAAGCAAAAGATTTAGCACGGATAGTGGCTTTACCTAAATCGAATTCTAGGTTTTTAATCGCTTCGTTAACCACTTTACGGTCTTCTTCGGTTACAATTACTTTCTCTACAACTTTTTCTGGTGTTTTTAACGGACAACCAGCACCATCAACAACAGTACCTGCTGGTGTATCAGGGCATTTATCCAATTTATCTGCAACACCATCGCCATCGCTGTCTTTCAATAAATCATTCAGCTCTGAACGTAATTTTGCATTATCGGCTTTTTGGGCATTTAAATCAGATTTTAAACCTTCTGCAGTTTCTTTTGCTTTTAAGGCTTCATCATAAGTTAAAGCAACCGGGTTGTGGAAAGCCAGTTGTTTTCCGCTACCCAAGGCAAATTCTAAACCTGCATAAGCGTAATTGTATTTGTCGCTTCCGTTTCTGTAATAGCCATCTAAGTTATCGCCATCAACAAAGTTGATTGTCCAGCCTAGGTCGAAATTAATCGCATCAGAAATTTTAAATTTAGCACCCAATCCTACCGGGATAATCAATTCGTGAATGTTATCACCGCCATTAAGGGTTGAAGTACCAGCAGCTGTAGTAATGGTTGGCTGATACGCAGCAATACCCGCACCTGCAGATGCATATAACTGCAAAGTGTTCTCTTTTTTAAACATATCGATATTGAACATGTTTACTACTGCATTTAAACTACCTGAATACGATAACTGTGTATCAAAAGCTTTTACAGGAGAATTGTTTACCAGGCCACTTTCGTAAGGTTCGGTGTTATCGCCTTTTAATTTACCGCGAACTCCATCTAAACGAAGAGAGAAATAAGGGGTAAACTGTTTCTTAATGTATAGGCCGTAACCTAAGCTCGATTTGTTGTTGCTAAAATCGTTTTTACCACCAAGCGGCGAAAGCGGTGTTAGTACACCAGCATTAACACCAATTGACCAAGTTCTGAGTGGAGTTGCTGTTGTTGTAGGGCTTTCTTGAGCCGAAGCAACAGATCCGATTAGTAGACCAGTCATTGCAACTGGTAGCATCTTGAGTAGTTGTAATTTCATATTTTTCTATATAACGTTGGATAAGCGTTATTTAACCTTTGCAATAGCCATACCAAAAACTACAGGTCCGTAAAAATACTTATCAACTTTTTAACATGAATACTTCATGATTTCCATTTTATTTTGGAAAAAACAACGCTCAATTAAGCCCAATGCTATTTATTTTTCTTTTTGAATATCTGATGCCTTATATTGGAAACATGTTTTCCGAAAGCTACATTATTTGATTTCGCCGGCAAATTTCCATCGGGTGCTAAAATTTTCGGGCAACTGCTGGTTGGTTAACAATGCTCTTACCATTTCTACCGGCATATTATTTTCGTGCAGTATGCGGTTATGAAATTGGATGTTGGTCATTTTACCACTTTGTACCAATTCTTTATGTAATGCCCTAAATTGTAAGCCACCCAACATATAGCCAATTTGGTACAGTGGGCCATAGCCCCCGGTAAACGATCTACGCACTTCAGCTTCTGCATTGGCACGCTCAAAACCCACACGGTCTACCAAGAAATCGATACACTGCTTAGGTGTCCACTTGCCTAAGTGGTAGTTCATAGAAAAGATAATGCGCGCGCAACGGTGCATGCGCCAAAAAAGCATCCCGATTTTATCTTCCGGAGATTTTGGAAAATTCTGGTCCCACAACAACATCTCCCAATACAGCGACCATCCTTCTGTCCAAAATGGTGTACCAAATACTTTGCGGTAAGGTTTGTAACGGCTCTGCATAAAATACTGAAGGTTGTGTCCGGGTATGAGTTCATGAAAAACAACGGCTCTAGAGAAGTGCCTGTTGTTGCCACGAAGGGTCATCATTTTGGCATCTTCACTCATATCTTCGGTTGGATAGGCAATTAAAACAGACTCACCGCCCAGAAAAAACGGTGCATACATTTGTTCCTGCGGACTCAGCATCCGCATGCGCCAACCTTCTTTGGCCATCTCCGGAATGGCAATGAGTTTGTTTTTCTCTACAAAGTTTATGGCTTCATTTGCCAGCTGGTAAACCAGTTCGGGCTGTTTGCCGAGTTCAGGGTAATCGGTTTTTACTTTTTCGAGTGCCTTTTTCCATCCGATCGGATCGTTGCCAAAACCCATCTGCTGTGAGGCTTTTAGCATTTCTGCATCACACCAGGCAAACTCTCTCATGGCAATGGCCTCAATCTGCTCGGGGGTGTAGGCAATCATCTCATCTTTTAAATTGCTCAATAAAGCCGTTCTTCCTATCGGATTACCGATAATGCCGCTACCATCATCTACTGCATTTGAGGGTTTGGCAATTTTACCCAGTACAGCTGCATAATCTTTGGCGGCATCTACTACTTCAGGGTAAACTGATTTGGTGGCTTTGGTAAACTGCGGATCGTAACCATCGTAAAACTTATAGGCTTCGGTAAATACAGTAAGGTATTGATTAACGGTTTGCTGTGCCCAAGAAGCCTGTACTGGCGTAATAGCCATTTCTTTGTTTTCTACCGCTTTGCTTGTTTTTCGGATATCTTCTTTTAACTGTTCAAACTGCTGTTGTGTGGTTTTACCATCCTGCTGTTGCCCAATTCTTCGCTTCGCTTCAAAATCCAATAGTGTTTTGGCAAAAGGTAAGGTAAAAATATTGGCTTTAAACTCAGCGTAGTTTTGTTGCAAACTTGCCGAATCTGACCGGATATCGCGCTTAAGCAAAAGGTAATCTACCCTTTCATTTACCGTTAGCTTATTAAAGGGCAATGCCTTTAATTGTTTTTGCCAAGCAGCGTAAAACCGTTCCATCCGGCTAAAATATTCGTCAGATCGCTTAAGCGAATATTTACGGTTAAGCATGGTCTCGTCTGATTGGTATTGGTTAATCAGCGGGCTTACCACACTGGCTTCGTTGGTTTGAGCCTGTAATTGTACAGTAGCTGATAAAAATAAAAACAGGAAGAATAGTTTACGCATAGCGATGGATCATTTTGTTTAGCTACCGCAATATAAAGAAACAGTGAGCATTCGCCATGAGATCACCATGTAACTTATTGAAGATAATGTTCTATCAATCCTTATAAAATAGTTAAACGCAATAAAACACGCCTGATATTTGCTACCACCCAATAGCCTTATCATCGCCCCTTGGATCGGCACCTCCCTGATAATTGCCCCATTTGGTTTTTAAAATGGCATCGACCCTTCCAATTGCCCCTCTTGAAACCAACTTATAGCCTTTGGCCTTTAATTTTTGAGTGGATAAGCTGTCAATGGCATCTTTTTCTACATATACTTCATCTGGCAGCCATTGGTGGTGGAATTTTTTGGCGGCCACGGCAGCCTGCATAGACATATCGAAATCGATAACGTTGATAATTGTTTGGAAAACAGACGTAATAATGGTCGAACCTCCGGGCGTACCCACCACCATAAACAATGTGCCATCGTGTTCTACAATACTCGGCGTCATAGAGCTAAGCATTCTTTTATTTGGCGCAATGGCATTGGCTTCGCCGCCAACCAGGCCATACATATTTGGTGAACCCGGTTTAACAGAAAAATCGTCCATTTCATTGTTCAGTAAAAAGCCTGCTCCTTTTACAGCCACTAGCGATCCATATGAACCGTTTAAGGTTGTAGTGATTGAAACTGCATTTCCATCGCGGTCTACAATAGAGAAATGTGTGGTTTCTTCGTGCTCTGCTCCTTTTACCTCGCCGGCAAGTACTGCACTGCTTGGCGTGGCGGCAGCCCAGTTAAAGTTGGCCATCCGGTTTTTGTTGTAATCGGGCTGTAACAGCTGTTGTTGTGGTACGGCATAAAAATCAGGATCGCCCAGGTGTGTAGCTCTATCGGCGTATACCCTCCGCTCGGCCTCAACCATTACCTGAACTGTAGAATCGGCATTGTGCCCCCATTTTTTTAACGGATAAGGTTCTACAGATTGAAGTAACTGGATCAGTGCAATACCACCACTTGACGTTGGAGGCATGGTAATAATTTTATAGCCTCTGTAATATCCCGTTATGGGTTTGCGCCAGGCCGAATGGTAATTTTTTAAATCTGCTTTGGTAATTAAACCTTTGCCCCGCTGCATTTCGGCCACTACCGAATCGGCTACTGCACCTTCGTAAAAACCAGCCCTTCCTTTTTCTTTGATCAGCGTTAAGGTGTTGGCCAGTTCTTTTTGTACCAAGAGATCATTTTCCTGCCAGGTATGTTCTAAATTTACAAAGGCTGTTCCTTCTGGATTAAAATCCATAAATTTTCTGTGCAGACTGTTCAGCTCTCCAGCCTGACGTTTGGTAATTTTGAAACCATTTTGCGCCAGTGTTATTGCGGGCTGCAATACTTCTGCCCAAGAAAGCTTGCCATATTTTTGATGCGCTTGTACCATGCCATCAACCGATCCGGGAACGCCTGCGGCCAAGTGCCCATAAAGGCTTTTATCAACAATTGGGTTACCTGCCGAATCGAGGTACATATCCCTGCCAGCAGCCGCAGCAGCTTTTTCCCTAAAATCTAAGGCATTTATTTCGCCATTGGCTCCTCGGTAAGCCATAAAACCGCCACCGCCAATGTTACCGGCATTTGGGTACACTACAGCAAGTGCAAATTGAACGGCAACAGCAGCATCCACAGCATTACCGCCTTTTTTTAAAATATCGATCCCCACTTGTGAGGCTTCGGGATGGGCAGAAACCACCATACCATTTTTATACTCACCGCTGTTGTTTTTTCCTAACTGACCGGTTACACAGCCGGCCAATAACACTACTGCCAACAGTCCGATCAACGGTTTTTTAAAATTAATTTGCGGCTTTATAGTTTTCTGCATCTTTATATATTTTTTCAATCACCTCATTGTTTTTTTCGGTAATTACCTTTCGTTTTAAACTCAATTTTGGGGTAAGCTCGCCACCGTTAATGCTCCACTCTTTAGGCAGAAGGGCAAATCGCTTTACCTGCTCCCATTTGCCAAAACCTATATTCGAAGCTTCTATAACCTCATTGTATTTGGTAAGCACCTGTTCATTCTGGATAATTTCTTCGTTGGTGGTAAAGTTAATCCCTTTTCTTCCGGCCCAGGTTTTTAAGGTCTCGAAATTCGGCACAATCAAGGCAGAAGGGAATTTTCTATTTTCGCCCAAAACCATAATCTGCTCAATAAATATCGATTCTTTATATTTATTTTCGAGCATTTGGGGTGCAACATATTTACCGCCGGCTGTTTTAAACATTTCTTTTTTACGGTCGGTAATCTTTAAAAAGCGTCCATCTACCAGCTCACCAATATCTCCGGTGTGGAACCAGCCATCTTTATCTATGGCCTCGCTGGTTAAATCAGGTCGATTGTAATAGCCTTTCATTACCTGATGGCCGCGGGTTAATACCTCCCCATCTTCAGCAATTTTTACTTCCACCCCCTTAATTACCTCGCCAACAGTGCCAAACATGGTACCGCCAAAATGGTTTACGGTAATTACCGGCGATGTTTCTGTTAATCCGTAGCCTTCAAAAACCGGCATACCAGCTGCCCAGAAAATCCTGGCCAGGCGTGGGTTTAACGCAGCACCTCCTGATACGATAACCACAATTTCTCCGCCCAATGCTTCCTGCCATTTTTTAAATACCAGTTTGCGGGCAATGCCGAGTTTAAAATTATACCATGCCCCTGCATTTACGGTATATTTTTCGGCCAAGGCTACCGACCAGAAAAAGATGCCTTTTTTTATCCCTGTTAACGATTTCCCTTTCTCCATTATCTTATCGTACACTTTTTCGAGCAGCCTCGGCACGGTAGAAAAGGCATTCGGTTTTACGTGTTGGATATCGGCTACAATGGTATCCATACTTTCGGCATAATAAACCGAGGTATAATTAAACAGGTATAGATAAATGATCATCCGTTCGAAAATGTGCGACAAGGGCAAAAAGCTCAGCCCTTTGTTAACACCTTCGGGCATTACCACCGCTGAGTTAACAAAATTTGCCACCAGGTTATTGTGGGTCAACATTACACCTTTGGGCGTTCCGGTTGTACCTGATGTATAAATAAGGGTTAACACATCTTCTGGTTCGATCTTGGCACGATAATCATCTAAATTAATATCGGAATTTTCTTTTCCAAGGGTTATTAATGTATTCCAGCTTTCTGTTTCGGCAATTTCATTAAAGCTGTAGATTTTGATATCGGGGTTTATGGCATCGGCACATGGTTTAATTTTTTTATACAATTCTTCGTCGGCCACAAAAACAATCGATATCTCGGCATCTTTCAATATAAACTGAATATCGTGTTCGGCAAGTGTTGGATAAAGCGGAATCTGGTAGGCACCGATCTGGTTTGCGGCAAAATCGGCTATATTCCACTCGGGCCTGTTGTGCGACATTACAGCCACCCGGCCGCCTTTGCCAATGCCCAGTTTAATCAATCCACGGCTTAAATTATCAACGGTATCACAAAATTCCGCTGTACTATAATTTATCCATTTACCCTTTATCTTGCCACTGATGAATTCTTGCTTAGGATTTTCGAGGCTATATTTCAAAAGATCAAAAACCCGTTTAATTTCTGCCGCCATATGAATTGTATATTATTTGGTTAAGTTAAAAAATCAAACATAAAGATTGATACCTATATGCTTTTTAAATAAAAATAATACCTATTTGATTAATTGCCCAGGGCATTTATACCAAATAAAGAATATTTAAATAAACTTAGCAATTACAAAATTACTATGCAAGCATTGTTTTTTCTGATTTTGGTTTTTTACCAAAAAAACATAAACGGCACTAAAGTTGTTAGGCTGATAATTATTTTAATAAAACATTTAAATTATGAAAAAGTTATTTACAATTTTAGGATGCATTGCATTATTTGCCCTGAGTACAACAAATGTTAAAGCCCAAAACTATAAAACCGGATTGGGTTTAGGTATTGATTTTGGAGATGGCGCTACCTTTGTAGGCCCATCAATCAGACATCACTTCAGTTCAAAAGCGGCGATACAAGGCGATGTATTATTTGGAGGTAATTCTACCCTTATCCAAGGTTTTTTACAGTATAATTCAGCCATTCCAGGCGCAAGGGGATTAGACTGGTACTTAGGTGGTGGTCCTTCTATTCAATTGTACGATGGTGGTTCTAATTTTTTCTTAGTTCCAATGGTTGGTTTAGATTACAAATTTAACGGCGCACCTTTGGCATTGGCTTTAGATTGGAGACCAAGAATTTATTTAGGCAGCAATGATTCCGATTTTAATGCCGGAAGATTTGGTTTAGGCTTTAGATATACTTTCTAGAAATCGTTAGGCGCATAGCGCTAAGCGTGAATCGCAAAGTTTACAAGCACACAGTGTTTTGCGTTAAGCGAAAAACGTGATATAAAAAATCCTGTAAGAAATTAAATCTTACAGGATTTTTTATGGTTGTTATATTTTTTTCTTAAGGATCAATTATACCTCCAGGAAATAAATTAAGGCTTTGAAAATATAAAACATTGTTTTGAATTGTGAGATTCATATAATCTACCTCTGTTCGAAGTCTGTTTGGTAATGTAATATCTGGCTGTACAGCATCTCTCATTCCTTTTAATGCAACCCAATAAAATCCAGGTTGATAACATTGATCCATAATATTTGTACCGAAGCTAGAAATAAGAGTAGTAAAATAGTAATCAGGAAAATTTTGTTTTGATACAAAAACTAAAATTTTAGCATCGTTCGGGATATAATCATGATAAGGAAACTGAACGTCAGTGGAAAACCCTCCTGCATATATTCCTGATTTCCCCAGGTATGTAGTCCTCCAATATGTTTGAACAGAGCCTGGAAACGAAACAGGTTTATATATAAATGCATATAAATATAATTGCTCATTATTCCTAACTATCCCACTGGGCACATAAACATTACCTAAAGTAACCCAAAAATTGGGGGTTATTTCTGGGGTATCAAAAGATATAAAGTTACCTTCAGCATTGAGTATACTAGGTTTATCTCGAAAAATTAAAAATTTACCTGTTGCCGTTGCTACATTTTGTTGTGAAGGTGACTTAATCAGCTTAGCAGTTACCTCAACAGTTATTGGGTCGCTGTTACTATTAGACGGAAGAACATAAGTACTATTATTATTCTCAAATATCTCATTAGTAGCTTGACTTCCCTTTGATTCTGTTTCAATTCTATATAAGTTATGATCCTCAGGCTCAATTCCATTTGGCCATAAAATAGTAGTTGTAATCACAACTTGATTGATGGAGGGGCTATAATACCCCTCTAACATTAGCTTAGGTTTATCTTCAAATGTTGATGCTAAATTTACTTGAGTTGATTCACCCGTAAGTTTATTTTTATTAATTTCAGCAACATTTATTTTATCCAAAGTTTCTTTTTTACACGAAACTGCTAGTAATGAAGCTATAATGAATAAATATCTACAGATATGGTTCATAATCATTTAAAGTTTTGGTTGTTAGCCTTATTTGTTTAAAACAAATATGACTAGGATTAATTTTTAATCACCTTGAAAAAGTATTGAAATATTAAGAAAAAAGCATACTAGCTGCCCTATTTTGGTAAGAGTTTCTCTTCCATTAACCTAGATGTACCATCGGCGTTGGTATATTCATAATTAAGATAAAAAATACCCGTAGCTGGCTCGTACCTGCTTTTTGGCAATAACCGATGATTTTTTATGCTTGCTGCACCTACAAATCCACTAACTTCTACAGTATTATCTGAATTTCGGGTCAACACTAATTTATTGGTAGCAGCAGGCGCCAAATTTGCAACTGTTGTGCTTTCGTAAACATTAAGCGTACCTGCTTTCTTAACAAATACCTTTTCATTACCAATGGCCACAGGGTCGCCAGCCTTATTTCCAGCTGCATCGTAATTAATTCTTACCCCAACAGCATTGTATTTGCCCGACCATGGATTAACAGCAATTGTTTTTTTCTCAGCTACAGTAAACATTTCAAAGGCTGTTGGTTCTGGTTTATACAAGGTTTGAAAATCCATTGAACTGCCCAATTTTAGGTTGTTGAACGAAATAGTGGATTGAGTATTGAGTACGTTTTCTACTTTTGCGGTATTATTGATATCCGTATAGGAGAGTCTAATACCTACATCGCCCTGACTTATACTCCAGTTTACAATAAAAAACTCGTTCTCAAGCGTTGAGTATGCCGAAGGAACCTGCCTGTTAAATAAAGAACCTTGATAAAGATCGCCATAAGCAGAACCTGTAACTACAAGCGGCACTGATTTATTACCCAATTTATCAATGGTATATACATTAAACAGGTAGCTAGATTCGGGCAGGTTATCTAAAATGGTTTCAAATTTTTTGGCCGTTGGATTTATCTCTACCGTTTTTGTTTTGGTATTATTATCCCAGGTAATTATGGCCTGTGTTGCAGTTCTATTGGGCGAAAGTTCCCAAGTAACATTTACCTTGTTTCTACCCGCCAATACTTTTAAAGAATCTACACGGGTGGCATAAATTTTTTCTCCTCCTACAATAAATGGCGCAACAGGATCTTCCATTTTTGAGCAGGCTCCCAATAAAACAATGCAAAGACCGGCCAAGGAAGTATATTTGATGAAATTAAATTGTTTCATAATGTTTTTAGTTTACGTTGTATTACTGTGGATTGCCCCAAAATTTCATCTCCATCACATGAACAAAATCTGAATTAGACCAATTTTGCAGCATTTTGATGCGGATGTAACGTACCGGTGGATTATTGATATCGATGTTGTTTTCTTCTCCAGCCAAATTTACCTTAATGTCATCAGGGGTATTTTGTCCTACAGGCAAACCTGATGGTTTGATGGCTTCGTAACTACCTAGTTTTGTCCATCCTGTAAAACTTCCATCAGCTGGTGGTGTCGTGGCAATACCCCAAATTTCATATTTACGCATATTACCATGGCTAAAAACATAAGGCTCTCTCCGGTCGTATTTTTTAAATCGGCTCAATTTGGCTGTTACGCCCAGATCAAAAGTGAACCAAAGTGGCAGGCCGGCACCTAAAACAGTATGAAAACCTTGTGCCTCACCATATTTATCATCCCACATACCTTCCATTACCCAGCCATAAGAAAATAAGCGGTCGCTGGGCAGTTCAACTTTTTTAAATTTAAACCTATCCAACAGCGTTTCGAATATGGGAGTAATATCTTTATAAACGGTATCCGATAAATTTCCAAACCTATCTTTAATATAGGCACTAAAACGCCGTACTTTGGGTTCGTAACCCCTTACGGTAAACTTGCCATCTTTTGTTTTGGTGTAAAAGGTTTGCACTGGTGTTTCTTCATTATTCTTATTGGCAGTAATTACAACAATACCTAAATCTGATTGTGTAGGGTTGCTGAAACCCACACTTACGCCTCCAAAATCGTTAGCTAATACCAATTGTTCTAGCGTATTAACAAAAGGCGGTTTTAGCGGGTTTACAGTTATAGTTACAGGATCGGAGGCATTTTCGGCCTTATCTACTGCATATAATTTAACTTCATAAGGTTTAGCAGCACCAAAACCATCAACAATCAAAGAATCGTTACTGTACGATGCTTTCACCTCTCTGCTTACGCCTGGCCTAATTTCGTATACGGCCTTAATGTAAAGCAAGTCATTGTCATTTGGTATTTTGTAGGTAATTCTTGCTGCTCCGGGTTTATTAACCACAGCTAGGTTAGCTACTATTCCTGGTTTAATTTTATCATCAGAAAATGGTTTGGTAAGCCCCAGATCTTCCTTACATCCCCATGCCAATAAAATAACCGCAAGGGGAAAAATTCTTTTCAATATTTTCATCTTAATTTTAATTATTTACCAACCTATATTTTGAACCAGATTTCTGTTAACCGTAATATTATATTCTGTAATCGGCCAGAAATAATCTCTTAATCCAAATTTTTGTATTTCGAATATTTTTCTTCGGTAATAGCCTTCTGCTGTGGATTGTTGTATATCCCAGCCTTGTACAGGCACATTGTTAATGGTTTGTGCAGCAGTTTTCCAACGGCGCAAATCCCAAAAACGACTGCCCTCAAACGCCATCTCGATCAATCTTTCTTGCTGGATAATTTGCTGTAGACCTTGTTTAGTAGTTGGCTTGGCAGGATTATTAGAATAAGTTGCCCATGATTCTACAACACCTTTTAACCCAGCTCTTTCCCTAACTTTATCCAAATACAGATAGGTATCTGCTGTTGGTCCGTTAACTTCATTTGCAGCTTCCGCATACATCAGATACAAATCGGCCAAACGCATTACAGGCCACGGATATTGCACAATTTGGTAGCCTCCATTATTGGGCAGGATAACATTGTTATAATACACAGCCTTTTTAAGATAATAACCTGTAATTGAGTAAAGTTGAGATTGCACCTTACCAGATGGGCCGCCTATTTTACCCCTTATAAACCACTGGTCGGCTTCGCTAAACTTACCTATACCATACCATTTTCCATTATCGAAACCTAAATCAGCATAAAACCGGGGCTCTCTGTCGAAATGTAGAATGGCAGTTGCAGAATCTTTTTGGATGTAATCTTTTTCATAGCCTGTACCTGTTGCAGTACGTAAATTGTATCGGTTAGTAAAATCAAAGCTATTGTCTTCATTTATAGGTATTCCATTTTTGGTGTAAAAAAGCTCGGCTAACTTTAAGGTTGGAGCCAGGTAAGAACCTAATCCACCATTTTGAACTTGTGTAGGATCAAACCTAGGTTGTGAAGCACTTTGTATAGTTCCTCCTAAACTGTTTGAAGCACCCCAAATGATTTCTCTATTCCATCTTTCGCTTACTGCACCACCTATGCTTAATAACCTAGCCGTTTCTGATGATAAGGTAAGTCCTGTGGTAAGATTAGGTGTAAAAGTATATAGTGATACATTTTGAGTATGTGCCATAGTTATGGCTTCTTTACAGGCTAAAAGTGCCCGTTCCCATTTTTTAGGGTCTACGGTTGGGTTAAATAACTGGGTACCATCGTTATTCCTTAAAGCTGTATAGTCGGGATTACCATTAAACAGTGGGCTTGCAGCCATTAGCAACACCCTAGCTTTTATGGCCAGATCTATTGGCCGGGTTATTCTCCCCAAATCTGTAATGGGAGTACTTAAAATTTCGGGAAGATTAGGGGCAGCCTCATCTAACAAGCCAACTATATAATCAACACAGGCATCAACAGGCTGCCTGTACACCCTTACCTGCTCCGGCGTAGCCGATACTGGTAAATTTTCTTTAATCAAAGGAATCGGCCCATACATCCTAAGTAAATAAAAGTGAAAATATGCTTTTAAAAATTTCACTTCAGCTTTCCATTTGTTCCTTTCAAAAGAAGTCATATCCAATACCAGATCGATATTTTCCAAAAAGATATTGCAGTCCCTAATTCCTCTAAAGAGGGCCTGAGCCTGATTTGTGCCATCCCAAAAATTAAGCTGTGGACTGGTTACATTTTGATTACCGCGGGCAATTTGCCATGAGTTTAAAGCCAACTGGTTAATATCATTGTATAACCAAAGCTCATCGCCGCCCAACATAGCAGGATTTTGTGTTATCGAGCCCTCTCTTGGTAAATAGGAATAGCAGGTAAATAAATATTTTTCTGCCTGCGTACGGTTTGCAAAGGCATCCTGTATGGTAGGCAACTGATCGGGCACTACATCTATATACTTTTTACAGCTGGTAAAAGTAATGAGCAGGCCTATAATGATTAAATTTAGTTTCTTCATTGTAATTGAGATTAGAAATTAACTTGTAAACCAAAATTAAAAACGCGTTGTACCGGGTAGTTGAATGCTGCTCCGCCCAATTCTGGATCCCACATTTTAAATTTACTGAAGGTTAAAAGATTGCTACCGTTGCTGTACACCCTTAGTTTTTGTATATGGAAACGTTGTGTAAACTTGCTTGGCAGTGTATAGCCTACCTCAACTTGTTTTAAGCGCAATAAGGCACCATTACGCATAAACCATGTACTTATCTGGCTATTATTTGCAATATTGGTAGTTGATAAACGTGGCCACAACGCGTACAAATTGCGGTTATCTTCCGACCAGTGACTATCGGCATAAGCCTGGATTAAAGCCCTGCTATCGTTAATAAATGGTGAAGTATCTCTGTTCTTTACCAAATCCACATCAGTTTGGCTATTGCTTATAAATAGCGAGCTACGTGCTTGTCCATTAAAAAAAGCTGAAAGATCAAAACCTTTGTAACTTGCTGAGAAGCCAAAACCATACACAATTTCTGGAGAGGTAGGAAAACCAATCCCAGTCTGATCTGCTGGTGTAATCTGCCCGTCTCCATTTAAATCGCGGTACTTAATATCACCAGGTAAATATTCGCCAAAGGTTTGTACCGGAGAGTTTTCTATATCATCTTGATCAACAAATAAACGCTCGGCAATATAGCCCTGCAATTGGGAGGTAGGATGACCAACAACACTTCGGTAGTTTTCTAAATATTCGGGTTCTTCTTTCTTGAAATATCTATTGGTGGCATAAGTAAAGTTACCAGTAGCACTCACAAATAAACCGTTCATAAAACCATGCGAATAGTTTATAGAAGTTTCAAAAGACTTAGATTTGGCTTCACCAGTATTTGCTCTTGTAGCAGCCGATAAACCCAGAGTTGTTGGAATAAAAGCCCTGTTATCCAAAATATTTGTAGTGTAGTTGGTAGCATAATCGGCATTAATAGTAAACTCTTTAATGGTAATATCCATACCAAGGTTTAGCCTTTTGGATGTTTCCCAAGTAATGTTTGGATTATCGTACCTGCTCACTGCTATACCAGGTCGTACATAATCAAACAATTGACCAAAAACTGCACCACGGCCTGCTGAATTTAAGTTAACTTCAGAAAGATAGAAAAAGCGGTCAGCAGCATCTCCAATAGCATCATTTCCAATAATGCCATAGGTGGCACGAAGTTTAAGCAATGGGATTATTTTTCTCATTCCCTCCCAAAATTTTTCATTGTTAACGTTCCATGAAACGCCGGCCGAAGGGAAAAAGCCAAAGCGTTTATCTTCAGAGAAACGCTCCGATCCATTGTAACCCATACTTACTTCGGCAACATACCTGCTATCGAAAGTATAAGCAGCGCGACTGGAGAAACCGATATTTCTGAAAGGTAATGAAGCCTGTAAACTGCCAGCATTACCTGCAATACTGTTGCGCAATATGCCTACTATAAAAGCACTAACTGCGTGTTTTTGTGCAAAAACCTGATCATAATTTATGGCTGTTTCCATATACGATGCGGTAGAAATCTCTTTTTGCCCCTCTCTATATTCTAAAGTTGAATTCCCTGTTGTTTCATTTAAGGCCACTAATGTGTAGGTGTTCGAAGCCTTGTCGTACAAAGATTCTGGTGCATTGAAGTAAAATGGCCTATAAAAACGTTGCAGATCAAAAAATGAACGACGTTGCGTACTGGCCATTAATCTCGCTTTTAACCCATTAAGCAATACGGAAGATAGATCTTGTTTAATCTCAATCTGTGCCAACATTAAAGATCTTGACGAATCTTTATAACCACTAACCATATCTGCGTAAGGATTAAGGTAAGCAGCAGTAGGCAAAGCTCCATCTATCCCACCAATTGCGTTGGCATTGCCAAATAAGATATTTTTATTAAACCGGTTGGCTTCATCCGGTTGATAAAATGCCGGAAAAAGCACTGGATTGGAATTCATAATTTTAGTATAAACCCCTGTACCACCATCAATTGGCCCATTATAATCATCAAAATTACCATATAAGCGTACGGCCATACTTGTGGAGTTAGTAACGTTGATATCCACATTACTACGCAACGAGTAAGATTTCAGTTTAATGTTACTGTTAAACTTGTTGCGCTGATCTACTTTTAAAATACCATTATCCTGATTTAGTGTTCCTGTAACAAAGTATGAAGCTACCTTTCCCCCTCCCATTACACTTAGGTTGCTTCTCTGGTTCCATGTACTGTTTTTCAACAGCATATCCTGCCAGTTCACCGCTGGGAAAATATTTGGGTTTTCACCAGCCATTGTACCATCTATTTTATTTAATGAATAGCGTTCGCTGGTAGGTCCATTAGTAATCCGGGTAGCCAATGCTTCATTATGCAGCTTCATAAAGGTAATAGGATCGGCCAGATCTAAATTTCTCGTAGCTCTTGAATTAGAAAAATTCTGTTCCAGGTTAAATTTGGCTCGCCCTTCGTAACCGCGTTTGGTAGTTACCATAATAATACCGTTGGCTGCCCTGGCACCATATACAGCAGATGAGGCTGCATCTTTTAATACGGAAAAGGTGGCAATATCATTGGGCTGAAGCCTGGCCAAATCCGTTGCAGTTAACTCAAGCCCATCTATCAAAATCAATGGATCCTTTTTATAGCCAAAGGTAGTTGCTCCCCTAATAAAAAAATCGGCATTATCGGCTCCAGGCTCGCCACTACGTTGATAGGCAATTACCCCTGCAATTCTGCCTGATAGCGCGGTGGTAAGATTGCTCGAAGGGACTTTAAGTTTTTCCGGATTTATAGTCGTAATAGCTCCTACCACACTTTCCTTTTTCTGGGTACCAAAAGCCACAACCTGTACCTCATCTAAAGTAGAGTTGTCTTCAATCATTGTTACATTGATAAGTGGTTTGTTAGCGGGTACTTCAACTGTTCTATAACCCACCATTTTGAAAACCAGAATGGCATTGTTTGGAACCTTGATAGAATATCTTCCATTCAGATCGGAAGAAGTGCCTACCGTAGGTTTGCTTTTAACAAAAATGGTTACCCCTGGCAACGGTTTCTTTAAAGAATCGAGCACAATACCCTGCACCAAAGTATCTACCACCTTTATAATAGGCTGAGGTATAGATTTGACTGTTTTTTTGGTTGAAGGAGAAACCGAGATCAGGTTGTTAATGATCCTGAAATCCAACTGGGTTTTGTTGCTCAGTTCTTTCAGCAGATCGATCAGTTTCCGTTTTTCGCTCACAATACTCACAGGTTTGATATTTTTAACATCAGTGGCACTGTAAGTGAATTTGTAATTTGTTGATTTTTCGATCTTGGCAAAGACCGCTTTGATGGATTCGTTGTCAAAGCCCAATGAAACTGTTGTTTCAAGTTGCCCTGAGGTTGCCTGTGCGCTGGATGCCGAAAATAAAGCTGGGCAAAAGATAAGCCAAGCCAGTAGCAGCAACGCCGAATTCCATCTGGGGATTCGTAGTTTTTGATTCATAAAGTTTGTATTTGGTTTTTAGTTAATTGGTTCGAAGGTTATTTTATTCTTTTCTACTTTCCATGTAATGTGATTGATGTATGCGATTGAGGCAATGATCTGATCTAAAGATTGCTCGGAGTAATCGCCAGTTATTTTTTTCAGGTGAACCGAATTCAGCTGGATTTCAACTCCGTAAAACTGTTCTACTTTCGAAACAATCTCCTCAGTTGAAGCATTGTCGAACTTGAGCTCGCTAAAACAGATTTGATTGAGTTCATTGATATTAACTGTCGTTTTTGAAGTGGTTTTTGTTTTGCGATTTAGTATCAACCCATTTCCCTGATCCAGGTAATCGCTAGTGCTGCTATACGGCTGATTGATTTTTACCTTGCCCTGAAGAAGCAATACCGTAGGATTTGAACTGCTAAAATCCCTGACCAAAAATGAAGTGCCCAAGGCCCTGGTTTTTAAATTTTCTGAAAAAACGGTAAATGGTTTTGCTGCGTTATGCGCTACACTAAAAAAGGCCTGCCCATTCAATACAATTTTACGGTCGGCAGTATTGTAATCATCAGCAATGGTAATTGTGCTTCCGCGGTATAAACTTACAGTGGTACCATCGGCGAGTAAAATATCCGATCTCCTGTTCACAAAAGGACCAATTTTTTTCCCTTTAATAGTGCTGTAGCTATAAATTGCTGAAACCTGCGGTTTATGGTAGAAATAGAAGAAACTAGCGACCAGCAAAATACAGGCAGCAGAAAGCACACGCAGGGTTCTTTTAAAAAATATTATTCTTTGCCGTTTAAGCCGTTGGCGTTCAAAAAAAAGCCGCTTGAAATTTTCGAGCCTGTTGTTAACCAATTGAGCAGGCAAAATACCATGTACCAAAGCAACCTCTCCCTTTATTTCGGCGATTTTGGGTGCCAATTGCGGATTTTTTTCAATAAACTTTTCCCATTTATTTATGGCAAGCTGGTCAGTGCCCAAACAATAAGCTACAAACGATTCGTTTGCAATGAGATCTGAAAAATTTACGCTATTTAAACTACCCATTTTTATGGTTTTTTCTATAGTGTATTTTCGAAGAAAAATTTACCGGGTATTTTTTTAAATAAAATGCAACAATCTGATTATCAGAACAAAAATTTAAAAAAAATAATAAAAGCAGAGACCTCGCTTGATGAAATTAATGTAGAGTTGTTACGGAGTACCTGTATGGCTTCAAAAGCGTTATTGTATACAGTGCGTAAGGATAAATTGAGTTGAGTAGCAATTTCGTCGTAAGAAATGTTCTCGTAATATTTTAAGATTATGATCTGTTTTTGCCTAGGACTAAGCTCGTTTATCGCCTTTAAAATTTTTTGTTTTACCTCTTCCTCCATTTGCAGCTGGATAATGTTTTCCAAAATGGATTCTTCAAATACCTGCTGTAAATTATCGTGCGTAAGCAATGGCCTTTCAACCTGCTTTTTCTCCTTTAAAATCTTTCTGCGCAGATAAGTAAAGAAATAGCTTTTAACATTCGTCACCTCAGGCATTTTTTCACGCCTATCGTACACTTCCAAAAACAGCTCATTAATACAATCTTCTACAATTACCCTGGTATTGCAAACGTACATGCCATAGCTATACAATTGACTATATAACTCATTGTATAAAGAAAATAATGCATTTTCATCACCCATTCGGATGCTTAGCCATACTTTTTGATAGTCCGCACTTTGCATGTAAAAAAATTTACCCTTTTAACACAATTCTTAATCAGCCGTGGAATATCAAAGCTATTTAATAAAGCACCTGAGTCCTAATCTTAAATTAGCGCTTAATGATGCGGAATTTGCAAAAGTGAAGAACGTGTGGTAGGGGCATAAAAAATCCCGTAAGAAATTCATCTTACGGGATTTTCATGCTTGAACTATTGACTCAAGAGTTATGACTAACGACTAAACCCCAGTCCATTTTTTCAACACTGTTTTCTGAGCTGGTGTTGCGTTTTCGTTAACAGTTGCTTTTAAACGAACATTAGTATTTTCTTTTAATGTCAACGTGATTTCTTTTTCCAAACCATCGCGTTTAACCTTTAATTTTAACGTATCGCCAATGTTTTTCTTAGCCACCAAAGGCAGAACATCAAGCGATATCATTGGGCTTTTTAACCTGATGGTTGATAGTGCCTCTGTAACGGTTACATCATCCAAAGAAATTACCTCATCGTTAACGTTCAGTCCAGCAATCCAGGCTGCAGAATTTCTGGTGGTACCGCTAATTAAAATGTTGCCGTTATTTAAAAGCTGTCCGTTTGCGCCGGTTACCGGTTTCCCTGGTGTGGCATTTTCTGATGAAACATCAACACCCGCATATCCAAAATACTTTACATATTCGGCATCATCAACACCGTTAACATATTTTGCCCAGAAATTGGTAAAGCTTATGCCTGCAACTTTCTCTACCATCGCCTTAAACTCAGTATCGGTATAGCCGCGTTTTAAAGTTTTGCACTGTAGGTACATGGCTTTCATTACATCATCTAAACTTTTGGCCCCTTTTGTGGCATTAATGATTTCCAGATCCATCAAAATCCCGATTACTTCACCTTTGTTATAATAAGAGATAGAGTTATTTTTCGAGTTTTCATTCGGGCGGTAACCGATAATCCAGGCATCGTAGCTGGATGAAGCTGCCGACTGATATTTTGCGCCTGGTGTATTTAACACGGTAGCTACACCACCTGCCAGATCTTTCAAAAATTCGTTTACATCGGTAAAACCGGCCCTGTGCAGGTACTTATTTTCATAGTAAGAAGTAAAACCTTCAGCAATCCAAAGGTTGGTGGTGTAGTTTTCGTTGTCGTAATCGAACGGACCCAAGGCAATAGGGCGTAAACGCTTTACATTCCACAAGTGGTGGTACTCGTGCGCAACCAAACCTAAAAATCCTTTATAACCTTCGGCCGTATTGTAGGCATTTCTGGTTGCACCTAAGGTAGTAGAGTTTAAGTGCTCTAAACCACCGCCGCCTTTTAAGAAATTATGGACAATAAAAACATAATATTTATTTGGGTTTTCGCCATAAACTGCAGTTTCTTTCTCTACAATTTTAGCCATATCTACCTTAAGTTTTTCTTTATCGTAGTTACCGCCACCGTACATAGCCACCTCATGGCGCACACCAGCTGCCGTAAATTCGAAAATATCCTGGTTACCTACTTCAATCGGACTATCGTAAAGAATATCAAAATCAGAAGCTTTATAAGTAAACTGCTCACCTGCAACCGGGGTTAAACCAGTTGATACCTTACTCCAGGTATTAAAAGGAATAATTTTAACAGTACTTGGCGATTTGATCATTCCGTCAGGGTGCATAAAAATGCCTGTTGGCGATAAGAAAGCATGAGACTCATCAATAAAAGGGGTACGTACAGAAATCTCAAAAGCGTAAACACGGTAATTGATCTGGATATTAGCCGCCTTGGCAGAGAAAATCCGCCAGGTGTTTTTCCTTACTTTTTCTACTTTAACAGCTTTACCAGCCGCCGTAGCCTTAAACTCCTCAACACTTTTTTCAAACTCACGAACCAAGTATGAGCCTGGTGTCCATACCGGCATTTTTACATCTACATAATCTTTTGCCAAGCCAGAAATATTCATCTGAACTTCTGCATAATGCGCCTGCGGCTCTTTAAAAGAAACCTCAAAGCCTATTTTTACCTGCGCCTTCGCTGCCATAATACACGTTAGTAGTAAAACTAAACTTAAAATTGATTTTTTATTAAACATATTGATATTGACTGTTTTGATGCAAATTTATATTTATTGATGAGGTTTTAGAACAAAATAGCTAAATGTGGTGTAAAATAGTTGTTTCTGTACATCTGGCGTGTGGCGTATGGCGATTGAGGCTAAGCGGAGAAAACCTAAGCACCTAAGCTGCGCCAAGCATCAATCTATCGGTTTTTGCGGGATGATGGTGGATTGGCGCAAAGTATTTGGCGCCTAAACTGCCAACTTCCGACTATGGCCCTCGGACTAAAATCGGTAACATCCTTAATACAACAAATTTAGGACTAAACTATTTGGATATTTTTACGCTCTAATTGCAGAACATTAATTTTATTTTAATGTTCTGAATACGCACACACAAATAATAACATGAAGAAAAGATACATTATCTACGCTGTTTTGGCATTGGGTTTGGCCTATCTGGTATATTACAGAATTAACGCCAACAAAAAATTAGAAGGAAAAGGCGGTACAACAGCCGGACCGGGCAAAGGAGGAAAAGATGGCAAAGATGGAAAATCAGCGCCATTGGTAGTTGATGGAATTATAGTAAAACCTGTATCATTTGATAACGACCTTGAAATAACAGGCGCCATCGAAGCCAATGAATCGGTGGTATTAAAAAGTGAGGTATCGGGTTTGGTTACCGGTATTTACTTTAAAGAAGGCACCACTGTAAGCAAAGGCAGCATGTTGGTTAAGGTAAACGACAGGGATATACAGGCACAATTGCAAGAGGCACTGACCAAACAAAAGCTTTCGGGCACAAACGAAAACAGGGCAAAGCAACTGTTGGCCAAAGGTGCCATTAGCCAAGAAGAATACGATACCTCCCTGGCCGATTTGAAATCGCTACAGGCGCAATCGCAATTAATCAGGGCGCAATTGGCCAAAACCACCATCCGTGCGCCATTTACCGGCCGAGTAGGTTTACGTAGCATTTCAGAAGGTACTTACCTTACCCCGGCAACGGTAATTGCCAACCTGGTAAGCACTAACCCTGTTAAAATAACATTCTCTGTACCCGAAAAATATGCAGGACAGATTAAAATGGGCTCGATCATTAGCTTTACCACCGATGGTTCTTCGAAACAGAACACCGGAAAAGTATATGCCATTGAACCGGGTATAAATGCCGCAACCAGAACCCTGCAGATTAGGGCTTTGGCCCCAAATGCAGATAACGCCCTGCTACCAGGTTCTTTCGCGAAGATTAAACTGGCCTTAAATACGCTGCAGGATGCCATTCTTATCCCGAATGAAGCTGTTGTTCCAGTATTAAAAGGAAAGATTGTTTACATCCAAAAAGATGGAAAAGCACAAGAAGTAAAAGTAGAGGCCGGAACACGTACAGATGAAAAAATTGTAATCACCTCGGGTTTAAAAGCTGGCGATACCGTTTTAACCACCGGATCAATGGCTTTGAAAAAAGATGCACCTGTTAAAGTTCATTTGGTTAAAGAATAATTATGAGTATCTCCACCACGAGTATAAAAAGGCCTGTTCTGGCCATTGTAATGAACCTGCTTATTGTCCTTTTTGGGGTAATAGGCTACACCTTTCTGGGTGTACGCGAGTATCCGTCCATTGATCCAACGGTGGTTTCGGTACGAACCTCCTACCCAGGGGCAAACTCCGATATTATCGAATCGCAGATTACCGAACCCTTGGAAAAATCGATCAATTCCATTGATGGGATCAGAAATATTTCATCATCCAGTAACCAGGGAACCAGTAACATCACCATTGAGTTTAACCTGGATAAAAATATCGAAGAAGCAGCCAACGATGTGCGCGATAAGGTTTCGCAGGCTGCCAGAACACTTCCTAAAGATATTGATGGCCTTCCGGTAGTAAGTAAGGCCGATGCCAACTCTGATCCGATTTTATCGATGACGATCCAGAGTGATAAAAGAAATACACTTGAATTGAGTGATTTTGCCGAAAATGTAATCGCCGATAGGATCCAGACCATACCTGGGGTGAGTAGTGTACAGATTCAGGGCCAGCGGAAATATGCCATGCGCATTTGGATGGACCCCAACAAACTGAGCGCTTACGGTTTAACCTCGCAGGATATTGTTACCGCACTGGATAACGAAAACGTAGAGCTTCCATCCGGAAAAATTACCGGGGCAACCACCGAGCTTACTGTTAAAACCTTAGGCAAGCTTACCAATGAAAGCGAGTTTAACAACCTCATACTTAAAACCGACAGCAACCAGGTAATCAAGTTAAAAGATGTTGGTTACGCTGTTTTAGGCCCGGAGAATGAGGAAACCATTCTGCGCGAATCGGGCAGACCGATGGTGGCTATTGCCATTATTCCACAGCCGGGCGCAAATTACCTGGATATCAGCAAAGAGTTTTACAAGCGTTTCGATAAACTCAAAGCAGATATTCCCCAGGATATTAAGCTTAAAGTAGCGCTTGATAATACACTATTCATTAAGCGTTCGGTTACAGAAGTTGCCGAAACCATTGGTTTATCTTTGGTGCTGGTAATCCTGATTATCTACCTGTTTTTTAGAGATTGGGCAATTGCTTTCAGGCCACTGATTGATATTCCGGTATCGCTGGTGTTCACATTCTTTATTATGTACGCCTTTGGTTTCTCGATAAACGTACTGAGTTTACTCGCCATTGTACTGGCCACCGGTTTGGTGGTAGATGATGGTATCGTAGTTACCGAAAACATCTTTAAAAAGGTTGAAGAAGGCATGTCGCCTTTCGAAGCAGCGATAAAAGGATCAAACGAAATCTTTTTTGCCGTAATTTCAATTTCCATTACCCTTGCAGCCGTTTTCCTGCCGGTAATTTTCTTACAGGGCTTTGTAGGCCGTTTGTTCAGGGAGTTTGGCGTGGTAATCGGTGCTGCCGTATTGATCTCGGCTTTTGTATCGCTTACTTTAACCCCTATGTTAAATGCCTACCTGATGAAAAAAGGTGGTCATAAGCCATCTAGGTTTTACAATTGGACAGAGCCTTATTTTGTTAAGTTAAACGATTCGTACGAATCTAACCTGAACAAATTTTTAGATAGAAGGTGGCTTTCTATCCCAATCATTGCAGTTTGTATGGGATTAATTTTCTTGTTCTGGAAAGTACTACCCAAAGAAACGGCGCCTTATGATGATAGAAGTGCCATCAACATCAATGCCACCACACCCGAAGGTGCATCATTTGCCTATACCGATAAGTTTATCATGAAACTGAATCAGTTGGTAATGGATTCGGTACCCGAAAAAAATGTAAACATTACCATTACCTCGCCCGGCTTTGGTGGTTCGGGGTCGGTAAACTCGGGTTTTGTAAGGATGGGACTGGTAGATCCCGATCAGCGTGAGCGTTCGCAAAAGGACATTGCCGATTACCTGACCAAAATAACCAAGAAATACACCGAAGGTAAAACCATTGTAAACCAGCAGCCAACCATTTCTGTGGGCCGCCGTGGCGGTTTGCCGATCAGCTATATCATCCAAGCGCAGAACTTTGAAAAACTGAGGGAGAAAATCCCATTGTTTATGGATGCCGTATCTAAAGATCCTACATTTACGGTTTCGGATGTAAACTTAAAGTTTAACAAACCCGAGATCAACCTCACCATCGATCGCGATAAGGCTAAAAATTTAGGCGTTTCCATTTCTGCCATTGCCCAAACCTTAAACCTGGGCCTAAGCGGGCAAAGGTTCTCGTATTTCTTCATGAACGGAAAACAGTACCAGGTAATTGGCCAGTTTGACCGTGGCGACAGAAAAGATCCTTTGGATCTGAGTTCCGTTTATGTACGTAATGATAAAGGCGAGCTGGTTCAGCTTGATAATGTGGTTACCGCTAAAGAAGAAAGCAGTCCGCCGCAATTATACCGGAACAACCGTTTTATAGCCGCCACCGTTTCTGCAGGCCTGGCCCCCGGGAAAAGCATTGGCGAAGGAATAGATGCCATGGATGCCATTTCTAAAAAAGTGCTCGACGAAACCTTCTCAACTGATCTGAGCGGAGAATCGCGCGATTTTAAAGAAAGTTCATCCAATACCTTTTTTGCATTTGGCCTTGCCTTGCTACTTGTTTATTTAATTCTTTCGGCCCAGTTCGAGAGTTTTAAAGATCCGATTATCATTATCTTGACCGTACCAATGGCCGTTGCAGGTGCATTTTTATCACTTTGGCTCTGCGGCCAGAGCTGGAATATTTTTAGCCAGATCGGTACCATTATGCTTATTGGTTTGGTAACCAAAAACGGTATTCTTATTGTAGAGTTTGCCAACCAGTTGAAAGAGAAGGGCATTCCTATTCCGGAAGCGATCCGCGAGGCTGCAGTTTCGCGTTTGCGCCCTATTTTAATGACCAGTTTGGCTATTGCTATTGGTGCCCTGCCAATTGCGCTTGCATTGGGTGCTGCGGCAAAAAGTAGAATGAGCATGGGAACTGTAATTGTGGGCGGAACCTTGTTCTCTTTGGTTTTAACGCTCTTTGTAATCCCAGCCATTTACTCGTACTGGGCAAAACCATACAAACCGAACAAAGAACTAAAAGACGCCCATCGTTTTGAACTAGAGGCTTTACATACAGAAGAATAAGATGAGCAAGAAATTAATAATATTTAGCCTATTGATATGCTTTTCCTTTGCCGGCTTTGCACAGGAAAAGCTCAGCCTGCAACAGGCCATAACCATTGCTTTACAGAACAATTACGATATCAAAATCAGCAAAAACCAGATTGATATTGCAAAAAACAATGCCAATATCGGTAATGCAGGGATGCTGCCCAATTTAACGGGAAGCTATACCAATGGCGGAAGCATCCAAAACACCAGACAAACACCCGCAACCGGAGCTGATAGGGTAATTACTGGCGCCAAAAGTACCAATAACAGCTATGGTGCCGATTTAAACTGGACCATTTTTGATGGTTTTAGCATGTTTGCCAATTACGACCGTTTAAAAGAACTGCAAAAGCAGGGCGAATTAAATTCGAGATTGACCATTTTGACCACTGTTTCGGATGTAATTGCCGCTTATTACGATATTGTGAGGCAACAGCAACTTGTTATTGCAGCCGATAGTGCCATGGATGTTTCGGTACTGCGAACCAATATTGCAAAAACTAAACTGCAGTTGGGCCGCGGCTCAAAGCTCGATGTGTTAACAGCACAGGTAGATTACAATACTGATACTTCCAATTACCTGCAAAGCAAGAATGCCCTGCAAGTGGCAAAAGTGCGTTTAAACCAGCTAATGGTTAGGCCCAGTGGTACCGATTTTTCGGTGGCCAATACCATTGATGTAGATAAAGGCATACTGTTTAATACACTGGCTGAAATGGCCCAGCAGCAAAATCCCAATGTGCAAAATGCCTTTATCAATCAAAAAATAGCAGCCCTCTCCTTAAAATCTATCAAAGGCGCACGCTATCCATCGGTAAGTTTAAATTCGGGCTATAGCCGTGCAAACAGCACCAGTCCGACAGGCTTTAACCAAAAGTTTGCTGCAAATGGTTTTACTTATGGGGTAACCGCCAGCATTAACCTGTTTAATGGTTTTTTACAACGGCAACAGGAGCGCAATGCTAAAATAGATATTAAAAATGCTGATCTTAGTTTAGATAAGGTAAAACTGGACGTAAATTCGCAGCTCCTTACCGCATACCAGAACTACAGCACCTATCTGGACCTGATTAAGCTCGAACAGCGCAATGTTGATATTGCAAAAGAAAACCTGGACATTACTTTGGCTAAATACCGTTTGGGCAGCATTGCCCCTTTAGAGCTAAGAGAAGCACAACGGAATGCCATAGACGCACAAAATCGTTTTATTGAAATGCAGTATCAGGCTAAAATTGCAGAAACAACATTAAAGGAAATCAGTGGAAATATAGATTTGGGGAATTAAATCAGTTCAATAGTCATTTGTGTATTGGGAAATAGTTTGGATGGCCCTATGCTAACTGTAATTACTATCTAGCAGATTAAAAAAGATAAAAAATGCAGATCGAAATAGATTTTCATACCAAAAAACTTCAATCCACTAAATTTGCGGAGCTTTTCTACATAATCTAAGCAGAAGAAGTCTTTTTATTGGAAAATCTGCCTGTTTGAAGCTGATTATTGGCCTTCAATAGTTGATTACCCATTGGCTGATTCATTTTTTAACTAATTATGTTCCAGACTAAAACGGTTTAACAGAAGTAACGAAATTATTGCAAGTATAAAATTCTATAATTAATTTTTATATTTAATCCCATGATACTTGTTGCAGATAGTGGCTCATCAAAAACCGATTGGATGGGCTATCACAATGGTGAAACCATTAAATTTAGCACTCCCGGAATTAACCCTTATTTCTTAAGCGAACAAGAAATAACCAAGTTGATTTCTAAAAATGAGTCCTTATTGCAGTATGCAGGCGAAGTAAAGGAAATTTATTTTTTTGGTGCCGGTTGCTCCTCTCCCGATAAGCACGAAGTAGTATCTAACGGCTTATCGGCCGTTTTTGAAAAAGCTTTTATTTCTGTAGATCACGATCTTTTGGGTTCGGTATATGCTACATGCGGCAATGCAGAAGGATTAAACTGTATTTTAGGCACAGGATCAAACATCTGCTATTTTGATGGAAAGAAAATACACGATGGCCACCATGGCCTGGGGTATGTTTTAGGCGATGAAGGATCGGGTACTTTTTTTGGCAAGAAAGTGCTGCTAAGCTACCTGTACAACAAAATGCCTACAAATTTGGCCGCAGAGTTTAAAAAATCTTTCCCTGCAGAAAAAGAGCAGATTATTACCAACGTGTACCAAAAACCTTTCCCTAATATTTACCTGGCAGGTTTTAGCCGTTTCATGGCCAGCCACAAAGATCATCCCTTTATCCAGGATATTCTGAGAAGCGGCTTTCAGGAATTTGTAGATACCAACGTTAAAGATTACCCTAAGCACAAAAATGTTCCCTGTCATTTTGTAGGTTCAATTGCTTACTACTACCAGGATTCGCTTATTTCGGTGCTGCTAGAAAATGGTATCGAACCGGGCAAGATTCTACAAAAGCCGATTGATGAACTTTTCAACTTCATCCTGCACAAAGAAGGCATCGTACAACAGGCCAGTTAAATCAAAATCTATTTTGATAACGCTATAAATTTATTGTTAAAATATGTTTAAGATTGTAAACATAACCACACAACTTTTGTTATATTTTTAAAGAGCAAATAAATTGCTAGCACATATGAAGAAAATACTGGTAGTAGATGATGATATTGAGGTTTTAGAAACCATACAATTGATCCTGGAAATCGGAGGTTTTAAAGTTTCGGCACTGAATGATGGAGAAGAGATTTTTAACAGAATTGAACATTTTAACCCTGATCTGATTTTACTGGATATTTCTCTTGGCCACATTGACGGAAGGGTTTTATGCGAGCAGTTAAAATCTATAGAAAGCACTTCCAAAATTCCAATTTTATTGATTTCGGGTTTATACGATCCTAAAGATTTTACCACCTTAAATTATGGTCAGGATGACTTTTTATCCAAACCTTTCCAAATGGATGTGCTGCTGAAGAAAATTGCCAAAATCTTATCCTTGGAAGAAGATCAGCCAAGTTTCCATTTAAATTAAGTAAAAACAACAATATATATTTAGCCAGGAAAACCATCTCTTTCCTGGCTTTTTTATGCCCCACCTATCTCTCTCTTAAATTTTTCTATCAAAACTTCCCTTAACTGTCAATTTGGCAAATAAAATGCTTTGGAACAGGCATTGATAGGCTCGTTGTAGATTAAACAATTTATTTACATATGAGCATACAGGAAAAAGGAAATATTTCAATCCATACCGAGAATATTTTCCCGATAATTAAGAAGTTTTTATATTCTGATAACGAAATTTTTCTTCGTGAGTTGGTTTCTAACGCAGTAGATGCGGTTCAGAAAATCAAAAGACTAGGTTCATTAGGTCAGTTTAACGGAGAAGTTGGCGCACCATTGGTTCAGGTTGCTGTTGATAAAGACGCAAAAACCATTACCATTAGCGATAACGGTTTAGGGATGACTGCCGAAGAAATTAAAAAGTACATTAATCAGGTTGCATTTTCTGGCGCAAGTGAGTTTGTAGAAAAATTTAAGGATGCAAAAGATGCCAACGAAATCATCGGTAAGTTCGGTTTAGGTTTTTACTCGGCCTTTATGGTTGCAGATTTAGTAGAAATCCAAACATTATCTTACCAGGATGGCGCAGAGCCTGCACGTTGGGTTTGCGATGGCAGCACTGAATTTGAGATTACCGAAGGCACCAAAACAACCCGTGGTACCGATATCATCCTTCATGTAAACAAAGATTCGGAAGAGTTTTTAGAAGAAAGCAAACTCCAGGAAATACTTGATAAATACGCTAAGTTTTTACCTGTACCAATTAAGTTTGGCACCAAAACAGAATCTGTAGAAGATGGTGTTGATGAAGAAGGTAAAGCAAAGCATAAAGATGTTGAGGTGGATAACATCATCAACACCACAAACCCGATCTGGACAAAAGCTCCTGCAGATTTGTCAGACGAGGATTATTTGAGTTTCTACCGCGAATTATATCCATTTAGCGAAGAACCATTGTTCTGGATCCACTTAAATGTTGATTATCCATTCAATTTAACCGGTGTATTGTATTTCCCTAAGTTGAAAAACGACTTCGAAATGCAGCGCAACAAAATCAAATTATATTCGCGCCAGGTATTTATTACCGATGAGGTAAAAGATATCGTACCTGAGTTTTTAATGCTATTGCATGGTGTAATCGATTCGCCAGATATTCCGTTAAACGTATCGCGTAGTTTCTTACAGGCTGATAGCAATGTTAAAAAGATCAACAACTACATTACCAAAAAGGTTGCTGATAAACTGGGTGAGTTATTTGCGAAAGACCGTAAAGCTTACGAAGACAAATGGAAAGACATAGGTCTTTTTGTAAAATACGGTATGATTAGCGAGGAGAAGTTTTACGATAAAGCGAAAGATTTTGCTTTGGTTGGAAACACAAAGAACGAGCTTTTCACGCTTCCTGAATATAAGGAGAAGGTATCTGCCCTGCAAACGGATAAAAACGGCACTGTGGTTTATTTATATACCAATGATGCCGCAAAACAGGATGCCTTTATCCAATCGGCTAATAAGAAAGATTACGATGTTTTGGTATTGGATTCGCCGATTGACAATCACTTTATCAATCAATTGGAGCAAAAATTAGAAAAAACATCTATTAAACGTGTCGACTCTAGTGTTGCCGATAAACTAATTGAGAAAGATGAGCAGAATGAGCATGTTTTAACTGAAGATCAGGTTAAAGAAGTAACGGCTATTTTCGAAAAAGCCATTACAAAACCTGGTATGCATGTTGAAATTGTGGCCCTGCACCCAGAAGAGCTGCCTGTGACCATTACAATGGATGAGTTTATGCGCAGAATGAAAGATATGGCTGCTATGGGAGGCGGAATGGGCTTTTATGGCCAAATGCCAGATAACTACAAGGTAGCCATTAACGGAAACCATAAACTGGTTAGCAAAATTTTAAAGGCAGAAGGTGAAGAGCAGAGCAACCTGGCTAAACAAGCTGTAGATTTGGCTTTATTGGCCCAGGGCATGTTAACCGGCGCAGAACTAACCGCTTTTGTAAGCAGAAGTGTAGAACTGATTTAAACCAGGCTTAAACGCCATATTAAAAGGGAGAAACCGATGAGGCTTCTCCCTTTTTTGCTTGCACCGATTTTAATAAAGCCCGAGTTCGATCCAAATTTTTCACGTTGAGCTTCCCGATTTTCGGGACGAGAAGTCGAAACACCACGCAAGAATTTAAGCAAGTCCTTTAACAGGCTCAGGATGACAGAGAGATGCATTAATGGTCATTCTGAACGCAGTGAAGAATCTTTTTTAGTAAAGCATCCAATATGTGCAGATATGGCATTTTTAACCGCAAAGCACGCAAAGATAAAGGCACGGAGTATGCAAAGACAGTTCTGCGGTTATCCCGGGATAAAGATCCTTCGACAGACTCAGGATGACAGCGGTGTATTAATTGTCATTCTGAACGCAGTGAAGAATCTTTTTTAGTAAAGCATCCCAATCTGTGTATATGTGGCATTTTTAATTATGCAGCCAAATCATTTTGTCCATGCAGCAAAGTTATCTTGATTATGCAGCTAAATTAATAGCCACTTCGTGGTCAGCATCTTTTCTGCTAGATAGACCATGAAATAAATCCGATAGCTAACGGATCAGGTTGAGGGGCACTAAACTAGAAAATCATGAGCAAAATGCTGTGATAGCAAATTACCAATCAAATTAGAGGCTGAAAGAATCGAGCTTGTACGTTCAGTTTTTTACACAAAAAAAAAGTCCTAATTTACATCAGGACTTTAGGCAAGAATTTTCGGGAACTCTTTAGATTAAAATTAATATTTTTTAGCTAGCCAATGCGTTGTGCTTGTGATCTACGTTGAAATAATCTTTGTGATCTTCGATCATTTTAGCAATGGTTGCAGCTTTGGTATCGGTAATTTTGAACTCGAACACAGGCTCTTGGTTTTTCTTAGATCTAACCATTTTCTCTGTGTAGAAACGATAAACCAAACCATTGGTTAATAAACCATATTTAGCTTTGGTTTTACGGAAATATTTAGATAAACGAGAATCGTGAATATCCAGGTTATCGTTATGGTGCTTGCATTCAACTAAGATTGTTGGCTCACCATCTTTCATAATGGTATAATCAACTTTTTTACTTTTCTTAACTCCAAAATCTAAAACAGCTTCAGACTGAACCTCAGAAGGGTCAAATCCTAAGATCTGGATAAAAGGCATTACTAAGGCATTCCTTGTTAAATCTTCAGATTGAACTTGTGGAAGCATTTTCTTAATTCTTACGGCAAATTGCCCGATTTCGTCTTTCAATTCCATGTTTATATCTTTATTTAATGGTAGTTAATTTTTTAAATTGTATTGGTTAAATACTGAATTTGCGGTGATGATGATCTGATCTAAACTCTGTTTATCAAAGAAATTTCTGTTCAGCATTTCCACCATGTAAGTAAGCTTGGTAATATCTCTTGCCTGCATGGTAAACTGAAAGCTTTTCAACCCATCTTTAATCGCCTGTTGAACATAGTTGCGAACAACCAAAAAAGACTTTCTGAATGCGTATTCAGTGTCTAATTTTCCTTTTACCAGATTACTCATATCAAGATTGCTGTATTCATTTTGCATTCTTTGATAAATATCTGCGTTCACCCCTTGATTTTTGAGGATCCCTTTGTAGTAGATTTTATTAAGTAAATACTCGTATTCGTTCTGTTTCATGTGGCGGTAGATAGATGTAGGGGTTGTTCTCTTTGTTTTTCAGTTCTTTTTTTTCAGTTTTTAATCATTCTCTTTACCCAGTATTGTATGGCCTGTTTTCAATTTTCTGATCTACAGGCTACACAAGATTGGGCAGGCAGATGTTTTTTTAACCGTTCGTTTTTACACATTCGGTTATTTGTTTTTGGCAAACAGTTTAAAGATTACAAAAAGAAGTATGGCGGCTAAGTTTTTTACATGAACCCCACAGAATATTACACGAAACCCCGAGATTCTTTAGATGAACCCGGGTGAACTTTTTTTTTAACCGATTGTTAAATCAATTCAATTTTATTTAACTTGCAATCAAATAAACAAACATATTTAAAACTCATGAATCTAAAATGCGTTGTTATTGACGACGAACAGCATGCAATTGAGGTGTTAACTGACCACATTGCCGAAATGCCTGGCTTAACCATTTTTAAGACTTTTACCAGCCCAGTACAAGCCCTTACTGAAATCAAGATTGATGATGAAATTGATTTGTTGTTTATGGACATTGATATGCCGGGAATTAATGGTTTAGAACTTGCTAAAAACATCAGGGAGAAAGCTAAGTACCTGATATTTACCACTGCACATCCCGATTATGCTTTGCAGGCATTTGATGTTCAATCCGATCAATATTTATTAAAACCCATTTCATTTGCAAAATTTGCACTGGGTATCGACCGGATTTTGAAGAAAGAAGCAAACAATGCCAAAAATGCGGCTAAAGAAACTGATCAGGTTGCTGCGCTGTACATTAAAGGCGATCATAAATATGCTTTTTCTAATATTGCTATTGATGAAATACTTTACATCAAGGCTTTACAGAACTACATCCAGATTATTACCAAATCTGAAACCCACACTACCTACCTTACGTTAAAAGAGATTGAAAAGGCGCTTGAAACACACGCTTTCATCAGGGTTAACAAATCAAATATCGTGGCTAAATCAGCGATTAAAAAGGTAGATGGAAATATTATCCGGTTGGTAAACAATGAGATGATTCAAATTGGCGAAGGCTATAAAGATGCTTTCTTCGCCTATGTTCAAAGCAGTTTACTTAAATCTACTAGAAACCAGTAGTAAAAACGATAATGCTCCAGGTACCATTGGTGGCTACAGTATGGCTTTGATCGGTAATCGGATTGGTACTAAAGTTATTTTGATCTTTAATATTTTTATAAACGAATACTGTTTTTTTGGCCAATTTAGCGGTTTGTTGCATTTTCATAAAACGGATAATAATATGTTGGGATTTAAATTAACAAATGGTTAAATATTTTTTTCTCCGCATATATACAAAGAACTTTTTAAAACTACTAAAATCTGATGACAATTAGATGGCAAAAATCCAAGTTCCGTTTGTGGCAATAGTTTGGCTTTGATCGGTAATCGGGTTGGTGTTAAAATTGTTTTGATCTTTGATATTTTTATAAACGAATACTGTTTTTTTAGCCAGTTTAGTTGTGTGTTGTGCTTTCATGATATGATGATTTATTATAGTAGATTTTATATAATTGAATTGTTGTAAAATGTTTCTTCGGTTTTAAGGAGTAACGAAGCGTAACCTAAAATTGCTGATGATTATAGGGCAAAAATCCAGGTACCATTAGTAGCTACGGTATGGCTTTGATCAGTAATTGGGTTAGTACTGAAATTGTTTTGATCTTTGATATTTTTATAAACGAATACTGTTTTTTTAGCCAGTTTAGTTGTGTGTTGTGCTTTCATGGTATGATGATTTACGTTATTAGATTTTTTATAATTGAGTATTGTAAAATGTTTCTTCGGTTTTAAGGAGTAACGAAGTGTAACCTAAAAATTGGTAATAATTACAGGGCAAAAATCCAGGTACCGTTAGTGGCGATAGTTTGGCTTTGATCAGTAATAGGATTAGTATTGAAGTTGTTTTGATCTTTGATATTTTTATAAACAAATACTGTTTTTTTTGCAAGTTTAGTTGTGTGTTGTGCTTTCATGATATTATTATTTTAATGATATGATTTATTGTTGTGATTAATTTCTGTAAAGGTGCGGCACAAAAACAACTACCACTACTTTTTTACACAAACCCCCAGTTTTGGGAGATAAAAACCCCTTTTAAATAGATTAAAAGCGAAAAAATGAATTTTTTAAATTTAAAATCCTTCTACGAAAAGTATAAATTTCACTTAATTGTTTGGGGCATTTACATCATTTACGAGGTGTTTATCCTCGGTTTGGTTTCGAAAATTTTTAAACCGGCTGGTATTTATGTTTTGATTTACCTCACCAATATTACCGTCTTTTACACCTACTCTTTTTTCCTTAAAAAAGTGTTGGAAAACGGTAAAGGCACCTTAAAAATCATAAAGATTTTCCTGCTCATCTTATCTGCTATTTTTGTATACATAGCAACAACTCATTTACTGGGTCTGTTGTTTGTTGAGCTTGGATTATTTAAGGTAACGGCACCGCTCGAGCTGAATATTGGCTTCGTTTTAAATTGTATTTACCGCTCCTTATTATATATCGGTTTTGCTACCGGATATGTGTTTATCGACAAATCTTTTGAAGAACGTAAAAAGGTAGAAGCGCTGGAAAGACAAAACCTGGTTACTCAGATTGAGAAACAGGCTTTAGAAAATGACCTCGTCCAATCGCAGAACAATTACCTGCGCAGTCAGATCAACCCACACTTTTTGTTTAACACCTTAAATTTTATTTATAACGATGCCCGTAAAAAGGCGCCCATGGCAGCAGATGCCATTATGAACCTGGCCGAAATGATGCGTTATGCGTTAAAACGTCCAGAAGCTTCTGAAATGGTGCCTCTAAGCGAAGAAATTGAGCAGATTGAACACCTGATCAACCTACACAAGCTCCGAACGGCGAACACCATTAACCTGGAGCTTGAGGTAACCGGCGATTTATTCGGACTGAGGTTCCCTCCCCTGATCTTATTAACGCTGGTTGAAAATATTTTCAAGCACGGTAATGTTTCGCACTCTACCCAGCCTGCACTCATCAAAGTCATTTACGAAAACAACAACCTTAATATCAGCACCATTAATATGATTAACGATAATAAGGGCAAGCAAACCGAAAGCCACCATGTAGGCATTGATAATATTGCCAAGCGGCTTAGTAATTTTTATGGCACTGATTATCTGTTCAGGTACTATAAAGATCCGCTTAACAGGTACATTACCGAAATTGATGTAGATATTGTTAACCCGATGGCTAAGCTGAACCGCTAGCAGCCATCGCATTTTGGCGCTGAATATCTTTTAACAGAAAATAATAGATGACCATTTCGTGCGTACGTTGGTCTTTGTTAAAAAGCCTGTTTACATGCATGTGCATTAAATCGCTAAATAATTTTGCCCGTTTATCTGGCTGGCAAAGTTTAAGGTTATGGATAAACGAGGCAGAAAACTCCTTAAATTTATGTTGTTGCTCTTCGGTTAATGCATTGAACTCAGTTTTTCTAAACTGTTGGTAGTGGTTATTTAACTGCTTAAAATCTGCCGCCTCTAAAAGGTGCTCCCGGTTAAATGCATCAGAAATTGCACCGATCATTTTTTGTACAACCTGTTTATCCATCAATTGCGATCCGATCAGCTCGGTAACGAGCATTCCTGCTATTTTGTATTTACTAAAATGATCGGGCGCGGTTTCGAAAAGCGATAGCACAAATTCGCTGTCGTTGCCAAAATGCAGCTCTATATTTTCGATCAGCTCAGCTCCATAGCGCTCCAGCTCGCGTTTATAGGTTTTAATCTGAACATCTGATACCAATCCGGTATTTAAGAACACCTCAAGTCGATCCATCAGGCCAGTGGTTAAGGTTTGGTTTTGATGCGTGTCGTTTAACAATACCCTAAACCTGATATGGTTGCCATTTTCGTTGTACCTGATAAAAAACCAGGTTTTGATGGCCGCGGCATAATTTTGGATAAAAGGCGCTATTACCTCTGCCAAAAGCTGATCTGATCTTTGCTGATGTGAAAATATCTCGAAATACAACCAAGCCCTGCCCGGTGGAAAAACCCGTGTTACCTCAACGGGCGATGAACTGGCCGTTACAGGGGCATAAACCTGTTCGTTGTGCGTAATGCTTAAAATAAACTGCGCCAGGTAAGGCTTCGATTGTTCATCTACCACCAAACTGTTTACCGGCACGTTGGCTTCTTCGAGATAAAGGCTTTTCTGTTTTTGCATGTACTGCAGAAAGGCACTTATATCTTCATCTTTTTGCAGTTCAAAGCATAAGGTCTGATCGGACATCCCAGCTTTAAAGTAATCGCTTACGCCTATATTTTGAAGATAGCTGCGGCACTGGGCTATGCTGAAAAACTTTTTGTCTGCAATTAACAGATCTTCCTTTTGCACTTTCCATTTGCTACGGCTTAAAACAATATTGTGGTACTGGAGGCGCGGATAATAGTCTAGATCGGGGAAAAGGGCATCGAGCGGAAAGGAAAGGTTGGTATGTAGGCCCTGAAACTGCAAATCGCACAACAGGCGGAACACAGAAAGATCGGAGCGGATGTAATTATAGGCAGAGGCCATTCTGGGCATTAAACGTTTGTTTAAGCGTTTTGAGCGCAAAACAATTTCCGATCCACGAACGGAAAGCTGGATATCGTTTAAACTTAATGGCTGTGCCGAGGTATCGAAATTTAAAATAGAGAGCTGTTGCTTATAAACCAGTTTACGCCTGTTCACATTATCAACCGTGGCTTCTACCATATAGGCCACATCAAAAAACAACACCTCCGGATTGGCCTGCTGTTCTATATCGGCTATGCTTTTAACATAATTTTCTACTGCTTCATCAGCCATGGTAAACCTTCCGCTTAAAGCATTGGCTGTTGCCCCACCTATCTGCTCGGTAAATATAAGCTCGTCCTGTACAGACATAATTAGGCTAAATGAGTTGGGCAATGGCGCAGGCTGCTCATTTGGCTGAAGTGAAAACCGGTTGAGCGAAATAGCTTTACCCTTTTCGAAACCCTGCGGGGATAAACTTTCTTCCAACAGGTTTTTAAGCGCTTCGAGTTCTACTGTTTTTTTTGCCGGTTTATTATTTAAGGCTGCAATAAAATCATCATTCTGTCCTGCCTGTTCCAGTTCATCGTAACCCACGCCCATTTCTGGATCTAAGGCCAACAACAGAGGTACTTCCTGATCTTCGAACTTTTTCTTAAAACGGGCCGTAAACTGGCTAAGGGCATCGCGGTCTTTAGCCGGCAAAAAGCTTTGTATCAGCTTTATAAGCGGGGATATGGATTGAAGTATCCCTTCATCAATATTCCCTGAGCTAACGTTCCGTTGGGCAATCAGGTATTTTGGCAATGCACCGGCACTGGCCATGCCAAGGCGCTCAAAATAATCATCGCCAATAATGTTCGGATCGTAATTGGTGAAGATAAGCTGCAGTTGGTGCATATCCAACAGCAGACCGAAAAGGATTTCTTTTTCTGCCTCATCAAGACTTAACGCTTCCACCAGATCGTTTAACCGAATGGGTGAAAGGCAGGCATCCAAAATCTTTTTTACGTTATCATCGTGATCGAGCTCTGCCAGTTCGAACATGCCATCGGTACAGGCAATGTAGCGGATGCTATCGGCCGTGTAATAATAACTGCTATTGCTAAACAGCATACAGTTTTTTTGCAGCAGTTCGGCCACCGGTAATTCGATGTTATTCTTATAAGGCCAATCCACCAAGGTGCGCACATGCTGCTGTTCTTGGATTATAATCTGCCCGGCGCCAGGTTGAATACCCTGATTGAGCAAACTAAAACTGGCAAAAGTACCGTAAGGCGTAGAGCGGAATTTTGCCCGGTTAAAATACTTCCAAATGGTAAAGTAAACCTTGGGCGGAAGGGTGCTCAATTCGCTCGCCTTTACTTCTTTTATGGTTTCGTAAAAAGCGGCCGATGAAAACGATATGGCTTCCTTCAACTCCTCCCAACAATCAGACAGTTCAGATTGATAGGAAAATTTAGGTGTTCTAAAAATGAAGGAAGGTTGGATATTCAGTTTCATCGGATTTAAATGGTGGCGAAAATTACAAAGATTAATTTAAAAACTGTTGATGTTTTACAGTTGCCGATCGTAAATCATTATAAAAACAAAAAGCCGTTTCCTTAAAAAGAAAACGGCTTATTCGGGATGTTAATTGTATTTATTTTTTGGTTACTTTAAATTCGGTTCTTCTGTTTTTTGCTCTTCCCTCCGGATTATCTTTTTTCTTGCGTTTAACAACAATTTCGTTAGGCGCAATCGGCACCGATTCTCCATAACCTTTAGAGGTCATTCTTGAAGCGGCAATTCCTTTGCTCTCTAAATAATCAACACAAGATTTTGCCCTTCTGTTTGATAAATCGAGATTATATTCGTCGGTTCCGATGTTATCGGTATGCGAGCCCAGTTCGATCTCCATTTCTGGGTTATCTTCCATAATCGGAATGAGGAAATCGAGTACTTTTTTAGAGGGCTCGGTCAGCTCCGCGCTGTTAAATTCATAGTAAACGTTATCCAATGCCATTGGGATACCCAATTTAAACGGACTTAAGCAGTAATCTTTGTATATCAGGGTATCGGCTTTGGCCAGTTCTTCGTAAGGATAGTTTCTGGTGATGGCAAAATAATTATCTTTTGCGAAAAGCAGCTTAATTGGCCTTTTAGAATCGACCCTGAATTTATAAACACCATCTTTTCCGGTGGTTACTTTCTGTGCCCCTTCTGCATTGGTGAGCGTTACAGCTGCATCGGCCAGAGGCAGTTTGGTTTTACAATCGGTTAAGATACCTGAGATAGAAAGGTATTCTTTTTTAACTTCAAACAACTCTAAACAGCATGACGATTCGCGGTCAGAGCTGATGTACCCTTTTGTTCCATATACATCAGTAGCGGTAAAGTAAAGATCATCTTTTGAAGAGTTGAAGGGATAGCCCAGGTTTTTTGGATTCGACCAGGTTACCAGATCGCCTTCTGATTCAAAGAAATCAAGACCACCGAAACCTACGCGGCCATCGGTACTGAACAACAGTTTTTTGGTTAAGGTATTGTAATATGGTGCACGCTCATCGTCTTCGGTGTTAATGCCCGGGCCAAAGTTTACCGGCTGGCCCAACGATCCATCTTCGCGGATTGCGCAATACCATAAATCGAATTTGCCGTAGCCGCCGCTCCTATCGGATGAGAAAAGCAGGAATTTACCATCGCTGGTAACAAAAGGCTGTGCAGAGTTAAAATCTTTACTGTTCACCTGCAAACCAACGGGTTGTGCATCTGACCATTTATCGCCAGTTTTTTTAGCGGTGTAAATGGCGTACTTATCTTTATCTCTCCAGGCTGTAAAATAGGCGGTATTGCCATCGGGCGTAAAAGTAGCCGCCGCAACTTCCATATTTTTCGGGAAATTGACATCAAGCATTTTCACAGCTATATCAGTTGCATTGAGATCGCCTTTTGCGGTATAAATGTTATTGATAAAAGGGTTGCTTTTGGTAGAAACCTGCACATCACCTGCATCGGTTTTAACAATATCTCTTTTACTGGCTACGGCAATAGGACGCGACGAGGTAAAGTAAAAATCGCCATTAATTTTAACGGGGGCGTAGTTAGAACCTAGTCCGTTAACATTTGCCGGCATCTTTTTAACCTGCACCATGCGTGGAAAACGCATTTCTTCGATGGCAAATTTGCACGATTCGATTTCTTTCTGGGCATCTTTAACCAAAATATCGTTCGGGTTGCGCTGTATGTACTGTTGAAAGGCATCGATTGCCAAATTGAACTTTTTGTTTGCCCTTAAACTTTCTGCATAATAGAAAAGTGCTTTTCTGAAACGGGTATTGGTAAACGTTATCGCCACACCATAGTACTTTTCGGCTTCGTTAAACTCGCGGTATAAACGGCTCGATTCTGCAAGGTTGTATATCGAGCCTTCATAATCTTCTATCACTTTATCATCCGAAGCCGATTTTCTTTCTTTACCATATGGTAGAATGGCATAAGTGCTATCGCCAGTAATTTTAAGGGCTTTTTTATAAAAGGTTGATGCTGCATAATAATCCTTATTTTCAAAATAAGTATCGGCAACCTTTTTATAATTTACCACATACTGTGCGTTTGCAAAACCGCCAAATGCCACTAACAAAAAGAGTAATATTTTTTTCATCTTTATAAATTTGTTTTCAATGTGATGAATAATTATAAACGTGGACAAAAGAAGTTTGGACCTATGATTCCGTTACGCCCGATTAAGGATATTGAAAGCTCTAAACCTCCGTTACTGTTAGATGCACGGTTAAAGTTTGATGTATTAACATCGTAACTTAAGCCAAATACCATGTTTTTTAACTGCAGGCCAACAAAGGCAATTGCGGCATCTTTAACACGGTAGTTACCACCAAATAAAATATTGGCAGATTGATTAACGTTAAGCTGTGCATAGCCCCCCAACGAAACTTCATTGGTGTTCCCTTGGTACATTACCAAAGCATTGGGTACAATATCCAACAGCTGCGAGGCACGGATACGGGCACCTCCATGTGCGGTAACGCGGACCGGAATACGCGAGTTACTGCCCGAGAAGCGATCCATTGGACGTGTTAAGTGTGCTGCACTTGCACCCAAGAAAACGTTTACACTTTTATTCGGGTTACCATCAAAAAACATTACACCTGCATTAACATCGGGAACTAGGGAAGACTGAGAAGATAGGGTTTCGCCGCTCATCATTCCACCGTCGTAGCCAGAAATCGGGTTAAACTGGTTACCAAACCTGGCCTGCGAAAAATCGAAACTGCGGTTGATGATACCGGCCTGCAAACCGAAACTGATCATCTGCAAACCTTCGTTACCAAACCTTAAACGGTACGATCCAGATACCAGGGCAGTTAGATAATTAAAATCCAGCTCGCCTGCTCTTTGGTTCAATACCGTAGCACCAAAAGCAAAGTTCTTTTTCGGGGCGATATCGAAAGATGCGCCTCCGGTTAAGAACGAACTGTTAAGTGCACTCCACTGTTGCTTAAAGTTTACCGAGCCACGGTAATCGCCGTCTATTACGCCCGTTAAGGCTGGGTTCAGCCATAACGGATATGCATAATATTGTGAAAAATGTGGGTCGGTTTGTGCAAAGGATCTGGCTGTACACAACAGTAATCCAAGCACTGCAACATATATTTTTAAAGCCGATAGTATTTTCATGGTCTATGATTTTATCTGTTTATTATTATCCTCTTCTTATCTGATCAGCGTTACTGTACCTTTTTTCATGGTTGTTGTTCCATCGGTAAAGGTTACCTCAACCATGTACACATAAACCCCGATCGGCTGGTTAACTCCTTTGTAAGTTCCATCCCATCCGGTAGCTACGTTATCCGATTGGAATATCAATTGGCCCCATTGGGTGAATACACTCATTTTAGCACTTGCAATGGTATTGCCATAGATTAAGAAGGTATCGTTCTTACCGTCGTTGTTCGGTGTAAAGGCATTTGGTATGTAAACCTGGTTTCCGAAAGGATTAGATGCTTTGCCTGTAACCGGAGTAGAGTTTGCACTGGTTTGGCAATCAAGCTGTCCTTTGGCCCTTACCACAATGGTAACACTCTGATCTGGTTTCAATCCTAAGGCGGTATAGCTTGTTCCGCTAGAGCCGCTTGTTGGACTGATCCATGATAAACCATTATCTAATGAAACTTCGTAAGCAGTAGCTCCGGTAACCGCAGCCCAAGCAAAGGTTATGCTATTAGCGGTAGTGCTTTGTACCACTACTACTGGTTTTTCCAATACCGGAAGTACTGTAACGGTAACAGCTGTTCTGGTTGGACTAGCACAACCACCTACTGCAATGCTTTCTACATAGTAAATGGTAGTGGCATTTAATGCTGGTGTGGTAAAGGTTACGCCCTCTGCCAATACCGGGCCATTTGAACTTGCAGCGTACCATCTGTAAATTAATCCTGTTACTGGGTTATTTACGGTTATTATGGTTGAACTACCTGCGCAAAGTGTTCCATTTGCCGGTGTTACCGATGCTGGTGCAACTGGTACTGGCAGGGCCACTACATTTACTGGCGTTCTGGCTGATGAGATACATGATCCGTTTGCACCTTCTACATAATAAGTGGCATTTGCATTCACTGCCGGAGTAGTAAAGTTAACCCCTGTTCCGGCAATTGTACCACCTACCGCTGCAGTGTACCAGTTGTAAGTTACACCTGTTTGCGGGTTTGAAACGGTTAATACCGCTGGGCTTCCGGTACAAATACTAACTGATGATGAGGCTACAGTTGGCACTGTTGGTTTAGCATTTACGGTAACGGTTACCTTAACCCGGCCACCATTGTTGCTACAGCCGCCTGTACCATTGGCAATTACATAGTAATCGGTTGTGGTGCTAAGTGCTGGCGTGTTAAATGTTGTACCTGTGAATAATAAATTACCGGCAACTGCTGCATTGTACCATTCGTAGGTAACTCCTGCCTGTGCATTAGTAATGGTCAGTGTTGCTCCATCGCCTGCACAAACACCACCATTCGGACCAGATACTACTGGGTTGTTTGGTAATGCATTTACGGTAATGGCAACTACTCTTGCTGTTGCAGCGGTATTTTCACATTTATTATCTCCTTTAACGGTTACATAGTAAGTTGTATTTGCCGTTAATACTGGTGTAGTAAACACTGTACCTGTAAATACTACTGTAGTTAAAGCAGCATCGCTATACCAGGTAAATATCGGATTGGTAACCGTTGTGCTGGTTGCTGCTAATGTTGCCGCTGTACTCGCACAAACTGAAGTTGATCCAGTTACAGTAATATCTGTGGCCACAGCATTTGGATTAACAGTAACGGTTACTGTTTTCGCATTAGCTGCAGTGTTTTCACATTTATTGGTTCCTTTAACAGTTACATAATAAGTTTTAGTAGCGGTTAATACCGGTGTGGTAAATATTGGTCCGGTAAAGGCCACACTGGTTAAAGATGCATCGTTATACCAGGTAAATACCGGATTGGTTACTGTTGCAGAACTGGCATTGATTACCGCAGTTCCGGAACCACATATTCTAGCCGGCGTAGATAAGGTAATATCGGCCGCTGTTGCAACTGCATTTACATTAACGGTTACTACTTTGGCATTTGCAGCAGAGCTTTCGCATCTGTTATCGCCTTTTACCGTTAAGTAATATTTAGTTGTTGCGGTTAATGCAGGGGTATTAAAAGTTGCTCCGGTAAATACTGGTGTGGTTAATGCAGCATCGCTGTACCAGGTAAATATTGGATTGGTTACTGTGGTTGTGCTGGCCACTAAGCTTGCTGATGAACCTGCACAGATGGTTGCATCTGTTGCGGTAACATCAGTTGCCGAAGCTACCGAATTAACCACAATGCTTACTGATTTAGCTGTTGCAGCACTATTTTCGCATTTGTTATCACCTTTTACAGTTACATAATACGTGGTGTTGGCCGTTAGCGTTGGCGTAGTAAACACTGCACCTACAAAAGCTACATCAGTTAAGGCTGCGTTGGTGTACCAGGTAAATACAGGATTGGTTACTGTTGTACTGGTGGCAGCAAGTACTGCTTTAGATCCTCCGCAAATATTTGTTGATCCATTTACAACGATATCACTCGCAACCGCAACCGGATTAACCGTAATGGTTACGGCCTTAGCATTTGCAGCGCTGCTTTCGCATTTATTGGCACCTTTAACGGTTACGTAATAAGTGGTTGTTGTGCTTAATACCGGAGTGGTAAATATTGGGCCGGTAAAGGCTACACTGGTTAATGAAGCATCATTGTACCAGGTAAATACCGGACTGGTTACCGTGGTTGAACTGGCGTTGATTACCGCTGATCCTGATCCGCATACCAGGGTTGGTACAGATAAGGTAATATCAGCAGCTGTAGCGCCCGAATTTACGGTAACGGTTACCACTTTAGCCGTAATTCTAGAGTTTTCACATTTGTTATCTCCCTTAACCGTAACATAATAAGTTGTTGTTGCAGTTAATACAGGAGTTACAAACGATGTACCCACATAGGCTACCGAAGTTAAGTTGGCATCGTTGTACCAGGTAAATGTTGGGTTGGTAACCGTAGTTGTACTGGCTGCAAGTGTAGTACCTGATCCTGAACAGATTGTAGCATTGTTGGCTGTGATATCAGCAGCTGTTGCAACCGGATTTACCGTAATGGTAATTACCCTAGCTGTACCAGGTGCATTTTCACATTTATTATCTCCTTTAACAGTAACATAATATGTAGTAGTGGCGTTAAGGGCCGGAGTTGTAAAGGTTGCCCCGATGAAACTCACGTTGGTTAAGGCGGCATCACTGTACCAGGTAAATACTGGGTTGGTTACAGTTGGCGATGTTGCACTTAATACCACTGGCGATCCAGCGCATGCTGTTGTACTTCCGTTCAGAATAATATCGGTTGTAGTAGCCAAAGGATTAACAGTAACCGTTACCACTTTCGCATCAACAGCACTGTTTTCGCATTTGTTTGTGCCTTTAACGGTAACGTAGTAATTGGTGGTGGCTGTTAGTCCATTTACGGTAAACGTTGGGCCAGTAAATACCACACTGGTTAACGAAGCATCGCTGTACCAGGTAAATACCGGTTGGGTAACCGTAGTACTCGAAGCCATTAACATTACAGTAGAACCTGAGCAGATTTTAGCATTGCTAACCGCAATATCTGCCGATGTTGCAAATTCTTTAACCGTTACTGTTATCACCTTAGCGTTTGCAGGCAGGTTTTCACATTTATTATCACCTCTTACAGTTACATAGTAAGTAGTGGTTGCGTTAAGCACAGGTGTGGTAAAGCTTGCACCTACATAAGCAACCGTAGTTAATGCGGCATTGCTGTACCAGGTAAATACCGGGTTAATTACTGTTGTTGTTGAAGCAGACAGTGCAGCGGTAGATCCTTTACAGATTGACGTAATTCCGTTAACAGCCACATCCGAATCGGTAGCGGTTGGATTAACGGTAATGGTAATCGATTTCGCAGTAGCTGCTGTATTTTCGCACTTATTATCGCCTTTAACAGTTACATAATAAGTGGTTGTAGCTGTAAGTGCAGGAGTTGTAAAGCTTGCACCTACATGGGCCACAGTGGCTAAAGTAGCATCGCTGTACCAAGTAAAGATTGGGTTGGTAACCGTTGTGCTTCCTGCAGTTAAAGTAACTGTAGAGCCACCACAAACAGTACTTGTTCCAGCTAAGTTAATATCAGTTGGGCCAGCCACAGGGTTTACCGTTACGGTAACCTCTTTTGCATTGCCCGGTGTATTTGCACATTTATTGGTGCCGCTAACGGTAACATAATATTTAGTGGTTACAGCAATTGGAGGGGTATTAAACACCGCGCCAACATAAGCCACCTGCGTTAAGGCCGCATCAGTGTACCAGGTAAATACCGGACTGGTTACTGTAGTACTTGCCGCAGTTAATACCGCGGTACCCGAAGCACACAATGAAGTAGTTCCGGTAACGGTTAAATCAGCAGCAGTTGATGCCGGATTAACCGTAATAGAAATTTTAGTACGGGTTGAATTTGAACAACCTGCTCCACTTACGGCTTCTACATAGTAATCGTATGTACCAGCTGCTAATGATGCTGATGTAGTAAAGCTACTGTTGTTGGTAACCAACATGTTTCCGCCAACCGGTAAGTTATACCAGTTATAAGTAACACCTGCAACAGCTTGCACGCTTAATGTAGCCGAAGTACCAATACAGGTTGTTGCCGGATTGGTTGTTGAAGCTACTGGTGGCACTGCCGGAGGCAATATGGTTACCACAACTTTTGTTCCTACAGTTTCGCAACCATTAGCTGTTGCAGTTACCGAATAAGTATAGGTACCTGCTGCCAAAGTTGGATCGGTTGTGAAAGTAGATCCGTCTTTACCTGCCTGATAAGTTGAGCCCAAGTACCATTTGTAAACTACGCCCGCTTGTGGGTTCTGCACGCTTAGCGTTGCAGACGAGCCCTGACAAGCACTTGCAGTAGCCGATGAAACCGTTGGTGTGGTAATTACACGTTGAGCATAATCTAAATTAACCGAAGTTAATGCACCCAACAATCCAGAGCTTAACCTTAATTCTACACCCCCGAATTTGCTGGTTGGAACAAAGCTTAAGATGGCTGAAGTACCACCGGATAATAGTTTTAAGTTAATTAAAGGATTAGCAACCGATACTGCATCGTTATTGCTGGTTGTACCCTGGAAAGTAGTTACAGTTAAGTTTGGCAATACTGCTACCGAAAGCAATGTACCAGGCGTGGTAATTTTTACCCTCAAAGTATCGCCTACGTTAGATAAGCCTGTAAAGCCAACCTGGTGGTAAACAGAAGAACCTAATAATCCCACTGGGATAACCAAACTAGATCCTGTATTGATGTCGTTATCAACCGCAAACGTTGGGTTGTACACGCCTGCCAATACAGCTACTCCAGTTACACCGCTTGCAACAGTTGCTGTGGCAGCCCCGCATGGAGTAGTTACCGGTGTACCGTTAGGGATAACGGTAACCGTAACAGTTGCCCTGCTCGTTGCAGTACATCCGCCAGGTACGGTAGCCTCTACATAATAGGTAGTGGTGGTACTCAGCTGTGGCGTTACAAAAGTTTCGCCGGTAAATACCGGAACGGTTCCGTTGGCAGTAGTATACCAGTTAATGGTTGCTCCTGCAGTACTCGAAGTTGCTTTTAATACGGCAACCGAACCTTCACTAATGGTAATTGATGGCGGCGTAATTACCGGAACATCAATAGTACCCAATATAATTTTACCTTCTGTTCTGGTAGATGAAGTACCACAGCTGTTTACTGCTGCTACAAAATAACTGGTATTCGCAGTAATTAACGGAGTTGTAAAGTTATCACCTGTAAACAATACAGTTGTAGAAGTTGCACTGTCGTACCAGTTATAAGTAGTGCCCACAACTGGGTTTTTAACCTGGAAGGTAACCGAAGTATTTGGACAGGTATTCACTGATGCCGAAAGCAAATCAGGCGTAATTGGTGCCGGGTTGGTGGTTACGTTAACCACTGTTTTGTAGCTTACGCAGCCTGTTGCAGAAACTGCAGCCACGTAGAACTTGGTATCGCCAGTTAAAACTGGTGTAGTAAATATAATGCCGTCTTTACCGGTTAAGTAAGTGCCGGTAGCATCGTACCACCTATAAGTTAAACCTGCTGAAGGATTGCTCACCTGTAATTGAGCTGTTGAGCCCACGCAGGCCGTAACATTTGCTGCCGTTACTGTTGGGGCAACCAAAATACGCTGTGCGTAATTTAAGTTAATTGATGTTAAAGCACCCAATACACCAGAGTTTAACCTCACCTCTACTCCATCAAAAACATTGGTCGGAACAAAAGTGATCAAGGCCTGGGTATTCCCGCTTAACAGTTGAATATTGATTAAGTTATCGTTTAGCAATCTAGCATCACCATTACTGTTGGTTCCAACATAAGTGGTGATTGATGCATTGCCCAATAAGGCAAGCGATAATAGTTTTCCTGGAGATGATACCAATACACGTACCGTATCGCCAACTTTAGATAATGATCCAAAACCTACCCTTTGATAAACAGATGCTCCAAGCGCTCCTACCGGCATTACCAATGAAGAGGCGGTTTGGGTATCGTTATCAATAGCCAATGTTGGATTAAACACACCTGCCAGTAAAGCTACACCTGTAACTCCACCAACCTGTGTAGTGGCAGCCTCGCAAGGAACCGGATTAGGAGATCCATTGCCATCAACTGTAATGGTTATCTGTACACGGCTGGCCGACGAACAGCCATTGGTAGATACCGATTCTACATAATAAGTTGTAGTAGCCAATAATGGTGGCGTAACATAAGTTGCACCCACATAAACCGGCGTGGTTGCTGTTGCAGAAGTATACCAGTTAAAAGTATTGGTTGCATCAGCAGATGTTGCGGTTAAAATTGCCGTCTGGCCTGCGCTCACTGTTGATGAGCTCGCAGTAACCACTGGTAAAGTTGGACGTGGGTTTACTGAAACCGCAGCCGCAGCACGCGCCGCACTGGTGCAGTTACCCTGCGATGCTTCTACATAATACGTAGTGGCTGTGCTTAATGCTGGTGTTTGGAATACCGCACCAGTAAATATCAAATTACCTGCTGTTGCAGCATCGTACCATTTATAAGTTACTGCTGCATCAGGGTTAGCAACAGATAATGTTGCCGACGAACCTTCGCAAACATTGGCAATTGTAGCCAATACCGGTGTTGGAAGTGCCGGTGTAACCGTTACTGTTACAGGTATCCTGGTGGTATTAGGGCAAGTTCCTTTACTTACCTGAATGTAATACGTTGTGCTAGCGGTTAAGGCTGGCGTAGTAAATGTTTCGCCGGTAGCCAATTGTGTGCCGCCAGTCGGTGCATCAAACCAGGCCAAAGTAGTACCGCCATTTGCTGTTGCAGTTAAGGTAGCTGTACTGCCCGAACAGATAGTTTGCGCACCCGCGGTTACCGTTGGATTAGGATAAACCACCGTTGCACCGTATACATCTAAGCTGGTTAAGGCCGTAACCAGCGCACCAAAACTTACCTGTACCCTATCGTAAACACCGCCGGCCAAAATTGTAGCAGCGAAACGGTTGCCTGATAAAAGCTGAAGATTTAATAACCCTCCGTTTAATTGTACTGTTTTTACAACTGTTGTACCATTTAATACCGTAACGGTTACGTTGTTTAATAAACCAACATCAGCTAAGCCGGTTGGAAGTGCCAAATCTAAACGTAAACTATCGGTGGCTGTTCCAGCTGATGGGAAAATCAGTTGTTGATAACCCGATGCACCTACCCCAACAGATAATGAAATTCTGGTAAAGTTTGATGGATCAGCATCTGTAGAGTTTCCGGCACCTGTTACCGCACACAATAAACAAATTCCGTTTATACCTGTGCTTTGGCTGTTTGCTGCATTACAAGCTGTTGCACCACCACCGTTTAATACGGTAACGGTTACCGGTACGCGGCTTGCGCTCTTACAGCCGTTAGTGCTCGTTGTTTCTACATAATAAGTTGTAGTTGCAGATAATGCCGGTGTAGTAAATGAAGTACCCGCGCCAACCTGTGTTCCGCCTGTGGCAGCATCGTACCATTGGATGGTATTGCCCGCATCGGCCGTTGCCAATAAGGTAGTAGATTGACCTGAGTTAATTACCTGGTTATTGGTAGTTACCGTTGCAGGTGTTGCCGGTGGATTAACCGAAACATTTACGGCCGTTCTAGTGCTTACCGCAGTTCCAGATACCGCTTCAACATAAAATACAGTTGGAGAAGTAATGGCCGGTGTTACAAAAACACCAGTATTATTGGTAGCCAATGGCGTACTTCCTGTAGAAGCATACCAGTTATAGGTTACACCTGCCTGCAAATTGCCAACACTTAATGTAGCAGGGCTGCCTGCACAAACTGTTGCAGCGGCAACTACCGGTGCACTAACCGTTACAGTTAAGCTGTAAGCGGTTGTGGCTTTGTTCCCATTTGCATCAGTTGCGGTTAACGAAATGGTAAAGGTACCGCCCAATAATGGTGTTCCTGTAATTTCGCGCGTTGCAGTATTAAAGCTCAATCCCGGAGGAAGGTTTGTAGCTAAATAAGTATAAGGAGCGGTCCCGCCGGTTACCGCAGGTAAAGTCTGCGTTGGATAAGGCGTACCTACAATACCATTTGGTAAAGTAGCTCCTGGTAAAGATAATACCCCGATTACTTTAAGCGCATAGGTATTACTTGCTGTTCTGCCTTCGCTATCAGTAGCAGTTACACCGATCGAATAATTTCCGGCCTGTGTTGGCGTACCTGTAATTTCTCTTGTCGCAGCGTTAAAAGCTAATCCCGGAGGAAGGTTAGTAGCTACATAAGTGTAAGGACCAACACCACCTGTTGCCGATGGCAAGGTTTGGGTGGCATAAACTGTTCCTTCAGTACCATCAGGCAAGGTTGCTGCTGGCAACAATAAAGGATTAACTACTGTAATTGAATAATTGGTTGTTACTGTTTTTCCATCAGCGTCAGTTACCGTTACCGGAACAGTAAAGGTTCCGGCCTGTGTTGGCGTACCGGTAATTTCTCTGGTTGCAGGGTTAAAGGTTAATCCCGGAGGAAGGCCAGTAGCGGCATACGTATATGGACTTGAACCACCTGTTGCAGATGGAATAGTCTGTGTAGTGTAAACTGTACCGGTTGTACCGTTAGCCAAAGTTGCTGCCGGTAAAACCAATGGATCGGTTACTTTAAGGGTATAACTGGCGGTAATGGTATTTCCATTGGCGTCCGTTACGGTAACCGGAATGGTGAAGGTGCCAACCTGGGTTGGTGTACCTGTAATTTCTCTTGTTGCAGGGTTAAAGGTTAATCCCGGAGGAACACCTGTAGCGGAATAAGTGTACGGACCCGTGCCGCCTGTTGCAGCCGGAATTCCATTTGTAGTGTATGGTGTACCCGTTATACCATTAGGCAATGCTCCAGGAGCCAAAGCCAATGCTGGTGTTACTGTTAATGCAAAAGTTGCAGTTGCAGTACAGTTTTTGCTATCGGTTACCACTACAGCAAATGTTGGATTACCCGTTGCAGTTGGGGTTCCGCTTACTAAACCGCTAGGCGATAAAGTTAAACCTGCAGGTAAAGTACTTCCCGATGCCAAAGCATAAGTATAAGCTGGTGTACCACCAGTTGCTACCGGAAGCTGTTTGCTATATGCCGATGCAATGGTTGCATTGGTTAAGGTCGAACCTGCAAATACAATGGCCGGATTAACAGTTACAGTTACCGGAACCCTTGTTGCATTTGAACAAGATCCTTTGCTTACCTGAACATAATAAGTAGTTGTAGCCGTTAACGCCGGAGTGGTAAAGTTTGCACCTGTTCCAACCTGTGTACCGCCTGTTGGTGCATCGAACCAGGCTAAGGTTGTACCGCCGTTGGCCGTTGCACTTAATGCTGCAGTTGTACCCGAGCAGATGGTCTGCGCACCAGAAATAAAAGTAGGGTTTGGATACACAACAGTAGCCCCATAAATATCTAAGCTCGATAATGCCGATACCACCGCACCAAAGCTTACCTGTACCCTATCGTAAACACCACCTGCCAAAACAGTTGCTGCAAAACGGTTTCCAGATAAAAGCTGAAGATTTAAAAGCGCGGCATTAACCTGCACTGTTCTTACCACTGTTGTACCATTTAATACCGTAACAGTGATATTGTTTAATAAGCCTACATCAGCTAAACCACCCGGTAAAGCTAAATCTAGGCGTAAGCTATCAGTAGCAACACCTGCCGATGGGAAAATTAACTGTTGATAACCTGTTGCACCAACACCTACCGCTAAGTTTATGCGGGTAAAGTTAGCCACATCAGCATCGGTAGAGTTTCCTGCTCCGGTAATTCCGCACAATAAACAAATGCCGGTAATACCCGAGCTCTGGCTGTTTGCAGCGTTACAGGCTGTTGCACCACCACCGTTAATTACGGTTACAGTTACCGGAACGCGGCTTGCGCTTTTACATCCGCTGGCACTTGTGGTTTCTATATAATAAGTTTTAGTTGCTGTTAAAGCTGGTGTGGTAAATGATGTTCCCGATCCAACCTGCGTACCTGCTGTTGCAGCATCGAACCAGGCAATGGTATTGCCCGCATCGGCAGTGGCCGTTAAGGTTGTAGTTTGACCTGAGTTGATTACCTGGTTATTGGTAGTAACCGTGGCTAAAGTTGCCGGTGGATTTACCGAAACATTAACCGAAGTTCTTGAACTAACCGCTGTACCCGAAACTGCTTCTACATAGAACACCGTTGCAGAAGTAACTGCTGGTGTTACAAAAGTACCGTTGTTACCGGTTACCAATGGTGTACTACCGGTAGAAGCGTACCAGTTATAAGTTACACCTGTTTGCAGGTTGCTTACCGTTAAAGTAGCCGTACTGCCCGAACAAACTGTAGCAGAGGCTACAACTGGTGCATTTACAGTTACCGTAATGGTATATGTAGTAGTGGCTTTGTTGTTGTTGGCATCTGTAGCCGTTACCGAAACATTATAGGTACCACCTTGCGTAGGCGTTCCGGTAATTTCCCTCGTGGTTGGATCAAATGATAATCCCGGAGGCAGGTTTGTTGCCGCATAGGTATAAGGCGAGGTTCCACCGGTTACCGCTGGCAAAGTTTGCGGTAAGTAAGAGGTTCCAACAATTCCATTAGGTAAAGTTTTTGTTGGCAGGGTTAGCGTACCGTTTACTTTAACTGCGTAGGTATTGCTTGCTGTTTTACCCTGGCTATCGGTAACCGTAACACCAATAGTGTAGTTACCGGCCTGCGTTGGCGTACCGGTAATTTCTCTTGTGCTTGGGTTAAAAGATAATCCCGGAGGCAAACCACTGCCTACATAAGTGTAAGGTCCAACACCACCTGTTGCTGCTGGTAACGTTTGGGTAGCATAAACGGCTCCTTCTGTTCCATCAGGCAAGGTTGCAGCTGGCAGTAACAACGGATTGTTAATGGTAATGCTGTAATTGGTGGTTACCGTTTTTCCATCAGCATCAGTCACCGTAACTGGTACAGTATAAGTACCAGCAGTGGTTGGCGTGCCTGTAATGGCCTTGGTAGCTGGATTAAAAGTTAATCCCGGAGGTAATCCAGTTGCCGAATAAGTATAAGGCGTGGTTCCACCGGTTGCACTTGGAATAATCTGAGTGGTGTAAACTGTTCCTGTTGTTCCATCAGCCAAAGTTGCTGCTGGCAATACCAACGGATCAGTAATTTTTAATGTATAGTTTGAAGTAAGCGTATTACCATTTGCATCAACAACAGTAACCGGAATAGTATATACCCCAGGCTGCGTTGGTGTTCCGGTAATTTCTCTTGTAGTTGGGTTAAAGGTTAAGCCCGGAGGAACACCTGTAGCCGAATACGTGTAAGGACCGGTACCGCCTGTTGCCGCCGGAATAGTTTGTGTTGGATAAACCGTTCCTGTTATGCCATCAGGCAAAGCACCTGGCGTGAGCGCCAACGTAACGGTTACAGTTAAAGTATAGTTTGCTGTAGCTGTACAGTTCTTGGTATCTTTTGCAACAACCGAGAAAGTATAGGTATTGGCTACGGTTGGTGTACCTGTTATCGCTCCTGTTGAGGATAAGCTTAAGCCAGCTGGCAATGTGCTTCCAGCAGCTAAAGCATACGTGTAGCCTGGCGTTCCGCCTGTTGCTACATCCAGCTGTTTAGCAAAAGAAAAACCTGCCGTGGCGTTGGTTAAGGTAGCGCCGTTAAAAATAATCTGTGGGTTTACCGTAATTACAACCGGAACCCTTACCGATTCGGCCGTACAGCCTAATCTTCTGGCAGCAACATAATAAGTTTTGTTGGCTGTTAAGGCTGGCGTGGTAAAAGTACCGTTATAAGCAACGGTTTGTAAGGCCGTTCCGCCTTCTATCGCCTCGTACCAAATCAGTTCGTTAGTACTTGGTGTAGTAGCAGTTAAAGGAACGGTTGTATTGTAGCATGCAGCAATTGCATTGCTTGCAGGTGCGGTAAAGGTTGGTCTGCCTGCCGAGCGCGTTACCCCATAAACATTAATGGTTTGGGTAGCATTTACGGTTAAAACCGAACCCAGTGAAACCTTAACACGGTCGAACACTACACCTGGGCCTGGCGAAAATGGTATGGTTACAGGCTGTCCGCTGTTGAGCAGCCCAAGTAAATCTAAATTTAATAACGATGAGGCCGAACCGGTGTAAACCTGCGTGCCTCCGTTGTAAGCTGTTATCGAAATGTTCTGTAAAACCCCAGCAGTTAACAATGCCTGTGTGGTGCTTAATCTCAGGTTAATATCATCGCCCGGATTGGATGGCGTGGTAAAATAAAAATTTTGGCTGATAGATGATGCTACGCCAAGTACCCCTAAACTGAGTTGAGAAAAATTATTTGGATCGGTATCAATTGCCCTTTCGCTATTGGTTACGCCCGAACTGCCCAATTGTAAAGCATCGAGTGTAATACCTGTACCTTCAAAACCTGTGGTAAATGCCTGCGCACAAGGATCGGTACCCGAAACATAAAATGAATAATAAACTTTGGTATTATTGCTAACGCCCAATAAAACCGCATTGGTTACATCTTTAATATAAACTCTATCGTAAGCCTGTGTAGGGGTTATGGCCAGGTAAAAGAAACCATTGGCATCTTTAACCAGTCTTAAATTATCGGAAGAAAAGCCATCAACACTGTTTCCCACTGGCGGCACTGCCGTGGCACCGTTTCTGGCGCCAACCTGGAAAGAGTGGTTACCCAAAACTACCGTTCCGCCCACATTAGCCAGTAAAGTACCTAAACTACCGCCCAGTAACCTGTTCAGCACATCGCCATCGAAATCGATCCGGATGTAAGAGGTAACCCCGGCCGAAACCGCTGCCGGATACTTGAGTTCAAGCTCACCACTGTAGCTACCAATACCCACAGCAATTCCACCATAAGAATTTACCTGGGCAAAGGTATTATCGTTTAAAGTTGCATTGTTTGCATTGTCTACTCTACTCTGTGCAGATACAGTGTTGGCAAAAACTTTGGTTTGCGCATACGATTTGGAGTGGAAGAGCGTTAATAGAATGATGATTGCAATACAGGTACTGCGTAATATCCCTGTTCGGGACGATAAAGTATGAGTTTTCATCATGTCAGGCGTTATTTAGAGACTTACTATGTAGAATGCTGCCGTTAGGTAAATGTTTTTTGGTGCATTATATAATTATGACAAATCTATATCTAGATTAGCTTGCTATTCTATCCATTGCTATTCATTTTTATGCAATCCATTTCATTCATTTTATTCATACATTGCGTTATGAATGAATAGATTTCTACAATTGTGAAATTATGATGACATTAGCACCAGTCATCCCATCTCTGAATTTAATGAACGCTAACGATCTCCTTATCGAACTTAGGAAATTTGTCCTGATAAAATCTGGTTTGCGAAATATCGACCCAGCTCATTGCAAGATTATTTCCGAATACGTATTCCAAGAAACTAAAAATTACGTAAGCGAAACAACAATCAAGCGTTTCTTCGGCTTTGCCAATACTTTGCATAAATTCTCGTTGTTTACCTTGAACAGTTTATCGCAGTATATCGGCTATAACGATTGGGATTCGTTCTGTAAAGACAAGGAAAATCAAACTACCTCTGTTCAAAGCATTTGGCAGGATTTAAAACTGAAGGCCCATGCCATTACCGAGGTATCGCTTATTGCGAGCAAAAACAACTCGGGCATTCCTTTTAACGCCACTGCAAACAGGAATTTCTTTTACCCTGATTTTGATTATTTTCTAAAAAACAATTATCAGTTTACCACAGTAAGTGCGCAGCCAGGCCAGGGCAAATCGATATTGCTGGCCCATATGGTCGAGTATTTTTTCTTTTCAGAAAATGCCATATATAAAAATGATATTGTGCTGCTGGTTAACTCTACCAGTATAAATACCATTGTACAAAGTGGCGCCACCTTAAAAGACTGGTTTTTAAAAGAATTTAAATTTGCCAGCCTTACCGAATTAATTGCCTATTTTAAAAAGAACCCCGATAAGCGCGAAGGCCGCTTTGTAATTATAGTAGACGGCATAGATGAGCTGCTGGCCAAAAGCAACTACTTTAAAACCTTTATCGATTTTTTATACAGTATAGAAGAAAACAGCTTTGTTAAACTTGTTTTTGGGTTACGCACCAATAGCTGGATCAATCTTCAGCCGGCCATACACGGTTCGGCATCGTTAACCAAGGCCTGGTACACGGGTTTGTTTTACGATGACGATACTTTAAGCAATGTACCTGCTTTAAATGCCGATGAAGTATTGTATACCCTCAGCAATGTAGAAAATAAGATCATTAACAAAACCGACGTGAGCCCTCCCCTGCTCGCACAGTTTAAAACCCCTTTTTGGCTTCATGTTTATTTTAAGCTTAAGGATGAGAACCAGCATTTGGAACTCAACAATCCGTTGTTATGCTATGAATTAATTCATTATTTTTTAGAAAAAAGGGTGTTTCTGGCGAAGAAAAGCACAGAAAAAATATTCCTCCTCAAAAAAATAAGCGACTGCATTTCGGAAGGAAGCAAAAAATTGAGGGTAGCCAAAGAAAAAATCCTCAGCTACATTAACTGTTACCCCGATGCTTACGAAGAACTTTTACATTCGGGCATTATTATCGAAGAAAAAAGGTTGAGCACCACCATACCAACAGAAATAGTCCGTTTCTTAAACGACGATATCTATACCTATTTTCTGTTTATCCAGATTACCGATAAGTTTGAATATAAACCGAGTCAATCGCTGTTCGAATATATTTTAAACAATTTTGAGGGCCGTACTACCCTGAGAGATTACATTTTGAACTGGTCTATCAGGTTCTGCATCAACAGGAATGAAATTGCTGCCCTTAAAAGTATCTTTAAACTTCCTTTTACTAACGCAGAGAAAAACAGTGCCTTCGATTTTATCTGCTATGTTTCTAAATACGAACTGGGCAAACCCAACTCCAATTTCAATAAATTAAGTGTGGGTATCGATTTTATCGATATTATGGCCACGGGCAGAACCATGAGCAGCCTGTATAAGGAAACCATCAAAAACATTTCGGAAAATGTACTGAACGAAGACATTCAGATTATGCTGCATGTAATTGAATGTAATGTAAACCTTATTGATGTAGATAAGGTTGCACTCGCCAATACCATGCAGCTGCTTAAAAGAAATTACAAGAGGCTGAACGAACTTTTTCCGATAAACCCTTACGATTTAATTCTATATTTGTACAATAACCTGGTTAACAAACCCAACGAAAGTAAAACCCTTGAGGATAAGATCATCAGGCTTTGCCAGGAAATTGACAGAAGTACGCCACAAAGAAATGAAGAAATAAGCTCAGCCGAAATACTGTCTTACCGTATGGTGCTGATTACTTTGTTCTCGCAGAAAAGCTATGCCGAATGCCACCGTTTTATTATGGCCATTTTAAGCAAGTACCCCAACCTGTTCTATGTTAGGCACTCGGTATTTTCGCCGTTTTTGTTGCTGCACCTGGGTCAAACCTATATTAAACTGAATTACTTTAAAAAAGCACAGCGTATAATCCAATTTGTTGATAAAATTATCAAAAGCGATTATACCTATTATACCAATTTTATAATGACAGGTTTCTGTGTGCTCAAAGCAAATTTTTATAACGCCACACACAACTATGAGCAGGCACTTATAGAAACCAATATTGGCCTGGAGTATACCGCGAAGAATGATTTCAAAATGTTTGAAATTTCACTTTTGCTCAATAAGATTGATACGCTGAAACATACCGAAGATTCGGAAGAGGTATCGAACGTAATTAAAGAGCTGCTCAACTTTTTAACCATGCACAAGCTCTCTATGCCAGATTATGCAAACCTGAGCGGCAGCGAATTTGAACACACCTTTAAGATCTTAAAATCTTATCGCCGCCACCAGAGCCTATAAAAAAAGTCCTGCAGTTATTGCAAGACTTTTGGTTCATCCGTTCATTGGTCATTTGCTGATTGGGACTGCAAATTGCCCATTATACTGGTTAATCGGTTAACTGTTTCAATCGGTACTGGCGCTCAACTCCAAACGCTAAACTAATCTGTTCATTAGGAACACAAACTGGTTAATCGGTTAACTGTTTCAATCGGTTAACTCACGCTCAACTCCAAACGCCCAGCTCCAAACTAAAATTGATTAACTGGATCTTTGCAACGCTATTTGATCAGGTTATAAAGTTCATCCAATTTTGGAGAAAGTACAATTTCTATCCGTCTGTTTTTACTTCTTCCGTCGGCATTTGCATTGGTACCCAAAGGCTGGAATTCGCCTTTACCGGTTGCCGTCATCCGTACACTTTCAACTTTCTCGTTTTCGGTTAAATAACGCACTACCGATGTTGCCCTGAGTACACTTAAATCCCAGTTATCCTTAATCTGCCCCAGGTTGTTTATTTTCTGGTTATCGGTATGGCCTTCTACGGCAATATTAATTTCTGGCTGCTGCTTTAGTACATTAGCAAGCTGCGTTAAAGCCTGTTTACCTTTTTCATCGATAATAATACTGCCCGATGGAAACAATAGTTTATCCGTTAATGAAACATATACCTTACCATTTTTAATTTCTACGGTTAAGCCGCTTTTGGTGAAACCCAATAATGCCTGCTGCAATTTTTCTTTAAGTGCATTGGTTGCTTCATCGCGTTTGCGCAATACTTCTTCCACTTCCTTTAAACGCTTTTCGCGGGCAGCCAAATCGCCTGATAACTTGGTAATCTCGCTCGAAGAATTGTTTTTAAGTTTTTTATAACTGGCATCCATAGCATTGTAATTGCTTTGCAGGTCGCGCAGCTCTTCGGCCATTAAGGTGGTATCTTTTTTAAGTTTGGCTACTTCTTTTTCGAGGTTCTCTATCTTCACCAAACTTTCGTTAAAAGCGGTGTATAACGAATCTTTGGTACCCAATAAAGCTTTGTACTTTTTAGGCGATAATACCACACAGGAAGTTAAGGATGAAATAAATAAAAGAACGGCAAAGGCTAAAAAGGTATTTTTCATTGTTTTAATTTTGGGGTTAATTGGTTAATCGGTTAACTGTTTAATCGCAGCAGTTAACCAATTTATGCAGCTCATACAGTTAACCATGTATCGCATTCCGTAAAAATGCAACTAAAGGCTGTACCGTTTTAAAAGAACTTATCAACTTATTAACGAGGTTTGGTTTTAAAAATTCTTCGTCGTCTATTTTCATGGTGGCTTCAAAGCTTTTTAATTTCAGTAACCCAATGTTCGGATCGGCCGGATCGTAACCTTTTGGTGCATTTTTTAGCGCATTGTCCTCGCCCAGTTTAAAGCTTTTTTTAAATGCTTTATCCTCAATAATTTCTTTGAAATCGTCGATATTGTAATCTATTTCCTGCCTGATGAGTTTCAAGTGCGGTGCATCGGGCATCCAATATCCACCGGCTATAAAGCTTTTTCCCGGTTGGATATGGAGGTAATAGCCAGGCTCATTCCCTCCCTTTTTGGTAGAGAACCATATGCCATAGTTATTTTTATAGGGATCTTTATTTTTACTAAAACGCACATCGCGGTAAATGCGCAGCAGGCTTTTTTTGGGGTCGGCATCAGCCGGCAATACCGGGTCTATTTTAGCCAGCTCGGGTATGATGCTGGTTACAAGTGCTAAAACATCGGCCTTTGCATTTTCATAAACAGCTTTATTGGCAGCAAACCATTCGCGGTTATTGTTTTCCGCTACATCTTTTATAAAATTTAGGGTTTCTTTTTTTAACATAATTATAGGGTTAACTGTATAAATCGGTTAACTGTTTAACCGATAAACCAAACCGTAAATCAATTCATGCAATTTATTGAGGCTAACCGTTTAAATCGGTTAATGGTTTGCAAATACAAGCACAATCAACCAGTTTATACAATTTAAACGGTTAACCTTTACTACTTATCGTAATACGGCTTATACTTAATATTTGGTGATAAAACATGCAGTAGGATAATTCTCGAATATCGGTAATTAAAAGGATAGAGAATAAAGCACCCTGCAAAAATAACGATCAGATAATGCCAGAAAGTATCATCAGTAAGTGGTCCGAAAATTAAATAGGTGATGAAACTGGCCATGAGCATTTCGATTACATTCATGGCATAACTTACGTACATGGCGGCATAAAAATATCCAGGTTCAATTTCTATCCGCTGTGCGCAGTGCCCGCATATTTCTTTGGTGTGCTGTATGTTCCAGCCGTACATGCTGCCGGTAAAAATATCTCCTCTACGGCAATGCGGGCATTTACAATGTACAATGGCATACAGCTTTGAGGTAGTTTGCTCAGACATGCTTTTAATTCAAATTAAAAGGTTCTTTTTTCATGTTGAGGTGAATATTTTTTTTGCGGTATTTTTTATACCAAACCACCCCAACAATAATGGCCATTAAATACGGAATGGATAAAAGATACAAAACCCCAGTATTTAAACCTGCTGTTTGTGTATTACCGTTTTTAACGCCCTGTTCGGCATTAATGGTACACATTGAACATTGTGCGCTCACATTTGAGCTTACCGCAAATGTGAATACCAGTACAAATAGTGCAAAAATTAATTTCTTTTTCATCCGTTACAAATATAAGCATAAACGTTCGTGGCGGTTTAAAAATTATGTCATAAAAAAACCTCACTTTTTAGGGTGAGGTTTTTTGAATAGCGTTAATGAATGAAATTATATCCCTCCTGTAAAAGTAAAATCAGGATGTTCTATACTTTTAAACTGTGCTAATAAAGCACCGGTGGTTGGATGAGTAAAGTAGTCTACCGTAAACGTATCTACATTTAATCTTTGTGCCAATAAGGCTGCCATAAAAGGAACTATAATGTTTCCATTACCATCCGCATCTACATAAGTAAATTTAAATATTCCGCTATCAGACTTTGTATAGGTATAGTTTATTGTTCCCACATACTGAGTTGTATTTTGTGGCATATTTACCCTGATAGTAAGTTTTTTGGCAACGTTGTTAAACGTATAAGTAGTTTGCTCTAAACGAAGGGCATATCCTCCTGTTAACATTTTATTCGCAGCATCTGCCCTTCTGGTTACATAATCAGCGCTCCAGCCAGGGTAGGTGGTTGCATTCGGTATAGTAACTACGCCATACCCAGATCCAAGCAATAAATAAAGTGGGGTTATTGGGGTAGGGCTGCTTTTAACAATGTATTCTTTCCCTGCTGAATCATACATTACCAAAGTAGTAGCATCCTTCCAAAAAAACCTAACAAATTTAATCCCCTGATAAACTAAGCCATCTCCTAAAATATCTGCTCCACTTAAATTAAAAGAAAACTTGCCTGTTCCAGATGCGGTGGTTATGCCATCAGCTAAAACACCTGTTAAAGTTGCCCTTTTACCGGCAGTTAGATTATTTGTTGCATTTAAGCTCACACCAACTTTTAAGGTTGCAGCACCACTAACAACTTCTATGTAAGGATACTTATTGGTAACAAAAAAATCCTTTAATTTATTAATCGCTGTTAAAAAACCACCACTTGTATAAATACCCTGTTGTGCAGCTGTTGCTTTTACTAACTTGAAGGGTTGCCTGTATTTTTTACCAACAAAAATAATACTGTCTCCATTTAGCCTATCAAAAGTAAATTCGATATCACTGCTGTAACCAACTTTAGATGCACCGCCCAAAATAGCCGAATTTGGGTCATCAAGCATTGAGATATAGTTATAAGTATCAAAAACCAACTCGGTGCCGATATCTTGCTTTACCCTATAATTAGATGTACCTACTGTACCAGCCGATTCTGTGGTCATATCGCCGTACATGGTAACCCCTTGTTTACCATCAAAGGCAATGTAAAACGAATAACCGCCACCTGCCAAAGTAGGAAGTGTTGCAATCCATCCGTTTGGCGCGCTAGAAAGTGTTGTCGAAACCAGATTTATCTGCTCTGCTGCTCTCTCTTGAGGTGTTTTATCGAACACCGGAACATAAGATGTTTTTTTGCAACTCATCAATACAGACAAGATTGCCATAAAATATAATAGTCTTTTCATCTTCCTAAAATTAATAAGCCAATGGTCCGTAAAAATAATTTCCTGGGGTATTTAGCACTGTAAAACCACCCAGCTTCATGTAATCATCAGCAGTAACATTAACCGGTAGCCAATCTGCAACGAAGGTATTACCTGTTAAATAATCTGTTAATGGTTTTACCGCTGTTGCTAGTGTAGCCGCATTTGCAACCCATGGTGCATCTGTTCCACCTGCAGTTCCCGTAGTGAACTTTACCTGGCCGGTTGAAACTGTTATGGCCATATTAAAGGCGTACTTTGCGTCAAAAACAGTACCCGCCGAATTGGTATAGTTTACGTTCATGGTAATGGTGGAAGTAGAAGGGAAGTCAAATCTGACGAAATTAATTTTTCTTCCTCCTGGGGCAATGGCCAGTACATTTGCAACTGCAGCATCATAAATCTGCTTAAAGGCTGTTGAACCACCGTACTTAACGTAATAATCAGCACTAGGGTTTATGGTTAAAGATTTAAAAGTGGGCACTGCAGCCGGTGCAGGATTTGGAGCTGGTGTAACCAATGGTGTACGCGCTTTATTTAACCAGTAGGCAAACTTGGTTTCGTTGCGGCCAATACCGATCATATACTGCTGTACTTCTTTTTGTAAGGCTTTAAAGCTAATGCCCAGGTTATTAAAATAATTAATAACATTATTCTCTTTTTGTACAAACCTTGCTTTACCTGCTGTATTGGCAAAGTTAGCCCAGTCATCGTACCAGACCTGTCCGTTTATCAGTAGCCAGCTAATGGTTTCAGCATAGTCTTCTGTAGATATACCGCTTGCATAACTGGTAACAAAACCATTTCTACGGGCAGTATCGGTTGGGGTATCGGTGTAAGGCTGTTTGTAAAACCCTTTTGATATCGCTTCGAAATCGGTTGGAATAGGAATAATCTGGTTTAGGATATGGCCAAATTCATGGTGCATAATTCTATGTCTATCCCAGGCAAAAAACTGTCCTGCCGGAAGCGGTTGATATTCATTTACCCCGTACAAAGTAATGCGTCTACCTGCTGCTGCTGTACCTGCAACTCCCGGATCGGCAGTATTTGCATAAGAATATGATCCAAATAGAACCCACTCTTTAGGCATATACGTTTTTGTAAAAGTTTCGCCCGCAATTTTACGGTAGGGACTAATAAACCCATCTAATACAATTTGCATGGTTGGACGGATGTTTTCCAGCTTGCTGGGTACCACATTGGCAGTATTACCATGGTAATACCTGTTATAGCGGTATATTACATCAATATTGTACTCATCCAAAAAAGTTGATTTTAACCATTGATCGGTAGAAGTATTGGTACGCGGATCATCAGGGTTAAAAGAACTGTAATCTACATTGAGTGTTTCTGTTTTACGACAAGCGAATTGCAAGGCAACAAGCAGAAGAAACGATGTCACTTTTAGTATGTTTTTCATCTTAATTATCTTGGATTTTGTTCAACACCTGAGGTTTTAACTTCTATAGGCAATTGGAAAATGCGATGCGCATCACCAGGCTTCAGTTCGGCAAAAGTTTCTTTACCAGTAATATCTATGGTATTGTGTACTACTGTGATATCACGGCGGATTACATCAAACCACCTTAGGCCTTCTTGTAAAAATTCAGCTTTTTTTGCGTCTAAAATTGTTCTGATAATTCCTTGTTTAGGATCAGTAATCGTAGGATAATAATTTGCTATTTTACCTGTGGTAACCGCATCGTTAGTTGGGCTATAATTTACAATCTTTACACTGTAGAAATCGTTAATATCCTTAAGTGCAAGCTCAGTCTGTCCAAGTTCTGCATAAGCTTCTGCCCTGTTCATCAAAGCTTCATCAACTGTAAAACCTGCAAAAGTTAGATAAGGGAACCCAGTATCAGGCGTAGTATTGAAAAAATTCTCTTTAAACTTATAAGTGGTATAATTTGGCACACCAAAAGATAAAACGTTATAAGCAAGCGCTCTACCGGTAACATTTTTTCCTGATGAAAACATGGTAGCCATTTTCGAACCATAACCATGGCGGGCATTGCTACTACCCGTAATGAAACGCGCATAGGTAGAGTATGTACCTAATAGCAACAGGTTATACTTCTGACCACTTCCCATAAAGCTCGTTAAGAACTCAGGATAGGTAAGCGTTCTCAATGAAGTAGAAATCAGTCGCATGTTGTTTACAAAATCATTACCCGGAACAGTAAGGCTTGCGTGGTCGACTACTTTTTGCCATTTACCGGTAAACAAATAAAAACGCGATGCAAAAGCATGTGCTGCTGCCGGTGTAAAATGATATTTTGGAACTTTATAGGCCGATGCCTGTAATAAAGGCAAACCATCTTCCAGATCTTTTGCAATACGTGCATACGTGCTGGCAACAGTTCCCCTGCTATATGGCTGTATTACCTTGGTTTCAGGTTTATCAACATAAGGGATGCCCGGTGCATCGTTTGCACCATCAATTTTATATGGTGTAGCAAATAAAGTAGCCAACATAAAATGTGCATAAGCACGGCAAACCAATGCTTCACCTTTGTATGGTAGCGCTCCATTACCCAACTTATTGGTTTCGATCGATTCCAGTGCCTGATTTGCAGCAGCAATGGCTTCATAACAGGCATTCCAATAAGCGGTTGAACTATTTGTTGCATCGCCAATTACATCCTGCCAGGCATAAGGTAGTTCAATAGCGTCATATAGCGTACCAAACCCCTCGCCCCTATCTTCAGCGTTATCTGATGATATTTCTGTAAAAGTTAAATAATCTCTTGATGGATAAGCAGTTGAAACCAGTTGAGAAAGTTTTTCAACCGTATTGATTTCCGCTCTGTTATCTGGTGTCTGCTCTAAGTATTTTTTGCATGATGGCATTGAAAACAACAATGCAACAGCAACTAGGCTGAATGATATTTTATTGATTTTCATGGTTTTATAAATTAAAATCCAACTTTTAATGATAAAGTAAACTGTCTGGAAACTGGCAAGGCCACACCTCCTGTATTGTAAAATTCAGGATCCTGACCATTTAACTTTTTATCTGAATAGAGCAATAATAAGTTATTACCAACTACCGCTACCGAAGCTGCAGACATTCCTAATTTAGAATAAATGCTTTTTGGTAAATTGTAAGTCAACGATACTTGTCTTAGTTTTATGTAATCACCAAAAGCAACTCTTTCCGTAGAAAAATTATATAAGTTATAAGCATTTCTAACATCCACGGCATTTCCGTTTGCATCAACAATTTTAGAAGCAGAAAGCTGATCCAGTATAGCAGGAACTGTAGTAAACTTTTCATCACCTGGTAATACCCATCTGTTCAACAAATCTCTACTCATTGAGGTAATGTCGTTAAAATCGGATTTAATATTTGGATTTAACCTAATTACGTTACCAGCAGAAAAGCCCAGCAAAGCCGATAGTGTAAGGCTCTTGTAACTAAACTGATTGTAAAAACCACCTGCAAATGTTGGGTCTATCGGTCCTTCGTATTTTAATTTCAGCAAGTTATCATCCTGTAAATTAATGTAGGTTGTAGTTCTTCCGTCAACACCAACAAACATCGGATAACCATAATCATGATTAAGGCCTGCAAACTGTACCGAGAATAAACTGCGCTGAGGGTAGTTGAGTACCGCAGAACCATTATTAGAAGTAGATCTAAAAATATTAGGGTCAACTTCAAGCTCTTTCACTTTATTGGTATTAAAGCCAAAGTTAAAGTTGGTTGTCCATTTAAAATTCGGACGATCAATTGCTTTACCTGTGATCGCTAATTCTATACCTCTACCAGACATGGCGCCATAGTTAGCAATTTTAGTATACTCACCGCCGATACCCGAAGTTTGTATTGCACCAATTAAATCATAAATATTTCTTTTATAATATTCGACCGTAAAATTGATCCTGTTTTTTACCAAAGCTAAATCTAAACCAATGTTTAAATCCTTAGCTTTCTCCCAGGTTAACTCAGAGTTCTCTAAATTAGAAATGAAAATCTGTGCTTCCTGATCGCCCAAATTAGGTCTTCTCGAAATTTGGTTATAAAACACAGCCGCAGAGTTTGTGGCGTTACCAATGCTCGCTACCAAACCATAAGATCCGCGTAATTTCGCTCCACTTAAAATATCGCTTTTTGGCCAAAAATTTTCATCACTAATATTCCAGCTGGCCGATATATTCCATGTTGGTAACCACCTGGCTGTTGCCGTTCTACCCAACTTATTTGAACCGTCATATCTACCAGAAAATTTCACCGTATACTTTTCATTATAGGTATAAGACGCATTTGCGAAGAAAGCACTATATCTTTCATACTCATTGCTCATGCTAAAATATGGTTTACCCTCTTCTGATGCTTCTTTAAAATATTTATAATACGGTGTTACCAGCCCACCATTATCAAATTGGTAACCTACACCATCAAAAGCTTCTTTCTGACGATCGATATAACGTACTTCCATTGCACCGAAAGCAACAATATTGTGTTTGGTGTTAAAAGTTTTATTGAACAATAAATTTTGTCTGAAATAGTAACTTTTTAAGTTGTCTGTCGATGTTTTATAGAAACCACCACTTGGCAGCACACTGATAGGTAAACTGCCTGGTAGATCAGGATCGGTGTAAAGATTACCATTGCTTTGCGACGATGTAGCATCATCAACAGTTCTGAAAGATGTAGCCATGTTAGAGCTTTCCAAGATTGAAATCTGAGATTCAGATTTCACAAAGCGATAAGCACCATCAACTGAATAGGTTAAACTTGGTATAATTTTGTAAGTAACATTTCCCTGAACTTTAAAGTCGAGTACATTTAACTTTAAATAATTTGAGTTTAGCTCATTCAATATACTGAAAGGAGCACTGTTCTGTCTGAAATATTCATAATTACCATTCTCATCATAAGCAGTAAGCATACGACTGGTATTTACAGCATATGAATATGGATTGATATCGAAATTACGGAAATAGTTACCATAAACCGGATCAGACTGTAATGCGGTAGCACCTGGTGCCTGTTGGTTACGTACAGATCCAGTACTTAAAAGCTCTGCACTTAACTTATCGCTCATATTAAAGTTAGCACGATAATTACCCGTAAACCTACTTACACTGTTACCAATAGTTACCCCGTTATCTTTTGTAAAAGAGGTTGAGGCATAACTCTTAAACTTATCAGTACCCGAATTAATACTTAGTGAATGCTCCTGTTGTAAAGAATTTTTAAACAACACATCAAACCAATCCGTATTGGCATTGGCATATCTTGATAAAAAAGCTATTTTATCTGCACTAGTATTCTTCAATGCATACGAATTTGTAACTGGATCGTAATTGTAGAGCATGTTGTACATTTTATAAAATGGCCCTCCATTTACTCCCCTCGATTCAGATGGAATCTGAACATAGCCCTTATTTTGCATTTCTATCAACACAGCCATCTGATCGGCTGAATTTAAAATATCGAAATCCGCATAACTTGGTTTTGAATAAGTGGTAAAATTACCTCTATAACTAATTTTCGGTGCTCCTTCTGTAATCTTACCCTTTTTGGTGGTTACTACAATTACCCCGTTCATAGCCCTAGCCCCATACATACCAGTTGCAGCAGCATCTTTCAGAATGTTAAAACTTTCAATATCATCAGGGTTTAAACCAGCAACTGATGAACCAATTAAGGTACTGGCATCACCAGAAGTTAATGCTTCATTAGAGATATTAACAACATCCTCTAGGATAATTCCATCAACTACCCACAGCGGTTTATTATCGCCAGAAAATGAGGTAGCACCACGAACGCGGATTTTGGGTGCGGCTCCAAAAGTTCCAGAAACATTTTGTATAGTTACACCCGCAACCTGCCCTTCAAGCATCCTGCTTACGTCGGTAACACCTGCCCTTTCAGCATCAGCTGCCCTAACCAAAGTAGAAGCCCCTGTAAAAGTCTTTTTTTCAAGTGTTTGATAACCTGTAGAAACCACATTTACTTCTTTAAGCTGGGCAGCATCTTCCTCCAAGGTAACGTTAACAACTGTTTTTGAACCTACTGGCACTTCCAGTGTTTTATAGCCGATATAACTGAATGATAATACAGCACCTTCTTTTACAGAAATGGTATAATCGCCAGCGCTACTTGTTGAAACCGCATTGGCAGCACCTTTTTCTCTAACACTTACCCCAGGAAGCGCGGCACCGCTTTTATCCCTTACCTTTCCGGTTATTTTTACGGCTACAAAATAGCCAAGTACCTTATCTATGATCGATTTATCTTTAGGTTTGATCAAGATGGTCTTATCTTCAATGGTATAAGTTAAATCATTGCCCGAAATAATTTTCGCCATTACTTCCTCAATGGTAGAATTGCTAAAGTTGGCATTAAAGGTTGTGGTACTGCTAATCTTATTGGTCGATAGCAGAACATCGTAACCAGATTGCAGCCTGATTTCGCGGAACATTTTTTCAAGTGTTACATTTTTCTCTTTTAATGTAACCAATTGGCCAAATGATGCTGCACTAACCTGCATAAGGGAAGCAAGCAGAATGACCGTAATTAACTTCATCATCAATAGCAATTTAGGTATGTAGCGGCGATGCGTACATAAAATTCTAATATAAATTTTGTACATTTAATAGTCTGTTTTTTGTGCGAAGCGCAAGAAAGTTTAGACGCAAAATTGCGTTTCGCGGTTATCCAAGAAATAATTGATTTTTAATCGATTCCGGTTTACGGAATAGCTAAACAGATAATAAAAGAGGGGTGTTGCAAGCACTCCTTTTTTATGCGTTCAACTTTTGGATCGTCAGGAGCTTTGTCGAGGTTTATTCATGAGTTGTTAGGTTAAGGTTGATAATTAGTTTATTTTTTAGAGATAAAGGTTAGTTACGCCTTCATCTATGCTCGCTTATTCTTTATATACGATTACTTTATTGCCTTTAATATCAAAGCGTACTTCGCCGGTCTGCTCAAACTTTCTCAGTACTTTCGATATTTTTTCAAAGCGGCTTACCGTTCCATAGTACATTACCTCTTTGGCGGCCGGATCAGCGTATTCGATTTCTACATTATACCACCTGGCAATTTTCCTTAAAATGCTTTCCTGTTTTTCATTATCAAACATGAAATAGCCATTTTTCCAGGCAATTGCCTCATCGGTATTCACTTTTTTTACTACTATGCCTTTGTCCGATAAAACTGACTGTTCGCCCGGTTTAAGCAATTGCGTATCACTGCTATTTAAATCGGAAATGCGCACGCTGCCTTCTAAAAGGGTGGTTCTGGTTACATTTTCGTCAATATAGCTGTTAATGTTAAAATGGGTACCTAAAACTTCTAGTTCCTGCTTAACCGTTTTAACAATAAATGGGTGTGCTTTATCTTTAGCTACCTCAAAATAGGCTTCACCGGTCAATTCAACCCGCCGCTGTTTAGAAGTGGCAATGTTTAATGGATATTGTAGGGATGATGCTGCATTGAGCCATACCACCGAACCATCTGGCAAACGGATTTCCCACTCGCCACCATTTGGGGTAGAAATGGTATTTACTTTAGTATCATCAATGGCACCGGCTGATTTTTCAATGTGATAAACCAGTTGACCGTTAGCCGTTTTGGATATCGATATACCTGCCTGTTCAATCAGGTCGCCATTTGCGGCATCACTCAATGATATTTTCTTGCCGTCGGCCAAAGTCAAAATGGCCTTATTTCCACCAGGTGCAACATCCGTAACAAAAACATGTTCTTTTTTCTTACTTAATGAAATGTAGGCCGTGAATGAAAACGCAATCAGTACTACAGCTGCCGCTGCCCATTTAAAGGTATTTAACAGCAGCTTGCGTGGAGCTTTTACAGGCTTATCCACTGCTAAAATCTTATCCAGAACTGGAACCCATTTTTGATCGTCTATCGCTGTATCGGCAAAATTTTCTTCTGCTGTAATCATTTTCACGATTTCATCAGTAAGCATTGTAGCTTCACTCTCAGCCAAAGTTAAAAGCTCCTGCTTTTCTACCTCGCTCAGTGCGCCTGCCGTAAACTGTTGTAAGAGATAATTTAAACGTTCTTCCATAAAGATTCTGATACTAAGAAGCAGTAAAAGAAAATTAGGACTACTGCTATTTTATTTTTTTTTATTTTATTTTAAAAAAGAAGCAGGTAATGGGCAAAATGAAGGTAACACCATGCTGATTGAGGTGCATTCTGATGCTTTTGAGCGCAATTACCAAGGCATTTTTCACGGTACTTTGCGAAATATTGAGTATTTCGGCTATTTCGGGGATGGTTTTACCATCTCGCCTACTCAGTTGATAGATCTTTTTACGCTGTTCGGGTAATTTTTCGACAGCAACCGTTACTATTTTGGTAATTTCATTCAAATGCACAACATCAGCCGTACTGTTATCACTATCGGGCTGTTTTGCGGTAAACGCATTTACCATTTTATCTTCTTTCAGTTTTTTCCGGAGATAAGTGAGGCATTCGTTTGAAACATATTTATACAGATAAGCTTTTACATTCTCAACTGCGGCAAGTTTATCGCGGTTAAGCCAGATCCTCAAGAAAGCATCCTGAATAATTTCTTCAGCAGCATCATCAGATTTTGTAAATTTTGTGGCGAATATTTGAAGTACAGGCAGGTATTTGAAGAACAGCACTGAAAAAGCCTGCTCATCACCATCTACGATTTTATCAATCAACTGACGTTCTTTGTCTCCAATATTTAACGCCATAATTTAATTAAACATCAGTTTTGTGTTATCTATTAGCTCAGGGTATGTAATAATAAAAAGATTTATCAAAAAATAAAAGATTAACTAAAACAATTTAGCTAGCTTTTAACTTCTTAACCAAATATAATGATTAAGACATCTTACCCACCAAAAAAACTGTTAAAAAAGAAATCCCTTCAATCTTATTGCAGATGAAGGGATTTCTTTTAATACGCTGATTATTTTAATACTGATAATATGGCGAAATCATCAGGTAAACTACTACCCCGGTTATGGCTACGTACAACCAGAGCGGAAAAGTAATTTTGGCTATTTTCCGGTGGCGGTCAAAACGCTCGGCCAAAGCCCTTACATAAGTTACCAATACCAATGGGATAATGGCTATTGATAATAAGATATGGGTGAGCAGGATAAAGAAATATACATATTTTACAGTACCATCTCCACCAAATTTGGTAGATGGGGTAGTCATATGATAGGCAATATACATGACCAAAAACAGCAGTGAGCAACCAATTGCCGTTTTCATCAGGTTTTGGTGAAGGTTAACTTTACCGTTTTTAATGGCCCAAACCGCTACAACCAATAATACCGCAGTTATACCATTAATAGTGGCATAAATTGGCGGCAAGAAAGGAAGCGTAGGCGCATCAATTCCTAAATCTTTCAATTTAACCACAAATAAAACCGCCACAGCCACTGGTATAAAAATGGAAAGGATAATTATCCATTTGTTATATTTCTTCTCAATCGGGGTATTTTCCATGAGCATTTAATCTCTTTTTTATTTTATAATTTATGCTATGCGTTGCAGGCGCGCTTTGAACGCCAAGCTCATCTATCTACCGTCTTTAATATTTCTTAAATATTCGGCAATAAGCACTTTTATTTCATCTTCCAACTTGGCATTGGCTTCAGGGTTATCGGCATCATAAATACCACGGATACGGTGCAGATTATCGATAAGCAAAATCTTATTGCTGAAAATAAAGGCAGGCTTTTCTTTGGTATCATCTTGGATAACATCGAGCAACAGGCCTTTTCGAATAAGCGGATAGGTTTGTGCCGTATCGCCCGCCAAGAAATCCCATTTGCCTTCTTTCGCTTTAAAACTGGCCGCAAAATCTTTTATTTTTCCCTGATCTGAGGGATCAACCGATAAGCTTAAAAACTTAACCAGTGGCTTTTGCGCATAACCATCAGCTAACTGCTTAATGTATGTATTGGCTACCTGCTGATTAGCATCGGCATAAAACAGGTTTAACACCACAATCTTATTCTCAAGCGATTTCCAGCTTATGGTATCCTGATGTTGGTTAACCAATTTAAAATCGGGCACAAGGTGGTAAATCGTATCCGGAATTTTCTTCCCTTTTATACTGTGAAAAGTTGCCGCAACAACCTTTTCTCCAAAAATGGGCAAACTCTTATACCTGTTCTTGGCAAAGTGGGGCAATAAGTAAAAAAACAAAAATCCCGGTATAGCTAAAATGCTTACCAGGATTATTACCTTTTTTATAGGACTTCTTTTCATTAATGGTTCATCATGTGGATGTTTAAAAACCCACCTTCTATCAGCATTAAAACAATAAAGTAAATAATGAAAATAAATGAAACGGTTAATGCCAACTGTAAGCCCAGTTTCTCATACTTTAAGTGCATAAAGTAGGCTACAATATAAAATGCTTTTAACAAGGTTAAAACGATGTAAACGTAGTTACCAATATGTTGGGTCATATATCCTTTTGGAATTAACACCAACGCAATGATAAATTCGATTACTGTGATTAACAAAAGGAGTCCGAAAACTTTCCAGATTTTACCTTTTGATAAACCTGCGTGATCGTCGTGTCCGTGTTCTGTATGTGCGTGCTCTGACATATAAATATTTTTAGGATATGATAAATTAAACCAAATAGAAGAATGTAAATACGAACACCCATACTAAATCTACAAAGTGCCAGTATAAACCAACTTTCTCAACCATTAGATAATGACCTCTCTTCTCGAAAGTTCCATTAATGGTCATGATTAAGATGATAATGTTGATGATTACACCACTAAATACGTGGAAACCGTGGAAACCGGTAATGGTGAAGAATAAGTTTGCAAATTGTTGTGCAGCAACTAAAGAAACATCTTCTGGTTTAAGGAAAAAGTGTTTTAACTCTTCAGCAGAAGGGATATGTCCCCACCAGAAACCATCGTGGTGTAAGTGAGTCCACTCAATTGCCTGACAGCCTAAGAACATAAAACCACCGATGATGGTTGCAACCATCCAGCCGATAACTTCTTTTTTAGCGCGACGGTGTCCGGCTTCTACAGCCAAAACCATGGTTACCGAACTCATGATTAAAATAAAAGTCATGATACCCACAAATACCAATGGTGCACCATGCTCGGCAATACCTGGAATAGATTGGAAAACTTTATCTGGAGCTGGCCATGTTAATTTAGAAAAACGCTGAGCGCCGTAGTAGATCAATAATGATGAAAAGGTAAAAGCATCTGATAAGAGGAAAAACCACATCATGATTTTACCATATTCTACCGACCACGGAGAACGACCACCATTCCATGGTCCGGTTTTAACTTGATCTAATTGTGATACTGCATTCATTTGGAAATAGTATAATAGTTTGTTAACAAATTTAACGGTTCAAAAGTAAAAAAACATACAGATATATCCATAATATATCTATAAAATGCCAAAAAATAGAAGCAATTTCCATTCTGTACTGGCCTTTAGCTGCAGGAATATTTTTATAACTGCCAGCTAATGCATTAATTATAAGGCCTACACCTGCAATAATGTGCAATAAGTGCATGCCCGAAACCACATAAATAAATGAAATTGCCGCGTTGTTTCCAACCAGCGTTGCACCAGTTCTAACCATGCTGCCCCATGCATTGAACTGCATTACACCAAAAGCAACAGCTAAAATTACGGTTATCCAAAGCAGGTTGCGCTGTAAACTGAAATTCAGTTTCCTTAATGCCTTGCTGGCTAAAAATAAAGTGATACTGCTTGCTATAATAACTATGCTCGAGTAAATAAATGCATCTGGCAGCACTAAACCATGCCCCTTGCCCTTAGATGCTGCGAATACCAGATAATAACTGGTAAAGCCCCCAAACATAATTGTAGAGGAAACTACAAATAACCAAACAATAAACTTTCTGGGTTTGGGATCAAATGTATCCTGGATCTTTTCCATTGTGATAACCATAAGTTATTTTGCTATAAAATTTAATAATAAGCCCAACTGTACAGCTGGTATATAAAAAAACGAACAGAACATTACGCGCTTTGCATCAACAAGTTCTCTGTCCAGTAAAAGTTTAAGCGCCAACCAGCTAAAAATAAGTCCGGCAATTAAAGATAATGCTGCAATATAGTAACCACCAAAACCATAGAAGGTTGGCAATAAACTAACAGGTATCAATATCAAAGTGCTTAAAAATGTAATTAGAGCAGTTGCTTTATCGCGTTTCTTTGTTGGCAATAACCTAAAACCAGCTTTCTTGTAATCATCGTCCAACACCCAGGCAATTGACCAAAAGTGTGGAAACTGCCATACAAACTGGATTAAAAATAATATGCCGGCGATGTAATAATCAATTTCGTGGAACATTTCGGCCTTTAAACTACCAAATGCAGCCAAATAACCAATAAGTGGTGGCAATGCGCCCGGTATAGCGCCAACAAAAACGGCAATTGGCGATTTTCTCTTTAATGGTGTATAAGCAAAAGCATACAGCAAAATAGAGAATACAGATAATAAACCAGTTTCCAGATTTAGCTTGCCTAGTAACCAGGTACCAACAAAAGACATAAATACACCAATTATCAAACCCTGTCCGGTAGTCATCCTACCTGCTGGCATAGGCCTGTCTTTGGTACGCGACATCAGCTTATCTAAATCCTTTTCAATGATTTCGTTAAAGGTATTAGCAGCAGCAGTAACCAAAAAGCCACCAGCAATTAAAATTAACCAATTTCCCCAGTCTATACTCGGAATGTGCCCTCTGCCTACCTGCATTTTCTGTCCGATCAAAAAAGAGATGGATGCAGAAAACACTACCGTAAACGATAGCCTGAATTTTATTAGTTTAGAAAAATCTGAAAGACCTTGTTTCAATTTCCTTAAATATTATTGTTTATAGGTACTTGTACGGTAAACCAACAGGTACAGATAAAACTGTAAACTAAATAACAGCGTAGAAAACAATATATGCAATGCTTGTGCTGCCGGTGGAAAAGCAATGTATGCCAATGCTAGACCACTTAATAACTGAATGAGAAGCGTAATTAATATAAACCTTGCGGTTAACAAAGGCGCTGCCTTCCCGCTAAAACGGTCTATAACCATTTTATAAACAATGGCATTGGTTACCACTACGAGTATGGCCAAATCGCGGTGATAAGAAAATACCGATCCCACTTTGGCAATCCAACTGGCCTTGCCGGCATACGCAAGCGATTTTGCAATCACATCTACCGCTTCCCTTACATCTGTACCAATAACAATCTGAACAATACTGATCACCAGCGTAAAAAACAAAAAGCCCTTTAACCACAGTATTCGGTACATAATTACAGAAGGCGCTTTATTTAATTGCTTTGCGTAATTATAGGTATAAATAGATATAGCTAAAATAACCAGTGCCAACAGCATATGTACAGTTACCACCCATTGCGCCAGATTGGTTGATACCACTATCGATCCTAGCCAGCCCTGGTACCCTACAACCAAAAGATTAAGGATACTCAAAAAGATAATCCGCTTAGCTGTTTTTCGGTAAGTGAAAGAATAAATAGCGGTTAACAATAAAAATATACCTGCAGCTACACCAGCCAAACGGTTCAGATACTCTGTCCACGTTTTGGTTGGGTTAAATTCTTCTGGTATGGTAATACTTTTATCATGTCTGATACTATCTGCCAGTGCCACCTTACCCATACTTTCCAAGTATTTGGCAAACTTTTCGTTCTTCTTAAGCCTACCTGCCACATATTTTGCTTTGTAATCGGCAGGCAGTTGCGATATATCGGTTGGTGGAATATAACGGTCGAAACATTTTGGCCAATCTGGACAACCCATGCCCGATCCCGTACTGCGTACAATACCTCCGGCAAGTATAACCAATAGTGTAACTACAATGGTTATCAGATTAATTTTAATGAAACGTTGTTCTGATCCGCTGACCATATATCTATTAAGATGAAAAGGGTATCCGGATAAGCAGAAACTTAATCAGATACCCCTTTTAAAATTTTATTTTAAGCTTAAACTAGCCTTTGTTTGCTTCAACAGGATTAGCCAATTCCCAATCTTGCTGTATTTTTTCTGCTTCTGCATTTCCTTCAAAATCGTGAGGCAGGTTAGAGCTCATGGTTTGAGAGAAAGGAACAGTTTGAGGGATGAAATCAGCATCATGACCAGGTTTGCTATAATCGTATGGCCATCTGTAAACCGTAGGGATTTCTCCTGGCCAGTTACCGTGTAAGTGCTCAACAGGTGCAGTCCATTCTAATGTATTGGCTTCCCAAGGGTTTTGAGGAGCTACTTTTCCTTTGAAAATTGAGTAAAAGAAGTTAAACAAAAACGCTACCTGAGCAAGTGCCGCCATAATAGCTGCCCATGTTACAAATACGTTAACCGTTAACCACTTTTTCATAAATTCAAACTCCGTAAATGCATAATAACGACGAGGTACACCATCTAAACCTAAGAAGTGAAGTGGGAAGAATACCAGATACGCTGCAATGAAAGTTAACCAGAAGTGTAAGTAACCCAATTTAGCGTTCATCATTTTACCGAACATTTTAGGGAACCAGTGATAAACACCTGCAAGCATACCAAAAATAGCTGCAGATCCCATTACCAAGTGGAAGTGGGCCACTACGAAGTAAGTATCGTGTAAGTTAATATCCAAAGATGCGTTTCCTAAGAAAATACCGGTTAAACCACCAGAGATGAAGAATGAAACTAAACCAATAGCAAACAACATAGCTGGGGTGAAACGGATGTTACCACGCCATAATGTTGCTAAATAGTTAAAGGTTTTTACCGCCGATGGTACCGCAATGATCAATGTTGTAATCATAAATACACCACCCAATAATGGATTCATACCCGTTACAAACATATGGTGACCCCAAACGATGAACGATAATACAGTAATACCAATTAAAGAGTAAACCATGGCGTGGTAACCGAAAATCGGTTTACGCGAGTTTACAGAGATTACCTCAGAAGAGATACCCAAAGCTGGCATAATTACAATGTATACCTCAGGGTGACCTAAGAACCAGAATAAGTGTTGCCATAAAATAGGAGAACCACCTTCGTTTGGTAAAATATCAGTACCCATTACGATATCTGATAAGTAGAAACTTGTTCCAAAACTACGGTCGAATACCATTAAAACCACACCGGCTACAAGCACTGGGAATGATAAGATACCCAAAATTGCAGTTAAGAAGAAAGCCCAAATTGGTAATGGCATTTTCCAAAGGTCCATACCTTTAGTACGCATGTTCAAGATTGTACTTACGTAGTTAATACCACCCATAAGTGATGAGGCTACGAAAAGTACCATACTGATTAACCACAATGTCATACCTAAGCCCGAACCTGGCATTGCCTTAGCAACAACTGATAATGGCGGATAAACTGTCCAACCACCAGATGCAGGACCTGTTTGTATAAAGAACGATGACATCATGATCACACAGGCCATAAAGAAGAACCAGTATGATAACATGTTCAAGAATGGCGAAGCCATATCTCTTGCACCAATCTGTAATGGAATTAATAAGTTACTAAAAGTACCACTTAAGCCGGCTGTTAGTACAAAGAATACCATGATGGTACCGTGTATGGTTACCAAAGCCAAATAAAAATCGGGTTTAATACGACCGCCTTCTGCCCACTTACCTAAAAATGTTTCTAAGAAAGGGAAGTTTTGATCTGGCCAAGCCAATTGGATACGGAATAAAATGGATAAGCCCATTGCTATTACCGCCATAATAATACCGGTAATCAAAAATTGCTTAGCAATCATTTTATGATCCATACTAAAGATATACTTTGAAATCAAAGTCTCTTTATGATGCCCATGATCAGCGTGATCGTGATTGTGTTCGTCGTGTAATGCTATTGTTGACATAATTCGTTCGCTCCTGCTTAATATTATTTATTTAAAGCCATTTGGTTAGTTTTAGCAGCCGCTGTATCTGTAGCTGCTGTATCTGCTACTGATTTTACAGGTGCAGGTGCCACTGGCAAATTAAATTGTTTTCTTAAATCGTCGTTTAAGTATGTTTTTTGTTCAGCTATCCAAGTTTTGTAATCAGCCTCAGAAACTACACGCACCACTTTTTGCATGTTGTAGTGACCGGCTCCACAAATTTTAGCACAGAAGAAAAGGTACTTAAAGTTTGGATCGTTTGTTTCCTGCTGCATTTCTGCAGTAGTTTTTGTAGGCGTAAACTCAAAAAATGTTCTCATACCCGGTACGGTGTTTAACTGTACCCTGAAGTGCGGCATGTAAAAACTGTGAATTACATCTTTACTGGTTAAGATTAGCTTAACTGGTTTACCCACAGGGATAACCATTTCATCAGCCATCTCATCATCGCGAGAGTTTAGATCTTTAAAATCGATACCCAATGGATTGGTAGCGGTAGTTAATTTGTAGTTTTTGTTACCTACAACACCGTCAGCTCCTGGATAACGGATAGACCATTTAAACTGCTCTGAAGTAACTTCAATCTGTAGCGGTTTGTTGTTAGGATCTTCAACTTTGAAGAAAATAGATCTCCAGGTTAAGAAACCCATCAATACCAATACCGTTAATACTAATGCAGGAACAATAGTCCAGATTTTTTCGATGGTATTATTGTGCGGATAGTAGTAAGCTTTTCTTTTTGCCGAATATTTGTAGATATAAGAAAATCCGAATAACAAGATGTGCGTAACCACAAACACAATTGTAGTGATGATTAATGTTAGGTTAAACATCTCATCAATTTTCTTTCCGTGCTCAGATGCAGCATCCGGAAGTAACATTGACCCATGCACTGTATATTCCCAATACACACCATATAAACCTATTACTAAAAACAGGGCAAATAAACTTGCATGTACCCTGTTCCAGTTAATACCTACAGTTTTACCCTGTGCTTCGCGGCTTAATTCGTATACCCTTATTGCTTTACCAATAATTGCAATGAATAAGCATACGGCAAGGAAAACCAGAATATAAAATATTACTGATTTATAAACCTCGCCCATATCAACCTTCGGTGCCGCGGCAGCTCCTGCTGCTGCATCTTGCGCAAATACGCTAGTGTTTGCAAAAACAGTAAGTAATACTGCTAAAGCTGCGGTCGTTTTATTCGTTATAAACTTTCTTAAACTCATTTTCTTAAAAGTAGTACGCTGTACTGCTAATTATAATAATAATTAAATATTTGCTCTATCTTATCATCACTACAGTTGATGATGCAAACTTTCTTGTAATAATGGGTGATTTTTTGCAATCAAAGGTTTTTTGCTCAATGATGTTAACACCGTAAAGGTAAACAATCCTACAAAACCTATTGCTGTACCAATTTCAACAATACCGAAACCATTATGACCATCTTCTACCGCTCCTGGCATAATCATTTGGTAGTAATCTACCCAGTGACCTAATAATACCACGATAGAAACGAACAACAATTTAACATCGGTTCTTTTGTTATCTCTATCCATTAATAATAATACTGGCGCTAAGAAATTCATCGCTAGGTTTAAGAAAAACCAGAACTTGTAATATTCAAAACGTTTGTAGAAATATACAGTCTCCTCTGGCATGTTTGCATAATAGATTAATAAGAACTGTGCAAACCAAACATAGGTCCAGAAGATAGAGAAACCAAAAATGAACTGACCTAAGTTGTGCAAGTGGCTGTTGTTAACCCATTGCATATAACCAGCTCTTCTTAATAAAATAATGATGATGGCAATAGTTGCTAAACTGCTTACCCACATGGCTGCGAAGTTGTACCAACCGAACATGGTTGAGAACCAGTGTGCTTCTAATGACATGATGGTATCGAAAGCAAAGATCGGTGTTGTAAAGCCGTAAATTACCAAGAAGATACAGGCATTTTTAAAGCTCTTTCTGTAAGAGTTTAAACCACCTGCTAAATCTTCGTTGTAAGAAAACTTAACAAACATGATCGAAAATATACTGTAGATACCTAAAAATACCACCTGACGGCCTAAAAAGAAAGGTACATTTAAGAATACCGATTTACCAGCAATAATTGCATCGTAGTTAGGGCTGCCTTCTACAGTTAAACCATCAGCATGCCAGTGGTGATATAGGTTGTGTGTATATAAACCTGCCGAGATAATAACAACAAGTATAACTGCTGCGATAGGCAAAGTTTTTGCCATGGCTTGCGGTACACGTAAAATTGAAGCAGACCAGCCTGCCTGAGCTACATATTGAACAGCTAGGAAAAATGTACCCGACATACAAACGCATGCAAAGTAATATGCCATAAGCAACAGGTTGGCAAAAGTACGCTCGTGCATTACTTTATCGCCAGCTAAGAAACCGAAGAGAACAGCTGCAGCACCGATAAGGATGCCAACTATACTTAAGGTTTTTACTTTTCCTGTAAACTCAAACTGTTCACTAAAATTAATATTGTGAGTTCCCATTTATATTCTGCTTTACTTATTGTTGTTTTTGTAATTCCTGAACATACATCACTACTTTCCAACGATCGGTTGGAGAAATCTGTGAAGCATGCGAGCCCATATTATTTACACCGTATGTAATGGTGTGGTAGATTTTACCAGCAGTAAGTGCTTTCATATCTCCACCTCTTGATGAACTTCCTGAGAAGTAAGATGGTACACCACTAAATTTCTCAATTTTAACCAAGTGTCCTTGTCCGTCTCCTTTTGTTCCGTGGCACGGGCTACAGAAAACGTCGAACAAATGCTTGCCCTGAGCTAAATTTAACGTATCAACTGGTAAAGGGTTAACCATGCTCACACCTGCTGCCTGATATCCTTCAAGGGTATTAGGAAACTCATCATACTCTGTAAAACCTACTGGTTTGGTATGTGCTGGTGGCAATTGTGCCGTTTTACCATCTTTAAAATTTTTGTTTGGCTGATCGGGATTGTAAGCAATCGGATCATACATGTTTCTGGCATATTCTAAGCCAGTACTGCGTTTATCTTTACAAGCAGAAAAGGTAGCTGCAAAAGCGATAGCTAAAAACGCTGTGTAAACAAATTTATTCTTATTCATAGCTAATGTACTTCCTTTCATTATACTTTATTTCTAAAGCACCTGCATCTTTTAATAATCCATCAATTACAGTATGTTCCGCATTGTCTTTTGCATCAACTGCAATTACAAAACGATCGTCTGTAGCGCGTAAATCCATTACTCTTGGCGCTCTACCTGGAAATAAGTGGGTAGATGCATAATAAGTTAACACCATACCGAAAGCACAGAATAATACTGTAAGCTCGAACATTATCGGAATAAAATCCGGCAATGCGAATGATGGTTTACCACCAATGTTTACTCTCCAATCGATAACTGCGCAGAAATAAATCAAAGCAAATGCACAGCAAGTACCGGTAATACCAAAGCAAAATGCTGCGATATCGATCCTAGATCTTTTAATTCCTAATTTGGCTTCTATTCCGTGTATAGGCATTGGAGTATATACATCATAAATGCTGATGTTATTTTCCTGAAGTTTTTCGATGCCATGCATCATTTCGTCAGGATCGCCAAAGCTGCCTAAAATATATTTGATATCACTCATTGTTATATTTTTGCGTAATCTTCTTGTTTAACACTATCAAATTTTTCTAAAGACTCTATGTATTCAGCTACATATTCTTTATTCTCGTGCCCCTCTTTAATCTGTTTCATTTTAGCTTGCTCACTTGCAGTTTTTAATAATAATTTAACCTCTGCAATAGCGATTGATGGCAATACCCTTAAGAACAATAAGAACAAGGTAAAGAACAAACCAATTGAACCTACGAATACACTGATATCAACCCAAGTTGGATAGAACATGGCCCAGCTTGATGGAATATAATCACGGTGTAATGAAGTAACGATAATTACGAAACGCTCAAACCACATACCCACGTTTACTACGATTGATAAAATCCAGGTCGCTTTAATGCTTAAACGGATCTTTTTGAACCATAACAACTGTGGAGAGATTACATTACAGGTCATCATCATCCAGTACGACCACCAGTAAGGACCGGTAGATCTGTTGATAAATGCATACTGCTCATACTCAGAACCTGAATACCAAGCGATGAAGAACTCAGTTAAATAAGCCACACCTACGATTGATCCAGTTAAGATGATGATTTTATTCATCGATTCGATGTGGAACATGGTGATGTAGTTTTCTAAGCCCAATACTTTACGTGCAACCAATAATAAGGTTAATACCATCGCAAAACCCGAGAAGATCGCTCCTGCTACGAAGTATGGAGGAAAGATGGTAGTGTGCCATCCTGGGATTACCGAAGTTGCAAAGTCCATTGATACAATGGTGTGTACCGAAAGTACTAGAGGTGTAGAAATACCGGCTAAGATTAACGAAACCGCTTCGAAACGTTGCCATGTTTTAACACTTCCACTCCACCCGAAAGAGAAGATAGAATAAATTTTTCTACGTGTACCTACTGCACGGTCGCGGATGGTAGCAATATCTGGTAATAAACCTGTGTACCAGAATAATAATGATACAGAGAAGTAAGTAGAGATCGCAAACATATCCCATACCAATGGTGAGTTAAAGTTTACCCAAAGTGAACCGAATTGGTTTGGTAAAGGTAAAACCCAATAAGCTAACCATGGACGGCCCATGTGAGATACAACATAAGTTGCCGCACAGATAACCGCAAAGATGGTCATTGCCTCTGCAGAACGGTTGATGGAGTTACGCCAGTTCTGACGGAAAAGTAAAAGTACTGCCGAAATTAGTGTTCCGGCGTGACCGATACCTACCCACCATACGAAACCGGTGATATCCCATGCCCAACCTACTGTTTTATTTAAACCCCAAGAGCCGATACCATTCCAGAAAGTGTAACTTACAGCTACTACCCAAAGTAATGCGCCCAATGAGGCAACGATGAAACCAATCCACCAAGCTTTGTTTGGCTTGTTTTCTACCGGCATTAAAATATCGTCCGTAATTTTTGCATACGTGATATTATCGCCGGTAATTAATGGTTCTCTAAGTATTGATTCGTTATGTCCTGACATAATTTGTATTTTCTTTATACTAAAGCTTACGCTTGTACTGTTGTATCTGTATTTCTAATTTTTGTCATGTATCCGATACCCGGTTTCACATTGATTTCTTCTAATACGTAGTAGATACGCTCAGAACGCAATGCTTTTGAAACCTCTGAATTTGGATCGTTTGCATCACCAAATACAATTGCATTTGCTGAACAAGCTTCCTGACAAGCCATTTTAATATCGCCATCTTTTAATGGACGTTTCTCCAATTTAGCCTGCAATTTGCCACCTTGTATACGTTGAATACACATAGAGCATTTCTCCATAACACCACGTGAACGTGTAGTTACATCAGGGTTTAAAACCAATTGGGTAAACTCGTTATTTAAATAGTTATCGAAACGTGAATCGTTCCAGTAGTTGAACCAGTTGAAACGACGTACTTTGTACGGACAGTTGTTTGCACAATAACGTGTACCTACGCAACGGTTATAAGCCATGTGGTTTAAACCATCACTTGAGTGTACAGTAGCCAATACCGGACAAACTGTTTCGCAAGGTGCGTGATCACAGTGTTGGCACAACATCGGTTGGTGAACCACAGAAACATGATCTAAATCTTCCAACTTAGCAATTTCTTTTTCTCTGGTTACATCACCTGTAGGTGTTTCGTAGCTATAGTAACGGTCAATACGGATCCAGTGCATCTCACGACGGCGGCGAACCTCATCACGGCCTACAACAGGAATGTTATTTTCTACGTTACAAGCAACCACACAAGAACCACAACCTGTACAAGCATTCAAATCGATTGCCATAACCCAGTTGTTCCCTGGTTTCTCATATTGATCCCAAAGATCGTAGTTTTTGTGCTCGCCTTTTTCGTTACCAGCACCAGCATTTTTAAGATACTCTTTAAAAGTAGCTTCTTTAATTACTGCACGGCCTTCGAAAGAATGGTGAGTTTGTGTTTGAGCCAGTTCATAATAACCGCCAGTTGGCGTAATGGTTACTGAAGTAGCATATTGCATTGTTCCATTTACGAAAGAAACAAAAGGGAAAGCATTTTTACCCACATCGTTACCAGCTTTACCAACTTTGGTACGGCCATAACCCAATGCGATAGATGCAGTTCCTTGTGCTTGTCCTGGTTGGATCAATACCGGAAGATCTATTGAATATCCATTGCCACCTTTTACGGTAACAACATCAAATTCTTTAACTTTTAATTTCTCAGCGAATTTCGGAGCAAGGGCAACATAGTTATCCCAAGTTACTTTCGAAACCGGATCAGGTAACTCCTGTAAGAATGCATTGTTTGCATTTTTACCATCGCGCATTGGGATGTTTTCGTAAACCTGTAATTCTACTTCTTTAGCTAAAGATTTGCTACTGTTTACAATTGAAGTAGCTACTGCAGCCAATGATAAAGTAAAGCTATATGCTGCAGCTGGTTTTGCTGCTGCCCTAACCACACCTTTTTCTAAAACCTCATCCCATTTCAGTCCAACAGCTGGTAACATTTTAGCTTCCCAGTTGCTGCGCACAAACTGATAGTAATCTTTAACAGGAGCATCAGCCCAGGTTAATAAACTTTCTTCTGCCTGGCGGCTGTTGAAAACAGGGTTAATGGTAGGCTGAACGATTGAATAATATCCTTCGTAGGCATTTGCATCACCCCACGATTCTAAATAGTTGTGGTTAATTGCAATTGCATCACAAACCGAAGCTGTTTCATCAGCACGGTCAGAGAATGAAATTTTAGCCGGAACTTTAGCCAGTGCATCAGTAAATGCTTTTGCATTTGCAAAATCGTATACCGGATTACTGTTCAAGAATAAAACAGCACCTACTTCGCCACGGCTCATTTCAGCAACTAAGCCGTTAAATTCGGCATCGTTACCTGCATATAAGTAGCAAGGATTATCTAAATCGATGGTAGTACCATAACTTCCGATAGCGGCGTTAATGGCATTTACCAAAATCTGAGTAGAAACATCGTTCGAACCACAAACCACGAGGCCTTTACCTTTTATTTGTACCAGTTCTTTAGCTACCAATTTAATTACTTTATCAGCAGTAGTGTTGTTACCCAATGTTCCACCAGGTAAAGCACTTCCCGTAATTGCATTGTATAAAGCAATTAACGCAGGACCTTCTTCCGACAATTTAACCGGAACACGTGTATCTGCATTAGTACCTGTTAAGCTCATTCCACTTTCGAACTGAATGTGGCGGCTCATTTTTTTGTTTTCTAACGATTTGTAGTTACGGTTGGCGGTGTACTGTGAAGTAAATTCTTCACCACTGATCCAGGTACCTAAGAAATCGGCACCGAAACTTACAATTAGATCGGCTTTATCGAAATTGTATTTTGGTAAAACAGCTTTACCAAAGCTATTCTGATTGGCCTGAATAATACCAGTATAAGAAACGGCATCATATTGAACCAACTTGGCAGCAGGATATTTAGTAATAAACTGTGCAATAACCGCGTTAGTTGATGGGCTATTTACTGTTGATGATACGATACGGATTTTCTTGCCCGAAGTTTGTGCTTTAGCCAACTCACCTTTTACAAAGCTGTCGATTTTTGCCCAAGTTGTTTCTTCGTTTTTAAGAACCGGTGCTTTTAATTTAGATACATCATATAAATCTAAAACCGAAGCCTGTGCTCTTGCATCAGTACCGCAATTAAATTCGCCCGCATTTGGATTTGGTTCGATTTTAATCGGACGACCTTCTCTTGTTTTAACTAAAATACTCTGGCCATTAAAGCTCGAAGTATAATAGTTAGGAATACCCGGTGTAACCTCTTCTGGTTTTACCAAGTAAGGAATAGATTTATGAACAGGGGCAGTTTGACAGGCTGCCAAAGTTACTGCACCTAAACCAAAGCCTAACGCCTTTAAAAAGTCGCGGCGTGGGGTAACGGTACTTAACCCTGCTTCATTTAAAACATCTTCTATTGGAAGTGGCTCGGCAAATTCGTTTTTGTTGTTTTTAACAAAATCGGGTGTATTGTTATACTCCTCTAAGCCTTTCCAGTATTTTTTGTTGCTTTCCATTTAAGCTATATTACTGTTTATTCGAACGTTCTTACTAAACTCTATCTATTAATAGTGGCATTTACCACACTCTAAACCACCCAATAACGCTGGTGTAATTTTCTCGCCTTTTTTAATTTTCTCATGCGCTTCGATAACCTTAGCGTAGAAAGCATTATTTTTCTGACCAGAAATATCTGTTTCTTTATGGCAGTTGATACACCATTTCATGGTTAATGGAGAATATTGATAAATTTCTTCCATTGTATTAACCGGACCATGACAAGCGAAACACACAGGCTCATTTGGCTGTAATCCTTTTGCTTTACGGATCGCATCTTCTGCAACAACAACGTGCTGAGAGTGATTGAAGTAAGCAAAATCAGGTAGATTGTGTACACGTACCCACTCCATTGGTTTCGATTTACTTTCATCGTATTTCTGTGTTTCAGGATCGTAACCTAAAGCACTATAGATTTTTTTGATCTCAGGAGAAATCTCACCATCATATTTATCTCTTGCCTGCACCGCTTTGTGGCAGTTCATACAAACGTTTAATGAAGGGATAGTTGCATTTTTAGATTTGAATGCACCAGAGTGGCAATACTGACAATCGATCTGGTTGATACCAGCGTGCAGCTCGTGAGAGAATTTAATTGGCTGAACTGGCTGATAACCTGTGTGAACACCAGTTTCCCACATACCCATCCAACCGAATGAACCTAAACAGATAATTAAACACAAGATAAAGAACATTACAAATTTCTTGTTCTTGAACATCTTGCGCACACCTACCTTTAATGGCACATCTTCTTCAATCTCGATACCTTGTTTCTGTAAAATTAAGCGCTCCAATAATTTAGAAGCACGGCCTAAGATTACTAAAATAACGATAGCCAATACCACAATAGCAACGATACCTGCAATTGATAAGCCAGAAGTTTTATCTTCTTTCGGACCAGCAGCAACAGCTGCATCGCCAGTTGGCTTAGGTTCGCCCTCTTTAATGTAAGCTAAGATATCTTTTACTTTTGCTTCATCTAACTCAGGGAAAGTAGTCATTGGTACTTTACCATTATCGTTAAATAATTTAACAGCTGCAGGATCTCCGGCAGCAATCATTGCTGCGTTGTTAGGAATCCATTTTAACAGGAACGCTTCAGGGTGACGATCGCTTACTCCTTCTAATGCCGGACCAACAACTTTGTGATCTAACGCATGGCACGAAGAACATTTTGCTTTGAAAAGCGTTCTTCCTTCTTTAGCATCCTGCGCATTTGCGGTAGAAACCGCTATTACGGAAATTGCTGAAAATACGAATAACGACTTCCAAACGCTTTTTAAAATCATCGAGATATCTCTCATAATGAACACTTTATACTTATTTAATTTACTTTTTGTTGTGAAATTGATGCTGAACTAGGGGTAGCCCCACCAAAACTTGAACAAAAGTATAACTTATTAATAAATCCCATGACATAATAGTGACTGGAAATACAATTTATAATCATTCTAAACAAATGTCGTTTCAGGCCATTCAGGCAATAAAAATGCCCATTTTTGATGCATTATCTCAAATGGGCATACTAGAAACCAATTTGGTTTATTTATTTTTTCTGATTATTGTTTTAATATCCACGCAAACATTAATGGTGCTACAATTGTTGCATCACTTTCTACAATAAACTTCGGCGTATGGATATCTAATTTACCCCAGGTAATTTTTTCGTTCGGCACTGCGCCCGAATATGAACCATAAGAAGTAGTCGAATCAGAGATCTGGCAGAAGTAGCTCCAGAAAGGAATGTTTTCCATTTCCATATCCTGATAAAGCATTGGCACTACACAGATCGGGAAATCGCCGGCAATACCGCCACCGATCTGGAAGAAACCGATTCCTTTGCCACCGCTGTTGGCAATATACCAATCAGCTAACCAGCCCATATATTCAATACCGCTTTTCATGGTAGTTGCCTTAAGCTCCTGTTTCATTACATAAGAAGCAAAGATGTTACCCATGGTAGAATCTTCCCATCCCGGAACTACAATTGGCAGATTCTTTTCAGCCGCAGCCAGCATCCACGAGTTTTTAGGGTCAATTTCATAGTATTGTTCCAAATCGCCGCTTAACAGCATTTTGTACATAAATTCGTGAGGGAAATACCTTTCGCCGGCAGTATCTGCATCTTTCCATATTTTATGGATGTGTTTTTGCAAACGGCGGAAAGCCTCTTCTTCAGGGATACAGGTATCGGTAACACGGTTATAGTGGTTTTCCAAAAGGTCCCACTCATCCTGCGGACTTAAATCGCGGTAGTTTGGTACACGTTTATAATGTGAGTGTGCAACCAGGTTCATAATATCTTCTTCCAGGTTGGCACCAGTACAAGAAATAATAGCCACTTTATCCTGGCGGATCATCTCTGCAAGCGAAATGCCCAATTCTGCAGTACTCATTGCTCCGGCAAGTGTGATCATCATTTTACCACCTTCATCCAAATGCGTTTCGTATCCTTTAGCTGCATCCATCATTGCCGCAGCATTAAAATGGAGGTAATTACGCTCCATAAACTGAGATATTGGTCCTCTTGTATTGCTCATTTCGTTTTGTATTGTTTGCCGCAAAAATAGGTATTTAGGCCGAAAGGTTAAAACGTAAAAGCGATTAGCGTTTGGGGGCTGGTGTTTGGCGTATGGCGCTGAGGGCATAGCACCAATTAAGCAGTACAAATTATTACTGTATAACTTTGCGATCCTCATCCTGATCCGATAGCTATCGGATTTATTTCAGGATCTTTCATGGGGATCAGTCATGAGTATCTGTTTTTATTTTGAAAGCAGTTGCAATACCATGAAAAAAGCTGTCATCTCGACCGGAGCACGGCGGAGCGGAGAGATCTAATCAAAAGTACTCTACGGATAGATCTCTCGACTTCGTTGCACTACGCTTGAGATGACGAGCTGGGTCTTTGGAGTCGCTACATACGATTAACCAATTCCAACAACTAACCGATTAACCATTAACTGCCAGTTTGCTTCGTCAATGAACAAATGACCATTGAACAAATGAACTATTTAGTTTAGAAACGGTTAACCAATTTCAACAATTAACCGATTAACCAATACCTGGCAGTTTGCTGCACCAATGAACGAATGACCAGTGAACAAATGAACTATTTTAGTTTAGAAACGATTAACCAATTTCAACAATTAACCGATTAACCATTAACTGCCAGTTTGCTTCACCAATGAACAAATGACCATTGAACGAATGAACTATTATTTAATTTCCCTTTCTTTGTGCTAATGAAAAAACACTGTCTAGTTATTTTATCGCTTTTCATTTCAGCAAGTTCTTTTGCGCAGATGAAACTGATCAGAAAAATGCTCTCTAACGAAAAAGATACTACCCGCAAAGCTAGTTTTTTACCTATCCCCTCTTTTGGTTTCAGTCAGGAAACAGGTTTTGAATTTGGCGTTGGCGCCATTTATTCTTTTTATGTAGATAGAAAAGATACATTGAACAGAAGTTCGAACTTTTCGTTGAACACCACCTACTCCACCAAAAAAACGGCTAACCTTACTTTAAAAGGCGATGCCTGGACCAAAGGGAATAAATACCACTTTATTGGCGATGTCCGTTTTAAAGACCAGCCTTTTAATTTTTATGGTGTGGGCAACAGTACCCAAAAAACGGATGAAGACAAATTAAACCAGAGAATATTAAAAATGCTTTTCGATGCAGAAATGAACACCCTGCCCAAAGCTTATACAGGTGTTTCTTTAGGTTTTGAGAACCATCGTTTTACAGATAAGGAAATTGGTGGCATTTTTACCACAAACCCTCAAATTACAGATAAAGATGGTGGCTCCGTGGCCTGGATTGGTGCTTCGCAGAGTTACGACACCCGTAACAGCAACAATTACCCAACCAAAGGTTTTTTTGGACGGGTTACCTACCAGTATGCGCCTGATTTTTTTGGAGGGGATAATTTCACAGGATCGCAGATAAAAGTAGATGTACGCAATTTTATCAGCTTGGCACCAAAAGTAGTTTTAGGGGTACAGGGTATTTTTTATACCATTCAAAGTAAGAGCACACCATTTTACCTGTTGCAGCAAATGGGTAATGACCAAGTAATGCGCGGTTATTACAGTGGGCGTTATCGCGATGAAAATTTAATGGCTGCACAGGCCGAAATCCGCTATCGATTTATGAACCGTTTCGGTATTGTGGCATTTGCGGGCACAGGCAAGGTATTTACCAATGGCCAGTTTAATGGCAATGGATTAAAACCAAACTATGGCCTTGGGGGCCGCTACTTTTTCGATCCGGCAAAGGGCCTGAGTGTGCGGATAGATTATGGTATAGGGGAAAAATTACAGAATGAAAAACGTCAATCTGGATTTTACATCAGTTTAGCCGAAGCGTTTTAGGGGAATGGAAGATGTATGAAATAAAGAAAGAATTGAGCATTCTGTTCATTTGTAATCCATTTAATTAAGTCGAGGATCCTTAAACCACAGATACTCGGATCAAATTGGTACGGGCTAGCATTCCTAGTCGCAAATAGCTTGCTATTGAACTTTGTCAATAGTGACATTAAATACTATGGTTATAATGGATGGTCTGTGAGGACACAGACCACGGGTTTGGATCTTTAAAGCACAGATACTCGGATCAAATTGCTACGGGCTAGTATTCCTGCTCGCAAATAGCTTGCTGTTGAACTTTGTCAATAGTGACATTAAATACTATCGTTATAATTGGTGGTCTGCGCGGACACAGACCACGGGTTTGGATCTTTAAAGCACAGATACTCGGATCAAATTGCTACGGGCTAGCATTCCTGCTCGCAAATAGCTTGCTGTTGAACTTTGTCAATAGTGACATTAAATACTATCGTTTAATGGGTGGTCTGCGCGGACACAGACCACGGGTTTGGCGATATCCGTAAATACAATCGGATGCCATGGTTCGTGTCCTCACGAACCATTTACCCACCACTTTCCCATCTTCCATATCTACCTTTTACCTTAATTATTCCTCTTCATTGCCCGCCTTCCTATCCTGCTGCTTAATCTTTTCATTCCCGAAATGATAGCGGAAAGTAATCCGCAGCTGTTGGCTATCGTAATAGTTATCGTAATCTCGGATGCCATGGTTCGTGTCCTCACGAACCATTTACCTACCACTTTCCCATCTTCCATCTCTACCTTTTACCTTAATTATTCCTCTTCCGCTCCTCTTCATTGCCCGCCTTCCTATCCTGTTGCTTAATCTTTTCATTCCCGAAATGATAGCGGAAAGTAATCCGCAGCTGTTGGCTATCGTAATAGTTATCGTAATCTCGGATGCCATGGTTCGTGTCCTCACGAACCATTTACTACCATTTTCCCATCTTCCATCTTCCATCTCTACCTTTTACCTTAATTATTCCTCTTCCGCTCCTCTTCATTGCCCGGCTTACTATCCTGTTGCTTAATCTTTTCATTTCCGAAATGATAACGGAAAGTAATCCGCAGCTGTTGGCTATCGTAATAGTTATTGTAATCTTGCCGAATGTTATTTATCAAGCTGTTAAACCGGTATTTATTTGTTTTTAAAACATCGCCAGCAGTAAGAGCCAGTTGTATCTTTTTGTTAAGCAATAAAGCTTTAATGCCCAGATCAAGATTATACTGATTTTTATTTTTGTTCAGTCCATCAATAGCTGGAAACTGGTACCAGAAACTTACCTCACCTAAAATGGTTTTCGGCTTGTTAAATACAAACTGGTTTAGGGTAGAAAAATAGGCACCAAATCCGTTTAGCTTATTTAAGGTTTCGGTAATACTGGAATTGGATACATTATAATAAACATCGAGCTCATTGGTACTGCTCCACCAGGTTAACCGGTTAAAAACAAAAGCATTGCTGATTTGATAATGATAGGACCTGATAAAGTTAACAGGTTTGGCCACCTGAATATGCGTTTCCGTATCGATAAAATTAACATCACTGAAGCCATTAACAGTATTACCAAAAGACAATGAAGTAGTGAAAATACTGTTGTAAACATGCGAAACTTCTATGTTGTGGTTATAAGAGGGCTGCAGAAACGGATTACCTTCGGTGTAGGCATACTGATTGCTGTACCAGCGAAAAGGATTTAGCTTGCGGTAAGCAGGCCGGTTAATGCGGCGGCCGTAGTGAATTGAAAACGTACTTTCATTATTTGCCCGATAAGTAATATAAAGCGTAGGGAAAAGCCTAAAATAACTGTTCGTGTTTTGCGCATTTATAGCAAGCCCTTCAATTTCTGTATATTCTCCCCTTAAGCCCGCTTGAAAATCCCAGCTTTTTAAACTTTTATTAAAATTAGCGTACAAAGCCTGTGTGTTTTCCTGATAATTAAAAAGGTTGGTCTGCTTTGGATCGATTTCGTAAGCGCCATTGCGTATTTTATAAAAAGCCAGATCGCTCTGATTCCTGATCAAGCTAAGTTTTGTTCCAAGCGACACTTTAAAGCTTTTGTAAGGTAAATCTAAATCGGCGGTTAAGGTATACAAATCGATACCCTGCCTGCTGGTTGATAAATATTCGGCAAATGAATTGGGGATAATTGCTCCCTGCGGAAAAAAACTGGTATTGTTAAAAAACCTATCCTTATCGTCGCTGTATGTAAACCAATCGGCATTGATGGAGAGCTGTTTTCCTGCCGTATCCAGCACTTCTTTAAGGTAGATATTTGCCGAGTGATAATGCGACCTGATTTGGGCATTTGCATCCGAGTTCAAAACCGAATCCAAACCACCTGTTCTGTCGTAAACATTGGTTTTAATATTTTCTTCCGAATGGAAATTGGTTAAACCTCCATTATAAGCTACTCCAAGCCAGGTTTTCTTAGCCAACTGGTAGTCTATCCCAACCGATCCGCTGGGTACTGTTCTAAAATTCCGGTCTTTGTTAACAATACTCCAGGTTTGTGCCGGATAAAAAACATTGCTCTGCTCAAAAGGGACTACAGATCCCTTTCTTAAATTAAGGCTTGTATTAATCGTTATCCTATTTTTACGGAAGCCGAAATTTCCTCCAGCAGCACCTGTGAGATGGCTAGCCTGGGTAAGCGATCCATTTAAGGCGCCTTTAAAACCTTCGGCAGTAACCTTTTTCAGTACAATATTAATCAGTCCGTTATTTCCCTGTGCGTCGTATTTTGCAGGAGGGTTGCTAATCACCTCAATTTTGACAATAAGATCAGAAGAAATGGTTTTTAAATAGTTTGATAAATCATCACCAGCAAGCGGCACAGGTTTATCATTGATCATTACATTCACACCGCCTTTACCTACCAATGATACCTGATCGTTCAAAACCCGAACACCCGGTACTTTTGAAATAAGTTCTAATGCATCTGTCCCGATTGCAGCAATACTATTTTCTACATTAAAAACAGTCCAGTCGATCTTTTTCTCAATCAGTGCTTTTTTAGCATTGACCTGAACATCGGCCAAATTTTTAGTACTTGGCTGCAACTGAATATCAATTACCGTATCCCTTTTTAAGGTAAACTGTTGGTTTAGGTTTTTAAAATCGACCGCAGAAAACGCAATAATATAATTGCCTGCAGGCAGCTTATTGAAGTAATAGTTTCCTAAACTATCGCTTTGGGTATAGCTGGTAGAGTTGTTGGTGCCCGAAATTTTAACGGTTATAAAAGGCAGGGCTTTTGAATAATCATCCCTTACCTTTCCCGAAATACTGAACTGTGCTTTACAATTGAGAACTACAAAAAAGAATAGAAAAATGAAGCAGATGCGCATTAAGCTTATTTATGATCCTGCCAGATTTCCAACTTTCCTTTCTTATCGAACTCAGCATAATAACCAGTTATCGTTATTCCCGAATTTTTGTCTGTTAAAGTAAGGTTTTTCGCGGTTACTACATTTGTATGTCTATTGATGGTAACTTCATCGGCTAAAACAGAAATTTTTTTATTTCCGAATCTAGCTTTGCCATAAAGTGTAATCAATGTTTTATCTTCGCTCATCTTAACAGAATCGTTGGCGCTGTATTCTACTTTTGCTTCAGTTTCATTAACTGGCTGCGCTAAGAGGACTTCTTTTAGCTGCACCCCTACAGCTTGCTTCTTTGGTAGCTCTATTTTTCCACTACCCGATTCGGCATTAAAGCTCCCGTTTGTTAGATCGAAAACAATAAGTGATGAATTTAATGAACCACCTTCATTAGGTTTCAATACAGCATTTTTGGCGGTCATTTTATTATTAAGTTTATCCAGTTCTACATACTCTGCCGTTAACCTACAGTTAACAATATCAATAACAGCATTCTCCATTATAGAAACCTTCTGTTTCACATCGCCTGTAATTTTAGAAAAGGAAATAATTCTGGGGACTACTGCTTTATTCAGCGTTGCTCCGTCGGTTTTGATTTCTAAGGTCTTAACATCAGGCTGTAAAACAAGATAATCCGAATCAAACCAAACTTCAGCTTTATTTATTTTCGCAACAAAGTCATCTCCTGCTTTATAAGCTGTTTTTTTCATAATTGCAGGGTTAATATATACCCGGTATTTGGTTCCGTTGGCATTAAGGATAAAACCATCAATCCGCGGGTTAACCATTCCAAAGCTGTGTAGGCTCTCTATCTTACCCGAGATGGTTCGTTTTCCTATTTTAGCTGCTTTTATTTTTAATGCGCTATACTTTTCTGACTTTAACCATGATTCATACCTTCTACCAAACGAATCTGCTTCTTTTTGTCGCGCTGCACGTACCTCGTCTGAAGGTGTATATTTTTTATACTGCATAATTCCTTCAACAATTTTACCGGCAAGTAAAGTCTGTTTACCATTATCCGTAATAAAATTAAAATCAGATTTATTGGTTAAATACCCCAACATAATCACAATACCCGGTTTAGCACTGCCGTCTATTAGTACATTTTTTGTCGATTGCGGCTTATTATTTACGTTTACTCCCTCAATGTTTTTAATACTTTTGTAAATCCAGTAGGTCATCGAATTAGCCTTGGCCAATTTAAAATCTCGTTCATAAGTACCGGAAGTGAGAAATTTCAATCCATTTTTAGCAGTATCCCGATCCACACCTAATTGTAAGGAAATCAAAAAATCACCATTTACAGCAGCCCTTTCCTCTATATTTGGATTTTGATCGGCCGTTCGGGTAAGTATTACTTTTAAGCCTTTGGCTTCTGCTGCTATTTTAATTTCCTTGGCAATGGCCAGGGTTAATTCTTTCTCTTTTGTGCCTCCAACTATTGCGCCCTGGTCTGCTCCGCCGTGAGTGGCATCAATAACCAATGTGAATGTCTTTTCCTGCATCTTTTCTTCCAGGAAAACAGGAGTTACTTTAATGGTAAAACCCCAAATTAACAGCAGCCCAACTGGCAGTGCTAAAAAATAGCTTAACTTCTTCATATTTGCAGTTTTTTGATTAAACAACATCTTAATCCGGGCTTTAACCGGGCTTTTTACAAAATTGTGGATCAGCGCATTGTTGGTTTTGCTAATCGCAAGGTGTAGCAACAGGTTCGCGTAAGCCTGATTGCCAAAACTGGCAGAAGTAATTTCATCGGCCTCATACTCGTGTACCTGCTCTAAAGCTTTATCGTAAAAATAAATTACCGGGTTAAACCATAACAGTGCTTTAGCAACCATGAGCAATAGTTTATCGGCCGAATGATACTGCCTGGCGTGTACCTGTTCATGTTTAAGCAACACAGCCAAATCAGCATCGCTCAGTTTATCCGCATCAATAAATACATAATTAAAGAAAGAGCAATTGGTAAAACCAGTAGTTTTGGTAATCAGCTTTAAACCATCATTGTTTTGGGTGTATTTGCCAGTATATTTAAGCAGGCTGAAAAACCGCCAAAGGCAAATAAGCAGGAAAACCGAAGCTATAGCACCATACAAGTAAGGAATTAAACCTAACCAATCTATTTCGGACTTTATTTCAGGTTGATATTCGACCAGTATAGGCTGGACAAGCTGTACCGGCTCCTGAGCAGTTTTTATTTGGGGTAAGTTGGACACGATATCTGTTTCCGCTGCCACTACCACGCGCTTAACCTCGAACTGCAAAGCCGGAATTACGAAACTAAGTAATACTGTAGCCAGCAGGTAAAAGCGGTTAACCTTAAAAAAGGTCAACTTTCTTAAAACCACCACATAAAAACCAAAGAATAATACTGTACAAGCAGTAACTTTAAGCAAATAGATTAAGCTTTCCATAACCAGTATTTAGCAGCCACTTTGCGAAAAAGATACAAATCCATCTAAAATCAGGTTACATATCCGCCTAATGTTTTTATCTTGGCTAATATAATCCAGACTTTTTTTATCAGAGATATTACCCAGCTCAATCAAAACTGCCGGCACTTTTGATTCTCTAAGCAGCAATAAATTTGCATCCTTTAACGAATCTCTAACTTCCAAACCGTTTAGGTTTTTCAGTTTGCTTAAAATACCTGCTCCCAGGTTTTCAGCCATTTTAATATTGCTGTTCAATTTAGAAACATATACCTCTACACCGCCAAAAGGAACTTGGTTACTGGCAGGCGAATTAGCATTGTGATGAATGGAAATAAAGGCAGAAGCCTCTTGACTGGGCAGGCGGTCGCGAAGCGACAAAAACTGGTCATCGGTTCTAGTTAACATCACTTTTATCCCCCGCTTGGCGGCTTCTTCTTTCAAAATCTTTACAGCACGCAGGTTAAGGTCTTTTTCCTTTTGTCCATCTAAAGCGGTTGAGGCTCCATCTTTACCACCATGCCCTGCATCAATTACCAACATAGGTTCTACTTCGTTAAAGGCAGGCCGGGCTTTTGGGTTAACGGCAATATTACTTTTTAAATAATTTAAGGCGTATATGTTAGGCCTTTTCGGTGCATCGGCCGATGCCTGGTTAACCGCTGATGTTTTTTCTACAATAATTTCCTTCCGGTTGATAAATGCCATGCAGCAGATCATTAAAACAGGAATAATGGCTAAATAGGCCAGCTTTTGCAGCTTAGCATTTGGTTCTTTGTACAACATCATAATTCTATTTTTTAATGGAAGTTTACTAAAACTGTTGATTGCTAAATTTTGACAGGGCATGGCCAGATTTAAAAGCAGCGAAGCATAGGTCTTTTTATCAGCCACTTTTGAGGTTTCCCTATCGGCCAGAAATTCGTGGTTATGATCAATGGCATTGCGCCAGAAATAAATAACCGGATTAAACCAAAGTACAGCCGTAACCAGGTTAACCAAAAGTTTATCAAAAGCATGCCACTGCTTAACATGGACCGATTCATGTTTGATCACCATATTTTTTTCTTCGGCCGGTAAGGATGAATCGACAATGATCTGGTTAAAAAAAGAACAGTTCTTGATGGTCGATTGCCCATCTACCCAAAGCACGGCGCCATCCCTATCCCTTACCTGTTTGCGCAATTGCAACTGGATGCGCCCCATCATAAAGAGCATCCTCAACACAAGCATGCCCAAAATACTGCAATAAGCATAGGTTATAAGCTCATTCCAGTTAACGGCCATGTGATTATCTTGTTCAACAGCAGCATCCTGTTCGGTGAAACCATCGTTGCTGTACCCAATTTTAGCGGGCGCCTCCTGGTTGCTCCTCACTACTTCATGGCTGCTTTCTATTGTGAGCGCCGGAATGCTGAAACTCAATACCAGCATCAGTAAAAGATAAGCACGGTTAAGGTTGAAGAATGTAAACCTGGCCAGCAGAAAGTGATAGGCTGCAAAGAAAAGAGCCGTGCAGGCCGAAACCTTTAACAAATAGATTAAACTCATGGCTTTGAATCTTGGTTAATAATCTTTTTAATTTCTTCTATATCTGCTTCACTTAATTTTTCTTCTTTCACCATAAATGATAAAAGGCTGGTTGGAGAATTATCAAAATAACCCGAAAACAATTTGGAGAAAGTGGTTTTGGCATACTGATCTTTGCTAATGGCAGGAAAGTATTCGTAAGTTTTGCCATAAGCCTTATAGTTTACATATCCTTTTTTCTCCAGCAAACGGACAATCGAAGAAATGGTATTGTAGGGTGGCTTAGGCTCATCATCCAACTCATCAATAATATCTTTTACAAATGCCTTTTGCAGTTTCCATAAAACCTGCATAATGCGCTCTTCGGTCTTGGTTAATTCTTCCATAACCAAATCTATAACTTATTTTTCAGTTTTACAACTATAAAATAAGTTAAACGACTGAAAATTCAGTTATAAATATTAATCAACTGATTTTCAATGCAATAAAATCAATTACAATATAAAGTTCCTTCACTGCTTTCAGGATGACAGAAGAAAAGAATAGCGTAGCGCTCTCCCCTAGGAGCGAATGACGGTATCTCTTGTTATGGAAATGGATGTGCAGTACTGCTTGGCAACTGTAGTCCTGCCATTCGCTTTACTCCGTTGCACTTCGTGTTCGCTGCTGTCAGGTTTAAAATGAAAGGTCTGCTCCTAGCATGCGGCCAAAAGCACGAACCGCTGTACGTAAACCCGATCGAAGCGGGATGCCGATCCTTCATCGGCAGAAGCGGGAGCGGGACTGAAAACCGCCATAAGCACAGAACCATCCGTTTTCAAAAAAGTATTGGAAGTTGTTCTGAAAAAAATTCGGCTTGCTAAAGCCGACGTTAGAAATAGGAATGTGGTTAATAATCGATTTTAAAGATCCTTCACTGCGTTCAGGATGACATAGCATTGGCAGATTGGTCGAGGTGAAAGTTCCTTACTTGCTTAAACCTGCAACCGCATTAATGGTTAAGGCCACAATTACGGTATTGAAAACAAATGCAATTAAACTGTGTAAAAGTGATAACCTCCTGATGGTACGGTCAGATATTTCAACATCAGAAACCTGAAAAGTCATCCCCAGCACAAAAGAAAAATAGGCGAAATCAATAAAATCTGGCTCATCATCGCCCGGAAACTCCAAGCCCGAACCATCTTTCGATTTTTCTTTCTTTTTATCCCCATAATAGAGATGGGCATAACGCATGGTAAAAGTAGTATGCACCAAAAACCACGATAAAAACATCCCCAGTATGGCAATAACCAGATCAAGCGGTTCAATGTCTTTGTTAATCAGCAATAAAACCACGGCGAGCAGGCCAGCAAAAGTAGAAACCACAACAATGGCAAAAATCTCGCCCCTTGTTTCATCCTGCATTTTGGCCTTTAAATGCGTTTCGGCCGCCGAAGTATGAAAAAACATATACCAATGGAGGGTAATCAGCACCAAGCAGAATATATCCCAGCCAAACATGATGTGCGTAAGGGCATCCATTTTTAAAAAGAGCGATGCCAGATAAAACACAATCCCCGAAACAAGGCTGATCAGCAAAATATATAATGCCGAACGTTTCTGAATGCCTTTTAATTTCGGTTCTACTATCATGTGTTTAAAATTTAAGTTTAAAATGTTCTTTGGCCTGTCCTTTTTTAAAATAAACCAAACCGATCCAAAATAAATCTATCGTAACGGTAACATCAGGGTGGTTCTTAATTTCGGTCCATGCTTCTTTCATCCCTTCACTCCAATAAATATCGTCAAAAATCAAGAGCGAATCCTCATTAACTTTTGGAAGGCACCAGCGGAAATAATTTAAGGTAGCCTCTTTACGGTGGTTACCATCAATGTATACAAAATCCAAACTTGGTTGCTTGGCAATAATATCGGGCAAAATTTCGTCAAAGTTGCCTACATGCAATTCGATATTGTTTAAATCGAGCGCATCAAAGTTCTTTCTGGCTACTTCGGCGGTTTGCGGACAACCTTCTATCGTAATAATTTCTGCGCTGGCATTTGTTTTGGCCAAATAGGCCGTGGTAATGCCCAGGCAGGTACCAAGCTCAATCGCACTTTTTGGGTTGGTATTTTTTGCCAGGCGGTAAATCAGCTTGGCCAAGCGCGGACTTTTAAGTGCATTTTTTGCAATCTGACTTACCTTTTTTGTGCGGTTTTTATTTAGATGAGAGCCCGCACCGAGGTCTGTAACGGTGATTATGGAATCGTCATTAAAAAGTTTTTTTCGCTGTTCTTCTATGTTTTTGTATTCAGATTTGTCGTTAAAATCGTAAATTACCTCATCAGCTAGCTTGTACACAAATGGCGAATGCGTTCCGTGTCGGCTTTTTGCTGTTAAACGGTGTTTAAGGTAATCTGTAATAAATTGAAATAGCATAATATTGCAAAAGTAATTAAACACCGCAAACGTATGTATGTTTTATGGAAAATAACGCAGAGATAAGTGCTTTAGTAAAATTGTTGGACGATCCTGACGAGGAAGTATACCAACATGTGGAGAAAAAACTGCTGGAATATGGTGGTGAAGTGATCCATTTTTTAGAAAATGCCTGGGAGCAATCGTTCGATGGCCTGATGCAGGAACGCATTGAAAACATAGTTCATCAAATTCAGTTCAAAACCGTTAAAGAAGATTTAAACCTTTGGTATTTAAGTGGTGCCTTCGATTTATTGCAGGGTGCTTTGATTATTAACCGTTACCAATACCCCGACTTAGACGAACAGAAGGTAATTAATCAGATAGAAGAAATAAAAAGGGACATTTGGCTGGGCCTACAATACGAAATGAGTTCGGTAGAAAAAGTAAAGCTGATTAACCACGTTTTATATCAACAATATGGCTTCGGGGGAAATACCAAAAACCACCACGATCCGCAGAACTCTTATTTAAACCAGGTACTGGAAAGCAAAAAAGGAAACCAGATTTCACTGGCGATTATTTATTCTACATTGGCGCAAAAATTAGACCTGCCTGTGTATGGGATTAATTTGCCGCAGCACTTTATTTTAGGCTATATAGACGACAGCAAGCAGGAAGGCAATGAATATGGGGTGCTGTTTTACATCAATGCATTTAACCGTGGCAATATTTTTGGCAAACATGATGTTGATCAGTTTCTGCGCCAACTCAATTTAGAAGCTTTGCCCGAATATTATAAACCCTGCAGCAATACCGATATTATCCGCCGTGTAATCAGAAACTTGATTTCGGCTTACGAAAATGCCGGAGCTACTGAAAAAGCTGCAGAATTAAACGAATTGCAGGATATTATTGCCGAAAAATAGTTTTACCGAAATATGCACAGAAGAACGCTTATCGCCACCAAAATTACCGCTATTGTTTTATGCTCGATCTGGAGTTTACAGTTAAAGGCGCAAAAAAACGTTAAGCCAAATGTGATAGCCTATTACACTGGGCAAAATTCGGTTATTGATAGCTTTCCGATAGAAAAATTAAGCCACCTGATTTACAGCTTTGGCCATTTAAAGGGCGATAGTTTAAATATCAGATCGGCAAAAGATTCGGCATTGATTGCCAAAATGGTAAGCTTAAAAAAGCGAAACCCCGATTTAAAGATAATGATTGCTATGGGCGGCTGGAGTGCCTGCAAAGATTGCTCAGAAGTATTTAGCCGCGCTGATGGACGCAAAACATTTGCTAAAACCACCAAAGAAATACTCGATTTTTTTCATGCTGATGGTGTAGATATCGATTGGGAATACCCTGCGGTATTGGGTTTCCCGGGGCACCGGTACACCATTGATGATAAGCACAACTTTACGCTACTGATTAAGGAATTAAGGAAAAAATTAGGCAAAAAGGCCGAAATCAGCTTTGCCGCTGGCGGCACCAAAAACTGTATCGATTCTTGTTTCGAATGGGATAAGGTAATGCCATTGGTAAACAGGGTAAACGTAATGAGCTACGATCTGGTAAGCGGGTACGCAACCAAAAGCGGTCACCATTCGCCTTTATTTGCCACTGCAGAACAAGATTTATCCGGCGATTATGCTGTTAATGCATTGATAGGTCTTGGCGTTCCTGCCCAAAAAATAGCATTGGGCGCTGCCTTTTACGCACGCATTTTCGAAAATACAACTGATGCAAACCAAGGCTTATACCAGCCTACAAAATTTATACAGGGCGTTTCTTTTAAGGACTTTAAAACACAGTTTTCTGCCCAAAATGGCTATACCTATTATTGGGATGATATAGCTAAAGCACCCTATTATTATAATCCCAAAACAAAATACCTGGCTACTTTTGATGATCCGAAATCAATTTCATTAAAAACCAAGTATGTAATGGATAGAAAGCTAAACGGCATTATGTTCTGGGAGCTTACCGATGATGCCTACACCAATGGTTTGCTGGATGTTATTGATCAAACGATGAAAGGGCTTAATGATAGCCGATCCAAGTAAAATCAATGGCCTAGAAATGAATTGCGTTTATCGGTTAGTCGCTAAATTTCGCTTTAAACTTTCCCTCAGTAATGTTTATAACGGCGCTATTAGCTGCTGTAGCCTGCCCGCTAAAAGTACCTTGTACGAAGCCGTCTTTTTTGTATGAAATATCCGAAATAAAATAGTTTACCCCTTTGGCATCATTTGCAGTAGAATACAGTACACCTAATTTATCTGTAAATTCTACATAATATCCTGGCGCTGTAAAATCTGAATTGCCCACATTAAGGCCTTTTTCAAAACCGATTATGGATTCTTCACTGTAGATTTTAAATTTCGGCTGCGAGACCAGGTTCTTATTGCCAAATACAATTAGTTTTCTTGGGCTTTCAGTTGCATTCCGATTAGCTAGCACATCCTTTATCGAAATCTGTTCGACATTCGCTTTGTACGAAATATAATATTCAGAATTTTGCTCACCTCCTGTATTACCGTTGCCACCCGGACTGGTATTTTGGCCCTGTGCATTCCAGTTAATTTCTTTTTTACAACTTGCTATAGTGAGGATAGCAATAAGAGATACCATTAGGTATTTCACCGTTTTTTGCATTGTGTTTTAAGTTAAGACGTTAAAATATCCGCAAATATATTAAAACTTCTCTTTTTTTATCCAGTCAGCCAGCAAGTTAAACCAATCTACATCCGAAGTTTTGTTTATTAAACCAAATCCATGTCCGCCGTTTTCGTACAGGTAAATTTCGGTATCAACTTTGCTTTTCTTTAATGCTTGGTTCATTAAAACGCTATTGGCATAGGGTACCGTTTTATCATCCTTTGCATGCACAAAAAATACAGGCGGCGTTTTCTTGTTCACGTTTTTATTGGCCGAAAAATAATGTTTCAAACTATCGGATGGAGCAGCACCTAAAAGATTTTTCATGGTACCGGTATGTACCGATTCTTCAAAGCTGATTACCGGATAAATCAAAGCGGCAAAACTAGGCTTCAGATTTATTTTTTCGGGATCGGTAATTTTAAGATCGTTGTAATGGGCAACCAGCGTAGAGGCAAAATGCCCACCGGCAGAAAAACCCATTATCCCTACCTTATTTGCTTTAATACCATATTTTTTGGCATTCTTTTTTACCAGATAAATGGCCTGCTGTGCATCTTGTAGGGGGCCATAGGTTTTATCAACCATAATTGCATCGCTCGGCAAACGGTATTTCAATACAAAAGCGGTTACGCCAATGGCATTAAAACGTTTGGCTACATCGGTTCCTTCGTGACTAAAAGCTAAAGCACCATAACCGCCACCCGGACAAATAATTACTGCTGTTCCGGTAGCAATTTCTTTAGGCGCTTCAAAAACCGTCATGGTAGGTACCGAAACTTTGGTAATGCTCAGTGTTCCGTTACTGCGTACTTCGGTATGTTCTACGTAATTTTCGGGGGTAGGTTTAGCACCCGGGATTTCATTAACATACAATGGGATTACTTCTTGTGCTTTCACATGAATGACTAAAATTGATACTATGATCAGGGTTAAACTAAATTTCATACCTATTTGATTTCTTTTTTACTAGATCTAAGATAGAACAACAGCGATTTATATTCCTCCTCAGCCATTAAATGGATTGGAATAAAAAACGGTGAGGGATTCAATAAATTTGTGATACTAATGTATTTATCGTAAACTTTAAAGTTATTAATGATCTCCCACTTAGCAAATGACCTATAATGTTCTGTTATACCTTCAACTCCCTCATCATTAATGATAATTTTTCGGGTACTTGACTGATTAAAAGCAAGATTTAGATCACGCTTTACCCGAGTATAAAAATTACGTTTAGCTCTAAAAAACCTAAATAGGAACAATAAGGATATCATCCAAAAGATAAATAATATTTCCAGATCAATCTCCCTGTCAAACTCTTGAGTTTTTGGGGTATTTTCAATCATATTATAGAAATACCCACAAAAAATAATACCCAATACAAAAAATGTAAACGAAATAATTAAAAGCTTTTTTCCGTGGACATGCCAAACCAGTTTGCTTGCTTCAATCATATTTTGCTTAACATTATGATCTTCAATTTCTATATGCACAGTAATAAGATTGCTTAATTGTATTATTTGATAATCTCAGCTCTCGTTTTCACAAGATCAAAACTCCATTAAATATGCTTTCAAAAAGTCGTTGATATCGCCATTTAACACAGCATCTGGATTAGATGTTTGATAATTGGTACGGTGATCTTTCACTCGCCTGTCATCTAAAACATAACTCCTGATCTGTGAGCCCCACTCTATCTTTTTCTTCGATCCTTCTACGGCAGCAATGGCTTCGTTACGTTTACGTTCTTCGATTTCGTACAATTGAGATTTAAGCAAACGGATGGCATTTTCTTTATTTTGTAACTGGGATCTCGACTCTTGGTTTTTAATAATTATACCCGAAGGTTTGTGGTAAAGACGCACGGCAGTTTCTACCTTATTTACATTTTGACCACCGGCCCCTCCGGCCCTAAAGGTTTCAAACTCTATATCTGCCGGGTTAATATCAATCTGGATGGTTTCATCAACCAAAGGATAAACATACACCGATGCAAACGAAGTATGTCTCCGCGCATTAGAATCAAATGGTGATATGCGCACCAAGCGATGAACGCCGTTTTCACCTTTGAGGTAGCCGTAAGAAAAATCGCCATCAAACTGAAGTGTTACTGATTTGATGCCTGCAATCTCCCCTTCCTGACTATCTTGTTCGGTAATTTTATAGCCGTTTTTTTCGCCCCACATCAGGTACATCCGCATTAACATGTAGGCCCAATCGCAACTTTCAGTTCCGCCTGCTCCTGCCGTAATCTGCATTACTGCTGAAAGCTGATCTTCTTTACTGCGCAGCATATTTTTAAGCTCGAGGTCTTCTACAGCTTGTTTGGCCGTTTCAAACTGCTCTTTCATTTCAGCTTCCGAAGCATCTCCTGATTGAAAAAAATCGAACATTACAGCTGCATCTTCAACCGCATTATTGGTTTGGTTGAAGCCATCAGTCCATTTTTTCTTCGAACTTATTTCGGCAAGAATTTTCTCTGCTTTTTTAGGGTCGTCCCAGAAATCGGGCGCCATGGTTAATTTTTCTTCTTCGCGGATGGCGTAAAGTAGCTCATCAACGTCAAAGATACCTCCTTAGAGACGTTACCCTGTCTCTTAAATCCTGAATCTGTTCTTTGGTCATGAAACAAATATAGGAAATTTAACCTCCCTTTTGCATTTAGTGGTGTTGTTGATTTGATCATGATTAGAATTGAGACCATTAAGTTTACAATTATCGTCATGGACCACAGTTAGCCATAATACTATTGACAGTTTGCAACCACAATTACCATTAAGGAATTAAGAACATTAAGTTTAAAATTGTCCTCTTGGAAAATAGTTAACCATTAACCATGATACTATTGGCAGTTTGCAACCACAATTACCATTAAGGAATTAAGGACATTAAGTTTAAAATTTTCCTCATGGAATACAGTTAACCAGTTTAAACAATTAACCGATTAACCTTAATATAGTTTGCAATAGGTAGTTTGCCGTCACCAATGAACAAATGACCAATGAACTAATGACTAATGAACCAAACTACTTCTTCATTACCATATAATCCAGCGTGAGGTTAGCCAGCAGCTTTACGCCTAGCACAAATCCGCTTTCATCAAGGTAAAAATCAGGGGTGTGGTGCGAGGCGGCTTTTAATGGGTCTTTACCTTTTGGCATTCCACCTAAGAAAACGAACAGACCGGGTACTTTTTCCTGAAAGAAAGAAAAATCTTCGGCACCTGTAACCGGGGGTTTTAATTTAACGTGGTCGGCACCGGCAGTGGCCTGCATACTCGGTAACATTTTTTCGGTTAAGGCAATATTGTTAAAAGTAACAGGGTAATGGTTGCTATACGGGATTTTTACTTCGGCCGTTGCACCGCCAGCTTCAGCCGTTTTTGTTACGATGGTTTTGATCCTATCGATAAACATGGCCTCATCCTCTTTACTAAAATTGCGGACGGTTCCCAGCATTTCTACTTTTTCGGGAATAATATTTGAACGCACCCCTCCATTAATAGCACCAATGGTAACTACGCCCGGGTTTTCGGTAACATTTAAATTTCTGCTTACAATAGTTTGCAGGTTATTGATAATCTGCGCTGAAATAACTACCGGATCGATGCTGCTCCATGGGTAAGCCCCATGTGCCTGTCTGCCGGTAACGGTAATTTTCATATCGTTTACAGCAGCCATGGTTCCGCCGGGGCGATAAGTTACCTCGCCCACTTCGGTTTGGGAATTAATGTGCAGACCAAAAATTGCATCAACTTTAGGATTTTCCAATACCCCCTCTTTAATCATTAAGGCCGCACCACCTTCGTCGCCGGCTGGCACACCCTCTTCGGCAGGTTGGAATATAAATTTCACAGTTCCCTGAATATCCTTTTGCATCGATGCCAGCACCTCGGCTACGCCCATTAAAATGGCCACATGGCTATCGTGACCGCAGGCATGCATTACGCCAACTTCTTGCCCGTTATACTGTGTTTTTACTTTTGAGGCAAAAGGCACATCTACCCTTTCGGTAACCGGCAAGCCATCCATATCGGCCCTTAATGCCACCACTGGCCCGGGTTTACCACCTTTTAAAATACCCACTACACCTGTTTTAGCTACACCTGTGGTTACCTTTATCCCTAACGATTCTAAATGTTTCGCTACAATACCTGCTGTTCTTACTTCCATATTGCCCAGCTCCGGATGTTCGTGAAAATCGCGCCTCCAGGCAATAACCTTTTGTTCTAAGGCATCTGCTTTTTTGGCAACTGTTGATCTTAACTCAGATTTTTGGGCATACGCATGGATAGAAATTAGCGAAAAAACAATCAGGTATACTTTTTTCATGAAGCGGTTGGTTTAAGTTTAAGGATTTACGAATCTAATCAATTTGATCGTGAAGACCATCAAGCTTTAAAATTCAGGGAAACTAACTGTCGTTTTTCAAATTTTAGGCCAGTTCAACCTCAGTTGTTTCAGCTTCTAAAATTCTACCATCTGATAAAGTAATGGTTAGTTTAAATTGATGTTTCTTGTTAATACTGGGCGCCGCCTGTAAAAAAACACCTTCATAAAAGGGATACATGGTATCATATCCAAGCTCATTAGCCGTTTTAATGTAATCAGCAATTGAAATCATCGTAACACCTTTTCTTGCCTTAAAATACAAGGTGAGATCAGTATTTTTAGGATGACTGGCGTCAAAATCGTTATTTGAAACTATCTTCAGCGAAACAACACGCTCCTTGGCGATAAAGTTATCATCATTGCAACTGCAAGCGTAAGCGGTTTGCATTAATCCCCAATTAAGCTGTTGCTTACGCATTGTGAGCAATGTGGTTTGCAGCCGCACCTGAATACCGTAATTGGCATTGGAAATTATCCTGGAATTGGTAACCATAGAATCTGGCAGAGACTTATCCATATTTTTAAGGGATAATGCTTTATTCGTGAAATAAATGTTCCGCGTTGGCGGACAATTACAGTTTACACATGCTACGATAAGTTGCGAGATTAAGGCTAACCCCAAAATGTACAATACCTTCTTAATCATGAGGAACGTTTATTGGATTAAAAAAGCCATCCGAAGATGGCTTTTAAGTTTTTATTAACCTTTTTTAAATACGATAATCCTTCTACCATAAACATCACAGGCAATCACATCGCCATTCGGAGCAATAGTTACATCTACCAAATTCAAAAATGAACCAGCCCCTATTTTCTCTTGAATATCTCCATTCTCATCCGTTTTGATAATAACTCCTTCTCCCGAATTCGCCAGGTAAATGTTATCACCAAAAGCCCTAAGCCCATAGATATATCCCTTTATCGCGAAAATTTTTAAGAACTTGCCGTTCTTATCAAAAACTTCAATCCTGTTATTTCTGGTATCTGAAACATATATCTTGTTTTTAAAATAACATATCCCAAACGGGGCATCAAAATCTCCTTCAGCCTTCCCCTGCTTTCCAAATTTTAGCAATAAATTCCCGTTCTGATCATATTTTTTAATCCGGTGATTTACACCATCCACAATCCAGATATTCTGCTCATCATCTATTGTTAAACATTCTATATTACCAAAATTACTGTCGCCCGTACCATAAGTACCCCATTCTTTGATCAATTACTTATTTGGGTTAAATATTTGCACATAGCTACTGCTTTGAGTTCTAGTAGCAATATAATTTCCATTGCTGAAAAATGCCATTGCCCTGGCTGAAGAACCTGAATAAAACTGTTCAATAAAGCTACCAGTAGCACTGAATTTTAAAACCCTATTCAACCCGTCATCGCTGACATAAATATTCCCGTTTTTATCAACCTCAACATGCATATTAAAGTTAAATTGAGTCGGTCCCGTTCCTTCCGAACCAAAAGATAGAGCCTTATAATAGTTAAATGCCGATGTGTAACCAAAATCTGCATCGCTAAACCTGCTGAATGACGAGGTGCTGTTGTATGTTCTAACCTTATAAAAGTTTTTGGTTAATGATTTTGCTATGGTAACATCGTCAAAAGTGGTATCAGCAAGTTCCTTTAATAACACATATTTTTGAGTAGCATCGTTGAACTTATATAACTGATATTTCTGGGCCAATGGCATAGGAGTCCAAGAAATGGTTATGCGTGATCCGTAAATACCTTTTGAAGCTTTTAGATTTATAGGCCTATCCACATCAAGTGTGTCTATAATTTTCAAGGTATCTATTTTAGTTATCCCCTCCTTTTCACAAGAAGAAAAAAAGAAACAACAAAAAAGCAGGCAAGATGTTGCCAAAAGAGAGAGCGTCCTAAACATATTTTTAAATTTTCACGAAGATAGTTATTTAGCGGAATTTGTTAAATAATTATCCGCTATTCCATTACCCAAACATCCCCTTCAGTTTATCCATAATTCCACTTTCACCGGTTTGCCCAGGTTGTTGTGCCTGCCCACTGCCGCCAAACATGCCAATTACATCGTTGACATCGAATTTGCCATCGCTTCCGCCTAAACTTCCCAAAACGTCTTTAAGGTTAAAGGAACTATCATTAGGGTCGTTGGTTTTTTGGGTAAACTTGGCAATAAGCCCAGGAATAATGCTCGAAGCCAATGATTTTGCCGTATCGGTATTAATTCCTAGCCCACTCAACTTATCTACAAAACTCCCGGCTGCCTGCGTGGCTACCTGGGTGCCTTCGGATTTGTTCCCGTTAAAAATATCGGTTAATGCACCTATATTTCCTGATGAAAGCTGATCCTTTAAACTGTCGAAAATAGAACCTGAGGCAGCCTGAATTACGGCTTCGTTTTTCTCGTTTGGAATAGCAGCGTTGTTAACAACACTTTCCTGTACGTTTTCACGTACCAATTGGTTTAAGTTTTCTAACATAGTAATTAGTTTAATGGTAAAAATTAATTAATAGGGACGTTATACTAAAGTTAAGTGGTTTAGCTGACAATTAAAATCCAAAATGCCCGATAAAATAAATTTAACAAAAACTTAATGATTGCTGGTACAACTGCATTCTGCTATCAACAACCCTTTATTAACCCAAATTTTTCTATATAAACGGTAAGGGTAAAAAAATTAATAGCTTCTTAACGATTTTGAACATTAAAAAGACCGTTTTATTTTTTTGCTTTATTACTTTTACAAAAAACCAAAGATTATGTTACCTAAAGTAAATTTTACAGAAACTGAGGCCTACAAATATTTAGCCGATCATTTTATAGATATCAATCAAAAAAGCATTAAAGATCTTTTTGCTGAAGATGCAGATCGTTTTAATAAATTTTCTGTTTTTTTTGAAGATATCTTACTGGACTATAGCAAAAACCGCATCAGCGCCGAAACCCTGGCACTATTGATCCAGTTGGCCCGCGAGTGTAAACTGGATGAAGCCATAAAATCGATGTACAATGGCGATAAGATTAACGAAACTGAAGACCGTTCGGTACTCCACATCGCTTTGCGCAATTTAAGCAATAGCCCAATTCTGGTTGATGGTAAAGATGTAATGCCTGATGTGAATGCTGTATTGGCCAAAATGGAGAAATTCAGCAACAGCATTATCAGCGGTGAGTGGAAAGGCTATACGGGCAAAGCCATTACCGATATTGTAAACATCGGTATCGGTGGTTCTGATTTAGGTCCGGTAATGGTTACCGAAGCTTTAAAGCACTATAAAAACCACTTAAATATTCATTTTGTATCCAACATCGATGGTACCCACATTGCAGAAACATTAGCTGGCTTAAATGCTGAAACTACTTTGTTTTTGGTGGCTTCGAAAACTTTTACCACGCAAGAAACCATGACCAATGCACACTCTGCACGTACCTGGTTTTTAGAAAAAGGCGGTAAAGAAAACGACATTGCCAAACACTTTGCTGCATTATCTACTAATGCGAAAGATGTATCGGCCTTCGGTATCGATACCGAAAATATGTTCGAGTTTTGGGATTGGGTTGGCGGACGTTATTCTTTATGGAGCGCAATTGGTCTGTCAATTTCACTGAGCATTGGCTTTGATAATTTTAAACAACTGTTGGCGGGTGCACATGCTGCTGACAATCATTTTAAAACAGCCGAATTTGAAAGCAATTTACCGGTAATCTTAGGTTTATTGGGTGTTTGGTATATTAATTTCTATAACGCAGAAACGCAGGTTATTTTGCCTTACGACCAGTACATGCACCGTTTTGCCGCTTATTTTCAGCAAGGCGATATGGAAAGTAACGGTAAACATGTGGACAGAAATGGTAATGAGGTTGATTACGAAACCGGACCAATTATTTGGGGCGAGCCAGGTACAAACGGTCAGCATGCCTTTTACCAGTTGATACACCAGGGCACGCGGATAATTCCTGCTGATTTTATTGCACCAGCGCAGAGCCTAAACCCACTTGGCGATCATCACCCTATTTTGCTGTCTAACTTCTTTGCACAAACCGAAGCTTTAATGAACGGTAAAACCGAAGAAGAAGTAATTGCCGAATTAAAGAAAGAAGGTAAATCTGATTCAGAAATCCAAAAGATTGCTCCATTTAAAGTGTTTGAAGGCAACCGCCCAACAAACTCTATCCTATTGAAAAAAGTAACCCCGTATACCTTGGGCAGTTTAGTAGCTATTTATGAGCATAAAATATTTGTTCAGGGCATTATTTGGAACATTTTCAGTTTCGATCAATGGGGAGTAGAGCTGGGCAAGCAACTGGCTAAAAAGATCCTTCCTGAATTAGATGGAAATGAAAAAGTTTCCAGTCACGATAGTTCAACAAATGGTTTGATTAATCAATATAAAGTCTGGAGATAATATAAAAACATTAGTCTAGCGCTTAAAGCCGTTCCGATATAAATATCGGAACGGCTTTTTTTTGCCTGTTTTTTTTTCTTCAAGGCAACCTATCCTAAAAAACATACGTATCGATTAAGATTTCAAGTTTAAAATCAGTTAATCATAAAAAATAACAGGTTTTCTGAAACAAACCACTATAAAACCAAGCCATTTGGATATGACCATCAAAAAGCAGGCAATTACTATTTTTTCCGATGCCACATGGCCAATTTACGCCACCACAAAACGATGCTTATCCTAATCTTAAAATAAATACCTATGAAAAAACAAAATGCCATCTTTTTACTAACCGTATTTGCCGCATTACTTTTTGCCTGCTCAAAAAAACAAGCAGAAGAATTAAAACCAACAGGCCCAACACCAGTAAGCACCGCAAACGTAACCTATTCAAATTTTGTTGGCGCACTTTTTCAAACCAAATGTGCCAATTGTCATGGTCCTAATGCACCCATCAGAACAGTATGGTTATTTAACGGCCTAGCTTCGGTAAGGAGCGATACACGTATAGCCAATAGCGTGCTGGTTGCCAGAACAATGCCAAAGGGCAGCACCCTAACCGTAAATGAAAGAGAATTATTGCAGGCATGGTTTGATAAAAATATGCCCGAATAGGGATTAACCTCCTAATCAAAAACTTAAATCAAAAACCGATGCAGAAATTAATTGTCACACTTATAGCCCTGTTGCTCTGTACAGGCATTAAAGCCCAGATTTGGGTAAGTAAAACCGTAAATGCTTCATTTTTTTCTTCTACACCTTTAGAAGATATAGATGCCCAGAGCAAAACTGGCGCCTCGGCCATTAACGTAAAAACCAACGAAATAATTTTCAAGATCAACAACAGCTCTTTCCAGTTTAAAAAAAAGCTGATGCAGGAACATTTCAATGAAAACTACATGGAAAGCGACAAATATCCCACATCAGATTTTAAGGGGAAAATTGTAGAGCAGGTTGACCTTACAAAGCCGGGCACCTATACCGTAACGGTAAAGGGGAACCTGCAGATCCATGGCGTTTCGAAAGAATACCAAACCAAGGCATCGTTAATTGTTGCCAACGATGAAATCAAGGCCAGTTCGGCCTTTAATGTGAAACTTGCTGATCACGGTATTAAAATCCCAACCATTGTTTTCAAACAAATTGCAGAAACCATACAGGTTAAAATGACAGCTACTTACCAACCTAAAAAATAACACCATATGAAATATTATCTAAAATCTCTTTTGTACCTATTTACCCTCTTGCCATCTTTGGCTTTTGCACAAGATTCGTTAGAAAATGCGCTGCAGATGCCCATAGAAAAAAAGAATGTGCAGGCTACTTTTAAAGCAACCAAACTGATCAATATCCAAACCAATGAAACCATTTACAAAAATGAAATGGATTTTAGGGTAGACCACCGCTTTGGCGATATTGCAGGCAGTGGTGGAGGGATTAAGAACTTTTTCGGACTGGATCAATCGACCGATATCCGCATCGGTTTTGATTACGGCATCAGCGATAAGCTATCAGTAGGTATTGCAAGGGCAAAAGGCTCGGGGACGGTTACACAACTCTACGAAGGGAATCTGAAATACCGCCTGTTGGAGCAAACCGCAGACGAAAAAATACCTGTAGCCATCACTTTATTTGGCAGTACAACTGTTGCCGCAGTGAAAGCCTCAACTGATCCAACAGCAGCAAATGCTTTTAGCGAATTTAAGGATCGGTTGGTATATATTGTTCAAGGCGTAATTGCCCGGAAATTCAATTCCAACTTCTCCATGCTCATCATGCCATCGTACATACACCGCAATTTCACTGTTTTTGGCGATGAAAATGATCTTTTCGCGGTATCAGTAGGTGGCCGTATAAAGCTTACCAAACGTATGGCTTTTGTTGCCGATTATACTTTACCGTTTAGGAACAAGGATAAAAAGGCTTACCTGGAAAGCACTAACGGCAACCAGTTTTACAATACCCTTGGTGCTGGATTGGAGTTTGAAACCGGGGGGCATATTTTTCACCTCAACTTTACCAATGCTACAGCCATACAGGAATCTCAGTTTATTACCGATACCAATACATCATGGCTTAAGGGGCAGTACCGCTGGGGCTTTAGTATTGCACGAAGGTTTTCTTTTGATAAGAAAAAAGCAAAATAGCTCAAATTCAACCAAAAAAATAAACTAACAGAACAATTATGGAACGTAACGAATTTATCAAATCCTTAGGCCTTGGCGTTGCCTTGGTTTGTACAGGAACCTGTTTTTCTGCCTGCGGCAAAAAGAGCGATTCGCCAGAGCCTAGCAAGCCAAACGGCGGCGTAACGCCCGGAACTACGGCAAGTGTAGATCTGAGCACGCAAATATTGGCGGTGGGTGCATCTGTTGTGGTAAGTGGTATCCTATTTATCAGAACTGCTTCAGGAAACACAGTCACTTCATTTGCAGCTACCCAGGCTGCTTGCCCGCACCAGGGCGGTGCTTTAAGTTTTATTCAGGCCAGCAATTATATACAATGTGCTTTACACAGCTCGAGGTATACTACAACAGGCAGCATTTTAGCGCAACCGAATGATGGCGGTACCACCAGTGCCTTAAAGGTTTATTCGCTTACGGTTACAGGAAATACGCTTACTGCAATAACATAATAAATTGTTTTGTTAACCAACTTAGATTTCAGAAACAGTCTAAGTTGGTTCTTTAATGGTTATAACGTGCATCACTCCAGTCATGGAGATGTGCATATTTGTCAGTATGAGCTTGAATTTATTTTATAAAAATCACTATGAATAACAAATTTTTATGTAGTTCATTGGTTGCAAAAACTAGTCATTGCGTGGACCTATTCCGATTCATCGGAATAGCTTTTTCAGCTCCCGATTTTCGGAGAAGCAATCTTAAAACGATCGCTACCCCGCTTGCGCATAAAGATTCCCGCATACGCGGGAATGACGCCCGATTTAAACATATTATTGATAGCAGATTAGAAGAACATTTAGATAAAAATGACCAAAAACAGTTCACTTCCGTTTCGTGAAGACACGAACCGGAGGCGGTTATATTGATTGAGAGAAAACCTATAATTATAGGTTTAGCGTGCATATTGTAACCAAAATCCCTTAAACGGTCACATTTTGGCCCTTCACATCGAAAGCATCGCATAAACCGATAGCTAAAACGTTAAAAGCATATACCGTAAGCATAATGGCTAAACCAGGTAAAATGGCCAGGTAAGCAGCATCCATGATAATGTAGCCATAATGTTCCTTAATCATGCTTCCCCAGCTGGGCATAGGCGGTTGTGCTCCAAAGCCCAAAAAGCTTAAGCCGGTTTCTAACAGGATGGCTGATGCAAAATTGGAAGAAGCTACTACTAAAATAGGCCCTGCAATATTGGGCAGTATATGTTTAATAATTGTTCGGCTGGTACTAAAGCCTAAGGCCCTTGCGGCCTCTACAAACTCTACCTCTTTTAAGGCCATTACCTGCCCTCTTACCAAGCGGGCTACATCTACCCAGGTAGAGAGTCCAACAGCAATAAATATCTGCCAGAAACCTTTCCCTAAAGCAAACGATATGGCAATTACCAATAGCAATGAAGGCAAAGACCACACTACATTCATAAACCAGCTGATGGCAGCATCTACACGGCCACCAAAATAACCTGCTACTGCACCTAAACTCACCCCAATAAAAAGTGATATCAATACCGCCATTAATCCAACAGATAGCGAAACACGGATACCTAAAATTAAACGGCTCAATAAATCGCGCCCATAAATATCGGTACCCAAAATATAGGTTTGTTTGTAGATATTATTTTTTTCGAAGATGACCTGTATATTACCTTTTTGAGCAGGAAGCATACAGCTGGGACATAAATCTTTTAGTTCATATCTGGTTGCTTTGGCTTTCTCATCATCGCCAATATATTCCTGTACAAAAACCGCCCCGTCCTTTATGCTGTACGAACTAATCGGAATGCTTTTAAAGCTTGGTGTTTGCCCATAAAGCATCCTCTCAAAGAAACTTACCCGGTCAATTTTTGGGTTTGTACCGGTAATTAAAAACGTAAATGTGCTACCGGGTTTCTTCTTATTTAACTGGAGGGTTTGAACATTTGCATTGGGCGAATCATCGGGCATAATCAGATAGCCCAAAATACCCATCACCATTAAAAGTGAAATAAACACCAATCCGCCTAAAGCGAATTTATTGCGCTTAAACTTTAACCATACTTTTTTTGATGGGCTGTTATCCATTATCTAACCATTCTGCCTTTCCAATCGTATTTTCCGCTGTTTCCGGCAATGCCAATATAAACCATATACAGTATGTGCAGCACATTCAGCACCGGAATTAAAAAGAGTAAACTGCGCCTTTTTGCAAAACCGGTCACATTCCATAAAAATAAGGTTTCTAAAACCATTTTTACCAATAGCTGGTAAAATGTAATGGTTAAAAAACCCGGAATAAATAAGCCGGTAATAAAGTTTGATAGGATGCTGAGGTTAAAAATCCAGATCAGTACCCCCAAAACAATAATGGCTTTATTTTTATAGCGGGTACTTTTAGATGCCCACCGTTTACGTTGCTGGATAAAGGCCCTCAGGTTTTCTTTGGCGTGTGTATACACAATGGCTTCCCTATTTTTTAAAAAGCCGATCCGATCCGGATACTTGGATGCGATTTTATGCAGCAGCAGTTCATCATCGCCTGAAGCCAGATCATCAATGCCCTGAAAGCCGCCCACTTCGTAAAAAGTTGTTTTCTCGTAAGCTAAGTTTGCCCCGTTACAGGTGGAAGGCTGTTTGTTGCCAATGGTTGAGGCACCTAAACCGATCAGGTATAAAAATTCTAAAGACTGCAGGCGTTCAAAAAAGCTTTTTTCCTGAAAATAGGCTACAGGAGAGGAAATCATCTTGTACTTTTTCTGTTCATATAGCTCCACAATGGTAGCGAGCCAGTTTTCGCCCATCCTGCAATCGGCATCGGTAGTGATGATGAGGTCGCCCGAACAGGTTCCAATGGCGGTTTGTATGGCTTTCTTTTTATACGAATTTAAGGCCCGATCTTCATTGAGCTTAATCAATTTAACCTTTTCTGCTGCATAGCTAATTACAATCTCAGCAGTGCGGTCTGTAGAGTGGTCATCAATAATGATAATTTCTGTTAAGGCTTTTGGATATTGCTGGGCAATCAGATCATTGATGGTTTTGGCAATATTAGCCTCCTCATTACGGGCAGCAACAATAATAGAAACCTTGGTTTGTGGATCTGATTTTTCGGGAACGAAATAAACTAAGCTATGCCAGCCCCTGATAAAGTTAAGCACCAAAAAACCATAAATTAAGGTTAAAGCAGCGGATAGTAGACTAATTAGATTTAAGATTTCCAAAAAAATTGAGTTTAAAAACGAAATAAGTGCCTAAGATAGCAGGAATTATAATATTTATTAGCCAAATACTTGCAGTACATGCAATAACTGCTACATGTTGATCGGTTACATGCTTAAATAATTCTACCGCAGTAACGCTTCTGATGCCAACATCGAAAAGATCTAGCGATGGCAATGCCGACTGGACCAAAAAGAGCAGGCAGGTCATCATGATAATATCCGCATAATGCAAGCCCGGCACCAGCCAAACAAAAAGGATAAAATATTGCGAGCTGAACACCAGATAACGTACAAAACAGTACATGATAATTTTAAACAGTTCTCTTTTGCGGTAACGGGCTAAGATGCTGTAAAACTTTTTGTATTTCCGCGTAAACTTAAACGATAGCAAAATGCCATTTAGCCATCGGATATTAAAATAAAAGATCAGGAAAAACAGGCAGAAAAACACTGCAAGGAAAACAACTGCTATAAAAAGTACCCGGTCAATCGGGATAAAGCGGTATATAAAAAAGCAGGCGGCAATTGCGCCAAACACATTGGTGAGCACCAGCTGGCCGATACTGCCCACACTCATGGCCACAATGCCAACAATTCTTCTTTTGGGCGAAAGGAAAAATACCCGGCCACCGTATTCACCCAATCTGTTAGGTGTAAAGATGGCGAGCGTTAACCCGCAGAAAACCGATTCGATAGCACGATAAAAAGTGATCGGTTCGATGTGGCTCATCAGGTATTTCCATTTTCCGGCTTCCAAAAACCAGTTCACAAACATGAGCAGTACAACCAAACCGATTACCGCAATAATTTCTACCTGCGAAATACCGGTAAGCAGCGTACTAAAATTGTGAAGATTTTTGTTTGCAACGAGCTTATGGTAAATAAACCAAAAAGCAAATATTACAATTGCAGCTTTTATTAAAAGTGATAATATTTTTTTGTTCTTGCCTGTCAAGATTACCTTTTTAGTTTGCAAATATGCTTAATATTGCTGTAATGTTGAACGAAAAAAAGGAACGGGTTATTATGGGCATAGATCCAGGCACAGCGGTGATGGGTTATGGCGTAATTTTAGAAAAGGGAAATAAAACGGAGCTGATTAGTTTAGGGGTGGTAAAAATGACCCATCTTGATGATCCTTTTCTTAAGCTACAACGGATATTCGAAAAAACGGTGGTTCTGATCGATCAATATAAACCTGATGTACTGGCTATTGAAGCCCCTTTTTATGGAAAGAACATACAGGTTTTGTTAAAACTAGGGCGGGCGCAGGGAATTGCCATTGCTGCAGCGCTATCCAGAAATATCTCGGTAACCGAATATTCTCCCCGAAAGATAAAACAATCGATTACAGGCAGCGGTAATGCCACTAAAGAACAGGTTGCAGCCATGTTGCAGCGCCTGTTAAATTTTAAAGAAACCCCAGAGTTTTTAGATGCCACCGATGGCCTGGCTGTTGCCGTTTGCCATTCGTTCCAAAAAATTACATCGGGGGGTAAATCCAAAACCTATTCGGGCTGGGAATCTTTTGTTAGTGATAATAAAACCAAGGTAACCGGGGTTAAAAAAGCAAATAGCAAGCTTAAAGGTTAAGCTGTTTCTTCAATTCCTTATTGCAGACCGATGCCTGGGCTAAAGCAATGGCGTGAAGTCAATTTTAATGACATCTCCTTTTGTTGTCGTCCTTTAGATTTGTATTGGTCTTTTATTTTAAGGATTACAAATATTTAATTTGCTTAAATTATTAATCAGATTACCTAAAGCGGTAGCGGCACATTAAAATGTCGTCAAGGTTTTTATGCC